>JBDTSP010000003.1:0-331150 GCA_039931065.1 Pseudomonadota bacterium | reverse complement strand
GCCCGGGTTTCGGCGCGCTCCATTCGCGCTGACGAGGCTGCGGGAAGCGCGCCCAGGAGCCGTTCTGCAAACTCGTCTGGCTCGCCCGGTCCCTTCGCGTCGTGCCCCCGCTACCTTGTGTCCCCGGAGCCAACTACTGGGCGCGTTCGCCAGATAGTAGGCTCTTAGCCAATTGACACCGCGATGAGCATCGCGCAGCAGTGAAGTCGGAGGGGCACCGCTACATGCGAGCGGAGGGCGCTGTCTGCACCTTCGCTGGCGCGAATGGAGCGCGCCGGAACTCGGGCGTGAAGCGAAAAGCCCCTAGTGCCTTTCAGCCTAACCATTTCTCAAAATGTAGCTTTTCGTAGCCCGAGTTCCGGGCACCCGAAGGGCGCGCTCCCTTGAGCGCCAGCGAAGGTGCAGACAGCGCGCTCCGCTCGCGGGCAACAGTAACCCTTAGCTCTTCGCAGCGTTCATCTTACGAACTGCAGTGCTGTCGTCATCGATTTTGTAGTCATCGAAGTCGCTCGTGAGCTCGGCGGTGTGTTTTTCTTCGACGTGGCGCTCGAGTTTGCGCCAGGCGGGATCGCCTTGCTTCTGGCCACGCTTTTTCGCAGCGTCCAGGTCTTTCGCAAGACGATCGAAGTCGACTTCGCTGGTAGCTTCGAAGGCAACCTCTTCCTCGTCTTCGAATTCTTCCGACTCGGGCTTCTCGTTCATGACTGACGGCGCGACCCCAGATGCGCGCGTTATAAAACGGCAGCCGCCGACATGCAATGCCCAAAATGAGAATCAGTGGGCGTTCAGCGAATGAAATTGTTCATCTGGAAGATCGGCATGAGCATTGCAAAAACGATGCCCATGACGAACATGCCCATCCCGACGATGAGCAGGGGTCCGAGTAACCCAACCAGTGCACCCATCATCGAGTCGAGTTCCCGTTCCTGATTGGTGGCCGCGCGATCGAGCATGTTGTCCAGCTCGCCGCTCGATTCACCCGAAGAAATGAGATGCACCGTCATGGGCGGGAACAGTTTGCTCGCCGAGAGCGACCGACCGATCGGAGCGCCTTCACGCACCCGCGCGGCGGCGGCGGCCACCGCGTCGCGCATGGGTAGATTGGTGACCACTTCCCCGGCGATACGCATCGCCTCCAGCACCGGTACGGCGCTGGCCGTCAGGATGCTGAAGGTGCGCGTGAAGCGCGCCGTATTGAAGCCGCGCAGCAACCGGCCGAACAGCGGAAGTCTGAGCAGGAACCGGTGCCAGCGGCGGCGGTTGTCCGGGCTCTTGAGCCAGTACACGAACGCGAAGCCGGCGGCGACAATCGCGATGACCAGGTAGATCCCGTAGTTGCGCAGGAAGTCGCTGACGAAGATCAGCACACGCGTCGCGAACGGCAACGTGCCCTTGCTGGATTCGAACACTTCGATGACCTTGGGCACGACGTAAACCATCATGCCGGTCACGATGCCGAGGCAGATGATCGACAACACGATCGGGTACAACAGCGCGCCGAGCACCTTCTGGCGGGTGACCTCGCGGTTCTCGGTGTAATCCGCCAGCCGCTCGAGCACGCCGTCCAGGCGCCCTGAGCTTTCGCCCGCCGAGACAGTGGAGCGGTAGATCTCGGGAAACACTTTCGGAAATTCGCCAAGACCGTCGGCCAGCGTGTGACCTTCCATCACCTTGCCGCGCACGCCGAGCATGATGCTCTGCACGCGCGGCTTCTCGGACTGCTGCGAGACGGCGAGTAATGATTCCTCGAGCGGCAGGCCGGCCTTGACCAGCGTGGCGAGCTGCCGCGTCAGCAGCGAAAGGTCGCTGGCGGAAATGCCGCGTCGCAGGCCGAACGTGCGCTGGCGTTTTTCCTCGCCGTGTTTGACCTCGGCGACCGTGACCGGCAACAGTTGCTTCTCACGCAGCAGTTGCCGCACGTGTTTGACGGTGTCGCCTTCGACCACACCGTTCTGTTCGCGGCCGGCGGTATCGAGAGCCGTGTATTCGAAGGCACCCATTGGAAGCGGGGCTCTCAGTCCTCGCGCGTGACGCGCAGGACTTCTTCCATCGTGGTTTCACCGCGCATCACCCGATCGAGACCGTCGTCGCGGATCGAGGGCGTGAGCGTACGGGCGTAGCGCTCGAGTTCGTGCTCGGCCGCCTCGTCATGGATCATCGTCCGCATGACATCGTCGACGATGACCAGTTCGTAGATACCCGTGCGGCCGCGGAAGCCGTTGCCGCCGGGGCCCGGCCGATAAAGCGTGGGTGCGGGGTCATTCGGTTCGAGGCCGAGCAGGCGGCGTTCGTATTCGCCGCCCTCGAATGGCAGTTTGTTGTCCGGATTGAGCGTGCGCACCAGGCGCTGTGCGACCACGCCGATGAGACTCGAGGACAACAGGAACGGTTCGATGCCCATATCGCGCAAGCGCGTGACGGCGCCCACGGCGGTGTTGGTGTGCAGGGTCGACAACACCAGATGGCCGGTAAGCGAAGCCTGCACGGCGATCTGTGCCGTTTCGAGATCGCGGATTTCGCCGACCATCACCACGTCCGGATCCTGGCGCAGGATCGCGCGCAGCCCGCGCGCGAAAGTCATCTCGACTTTCGTGTTCACCTGGGTCTGGCCGATGCCGTCGATGTAGTACTCGATCGGATCCTCGACCGTCATGATGTTCTGGGTGTTGTCGTTGAGGTGTTCGAGACCTGCGTACAACGTGGTGGTCTTGCCGGAGCCGGTCGGGCCGGTGACCAGAATGATGCCGTGCGGTTTGCGGAACAATTCGCCGATGCGCGCTTCGGTTTTCGGATCCATGCCGAGCGCCGAGAGATGTAATCGTCCGGCCTGCTTGTCGAGGATACGCATCACGACACGTTCGCCGTGACCCGAAGGCAGGGTGGAGACACGTACGTCTACCGATCGGCCCGCGATACGCAGGCTGATGCGTCCATCCTGCGGCAGGCGTTTCTCGGCGATGTCGAGTTTCGACATGACCTTGATGCGCGAGACGACCAGCGGCGCGACCGCGCGCCGGCTCTGCAGGACTTCGCGCAACACTCCATCGACGCGGAAGCGCACCACCAGGCGGTTCTCGAACGGTTCGACGTGGATGTCCGAGGCGTTTTCCTTGACCGCCTGCGTCAACACCGCGTTGATCAGCCGGATGATCGGCGCATCGTCTTCGCTCTCGAGCAGGTCGGCCTGTTCGGGCAGATCCTGGGCAAGGTGCGCGAGGTCGGTGGATTCCTCGACGCCCGAGGCGGCTTCCATCGCGTCGTTGCCGGCCTCATAGGCCTGGCGCAACAGCGAATCGAAGTAAACCTCTTCGACTTTCTCGAGCCTGACCGGCACACCCAGATACCGGCGCACTTCGGCGACTGCCAGCGGCGCGACGCCGGGCCGATAGACACATTCGGCGACGCCCTCGTGCACGCGGCGCACGAGCACGCCATGGCGCTTGGCGAAGGCGAAACCGACGCGCTGCGGACGGGTCAACTCGGGCGCGGCGCCTTCATTCATGGAAAGAACGGGGTCATTGCTTCGGGGTGGGCGTTTCGCCGCTGCCTTTCGCCGGCGGGTTTTGCGGCGCACCGTCCGGGCCAACCGGCAGCGTCGCGCTATTGGGCAGCGGCAGCGGCGGCGGCGGCAGGACCGGCAGCACCGGATCCTTGTTGAACGGGATCAGCGGGAGAATTTCACCCGGATTGTTGCCGGCCTTGATCTGGATGTCGCGAATGAAATTGTACTTGGCGTCGGTCGCGATGGCAGTCGCGATGCCGTCGCGCAGGATCTTCGGGCGGATGAAGACCATCAGGTTGGTCTTGTCGCGCTGGCGGCTGCGCGTCTTGAACAACTCGCCGAGAATCGGAATGCGGCCGAGATACGGCACGCGTTGTTCGCCGCGATTGGAGCTGTCGCGAATCAGGCCCCCCAGGACCACGATGCCGCCGTCCTCGATCAGGACGTTGGTGTTCACGGTGCGTTTGTTGGTGATCAAACTATTCGCGTCGCCCGAAGTGCCGGCGAGCTCCGAGCTCTCGAGTTCGATCTTGAGCTGAACCAGCGCGCCGCCTTCGTTGACCTGTGGCGTGATCTTGAGAATCGTGCCGACTTCCTGACGCTGCACAGTCGTGAACGGGTTGATGTCGTTGCCGTTGCCGCCGCCATTCGAGCCGGTGCTCGCGTACGAGCCGGTGATGAACGGGACTTCCTGGGCGACCTTGAGCTGTGCTTCCTGGTTGTCCATCGTGGTCGTCATCGGGGTCGCGATGACATTGGTGGTGGAGTCGCCCTGGATAGCCCGCAGCATGGCCGCGAAGTTGACGCCGCTGGCGGCGATCCGGCCGATGCCGAAGGTCGAGCCGGTCTGAAGTGCGGACGGTGCATTGGCGGGATTGTCGATACCGGCCGCGAGCTGCAGCAGATTGACCTGACCTACGGGCTGAATGAAGGAGCCGATCGGAATGCGGGTGCCGCTGTCTTCGGACCAGGCCGCCCAGTTCACGCCGAGCTCCGCGTTCTTCTTCACGCTGACATCGACGATGATCGCTTCGATCAATACCTGCGCGCGGCGGATATCGAGCTTGTCGACCACGGCCCGCAGTGAGCGCATGACCTTGGACGGCGCGGTGATCACCAGCGCATTGGTTTCAGGTTCCGCCCAGATCGTGGTGGAACGATCGGCGCTCGCGGACACGCCGCCACCACCGCCGCCGGCCGCTGGTGCACCGCCGGTGATCGCGACCGTGGCCGAGATCTGTTCCTTGAGCTTGGCGGCTATCTTCTCGGCGTCGGCGAACTGCAGGTAAATCACCTGGGTATCGCCACCGTTGTCGAGCGGCGTATCGAGATGTGCGACCAGCGCCTTGATGCGCAGCCGCGAGGACTTGTCGCCGCCGATGAGCACGCTGTTGGAGCGGTCGTCGGCGATCACCCGCGTCGGAGAACCGCCGCCGCCTTCCTGCGCGGCCTGCTGTGAGTAGAACGTGTTGACCACGCGGACCACTTCAGCGGCCGAGGCGTGTTGCAGCGAGAGGATGTCGACGTCGTTGTCGCCCTGCTGATCGATGCGCTTGATGATCCGCATGATCCGGTTCACGTTGCTGGCGCGGTCCGAGAGAATGAGGATGTTGCCGTTGGGATATGCGGCCATGTGCGCCGCCTGGGGCATCAACGGCCTGAGCACCGGCACGAGCTGCGCGGCGTTCACGTTCTCCACCGCGATCACCTGCGTGATGAGTTCGTCGGAGCCTGACTTCACGCGGTCCGGCAGATCGATGTTCGGCATCTGCCGTGCATTCGCGTCCGGCACTATCTTGATGATGCCGCCCGATTCGACCGCCACGAACTGGTGCACTGACAGCAACGCGAGGAATGCCTCGTAGAAGGCATCCGGGGTCATCGGCGTCTGCGACAGCATCGTCACCTGCGCGCGGACGCGCGGGTCGGGGATGATCGTCTTGCCGGTGGCCGCGGCGACGGCCTCGATGACCTGGCCGATCTCCGCATCCTTGAAGTTCGGCGTGATGCGCTGGCCGTTGTTGTTGGCATTGCCCTGGGCGCCGACGAGGCCGGTCGCGGTGAACGCGACGAGTGCCAGGACCACGGCAACGCGGAAGGAAAACTTGAGTCTTAGCTGATGCTTCATATTCGAGTTATTGGTTTCCGTTTTCCGGCGACGGCTGATCCGTCGGGATCATGCCATTGTCACCAGCGCCCAGCTGTTCGGCTTCGGCGGAAATCTGCGCGACATTCAGAACGAGTTCCTGCTGCCGGCCGTTACGCGTCACCGTCACGCGCGCATCGGTGGAGGAATTGAGCGTGCCGAAGATTTCCTGGGCGCGGTCCTTGTCATCGAGCGGCGTGCCGTTGATGGCCGTTACCAGGTCGCCGGCGCGCAGGCCGAGCCGGGCGAATGCCTGGCGGTTGGCGCCCGGATACACACGGAAGCCGCGCATCTTGCCGCCGGCGAATACCGGCTGCGGACGCAGGACCTGGCCGATCACCCCGGGGTCGTCGCTGACCAGCTTGCGCATACGCTCGACCATGCCTTCGTTGCCATTGCTGACGGCCACGGGCAGGGGCGCAGGAGCCGACCCGACCGCGGAGTTCCGCGGCAGGAATACCGATTCGAGTGTGCCGCTGCGGTCAATGATGGCCCGGTCGTTGTAGACGGAATGCAGTTGAGCACCGCCCGGGACCTGCTGACCCACGGAGACCACCTTCGCGGTGGCCGCGCTTTCTCCGATGATGGCCATGCCTTCCTTCGGATCGGCGGTCGCCATGAGCCCCGCCAGTACCAGCGGCATGCTCGAGGGCGGAGCGTTGGCGGCATCGCCGCCGGTATTCTGGGCGACCGCACCGCCAAATAGATGAGCGTTGACGAGACCGCCGATATCGAGCGGCGGCGCGGCAGGCAGGGCGGCAACCGCCGGCGGCGTTTGACGGCTGCGGCTGCCCAAACCGACCACGATGAGCGCCAATTGAGCCGCCAGCCCAAGCGCCAGCAGGAATGTAACGATCTGGGGCGCGCGCGCCAGCAGCATGGAGCGCCGGTCGCCTCTGCCACCGCCGCTCGAACTCCAGATGTTTGCCGTCATTTCCATGATGATACGTTTCGCTCCGCAGCAGCCTCAAGCGCTTGTTTTGTCTTGTGCTTCCGACAGCACATCCCGCGCTCTTGTGTTGCCAATCGACGACCCCTATAAAGGTCGCCAATGCCCAGTTCTGAAACCGAACGCCCCGATCACGGCGGCGCGGGCCTCGCAGTCGCAGAAGCCGAGCCCAAGACGAAGCAGCCGCCCTTATATCAGGTGGTGCTGCTCAACGACGATTACACCCCGATGGAATTCGTCGTCGATGTGCTCGAAAAGTTCTTCCGCATGGACCGTACGTCTGCGACTCGCGTCATGCTGGAAGTACATACCCAGGGTAAGGGCGTCTGCGGTGTGTTCACATACGAGATAGCGGAAACCAAGGTTGCCCTTGTTACCTCTTATGCCCGTGACCATCATCACCCTCTGATGTGCACGCTTGAAGAGGCGTGATTCGAAGATTCGCAGGTGATCTAACGGTCGAGAGGTCGAATAGGTGTTATCGCAAGAGCTCGAATTCTGTCTCAACGACGCCTTTGCCAAGGCGCGTGACGCACGTCATGAATTCCTCACGGTCGAGCATCTGCTGCTGTCGATCCTCGATACGCCAAAGGTGCGCGAGATCCTGCGTGCCTGCGGCGCCGACTTGAACAAGCTCAAGGATTCGCTCAACGAACACCTCGATCGCACGACTCCGCGCCTGGCCAACGATGAAGACCGCGAAGTGCAGCCCACGCTCGGCTTCCAGCGGGTCCTGCAGCGCGCGGTGTTTCACGTTCAATCGTCGGGCAAGAAGGAAGTCGGCGTTGCCAACGTCCTGATCGCGATCTTCAGCGAGAAGCAGAGCCACGCGGTGCACCTGCTGAATCGCTCGGAGGTCACTCGGCTCGACGTGGTCAATTTCGTTTCCCACGGCCTGTCGAAGATCGCCGAGGAAAAGACCGTCAAGGAAGAGGCCGGCGCGGAATCCGATCGTGACGGTGATGGCGGCAGCGCCCTCGACAAGTACACCAGCAACCTCAATCAGATGGCGCAGAACGGCAAGATCGATCCGCTCATCGGGCGCACGCTCGAAGTCGAGCGCACCATCGAAATCCTGTGCCGCCGCCGCAAGAACAATCCTCTGTATGTCGGTGAGGCCGGCGTCGGCAAAACCGCTATTGCCGAAGGCCTCGCGCGCCTGATCGTCGAGGGCAAGGTCCCCGACGTGTTGTCCGACTGCACTATCTATTCGCTCGACATGGGTTCGCTGATCGCGGGCACGAAGTACCGCGGCGATTTCGAGAAACGCCTGAAGAGCGTGATCGCGGAATTGAAGAAGCAGCCGGGCGCGATCCTGTTCATCGATGAAATCCACACGGTCATCGGCGCGGGCGCGGCCTCGGGCGGCGTGATGGACGCTTCCAACCTCATCAAGCCGGTGCTCACCAACGGCGAATTGCGCTGCATCGGGTCGACCACTTACCAGGAATACCGCGGCATCTTCGAGAAGGATCACGCGCTCGCGCGTCGCTTTCAGAAGATCGACGTGGTCGAGCCATCGGTCAGCGAGACCATCGACATCCTGATGGGCCTCAAGCCGCGCTTCGAGCAGCACCATGGCATCACGTATTCCGTCGACGCGATCCGGGCCGCGGCTGAACTCGCCGCGCGTCATATCAACGAACGACACATGCCCGACAAGGCCATCGACGTCGTCGACGAGGCCGGCGCGCGTCTGCGCCTGAAGCCGGTCAACGAACGCGAGCCGCAAGTCGAAGTGCGCCACATCGAAGATGTGGTCGCGCGCATGGCGCGGATCCCGGCGAAGAGCGTCTCGACCACCGATAAGGAGGTGCTGCGCAATCTGGAGCGCAACCTCAAGCTCGTCATCTACGGTCAGGACAAGGCCATCGACGGTCTGGCAGCAGCCATCAAGATGGCGCGCTCGGGATTGGGCGATCAGCGCAAACCGGTCGGCAGCTTCCTGTTCGCGGGTCCCACGGGCGTGGGCAAGACCGAAGTCACGCGCCAGCTCGCCATCGCGCTGGGTATCGAATTCATCCGCTTCGACATGTCTGAATACATGGAGCGGCACACGGTGTCGCGCCTGATCGGCGCGCCGCCGGGATACGTCGGCTTCGATCAGGGCGGGTTGCTCACCGAGGCGATTGCCAAACATCCGCACTGCGTGTTGTTGCTGGATGAAGTCGAGAAGGCGCATCCCGAGGTGTTCAACTTGCTGCTGCAAGTCATGGATCACGGCACGTTGACCGACAACAACGGTCGCAAGGCCGACTTCCGCCATGTGATCATCGTCATGACCACGAATGCGGGCGCCTTCGACATGAATCGCTCGTCCATCGGCTTCGTGCAGTCGGATAACACCAGCGACGGATCGGAAGCCATCAAGCGCCTGTTCTCACCCGAGTTCCGCAACCGGATCGACGCAATCGTGCAATTCGCGCCGCTCGACATGCCGGTGATCGAACGCGTCGTCGAAAAGTTGCTGCTCGAGATCGAAGCGCAGCTCGAGAAGAAGGGCGTGTCGATCTCGCTCGACGATGCCGCACGCCGCTGGCTGGCGGAGAAGGGTTACGACCCGAAGATGGGTGCTCGTCCGATGGCCCGGCTCATGCAGGAACAGATCAAGCGACCGCTGGCCGAGGAGTTGCTGTTCGGCAAACTCGCCGACGGTGGCCACGTGAAGATCGGTGTGAGCAGCGACAGCAAGGAGCTCAAGCTCGAGACCGTGCCGACCGAAACCCCGGCGCTGCCGGCAACTTTGCAGTAAACCGCGTTTGAATGGCACGAACGGCGCCCCGAGGGGCGCCGTTTTCCGTTGTGGCCGTCAGGGCTGGGTAAGTGCGGTCACGGGCACGCAGATTTCACAAGTGATCCGCCCGGTCTTTTCGTCGAAGCGCCCATCGACCGGGTAGTGCTCGAACATCGGACGTGAATCGAGCTGCAATCCGCTCTGCGGCAGCCACTGTCCCAACAAGTGATCCCATGCTTTGCCGATCTGTACGATCGGCCCGTCGTATTCCAGCACCGCGTATTTCCCGCCGGGGATCACCTTCTCTTTCGCGTCGCCGGCGAGTGGTTCCTGTTTCGCGACTTCCACACAGGCGTCGTAGCGGCACTGCGCCGCCCTGGTCGCGTGCGGGTCGTCCAGGCTGATGCCGAAACGAGCACGGCCAAACAGGTTGTTTGTCGCCATCCACGGCGCGACCGTATCCATCCAGAACTGCGTGATGCCGGGACCATAGGGACCGGTGCGGCGCAGATAGGCAACTTGCACCGGCTCTCGATCCATCAATGTCACTTTCATGTCGAACTCCCGGGTTGAGGAGTCGCCATTCTTGGCGCGCGACGCGTTCGCAGCCTGATCGGGCTTGCGGGTCACCTGATCGCACTTGCTCTTTCGCCATCCGGTCGGCGAGCAGCCGAAGCGCGCGCGGAATGCACGGGTGAATGCCTCCGCGGATCCGAAGCCCACCGCGAGGGCCATCTGTAACACCGGAATCCGGGGTTGCGCCCGCAGACGCATGGCCGCGACTTCGAGCCGACGCCGGCGCACATAGTCGCCGAGCGGTTCGCCCATCCAGGCATGAAACAACCGGTGGAAATGGAAAGCGGAGAAATGGGCGACCCCGGCGAGCGCCGCCAGGTCGAGGTTCTGGTCGAGGTGGCGATCGATGTATTCGATCACCGCGTGCATGCGCCGGTCGTATTCGGACTGGCTGCGGCGCGAAGATGCCACTGCCGGCGCGGGCGGGTTTACCTGCCGCGGTAGACGATGCGGCCCTTCGACAAGTCGTAAGGAGTCATCTCCACCGTGACCTGGTCACCGGTCAGAATGCGGATGTAGTTCTTGCGCATCTTTCCGGAGATATGGGCCGTCACGACGTGACCGGTCTTCAACTTCACCCGGAAAGTAGTGTTAGGCAAAGTCTCGACGACTTCACCTTCCATCTGAATCGCATCTTCTTTCGACATCCGTAACCTGGTGGCACCCGCGAAGGCCGCGAATTCTGCCAGAAAAGCTCGTTTGGCGAGCGGTTTTCAGGAAGCCGAAAACAGGGATACGTCGGCGCCCGCCGCCTCCCTGGCAACCAGCGCGCTGAATTCGACGCGGGTCATCGGTTTGCTCCCCAGCGAGCGCAAGTGCGCTGTAGGTAGCTGGCAATCGATCAGTTGGAGTTCCGCAACGATGCCCCGTTGAACCAGGTGAGCAAGGGCCACTTTCGAGGCATCGCGCTCGCGGCTGAACATCGATTCGCCGAAGAACACGCGGCCCATCAGCACGCCGTACAGGCCACCGACCAGAGCGCCGTTCAGCCGCACCTCGACGCTGTGAGCGCGCCCGGCGCGATGCAGTTCCCCGTAGGCCGCGTGCATCTCCGGCGTTATCCACGTGCCGGTAGAATGCTCGCGCGCCTGCGCGCAGGCGCTGACGACGCCTCCGAAGTCGCGATCGAAAGTCACTTCAAAGCCGCGATTTCGCAATGTTTTCGTGAGGCTGCGCGCACAGCGAAACTCGGCCGGCACCAACACTTCACGGGGATCGGGTGACCACCACAACACGGGCTGGCCGGCCGAATACCAGGGGAATATGCCGCGCCGGTATGCGGCCAGCAGGCGCGCGGTCGACAGGTCGCCGCCTGCCGCGAGCAGCCCTTCGGGCTCGTCGAGCGCCTGTTCGAGGGGCGGGAACCACTCGCGATCGCCGTCCGGCGTGAGCCAGGTGATGGACTTGTTCACTTTCTGGGGTTCATTTCGAGCGGGCGTCGCGCCGCGCGTCCCGGTAGGGCACGTGTGCCTCGATTTCGCGCGCGTAGCGATCGACGTGGGCGCCTTCGCGCCGCAGGTAGTCGCCGATGGCCTCGCGAAACCGCGCATCCACGATCCAGTGCATCGACCAGGTATTCGATGGGACGAACCCGCGGCTCACCTTGTGCTCACCCTGCGTGCCGGGTTCGAAGCGGGTGATGCCGCGCTCGATGCAGAAGTCGATGCCCTGGTGATAACAGGTCTCGAAATGCAGGCTGTGATGCTGTTCGGCTGCGCCCCAATAACGGCCGTACAGGGCCTCCTGACTCCAGAAGAAAACCGCCGCGGCGACAGTCTCGTTGCCGCTGCGGGCGCGTTTGACCATGAACCGTTCGCCGAGCGCGGCCGGCAACTGGCGGAAGAACGCACGCGTCAGATACGGCTCGTGCCCGTGTCTCAGGAAGGTGTCGCGGTGCAGGTCGTAGATTTCGTCGACGGCCTTGCGTTGCAGGCCGTTGCCTAACAAGGTTTCGAACACGATGCCGTCTTCGGCCACTCGGCGGCGCTCGCGTTTGGCCTTCTTGCGTTTGTCGGCCGTGAAACCTTCGAGGTAATGATCGAAGTCGCGGTACTGCTGGTTGTGCCAGTGGAATTGCACGTCGTGCCGCGCCAGCCAGCCAGCGTCCGCGAACGCGGCACGGTCGGCTTCCGAAACGAACAACGCGTGAATCGAGGAAAAGGCGTGTGCCTCGGCATATTCCCGAATCGCGCCGATCAACACGCTGCGCATCTTCGCGGCGTCGAGGTCGGGACGCACCAGCAGCCGCGCGCCGCTGGCTGGCGTGAACGGCACGCCGATCACGAGTTTCGGGTAGTAAGCGAGGCCGTGCTGCGCGTACGCCTGCGCCCAGGAGAAGTCGAAGACGAACTCGCCAAACGAGTGCGCCTTGATGTAAGCGGGTGCGGCGGCGGCGAGACCACGCTCGTCGTACAAGGTGATCGGCGCCGGTTGCCATCCGGTCGCGCCGCCGACGCAATGCGTGGCCTCGAGCTGCTCGAGGAACGCATGACGCAGGAAGGGTGAACCGCCGGCGTCGAGCGCGTCCCAGGCGGCCGGGTCAGTGGCCGTGATGCTGGTCGAGATATTTGTCCGCATCGAGCGCAGCCATGCATCCGGATCCGGCCGAAGTGATGGCTTGACGATACACGTGATCGGCGACGTCGCCCGCCGCGAATACGCCGGCCACGCTGGTGGCGGTCGCGGCGCCTTCGGTGCCGCTCCTGATGGAGATGTAGCCGTCGCGCATGGCGAGCTGGCCTTCGAAGATGCCGGTGTTCGGTGAATGGCCGATGGCGATGAAGGCGCCTGTCACGTCGATGTTCTCGATCGTGCCGCCGTGTTCGGTGGGCTTGATGCGAACGCCGCTCACGCCGCTGGCGTCGCCGACGATTTCAGCGACCGTGTGATTCCAGGCGATGCGCACCTTGCCGGATTTTTCGAGCGCGAACAGGCGATCCTGCAGGATTTTCTCGGCGCGGAATTTGTCGCGCCGATGCACGACGGTCACATGGCTCGCGAGGTTGGATAGATAGAGCGCCTCTTCGACTGCGGTATTGCCGCCGCCGATGACCGCGACGCGGTGCCCTTTGTAAAAAAATCCGTCGCAGGTGGCACAGGCGGACACACCCTTGCCGCGGAACCTTTCCTCCGATGGCAGGCCCAGATATTTGGCGGATGCGCCGGTTGCGATGATCAACGCATCGCAGGTGTAGCTGCCGTAATCGCCATTCAGCGTGTACGGGCGCTTGGAGAAATCGACCGTATGAATGTGATCGTTGACGATTTCAGTGGCGAATCGCTCCGCGTGCGCCTTCATGCGCTCCATCAGCGCGGGGCCGAGCAATCCATGCGGGTCGCCGGGCCAGTTGTCCACTTCCGTGGTGGTCATGAGCTGGCCGCCCTGTTCCACACCGGTGATCAGCAGGGGTTTGCGGTTGGCGCGTGCGGCGTAAACGGCGGCGGAGTAACCCGCGGGGCCGGAACCCAGGATGACGAGAGGGCTGTGACGAGAAGTGCTCATGTATAATTTTGGCCATTCAGACGGCGTTTAAGCCTTTAGATTGCGCACGCGGCGCTGCTTTCAAGTTGAAGAATCGAGTTTCCGTTGCAGGCAGAACGCGCTGCCTGTCACATCTTAAGAAAGGCGCTCGCGGCGGCCAAGTGCACGAGCGATGGATAACCCCTATGCGGATCGGAATACCCCGTGAGTTGAAGCCCCGTGAGGGGCGAGTCGGGCTCATTCCGGCGGCCTGTGTCGAACTCGTGCGCGACGGGCATGAAGTATTCGTCGAATCCCTTGCGGGCGAGAAGAGCGGTTATAGCGACCAAACCTTTCGTGATGTCGGCGTCATCGTGTTGCCGACTGCGGACGAACTGTTCGCGAAGTCGCAGATGATCGTGAAGGTCAAGGAGCCCATCGAGCCAGACCTGGCGCGGCTGCGCAAGGACCATTTGCTGTTCTGTTATCTGCATCTCGCGGCGTTGCCCGAGTTGACGCGCCGGTTGTGCAACATCGGACTCACGGCGGTGGCCTTCGAAACGGTCGAAGACCGCGCCGGCCGGTTGCCGCTGCTGGCGCCGATGAGCGACATCGCCGGACGGCTTTCGATGCAGTACGCCACCACACTGCTGCACCAGCCGCAGGGCGGCAAGGGGATCTTGTTAGGCGGCGTGCCGGCGGCGCGGCGCGGCAAGGTCGTCGTGCTCGGTGGCGGAGTGGCCGGCGGCAACGCGGCGCTGGTGGCCGCGGGACTCGGCGCCGAAGTCGTGGTTTTCGACAAGGATCGCGACAAGCTGGTGGCCGCCCGCGCGATCGGCGCCAACGTCACGGGTTTGTATCCGCACGTATCGGACGTCGCAGATGCGGTGCGCGCCGCCGACGTCGTCATCGGCGCGGTGCTGGTCACGGGTGCGCGGGCGCCGCACGTGGTGTCCGCCCAGATGGTCAAATCGATGGATGCCGGCAGTGTCATCGTCGATATAAGCGTCGACCAGGGCGGCTGCATCGAAACCACCAGGCCCACCAGCTGGGAAGCGCCGACCTATCAGTGGGAAGGCGTCACCCATTTCTGCGTCACGAACATGCCGGGATCGGTGCCGCGGACCTCGTCGCAGGCGTTGTCCGCGGCGATTGCGCCTTACGCCGGGCGTCTCGCTGATGGAGACTGGCGCGACGATCCGGGTCTGCTCAAAGGCATCAACGTGGAAGCCGGCAGGGTCACGCATCCCGCGCTCATGGCGTAGGCCGCCCTGGCACTGATTTAAGATAGTATTCGCGAGCCCAAACAGGTACATAGCGAGCAAATGGCAGAAAGCACTTACGATCGGACCAAGCCCCAGAAGCGCTTTACCACGGCGGTCTCACGTGGCCTGCGCGAGAGCGCGGTGCTCGCGATCGGCGCCGTCGCGCTGGTCATGCTGTTTGCGTTGCTCACCTATCACCGTGAAGACGCGGCGTTCATGTCGACCGGCAGCAGCGGCCATTCCGTGGGCAACAGCATCGGGCCGTTCGGCGCCTGGCTGTCGGACATCCTGTTCTTTCTCTTCGGCCGGCCCGCCTATCTATTCCCCATCATGTTGGCCGTCGCCTGCTTCGTCATGTTTCGCCACCGCGAAGACGAGGAGGGGCGTACGCGGGCGAACACCGCGGTGCGCATCGGTGGCTTCACCCTCATGTTGTTCGCGAGCTGCGGGCTCGCGACGTTGCACTGGGGCCCGGGTTTCCTGCGTGAGAGCGCGGGCGGCGTGGTGGGGCAATTCATCGGCAACGGTCTTGCATCGAATCTCAATTTCCTCGGCGCCACGTTGTTCATGCTCACGGCGTGGATGGCCGGCGTCTCGCTGGCTTTCGGCGTGTCGTGGCTGACCATCATCGACAGACTCGGCGCCGGCATCTGGAATGCAATCGGCTGGATCAAGGCGCGGCGCAGCGTCGCGCGCGATGTCGCGGTCGGCGTCGAGGCCAAGAAGGCACGCGTCGAAGCGGCCAAGGTCGAAGAGAAACGTGTCGCGACTCGAGTGAAGCCGCGCATCGAAGCGCCCGCGCCGGTGGTGGAAAAGAGCGAGCGCGTCGAGAAAGAGCGCCAGGTTCCAATGTTCGATGCGCCGAAGGCGGGTGAATTGCCGCCGCTCTCGTTGCTCGACGATCCGCCGGCGCGCGAGTCCGGTATCTCGCAGGAAGCGCTCGAGGCGATGTCGCGCCTGGTCGAGCTCAAGCTCAAGGATTTCGGCGTCGAAGTCGAAGTGGTCGCCGTGCAGCCAGGGCCAGTGGTTACCCGTTACGAAATGCGTCCGGCACCCGGCGTCAAGGTCAGTCAGATTTCCGGCCTCTCGAAGGATCTGGCGCGCTCGCTGTCGGCGATCAGCGTGCGCGTGGTCGAAGTCATCCCCGGCAAATCCGTCATGGGTCTCGAGATCCCAAACGAGAAACGCGAGATCGTCACGCTCGGCGAGATCATCAAGTCGAAGGCCTACGACGAGGTCGCATCGCCGCTGGCGATCGCACTCGGCAAGGACATCGGCGGCGTGCCGGTGTGCGCCGATCTTGCGAAGATGCCGCATCTGCTCATCGCCGGCACCACAGGTTCCGGTAAATCGGTGGGCATCAACGCCATGATCCTGTCGTTGCTCTACAAGAGCACCGCCGAACACGTGCGCCTGATCATGATCGATCCCAAGATGCTGGAGCTTTCGGTATACGAGGGCATTCCGCATTTGCTGGCGCCCGTCGTCACCGACATGAAACATGCCGCGAACGCATTACGCTGGTGCGTGGCCGAGATGGAGCGGCGTTATGCGTTGATGTCCGCGCTCGGCGTGCGCAACATCTCGGGCTTCAATCGCAAGGTCAAGGACGCGAACGATGCCGGCAAGCCGATTCGCGATCCGGTGATGACCGCCCTGGCGGCCAACGATCCGTCGATCGATCAGCGGCTCATCACCGATCTGGTGCCGCTGCCGTTCATTGTCGTGATCATCGACGAACTCGCCGACATGATGATGATCGTCGGCAAGAAGGTCGAAGAGTTGATCGCGCGCCTGGCGCAGAAGGCGCGCGCGTCGGGTATCCACCTGGTGCTCGCGACCCAGCGTCCTTCGGTGGACGTGATCACGGGCCTCATCAAGGCGAACATTCCCTGCCGCATCGCGTTCCAGGTATCCGCGCGGGTCGACTCGCGCACGATCCTCGACCAGATGGGCGCGGAGTCCCTGCTCGGCCACGGCGACATGCTCTATCTACCGTCGGGCACCTCTGTGCCGACGCGTGTTCACGGGGCCTTCGTCGCGGATGCCGAAGTGCACCGCGTGGTCGAAGCTCTCAAGAGATCGGGCGCCCCGAACTACATCGAAGCGATTCTCGACGGGCCGAGCACGCCGCTTGCGGGTATCTCGGGCGAACCGTCCGATCCGAACTCCACCGCCGATGGCGAACAGGATGCGTTGTACGACGAGGCGGTGAAGATAGTCACCACCGAACGCAAACCCTCCATCTCGTATGTTCAGCGCCGGCTCAAGATTGGTTACAACCGCGCCGCGCGCCTGCTCGAGAGCATGGAGAACGCGGGCGTGGTCGGCCCGCTGCAGCCGAACGGAGCACGCGAGATCCTCGCTCCCGCTCCGCCGGGCAGCGAATGATGGCCACTTCGCCGCGCCGTTCACGCCAGTTGCGCAGGCTCGCAGGTTTGTGGGTCGCGCTCGGCACGGCGTCTTTCGCGCAGGGCCAGACGCCGCTCGATGGTTACCTCGAGCACCTCAAGACGCTGCGCACTGAATTCTCGCAGGTGGTCACCGACGGCCGAGGTCTCACCGTGCAGAAGGCCGGCGGCAAACTCACCATCGTGCGTCCGGGCCGGTTTCGCTGGGAGCTGACTCCCGATGGCGGTTCGTCTCCTCAACTCATGGTGGCCGACGGCAAGAACCTCTGGTTCTACGACCGCGATCTTGAGCAGGTTTCGGTCAAGGCAGCCGCCGCGGCGCTCACCGCGACGCCCGCGAGCCTGCTCGCCGGCGATGAAAACATCCGCGAACGCTTTACGGTCACGCCGGCCGGCCGGCGCGATGGCTTCGACTGGGTGAAGGTCGTGCCGAAAGAGGGCGATGCCGATTTTCGCGAGGCTCAACTGGCGTTCCTGCGGAATGAACTCAAGCGAATGGTGCTCAAGGACAAACTCGGCCAGACGGTGCGCCTCGACTTCACCGACAGCGAACGAAATGCGCCGGTGGCAGAGGCGGAGATGAACTTCACGCCGCCCGAGGGTGCCGACGTCATCGGTACCCCGCTTCCATGATTCAACCGGCAACCCTCACCCGCCTGTGGTGGGTCTTGGGTTTCGTGTTCGTGGGATTGGCGCTGTACGTATGTCTGATGCCCGGCGACGAGCTGCCAAGAGCATTCGATTTCAACGACAAGTTGAGCCATCTGGCCGGTCATGGCGCGCTCGCGGCGTATTTCACCGGGCTAGTGGCGCGACGGTCGTGGTGGAAGGTCTTCATCGCGTTGTTCGCGCTCGGCATCGCGATCGAGTTCGCGCAGTACTTCATGCATGCGGGGCGTCACGGCGATCCGCGCGACGTGCTGGCGAATTCTTCTGGCGTATTGCTGGGGCTGGCGCTCGGCTGGCTCGGGCTGTCGCGCTGGACGGCGTGGGCCGCATGGTTGTTAGGTCAGCGGCAGGTCGTGTCGTGAGCGCGGGCAGCCGCGGTTCGCAGCCGGACCTGCTGCGCGACGTGGCGCCCAGCGATGCACTGCGGCCGCTGGCCGACCGCATGCGCCCGCGCAATCTCGACGAGTTCGTCGGGCAGGAGCAGGTCATCGCGCAGGGGAAACCGCTGCGCCAGGCGCTCGAGCGCGGACAGCTCCATTCGCTGATCCTGTGGGGACCGCCGGGCACCGGCAAAACGACGCTGGCGCGGCTCATCGCGCGGCGCGCCGATGCGGAGTTCATGCAGCTGTCGGCCGTCATGGCCGGAGTCAAGGATATCCGCGAGGCCGTCGAGCGCGCCCGAACGTCGCGCGCCGAACGCGGTCGCCGCAGCGTATTGTTTCTCGACGAAGTGCATCGCTTCAACAAGTCGCAGCAGGACACTTTCCTGCCGTACGTCGAGGACGGCACGATCACCTTCATCGGCGCCACCACCGAGAACCCGTCGTTCGAAGTCATCAGCGCCTTGTTGTCCCGCGCGCGCGTTTACGTGCTGCGTTCGCTCGGCATCCAGGACATCGTCAAACTACTGCGTCGCGCGCTGGAAGACACCGAGCGTGGTCTCGGGGCGCGCGCCATCTACATCGACGACGAGGCGCTGATCGCATTGGCGCACGGCGGTGATGGCGACGGACGCCGCGCGCTCGGCATGCTGGAGATCGCGGCAGACCTCGCGGTTGAAGTGGACGGGCACGCGACGATCAGCCTCGAGCAGGTGAAGGAAGTCGCGACCGGCGGGCGGCGCCGCTTCGACAAGGGTGGTGAGCAGTTCTATGACCAGATCTCGGCGCTGCACAAGGCGGTGCGCGGCACCGACCCGGATGGGGCGCTGTACTGGTACGCACGTATGCTCGACGGCGGCTGCGATCCTCACTACCTCGCGCGGCGCATCGTGCGCATGGCGATCGAGGACATCGGCCTCGCCGATCCGCGCGCCCAGCAGATCGCGCTTGACGCGTGGGAAATTTTCGAGCGTCTCGGCAGTCCCGAAGGTGAACTGGCGATTGCCAACGCGCTGGTGTTTCTCGCGGTCGCGCCCAAGAGCAATGCGGTGTACGTCGCGTACGGCGAGGCGAAGGCCGATGTCGAGCAGTTCGGTACGCTCGATGTGCCGCTGCGCTTCCGCAATGCACCGACCAAGTTGATGAAGGGGCTCGGCTTCGGCGAGGGATACCGGTACGCACACGATGAGCCTGGCGCATTCGTGAAGGGCGAACGCTATCTACCCGATGAAATGCCCGACCGGCGGTACTATCGCCCGGTGGCGCGCGGACTCGAGATCAGGATCGGTGAAGCGCTGGCGCGTTTGCGTGGTGAAACCGCCCCGCCCAAAGGAGAAGACCCATGAACTGGTTGTTCGTGGCGCTGGGAGGAGCGGCAGGAAGTGTGGCCCGTTACGGCGCATATCGGCTGTGGCCGGTGGCCGCCGGCGGCTGGCCGGTGGCGACTATTGTCGTCAACCTGCTCGGCTCGTTCGCGATCGGACTCTTATATATGTATGTTTCGGCCCGGGGTGCCGGGGCCGAAAATGCGCGCCTTTTCTGGATGGTAGGTGTGCTTGGCGGCTTCACGACGTATTCCGCGTTCGCACTCGAAACCGCGCTGCTTGGTTTTTCGCTGCTCTCGGCGGCTTATGTCGCCGCCACGGTGGTGGGCTGCGTGCTCGCGGCGGTCGCCGGTATCAAGATTGCAACTTTGCTCATTTCGTAGAGAGATTACGTGCTCGACTCCAAACAACTTCGCTCAGACCCCGGCGCCGTCGCCGCCAACCTCGCACGCCGCGGGTTCACGCTTGACGTCGCCGCGTTCAACGCCCTCGACGAGCAGCGCAAGACCGCGCAGATTGAATCCGATCGGGTGCGTGCGGAGCGGAATGCCAATGCCAAGGCCGTCGGCATGGCCAAAGGAAAGGGCGAAGACGCCAGTGCGTTGTTGAGACGTGCGGAGGAACTCACCGGCCAGCTCGGCTCGAGTGATGCCGCGATTGCAAGCGTGCAGACGCAGCTCGATGCGTGGCAGCTGGGCCTGCCCAACACGCTGCATGAATCCGTGCCCGATGGCCGTGACGAATCGGCTAACAAGGAGGTACGCCGTTGGGGCGAGCCGAGAAAGTTCGAGTTCACGCCGAAGGATCACGTCGAGCTCGGCGAGAAGCTGGGCGGACTGGATTTCGAAATTGCCGCGAAAATCTCCGGCGCGCGTTTCTCGGTGATGCGTGGCGGCGTCGCGCGTCTGCATCGCGCGCTGGCGCAGTTCATGCTCGACCTGCACACGCGCGAACACGGCTACACCGAGTTGTACGTGCCCTATCTCGTGAACGCCTCGACGCTGCAGGGCACGGGCCAGTTGCCGAAGTTCGACGCGGATTTGTTCCGCCTCCAGGGTGAGCAGGGGTTCTATCTCATCCCGACGGCCGAAGTGCCGGCGACCAACCTGGTACGTGACAGCATCGTCGAGGCCAACAAGCTGCCAATGAAGCTGGTTGCGCACACGCCGTGTTTCCGCTCGGAAGCGGGTGCGGCCGGCAAGGACACCCGCGGCCTGATCCGCCAGCACCAGTTCGAGAAGGTGGAGCTGGTGCACATCGTGAAGCCTGCGGATTCGTACGCCGCACTCGAAGAACTCACCAGCCACGCGGAAAAAGTTCTGCAGAAGCTCGAGTTGCCGTATCGCGTGCTTGCGTTATGCGCGGGCGATATCGGCTTCGCCGCCGCCAAGACCTACGATCTCGAAGTCTGGTTGCCGGCGCAGAACAAATATCGTGAGATCTCCTCCTGCAGCAACTGCGAGGGCTTCCAGGCGCGGCGCATGCAGGCGCGCTGGCGAAACCCCGAGACGGGCAAGCCCGAGCCGTTGCACACGTTGAATGGTTCGGGCGTGGCCGTGGGCCGCGCGCTGGTCGCGATTCTCGAGAACTATCAGAACGCCGATGGATCGATCACCGTTCCCGGAGCGTTACGCGGCTACATGGGCGGCGTCGACAAGATCTAAGGGGGCAGCCCCCTTTTCCCAGCAAAAGGGGACAGCCCTTGAGTGTCTGCCGATTTGAATTGTTCGTGCCTCCGGTGATGACTGCCCCCTTTTGCTAGGAAAAGGGGGCTGCCCTCGAACATCGGAAGAATGCGGCGGCACTCACGCAGGCATTCGCATATCCAGGTCGCTTACTTCCTTGAGTCGATGACGGCTGACTCCTCATGCCATAGAAGATTCTCGTGACTTGCGTCGCATGATTTCGCAGGCAAGGTTGTCAGCCCAAGCTGGGAGACGCTGAGACAACGCGTGGAGAGGTTGTCAGTCGTGGTTGTCTCGAAACGGATCGCGTGAGTCATGCGGAGTGGCGCACCGGGTCGAACTTGGCTAGCCTGCGGTGCACAAAGGGTCCCGAGTGACGACAAACAACATTGAATTGATCAATCGCATCGGCGCGGCGCAGGTGCGCTCGGCGTACAGCAATACTGCGGGCGGCATGTTGGCGACCGCGGCGGGCTCGTCCCTGCTCGCCAGCTTGCTCGCCGGTGTCGGCGCGATTTCCTGGATCATCGCCATCACGTTCAGCATCGCGATGTGCACCCAGATCGGCGCGCGCCTCGCGCTGATGCGGGTCTATCGCCGCCGCAATCCGCCCGATCACGAGTGGCGCATCTGGGCGCGGCGCTTTTCCGTCGGCGCGCTGGTGGCAAGCCTCACACTCGGATTTGGTTCCTGGTGGCTGATGCCGCCCACCCGTTTCGACATGCAGTTGCTGGTGCTGCTGT
The DNA here is from genome assembly GCA_039931065.1 of Pseudomonadota bacterium. Classification (GTDB taxonomy): domain Bacteria; phylum Pseudomonadota; class Gammaproteobacteria; order Steroidobacterales; family Steroidobacteraceae; genus CADEED01. Next base: position 309,305 of record JBDTSP010000003.1, on the reverse strand, counting down.
TGTTGTGCGCGGTGGCGAGCGGAGCGATCACCGCCTTCGGTGTGTTGCGGACCGCGATCTACATCGCGATCGTGCCGATGATGCTGCTGCCGATGGGCTGGCTCATTACGCGCGGCGATTGGGTGCACATGATGCTCGCGTTCATCACGCTCGCATGGCTGCTGGCTATCGTGAACCAGGCGCGGCGTTTCAGCGCGCAGTTCGAGGAATCCGTGCGGCTGCGCTTCGAGAACGAGGAGCTCATCGCGCGGCTGCGCGGCGAGAAGCTCATCGCCGAGGAGGCCAGTACCGCCAAGTCGCGCTTTCTCGCCGCGGCCAGCCACGATCTGCGTCAGCCGGTGCACGCGTTGACGCTGTTCGTCGCCGCGCTGCGGCCGCGCGTCACCGATGCGGAAGCGAAACGCCTTCTCGATCACATCGACAGTTCGGTGCAGGCCATGGGCAGTCTGTTCAACGGCCTGCTCGACATTTCGCGTCTCGACGCCGGTGTCGTCGAAGTGAACGCACGGACCTTTGCGTTGCAGCCCATGCTCGAGCGTATCTGCCGCGATCATGCGGGCGATGCGCAGGCGAAGAAGATCGAACTGCGTCTGCGGCCCACGGCGGCCGCCGTGTACAGCGACCCATTGCTGATCGAACGCGTGGTTCGAAACATCGTCGCGAATGCGATCGCCTATACGGACAGCGGCCGCGTGCTGGTGGCATGCCGCGAGCGCGGCCAGTCCGTCAGCGTCGAGGTGTGGGATACCGGCCGCGGTATTCCCGTAAGCGAGCAGGGGCAGATTTTCAAGGAGTTCTACCAGGTCGCCAATCCGGAGCGGGATCGCAGCAAGGGCGTCGGGCTCGGGCTCGCCATCGTCAGGCGTCTGACTGCCTTGTTAGGGCATCCGCTCAAGGTGCGCTCGGCACCGAACCGCGGATCGATGTTCGCGCTCGAGCTGCCGCAATCGGACGCTGCGATCAGCGCAACTGTGCCGGCCGCCGAGGAGGGCGTCGATCTGCCCGCCACCGGGCTCATCCTCGTCGTCGATGACGAGGCCACGATCCAGATGGCAATGAAGAGTCTGCTCGAAGGCTGGGGCTTCAAGGCGATTGTCGCCGGAACCTTCGACGAGATGCTCGCGCAGCTCGCCAACTGCCCGGACCGGCCGGCGCTCATCATCTGCGACTATCGACTGCGCGCGCACGAGGATGGCATCAACGTCATCGAGCGGCTGCGGGCCGAATACAACGACGACGACATTCCGGGGATGTTGATCACCGGTGACACGGCGCCGGACCGGCTCAAGGAAGCTCAGGAGAGCGGCTTGCTACTGCTGCACAAGCCGGTGTCGAACAGCCGGCTGCGCGCCTCGATCAGCCATCTCGTGGCGCATCCCGAGAGGCGATTTCCGGCGACTCGTGAAGAAAGCGTGCAGCCTGGGTCCGGTTGACGACGTTCAGTGTCTTGAAGATCGCTGCGATGTGGACCTTGACCGTTTTTTCGGCGATGCCGAGGTTTGCGCTGATTTCCTTGTTGGACAGGCCATCGCGCAGATACTTGAGCACGTCCACCTGGCGCTCGGTCAATTGCGAGACCGTCCGCGGTCCGTCGTGGCCGCCATGATCGGCCGCACGCGCGGTGGAAGTGACCAGCAGCGGCGGCACATAGATGTTCCCCGACAACACCAGCTGCAGCGCCGATACCACGGTTTGCGCGGTCGCTGATTTCGGGATGTAACCCGATGCGCCCGCATTGAGCACGCGGCGCACGTCGCTCGCACTCTCCGAACTCGACAGGACGATCACCGGCAGATCCGGATGGCGGCGGGCAAACTCGCGCACCGCGGCTTCGCCGCACAGGCCGGGCATGACCAGATCCATGAACACCGCGTCGACGATCTCCTCGTCGACCCGTTGCAATGCCTCTTCCGTGGATGAAGCCTGCACCACCTGCGTGTCCGCCGATGCCTGTCGCAACAACGCCGCGAGCCCGTCGCGAAACAGCGGATGGTCGTCGACGATGAGCAGTTTCACGGCTGTCATATTAAAGAAACCAGCGGTTTGCTAGCCATAGCTACAGCATGTCTTTTGCATAGTGCGAAGTGCATACGCCGAAGGGCTTAAGTACAGGGTCTAGGTCCGATGGGCCATTGTTGGATGGAGCAGGGAAAAGCTCCAATGGCGGCTCTCTGGGAGGAGACCTAGATGACCGCTGGACGTGGTCCCAACGCTCCGAATCTCTTTGAACCGTGGGCACTTGCCCGTTTACCGCTCCGCTGGACCGCGCCCGGGGTTTGCAGTAGCTTGCGCGCGCGAACCGCTTCAGCTGGAGAGGTGGCAGAGCGGTTGAATGCACCGGTCTTGAAAACCGGCGTCTCCTCACAGGGACCGTGGGTTCGAATCCCACCCTCTCCGCCACATTCGAGTACTGCACTTCGTGGGATTGCGTCCAGCGCTCCCGCGCTGGGAGCATTCCCTTCCGCTCAGCCGATAGCCGCCCACATTTCTCCCTTTCCAGCCGCGCACGTCCCCGACGTCCGCGGCTTTTCCATTTCTGGAGTCCGTCCGTGAAAGCCATTCGCCTCGCATTTCCCCTGCTCAGCATCGTTGCCGCCCCGGCGGCGTTCGGTCAGGCGGACCCCACAAAACTCTTCTGCTCGTCACCTGCCGACCTGTGCATTTCCGACGTCGATCCGGACGCGATGATCAGGAACCCGACCACGGGTGTGATGGAGAAAATCGAATCGCTGGTCTTCAATCCTTACGGCTCAGTGCTCACCGACCTCGGCCACTACGTCTGGGCCGGTCCGCTGACGATCGGCTACACCTTCACGATTCCCGAAGTGCCGAAGGTCGAAGCGTCCGCGGCCATTCCCGAGAGCATCAATCCGCCGCGTCCCGCGCGTCCGGCGCAGGCCGAAATTCCCGCCATTCCGGCACGCACGATGATCATCACGGGCGTGGTGCTCGAACCGGACACCAATCCGGATGACGACAATGACGATCCGCCGCCGCCGCCGCAGCCGCCGATACAGGTGCAGCTGCAGGAAGTCGGCAAACCGGAAACGCTCGCGAGCGTAAACCTGCAGGTCACGCCACCGCCGGGTTCATACCCCGCGGACTTCGCGGGCTCGGCTGGCCAGCCCCCGCAAACCTTGCCGCCGCCGCCGGCAATCGCTGGCGAACAGAATCAGCACAAGAACGACATCATCGGCCGCTGGGGCGACAACGGCCGCGACGGGTGGGGCATCGAAATCTGCTTCTTCGGCTGCTGGACGATCGGCGAAGCCGCGCACGACGGCGATCCTGGCGCTGATTTCTCGACGCCCGTCACCGAGGTCGTCGGCAACATTGTCATCAGAACAATTCAAAACGGAGCGTCGGGCGTCTCTCTGTCTCGGCAGGGCGGTAACGGCGGTTCGGGAGGCGATGCCTGGGGCGCATTGCCCGCGGGCAATGGCGGCGGATCAGGACGCGGCGGCGACGTCACGGCCATCTCGAGCGCCGATATCCAGACGGCCGGCATCGAGTCGCACGGCATCTACGCGCAGAGCCGCGCCGGCATCGGCGGCCCGGGCGGCGATGGCTATATCTTTTCGGGTGGCGGTCGCGGTGGCCCCGCGGCAGTGGCGGGCAATGCGGAGGCAACCAACGCGGTCGGTGGGCACATTGTCACGACTGGCGACAGTGCCATCGGCGTATTCGCGCAGAGCATCGGGGGCGGCGGCGGCAATGGCGGCGACAGCTATGGATTGGTCGGCGACGCGGGCTCCGCGAGTTTCGGCGGTCATGGCGCGAACGCCACCGCGTCTAACTACGGCTACGTGAGCACCGGCACTTCGACCAACGGAGTTTCGACCGGCGGCAAAGCGGCGCACGGCGTCATGGCGCAGAGCGTCGGCGGCAAGGGCGGCAGCGGCGGAAACGCCGGCGGCATCGTCGGACTCGGCGGTGGGGCGAGCGGTGGCGGCGACGGCGGCATCGCCCGCGCCACCAACGGCGTGACCGGCGTGATCATCACGCAAGGCATGGGCGCCATTGGCCTGTACGCGCAATCCGTCGGCGGCGGCGGCGGCGATGGCGGCTCGGCCTCCGCCGTCGAGGCGGTCGGCGGTTCCGGCGGCGCTGGCGGCAACGGCAAGGAAGCCACGGCTAACAACCTCGCGGGCGGCACGATTCTCACGATCGGCGAAGCGTCATACGGAATCCTGGCGCAGAGCATCGGCGGTGGTGGCGGCAGCGGCGGCGATTCCGGTGGCGTAGTCGGTATCGGCGGCAAAGGCACGAGTGGCGGCCAGGGCGAACACGCGACCGTCAATAATTTCGGGCAGGTCGATACGAACGGCCTGCTCGCGTACGGCGTGCTGGTGCAGAGCGTCGGCGGTGGCGGCGGCGCCGGTGGCGCGGCGGCCGGCCTGGTCGCGATCGGCGGCAGCAGCGACGTCGATCCGCTCACGCCTTATCCGAACAACGGCGGCGAAGTCGACTTCCTCAACGATACGAGCGGGCTGATCCGCACGCGCGGACAAGGCGCGATCGGCGTGTTGGCGCAGAGCATCGGTGGCGGCGGCGGCGCCGGCGGTAGTTCGACCGGTGGCGTCGCGTTGGGCGGCTCGGGTGGCGCCGGCGGCAACGGCGGCGAAATCGACGTGATCAACCGGGGCACGATCGAAACGCTGGGCATCGATGCCAAGGGCGTCGTCGCGCAGAGCATCGGCGGTGGCGGTGGCTCGGCCGCGTTGTCGGCCGGCGCCGTGGCGCTCGGTGGCAGTGGCGCGCGAGGTGGCAACGGCGGTTCGGTCGATGTCAGGAATACGGGCGGTGAGATCTTCACGCATGCGCAGGGCGCGGACGGAATCCTGGCGCAGAGCATCGGTGGTGGGGGTGGCAACGGTGCGAGCGCCGCAGGTATCGGCGCACTCGGTGGCGCCGGCGCGGGTGGCGGCCAGGGGCTCACGGTCGACGTCACGAACACCGGCACGATTCGCACGGGCCTCGACGTCATTCTTCCCGACGCCACTTTGCGCACCGGCTCGTGGGCGCGCGGCATTCTCGCGCAGAGCATCGGCGGTGGCGGTGGCAACGGTGGCGACAGTGGTGGATTGATTTCGATTGGCGGCAGCGCGACCGCGAGCAGCTCGGCGAGCCAGGTCACGGTCAACAACAGCGGCACCATCAGCACGCGCGGCAACCTGTCGAGCGCGATCGAGGCGCAGAGCGTCGGCGGCGGTGGCGGCAGCGGTGGCTCGAGCGGCGGCGTCTTCATGACCATCGGCGGCCAGGGCGGCGGCGGCGGTGACGGCGGCAAGGTCGTCATCGAGAACACCGGTTCGCTATCTACTCTCGGTAACGACTCACACGGCATCTTCGCGCAGTCAGTCGGGGGCGGCGGTGGTAACGGTGGCAACGCCGGATCGATGTCGTTGTTCGCCGGCGTGACGGTCGGCGGCAACGGCGGCGGCGGTGGAGCCGCCGACACGGTGCGGGTCGGCTCGCAGCTGGCGGCGCCGGGAATCAATTCAATTCAGACGGAGGGTGATCGCGCCAAGGGCATCCTCGCCCAGAGCATCGGTGGTGGCGGCGGCAACGGGGGCTTCGCCGCGAACGTGACGCTCGGTTATGAAGCCGGTGCGGCGGCGGCGGTCGGCGGCGCGGGTGGCGCCGGCAAGAAAGGCGGCAACGTCGAGATCTGGAATAGCTGGAACATCCTCACCGACGGCGACGATTCGGATGGCATCGTCGCGCAAAGCGTCGGCGGCAGCGGCGGCAACGGCGGCTTCGCGCTGGCGTTTTCGGGCACGGTGGGCGACGTCGCGGGCGCGGCATTCGCCGCCGGAGTCGGCGGCAAGGGCGGTGGTGGCGGCGATGGCGGCAACGTGCAGATGCGCGCCGGCGGCGACATCGCAACCGGCGGTGCGAATTCCGACGGCATCGTGGCGCAGTCGATCGGCGGCGGTGGTGGCACGGGTGGCTTCGCCATCACGGTGGCCGCGGGGGTTGCCGGCGGCGCCGCGGGTTCGGCGGCGGTTTCGGTCGGTGGCGCGGGCGGCGATGGCGGCAACGCCGGACTCGTCGATGTGCAGTACACCGGCGACATCCTCACCGAGAGCGACAATTCATTCGGCGCCATCCTGCAGGCGGTCGGCGGCCGCGGCGGCACCGGCGGATTCACGGTGACCGGCGCGGTGTCGGGCGGCGGCGGCGCATCGGCGTCAGCCGCGATCGGAGTCGGTGGTGATGGTGGCGGCGCCGGCAATGGCGGCACCGTGCTCGCCACGCTCACGGGAGACCTCGAAACACACGGCGATCGATCGACCGGCCTCGTGGCGCAGTCGGTCGGCGGCGCGGGTGGCAACGGCGGCTTCAGCATCTCCGGGGTAGTTAGCGGTTCGGGCACAGCCACCGGCGGCGTGTCGGTCGGCGTCGGCGGTGCCGGCGGCGCTGGCGGCACCGGTGGCCTGGTCAACGCGACGCTGAACGGCAATGCCGCCACGCGGGGCGTGGATGCGGACGCCGTGCTGATCCAGAGCGTGGGTGGCGGCGGCGGCAATGGCGGCATGGCCACCGCAGGCGTGATCACCGGCGCGGGCGGTGGCAGCGGTGCGGTGGCGGTCGGCGTCGGCGGCACCGGCGGTGATGCCGGCAACAGCGGCGTGGTCATCGCGCACGTGACCGGCAATCTCGCAACGCTCGGCGACGGCTCGAATGCCTACATCGCGCAAAGCATCGGTGGTGGCGGCGGCAACGGCGGCATGGCCGTGTCGGGTGCGATCGCGGCGGCGGGTTCTACCTCGGGTGCGGTGGCGGTGGGCGTCGGCGGCGCCGGCGGTGGCGGCGGCAACGGCCAGACCGTCAATGTGACCTTGACGGGTGATGCGATGACCGTTGGCAACGATGCCACGGCCGTGATCGCGCAGAGCTTGGGCGGCGGCGGTGGCAACGGTGGCATCGCTGTGGGTGCCGCGATCAGCGCGTCCGGTGGCACGTCCGGCGCGGTCGCCGTGGGCGTCGGCGGTTCGGGCGGCGGTGGCGGCACCTCCGCGCTAACTACCCTGATCGTGAGCGGCGACGTCGACACGGTGGGAACCAATTCCGATGGCATCGTCGCGCAGAGCGTGGGCGGCGGCGGCGGCAACGGCGCGTTGAGCATTGGCGGCGCCTTGAGCGCCTCTGGCGGCACCGGCGGCGCCGTGGGCGTGGGTGTCGGTGGCTACGGTGGCAATGGCGGCAGCGCCGGCGGCGTGAACGCAACCATCACGGGCGATATCCACACGAGAGGCTCGCAATCCGTCGGCGTGACCGCGCAGAGCATCGGCGGCGGTGGCGGCAACGGCGGCATGTCGGTCGGCGCCGCGCTGAACGCCAGCGGCGGCAACGGCGCGGCCGTCGCGGTCGGTGTGGGCGGCGGTGGCGGCAGTGCCAGCCACGGCGCGCTCGTCACCGCCGATATCGTCGGCAACGTTCAGACCGACGGCGACGACTCGATCGGCTTCTTCGCGCAGAGCGTGGGCGGCGGTGGTGGCAGCGGTGGACTCAGCGTGGCCGGCGCCTTGAATGCGACCGGCGGTAACGGTGGTGCGATTGCCGTTGGCGTGGGTGGTGCCGCTGGCGGTGGCGGCAATGGTCGCGCGGTCGATGCGTCGATCACCGGCAATACGCTCACGCGCGGCGACAATTCGATTGGCGTGCTTGCGCAGAGTCTGGGCGGTGGCGGCGGCAATGGCGGGATGACCGTGTCCGCCGCGGTCATAGGCTCGGTCGCGAGCGGCGCCGGGGTCGCGGTGGGTGTCGGCGGCTCGGGGGGCGGCGCCGGTTCGTCCGCGCTAACTACTCTCGACGTGGTCGGCGACGTGGAGACGCTGGGCGAGAATTCCGCCGGAGTCCTGGCGCAGAGCGTCGGCGGCGGTGGCGGCAACGGCGGCATGAGTTTCGCGGCCGCGCTCACGGCAGCGGGATCGAATGGCGCGGCCGTGGCGGTCGGCGTGGGCGGTTCGGGCGGTGGCGGCGGCAGCAGCGGAGGTGTCACGTCCACGGTCGGCGGCCACGTGCGCACCCACGGCAACAATTCGAACGGTGTCACGATGCAGAGCATCGGGGGTGGCGGCGGCAACGGCGCCATGAATATTTCCGGTGCATTGTCGGCGACCGGTTCATCCGGTGGCTCGGTCGCGGTGGGTGTCGGCGGCGGCGGTGGCGGCGCGGGTGATGGCGGCGCGATCGACGGCAGGGTCTTCAACGGCATCGTTGAAACTCTCGGCCAGAATTCGACCGGCGTGCTCATGCAGAGCGTGGGCGGTGGTGGCGGCAACGGCGGCATGAATGTTTCCGGCGCGATCGCCGGCAGCGCGGCGAATGCCGGCGCCGTGGCCGTCGGCGTCGGCGGTTCGGCGGGCGGCGGCGGCAGCGCCAATGCAGTCGTCGGTGAAGTCGATGCCGATGTCATCACGCGCGGCGACGAATCCTTCGGCGTGCTGCTGCAGAGCGTCGGCGGCGGTGGCGGCAACGGCGCGATGAACATCTCGGGCGCGTTGACGGCCGCGAATGGTGGCAGCGCGGCGATTTCAATCGGCGTCGGCGGTTCGGGCGGCACTGCGGGTCATGGTCTCGACGTCCACGGCATCGTGAATGGCGACGTCGCCACGCTGGGTGAGCGCTCGACCGGCGTGCTGGCGCAGAGCGTCGGCGGCGGTGGGGGCAATGGCGGCATGAATGTGTCGGGTGCCGTCAGTCTCAACAAACAAAGTGGTGGCGCGCTGTCCGTCGGTGTCGGCGGCTTCGGCGGCGGCGGCGGCAACGCGAACTTCGTCGAGCTCACGCGGGTGGGCGAAACGTTCACGAACGGCGCGAACTCCGATGGGGTCGTGGCGCAGTCGATCGGCGGTGGCGGCGGCAACGGCGGCATCAACGTCTCCGGGGCGCTTGCCTACGCGAGCGGCAACAACACCTCGTTCGTCGCGACGATCGGGGTCGGCGGTTTCGGTGGCGCGGGCGGCGACGCTTTGGGCGTTACCGCGAACGTGACTGGCAACGTCATCGCGACCGGTCTCGGCAGCGATCGCTTTGAATTGATCGACGGCATCTCTCAGCGCGTGCGCGCAAATGGTTCCAATGGCGTGCTCGCGCAGAGCGTCGGCGGATCGGGTGGCAACGGCGGCATGAACGTGAGCGGCGGCATCTCGCTGGCGCCCACCAGCACCGGCCATTCACATGCGCTCAATGTCGGCGTCGGCGGCTTTGGCGGCAGCGGCGGCAACGCCGAAATCGTTCGTCTCACAGTCGAGGCGGCGAATGTCCAGGCGATCGGCGATGCACGCAATGGCGTCACCGCGCAATCCATCGGCGGTGGCGGTGGCAACGGCGGCATGAACGTGAGTGGCGGCATCGCGCTCGACGGCGTCATCACCGCGGGCGTCGGCGGTTTTGGTGGCGATGGTGGTTACTCGAACGATGTGTTCGCAACCGCGAACACCGACATCCGCGCCTCGGGCGCGAACGCCTTCGGCTTCGTCGCGCAATCGATCGGCGGCGGTGGCGGCACGGGCGCGACCAACATCAGCGGCGGCATCCAGGCGAACTTGGACTCCGAAACGCCAACACTCGTATTCGGTATTGGTGGATTCGGTGGCGCGGGCAATGTGAGTGGCGCCGTCACGGCGAACCAGCACGGCACGATTGCCGTCGATGGGGTGAATTCCACCGGCGTGCTCGTGCAGAGCATCGCGGGTGGAGGCGGCGCGGGCGGATTGAACGTGACCGGCAACCTCGCCGCGGGCAACGGTTTTGCCGCGGCAATCGGTATCGGCGGCGACGCCGGTGATGGCGCGGATTCCCGGGCCGTGACGCTGACCAGTGATGGCGATGTGTACGTGGACGGCCGCGCGGCGGTCGATCCCGACTTCGCTTACACCGACGACCAGCGCGCCGCATTGATCGCCACCGAATTCGCTAACGGAATCGTCGTGCAGAGCATCGGCGGCGGCGGGGGCCTCGGGGCCATGAACGTCACGGGCGTGAGCGGCGGCCTGGACAGCAGCACTGCGGTGGCGGGTGTCGGTGGCTCGGGTGCGGGCGGCGGCAACGCGGGCGCGGTCGTAGTCACACGCGGCCTCGTGCAGGCCGGGTTGATCCGGACCGACGGCAACCATGCGACCGCCCTGGTGGCGCAGTCGATTGGCGGCGGTGGCGGCAATGCCGGCATGAATTTCGCGGCCAGTTTTGCCGGCAAGAAGAACTCCAGCGACGACAATGAAAAAACCGTGTCACTCACCTTCGCGATGGGTGGCAGTGGTGGCCAGCCCGGTAACGGCGACACGGTGGATGTCATCCACCAGGGCGACATCCTCACCACCGGTGACGGCAGCGGCGGCATCGAGGCGCAATCGATCGGCGGCGGCGGCGGCAGCGCCAATTACAACCTTGGCATCGCGGCCAACCAGGACGCGCAGGCGCTCGCTGTGGCGGTTGGCGGCGGCGCGGGCGAAGGCGGCGATGGCGGACGAGTCGATGTCGAGCACACCGGCAACATCGAGACGCTGGGCCGCGCCGCGACCGCGATCCATGCGCAGAGCATCGGCGGCGGTGGCGGCAACGCCGGCACCGATCTGCCCACCAGCCTGCTGATCGACGGTTCGAACACGTTGACGGTTACCGTCGGAAAATACGGCGGTGAGGGCGGCATCGCGGGCGACGTCGAAATCACTTCGACGGGCGATCTTCTGACGCACGGCGAGGGTTCGATCGGCATCCACGCGCAGAGCGTCGGCAACGGTGGCGGTTCGAGCGGCGCGTGGGGCGGAAGCGCTCAGGTGGGCAACAAGGAACAGGCGCATCAGGTGGCGGTGGCGGTGGGCCTCGAGGGCGGCATCGGTGGCCATGGTGGCGCGGTGGACGTGCACAGCGAAGGTTCGATCACGACCGTAGGCACAGACGCCTACGCGATTCTCGCCGAGAGCATTGGCGGTGGTGGCGGTGGTGGCGGTTCGGCCTTCAATGCCATCTTCAACACCACCAATTCGATCGCGGTGGGAGTCGGCGCGTCCGGCGGACGCGGCGCCGCGGGCGGCACGGTGCGGGTCGACAACAGCGCGAATCTAACTACGCTGGGCGACCACGCGCACGGCATCTATGCGACCTCCACCGGCGGTGGTGGCGGTGTCGGCGGTTATGCCGGCCAGTTCCGCCTGCCTGGCGGCGAGAATACCGTCAAGGGCAGCACGGCGCTGTCCTCGCAGGTCGGCGGCAACGGCGGCACGGGCGCGGTGGGTAACACCGTCGAGGTCCTCAATCGCGGCACTATCTACACGGCCGGGCGCGCGGCGTTCGGCGTCAATGCGCAATCCATCGGCGGTGGCGGCGGCTTCGGCGGCATGGTGTTCGATGGCAACCTTGCGGGCGGCGGCAGCGCCAATTCCGCGACGGTCAACATCGGCGGCAGTGGCGATGACGGCGGTACGGGCGGCGCGGTCGTGGTCACGAACGAGGGACTCATCCATACGGTGGGCGAGGAATCCGTCGGCATCCGCGCGCAGAGTATCGGCGGTTCCGGCGGCGACGCCGGCATCGTGATGGACCTGACCATCGCGGCCACCGCTTCCACGTCGATGTCGGCCGGCATGCGGCTCGGTGGCACCGGCGGCAAGGGCGGCACGAGCGGCGATGTGACCGTAACCAACAAACGCGCCGACGGCGCAACCGCGGGTGGCGAGATCGCGACCGAAGGGCGCGCGGCACACGGCATCTTTGCACAGAGCCTGGCCGGCGGCGGTGGCAACGGTAGTTCGATCGTCACGGCGAATTTCACCACCGGCGTGAACAGCGTGACGGGCGCGGTGAACATCGGTGGCAGCGGCGGCGAAGGCGGCGTGGCGGGCAATGTCACCGTCGACAATGAAGAACGCATCGACACCGTGGGCGATGGATCCCATGGCGTATTCGCGCAATCCATCGGTGGTGGCGGCGGCAACGGCGGGCTGGTGCTCGCGATGAATGCGGTCCTGGCCGCCGATGGCGGTGAATCGACACCGATGGTGGTGCTCGGTGGCGCGGGCGGTGCGGGAGATGACGGCGGCAACGTCACCGTCAACAACAGCGGCCAGATCGTCACGCGCGGCGCGAATGCGCAGGGCATCCTCGCGCAGTCGATCGGTGGCGGTGGTGGCAACGCCAATATTGCACTCGGCGCAGGTTCCGCGCAGAGCGGTACGGCTTCCATCGCGGGCAGGATGGCTTCCGCATTCGGTGGTCAGGGCGGGCATGGCGGCGCCGGCGGTGAAGTCACCGTCAATCATTCCGGCGATATCACCGTGTCAGGCGCGGGCTCACAGGCGGTGATGGCCGAAAGCATCAATGGCGGTGGCGGACACGTGACGCTCGACTTCACCGGCGTGACGTCGGTGCCGGGTGGAACGGCGCTGCCCAATGGCGTCAACATTCCGCAGAACTCCTCGGGCGGCGCGGCCGATCCGGTGATCGTTTTCAATGGGGGCGGCGATCACCAGGAAAATTCCAACGCGGGGCAGGTCCATCTCAACTACACCGGCACGTTTGGTGTTGCCGGCAACAACGGTGCGGCGAATGCGGTGCAGGCGGTCGGTGGCGGCGGCGGCACGTACAACCTCACCCTTTCGCTCAACGACACGGCGGCGGCGGATGACGACGTCGCCATCGAGGGCCGACTGGGTGGCGTCTCGGGCACCAACAATCGCGGCGGTGACATCGAGTCTTCGCACGACGGCGACCTGGTCACCGAGGGTGACAACACGCCCGGTGCGCTCGTCCAGTCGATCGGTGGCGGCGGTGGCCGCGCCAATCTCGATCTGTCGTCTGAGAACGGATCCATCGGTGCGACCAACCTGACGTTGGGCGGACAGGACGGCAACAACGAGGAAGGCGGCGACATCCAGCACGATCAGAACGGGTCGGTCGCGACGCAGGGCAACGCCGCACACGGCGGGCTGTTCCAGAGCGTCGGCGGCGGCGGCGGTAGTTTGAGCCTGATCGAGAGCGAAGGCGCATCGCCGGCCGGCAAGCATCGGCCGCGCGGCGACAAGCTGCGCTTCGTGGATGATGACGGTGCAGCGGCGCAAGCTCAGGCGCGCGTGGCGAACGTGCCGCAGCTCAGCTTCGGCAGTTCGGGCGGTAGTTTGCTCAAGGGCGGCAACGTCGGGCTCGAGCTCGCGGGCAACATCCGGACCACGGGCGACAACTCGCTCGGCATGATCTTCCAGAGCGTGGGCGCCGGCGGCGGTGTCGCGACTGTACTCGGCGTCGATGGTCTGGCCGTGACGCTGGGTGGCTCGAATGGCGCGAGCGGCGATGGCGGCAATCTATCGGTGGTGAACAGCGGCGATGTGATGACCGCCGGTGCGCGTTCGCACGGCGTTTTCCTGCAGTCCATCGGTGGCGGCGGCAGCGCGGTGTTCACCGACGCGGAAGCAGCGTTGATCACGCTCTCGAGCGACAACATCGGCAGCGGTGGCAGTATCGCGTTCGAGCAGAACGGCAAGATCGTCACGCTGGGTGATCAAACCTACAGCCTGTTCGCGCAAAGTGTCGGCGGTGGCGGTGGTTACGTCGACGGCGTGTTCGCGGCGAGCGCGGGCGGCACCGGCAGTGCCGGCGCCATCGATCTCGCGTTGAACGGCGACATCGCCGCGCTCGGTGAAGGTTCGACCGCGCTGTTCGCACAGAGCGCAGGCGCGAATGGCCTGGGCGGCAACATCACGGCGATTCTCGTGGCCGACAAGCAGGTTCTCGCCGGTGAGAACGGCGTGGCCGTGTACTTCGATGGCGGCGCGGTGAACAGCTTCACCAACCGCGGCATCGTGCGCACGTTGTCGGGCCTGCAGGGCTTTGCGTTCCGCGGCGGCGCGGGTGGCGACTCCATCGGCAACTTTGGCGCAGTGATGGGCAACATCGATCTGGGTGGCGGCGTCAACGCGTTTGCCAACAATGCGGGTGCCATCCTGTATTCGGGCACCACCATCAGCCTGGGTGACGCGGGCAACTTCCTCGTCAACGAGGGCACCCTTGTGCCGGGCGCGGAAAACCTGGCGGTGCATACGAACCTGGACGGCAGTTACCGCCAGGGCGCGCAGGCGCTGGCGGATTTCGAGATGGACTTAAGCACCGGCCTCAACGACAGCATCATCGCAACCGGCGCTGGCGAGGTTGCCGGCCGGCTGCGGATCTCGTTGCTCAACGTGCACAACATCCGCCCGGGTTACAGCGAGATGCCGGTGTTCGTCACGCAGACGGGTATCGTCGATCGCGGCGTCACGCTCGATGCGCAGCGTTCGATCGTCATCAACTACGACCTGCATACGGTCAATGGCAGGACTCTCGCGGTGGGTTACGACGTCGACTTCAACGCCGCCGGCCTGCAGGGCAATCGCCGCGCGGTCGGTGAGTACCTCAATCGCGTGCAGCGTCGCGCGGGACACAATGGTCTTGGCCAGGGAATCGGCCAGACGATCACGGCCGCCGTCCTCACTACCGACCTGGATGTCTACGCCGACATGCTCACGCAGCTCGGTACGGAGTTCTACGCGGAACAGCAGGCATTGGCACTGAAGGGCGTACAGCGCTTCTCACGCAACTTGCAGAACTGCGGCACGTTGTCGCTCGGCGAGACTGCCGGTGACGACACTGGCTGCGTGTGGGCACGTTACGACGACAATCCTTCCACGCGTGACACGCGCGCCGGTTTCCCGGCCGCTCACGACAGCGGCTACAGCGTTTCAACCGGCGTCCAGGCGCCGCGCGACGGCGGCTGGACCTTCGGGGTCGGAGTCGACTTCGAGGATCACCGTGGGTCCGGCTATGACGGCTCGTGGACCGCCGATGGCAAGTTCCTGCAAGTGGGTGGCAGCGCACGACGCGAGTTCGGATCGAGTTCGGTCGGCGCCACACTCTCGCTCGGCGAGAGCTCGGAGTCGGTCACCCGCTTGTTAGGGGTCACCGAGCCGCGCCACGCGCGCGGCGATCGCAGCGTGGACTTCCTGAGCAACGTGCTCGACTACACCTACGACATCGCCGTGCACGGGTTCACGCTGCAGCCGAGTGTGAGTCTCGGTACCTCCATGCTGCGTTACGGCGGCATGACCGAGCAAGGTGCGAACGCGCAGAACGCGGTGATCGTGGGCGGCTCGGAGACGCACCTGTGGGCCGAGCCGGCGATTGCCGGCCGCTACAGCACGACGTTCGGCAGCGGCGCATCGTTGCGTACGTTCCTGCGGCTCGGCCTCATGCAGTACCTGTCGGGTACGAGTACCAAGGTGCGCGCGGGACTTTCGGGTGCACCGGATGAGGCCGCGCCGATGCGCATCGGCTCCGATCTCGATCGCACGCACTTCGTTGGCGAGGTGGGGCTGCAGTACCAGACGGCGGAGGGATTCACGGTGGGGGTGTCTTACTCCCGACAGGAGTCCGAAATCCGGGAAGGTGATGCCGGGAGCTTTCGGTTTTTGTGGCCGCTCAGGTAGGCGGGGAGAACGGCTGTGTGTCGCCCGCGGATCGCGCGCGATACACAGCCGTTCTCTTCGCATGTCTGAGCTGCCCACGCTCTTTGGGGCGCTCTGGGCTGGGATTGGATAGGAGGGGATAGGCGCTTGCTTACAGGCGTGGTGGGCTGGCACGGATAGTGGTTCGAGGGCAGAGCGATCACCCTGTTTGGATGAAAGCCATTCTTCAAGCGACGTTAGCGGCCGTGGTATCCGGAATTTTGGTGGGCGTGCTGCTCAGCAAGAAGGTCAAAGAAGTCAGTCGGGGCGCTTGAGCGGCCGGCGGTGGGGCTCTTGCGGTCGGTGCGTGGCATCGGAGAAGTCCTGCATGGGCAAGGCGCGAATGGCGCCGATTCGCGCGTGTTGGACTGCATGACGGAAGATCCGCCGCGCGCAGACTTTGATCGTTGCCGCAGTGGCGGTTTCGACCTGGGGTTGTGCCGGCGATGATCGTTGCATTTCCTTCACGTATTACGGCTGGTGCGGGCGTTGCGCCCGAACGGCTGCGGGTCGTCATCATCGGTGCCGGCGCGGCTGGCATCACTGCGGCGTTACACATCGGCGAACACAGCGTGCTGCTCGAACAGCGTGCGCAGGTAGGCGCAGATCTTTCGGGCTGCGAGGCCCAGGGCGGTTTCGATGATCGCAAGAGCAGTCTCCCGTTGGGCGCTTCGCGCGTTGGTGTTACTCGTGATCAAGACCGTGGTGCAGATCGCCAACGACAAGGCGTACCAGCGTGGGAACGCCAGGCGGTTGCGCGCGCGTGCACACCCGGTGACCGCGAAGCGGGTGGGGAAGCTCACGAAGCGGGCGAATCCCTGAATGAACCTCGGGTCGTTGCGCGCTGGATTCCGCCGCGTTTCGAGCCCGCCGACGACTCGTCCGGCGACGCCGATTCGCGCGAGTCGCTCGAGAGCCTGTTGCCGCTGTTGCGCGGCGATCTGAGGCTGCGCGCCAGGGTTATCCGGATCGCTCCCGCGGCGCACCTGGTCGAACTCGACGACGGCCGCACGATCGTCTACGACAAACTTATCAGCAGCGTCGAATCCATCGAACTCATCGGACTGCTGCAGCCGGAGCTGCCTAGCAGGATCCGTTCGCACCAGGGGCTCATGTACTGGCTGGCGGCACGCGACATCGAGCTCGTCGATGACTCGACGCAGTTCTTGTTCGGCGATGTGAATCCCTTCGCCGCCGGGCGGCGCGTCGCCGAGACGGTCAAGCGCGCGCTCGCCCAGAAGTTTCGGCCCGCATCGGAAACATTTCTGCACGGCGAACAATTGTTCAAGCCGCGCCTCGTGCGGACACCGCTCACGACCGCGGCCGTTCACTGATCGCACGATCGATCCAACCGCAATTCGCGCCGCGCCCGGCGCCGGTTGTGGCAATCTCGCGTCCATGCTGAATTCGACTGAAGGAGCGGGTGGTGCGCCACTTCGCTGAGGCGGCGCGCCTCGCGGCGCTGCTCACCTTCTGCGCATCGCCGGCATTCCCGCAAGACTCGGCCGAGCAGCAGGACGAGGCGGTCGGCGCCTCGGTCAACTACGTGTTCGCGACCGATCTCGGCAGCGGCGTCTACGACATGGACGGGCGCACGCTGCAGGTCTACCGCTACACCTACCAGCACGACTTGCGCGAGCGCCGCGATTCCACCCCGGGCCTGCGTTTCGTGCTGCCGATAACCGCGGGCTTCTTCGATTTCAGTCCGGTGGATGTCCTGTCGGAAGGGCCCCCGAGCCGGGTCGACAGCATCAGCGTGGTGCCGGGATTCGAGCTCGACTATCTACTGCGCGACGACTGGCACTTCATTCCCTATGCGCGGGCGGGCCTGAGTTTCGCGTCCAGCAGCGTGGGCGGCATTCTCTACGGAGCCGGCGTACGCCTGGAGCGTCGCGGCGACTGGCATGGCTGGGATCAATTCCTGCGCGGCGAGCTGAGTTACGCCGGGGTCGAATACCGGCACGGTATCCCAGGCGACCAGTTCGTGCGGCTGCGTTACGCCGTCGATGTCACGCGAGGCATGGGATTCAAATTACGCGGTCGCGAGCCCGAGATCGGGCTGTATGCCATCTTCGACGCGGTGGTCGATCCGCCGTCGGCGCCAGTGGCCGACGGCGGCAAGCACCCGATCCAGTCGGAGTTCGGGTTTACGCTGAGTTCGCGGCCCGTGCTCAAGGTCTGGCGCTTCGACGCGCCGCGCATCGGCTTTGGTTATCGGCTGGCCGGTGATTTGAGTTCCTGGCGCTTCGTCATCGGCGTGCCGTTCTGAGCATCCACGAAGAATCGTCGCAAGGAGTACGCCATGGTTTTCGATCACATCGGCTTAAACGTGAATAACTTCGCCAAGAGCAAGGTGTTCTATCTGCACGCGCTCGCGCCGCTCGGAATCGGCGTACTCATGCAGGACGATCGTTCGGCCATGATCGGCCGGCAACACGAAGGCGCGTTCTGGTTCGGCTCATACGGCACGCCGGCAACGCCGGTTCACATCGCGTTCGCGGCGAAGTCACGCGAACAGGTGCGGCAGTTCCACGCGGCGGCGCTTGCCGCGGGCGGCAAGGACAATGGCGCGCCGGGCTTGCGCCCGGATTACCATCCTAACTATTACGGCGCGTTCGTGATCGACCCGGACGGGCACAATCTCGAGGCCGTCTGCCACCTGCCGGAGTGACGGCTATGCGGCCACCGGGGCGTATTTAGCGAACGGCGCGAGCTGCGACTCGAGCGCACGCCTGAAGGCCGGGCGCGCCTCGCAGCGTGCCTGGTAGGCGGCGAGGGTGGGGATCTCCGCGACCAGCGGCGTGTGTTTGATGAAACGCAACACGGTCGTCATCAGCACGTCCGCCGCCGAGAATTGCCCCTCGAAATACTCGCGGTTGCCGAGGCCAGCCGCCAGGCCATTGAGTCTCGATTGCGCCATCGCGAGCGCGCTCGGCTTGCGCAGCCGCGCCCACTCTTCCTTCGCGAAGAACGTGTCGAGCGCGGCCAAGGCCAGCAGATGGGGCTCGACCGAGTTGAGCGCCGCGAACATCCAGGTGATGACGCGGGCACGCGCGTGCGGCTCGGTCGGCAGGAGTGCGGATGATTTCTCCGCGATGTGCAGCACGATGGAGCCGGACTCGAACAACGTGAGATCGCCTTCTTGATAGACAGGCACCTGGCCGAAGGGCTGGATCGCGCGATGCTCCGGGGAATTCTGCTCGCCGTTACCGAGCAGCTTCTCTTCATAAGGAAGACCGGCTTCTTCCAGCGCCCAGCGCACGCGCAGATCGCGCACGAGTCCCTGTGCGAACGGGGGTACCCACTTGAAGCCGGTGACGCGGATGTTTGTCATGGTGAAACCTCGATGTTTGGAGCCGTGGGATCAGGGGCGTGGCGCGCGTATTCCTGCAATTGCGCCGCGAGAGAACGTTGAAAGGCGGGGCGCGTTTCGCAGCGCTCGCGATAGGCGAGTAACGCCGGACTGCCGGAGACCAGCGTCGTGTGGCGCAGCGCGCGCAGCACCATGATCGTCATGATGTCAGCGGCGCTGAAATCACCGGCCAGGTATTCGCGATCTTTGAACTGCGCCGCGAGGGTATCTAGCCGAGAGCGCACCATCTGTTCGAGTTCCGGCCGGCGCGCGATGCCCCAGGGTTCGGTCGGCGCCCAATGATCGATGTCACAGAGCGCGGTGATGTGGACGTCGAGCGAATTGAGCGCGGCGAAAATCCAGGCGCGCGCGCGGCCGCGCGCGCCAGAGTCCGCCGGCAGCAGCGCGGTGTGGCCCGGCAGTGGCGGTTTTTCCGCGATATGCAGGACGATGGCGCCACTCTCGAACAACTCGATCTCGCCTTCCGTGTAAACCGGCACCTGGCCGAAGGGCTGCAGCCGGCGGTAACCGGCGGCCTTCCGCGCCTCTTCGCCTAACAACCGAACCTCATAAGGCAGGCCGGCTTCCTCGAGCGCCCAGCGCACGGCGAGGTCGCGGACCTGGCCCTGGAATTGAGGTGGCGCCCATTCCAGGGCGGTGATCTGGATTGGATTGCTCATGAGTTCACGAACGAGCCACCAGTGAGCTTGGCGAGGGCGCCCGTCATCGCGCCGCCGCCATAGACGATCGCGGTCTTGTTGGCGTGCAGCAAGCTCATCCGAGCAGACCCTGCTGGCAAGCTTCATCCAGGTGCGCGAGGCCGCTGGTCCAGCCGTTGCTGTGCGAGGGACGCGCGCTTTCCGGCAGCCGTTCGTGCGTGACGACAACTTCGGTGCGTTTGCCGACTGGCACGAAGTCGACCGTCACGAGCGTGTCGCGTAGTTCGGTGCCTGGCGATGCCCAGGTGAAGATCAAACGCTTCGGCCGGTCTATCTTTTGATAAACGCCCTTGTGCACGATGGGACCGGACTGACCCTGCATGGTGATCTCATAGGATCCGCCCACGTACGCCTCGACTTTCGCCACCGTGCTCATGATGGTGCCGGGCCGCATCCAGGTCGCGAGCGCTTCGGGCTCGAGAAAGGCGTCGAACAGATCTTCGGCCGAGGCGGCAATCGTGCGCCGGACGACGACGGCGGCAGAGGCGAGCGCGGCGTTCATTTGCGTTTCCTTTTCTTGTTGATGACGTACGTCTCCAGCGCGGCCAAGCGGCCTTCCCAGAAGCGCCGGTATTTTTCGATCCATGCCTGCGCGTCGGCGAGCGGTCCGGCATTCAGCGACAATACGTGGTCGCGGCCGACGATCGAACGGCGCAGCAGCCCCGCGCGCTCCAGCATGCGGATGTGTTTGGAGATGGAGTTGAGCGAGATGGGAAAATCGCCGGCGATCTCGGTGACTCGCGCGTCGGCGTCCGTGAGGCGCGCCAGGATCGCGCGCCGCGTCGGATCGCACAACGCGTTGAAGACGCCATCGAGCTTCGCTGATTGATATTCACCCATATGGGTGAATATAGGCCCGGTCCTGCTCGACTGTCAATTCCGCGAGGAGCAAGGGTCGTCTTTGCGCTAGATGTCGATGGTGATGCTGACCGGGCAGTGATCGCTGCCCAACACGTCGGCGTGAATCTTCGCCGCCTTCACCTTCTTCCGGATCGCATCCGATACGAGCACGTAGTCGATTCTCCAACCCACGTTGCGCGCGCGCGAGTTGGCGAAGTGCGACCACCAGGAGTAGTGCCCGTTGCCTTCGGTGAAGATCCTGAAAGTGTCGACGAAGCCGGCGTCGATCATGTTCTGCAAACCCGCGCGCTCCTCGTCAGTGAAGCCCTTCTTGCCCTTGTTAGGCTTGGGGTTCGCCAGGTCGAGTTCGGTGTGCGCGACGTTGAGGTCGCCGCAGAAGATCACCGGCTTTTTTTTGTCGAGCTGCCTGCACCAGGCGAGGAAGGCCGGATCCCAATGTTTGTGACGCAGATTGAGACGCGACAGGTCGTCCTTCGCATTCGGCGTGTACACCGTGACCGCGTAGTACTTCTCGAACTCGGCGGTGATGACGCGGCCTTCGTTCGATGAATCCCGCTCGAGTTCGTCCGCGAACGTGAATTTCTCCGCGAAGCTCTTCGGAAAGCCGTTGGTGACCTTGATGGGTTCGTGCCGGGTGAAGATGGCGGTGCCGGAATAACCTTTCTTCTCGGCCGAATTCCAGTACTCGTGATAACCCGCGAGGTCGATCTCGGCCTGGCCGCGTTCCGCTTTCGTTTCCTGCAGGCAGAGGATGTCCGGCTTGTGCTCGGCCATGAACTTCTGGAAGGTGCCTTTCTTGACGACGGCACGGATGCCGTTGACGTTCCACGAATAGAATTTCATGCGCGCAAGTATAAAGGGCAAAATACCGCGCATGAACATCACCGGCGGTTGCCTCTGCAGAAGCGTGCGATTCCGTATCACCGCGAGACCGATCGCGATGCGCCTGTGCTGGTGCAGGTTGTGCCAATACGTGGCGGCCGGTAATGCCACGGTCAACGTTGTTTTCCCGAGCGATTCGCTCGAGGTCGAAGGCGCGCTCACCGATTACCGTAGTGTCGCTGACAGCGGCAGCGTCATGCATCGGCGATTCTGTCCGACGTGCGGCACGCATGTATTCAGCGCCTCGGAGGCGCGGCCGCACCTGGTGATCGTGCGCAACGGCGCACTGGATGACACGGAATCGATGCGTCCGAGCGCCACCATCTGGACGGATGCCGCGCCCGAGTGGGCCTGGATCGACGCGTCGCTGCCGATGCATGCCGGGCAGCCGCCGCCGGTGACATGAAGCGCCCCGCAGCGGGGCAAATCCCGGGTCGCGGACTGTGCGCTGAAGCGGGGGCAGGGTAACCTCGCACGTCGAGAAACCGGCTCCGGGAGTGTGTCCTGCCAACGCGATATCCGAGGGAAACGCGCCTTACGCGCCTGTGGCCGTGGATCGAAAAATCCACGCTGCGCAGCTACGGATTTGCGATCGTCATGGCCGTGGCCGCCGCCGCGGTGCATTGGGCCATCTATCCCTTCACGCAGTCCCGCATCACGTTCATATTTTTCATTCCCGCGATCGTGCTGGTCACGACCATAGCCGGGCGTGGGCCCGGCGCGCTGACCGCCGTCATCGGTCTCGTCAATTCAGCCGCGCTCAAGGACACCGGTTCGATCTGGGTACCGAACTCGGCCGAGCAGGTGGCGATGATCTCGACGGCGCTGGTCTCCGTCATGGTCATTTACGTCGGCGACTATTACCGGCGGATCTCGCGGCGCGAGATTTCGGACGTCAACGAGCTGCACGAATTGTCCGCGACGCTCGCGTCGATTCAGGGGCTGCATGACCAGCTGCAGTTGATCCTGACTACCTTCGTGCGCATCCATCAGGGCGACAAGGGCCTCATTTCCATCTGCGATGCGCGCAACGACCGGCTGAACATCGCGGCCAGTGTCGGTTTCAACGGAAGCGCGCTCGAAGTGCTGCGTGATACCGATGCGCCGATCGGCCCCTCAGCGCTCGCCTGCAAGGACAAAGCGCGGGTGATCGTCGAAGAAATGGCTCGCGATGCCCGGTTCGCCGACTGCCGCGAGATTTCACGTGCGCATGACGTGAGCGCCGTGCACTCGACGCCGCTCCTGAGCCGCGATGACGAAGTGCTGGGGGCGTTGTCAGTTCACTTCTCGGATCGGCGGCGGCCGAGCGATCGCGAGATCCGGATCGCCGACATCTGCGCGCGCAAGGCGGCGGTGTTCATCGAACGTGCGCGCGCCGAAGAGCGGGTCAGCCAGCGCGACCGGCGCTTCCAGTCGGTACTCGAAGCATCGGGAGTGCCGTTCCTGATTTTTTCGCCCGAACGCGACGCGGCGGGGAAGATAGTCGAATTCCGCTGGGTGTTCCTCAATACCGCGGCAGCCACCATCATGCGGGTCAAGCCCGGTGACTTCGTTGGCCGGCGCGTCACGGAAACCTTGCCGCGTGCCTGGGAAGATCGCGCGCGCTTCGATCTGTACGTCGAGGCGATCGAGACGAACGAAGTCCGCGAAATCGAACGGCAATCGGAAGTCGACGGCAATCACAACTGGTTCCACATCATCGCCTCGCCGCTCGATGGCGATCTCGCGGTGTGGTTCGCCGACATCACGCAGCGCAAAACACAGGAACGCGAACTGCTCGAAGCGGATCGTCGCAAGGACGAATTCCTCGCGACGCTCGCGCACGAACTGCGCAATCCGCTGGCGCCGATCCGCCAGGCCGCGACCATCGCGCGCAATGAACATGCGACCGACGCGCAGAAGCGCTGGTCCAACAACGTGATCGAGCGCCAGGTGCAGCACATGTCGCTGCTACTCGACGATTTGCTGGATGTTTCGCGCATCACGCACGGCACGTTGCAGCTGCGCAAGCAGGAAACCGACCTGCAATCGATCGTGAGCGCCGCGGTGGAAACCGCGCGGCCCTTGATCGACGAACGCCGTCACCAGCTCACCATCGACGTGCCCGGCAACCTGCAGATCAGCGCCGATCCGCTGCGGCTCGCGCAGGTGTTGTCGAACCTGCTGACGAACGCGGCCAAGTACACGAACCCGCAGGGCGTCGTTCGTGTGCAGGCCGAAAAGGTGCAGGGCGACCTGGTCATCGGCGTCGAAGACAGCGGCATCGGCATCGCGGCGGAAGATCTGTCGAAGGTATTCGGCATGTTCGCGCAGGTGCGTTCGGCGCAGGATCATGCGGCCGGTGGTCTCGGCATCGGCCTGGCGCTCGCCAAGGGTATCGTCGAGTTGCACGGAGGACGAATCGAAGTCGCGAGCGCGGGCTCGGGCAAAGGCAGCCGCTTCACCGTGCGGCTGCCGGGGGCCTCGATTGCGGCTTCCGCGGCCACCGCCGCCGGCGTCCCGCGCAACGGCCGCGCTGCACCTAACAAACGCATCCTGCTCGCGGACGACAACCGCGATGCGGCCGAAAGCCTGGCCATGATCTTGAGGCTCGAAGGCCACGACGTGGAGCTAGCGCATGACGGGCACTCCGCGTTGCTGGCGTACGCCCGACTCAGGCCGGACGTTGCGCTGCTCGACATCGGCATGCCCAGGACGAACGGTTATGACGTCGCGCGGCAGATCCGTGCCGCGCCCGAAGGCCGCGATGTCCTGCTGATCGCCATCACCGGCTGGGCGCAGGATTCGGACAAGGCGCAGTCGCGCGCCGCGGGTTTCGATCACCATCTCACCAAGCCGATCGAGCCCGAAACCTTGATCGTTTTGCTGGGCGCGCAGCATGTTGTCTCGCCGGTTGTTTGACCCGGTCTAGATAGGCGCGCGCCACTACGTAGAAGTCCGACTAACGAGGGTCCGTGCACCGGTCGCACGATGGGGCGCAGCGGAACGAAAACTTCGTCCCTAAGGGCGGATCCAGCATTTCTCGCCCGGAGGTGAGAGAAATCGGCGGGTAACGACACATAGCTAGTGCGGTAAGGCCGCACGTGATGAGGGTTGGCATGAATTACGGTCCAGTGGAATTTGCCGCGTATCTCAATCGCAAGGAGAACGGCAGGAAGGAATCCGCGACGGTCAAGGCGGCGCGCGCGGCGGCGCCGAAATCGAAGCCGTCGCAGAACCGGTTGACCATCATCTCAGGCAGCGGTCTGCTGCCACGCCTGGCGCGCAGCGCGCAGGTTGAAGCGGTCAGCGTCTACGAAGCCGTGGCCATGTGCGCGCCCTGCACGCCACGCAACCATGGCCCTGTGAAAGTGTTGGTCAGGATGACATTGCGGCCGGTGGTGCTGGTGTTGTCCTCGCACCAGACCGTGGCCTGGGAGCTCGAAGTCGCGCCGGGCGCGACGCTCGCGGCCGCGCTGATTTCCGGTTACGGCGAATCCACGGTGGCTGGTGCGGGCAACTCGCTGGTTTCGTCGATCGGCGGCTTCTACGCATTCAAGCGCGGCTCGGCAGAGTTCAAGCATCTCGAGCAGGAAGTCCTGCGCTGCACGGGGCGCAACATCGAGAACTTCCAGAGCGTGTACGCCGGCAACACCTTCGAAGTCGGCGGCGACTAAGAACGGGGGCAGCCCCCTTTTCCCAGCAAAAGGGGTCAGTCATGCTCCGTACCGGCGACTCTGTTGGGCGAGTATTACTTCGATGGCTGACCCCTTTTGCTGGGAAAAGGGGGCTGCCCCCATCACAGCTGCGAGCGCAGTAGCAGGGCCAGGCGCTCATTGAGGCGCCGGCCAAACTTCCGGGTGCGCCACTTCTTGAGCACCATGCGGCGCGACTGCGCGATATCGGCATCGATGAGAGCGGTCTGCTCGCGCGCCAGGTCTTCGCTGAACACGTTGAGGTTGGCCTCGTCGTTCAGGCGGAACGAACGATCGTCGAAGTTCGCTGAACCCATCGAACACCACATGCCGTCGATCACCATCACCTTACAGTGCATCATCGTCGGCTGGTATTCGTGGATCTGGATGCCGGCCTCCAGCAACTTGCCATACAGGCCGTGCGCCGCCCAACGGCCGATGCGTGCATCGGTGTAGTGACCGGGCACGACGATGCGCACGCGAACGCCACGATTGGCCGCCGAGCACAACGACTCGACCGTGAGCTTGTCTGGCACGAAGTAGGCGTTTTCGATGTCGATGGAAGTCTTCGCCGCGCTGAGCGCGAGCAGCACCATGAGATGCATGCTCTCGGAGCCGCCCACCGGCGAACTGCCGAACATCTGCGCATCCATGTCGCCGGCGTCGGTCGCCAGCTTCGGAAAGTATTCAGCGCCGTGTAGTACGCGGCCGGTGGTCTTGATCCAGTTGTCGACGAACACCGCCTGCATCTGCGCAACCACCGGTCCTTCGGCCTTGAAGTGCGTCTCGCGCCAGGGCGGAACGCCCGACAGCCCTTCATCCCATTCCACTCCCATGCCGACGCCGCCGGTGAACCCCAGTTTGCCGTCGATCACCAGCAACTTCCGGTGGGTGCGGTTGTTGAGCCGGCCGAGGTGATACCAGGAAGGCGGGTGATACAGGTGCAGTTCACAACCGGCGGCGCGCGCCGCCGCCAGCAACTTCGAATCCATGGTCCGCGAGCCGAGCCAGTCGAGCAGCATGTGAACCTGCACGCCACGCCGCGCCGCCGCGGACAGTTCTTCCACGAAAGTTTCGCCCATCGCGTCGCGAAACACGAAGGTCTCGAAGGTGATGTTGGTCTGGGCGGTGCGAATCGCGTTGAGCATCGCCGGATAGATCTGCGCGCCGTTCACGAGCGAGGTGATGCGGTTGCCGGAGACCAGCGGCGGGCCGAGCAGGATGCCGAGCGCGCGGCGAAAGTCCGCGTCCGCGCTGGTGTACAGCCGTCGCGGCCGATAAAGCAGCCGCTTTTCCGTGGTAGCGAGGTTCGCGCCGATCCAGGTCACGAAAGCCGTGACAAACAGGGTGGTGAGGACGATGGCGGCGAATGACAAGTTGATTCAGCTAATGATGAGAAAGGATTGCAAAGAACGTGGGATGCACCTTACACACATTGCCATGATCCGTTGCTTCTGACGCCCGCCGCAAGCGCTTATTGTCTTCGCCACTCAACGAGGAGATACGATCATGGTAAAGGCGAAATCGAAATCGAAAACACGGCGCGACGGGAACGATGCGATCGCGTTGCTCAAGGCGGATCATCGTCAGGTCGAGGCCTGGTTCGAACAGTTCGAGAAGGCGCGCACCGCCGCCCGGAAGCTCGATCTCGCCAGCCGCATCTGTAATGCACTCATCGTCCACACCACCATCGAAGAAGAGATTCTGTATCCGGCCTTCATCGTGGCGACCAGGGATGCCGATCTGCATCACGAGGCCGTGATCGAGCATGATGCGGCCAAGAAGCTCATCGCCGACATCGAGGCGTCGACACCGGCCGACGACTACTACGACGCCAAGGTCAAGGTGTTGTCGGAGATGATCAAGCATCACGTGAAGGAAGAAGAGCAGCCGGGCGGCATGTTCGCCGAGGCGCGCAAGTCGCGCATGGATCTGCATGCACTCGGCGCGGAGATGGCCGCACGCAAGGGTGAGCTCGAAGCGCAGAAAGTGGCGATTCCCGCTCACAAGCGCAAGGGCGCCAATGGCGGGCTGCTGACGCGCATCATCGAGGCGGGCAGTCGTTAGGCGCTGCGCCGGGTGGCCGGCGGGGTTTCCGGCGTCGCAACGGCAACGCCGGCATCTTCCGCCTTGCGCAGGCGCTTGAGCGACTTCGGATGCCAGTAGCCGTTTGGCGTGAGGAAGTCCCGTACCGTGCGCCACGACGGCTGGTACTGCGCGGCCACCTTGATCGCCACCAGCACCGGCGTCGCTAACAACATTCCAGGGATGCCCCAGAGGCCGTAGCCGAACCAGACCGCGAGCAATACCACCAGCGCGTTGACTTCGAAGCGCCGACCGACGGTCAACGGCTGCACCAGCTGGCCTTCGATGAGATGCAGGCAGAGGAAGGCGCCGGGCGCCATGAGCGCGCGTCCGGTGGTGTCGAAGGTGACCAGCGCTACAATGGCGATAATGAAGAACGCCGCGATCGGTCCGAGATACGGTACGAAGTTGAACACCGCGGCCAGCACACCCCAGAGGATGGCGTTCGGCATCCCGAGTGCGTACAGGCACAGTGCAGTCGCACAACCCAGGCCAAAATTGATCAGCGCGATGGTGCCGAAGTAACGGCCGACTTCCTGCCGGATCGCCTCGGTCAATCGCAACGCCTTGGCGCTGGCCTCGCTGCCCGACAAAGATGCTCCCATCCGCGCGAGCAGCGGTGGGCCGCCCAGCAGGAAGAACAAAGTCAGCGGAATGACCGTGAGGCTGCCGATGAAGGATTTGGTCAAGGCGATCGCGGTGCTTTCGCCGGCTACCGGCGTGACGATCGCCGGCTTGCCGCTAACTACCGCGCCGCCCTGCGTGAGCCGACCGGCCCGCTGGGCGACGTCGTCCACGCGTTCGAACATCTCGCGCAGTGGTTGCAAGCGCGGATCGATCTTGCGCATCGTCTGCGGCGCACGCGCCAGCCATTCCGTCGCCGGCCCCCAGACCGCGTTGATCGCGACCGCGGCCAGCGCGAATACCACGCAGGCGACCAGTGCGACCGCCAGCCCGCGGCGCATGCGCAAGCGCTGCAGGAAATCCACGGCGGGCGTCAGCAACATCGCGAGGAACAGCGCGATGGCGACGGGGATGAAGACGTCCTGCGCGAAGTACAACACCGCACCGACGCCCATGAGGGCGACCAGCCAGACCGCTTTGATCAATTTGGGGTCGGGGCCGGTGTCCTGCATGGCCGCCAATGTCAGCCATCGGCCGACACTTATATATGCGCCATTGTCGCCCCCGGCGGGCGTATTCGGCGGCCCGCGAAGTAGGGTGAGTCTTACAACCCGGTCACGATCTGAAAATCGAACTTCAAGAGACCGCGAACAGTCCGCCGGCGACGATGGCGCACAGGCCGAAGAGGATGGCGACGTAGTTGGCGACAGTCTGCGCGCAGCGAGCGAGGGCCATCATGATGATCCCGGTGTCCAGTAGTTAGATCGAGAGTCTACGCAAGTGAGCGGCTTCCTGCGCCCGCGAATGCGGCGCCAGTCTTGACTTGAATGCCGTCGCCACGCATAGGCGCGCTCCCACGCGGGCCGTTGGCCGGAGTCGCCGCCAGCCGAGTCGTGCGCCTGGGCGGGAACCGTGTCGGTGAAAGTCTGTCAGACTCATTCAATGATAGGGCGTCGGATAGCGGCATTGCTCTGCGTGCTGCTCGGTCACGTCGTCATCATCTATTTGCTGTTCACGCAGGGGTTCGTGCCCGAAAGCGGCCGCCGGGTTGCTGAATTCACCAGTGAGCCGATCACGATGTTCATCGAGCCGGCCGAGGAGCCCGATGAGCCGCGACCCGGGCCGCCTCCTCCCGTACGTAGTGCTGCGCCCGCGTCGCCTGCCACGCCGGCAAGACCGGCGGAAGGCGAGTCGGCCACGATCTCCGCGCCTTCGGAGCTGGGGCGGGTCGACTGGCCGATCGAAGGCCAGAAGTCGGTGACCCGACTGCTGGCGCGCGAGGCCGAGGCCGAACGCGTCGCCAAGATGTTTGCGGGGCCGGGCGGCACCTGGGCTTCCCTCACCAAACGCCAGCGATCGAAACTCAGCAAGTTCAAGTGGAAGCCGGGAGTCGACGGGTTCGAATACGACGACAAGGGCAACGCGATCTATCGCCTGCCGAACGGCTGCTTCATCGTGAATGCGATGTTCTTCGGCTGCATGCTCGGCAAGGAAAAGGCGAACGGCAACATGTTCGACAACATGCGCGAGTACTTCGACGAGCAACGTTTGCCGCAGACCGGCGAAGGCAACGGGACCGAGCCCGAAGCCCTGCGGCCAGCCAACTGAGACCTAGCTACTCTTGTCGCGGAATGCCTTGCCGCCCTTGTACGAGCCCTTGGCGCCCGCGGCCTTGCCGACGAACTTCTTCTTGAAGCCTTCCGGCTTGCCAGCGGCAAAGGAAGGTTTTCCCGCGCCAAACGATGGCTTGCCCGCGTACGCAGGCTTGCTTTCAGCACGCGGCTTCTCGGCAAACGTCGAGAAGCGCGGCGGCCTGCTGCCGCGTTCGGGGGCGCGATCCGCGCCTTCGGCGGATGCCGGCGCACGAGGAGCATCGTCGCGGAAACGCGGCGTACCCTTGTAGTTGCGCGACTGCGAGCGCTCGCTCTTGTAGGGACGTGGCTCGCCGGCCTTGTCGAAGCGGTTGCCGCCGCCGGTGTAGGGGCGCTTCTCGCCGCCACCTTCGAACTTCTTGCCACCACCGGCATACGGGCGCCTTTCGCCGCCTTCTTCCGCCATGCGATCCGGGCGGCGCGATGCACCCGAGAACTTCGGCTTGTCGGGCTTCGAGGCCACCGCCGCGATGCGGATCTCCGCGCCTCGCACACGTACGCTTTGCAGCGACGCGAGCATTTCGTCGGGCAACCCGGGGAGATCCACGTAGCTGTGGTCTTCGCGGATATCGATGTGCCCGATGTGTTTGCCTTCGATGCCGGCTTCGTTGGCGATCGCGCCGACGATGTTGCCCGGCAATACGCCGTGCTCATGGCCGACTTCGATGCGATAGGTCTGAGTCTCTACGCTGCCGTCAATGCGCGGCGGCGCGGCCTTCTGTTCGGACTCCGGCTTCTGCGTGAGGAACAGTGGCGTCGAACCCTGCACCATGCTCGCGAGCGCGGCGGCGATCTCGATGGCCGGCACGTTGCCGTCCGTCTCGATCTGCTCGAGGATCGTCTTGAATTCCTGTCCGGCGCCCGACATCACGGCGGCGGTGATCTTGTCCTTGAACTTGACCACACGCAGCTGGTTCACATCGGCGGCACTCGGCATCTTCATTTCTTCGATGCGCTGCTGGGTCACCCGCTCGATGATGCGCAGCATGTTCCGCTCGCGCGGGCTCACGAACAGGATCGCGTCGCCGCTGCGGCCCGCGCGGCCGGTGCGGCCGATGCGATGCACGTAGGTTTCGGAGTCGTACGGAATGTCGTAGTTGATCACGTGCGAGATGCGGTCCACGTCGAGGCCGCGGGCCGCGACATCGGTGGCGACCAGGATGTCGATCTTGCCGTTCTTCAATTGCGCGATCATCTGCTCGCGCTGGCGCTGTTCCATGTCGCCGTTCAAAGCGGAAGCGGCAAAGCCGCGCGCTTCGAGACGTTGCGCAAGGTCGACGGTCTCGAGCTTGGTGCGTACGAACACGAGAATGGCATCGAACTTTTCCGCCTCGAGCACGCGGGTGAGCGCGTCGAGCTTGTGCAGGCCGCTGACCAGCCAGTAACGCTGGCGGATTTTCGGCGCGGCTTCACCGCGTGACTGCACGCTGATCTCGCGCGGGTCGCGCATGTGCGTCGAGGCGATGCGGCGGATGGCGTGCGGCAGCGTCGCGGTGAACAGGCAGACCTGCTTTTCCTGCGGCGCCTGTTCGAACAGCCATTCGATGTCGTCGACGAAACCCATCTGCAGCATCTCGTCACCTTCGTCGAGGACGAGGAACTTGAGCTGATCGAGCTTCAGTGCGCCGCTCTTCACGTGATCGAGGACGCGTCCGGGCGTACCCACGATGACATGGGCGCCGCGCTTCAGGCCCTTGAGCTGCGGCGTGTAACTCTGGCCGCCGTAGATCGGCAACACGTTGAAGCCGGGCATCTTGGCCGCGTATTTCTGGAAAGCCTCGGCGACCTGGATCGCGAGTTCGCGGGTCGGGGCGAGCACCAGCGCCTGCGGCGCGCGGAGTTCGACATCGATCATCGTGAGGATCGGCAGCGCGAAGGCAGCCGTCTTGCCGGTGCCGGTCGAGGCCTGGCCGAGCAGGTCGGCGCCCCCAAGGATCAAGGGAATGGTTTGCGCCTGGATGGGCGTGGGCGATTCGTACCCGAGGGCCGCGAGGGAGGCGACGACGAGTTCGCTGAGTCCCAGCTCGGAGAAGCTGGGAGAGGGAGTAGTTTCAGACACTTAGGAGCTCAAAGGGGGCGGGGCGCGCAATGTACGCGGATTAGCTGTCTACGGCACGAAATTTGTCATTTGCAGCCGAAAAAGCTACTCGGAGCGCGCAAGGCCGGTCGTGGCGGCCCCGCTATCCGGATTTCCGACCTCTTCCCAGTCCGGGTCCCAGGATTCGACTTCGTATCGACGCGTCATCGGGAAGCTGGCCGGCCGCAGGTATTCGAATCGTTTGTCGTAGTCGAGCTTGGTCGCGTAGCGCGGCTCGGTTTCGCTGATGCTGCCGGCAGTCAGGCTGCCCAGGATGTTGAGCCGGCCATCGCGCGTCTTGTCGACGGATTCGACGCAGAAGCGCCGGTGCGCATATAGCGCCGCGTGGATGTTCAGATCGCCCTTGCCGGTGACGTACGGCCCGGCGATGCGGATGTCCCGTCCGGAGATCAGCGCCAGAAAATCGTGGGAGATCAGCGTCTCGCGCGGATCCCGGAGGTAGACGAGGTTTCCCTCGATCTCGATATCGGTGGGCGAATAGACGGTGAAATTGCCGGCCACCGTGCCGCGCACGTACAGCTTCGAACCCTTCGCGCCGATCAGATAACTCGGCCGCCTGGACGGCTCGACCCGTTCCATTGCGCCCTCGCCATTCGCCGCTTGCCAGGCGTAACTGCCGTCCGGATTGAAGATTACGCGGGTGTCTTCTTCAAAAATACGCCGGTCGGTTTCGGTGCCGCCATTGACGACATCCGGCATATCGCGCGGCAACGCTACTTTTTCGGTGCGCGTTTCCATGCCGCCCTGGAACACGTCGCGATTGCGCCGGCGCATGTAAGTGCCGTCGTAAGTCATGTTGGCCGCGGCGGTCGTCACCTTGCCGAAGAAACGCGGCTCGATGCCATTGTTGGTCGAGATGCCGATCTCGGTGTTGCTGTGAAAACGCCCGTCGATGACGTCGTCATGCAACTGGATGTTCTGATCCCAGCGATTCACGAGTTGGGTGAAGTGCGAGAACGACAGCCGCTTCAGGGACAGGCGCGTCTTCATGCGCTTGCCGTCCTTGTCGGTCATGATTTCGGCGACCACCTGTTCGAGCCCGGTGCTGTCGGAGGCCGGTTGGCGCATGACGTGCGCCGAATATTGTTTGCCGTCCTGTTGCCAGGTGAGCTCGGTGTTGGTCATGTTCGTGTCCAACAACTTCTGCGCGAGCTGCTGCACGTTCCGGGTGAGCATCACCTGTTCGGGCTGCGGCATCGCCGCAGGTTTCGTGACCGCTTCGGGCACTTCCGCAACCTGGGTGCTTGCGTCGCCCATGGTCGCCAGCACCGGTCCGGTCGCTTCCGATACTTCTCCGGCCTGGGCCACCGCCTCCGGCGTATCGAGATCGTTTACGTCCGGCGTCTCCTCGAGCAGCGGAGTCGAGTCGGCGACCGCAGTGGCGTCGAGCGTCTGCGCCGCGGTGCCCGGATCGAGCAACACGTCTTCGACCGGATCGGGGGCGGGCTGCGGCAAGGCCGCTTTCGTGAATTCCTCGCTGTTAGGGCCTTCGCGCGTTTCGATCTGCACCGACAGTTCGGGCACGTCGGTTTCGTCTTCACCGCTGACGTAGATGGCCGAGCCGATGCCGATCAGGGCGATGAGATGGACCACCAGGGAGATGGCGACCGCGCCCGTGATGTCGCGATGAGTGGTGCGAAGCGAGGTCCAAAACGCTGCCGCGGCCCGCTGGATAACGAGCGCTGCGTCATGGCGCGCGATGGCGAACGCGGGTGATGACACCCGAGACCTCCGAATTTCTCCCTCGCCGTATCTTGCTCCCGCAGCGCAAGGCAGGTCACGGAATTTGCGTCGGGTTGCCGGCTATTTCTGGGCCGAAGGATCGCCGGTCGGCGGCGGCGCGCGATCGACAGCGGCCGGCGGCCCGAGGATTTCCGTGAAGATCGGTTTCAGGGCGTCGGCCCAGACCTGGTACGCCTTGGGCGTCAGGTGCAGGCCGTCGACCGCCATGCCCGGAAGCAGGTTGCCGGCCGCGTCGGCGAGCTGAGTTTCGATGTTTATGTAACGTATCTTCTTGCCATCGGCCAGCCCGGCAATTTCGCGGTTCGCGGCGCGGATGATCGGCATCACGGCGAGGTTGTCGTCGCGCGGCGTGATGCCGGTTATGACCAGCGTCGCCTTCGGGGCGCGCCGCCGGATTTCTCTGACAACCGCAGCGATACCGCGCGCCACTTCGGCCGCGCGCGTCTCGGTGTTGCCGAGCGGCGTCTGATTGCCCACGTTGTTCGTGCCCGCCAGCAACACCACGACTTTCGGATTCACGCCGTCGAGTTCACCGTTCTGCAATCGCCACAACATGTGTTGTGTCTTGTCGGCGCCCCAGCCGAAATCGGCGGCGTTCCAGCCTTTGAAATTTTCGCTCCAGTTCGCGAACAGGTTCTGATACTGCTCGTCGCTCGCGCCCCAGCGCCGGGTGATCGAATCACCCATGAAGTAGACGTCGATCTGTCCCTGCGTGCGTTTGACCAGCAGTTGTTCGTGCGCCAGCAGGGAGTTTTTGTCCGTGCGCGGCGTGGCGACATCGGCGCGTTCGATCGGCGGCCGGCCGTTGACGAGCGCGCTCAACCACGCGGCCGACCGATTCGTCCACGGCCGCGATTGTTCGGGCGTGGCGAGATGGTTGTGCGGCGACTCGAGCATCGGCGCCGCTTCCTTCGGTCCCTTGAGCTCGTTGAATGCGGCCCAGATGCCGACCGGCGGCGTCACCGTATCGATGAAGCCCATCGCGACCAGTGACGGCACCTTGATGTGCGATGCGCAGTTGACGGTGTCGAAGTAGGGCGCGGTTTTCATGACCGCCGGATCGTTCGCGTCCCAGAATGGATAGCCGGTCTTGCGGCCGTGCGCGGTGCCGCTGGCATCCGCGCCGGCCGGCACGTTGATCAACATCGCGGTCACCTTGGGATGCAGGCCCGCGGTGCACAGACTCTGCTGGCCGCCCATGCTCGTGCCCATCACCACCAGCGTCTTCCCGTCCCAGTCCGGGCGGCTGGCTAGATAGTCCGCCGCGCGGATGTCGGCGAGGTACATCTGCAGGAAGTAGTTCTTGTCGCGATCGCGCGTCTCGATGCCGTTGTACTGCTTGATCGCGTCGGGCACCGCGTCGTAGTACTCCTTCGGTTGATCGGGCATCACGTCATGCGGCTCGATATTGACCGCGAGCCAGCCTTCGGCGGCGCGGTCGGTGACCCATGCTTTCTGCAGTGGATAGGGCGGGCTGGCCCATTGCAGGATGAGCAGTCCCGGATACTTCTTCTTGTTGGTGGGGTCGTGAGGTTTCGCGACCTGGCCCCAGACATGTTTGCCGCCGACGTGGTCCATCTTGAGGATGGCGAAGTCGACGCCATCCTTCTCGCTGGGTTTCGCCGTCAGCACAGGTTTCGCTGGGACCGCGCGCAGCGCCTTTATCTTCGCGGCCCAGAACGCATCGAAGTCGGCGGGCGCCGGAACGGCCGGGCCTATCTTCTCGGGTGCGACCGCCGCGCCGAGCGCGCGCGTCTTGCTGTTCGAGGAGTTGACAATCTCGACATAGACCATGCCGGGCTCGGAAAGCGTCGCCTCGATGGTTGCGGGCCGCCCTGGCTTGATGACGCCGCGGCTGATTTCATCGAGATTGTTCCTGCGTATCACGTAGCTGACCGGCGCGGCATTCCAAGGCAGCGTCACATTCCATCCCGCGGTTTCCCCGAGCGCGTAGATGCCCGATGCGTGGTACGGCACGTACAGCGGCCCGGCCGATTCGTCGGCATGCGCGCATCCGAATGTGCAGACCAACAGGGCCAGGAACAGGGAAGGTTCGAGCGGGCTGCTTCTTGTTTTCATGCGTTTGGGATGTCCTGAATCAGGCGATAGTGGGCCGGGTCGCGATCTTCTGCGCCTTGAGTACCAGCTCCGCGGCTAACAAAGCCTGCTCCTGGTCCTGCGCCACCTGTGTGCGTTCGACGATGTCGGTGACGAACTGCGGGCCGAACGGCAGCGGCACATCCTTGCAATCGATGTAACGCGCCTGCTTCTTGTCGACGATGTACATGTGGTTGCCGCCGGTGAGGCCCGAGGCGACGTTGGTGTACTTGCGAAGCTCGATGTAACCCTCGGTGCCGAGCACGAACAGACGGCCGTCGCCCCAGGTATCGAGGCCATCGGGAGTGAACCAGTCGACGCGCACGTAACCTGTGCCGCCGTTGCCGCTCAGCACCATGTCGCCGAAGTCCTCGAACTTCGGTTTGTCCGGATAGTTGAGATTGCCGGTCTGCGCCGCGACGACTTTCGCGCGCATGCTTCCGGTGTAGTAGAGGAACTGATCGGCCTGGTGCGAGCCGATGTCGGTGAGGATGCCGCCGTAACGTGTCTTGTCCCAGAACCAATCGGGCCGGCTCGGCGCGTTCACGCGATGCGGCGCGAGGTTCACGGTCTGGATCACGCGGCCGATCGCGCCTTGTTTAATCAGCTCGCCGGCGTAGACGGCGGAGCGCACTTCGAGGCGCTCGGAATACATGATGGCGAATTTGCGTTGCGTCGCCTTGACCGCGGCGCGCACCGCGGCGAGTTGCGCCAGCGTCGTGATCCCGGGCTTGTCGGAGAGGTAGTCCTTGCCGGCCTGCATGACGCGCAGGCCGAGCGGCGCACGCAGGTCCGGGATCGAAGCGCCCGCCACGAGCTGGATGGATTTGTCAGCCAAAATTTCGTCTTCGCTGGCGGCGAGCTTCACGTCGCCGACGCGCTTGCGGAACTCGGCGATCTGCGCCGGATCGGTGGCGAAGAATGAAACGAGTTCGCCGCCGCCGCGCTGCACGGCGTTGATCATGCCGTAGATGTGCGCGTGGTCGAGGCCGATGGCCGCGAATTTGATGGAGTGTTTCGGCTTGAGCTCCGCCTTGGAAGTGTTGGCGGGGTCGACCGTGAAAGCGCCCGAGGCACCTTGGGCGAGCGCTTGCGGTGCCATCGCCGAAAACATTCCGGTGAGCCCGGCCAGCTGCAGAAAGTCGCGTCGATCCTTCGCACTCATCTTTCAGGTCCCCCGCGCTTGGAGAGGCGAGATTACCGCAATCCTTGCGGTCAGAGACGACCGTTCATGTACGTCACGCCGGGATACGGCGTTCCGGACGCGAGCGCGTTTCGATAACCCCAGGCGGCAGGCGAGAGTTCTAGCGCATGCACAGGCCCGAAACCGGGCAGGGCAACGACGAGTGCGACGACGTATTTCAAAGGATAGTCCCCGCGGGTGCGACAAGCGCCGCCGCGGGGCATCCCAGGATAGTTAGCCTTTGCGTGCCAGCCGCCAGATGGCGACCGCGCTGAACAGCACGGTGAAGCCCACCAGCGCGGCGGCCGCCATCTGCACCGGGATGAACTGGAACTTGGTGACCCCGGCGGCATGCATCGCGAGCTGGTTCACATGGAACTGCGGCCAGATCGGCGTCTGCCAGAACATCGATTTCGGCAGCGGGAAGAACAGCCCGCTCAGGTAACAGCCCGGTAGATAGACGAGGTTGGCGTATCCGGGCGCTGCGGAGCCTGATATCAGCGTTCCGATCATGAGACCGAGCGCGCAGAACGGGATGGACCCCGTTATCAGCACCGCGCTCATCGCGGCGACATGAGGCAGGTCGAGCGTCAGCTTTCCAAAGCCGAGGCCAACGGCCAGCATCGGCAGGTAGGCAAGCGTACTGAACGTAACTCCGGTCACGAGCTTGGCGACCAGCCAGCTGCCCGGGGGAGCCGGTTGCGCGCGCTTGAGCTTCATCAAACCCATCTCGCGTTCCATCGCGAGCGATGCGCTGATGGTGAACAACGCCGGCATGGTCACCGCCAGCACTCCAAATCCGCCGAACAGGAAGACCCCGAGGCCCGGATCCTTGTCGATGGCCTCGCCGGCGACGGCCACCGCGATGAGCATGTAGAGCGCGGCGGGCACGAGCATGATGGGCAACGCCAGCGCGGGATTACGCAGTACCCGGGTGAATTCGTAACGCACTTCGGCGAGATAGGCGCCGGCCGCGCGGCGCGGCGGAAGCACGAAGGTTTCGGTAACGGTGTTGGTCAGCGCGTTCATGCGGCTTCCTTGGTGAGTTCGTTGAATGCTTCGGAAAGTCCGGCTTCGCGTACTTCGAGCCGGCTCAAGGTCGGGTCCGTGGCGAGCAGCCGGCGCACGATGGACTCCGCATCCGTCGCGACGATGTGCAGGCGCGCGTGGTCACGCGTGGCCTCGCTGACGCCCGGCCAGGTGCGGATCACTTCGGGAGTCAGCGCGGTCTCGCAACTGATCTGCCGGCGCGCAACGAGGGCGCGCATTTCGGGGACGCTGCCGGAGGCGATGACGCGGCCCTTGTTGACCACGGCGACGCGGGTCGCAAGCGCTTCGGCTTCCTCGAGATAGTGCGTGGTGAGCACGATGGAGCAGCCTTCCGCCAGCAGCCTGCGCACGTTTGTCCACAACGCCTCGCGTGCCTGGATGTCGAGACCCACCGTGGGTTCGTCCAGGAACAAAACCTTCGGCCGCCCGCAGATTGCTACCGCGAATTGCGCCTGGCGCTTCTGGCCGCCCGACAACTTGCCGTAGCGGCGGTCGGCCAACGAGATGATGCCGGCGCGGCGCAGCGTCTCATCGACGCTGAGCGGATTGCCGTAGTAACTCGATGCCAGCGCGACAAGTTCGCGTACGTGCAACTCCTTGTAGAGTTCCACGTCCTGCATCATCACGCCGAGACCGCGGCGCCGTGCCGCATCCAGCGGCGAGCCGCCGAGCAGGGCGACCTCTCCCGCATCCGCCTCTACGAGGCCGAGCCAGAGCGCGATCGCGGTGCTCTTGCCAGCGCCGTTCGGCCCCAACACGGCTAACAACTCGCCGCGGTGCAGATCCAGGTCGATGCCATTGAGCGCGGTGACCGCCCCGTATCGCTTGGTGATTCCGCGCAACGAGGCAACGGAGTTGCCCGCCTCGCCCGACGGCGCGGCGGCCGGGGCCGTCGAACGCCCGCGGCGCACTTTGCGGCCGTTCAGCAGCTGGCCGATGAACGACGGGCGGACCACGAAGTGATAACTCAGGAACAACACGGCGAAACTCGCTGCAACGATCAGCGGGTACTTCACCGCCCAGTGCAGCGGCCAACGACCCACCCACACCTGGAACGCCGCGACCACCGGCAAATGCGCTAGATAGATCCAGTACGACGCGTCGGCGATGTAGCGGCGCACGGGGCTGTAGTTGGAGAGAAACTTGAGCGCGGCGCCGGTGAGACCCAGGACCCAGCCCCATACGGCGACGCCGAATGCGTAGGCAAACAACGTCTTGGTGTTGCCCGGCTGTGCCATCGGCACCGTCTTGACGACGTACAGAAGCCACGCAGTTGCGATCACCGCGAACACCAGGTGCTCCTGCCAGCGGCGCTCGATCGCCGCCAACGCAGAGCTCGAGCGCTGCACCAGCCAGCCCACGATGAATGCGCTGGCGAAGCCGACGGTCGCCGGCGCCTGTGGAAGCAGTGACTGGTCGGGGGTCGGGATGCCTGCCCAGTAGAACCACATGGGCACTTGCATCAACACGATCGTGAGCGGAATGCCGAGCACGAACACCCCGATCATCTTGTCGATCGAGACGTCGATCGCCCGGTCGGCCATCGCACGCAGCTTGTGTCCTTTGTCGACTCGAAGTACGAGCGCGCGCGCCGCGAGGACCGCCACGTACAGCAGCAGCAGCTGATAAAGGAACCACAGGTGCGTGAGCGGGAATGCACCCGCGGTCTTCGGCATCTCGGGCATGGTGGGCGCCGTACCGAGCACCTTCGTGATGCCGACCGTCCAGACCCAGGCGATCAGCGGGAACAGGATGATCCAGCCCACCACCAGCGGCACTGCGATGCGCTTGGCGCGATTCACCCAGAACGCCTGCGCGCCGAGCTTGTGGTAGAGCAGACGGCCGAAGAATCCGGCGATGAAGAAGAACAGCGACATGCGGAAGATGTGCGTGACGAAGGCCGCGTCACTCAGGAACTGACTGGGCGAGTTGTCGTTCATCGCCCAGATGCCGGGCGGCCAACCGGGCATGAACGACAACGCTGCATGAAACGCCACGCCTAACAACAACGCAAAGCCGCGGACCGCGTCGAGTGCGTGCAGACGCTGTTCGGGTAATGGAAGGTTCATTCTCTTTAGTCCCTTAGATGAAGTCGCGGCTGCGGGCAGCGAACAGAAATGGCAGGAGGAAGGCGGTGGCGAGCAACACCAGTTCGGCGGCCAGCACCGTCCACGTGGTGTCGTTCCAGATCGGTGTCGGTCCGAACATGGTGGAGCCGATCGCCGGGATGGCGGCCACCGTGAACATGAAGGCGCTGACGGCCATGTTGGTGACGATGATGACGGCCGATACGAGTGCTTCGGAGCGGGCATGCAGCGCGCCGCATACCACCAGCAGGAAATTGGCCAACATGAAAACGCACAACAACACGGTGAAGGGCAGCAGGCCGTCGGGGATGTCCGGATGCATCAGGATCAGCGCCACGGCCGCGGCACTCGAAAACAGCCACGGCATGAAGAAGCACAGCGAAAGTCCGATCTGCTTGGCGCGCACGTAGTCGCCGGTCGAGATCGGCAGGCTCAACACGAACAGCAGCGTGTGTTCCTTGCGTTCGTTGGCCACCCCGTAGATGCCCAGCATCACGCCGAACGCGATGATGGTCGTGATCCACGTCAACATGCCGATGTTGAAAGCCGCCTTGTTGCCAGTGGCGGCGATGAGCACCGAGAGCACGCCGGAAAGCGTCGCGCCGATGATGAGCCAGCGATTTACGTAAAGTTCCTTGGCGATCAGTTTACGTACCACGATGTTCATTGGCCGCGCGCCTCCCGGTGATGCATGACGTTCGCGACGAATATCTCCTCGAGATTCATGCGCTGGACATCGCGCACCTGGCCGCCGAGCTGGGCGATCTGCGCGTCGGAGAAATGATTGGTGGTCAGCGTCACGAACTGTCCGTCTCGCGCGTTGCCCACGATGTTGGGCAGATCGGGCAACGTGGCGCCCGGCAACAGTTGCAGGTGGATGCGGCGCCAGCGTTCGAGGAAATCCTCCTTGTCGCTGCTGTCGACGATGCGGCCGCGATCGATGAAGGTGATGCGATCGGAAATACGCTCCACGTCCACGGTGTTGTGTGAGGAGAAGAGAATCGAGCGGCTGTCGTCGCGCAACACGTCCATGAATTCACTGAGCACTTCATGGCGGGCCACCGGGTCGAGTCCGTTGGTTGGTTCGTCGAGGATGAGCAGGCGAGGGCGGCGCGCCAGCGCCAGCAACAACACCGCCTTCACGTGTTCGCCGGTGGAAAGCGCGCGCACGTTCTGCTCCGGGCGCAGGTTGAAGCGCTTCACGAGTTTTTCCGCGTAGGTTCCGTCCCATCCCGGGTAGATGGACGCGACGAAGCGCATGTGCCAGCCCAACGAGGCATGCGGCAGCAGGCGCATTTCAGCCGACACGAAACCAACATCGCGTTTCGCGAGGGCCTGCGCGGAGATGATGTCGTGACCCAGTATCCGCACCTCGCCGGCATCCGGCGCGATCATTCCCATCGCCAGTCGGATCGTCGTGCTCTTGCCGGCACCGTTCGGCCCCACGAAACCGAGGATCTGCCCCGGCTCGATGTCCATCGACAGATCGTCGAGCGTGAAGTAGCGATAGGTCTTGCGTACGCCGCGCATCTCGAGGTGTTTCGTCGGGTTCATTTCTTCTTTTCCAGGGTCTTGTGAACGCGGCGCAGGCGCGCCGCGAGGTCGTCCGCGGACATGCCAAGGCCGGTGGCGATCCCGGCGGCGGCGGTCAGGTGCTCGTCGAGCTTTTCTTCCTGCAGTTCACCGGCCAGGCCGTTGACGTCCGCGACGAAGGACCCCTTGCCGTGGCGGGTCACGATGACCCCCTCGCTCTCGAGGTCGAGGTAGGCCCGCTTGATGGTGATGACGCTGACCCGCAGGTCGGCGGCCAGTACCCGGATCGAGGGTAATTCCCGCCCGGCCGCCCAATCCCCGGCCGCGATGCGCTGCCGGATCTGCTCCATGATCTGCAGATACATGGGGCGGGCGTCGGTCTGGGAGATGTTTAGGCCGCTGTACATACTGTGTATACAGTGTATACTCAGTTCCGTTCGCAAAGGAAGGGGTTTCAACCCTTCAATGCAAAAGAAAGTTTGCGGCGTTACGCCGGCTAACTACCGACGCTCATTGCCGTCGGAGCATGCGCGTTCAGAGCCTGCCGGCCTGAAAAGTCGACTGCGGATACAACACCGGGTACTTCACGCGTTGCGACGCGAGCGAGATCGTGCCCGGCGCGTAGGGCTGCGCCGGAACCTCGCTGGTCGGTTCGATCGGAAGCCGCGCGAATCGGCCGAGCTTGGGATCGTCGGTCTTGTCCGCCACCTCTTTCAGGATCGCGGCGTAACGCTGGCCGCCGTGCATGGTCAGCAGCCGGCAGATCCATGCGTACATGTCGACCCTTACCGGATCGCTCGACGACTGGAACTCGGTCGCGAGGATCTCGGCCGCGGTGTCCATGAACTCGAGCGGCCGGGTCTGGCGCCGGTAATTCACTTCCAGCACGTTTTTCATCGACGCGGTGTAGCCGCTCACCAGCTGCATCATCTCGAGCGTGGGCGCGTCGGGCATGCCGAGCTGCGATGCGCGCTCGCGATACGAAAACTCCTGCTCGAACACCAGTGGGTCGGCGACCACGGCCTGAAACTGCCAGGCGCGATCTGCGGCGCTATAGCCAAAAACGACGCGGCCCAATCCGCGGTAGAAGAAAGTGAGCCGCTGGATCTTCACGTTGATGATGAAGCCATCGGTGATCCGGGTCTGGCCGCTTATCACCTGATGTGGTTTTCCGGCCCAATCGAACAACCCGCCGAAGTCGCCACCCGGAAACTTCGCCAGGTGCTCGCCCTGTTCGGTAGTGGGTTTCGCGGCGAGCGCGGCCGCGTCCACCTCGGCGACGATGGCACTGATATCCACAGCGCCCGGAACGTATGCGGGCCCGGCGGGCTTCTTCTTCGAAATCGCCCCACGAGCTTCCTTGGCGAGCTCGCTCTTCTTCGCCTGCTCGTTCACACGCGTCAGGACCGCGTTGTACCGCGGACTTTTCTCCTTGGCCAACACGCGCACGAGCCGCAACTTGTTCTGCAGCGGATAATCCGCTTCACTGACACGGGCGAGCAACACTTCCGCCGCGAAATCCAGGATTTCCGGGACCTGCAGAAACGGCTGCTTGATGATGTGTTCGGTGATGGGCGCAAGTTCGCGTTCCGTCGTCGAAGTCGCGAGCAGGTATTGATAGGTCCAGATGCGTGCGTCGAGGGCAGCCCCGGCGTGGGCCATCGAAAATGCGCTGCCGAGCAGGACTGCCAAGGCCAATTGCTTCATTGTTGTTTTCCCATGCTGACTGCCGGCGCGGCCCACCGCGTCGCGGGGATTGTGCCGACCCGCGGCCGACAATTCCAGACAATGAAAAACCCGCCCTGGAAGCCGGGGCGGGTAGTTCAAAACGCTCTAACTTTCGATGGGGCCGCCGGGTCAGGCGCTCTGGGCTTTCCGCCAGCCTTCGGTGTACGTGTCACGCACGACCCGCGAGTAGGGCACCGGCGAGATGGTCACGCGAACATCGAGCTGCTTGTGCCGTTCGACCGTGGTCTTGTGCGTGCCGCCGCCATCCTCGCCCCAGACGAGTGTCAGTTCCTCGCCCACGTTGACGTCCGGATCGACGACGCCGAGCGACAGCGCCGTGCGCTCGTTGTAGCTGTAGCCGCCGAACATTGAGACGCCGACGGTCTTGCCGTTCTTCACGATCTTGTCGTACGACGAAGACGAGTAGTTGGCATTGGGCAGATCGAAGAACTTGTAGTGATCGGCGCCCGGATGGAACAGCGACGCATAGATCTTCGCCATGTCGTCCGCGTGCCAGGCGAACGTCACCTTCTTGCGATGCGGCTGGTTGGCTTTCTGCTCGAGCGCCTCGCGGCCGATGAAGTCGTGATCGAACTTCACGAACGGGCCGTAGCCGAGTTCATAAGGAGTGAGGTAGTAATCCTCGATGTTGTTGCTGACGAAGCTGCCCGCGATGGAGCCGGTGGCTTCGTAGCTGCCGGCCGGCAGCCACTCGCGATATTTCTTCATCTTCTCGCCGGTGTAGACGGCGGGCAGTGGGGAGGGGATCCAGCCCGACTCGAGCGTGTTGCTCGCGTAGGCGCGCGAACCCACGGGCACGATGTTGAATTCCGCGCCCTGCTCGAGGATGTAGTCGCGAATTTCCTCGGCCTGTTCGTACGGGCCCCAGATTTCGAGGCCCGGCGCGCCGGCCATGCCATGGCGCAGGCAACGAACCTTGCGGCCCTTGATGTTAATCGTGTCCATCGTGAAGAACTTCACGTCGGGGATCGGCCCGCCGTTGATCTTGTCGAGAATCGCCTTGGCGTTCGGCCCCTGGATCTGGAAGCGATAGTGCCGGCGCGTGACCGCCTTTCCTTTCGGGTTCGAGGGCGAACGATCGTCGCGGATGAATTCGACCTTGAATCCCCCGGTTTCGGCGTGGAACTGCAGCCAGTTGACCGTGGGCGCGCGACCGACGAACAGCAGTTCGTCCTTGTCGAGGTGGAAGAGGATGCCGTCGCCGATGACATAACCGTCGTAGCTGGTCGGCACCATCTGCTTGGCGCGGTTGAGGGGGAAGTTCGCGAAGCTGTTGATCGTCGTATATGTGCACAGCTTGAGCGCATCCGGGCCCTTGATAGTGAGTTCCGCCATGTGATGCGACTGGTCGAAGAGCACCGCGCTGTCGCGCCATGCACGCTGCTCGTCGCGCCAGTTGTAGAACTCACTTGGCACCACCGGATACACATAAGCGCCAATTTGCGAATTGCGCAGCATCTGCACGGTGTTGCCGGCGGCCTTGAGGACGCCTTCCAGGTTTTGCGAGCCCATGTTTACTTCCTTCGAACGTGTGTGTGTCGCATGTTCGGGATCGGGCGGCGCCACGTCTCGCCCGTGAGTGAACCCGCAATGGCCTGATCACGAATCCGGGTCTGCTAGCTGCCTGAAGCTGATAGATTTCCGCCGGATCGATAGCAATCGAGCGATTCCGGGGTTGGCCGGGACCTGGGGGCAACGTGCCAGCACGAAAGACAGGCGCTGCTGAGCGCCACCGCCAACCCGTACATCGTCTCACTCACCAACGGCGTCACCGCTG
This sequence comes from Pseudomonadota bacterium, assembly GCA_039931065.1. Lineage (GTDB taxonomy): Bacteria > Pseudomonadota > Gammaproteobacteria > Steroidobacterales > Steroidobacteraceae > CADEED01. The sequence goes on along the minus strand of JBDTSP010000003.1, from coordinate 264,657 downwards.
CGGTCAACGCGCTCACCGAGTTCAAGCAACGCGTCGCGCCGCTCTAGCGCGACCCGGTGCCAGATCACTGGCGCGTCTACGATGCCATCGCCGCGAAGGACGCCGAGGCCGTGCGCGCGGCAATGACCGAACTCATCCGCCTCGCGATCATGGACACGCCGATCAAACAACGGCCGAAGCCCGCCATGGCGGCGCGCACGCAGCGCATCGCCGCCGGCTGACGACGCTTGCGACCCCGCAGTCCGCACGGCTAGCATCTTATTGTCTGAGTAACAGGGGAATCGAAATGGCGAAGGAAAACAGGCTGCCCTTCTACGCGGCGGCGGCGCTGCTCGCGTGCGCGGCGATCGCAAGTCCAGCGGGCGCAGCCGATTCCGCGAAGGTCGAGGCGTCGGTCACCATCAAGGCGGATCAGCCCGGGCCGGTCATCAATCCCAATGTCTACGGCCAGTTCGCCGAACATCTGGGTACCGGCATCTATGAAGGGGTGTGGGTGGGAGAGAAATCCTCCATCGCCAACACCAACGGTTATCGCAACGACGTGATCAAGGCGCTCAAGGACCTGCACGTTCCCGTGGTGCGTTGGCCCGGCGGCTGCTTCGCCGACGAATATCACTGGCGCGACGGCATTGGCGCGCGCGAGAAACGCCCGGTGAAGGTGAACACGCACTGGGGCGGTGTGGCCGAAACCAACGAATTCGGTACCCATGAATTCATGACGTTCGCCGAGATGATCGGCACCAAGGTCTACATCAGCGGCAACGTCGGCTCGGGCTCGCCGCAGGAGATGGCCGACTGGATGGAGTACATGACGTCGAACACCGTTTCGACGCTCGCGAACGAACGCCGCAAGAACGGCCGCGAACAGCCGTGGGAAGTGCAGTACTTCGGCATCGGCAACGAGACCTGGGGCTGCGGCGGCAACATGACGCCGGAGTACTACGCGAACCTGTTCCGCCAGTACGCCACCTACGTGAAGGCACCGCGCGGTCACCGGCCGAAGATCGTCGCCAGCGGCGGCCACGATGCCGGCACCAGTTGGGCAGAAGTGCTGACGACCAACGTCCATCGCGACATGGACGCGATTTCGCATCACTACTACACAACGCCCACCGGTGTGTGGGCGAACAAGGGAAGCTCAACCGGCTTCCCCGAGAAGGAGTGGATCTCGACGCTCAAACACACGATGCAGATCGACGAGTACATCACCAGCAACGAGAAGGTCCTCGACAAGAACGACCCGCAGGGCAAGGTCGCCTTCTACGTGGACGAGTGGGGCACCTGGTACAACCCCGAGCCGGGCCGCGAACCCGGCTTTCTGTGGCAGCAGAACACGCTGCGTGACGCGCTGGTCGCCGGGCTCAACTTCAACATTTTCCACGCCCACGCCAAACGTGTGCAGATGACCAATATTGCGCAGATGGTGAACGTGTTGCAGGCGATGATCCTGACCGATGGGCCGAAGATGGCGTTGACGCCTACCTACCACGTGTTCCAGATGTACATCCCGTTCCAGGGCGCGACCTTTCTGCCGACCGAAGTGACCACGCCGGAGTACAAACTCGGCGAGTACACGGTCGATTCGGTCAACGTCTCGGCCGCGCGCGATATCGCCGGAAATGTCGTGCTGGCGCTGGTGAACCTCGACCCGAACCGCGAGGCGATCGTCACCACGGGCGTCGTTGGCGCGCAGGTGAAGGGCGCAACGGGCCGCGTGTTGACTGCGAAGGTCATGGATGCGCACAACACCGTCGATTCGCCGGAGGCGGTGAAGCCGACCGCCATCAGCGCAAAGAAGGAAGGCGGGAAGTGGGTACTGCGGCTGCCACCGAAATCGGTGGCGGTGGTCCGATTTCAGTAGTTCGCGTACAGGTCAGCGACGCGGTGCACTCGTGGCCCACGTCGCTGACCGGGTTGCGAACGCCGTGATTCCGATCACCAGCGCGCTTCCGGTCATCAACCCGGTGGCATATTCCATGCGGACCAGACCGGCCACGACTTCCATGCCATGCGCGTTGCCGTGAAAAATCGCGAACAGCGCGGCGAGCGCGGCCGTGGCCACCGGCAGGTGCCGCGGCGGCAAGGCTGCCAACGCCCCGCATATCAGGATCGACGCCAGGATCGCGGGCTCGACATAGTCGAGTTGCACGCCTTCGAAACCCAACGCGATGCCGACGGCTAACAAGGCAAGAAACGCCGCGGGGATCGCCAGCAAGGCGCGGCCGCCCATGCGTGCGGCGAGCAACCCGACCGCGAGCAACGCCAGCAGGTGATCGATCCCGGTGAGTGGATGCATCGCGCCCGACGCGAAGCTGATCCCGGCGTCGTGCCCGGGATGCGCCTGCGCCAACGCTGGAAGTGCGGCGATGAGCAGGAATGCGATGCGCGAACTGATCTTTTTCATGGCCGCAGCGTAGCGCGGATGCGCGCGCGCGCAGCCGCGTCTAAGTCATTTGACGCATGCCTGGCCGCACGGGCTGTCGCGGCCCCTATCATCGTTGGCATGAGTGCCAAAGCGGATGTCTTGCGGGTCGGGGTCGGTGGCCCCGTGGGTTCGGGAAAGACCGCGCTGGTCGATTGCCTCTGCAAGCGGATGCGCGATCTGTTCAACATCGCGGTCGTCACCAATGACATCTATACGAAGGAGGACCAGGAATTCCTGATCCGAAGTCAGGCGCTGGCGCCCGAGCGCATCCGTGGCGTGGAAACGGGCGGCTGCCCGCATACCGCCATTCGGGAAGATGCCTCGATGAATCTCGCCGCGATCGACCAGCTCATGCAGGATTTCACGGGGCTCGATCTGATCATCGTCGAGAGCGGCGGCGACAATCTCGCAGCGACGTTCAGCCCGGAGCTGTCCGATCTCACGCTTTATGTCATCGATGTTGCAGCCGGCGACAAGATTCCGCGCAAAGGCGGCCCGGGGATCATGAAGAGCGATCTGCTCATCATCAACAAGATCGACCTCGCACCATACGTGGGCGCATCGCTCGAAGTCATGGACCGGGACGCAAGGAAAATGCGCGGCGAACGCCCGTTCGTATTCACCAACATGAAAACCGGCCAGGGGCTCGACCAGGTGATCGCGTTCATCGAGGAGCAGGGCATGCTGCGACACTGACAACAAAAGGGCATTTGTCCCTACACGGAAAAAACACCCGTGCGGCCAGGATTTGTCTGCCAGCCCGATGGCATGCAAAGGATGTTCCGCGTGGAAGGCCAGCCCTTCAGAATACTGTTCCTCTCGCAGCGCAATTCAGCGCGCAGCATGATGGCCGAAGCCATCGCGAACTCGATCGGGCACGGACAGCTCGAAGCGTTCAGCGCGGGCGTACGGCCCGCGGCCAAGATCGATCCGCTCGCGGTCGAACTCATGAAACATGCCGGCCTCTCGCCTCCGGAACATCCGCCGCAACACGTACGCGAGTTCAGCGCACCGGATTCCCCGCCGCTCGATTTCGTCTTCACATTGAGTGATACGGCCGCCGGTGAAGCGCCACCGATGTGGCCGGGACAACCCATCACCGCGCACTGGCGTTGCACGGATCCCGAGCAGTTCGACGACGACGTCGAACGCCGCCAAGTGTTGGTCCGCACGCGCAAGGAACTCGAGCGCCGCTTGCGCCTGTTCGCGAATCTGCCGGTGCGGTCTCTCGATCGCATGAGCCTCCAGACCCACCTGGAGCAGTTAGGGCGCGGCAACGACGCGTGAAGTTTTCCCCGACGGTCGGAACTCCAGCGGGTGGTTACGGTCTGTCGGATTGAAATGAGCAACGCCTTGCTGATCACCCTTTTGGTTGCCGCCGCTGCGGTGCGTGCGGACCAGCCGGTGACATTCGCGCCCGGACCTGCAGATTCGCCGGAAAGTTCGGCTTCGATGGATAGTCCACCACTCGAGGAAGTGGTGGTCAGCGGCGCCTTTCCCGGTCCCGGAATGTGGAAGGTGACGCGCGCGGACGACTCGGGCGGTCATGTATTGTGGATCGTGGGCGATGCGCCGCCGCTGCCGAAGCGAATGCAGTGGAAATCAAGCGAGGTCGAGGCGGTCGTGCTGACTGCTCAGCAAATACTGCGTGACTCCGCGATCAACATGGCGCCCGACGAAGAGATCGGAATCTTTCGCGGCCTCACGCTGCTGCCGGCCATCCTGAAAGCGCGCAAGAACCCCGACGACGGAAAACTCAAGGATTTGCTGCCGCCCGACTTGTACGCGCGCTGGCTGGTGCAGAAACATGAGTATCTTGGCCGCGAATCCGGGGCCGACGAGTGGCGCCCGATCTTCGCCGCGTACAAATTGCGCAAAGCGGCGATCGACGATCTCAAGCTGCGCGAGAAGGACATGGTGTGGGATGTCGTCGGCAAATTGGCGGCGCGAAACAAGATCCCCGTGGATTCACCCTTGCTCAAGTTCACGATAAAGCGCAACGAGCTCCGCGCCAAGATCAAGGAATTTTCGCGAGAGTCGCTTTCGGACGTGGAATGTTTCACCGCGACGCTGCAGTTGACCGAAGCACTGTCCGATCGGGAAACCGAGGGCGCCCGTGCCCGCGCCTGGGCCACGGGTGATCTGCAAACGCTCGATGCGTTGCCGGTCCTGCCGACTCCCGGACTACCCTGCGCAATGGCCGTCATGAGTTCGCAGGTGGCGCGCGAAGTGATCCCGGGCGATATCCGCGAGCAGTTGTACAGGCTGTGGACTGATGCGGCGGAGAAGAGTCTCGCAACCAATCAAACTACCTTCGCGATCGTGCCGCTCGCCAAACTCACGCGCGAGCAGGGATACCTGGCGCGCTTGCGCGCCAAGGGGTACCTGGTCGAACCGCCGCGTTGACGCAGCCACGGCGACTTGTCAGCCAGCCCTCGAGTTTGCGAAGTAAGGGAATGGAATAGGGCTTTGCCGAATCGGCATCAGTAGCCGTGGTAAGTGCGACGACGAAAGGTCGCCGGACTCTCCGGCGCCTGCTTCATTTGGGGCAATAAGTGCCTGCGACGCTCCGGGCTGCCAGTTTGTATTGGCAAGTGCCCGATGTGGAGCAAGCGACGATTCCGTCTCCAGCCGCAGGTGACGCGGGGAACTCCTAGTGGGCGCCACCCTTTGATCCTGTGCAAGGCCTATCTTCCCGGTCGAGATGAGATCGAGAAGTGCGATGTGTCGCGCGCATCGCAACGTGAGTTGGCGGATCATGGCTCGATGACACCGACGCTCATCCGCCGTTCGTCGGCCCCTAGTTGCACCAACGTTTTTTGGCTGACTGAAACACACACCGTATTGGCTGTACTCGAGATCGAGGCCGCGCCGCCATGAGCACCGCGACTCGGCCATTGACGCTTGAAGCGACTGGCGAAATCGGCGCGTTGATCGAAGTGCTGCGCAGCACCGAAGATCGCCTCGCGGAGCTCACCGCGGGTGAAATCAATTCTGTCGCAAGTCGCGACGGCCGAACTCTTCTGCTGCGGCTGGCCCAGGAAAAATCGCGCAAGAGCGGCTGGGCCAACCAGTCGGCGATTCTGAACTCACTGCCTGCCAACGTAGCCCTGCTCGATACCCGCGGCGTCATCATCGCGGTGAACCGGGCGTGGAATGCATTCTCGGACGCGGAAGGATTCCTCGGGTCGGCGCGGGGAGTTGGCGTCGACTACCTCGCGGTTTGCGACAACGCGCACGGCGACGGCGCCATTGACGCGCAAGCCGCTGCGATTGGAATCAGGCAGGTGCTGAGCGGCGAGCGGCCCAGCTACGAGCTGACCTACGCGTGCCACTCTCCGATGGAACAGCGCTGGTTTCAGATGACGGTCACGGCGCTTTCCGACCGCCAGCAAGGTGCGGTGGTGATGCACGCCAATGTGACCGCGCGCAGTCGGCTGGAGCGCGCGGTCCTGGAGAGCGAACAATACTTTCACTTTCTCGACGATCTGGCGCAGGCGACTCGCGCGCTGCTCGATCCTGAGCAGGTGATGGCCGTGATGACGCGGATGCTCGGCGAGCACTTGCAGGTTTCACGCTGCGCGTACGCGGACGTGGAAACCGACAGCGATCGATTCAACATCGTGCATGACTACACCGACGGATGTGCCAGCACGGTCGGCAAGTATCACCTGTCGCTGTTCGGCACCCGTGCCGCGGCGACGCTGCGCGCGGGCCAGACACTGGTCATTCGGGATGTGCGTGGCGAGATTGCGCTGGGCGACGGCTCTGACATGTTCGATGCCATCGACATCAAGGCCATCATTACCTGCCCGCTGATCAAGGACGGCGGACTGCGCGCGATGATGGCCGTACATCAGACGACCCCGCGTGAGTGGACCACCGGCGAAATCGCGCTGATACAGGAAGTCGTTGAACGTTGCTGGAGCGCCATCGAACGTCGGACCACGGAAGAAAAGCTGCGCGCTACCGACGGAATGTTGCGCATGGCGGGTCGAACCGCGCGGCTCGGGGGGTGGGCTGTCGAAGTGACTGGTCAGAACGTCAGCTGGTCGGACGAGGTGTGCAACATCCTGGAGGTGCCCACCGGTCTTCAGCCGACGCTCGAGGAGGCACTGAGTTTCTACTGTCCTGCGTCAGAAGTGATCGTCACGCGGGCTTTGAATGAGTGCCTGCGTGCAGGCACGACCTTCGACCTCGAGTTGGAAATGATCACGGCAAAGGGCCACTCCATCTGGGTGCGCTGCACCGGGGAGCCGCAGCGCAACGGCGCGGGCACTATCACGCAGGTACTCGGCGCTTTCCAGGACATCACGGAGCACAAACGTGCGGCGACGGTGCTGGAAAAGAGTGTCGAGGAGTTTCGCACCCTGGCCGAGTCGATGCCGCAGATCGTGTGGATCACCCGGCCGGACGGCTGGTGCGTCTACTTCAACCAGCACTGGATGAGTTACACCGGAAAGACACTCGAGGAAAGTCTCGGCAACGAGTGGTTAGAGGTGTTTCATCCCGACGACCGGCAGCGGACCTGGGCAGCCTGGCAGCTCGCCACGACCACCCGGGCGCCGTACACCGTCGAGAGCCGGCTGCGTGGCGCCGATGGCAGCTATCGCTGGTGGCTCATGCGCGGCGTGCCACTCGCGGACGCCAGCGGCGTCATTCTCAAGTGGTTCGGCACCTGCACGGATGTGCACGATCTGAAGGCGGCGGAACTGGCAATCGAAGTCACCAACCGCGCACTGCGCGAGAGCGAGCGCCGTTTCAGCAAAATGTTGGGTGACGTGCAGCTGGTATCGGTCATGCTGGACGCCACCGGCCTCATCACTTACTGCAACGACTTCTTCCTGCGACTCACCGGCTTCGAGCGCGAAGCGGTCATCGGCCGCCAGTGGTTCGATCTGTTCGTGCCGGAAAACACGCAGGACTTGCGTGAGGTCTTCAAGGCCTCGCTCGTCGACCCACCCAAGACCTGGCATCGCGAAAACGAGATCCTGACGCGCACGGGTGAACGCCGGCTCATCCGCTGGAATATTTCCGTGCTGCGTTCGGTGACCGACCACGTGATCGGAACCGCAAGTATTGGCGAGGACATCACCGAGAGAGTGCGCGCCGAGGTCAACATCCGGCATCTGAACCGTGTCTATTCGATGCTGAGCTCGATCAACGGCCTGATCGTCCGCGTGCGTGACTGCGACGAGTTGTTCAAGGAGGCCTGCCGCATCGCGGTCGAGGCTGGTGGGTTTCGCATGGCGATGGTGTGCGTGGTCGATCCGGCCACGCTCTTGCCGATCGTGGTCGCCTCGGCCGGAAAGGAAGACGCGCTGCTGTCCGAATTGAAGGAAATCCTCGCCTCCCGCGAAGATTCGGCAAAGACAATGGTCGCTCGTACCATGAAGGCGCGACAGGCAATCGTTTCGAACGATTCGCAAAAGGATGGCGCGGTCCTGCTGCCGCAACGCTACGTAAAGGCGGGCGTGCGTTCCATAGCGGTACTGCCGCTCATAGTCGCCGACAAGGTGATGGGCGTGATCGCGCTGTACGCCGACGAGACTGAGTTCTTTCATCGGGAAGAGATGAAACTGCTGACCGATCTGACCAATGACATCGCCTTCGCCATCGACTACATCGAAAAGAGTGAGCGGCTTCACTATCTCGCCTATCACGATTCGCTGACCGGTCTCGCCAACCGCACGCTGTTTCACGAGCGGCTCACGCAGGCGGTGCTGGACGCAGATCGGGAGCATCGCAAGCTGGCGCTCGTGTTCGTGGACCTGGAGCGCTTCAAGACGGTCAACGCCTCGTTTGGCCGCGAAGCAGGCGACACGCTGCTGAAGGAGGTGTCGAACCGCATGGCCTCGAAGGCGATGAATGCCGACGGACTGGCGCGGCTCGATGCCGATCATTTTGCAGGCGTGATAACGCATCTTCAGACCGCCGGCGAGGTGGGTCAGCGAATCGAGCATCTTTTCAACGAGATCCTGCGGCCCACTTTTCAGATCGGCGACCTCGAGCTGCATGTGTCCGCGAAGGTTGGAATTGCGATGTTTCCGGATGACGGCGCAGACGCCGATACGCTCATCAAGAATGCCGAAGCGGCGCTCAAGAATGCGAAGGCCGGATCCGAGCGCTACATGTTCTATGCCCACAGCATGAACGAGCGCGCGGCCGAGAAGCTGGCGCTGGAACACCAGTTACGCCGAGCGCTGGAGAACGAGGAGTTCGTTCTTCACTACCAGCCAAAGATTTCTCTGGCCGGCGGCTCGCTCACCGGGTGTGAGGCGTTGATCCGCTGGAATGACCCGATCACCGGTCTCGTGCCGCCCGGCAAATTCATTCCGGTCCTCGAAGAAACGGGGCTTATCTTGGAGGTCGGGCGCTGGGCGTTGCGCCAGGCGATCGCGGACTACGCACGTTGGCGCAGTGCCGGCATGCCGGCATGCCGGCGGTGCGCGTGGCGGTGAACGTATCGCCGCTGCAATTGCGCAATCGCGCGTTCGTTGCCGAGATTCGGCAATTGATCGGGGCCGATGAACACGCGGCGGCCGGCCTGGAGCTCGAGATCACCGAGGGAATGGTCATGGAGAATGCCCGGCACAGCATCAGCGCCCTGCAGGAAATCCGTGCCATCGGCATCCGGGTCGCGATCGACGATTTCGGCACCGGATTTTCCTCGCTCAGCTACCTCGCGAAGCTGCCGGTGGATAGTTTGAAAATAGACCGGTCGTTCGTAAACGAAATGACGAGTGGGCCCGTTGGCCTGTCGCTGATCTCGACCATCATCACGCTGGCGCATTCGGTTCGATTGACCGTCGTCGCTGAAGGTGTCGAAACCGAAGAACAGCAGCGCCTGCTTCGGCTGCTCAAGTGCGACGAGATGCAGGGCTTCCTGTTCAGCAAGCCGGTGCCGGCCGATGAGTTCGAAGCACGGTTTCTGCGCTGACGACCTCGCGGTCAACGCGACAAAGCGCGTACCGCCCGGGCTGCCGCCGAGGCGCGATTCTCGACGCCGAGCTTCACGAAGATCTGCTCGAGATGTTTGTTCACGGTGCGTGGACTGATCGCGAGGATTTCGCCGATCTCGCGGTTCGCCTTGCCACGGCTGATCCACAACAGTACTTCGGATTCCCGCGAGGTCAGCGACAGCGTCTGCTGCAGTTGTTGCTCGTCGAGCGTGGTGCTGAGCTCGGTGAGGCGAAACAGTAGTTCGTCGGGGCCGATCGGGCTCAACATCGAGATCTCCACTTTGCGGCCGTTCACGTCGACCAGCAATCGCGCCTGGCCCGATAAGACGTCGGACCGTAACTGCATCATCTGCGTCATGATGCCGGTGGGCAGGCTGGCGGAAGAATTGCCCGGCACCGGGAAGAGCTCCGTCAATAACGAGCGCGCCTTGGGCGTGCACCACAGCAGTTTGCCGCGGGCGTTCGTCGCGAGCAGGAAGCGGCCGGTGGCGTCGAGCGCAGCGCGCGAGCCTGCGGCGACGCGGGCATTCGCCAGATGCACGCGAATGCGAGCCAGCATTTCGTCGATCACGATGGGCTTGGTCACGTAGTCGACGCCGCCGGCGGCGAGGCCTTCGAGCACATTCTCGGTTTCACTGAGCCCGGTCATGAAGATCACCGGCAGGTGCGCCATCACCTTGTCGCGCTTCATGCGCCGGCAGGTTTCGAAACCGTTGAGCCCGGGCATCATCGCGTCCATCAACACCAGATCCGGCGTGATCTGTTCGATGAGACGCAGCGCGCTCTCGCCGTCGGTGGCGATGAGCACGGTGAAGCCGGCGTGATCGAGCGTGTCGGTGAGAAAACCCAGCGTTTCGGGAGTGTCGTCCACCACCAGCAGGGTGTCGCGACGCACGTCGTTAGAGTTAGCCATGTTTGCGCATTCCTTCCAGCACGGTCATGTACCGCTTGAGGTCGAAGTTCGCCACCAGCGTACGCATGCGGGTGGCGAAGGGTTTGTTGGTCGGATCGTTTTCCATCTCGCGCAGCTTGGCCTGGATGCCGCGGACGTGGCCGATCAGACCGAGCTGGTACAGATCGTCGACGTGATGCTGCGAGTGGACGGGTAGATCGGCGCCACCGTGCTGCGCGTTACCTGCAACCGACGGGATGGATCCCGGCGCGAAGACCCACTGCAGATTGAGCTGCAGCGCCAGGCACTCGAGCATGCGTTGCATGTCGATGGGTTTGATCAGGAACGCATCGTGGTGCGACTCCGTTCCGCCCGGACTGAACTCATGCGCATTGGCCGAGACGATCACGATGCGCAGGCGATCGAGGCCGGGCTGGGCGCGCAGGAGTTCAGCCACCTTCCAGCCCGTCATGCCAGGCATGGAGAGGTCGACCATCGCGAGGTCCGGCCGGCATTCGGCCGCGAGTTTCAATCCGGCCGGGCCGGTGCTGGCGGCGAACAGCTGGAAGTCCAGCGGCGCCAACAGGCTCTGCACGATATCGAGGTGAGAGGTGTCGTCGTCGATCAACAGGATCTTGCGGCGCGCGCCGAGATAGTGGGTGATGGCGCGGCTGTCCGCGATCGCGCCCGCCGTGGGCGTCGCGGCTGCTTCCGACATCAACAAGCGCACCGCGAAAGTGGTGCCTTGGCCCTCGACGCTCGTGGCGTTGATCTCGCCGCCCATGATCTGAGTGAGGAGCTTGGTGATCGTGAGCCCCAGGCCCGTGCCCGGAATGGCGCGCACGTTGGCGCCCTGGCCGCGCTCGAAGGGTTCGAACACGCGTTCGATTTCGTGCGCGGGAATGCCCACACCGGTGTCGGAGATCTCGAACTCCGCCACCTGGCTGCGGTAACGCACCGTCAAGGTCGCATTGCCGCGTTCGGTGTACTTGATCGCGTTCGACAGTAGATTGATGAGGATCTGCCGCAGCCGCTTCTGATCGACGTGTACGAAGGCGGGCAGGTTGGGCGGACGGCTGTAGACGAACTCGATACCCTTGGCGGCGGCCTGCAGACGAAACATGTCGACGATCTGGTCGAGGAATTCGGCCAGCGGCACCTTGTCCCGGTTGAGTCGCAGGATGCCATTCTCGATCTTGGAGATATCGAGGATGCCGTCGATCAGGTCCGCCATGTGTTCGGCGCTGCGGCGGATCACGCGGATGGCGTTGTCCGACGGGCCGGCGGTGCCGCGTTCGAGTAGTTGGGCGTAGCCGTAGATCGAATTGAGCGGCGTGCGTATCTCGTGCGAAATGCCGGCGATGTAGCGCGTCTTCGCCACGTTCGCCGACTCGGCCACTTCCTTGGCTTTCTGCAATGCTGCGTCGGTGCGTTTGTGCGCGTCTATTTCGTCCATCAGCATGCCGGTCTGGCGCACGGATTCCGCTTCCGCCGCGCGCCGGCTCTCGTGCGCCAGCACGATCAGCCAGGCCATGACGCCGGAGACGACGAGCAGGGCGAAATACACCAGCCACAAGGTGGTGCGGATGGTTTCGCGTTCGGCCGGCACCGAGCCGCCGTATTGCTGGTAGATGAGGCCGAGCAACAAGCCGATGGCGAGGTTCGACAGCAACAACAGTCCGCCGAAGTGACCGGCGCGGGTGTTGAGCAGTGCGCCGACCCGCTCAGGCAGCACTCGCCGGATGAATCCGTCGAGTTGCTCGTTGAAGCGGCTGCCGGTCTTGCAGCTGTCGCGGCAACGCGCCTCGAGTGTGCAGCACAACGAGCAGATCGGGCCGGCGTAAGCAGGGCACATCGCCACGTCGCCACGTTCGAAGACGTTTTCGCAGATGCTGCATTCGAGCTCGGTGGCCTTTTCAGGCAATCCCGTGTCGGGGCGCGCGAGGTAATACTTGCCGCGGGTGTAGATGGCGATCAACGGCGCCGCGATGAATGCCACGATCAACGCGACAAACGGCGACAGGATCTGCGCGTATTGGCCGAACGCGCCCATGAATGCGGCGCTCGACAACACCACTGAGATGACCAGCGCCCCGACACCCACCGGGTTGATGTCGTAGAGATGGGCGCGTTTGAACTCGATGTATTTCGGGCTGTAGCCGAGCGGCTTGTTGATCACGAGATCCGCGGTCAGCGCACCTATCCACCCGGCCGCGAAGTTGGCGTAGATGACCAGGATGCTTTCGATCGCGCGGAAGATGCCGATCTCCATCAGCAGCAGCGCCAGCAGCACGTTGAACACCAGCCACACGACGCGGCCTGGGTGCGCGTGTGTGAGCCGCGAGAAGAAGTTTGACCAGGCGATCGAGCCCGCGTAGGCATTCGTCACGTTGATCTTGAGCTGGCAGACGATGACGAAGATGCCGGTCATCACCAGCGCAACGGTCGGCGACTGGAACACCTCGCGAAAGGCGAGGTGATACATGATGGTGGGCTCATCCGCCTGCGACACGTGTACACCCTGGCGCAGCGCCCACACCGCCAGGAACGATCCGATCAGTAGTTTGAAGCCGCCGAGCAGTACCCAGCCGGGGCCGGTGCCGATGACAGCGGTCCACCAGCCAATGCGGTTCTTGCGGGTCTTCTTCGGCAGGAAGCGCAGGTAGTCGACCTGTTCGCCGATCTGCGGCAGCAGCGACAGCAGAACGGACGCGGCCAGGCCGAACAACACGAAGTTGAAGGTGCCGCCGCCGCCATCGGTTCCCCCGTAGTTCGTCCAGGCCCCGATTTCAGCCGGGTGTTTCCACGCGATGATGGCAATCGGCACGAACTGCAGGATCAGCCAGATCGGCTGCGTGACGATCTGCATCTTGCTGATGAGGCTGATGCCGTACAGCGCGATGGGGATCACCACCAGCGAACTGCAGATGTGCGCCAGCCACATCGGAATGCCGAACACGAGGTTCAGCGCCACCGACATGATGCTGGCTTCGATGGCGAACAGCAGGAATGTGAACGACGCGTAGATCAGCGAGGTGACCGTGCTGCCCATGTAGCCGAAGCCCGCGCCGCGCGTGAGCAGATCGATGTCAACGCCATATTTTGCCGCGTAGAAGGCGATCGGCAGGCCGATGAGGAACATCAGAACGGCGAACGCCCCGATGGCCCAGGCCGCGTTCGGAAATCCATAGAGCAGCGTGATCGTGCCGCCGATCGCTTCGCAGGCCAGAAACGCAATCGGGCCGAGTGCGGTGTTGCCGACGCGCGCGGTGGACTTGCGCGCGCGTTCCGCGGTGAACCGCAGCGCGTAGTCCTCGAGAGTCTGGCTCGCCACCCATTGGTTGTACTGGCGGCGCTCGCGAATGATTTTCTGTTGTCTCGGCTTGAGCACCGATGACTCCCCTGATTCCCCATTCATTGAAAGCAATGCGCGTGCCATCGCGAACGGGCGCTAACCACGCCTGCAACCGTCGCGCTCGCTTCACAAAGTCCTTGCAATTTTCAGTTGCCGCTTCGGGGTGCACGGGTCACCGCGTGCGCACTCTCTTCGCACAAGTGCAACGCAATGAAAGGCGGCTCTACGTCAAATGACGCCTACCTCGCCGGGAACCTGTTTCGTACTTTCGCTCACAGGGGCTTTTGGCAAACAAGGAACAACATGTCTCTCAAATCAAACCTCATCAAGGCTGCGGCCGGTCTCGGGCTCTCTGCGATTGCGATCTCGCAAGCCCAGGCCGACGGCCTCAAGTTGCCGGATGTGTCGGTTGGTGGCGGCCTGCGCACCAGCTTCATCAGCACGGATTTCGACGACGGTGAAGGCGGCAGCGATTCGTTCAGCGATTTCGCGGTCAACAGCGTTCGCCTGTATCTCAGCGGCAAGGCCACCGAGAACATCGGCTTCATGTTGAACACCGAGTACAACTCGGACGGCGAAACCATTCGCGTCATCGACGCGGCCGCGCAATTTTCCTTCAGCGGAGGCAAACACAACATCTGGGTCGGCCGTTTCCTGCCGCCCAGCGATCGCGCCAATCTTTACGGGCCTTACTACGCCAGCAACTGGGGCGTGTACCAGGACGGTGTGCAGGACGGTTACCCGTTCGAAACCGAAGGGCGCGATGACGGCATCGCGTACTGGGGCCAATACGGCAAGGTCAAGTTCTCGGTCGGTGCATTCGACGTGGCCGGGCTGACTACCGGCGACTCCGACGTGTTGCTTGCCTCGCGCGTGCAGATGGACTTCTGGGATGCCGAAGACGGCTACTACCTGAACGGCACGTATTACGGCGACAAGGACCTGCTCGCTGTCGGTGTCGCGGCGCAGACCGCCGATGCCGGGGAGGCCTACTCGGTCGACTTCCTGCTCGAGAAGAAACTCGGCAACTCGGGCGTGGTCACGCTCGAATCCGAATACGCGATGTACGACGGGCTCGGCGGCTACGGCACTCCGGTCGGCGGCCTGTACGACAAGCAGGACGGCTTCTACGTGCTCGGCGCCTATCTATTTCCCGGTGAAGCCGGTCCCGGCAAGTTCCAGGTGCTCGGCAAATACGGCCAAGCCACCTTCGACTTCGCGGGCACCGACCTCGACCAGGACACGCTCGAGCTAGACCTGAACTACATCATCAAGCAGTTCAATGCGCGCATCAGCCTGTACTACCTCGACAAGAGCTTCGATCCGGACGTCGGCGGCGACAGCTCGACGATCGGAATCGGCCTGCAAATCCAGATGTAAGGAAGAATTCAATGAAGCATTTGAAAATGACTCGCAGACTGGCCGTGCTGGGCGCGGCAGTCGCAATGACACTCGGTGCCACGGCGCAAGCCGCGGATACGATCAAGGTCGGTGTGTTGCATTCGCTCTCGGGAACGATGGCGATTTCCGAGACGACTCTGAAAGACACCGTCCTCATGCTCATCGACGAGCAGAACAAGAAGGGCGGCCTGCTCGGCAAGAAACTCGAGGCCGTGGTCGTCGACCCGGCGTCGAACTGGCCGCTGTTCGCCGAGAAGGCCGAACAATTGCTGGTGAAGGACAAGGTCGCGGTGGTGTTCGGTTGCTGGACGTCCGTGTCTCGCAAGTCGGTGCTGCCGGTGTTCGAGAAGAACAATGGCCTGCTGTTCTACCCGGTGCAGTACGAAGGTGAGGAATCGTCGAAGAACGTGTTCTACACCGGCGCCGCGCCCAACCAGCAGGCGATCCCGGCGGTCGACTACCTGATGAAGGATCTCGGCGTGAAGCGCTGGGTGCTGGCGGGCACGGATTACGTCTATCCGCGCACCACCAACAAGATCCTCGAAGCCTATCTGCAGGCGAAGGGCGTGGCCCCGGCCGACATCATGATCAACTACACGCCTTTCGGTCACTCTGACTGGCAGTCGATCGTGGCCGACATCAAGAAGTTCGGCTCGGCCGGCAAGAAGACCGCGGTGGTTTCGACCATCAACGGTGATGCGAACGTGCCGTTCTACAAGGAACTCGGCAACCAGAAGATCTCCGCGGAAGACATTCCGGTGGTGGCCTTCTCGGTGGGCGAGGAAGAACTCAGCGGCATCGACACCAAGCCGCTGGTGGGTCATCTGGCCGCCTGGAACTACTTCGAGAGCATCAAGACGCCGGCCAACACCGCCGCGATCGCGCAGTGGAAGGCGTACACGAAGAATCCGAAGCGTACCTTCAACGATCCGATGGAAGCGCACGTGATCGGCTTCGCCATGTGGGTCAAGGCCGTGGAAAAGGCCAAGACCACCGACGTGAGCAAGGTCACCGACGCGATGATCGGCATCGAGTCGCCGAACCTCACCGGCGGCGTCGCCAAGATGCTGCCTAATCACCACCTGACGAAGCCGGTGTTCATCGGCGAAGTGCGGGCGGACGGCCAGTTCGACGTGGTCTGGAAGACCACGGGTCTCGTGCCGGGCGACGCCTGGTCCGATTTCCTGCCGGGCAGCAAGGACATCGAAGCCGACTGGGTCACGTTGAAGTGCGGCAACTACAACACCAAGACGAAGACCTGCGCGGGCCAGAACTACAAGTAGGCACGAGTTGTTAGTGCCCGAAACGATCATTGAACAGCGATCCGAGGTCCCGGGAATCATCCCGGGACCTCCTCGTGTGCGCGGCGCGCTGTTGTCCGCGCTCGTGGCTCTCGCGTCGCTTTTTCTGGCCAATGGCGCGCGGGCACAGACGCCCGACGAGGCGTTCGCGACCGCGGTCGCGGGGCTCGCCGCCGACAACTTCCTGGATAAATCCGCCGCGGTTGCGGCGCTGACCGAACTGCGGCATCCGAATGGCAAGGCGGTGCTCGATGCGCTGCTCGACAACAAGCTCTTTTCCCGCAACGCGGACCACAAGGTTTTCATCACGGATGGCGGCGAAACGAAGTTGGCGCTGATCGATCCGCTCGACCTGAAGAGCGCCGGCAGCGGCGCGGCCGACGATTTTTCACGCGTCACGACCAACAACAGCCTGCGCAAGGCGTTGCGCAGCGCGGTCGCGAGCTTCGCGCTCGCGGATCCCGACCCCGACGTCCGTTTCGGCGCGGTGCGGGAAATGATGCGGGCGCTGGATGACGACAGCGTCGCGCTGCTGCGCGCGGCCATGGCGAAGGAAACCGACACCGGCGTCAGGAAGGCGATGGGCGATGGGCTCGCGTTGGTCGACCTCGACAGCGCCGATGCCGCCACGCGCCTGACGGGCGTGCAGACGCTGAAGGGTTCGTTGAGCCCGGATGTCTACAACCGCCTCACGACCATGATCACACCGGCGGCGGATGGCAGTTATCCGGAGAGCGAACTCGACGTACGCAACGCGGCGCGCACAGTGATCGCCTTGATCGACTCCGCGCGCCGCGTCTATTCGACCGTCGAAACGCTGTTCTTCGGCCTGAGTCTCGGCAGTGTGCTGGTACTCGCGGCCATCGGTCTCGCGATCACGTTCGGCGTGATGGGCGTGATCAACATGGCGCACGGCGAGCTCATGATGCTCGGTGCCTACACGACCTATGTGGTCCAGCAGGCCATGCCGAACCACATCGGGCTCTCGGTGATCATCGCCATCCCGCTGGCCTTCCTCGTATCGGCTTGTGTCGGCATCGCCATCGAGCGTGGCGTCGTGCGGTTCCTGTACGGCCGGCCGCTGGAAACCTTGTTAGCCACCTTCGGCGTGAGTCTCATCCTGCAGCAGATCGTGCGCGACCTGTTCAGCGCGAACAATCGCCCGGTGGAAACGCCGGGCTGGATGTCCGGCTCGCTCGAGATCAACGAGGCGTTGTCGATCACCTACAACCGCTTGTACGTGATCATATTCATGATCATCGTGTTCGTGATCCTGCAGCTCGTGTTGCAGAAGACCTCGCTCGGACTCAAGGTCCGCGCCGTCGCGCAGAACCGTAACATGGCGCGCGCCATGGGTGTGCGCACGCAATGGGTCGACGCGATGACGTTCGGTCTGGGGTCCGGCATCGCAGGCGTTGCCGGCGTTGCGCTCAGTCAATTGACCAACGTCGGCCCCAATCTCGGCCAGCAATACATCATCGACTCTTTCATGGTCGTGGTGTTCGGCGGAGTCGGCAATCTTTGGGGCACGTTGATCGGCGGCATGTCGTTAGGCGTGGTCAACAAGGTGCTCGAGCCGTGGGCCGGCGCCGTGCTCGCGAAGATCTTCGTGCTGGTGGCGCTCATCCTCTTCATCCAGCGGCGACCGCGCGGGTTGTTCCCGCAGAAAGGCCGGGCGGCGGAAAATTGATGAGCACCGGACGTACCTCGTTGCTCGAGTTGCTGGCGGGGGAACGCGGCACCGCGGTGTTCCTGTGCATCGTCGCCACGGTCGCGGTGATCGTGCCCGTGCTGCATCTGGCGCCCGCCGAGGGCTCGGCGTTGCAGTTGTCGGGCTACACGATGACGCTGATCGGTAAATACATGACCTATGCGCTGCTCGCGGTCGCCGTGGATCTCGTCTGGGGCTATTGCGGAATTCTTTCGCTCGGCCACGCCGCGTTCTTTGCGCTCGGCGGCTACGCGATGGGCATGTACCTCATGCGCCAGATCGGCACGCGTGGCGTGTATGCCGATCCGCTGCTGCCGGACTTCATGGTGTTCCTCAACTACAAGGAACTGCCGTGGTTCTGGCACGGATTCGATCAGTTCTGGTTCGCGCTGCTCATGGTCGCGCTGGTGCCGGGGCTGCTGGCGCTGGTGTTCGGCTGGCTGGCGTTCCGTTCGCGCGTCACCGGCGTCTATCTATCCATCATCACGCAGGCGTTGACCTATGCGCTGATGCTCGCCTTCTTCCGCAACGACATGGGTTTCGGCGGCAACAATGGCATGACGGATTTCAAGGACATACTCGGCTTCGCCATCAATACCGCGAGTACGCGCGTGGCGTTGTTCGTGGCGAGCGCGGTGGCGTTGATACTGGGTTACCTGGCGTGCCGTTACATCACGCTGTCGCGTGCCGGGCGGGTGGTGCAGGCCATTCGCGATGCGGAGAGCCGTACGCGCTTCATCGGTTACCGCGTCGAGTCTTACAAGCTGTGGATCTTCACCTTCTCGGCGGTGCTGGCTGGTATCGCCGGCGCGTTGTACGTGCCGCAGGTCGGCATCATCAACCCGAGCGAGTTTCAGCCCATCAACTCGATCGAGGTCGTGATCTGGGTGGCCGTCGGCGGGCGCGGGATGTTGTACGGCGCGGTGGCCGGCGCCGTGCTGGTCAACTACCTGAAGACGCTCTTCACCACCGTACTGCCGGAGTTCTGGTTGTACGCGCTCGGCCTGTTGTTCGTGCTGGTGACGTTGTTCCTGCCGGGCGGCGTGGTCGGGTTGCTGGACCGGTTCGGACGCAAGTCGCCGCTGGCGCCGAAAGCCGTGGTCGCGACATGAACGCCTCCCAGGTCGTCAAACAAGGCTGGCAGAAAGTATTTGGCGCCGGCACGGGCAGCGACCGTCCCATGCCCGGCGATGCATCCCACGGCACGATTCTCTACGTCGAAGACATCAGCGTGAGCTTCGACGGGTTCCGCGCGCTCAACAATCTCACTCTGTACATCGACGTGGGCGAGCTGCGTTGCATCATCGGTCCGAACGGCGCCGGCAAGACCACGATGATGGACGTGATCACCGGCAAGACGCGGCCCGACTCGGGTAGCGCCTGGTTCGGTATCACCACGGATCTGCTCACGCTCACCGAACCCGAAATCGCGGAGGCCGGCATTGGACGGAAATTTCAGAAGCCGACGGTTTTCGAACAGCACAGCGTGTTGCAAAACCTGGCGCTCGCAGCCGCAGGCAACAAGAAAGTCTGGTCGACGCTGTTCAAACCGATGTCGGGCGGCCAGCGCGCGCGCATCGACGAGGTGCTGGTCACGGTCGGGTTGAAGGATCAGCGCGACCTGCGCGCCGGCATCCTTTCACACGGGCAGAAACAGTGGCTCGAGATCGGCATGTTGTTGATGCAGGAGCCGCGCCTGCTGCTGGTGGACGAGCCGGTCGCCGGCATGACGCCGCAGGAAGTCGAACGTACCGCTGAACTGCTGGTGTCGCTGTCGGGCAAACACTCGGTGGTGGTCGTCGAACACGACATGGCGTTCGTGCGCTCGATCGCGAAAACCGTGACGGTGCTGCATGAGGGGTCGGTGCTCGCCGAAGGCAGCATGGACTACGTGCAGAGCCATCCGAAGGTGGTCGAGGTCTACCTCGGCGAGCCGCAGGAGTAGTTGGGAATGCTGGCTATCAAGGGGCTCAACCAGTTCTACAGCGGCAGTCACATCCTCTGGGACGTGGACCTGAATGTGGCTGAAGGCTCGTGCACCTGCCTCATGGGCCGCAACGGCATGGGCAAGACCACGCTGCTCAAGTGCATCATGGGTCTGTTGCCGACGACTTCCGGCGCCGTGAGTTACGGGCTTGGGCCGGACAATCTCGATATATCAAAGCTGTCGGCCGATCGTCGCGCCAGACTCGGCATCGCCTATGTGCCACAGGGGCGCGAGATCTTCTCGCAGCTCACCGTGGCGGAAAATCTGCGGATCGGGCTCGGCGCGCGCCGCGGTTCGAAGATCAAAGAGATTCCGGAACACATCTTCGGCTGGTTCCCGGTACTCAAGCAGATGCTGCGCAGGAGGGGAGGAGACCTCTCGGGTGGTCAGCAACAGCAACTCGCCATCGGGCGCGCGATGGTGCTCGATCCGAAGCTGCTGATACTCGACGAACCCGCCGAGGGAATTCAGCCGAACATCGTGCATGAGATCGGCGACATCATCCTGAAGCTCAATCGCGAGGCCAAGCTCACGGTATTGCTGGTCGAGCAGAAGTTGCCGTTCGCGCGGCGCGTCGCGAGCGAGTTCCGCATCATCGACAAGGGGCGAATCGTCAGTGGCGGAGACATCTCCGCGTTGAGCGATGATCTCGTCCACCAGCATCTGACGGTCTGATGCCCATGGAGACCGCCGCACTCAGCGACACACCCGGCTGGCAAGCCGACCTCCGCCTGAGATTCAATGCGGAAAATGGGGACAGTCCCCATTGGCTAGCAAAAGGGGGCGGACCTGGCTCTGGCAAGACGCGACTGGTCGAGCGTTCCCATCGCGGACCGCTGGTCGTGCAGCGGCCGTTTTATCCGGAAGGCGATCCCTGCCACGTCTACCTGGTGCACCCGCCGGGGGGTGTCGTCGGCGGCGACGAGCTGCGCATCGATGCGCAACTGGATCCAGGCGCGCATGCGCTGATCACGACGCCGGCGGCCACCAAGTTCTACCGCTGCGATGGACGCAGTTCCTCGCAGACGCAGGAGCTGCGCGCGGCCGGCGCGACGCTCGAGTGGCTGCCGCAGGAGAACATCTTCTATCGCGGCGCGGCCGTGCGCACCGCGACGCGCATCCAGCTCGACGCGGAATCGCGCTTCATCGGCTGGGAAATCGCCTGCCTCGGATTACCGGCACGCGGCGAACCCTTCGATACGGGAAAACTGCGGCTCGACCTCGAGTTGTGGCGATCGTCCTCCGGGCCCATCGATCTGCTCGCGCCTGGCACCGCGCGCGCGAACCGGCCGGTATTCATCGATCGCCTGCGCCTGGCCGGAGAATCACCGGCGCGCGGCGCGGCGTGGGGCCTGGCAAGGCAGGAAGCCATCGGCACTTTGCTGGCCACGCCGGCGACCGGCGCGGATGTCGATGCCATACGGACACTGGTCGCGGATCTGCCGCTGGCCGCTGTCTCGCGGGTCGACGGCGTACTGGTGTTGCGCGCGCTGGCGCCCCAGGCCGAGGCCGTGCGGAAACTCTTCATCGCAGCGTGGCAGCTGCTGCGACCGGCCGTGATCGGTCGCGCAGCCGTCCTGCCGCGCATCTGGGCGACGTGACTCCATGGAACTGACACCGCGAGAGAAAGACAAACTACTCATCTTCACCGCAGGTCTGGTCGCCGAGCGGCGCAAGGCGCGTGGGTTGAAGCTCAACTACCCGGAGGCGGTCGCACTCATCTCCGCCGCCATCCTCGAAGGCGCGCGTGATGGCCGTACGGTCGCGGAACTCATGAGCTTCGGCACGACCATCCTGTCCCGCAACGATGTGATGGATGGCGTTCCCGGGATGATTCCGGAAGTGCAGGTCGAGGCGACGTTTCCCGACGGCACCAAGCTGGTCACTGTTCATGACCCGATTCCGTAGAAGGCACACATGAACCCGGGTGAAATATTCTGCGAACCAGGAAGCATTGAACTCAACGTTGGCCGCGCGACGTTGAAGGTGAACGTCGCGAACAGCGGCGATCGGCCCATCCAGGTGGGATCGCACTACCACTTCTTCGAGACCAACCGGGCGCTGCGCTTCGAGCGCGCGGCGACGCGCGGCTTCCGCCTGAACATCGCCGCCGGCACCGCGGTGCGCTTCGAGCCCGGGCAGGAGCGCGAGGTCGAGTTGGTGGCCTTCGCCGGCGATCGGGTCGTGTACGGGTTCGACGGCCAGGTCATGGGCCGCCTGCCATGAATCACTTTTCATGACCCGGGTGGAGCGCCGCGCTTACGCGGAAATGTACGGCCCGACCACCGGCGACCGCGTGCGACTCGGCGATACCGAGTTGATCGTCGAGGTCGAGCGCGACCACACCATCTACGGCGAAGAGGTCAAATTCGGCGGCGGCAAGGTGATCAGGGATGGCATGGGCCAGGGCCAGCGCGGCGCCGCGGAAGTCGCCGACACCGTAATCACCAACGCGCTGATCGTCGATCACTGGGGCATCGTCAAGGCGGACATCGGCTTGAAGGACGGCCGCATCGCGGGCATTGGCAAGGCGGGAAATCCCGACGTGCAGCCCGGCGTCGACATCGTCATCGGTGCGGGCACGGAGATCATCGCGGGTGAGGGGCTGATCGCCACCGCCGGTGGCATCGACTCGCACATCCACTTCATCTGCCCGCAACAGGTCGATGACGCGATGATGTCGGGTATCACCACGATGATCGGCGGCGGCACCGGCCCCGCGGCCGGCACCAGTGCGACCACGTGTACACCGGGGCCGTGGTACATCGGCCGCATGTACCAGGCGCTGGAAGATCTGCCGATCAATTTCGGGTTGTTAGGCAAGGGCAATGCGAGTCTGCCGCTGCCGTTGAACGAGCAGGTCGAGGCGGGCGTCATGGGTTTGAAGCTGCACGAAGACTGGGGCACGACGCCGGCCGCGATCGACAATTGTCTGAACGTCGCCGAGCGGTACGATATCCAGGTCGCAATTCACACCGACACGTTGAACGAATCGGGTTTCCTCGAAGACACGCTGGCCGCATTCAAGGGCCGCGCGATCCACACCTATCACACCGAGGGTGCGGGCGGCGGACACGCGCCCGACATCATCAAGGCCTGCGGCGAGAGCAACGTGTTGCCGTCCTCGACGAATCCGACTCGGCCGTACACCGTCAACACGGTCGATGAACATCTCGACATGTTGATGGTGTGTCATCACCTCGATCCCGGCATTGCCGAGGACGTTGCGTTCGCCGAGTCGCGTATTCGCCGGGAGACGATCGCGGCGGAGGACATCCTGCACGACTTGGGCGCGATGTCGATGATCTCGTCCGATTCGCAGGCGATGGGGCGCATCGGTGAAGTGATTACGCGTACCTGGCAGACCGCGCACAAGATGAAGGTGCAACGCGGGCCGTTGTCATCGGACTGCGCCCGCAACGACAATTTCCGCGTACGGCGTTACGTCGCGAAGTACACGATCAATCCCGCGATCACGCATGGAATCTCGCACGAGGTGGGTTCGATCGAGAAGGGCAAGCTCGCGGACATCGTGTTGTGGAAGCCTGCGTTCTTCGGTGCCAAGACCGCGCTGGTGATCAAAGGCGGCATGATCGTCGCCGCGCCGATGGGCGATCCGAATGCGTCGATCCCCACGCCGCAGCCCGTGCACTTCCGGCCGATGTTCGGGGCGCTGGGTGGCGCGCGACATGCCACCTGCGTGAGTTTCGTGTCACAGGCCGGACTCGACCACGGAATGGCGGAGAAGTTAGGGCTGCGCAAACGGCTGGTGGCGGTCAGGAACACCCGCGCCGTCCGCAAGAAGGATCTGATCCACAACGACTATCAGCCGAAGATCGAGGTCGATTCGCAGACCTACGAAGTGCGCGCCGACGGCGAGCTGCTGCGCTGTCAGCCGGCGACCGTGCTGCCGTTGGCCCAACGATACTTTTTGTTTTAGGAAGGAACCGTGCAATTCACCGTCGGGTATGAAGGGGGACAGTCCCCGGTTTTCCCAGGACGGAAAATGGGGGCAGTCCCCGATGTTGATTCATCATGCTGAAAATCGCGCTCAAGATCGACGGCTCCACCGACCACCCGCGTGCCGCGGAGCTCAAGCTCGTGCTGCCTTTCGGCGATCGTGCCAAGAGCCGGCTGCGCGTCACGTTCGACAACGGCGAGGAGGCGGGGCTGTTCCTCGAACGCGGTTCGGTGCTGCGCAACGGCGATCTGCTGCTGGCCGACGATGGCCGCGTGGTCGAGGTGCGCGCCGCCACGGAAACCGTCTCCACGGTGCACACCGTCAACCCGTCGATGCTCGCGCGCGCCTGTTACCACCTCGGTAATCGCCACGTTGCGCTCGAGATCGGGACCGGCTGGCTGCGTTACCAGCACGACCATGTGCTCGACGACATGCTGCGGGGCTTTGGCCTGGAAGTGATCGTCGAGCAGGCGCCGTTCGAACCCGAAGGGGGTGCGTATGTCTCGGCCGCGACGCACTCGCATTCGCACCCGCACGCTTGACGCGCCGCCGCCGGCCGAACGGCCCGCCGCGTCCGTCGCCGACGTCCCACAACTATTCAGACTGCTGCATCTGGCGAGCCCGGCGTTGCCGATCGGCGCCTTCCATTTTTCCCAGGGACTGGAGTACGCCGTCGACACCGGCTGGGTACGCGACGAGGCGGGCGCGCTCGAGTGGATAGGCGGCATCGCCCAATCGAGCCTCGCGACCCTCGACTTGCCCGTGCTGCATCGCCTGCACACGGCCTGGACTCACGCCGATCACGCCGGCGTCCTGCGCTGGAATGCATTTCTGATCGCCTGCCGCGAGACCGAGGAATTGCGCCTCGAGGATCACCACCTGGGCGCGGCGCTGCTGCGCGTGCTGGCCGAGCTCGAGCTCACCACCGAGCTGTTTCCGCTCAACGCCCCTAACATTCGCGAAGCCGTGACCCACGCGACCGCATTCGGCTTCGCCTGCGCTCGCTGGTACATCGATCCCTTGGCCGCGTTGCAGACGTATTCCTGGGCCTGGGCGGAAAATCAGGTGCTGGCCGCGGTGAAGCTGGTGCCCTTGGGGCAGAGCGCCGGGCAACGCATGCTGCATTCGCTCAACCGACGGCTGGCCTCATACAGTGCCCAAGCGATGGAAGTACTGGATTCCGATATCGGGATTTCCACGGCTTTGCAATCGGTGGCAAGTGGCCGCCACGAAACGCAATACTCGCGACTGTTTCGGTCGTGACTACCCCTTTCGTGGGATAGAATCGCGCCCCTTGGCCGGCGCAGACTTCAACCCCCGGCTCCAAAAAAAAACATGCTCAAAAAGACATCGCCGATTGCCGCGGCGTTAGCCGCTTTGTTTCTCGCCGCCTGCGGAGCCGAACAGCCCCAAGGTGCGCCGCCGCCTCCGGAAGTCGGGGTCATCGTCGTGCACGCCAAGTCTCTGGCGCTGATTCGCGAGGCCTCCGCGCGCCTCGCGCCCACGCGCGCCTCGGATGTGCGCGCCCGCGTCCCGGGTGTGGTCCAGAAGCGCCTATATAAGGAAGGCAGCATGGTCAAGGAAGGCCAGTTGCTCATCCAGATCGACCCGGCGCCATACCAGGCACAGCTCGCCGTCGCCCGTGCGAACCTCGCGCAGGCCGAGGCCAACGCCACCAATGCCAAGGTGGCCGCGACCCGCAACCGCGAACTCACCAAGCAGCAGCTCATCTCACGTATGCAGCTCGACGATTCCGAAGCGCTCGAGCGTTCGAGCGCCGCCGGGGCCGCCGCCGCGCGCGCCCAAGTGCAGGCCGCGCGCATCAACCTCGGGTACGCCAACGTCGTCGCGCCGATAGCCGGCCGCGCCGGCCAGATGCGCGTGCTCGAAGGTGCCTTGGTCGGGCAGGGCGAGGCCACGCTGCTAACTACCGTCGAACAGGTCGATCCGATCTACGTGTTCTTCGACCAGCCGGCGTCCGACTTCCAACGGCTGCAACGCGCACAGGCCGCGGGGACAGTCGAGATCGCGCACGGCAACGCCGCCGAAGTGCGCGTCATCCGCGCCGACGGCAGCGAGTATCCGCACGTCGGCACGCTCGACTTCTCCGACTACAGCGTCAATGCGACCACCGGCGCCGTGGCGTTCCGCGCGCGCATGCCGAATCCGGATCGCATGTTGCTGCCGGGCATGTACACCACCGTGCGCATCACCGCGGGCACCCTCAAGAGCGGCTACGAAGTGCCGCAACTCGCCGTGCAGCGCGATGGTGAGGGTTCGTTCGTAATGGTTGCCGCGCAGGATGGCGCCGTCTCCGCCAAACGAGTCGACGTTGTGAGCACGGTCGGCGCGAACTGGATCATCAGCAGTGGCCTCGCCGATGGCGACCAGGTCGTCGTCTCCGGGATCCAGATGGCGCGCCCGGGCATGATGGTGAAGCCGGTGCCGGCGGAAGCGAAGCCCGAGGCTCCCGCCGCCGCGCCGGCGGAGGCGCCTGCCGCCCAGTCCTCAGGTAGCTGATCGTGCTGCCGCATTATTTCATCGACCGGCCGGTGATGGCCTGGGTCATCGCCATCCTCATCATGCTGGGGGGCGGTCTCGCAGTCACGCGGCTGCCGGCGGCGGCCTATCCCGACATCGCGCCACCGCAGGTGTCGATCAACGCCGTATACCCGGGCGCGAACGCGGACACCATCGAGCGCACCGTCACGCAGATCATCGAGCAGCAACTCACCGGTCTCGACAAGCTGCTGTATTTCACCTCGTCGTCGAATTCCAACGGCAGCGCCGGCATCACGCTGGTGTTCGAGAACGGCACCGATCCCGATGTCGCGGTGCTCCAGACGCAGAACCGCGTGAAACTCGCCGAGGCGCGTCTGCCGAGCGAAGTGGTGGTGCAGGGCCTGTCGGTTTCCAAGGTGAACGAAGGCTTCATCCTCGCAATGGGCGTGCGTTCGCCGAACGGCAGTGCCACCTCAGCCGAACTCAACAACATCGTCTCCTCGCAGATCCTCGATCCGATCCAGCGCATCGCCGGCGTGAGCGCGGCGAACCAGTTCGGTTCCTCCTATTCGATGCGTATCTGGTTGAACCCGGACAAGCTGCGCAGCTTCCGCATCAGCGCGGCCGAGGTGTTGCAGACGGTGCGCGCACAGAACGTGCAGTTCGCCACCGGCGCGATCGGCTCCGCACCCTCGTTGCCCGAACAGCAGATCACCGCGCCGGTGAGCGCGGAAGGCCGCTTCGGGTCGATCGAAGAATTCGAAAACGTCATCCTGCGCACGGAGCCGAACGGCACCAGCGTCAGGCTCAAGGACGTCGCGCGCGTCGAGCTCGGCCTGCAGGACTACGCCTTCGACGTGCGCCTCGACAGCAGCGCGGTGAGCGGCTTCGGCGTGACACTGCTGCCCGGCGCCAACGCGCTCGACGTGGCCGACGCCGTCAAGGCGCGCATGAACGAGCTGCAGAAATCCTTTCCACCCGGCGTCGAGTGGTTCGTCGCGCTCGATGCCACCACGTTCATCACGCACGCCATCCACGAAGTCATCTTCACGCTGTGCGCGGCGGTGGTGCTGGTATTCATCGTGATGCTGGTGTTCCTGCAGAGCTTCCGCGCCACGTTGATTCCCACGCTGGTGGTGCCGGTTGCGCTGATGGGCGCGTTCATTGGAATGGAGATGTTCGGTTTCTCCATCAACCAGCTCACATTGTTCGGCATGGTGCTGGCCATCGGCATCGTGGTCGACGACGCCATCGTCGTCATTGAATCCGTCGAACGCCTCATGCGCGAGGAACATCTCTCGCCGCGCGACGCGACGCGCAAGGCAATGGACCAGATCACGAGTCCGATCATCGCGATCTCGCTGGTGCTTGCGGCCGTGTTCATTCCGAGCGCCATGCAGTCGGGCTCGGTGGGCGTGATCTATCAGCAGTTCGCGCTGACGATCGCAATCTCGATGGTGTTCTCGGCGTTCCTCGCGTTGTCGCTGACGCCGGCGTTGTGCGCCACTCTGTTGCGACCCGAGCATCTGAAAGAGAACAAGTTCTTCGGGATGTTCAACCGCGGCTACAACTGGGCGCAGGACCATTACCTGTCCGGCGTGAGGTTCACGCTGCGCCACAAGCTCTGGACCTGGGTGGGCGTCGTCGTTCTGTTCGTGGTCGGGGTATTCCTGTTCTGGCGCGTGCCGGGCGGATTCGTGCCCGACGAGGACCAGGGGTATGCCATCGGCATCGTCGCGATGCCGCCAGGCGCCACCATTCAGCGCACCCGCGAAGTGATGGGTCGCGTGGGCGAGAAAATCCGCAAATCGGAAGCGGTCGATTCCGTGTTCGAGGTCGCCGGCTTCGGATTCAGCGGCAGCGACGAGAGCGCGGGCATTTTCTTCATTCGCCTGAAAGAGTTGAAGGACCGCAAGGAAACCGCGGCGGAATTCATCGGCTGGGCCTATGGCAACGTATCGGGCACCGAGCGTGACGGCGGCGTGTTCTTCGTCAACATGCCGGTGATCACCGGCTTGTCCAACTTTGGCGGCTTCGACATGCGGCTCGAAGATCGCGGCAACCTGGGTACCGATGCGCTGATCGCGGCGCAGAACACGCTGGTGGCGAAGGCCGCGCAGAGCAAGATCGTCCAGGGTGTGCGCTTCGACGGCCTCGCGCCGGCGCCGCGCCTCGAGCTCAAGCTCGATCGTGCGCAGGCGGAGTCGATGGGGCTCAAGATCGACGACGTCTACAACGCGATCCAGCTCATGTTCGCGCCCGTGTACGTGAACGATTTCTACTACCAGGGCCGCGTGTTGCGCGTGCAGATGCAGGCGGACGCCAAGTTCCGCATGAGCGAGGACTCGCTCAGCCGGTTCTATCTACCCTCGACGGCCGCGGCGAACAACGCGTACGTGCTGAGCGGTGAGACAACGAGCGATGGAATGGTGCCGCTGGCCTCCGTCGTATCGTCGAAATGGGTGGTGGCGCCTCCGTCGATCCAGCGCTTCAACGGTTTTGCCGCCATGAACGTGGTCGGCTCCAACGCGCCCGGCTACAGCTCGGGCGAGGCGATGCAGGAAATGAATCGCATCGTCGCCGAGGACCTGCCGCCGGGTTTCGGGGTCGACTGGGCGGGCCAATCGCTGCAGGAGATCAGGGCCGGCGCCGAAGCGCCCTTGCTGATCGGGCTCACCGTCCTCGTGGTTTTCCTGTGCCTGGCGGCGCTGTACGAAAGCTGGGCCACACCGATCGCGGTACTGCTGGTGGTGCCGGTGGGCATCATCGGCGCCGTTGTGGCGGCCAGTTCCACCAGCTTGTCGAACGACGTGTACTTCAAGATCGGCCTGATCACCATCATCGGTCTGGCCGCCAAGAACGCCATCCTCATCGTGGAATTCGCGCTGCTTGCCCAACAAAGAGGCGTCGCCTTGTACGAAGCCGTGATGGAGGCGGCGCGGTTGCGACTTCGTCCCATCCTCATGACTTCGTTCGCGTTCATATTAGGCGTGCTGCCGCTGGTGTTCTCCAGTGGTGCGGGCGCCAATGCGCGCCGCGCCATCGGTACTGGAGTGGCGGGCGGCATGGTGTTCGCCGCGATCCTGGGAGTCTTGCTCGCGCCCGTGTTCTATGTGAGTGTCCGGCGCATGGCGGGCGACAAGTTCGTCAATACGGACAAGATGAATCGCCCCTGAACGGGCTTGATGGCCGATGGATCAACGTTTCTTGAGGAACCAGGAGGGCCGGGAACTCCACTCACGACCAGACAGTCGTATTTCGCAAGAGGTGTTTATGAAGATTTCACTGGTCGCAACATTACTGGCCGCAGCTTCGCTCGCCGGGTGTGCGAGCACACTCGCCAAGCTCAACGGGCCGAAGCTCGACTACACCGAGTATGCGGGTGAGCCGGTCAAATCGTTCTACCTGGGCAACTACGACGGCTGGTCGGCGGTTTCGAAAGACCAACTCGTGGTCTGGTCCGGCATCAACAAAGCCTATCTACTCACGGTCACCGGTTATTGCCCGGACCTCGAGTTCGCGCAGACGATTGCCGTGACCTCGACGGGCAGCACCGTCGACAAATTCGAGAAGGTGATTGTTGGACGCGACCGCTGCTTGATCAAGGAAATCCGCCCGATCGACACGAAGCAGATGAAGGAAGACCGCAAGCTGCTGCGCGAACAGATGGAGAAGGAAAACTCCTGACCCGATTCGAGTTCTAGTGGTTGAAAAGCCCTCGGCGTGAGATGCGCCGGGGGCTTTTCATTTTCAGGCCCGGTCGAGCAGCGGTATCAGCATCAGGATCAGGCCGACCCAGCCACCCGCCCAGACCAGGCTGCGCAGCCAGGAAATGCCGGACAGATAGAGCGGCACGTAGATCGCGCGGGCGATCAGGAAAATCAGCGCGCCCAGGTTCGCCATTGCGGCCGCGGATCCTGCGATCAGGTTCATCAGGGCGAGGGCCAGAAAGACCGGCAAGGCTTCGTGCATGTTCGCAAGTGCACGTGCGGCGCGTTGCCCGGTCACGTTCAGGGGGCGCTGGTGATCTCGATTGCCGACGTTTTCCTGAAGCTTGCCGGGCTCGCCTGGCGCCGCGGGCTCACGGAAACGGCCGGGCAGGAGCGTCTGGATGACGAACAGCGCGAGCACGAGCAGTACGAGCAGGATCATTGGGAAGCTCCATTCATGAGGCGAGGCTGGTTATTGCCGATAGCGTCGCAGAAATCCATGCGGTCGTCGCGATCAACGCCGCGCACCGTAGAATTGCGGGCCATGAATCTGCGTGCCGCCTCTCTATCCGCTGCCTCCTTGCTGTTAGCCGTTCTCGCCGGCTGCGGTCCGCGCAGCGAGGATGCGACCCCGCCGCATCCGGATTGGGTGATCAATTCCCAGGTGGCTTTCTACGAGGCGGATCTGAAGACTCCGCGGGCGGGCCCCAGGGAGCCGCTGCGACTGTGGGTGCCTTATGTCGTCGGCGACATTTACGGGTCGCCGAATGAGGGCGAAATTGCGCCCGTCGAGTTGCGCCCGGACCTGACTTTCACCATCAATTTGAAC
The DNA here is from genome assembly GCA_039931065.1 of Pseudomonadota bacterium. GTDB lineage: Bacteria > Pseudomonadota > Gammaproteobacteria > Steroidobacterales > Steroidobacteraceae > CADEED01. The sequence goes on along the minus strand of JBDTSP010000003.1, from coordinate 233,621 downwards.
GTGCGCCATCTGCGTCTCGGTCCGGCGCTCGTTCCCACGGCGTTTTCGCAGAAGTGGATGACCATCGAACCGGCTGCCGCTCGGGTCGCACGCGTCTCGCCGTTCATCGTGCCGAAAGACGGTGGTTTGCCGCTCGGCATGAGTGAGTGGTTAGACACGGATACCGGCACGCGACTGCTGTTGATCTACCTCGATCGGCCGGCGCGTATCCGCGGCGAGATCGTGCACCAGGGGCGCAACCTGAGCTGGGACATAGACGCGAAGCAAGCGGGATATGTCTGGGTGTCGCAGCCGCAGGAGAGCGGGGTCTACCTCGCCGTACCGCAGCCGGCGCACCTGCAGTTGGCGGTGATGCCCAACTCCTGATCGAAGTGGTATTTTCCGCTCGCGGACCCTTCCATTACACGAGAGCGCGAACCATGCAACGATCCTTATTCGTGGCAATCACCAGTATTGCTGCGTCAACCACCTTTCTTGCCGGATGCGCGAAGAAAGAGCCCCCACCGCCGCCGCCGGTAGCTGAAGCACCCAAGCCCGAAGCGCCGCCGACCATCGACCCGGCGAAGTTCCTGACCCAGCCGTTGCTGGCCGAGATTTACACGGCCGACCCGTCCGCCCATGTCTTCGAGGGGAAGATCTGGATTTACGGTTCGCACGACATCGATGCCGGCATTCCGCAGGACGACCTCGGCAGCCACTTCGCCATGCGTGATTACCGGCCGATCGAGCTCGACGGCATCGGTGGAAAGGTCACCGTGCACGACGTCGCGCTCGATCTTGCCGATGTGCCCTGGGCCGGCCGCCAGATGTGGGCGCCGGACGCGGCAGAGAAGGACGGCAAATACTTCCTGTATTTCCCGGTGAAGGACAAACAGGACGTGTTCCGGATCGGCGTCGCCGTGGGCGATACGCCCGCCGGCCCGTTCAAGGCACAACCGGAAGCGATCAAGAACAGCTTCAGCATGGACCCGGCCGTGTTCAAGGACACCGACGGCAAGTACTACATGTACTTCGGCGGTCTGTGGGGCGGTCAGCTGCAGAAGTGGAAGTCGGGCGCGTACAAGGCCGACGACGATGCACAGCCGGCGGATGACGAGCCGGCGTTGCTGCCGAAGATCGCGCGCCTCGACAAGACGCTGCTCGAGTTCGCGGAGAAACCGAAGGACGTCAAAATCGTCGACGAGAACGGCAAGCTGTTGTTGTCGAAGGATCACGACCGCCGCTTCTTCGAGGCGTCGTGGGTGCACAAGTACAAAGGAAACTACTATTTCTCGTACTCGACCGGCGACACGCACTTCATCGCGTATGCGATGGGCAAGTCACCCTACGGTCCGTTCACCTACAAGGGCCGGATTCTCGAGCCCGTGCTCGGCTGGACTAACCACCACTCGATCGCCGAGGTCGATGGCAAGTGGTACATCTTCTATCACGACAGCCAGGTGTCGAACGGCGACACCCATCTGCGCAACATGAAGCAGCCGATCGAGATCCACTACAACGACGACGGCACGATCCAGACCATCGATCCGTTCCAGGAATAATGGGGACACTCCCCATTTGCTAGCAAAAGGGGGCAGGCCTCGCGGTCTGTCCCCTTTTTTCATTACGAATCGGAGAAATCGCGCATGAGGGATCTGCAGCTTGCCGGGAAACGAGAACGGCACCGATGCGGGACCCGACCCCATTCAATGGAATGGGCTTATCATCCGCCTCGCCATGAAACCCGCTGAAACGCCTTCTGGAACCCCGTCGCTCACGCGGCGCCGTCGCACGTTCCTCGCGCCGCTGTGGTTGTTAGCCCTGGGCGGCATCGTCGTTCTCGTGGCGGCTGTCGTTTACTGGAACTCCGCGACCACCACCACCGTGGTGCTTGTACGTCACGCCGAGAAGGAACTGAGCGCCATCAGCGACGCGCCGCTGTCACCCGAAGGCGAAAAACGCGCCACGCGGCTGGCGCAGATGTTCGGCGACAGCGAAATGTTCGGCCGGGTGCAGAAGGTTTATGTCACCAACACGCGGCGTACGCAGCAGACCGCGGCGGCGCTCGAGCAGCGGTTGAACATCCCGGGCGAAGTGGTCGACGCCAAGACCGATTCGTCCGTGCTGGCCCGAAGGGTGCTGCGCGAGAACCTCGGGTCGGTGGCGCTCATCATCGGTCACAGCAATACGGTGCCCGAGATCGTCGCGGCGCTGAGCGGTGCCGAAGATGTGCCGCCGATCGGTGAAGAGGAGTTCGATACGCTGTACGTCGTCACCGTGCCGACCATCGGCAAGGCGTCGGTGTTGCGGATGAAATACTAAAAGGGGACATGCCGATTTAATTCAGGTGGGGGTCGCGCGAATCTCGACGGCCTTGCGGATGAATTCCTCGTGCTCGGCGATCGAAAAATGCGCCTTCACGCGCCCCTGAATGGCGCGGTTCTGGTCGATCAGATACGTCACCCGCTGCACCCAGAATCCCAGCGGCCCGTTGACCCCGAACATCTTGATGACTTCCTTGGTCTCATCAGACAGCAGCGTGAAGGGCAGGCTGTGCTTCTCGCGAAAGCGCTTGTGGCTCTCCGGGCTCTGCGGACTGATGCCGGCCACGGTAAGGCCCGCACGGCTGATTTCCCGGTGGATATCGCGGATCGAGCAGACCTCGCGCGTGCACCCCGGTGTGAAGTCGGCCGGATAGAAGAACAGAATGGCCGGGCCGTCCTTGAGCATGCTGGTCAGCGAGATGTCGTGCCCATCCTGGTCGGGCAGGGTGAACTCGGGCGCTTTGTCGCCGGTGTCAAGCATGTGCCGGATATTAAGAGTGTTTCGCTTGCCGAGGCCAGCCCCGATGCTAGAATCGCGGCCCTTCGAAGCCCTGGGCTTCGAAAGTCCGGTTTCTCGTGTGGGGCGGTAGCTCAGTTGGGAGAGCGTCGCGTTCGCAATGCGAAGGTCGAGGGTTCGATCCCCTTCCGCTCCACCATTCACGGGCTCGCGCCCGGGGTTCAAAAGGGGCGATGCCCGAAATGGCAGCGCTCTGATGGAAACCGAGCGAGGGGCATCGACCCCTTCGTGAGTTGCTCTTCAGCTCCGATTAAACTCCGCACGACGCCCCCGTAGCTCAGTGGATAGAGCGACCGCCTCCTAAGCGGTAGGTCGTCGGTTCAACTCCGGCCGGGGGCGCCATTTGAGGGTCCGCCACCCTCCACCGACCTCCGCAAACGTACGCTAAACCACTGAAAAGCACAGATTTAACGTACTGCACCCTCCGGGGTCGTCCATGGACAGCCGGAAGCGGGTACGGGTATAAATGCGGGTACGTTCAATTCAACTCCGCGTCGTACCCGTATGCCTCGTCTCGTCGATCGACTCACCGATACCCGCATTCGCAGCGCGAAGGCGCAGCGCTCGGCGTTCAAGCTGCCCGACGGTCACGGGCTCTATCTACTCGTGACCGAAGCCGGCTCGAAGCTGTGGCGGCTGCGGTATCGCTTTCGGGGCCGGGAAAACATGCTCGGCCTCGGGGAATATCCAGCGGTTTCGCTCGCCATGGCGCGCACAAAGCGCGACGAGGTGCACCGGCAGATCGCGAAGGGCATCGATCCGGCGGCGGCGAAGCGCGCCGAGCGCGAGGCGCAGGACGACACCTTTAAAGCCATCGCCGAAGAGTGGCTGGCGAAGCAGCCGTTCACGCCGAAGACGCTCGCCAAGGCTCGGTGGACGTTCGACGACCTGATTTATCCGCGGCTCGGCAATAAACCCGTGAAATCGATCACGGCGCCGGAGGTCTTGCTGGTACTTCGCCGGATCGAGTCGCGCGGCAAGCACGAAACCGCCCATCGGACGAAGCAACGCGTGGGGCAGGTGCTTCGCTACGCGATCCAGACGGGCCGCGCCGAGCGCGACGTTACGGCCGATCTGCGCGGGGCACTGACACCCCTTACCGTGACGAACCATGCCGCGATCACCGAGCCGACGAAGGTCGGTGAGCTGCTACGCGCAATTGACGGCTACAAGGGCCAGCCTACGACCGAGGCGGCAATGAAGCTCGCGCCGTTGGTGTTCGTGCGGCCGGGGGAGCTGCGGGCGGCAGAGTGGGCCGAGTTCGATTTGGACAGCGACGAGCCCACGTGGCGAATCCCGGGCGAGCGCATGAAGATGGGCGACGCCCACGTGGTGCCGCTTTCAACGCAGGCCGTGGCGGTGCTTCGGGCTGTCGAGCAATTCACCGGGGACGGGCGGCTCGTTTTCCCCTCGCTGCGCGGTCGAGACCGGCCGCTGTCGGAGAACGCGATCACGGCGGCACTGCGCCGGATGGGCTACGACGGCGACACGATGACATGGCACGGCTTCCGGAGCATGGCGAGCACATTGCTGAACGAATTGGGGCATCACCCGGATTTGATCGAGCTTCAGCTGGCGCACGCCGAGCGAAATAAGGTTCGCGCGGCGTACAACAAGGCGCAGCGTCTCGCCGAGCGACGGAAGATGATGCAGGCGTGGGCCGACTATCTCGACGGACTGAAGAAGTCGCCCAACGTGACACCGATTCGTCGCGAAGCGCGGAGCGCGGCAGCGTGAGCGACAATTGGCCGCGTCTGGGCTTCAAAGAACATCCGGCGCTCGATTGGGTCGTGGTCGAGTACGAGAGCAAATGGCTGTCCAAGCTTGCCGATGCAGTGGCGGCACACCACGAACCGATTAGAACCCGCACCGCGGAGGGCGAGCCGCCAGCACGGGACGCGTGGAATCTCCCACTGGAGGTTCTGTTGCGCGCACTCGCGGCAAACTCGGACGCGCTCGAAGGACTTAATTACCGCAAGCCGACGCTGCCCGGTCCAATCTTGAGCCTGAACCGTGCGGTGCATTTCCACGTGGTGCGGAAGAAAGCCGAGAACCAGGACGCGGCCAGCGTGGCCGACGCGCAAAAGGAAATTGCCGACTCGTGGGGCGGGGGGACGGACAGCGTGCGCGGCGACGTTAGGCGGTTTCGCTTGGAGCGACGAACGATCGACGGTGCCGAAGCGCTAGTCGTGCCGTCTGGCGCGAGCGACGCCGAATATCTTGCAGAGCAACTCATCGCTCACGCCGAGGCGAAGTTGAAGTGTTCCCGCATTCTGGCGATTCGAGTGGTCGATGACGAGATGCGCGACCGCGCCGCGCTGTACATTGCTGCTAAAAAATCTGCCGAAACAATTTAGCGCTCCGCTAAGCGCCTAATCCGCAAGGGGTTCTTGTCCCGCCCGCGCGAATCCGCTAACTACCAGAATCCGGCATCCTGGTTCCATCGCACAACGATGGAGCCGAACATGCATTCCCCGTCAAATTCCCCGGTCGCCGCGCACCCGCGTCTCTTGCGCCTTCGTGACGTCTCCGAAAAGACGTCGCTCGGCAAGAGCGCAATCTATCAGCGCATCGCGAGCGGCACTTTCCCTTCGCCCATCTCGATCAGCCGGCGCTGTACGGTATGGAGGGAAGACGAAGTGGACGCGTGGATCAACGCGCTCCCGCGTGGCGTGGGCCCGCGCCCCGGCGCCATCGCTGCCACCTAACCACCGTGGTGACGCATTCTCAAGAAAGACGCGCGAACATTTTCCGCGCCGACCGCCTAAGTTCGTGTGATCGCACGATGGTGGGTTTATGAACGCCCGCCTGCAAGACATCGTCGCGGCTCGGCGTGCGGTCGAACGCGCAGTGACGAAGCGCGAACTCAATGCGGCGTGGGAATCCTTGCAAGAGCTGCGACGCCGTGAACGGGAAGCATTTGCCTCGTCACGCGGATGGGTCGCCGTCCCGCGCTTCACCACTGGTCAGCTACTCGGATTGCGCGGCCGCAATGCGCGTGATGTTGAGGGCACGGAAGAGGTGATAGACCACCGATCGTGCTTCGCTCTCGCGGAATCGAGTTCACGAAAGCCTCGACCGATCGCCATTTGCTCTCATATCTACGGCAGCCCCAAGCCTTGCCTTCAGTTCGCAGACAGGTATGCGCTCGCCGTCGAGATGCTAGACGCGTCGTGGTGGTGGCCCGGCCATGCCACGGCTGTACTGCTAACGCGCCCGGACTAACGATCATGATCGTCTCATTCGGAACCGGTTACGCCGACAACAAACCGAAACGCTACAGCATCGAGTGGTCTGGCGTCCTCGCGTGGTTGTCCGTCCGGCGCACCCAAGGCCCGTACACGTTCGAGCAATACGCGGCGTTAGAACTGAACGTCAAGAAGGCGGCCAAGAACACTAACTACATTGCGTTTGCAGATTTCGGCAAGGGCACGCGCTCCAAGAGCTGCGTCCTGGCCTCATACTGCATCCCAATCGATTTAGACACTGGCGGATGGACGGCCGAGCGCATCGCCGCTCATCTTTCCGGGTACACGTTCGCCGCACACACAACCTACGCGCACACATCTGGAGCCCCTCGCTGGCGCGTGATTGTCCGCGTCGAGCGCGGCATGACGGCGGAGGAGCACGCGGCCACGTGGGCGACGTTGAATGGGATATTTCTCGGTGATGCGGATTCTGCCGCTAGTGACGCATCGCGCCTAAACTATCTACCGGGCGCCTGCGTGGACCCCAAAGCGGCGCAATTTATCCACGAGGAGGGTGCGCTATTCCCGGTGAGCGCGGCTCCCTCGGAAATAGCCGAGCCTTCGGCAGACGGCGGTTTGCGCGACGCCCCCATGGAAAATTGGAACGGTCCCACCGATGATGAAATCTTGATCGCGCAAGCCCTGGCGCACAGGGACATGAAGAATCCACGTGAGGCGTTCGGCGGCGTCACGAAGTTCCAAGCGCTATGGACCGGAGATGCGGCGACGCTGGCCGAACTGTACCCATCGAAAGATCATCATCAAGACTGGAACTACACGACGGCCGATCTGGCGTTGGCGAATGAGCTGGCGTATTTCACCGGCGGTGATGGCGAGCGCTGCGTTCGTCTGATGTGTGAGTCTGCACTCGCTCATCGCTCAACGTGGGAAGAGCGCAAGGCTCGAATTGCAGTAGGCAAAGCGTGCGCCAGACGCACTCAATTCGCGTTTATGCGTCGAGGCCCCGCGCCAACGCCGGCTCTATCGAGCCCACCCGCCGTCGCCATGCTCACGGTGCCGAAGGCGCAGCACCTAACAACCGATCAGGCCAACGCCGAGCGCCTTGAAAAGCAGTACGGTAAAAGCCTAATGGCGTGCGCGGGCGAGTTCTACGCATGGGATGGCAGGCGATGGGTACGTAACGACGGCCTTCCGCAACAATTTGCTTGTCAGCTTTCAAAGATAGTGCGAGCTGAGGCTGACGCCATGCGCGTCGAAGCTGCTGCCGCGCAGGCCGCGATAAATCCCGTCGAGATTGCGGCGAGTATCGCTCACCCGCGCCTCAACGCACTGCGGAAAGGGGAGACGGGGAGCCGTGCCCACGACCTCGCCGAGATTGCCGACGCGCTGGACGCGTGGTCGAAGAAGTGCGAGATGAAATCCGTGCAGGACGCAGCGCTAGGCCTGCTGAAGAAGCTGCTCAACGTCGAGCCGAGCGACTTGGACAAAGACGAGTGGTTGCTCAACGTGGCGAACGGCACGATCGATTTACGCACCGGCGAACTGCGGGAGCATCGCGCGTCCGACCTGATCACGAAGCTTGCCCCCGTGGCATACGACCCAGCCGCTCAGATCTCTCGCTTTCGTTCGTTCCTTGCGGAGATTTTCAATGGCGATTTGTCGCTCGTGGAATTCCTCGCACGTTGGTTTGGCTACGGCGCGACGGGCAGCGTTCGCGAAGAGAAAATGGTGATCCACTGGGGCAAGGGCAGCAACGGCAAATCGACGATGCTCGAAATCGTCGAGGCGGTGTTGGGCGACTACGCCACGCCTGCACCCCAAGGCCTGCTCACCGCGAAGAACGGCGATGAGCGCCACCCAGCGGAGATTGCCGACCTCCACGGTCGGCGACTCGTGACCGCCAGCGAATCGGAAGAGGGCGCGAAACTGCGTGAGGCGTTTATCAAGCTCACAACCGGGGGCGACACGCTGAAGGGCCGGCGCCTGTACGGGCAGCTCTTCAGCTTCCGCCCGACACACAAGATTCAACTGCTCACGAACCACAAGCCCCAGATTCGCGGCTCGGACTACGCCATCTGGCGGCGCCTGTTGCTCGTGCCGTACGTGCTGAAGTTCGGCACCGCAGACGAACTGAATGCCGGCGTCGTGGATCGCCTCGGCGACGGTACGCTCAAGGAAACTCTTCGGCACGAAATGCCGGGCGTGCTGGCGTGGATCGTGGCCGGCGCGCGGGAGTGGTACACGATGGGCGGGCTGCGGCCCCCGCCCGCGGTTGTCGCGGAAGGTGCGAAGTATCGAACCGAGCAAGACCGTGTGGGCGAATTCGTTCGCGAACGCTGCCGCCTCGACATGGGAGCAACAGTCCTTGTCGCCACCCTGTACGCAACGTACGCCGGATGGTGCCGCGACAACGGTACACACCCACTGGGGCGAGGCCGGTTCATCGATGAGTTAGATCGAGTCGTTCCTGGAATGCGCGAGTGGCGGGACGGACGCGGCGGCCGTGGCTACGCGGGGCTGACACTGGTCTGACGTTCTGACGATTCAAAGGCCCTTTTTGGGACTTCCTCCTAGAAAAGTTAGTGATTCAGATAAGGGGCAGTGTTCAAAACAGCATTCGAAACGTCAGAACGTCAGACGCCACTATCAATGCGGTGAATGTAGACCACGAAACAGCGCTCACGTCGCCCGGGAGAGTGGAGGCCATAAAAACTCGCGGCGCCTATCTACTGACGCCATCAATTGCGGCGGACAATTCTGTGGTAGCGTTGAGTGACGCCGAGCGCGGGCGCTGCATTGGTGGCGTAACTGACTGATTTTTACGAATTCGGACGACAATGGACAACGGCGTACCCACGCACATACCCGCAAGACTGCGAGTCGCTATCCTCATGCGCTCCGAGTGTTCGCCACTCACTGCGCGGCGGGGGCGCTTCGCGATTGCGTCGCGTACAGCCTGTCTGTTGTCAAATCCGGCTGGGTGGAAACTGGCCGATCCATAAGTTGTCACACCCTACGTCCCGGCGCTCCTTGGGGAAACCTGACACGCTGAACTGGCCCAGCTCAGTTAGCCCGACGCAATCCTGAATCGACGAGATACACGTATGAGCAACGATGAATTAACCGAACGTCGCGAACGCTTCGCCCGGCTTGTTGTTGAACTGGGCGCACAAGCTGCCGCGTATCGCCAAGCGTTCTCCGTCGGCCCAAACACACTGCCGGCGACCGTCTGGCAGGAAGCCAGTCGGCTCGCTAATGAACCCGTGATCGCGGCGCGAATCCGCGAGCTGCGCGATGAGGCTGCGGCCCTGACGACGATCAACACCGCTGCGCGCATGCAGTGGCTGCATGACATAGAGACGGCAGACCCCAACGAACTGGAACGCGTCCTGCTGTTCAACTGCCGCCATTGTCGTGGCGAAGACCATCGCTACCAGTGGACCGATGGCATGGAGTTCGCCGACGCGTGCGATGCCGCGCAACGCATGAGCAAACCGCTGCCGGGGTGCGATGGTGGCTTCGGGTTCAACGCGGCGCTTGAGCCCGTTGCGACGTGTTCGCAATGCCGGGGACAGGGAGAGCCACGAAAGATCGTGGCCGATACGACGAAGCTCACCGGCAGAGCCGCACGGCTCTATAAAGGGTGCCGTGTGAAGGCGAACGGCGAAATTGAAATTCTTATGCATGACCAGTTGGCCGCGCGTGATCAGCTCAATCGAATGCTCGGTGCCTATAAGGAGGCGCAGTCGCCGGCCGCGACGCCACTTCCTCTTGCCAAGAGTTGCACGCCCGAGGAGGCTGCTCGCGCCTACATGCGAATGATTCAAGGGAAATGATCCGCGCTCCGCGCGCGGATAGTTTCTGCTCGGCAAGTTCAGTGGGGCGCAGCCGATGTTGATGCAATGTTGAGTGCGTAACGGTTAGCTATCTTTTCAGCCTTTAGCACCTGAACACTTGCGTTGCATGTGCGAGCCAGAGCTTCGACCGCGTCAAATGGGCCTTGGCAGCCGACAATGATTGCGCACAAAGCACCAGCCGGTAGTTTGAGAAGGCCATTCGTCGTCAACAACGTGTCGTGGCCCGTCGCGTTCGCGGCGTCTTGAGCGATCAGCCGATATTCCTTCTCATATCGCCAGACTCCCGATTTCGCAACCACCGGCAATAGATTCTCGCGGAGGTCACTTGAGTACACCCGAGTCATTGGGAAATCGTCGAAATATTGGACCTGCAGGGCTCCGCATATCACCGAATTCTCAACGTTGTATTCGAGGCAGATTCCGTGATGGCTGTCAGCGTAGTGCGCCCACATCAGCGCGTTCGTTACGTCGGGGCACAGGCAGTAGACCCGGTAGCGATCCAAAACGTCCTGTTGAAACCCAGTTGTCAGTTCAAGAATCTTGCTTTCGAGCGTCGTTCGATCGCGAAGCTGAATTCGCATTCGTGGAATGTCTGCCTCGTTCATTCGTCCTGCGCGGCGGCAGATTAGCTCGGCCCAGTCAATGTGCTTCCGCGCTTCGATCGGGTCCCCGAGAGAATCTACATTGAAAAATGGGCGGCAATCCCATGGATCGTTGAAGTCGCTGGGCTTAGAGAAATAGATCGAATTGTTTCGCAATATGCCTTCGAGGCGATCGGCGTCGAATCGTTGCCAGTGATATAGACGCTTTATGCCCATCTGCGCTGCATTTGGGAAAGGCACTATGACCTCCAGGCTAACAAAGGGACGATGGGCTAGACCGCCTCGTCTGGCGAGGCTTGCGGCAGAGAATTGGCGTCGGCCTGCTGCGGCTTCTGCAAAGTGACGGTTCGTCCTGGGTAAGCACGCAGTAGCTCTGCAATCATCGTTTCCCCAATTTCTAGAGCGTCTGGCAGCACGTCGCCGAGCTTGCGTTCCCCTGACAGGGGTATGCGGTGACCTCGGTGCAGCGGGTTCAGGCAGTTGCTCAACGTGGCGTCGCGCATTGCAGACCAGTGAGAGTGTGCGAAGCCAGAATTCCAGCCGTAGTGGGCATCGTAAAGTTGTTTGGTTCCTGACTCGTCAGCCATGCGGCGAAGGTCTATCCCCGCCCAACTTCCAAGATTTATATCCACGAATTCCTGCCACACGTCCTCGTTCGCCAACTGTTCGAGTTTTTCGATCGAAATACTGTGCGGGGGTATGGCCGCTTCTTTGACTTTGAGCAGTACCAACTTTGCCTGTCCTGCCCCATAGCGACGAAATTTAAGCCATAGCTCCGGATCGTTCTTTGCAAGCAGATAGGCGAAAGTAATTCGACACTCAGTGAGTGTTCGAAGGAGGAGGCGACCAGCGATTCGCCGGCGGTTGCCTTTCAGGATTTCGACGAGGCAAGCTAGCGCGTACAGAACGAACGCGAATGCTCCTTCATGCGCTGCATCTACGGCCGTAGTTCGACTCGTTGCAATCCAGTGATCTGAAAGAGCATTCATCGCGTTGAAAACAATCGGCCCGACGTCGTCGGACACTGGCGTCGGCGGCGCCACTTCTTCCGGTACTGCCAAGATGCACGGCGTCTTAGCGTGGCACTCGTGCCAAAACGCGGCGCTCCATTCGTACGCGGGGCTCTCGTTGCCGACTTCGATCCACATCATTTGCTCTTTGGAGCGTATTGAAGGCCGGACGCTGCGCAGATCGCCTTGGTTTGGATAGTTGGCTATCTCATCAACTCGCTGGGCCATGGTGGTCGGAAAGCGAACCTTCCTAGTAAGGATGCCGAAAATGACCAACAACCATCGAACATCAGTTGAGTGCTCTGACTGATGGTCGAAAAACTCGAGAACGGAATCGGCAAGCAAGTCAAACTCTTGGGGCCCTGGTTCCGCCGCAATTGCGGCGACCCAATATTCGCGCCCGGGCAATGAGTCCAGCAAAAGCAGTGGGCGTAGTGCTGCATATCCAAGGGGTTTCGCAGCAATCAATTGCACGATCCGTGGGATAAGTGCTGGATGCCGCTGCGCAAGGTTAGTGTGCGTGGGGATCAGCGCGTTGAGGTGCATCGGCGAATCTATGAATTCCCGCGCAATCACTGCGACGTCGCGAAATACGCCTAGTGCCTGATCACGAGGCAGTACTGCGCGCACGAGACATGCCCACAACACTTCTGGCATGCGCTCATCAAGCCAGCGAGTGTGCCGGGTAACGCCCGGGAGTGTATTGAGCGGCGGCACCAGAGTCCTTCCGACATTTCGATGCTTGCTCAGCGGCGTGCTGTGGTCGCGCCGACGGTTGCCGCGATTTTTCCTATTCTTCCCCATGCTGACGATCCTTGCCGTGGCTTCCAAAGCGACCGGTGAAATTCGGAGATCTTCTCGAATCTAAGAATTCATTCGAGATTCATCGAAATCAGCGAGATCCTGGGTGATCAGCGCTCAACGGTTCTTTGCGGCACTCTCACGCACTGCATTTGCTTTTTGCTCAATCGTGCGGCATCGATCCATCATTGCATCAAATGATTCGACTTCATCCAGGAACAGTCCATCGTCAATCATGTGTTGGTAGTCGGTCGCGAGTGCATTCAATGCATCGGCGGATGGCACTAGTTGAAGATTGCCGGAGACAGCAGCGTGATAGTCGATTGGTTCACCGCCCGCGGTCTTTTCTGAGAAAAAGGCTGCCTTGTGATCTGCGACAGCTCGTGAAAGATCCACGTCCGCAATCGCCGAATCCACGTGACCGGCGTCGTCAAGACGAGTCAGGTCGTGCCAATGGCGGGCAAATCGTTCGCCGCCGCGAAACGAGCCTTGCGCACAAAATACGTGAATGGCGGTGGCCTTCTCCCAAAAGGTGCGCTCTGCGCGCATCACCCGAGGAGTCGCAACTGGAAACTGCAAGTCGTTTAGATGCGAGGCGGCATCGCAATAGATCGTTCGTGGTTCACTCGGCTCCCCAGTGGATCGTGCACCGAACTCCAACATAACAGTTGAGCGGACGTAGCCAGTACCAGCTGCCACCGGTTCGTATTCGATGAAGACTTTGTCGCCTTCGCTGCGAATCGTCGCGCTTAACCCTTGCTCCGCAATCCGTTGCTGGAGTTGCGGGACGATCTGATTTGCGACCCAATCTGCGAGACGTGCGCGAATTTCCTTCGTCCACTTTTTTTCTTGCGATTTAGTAGCGGGCAGTAAATCTTCTACGCCCTTTATGAGATCTCCAGCGATTTCACGAATGTCATATGTGAGATCCACATCTTCGGAAAAACGTCGGATTACTCCATATGCCTTTGAGAGCGATGTTCCGCCCTTGAATACCAAGTGATCCGCATAGGGACCAGTGAAGAGCTGTTGTAGCGTCCAGACGACCCAAATGTCTTTTTCTAAGAGATGGGTGGGGCGCCCGGATGCGCTGGCAGCGTGTTGTAGCGCTTCTAGTCGTTCAGCTTTGGATAGCTGAAAGAAATCAGGCACTCGCCACCAATGCGCTCACTTCTTTGGCCATCCATGTAGGTAGACGCGCGCGTGCCCCCGCAACTTCCTTCAATTCAGAGGGAGATAGTTTACTGCGGAGTTTGTGCAACGCTTCGCCAGCATGTTCCGGTCCGAGCCAAGCCAATGCTCGTACAACATCACCAGCTGGACGGCCCGGAAAAAGTAATTGCCATACCGGCGCATGCCGAAATTCAATGGACTGAGCGCCTAGTTTCAATTGACGGCTTCGTCCAGTGGTGAGATAGACAGCGCGCATTGGTACTTGTGTAGTTAGGCCGAGAGAATTGGCGGCGACAGCACCATGCGATGCAATTGTTTCGCCTCGCTGATTTGCTAAGCCTTCGACAACCTTAGTAGCAGAGGGCGCACGACTTCCGAACCTGCTCTCTACAGGTAGGGTGTAGATGCCTCGACCGGCTCGCAGCAGGGAACCACGACGCACCAAGCGCGATAGGACTTGATCTATCGCTGCGCGATTACCCAAGTGCAGCAGCTCCTTTGCAGCCAAAGGAGTGCCCTCAGGCAACCCAGCGGCTAGTTCAAGTACTTGTTTAGTAAGAGGACGTGTCGCCGGTTGTTTCATAGTGGAAGGAATATTAGCGAGTTTCTGACAGTTTTCAAGTTCATAAGACGGAATTTCCCAACCCGGGCGTCGCTTGCTAAATTTCGAAATAAGCGTAAGAATATCTTACCAGTGGTAATGGCTGCATCGGAGAGTCGAAATGAACGCAAAACACGTACGGGCGGTACTGACCGAGGTCCTACAAACCATTCAGACGACGAGTGGACTGGACTGCCCAGCAATCGTCGGCACCACAAAACCAATTGAAGAACTCCCCAAGTTCGATAGCAAGATTTGGCCGGTCGCTATTGGCATGCTCGGCGTGAAGCTCGGCATAACAATCGCAAACGACGTAAATATTTTTCGGCGAGAAAAGACAACGATTGCTCTCACGGTCGACGAGGCCGTAGCAGTGGTGCTGGCACTCGCGGAAACCCAGCCCCCCGCTCCAATTCAGATGGCAACTGCAAAATGACTGAGATTCAAGAGTCACGACGCGCGGCAATGGCAATGCGCCTTCGAGAGGCGCGAAAAGTTGCCGGCTTGTCTCAAGGGCAAGTGGCTAAGTTGCTTGCGATGCATAGGCCAACAATCTCGGAAATCGAGGCAGGCAATCGCCGTGTTTCAGCCGAAGAACTCGCGAAATTTGCTGAAACGTACGACGTCACAGTTTCTTGGTTGCTCGGCGACTCCGCAGACCAGCTTCAAGCTGACGATCCGCGACTGCAACTTGCCGCGCGAGAGCTGGGAAAACTCAAACCCGAAGATCTGGAAAAACTATTGAGGTTGCTAGCCTCAATGCGTAAGTCCGATACAGAAGATGACGGCGGAGTGCATAAATGAATGCCCGTCTTATGACGTCACGCTACTCCAAGACTGAAATAAAAAAGGCGCTTGCCACTCAAGGTATGCAGGCGTCGATTACCGCGCGTATCAAAGCGGGCGTCGATCTGCAGAGGCCGGTCTGCATTTATGGCCTTTGTGAGGCGCATAAGGTCACAGTGCGCTTCAACGACATCAACATGGAAGGCATGTACGACCGACAACCAAAGCCGCGAATCCACATTTCAAACTTACGGCCGTTCGCAAGACGTGCGTTTACTTGTGCGCACGAGTTAGGCCACCACGTCTTCGGTCATGGCTCGACGATTGACGAACTTCGGGACGAGCACTTGCAAAACGACGATCGCCCCGCCAACGAATTTATAGCCGATGCATTTGCGGCGTTCACACTGATGCCTACGCTTGGATTGCGAGAGGCATTTGCGAAACGCAATCTCGACCCAAACAAGGCTTCGCCACTCGAACTGTATGCGATTGCCTGCAATTTCGGAGTGGGGCAGGCGACTTTGGTAAACCACTTGGCTTTCGGGATCGGCATGATTTCTCCAGAACGCCGAGATCAGCTTGGGCGGACCACTCCAAAAATGATCCGGACTGACTTGATAGGAAAGGCCATCAACAAACGACTGACGATGGCTGACAAGCATTGGAACTCGCCCACGCTCGACATGGAGGAAGGCGAGCTGCTGGCACTGCCTGTTGGCGTTGTTGTTGACACCGCAATGCTAATGCCGGAAGGCGATCTCAAGAGTTATCGCCTCTTCCGCGCCGCAAGAGTCGGTATCACGAGAGTAGTGATTCCTGGTTCGCAATGGGCCACGTACGTCAGGGTCGCAAGGGAAAAGTACATTGGCCTCGCTCGGTTCCGCCACCTAGAGGAAACTTCGGATGACTAAGCGCGCACAATCCACTGGTCCAATTCTCGTCGATGAGTTGGATCTATCCCGAGCGTGGGCAAAAGCGGTGCTTCATGTGCTCGACAACCCAGGCCCAGAAGTCTCACCGCTGGTCCTGAGTGTGTCGGGATTCGGTGCTGACGGCGAAGTCGCCGAAACTTCGGCGATACGCAGCGAGCTAGATTCCTTGCTATTGGCGAAGAAGATGCGAAGCGTCGAAGACGTGGCGTTCACGATCTTTCCGCAGCGAGTCTGGCAGGTTTCGCAGGGTAACCGCGCGAACCTCTTCAAGTACTATCGTGACGCTTTTCCCAGGTATCAGGCGATGAATCCGCGTGACAACCGCCGCGGCCTGTACTTCGAGCGACTTGTGAATTACGGACGTGGTCCATGCGATGGCAATCAACTCGAATGGATCTTGTCGCAATTTGAAAGTCGAGAAGGCGTAAGACGGTCGATGTTTCAAGCGAGTGTATTTGATCCGGAACGTGATCACGTCGCTGATGCCCAACTGCAGTTTCCGTGCATGCAACATGTGAGCTTCGAGCCTACTGAAGCGGGGCTCGTCGTGAACGCGTTCTATGCCACGCAGCAGCTATTTGTGAAGGCATACGGCAACTATCTTGGTATTGCTCAGCTAGGAGCCTTCATGGCCCATGAGATGAAACTGAAGATGAACAGAATGAATGTGATCGTAGGTGTCGCAAAATTCGAGCGGATCTCAAAAACGGATCAGGCGCTGCGCCCGTTAGTCACCGCGGCTAGAGAGTGCTTTGCACAGACGGCAGTGCCGGGACGTTCAATCGCACCTCGCCCGACTTCTGAGCTTGCGACGTGAAGAGACGATCCCTAGGAGCAACTACCACTAAATCAGCAGCTCCCTCTTCTAGCAAGATAGGGCTCTCGGGCGGACCCTCGCATCTCCTTCCAATCAAAGTATCAGCAGTATTCGATACCTATTGGCGTTTTGCCGCCGAGCGGCAGAACGTGTACTTCAGGCGGCTAACTATGCAGCCAGAGCCGTGGACGCATGATCCTATTATCTCGGTGCACAAGTTTACGAATGCTTACCGCGCTTCTGACCGAGTCAGTCAGTATCTGATTAGGCATGTGATCTATCGAGACGACTTGCCGAAATCCGATGCAGAGGTGGTTTTTCGGATTCTCATGTTTAAGCTCTTCAATAAGATCGAGACATGGGAGCTTTTTGAGCACGTCTTCGGCGCGGTCACGTTCAAGGACTACAAATTCCGTCACTACGATAGCGCGATAAGCAAAGCCATGCGTGCGGGCGGTCGTGTGTATTCCGCTGCATACATCATGCCTCCAGGCGGGTCAGCGTTCGGGCACACGGCAAAACATCAAAATCATTTGCGACTACTAGAAAGGATGATGGCTGACGATCTGCCGGGGAAATTGTCAAAGATGGTGACAATGCAAAGGGCATTCGAATTGCTGCGGAGCTACCCGACTATTGGCGACTTTCTTGCATACCAGTTCGTTACCGACATTAACTACAGTGAAGTAACTAACTTCTCGGAGATGGAGTTTGTTGTGCCTGGGCCGGGCGCGAGGGATGGTCTGCGCAAGTGCTTCATGAGCGGAGCAGGTCTCAATGAGGCGGAGCTGATTCGACTGGTCGCAGACAATCAGGAACGTGAGTTCGAAAGACTAGGAATCATATTTCGGCCGCTATGGGGGCGGCGCCTGCAGCTGATCGATTGTCAAAACCTCTTTTGTGAGGTCGACAAATATTCACGCGTCGCGCACCCCGACGTGCACGGCATTTCCGGCCGAACGCGAATAAAGCAAAAGTTTTCGCCAACTGGAGATTTGGCGCGGCCGTGGTATCCGCCCAAGTGGGGGATCAACGAGACGATTGATGCGAGTCGTAGTTAGAGCAAGTGAAAGGCGAGATTGCGGAATACTTTGATTCGACTTGTTGAATGAACGACCAGAAGGGAGAAGTTGCGATGAACTTGAACGACTATCAGCGCGAGGCGCAGAAGACCGATCGTGTTGCACGGCGCGAGAACGTTCAAGCCGGTGCCGACCTTGTCGTGCCCTTGCTGGGTTTAGCTGGCGAGACCGGTGAGCTGTTGAGCGAGTACAAAAAGCATCTGCGAGACGGAAGTGCGCACTTGCTTTTCAAGGATCGTGTTGCGGAAGAGCTTGGTGACCTGATTTGGTACGTCGCAAATGTTGCAACCAAGTTCGGGCTGGAGTTGGAGGATATCGCGCAGCGGAATCTAAAAAAGACACAGAGCCGTTGGGGCAATCAAGACACTTCCTCTATCTCCTTCGATGGAATATTCGATGAGGGCGAGCGCTTTCCACAGAAGTTTGTGGTGCAGTTGAGCGAAGTCGATGTAGGCGGAAGGCCGATGATACGTGCGCACATGGACGGGAAGCACATTGGCAATGATTTGACTGACAACGCGGATGATCCAGACGGGTATCGATTCCACGACGCCTTCCATCTCGGATACGTTGCAGTGCTGGGCTGGTCACCTGTAATTCGAAAGCTTCTGGGGCGCAAAAGGAAAAGCAATCGACAGGTTGACGAAGTACAGGATGGCGGGCGAGCTCAAGTGATTGACGAAGGAGTCGCCGCACTTGTATTCGAGTATGCAAGGGGGCACAACTGGCTCGACGGCGTGACAGATTTGGACTATCAACTGCTTCGAACGATCAAAGGAATCACATCGCTGCTTGAGGTTCGCGAACGGTCAATGGGCGAGTGGCAACGCGCGATCCTTCTTGGATTTGAAGTTTGGCGCGCCGTCCTGAAATCGAGCGGTGGTCGTATTCTGGTTGATCAGAGTTCGAAGGAACTCAAGTATCTTGGGCCGCCTAACTCACAGGCGTGAAATCTGTCTTGCGCCGGGCCTAAGACGTAAAGTCTGCGGGTTGCGCGTTCGAGGTGGTTCGATGGAATTGTCGGGATGCGTCGTTGGGCACGGGGTTGACGCCGTCGATATTCAAGAGTTTTCTCGGGTGCTTGAGTTGGCCGCGGAGAAACATCTAGACCGATACTTCACGTCGGCAGAACTAGCTTTCGTAGGAAGCGATTCACGCCGACTGGAAAGATTGGCTGGCCGATTCGCGCTAAAGGAAGCCGTTATGAAATCTCTAGAGATTGGCTGGGGTGACGGCGTCTCGTTCACAGATATTGAAATTGGGCAGAAGGACGGTGGTGCGCCTACTGTTGTGTTGCATCGTTATCTGTCGAGACTTGCAAGTGAGCGCGGCATTTGCCGATGGTTAGTTAGTATGAGCCACACTGGCTCAGTCGCCTTCGCGAGTGCAATTTCAGTCACAGCGGGCCCTTCGCGCGCATGCGGTGGAAGTAGTTCTTGAGAGCGCTCTGACAGCGACGCGCGCGTTCTGGCAAAGCGCGGAGCCAACTCCACTCTGGCCGATTGCGCCGATGCACTGCTTGCGTCCATGCTTTCATCTGGCTTGTTGAACTCATCCCATTTTCAACAAAGATAAGGGAGTTGAGGATGAGCCATGAAACCCATTGGCTCAAATCAGCCGCATCCCGCTCCGTCACGTGATCGAAAGCTGCACGGTGAGTGGCTTTCGACCTCTGTTTGTAGAGCCCAACGATGCGCTTACGCAGCTTGTTGTATTCCTCGGGCCGGGCGAATTCGACGTATCCGTGACTAAGTATTGCAGCTAGACCTATTGAGACTGCCGCGGTAATTTTCTTGGAACTGCTAGAGAAAAAGACCTCGACGCAGCTCCAGTACTTCAGGAACCGCATGACGATCACCTCGTCTCTATGGGCGTCGGAGTACCAGTGGATGGCTTTGACAATCGCTTCTTCGATTTCAGTGCGGCTGGTCGACTCCACAATAGAAGTCGCTCGTTTCCCTAGCGTTGACGCTTCGATGCGCGCGCGCATCTCGGGATCAACGGTGAGACGTTGTGCTCGGGAGAATTGATGCGTGGTGACGAGGGATTTGTCGTCTTCCCGCCAGTGCAGATACTGGCCGCGGCCATATGCCTCTTCCGGGGACATCGCAATGCCGATTCGGAACCCGTGCGCGCCATGTTCATAGAGCGAACCTGCGACAATCGAAATTAGGCCGGTGGCAAGCTGCGCCTTCTCGCGAAACTTTCGCACGGCTACGGGCGTTGTCCCACGCACCGTCCCTGTCAACCACAGCATGAATTTCGTATGTTCAACGAACTTTGCTGCGTGGTTTCCCGAAGCGGAGACTTCCATCTTCGTCAACAACTCAAGAGTCGGCCGCACCACTCTGAGAGAACCTATGACGATCTCGTCAACGTCCTTTAACTCAATTCCGAGGAGGGGCACAACAAACGTGTGCTCGCTGATGCGGCCATTTACGATCTTGGTCGCGAGTGCAACGAACTCATCAGCATCGTCGGGACGATGACTCTTTGACAAAAGGTCTCGGTGAACATCCTGACAAGCGCTCCAAATGTCGCTGTAGGCCGCATGCCCGTCGAACAAGTCTTCGTCGTGGAGAATTCCAACTATCGCTCTGAAACTCTCTAGGCCTTCATCCGTAAGAAGGATCATTCGGTCGTCGGTAAGCCTCACCTCCCGCGACAGAAAATCTTTGCGTTTGAAGTCGCCCGGCCATTGCGGCACAAAGTAGCCCTTGGGGCCGAAGAGTCGGTCTAGCGCCAGATCAATTTTTCGCGTTGGCTTTCGGCTTAGTGGATTCATCTCTTTTTTGGTACTTTTCAGGTGACCACGAGCGTCAGCGACTTCCATGCAGTGCTAGCCCGGAGGGGCGATTACCAGCGCTGATTCGGACGAGTTTGCCCTTTTTGCCTGGTACCCCCAAAGAGGCCGAGAATTCCGGCCCAGCTCAAAAATTACGGTAGACCAGTTGGGTGCGCGTACCCGCGCTTGCAGCCCGCTAGGGCTGCGGGTACGGTCGCGGGTACAAACGCGCCTCTGCGGCCAAGTCGCTAGCTAGAACAGTACCTTACACGCGACTTCAACTCCGGCCGGGGGCGCCAACTCTTCCCTGTTAGTCCGCGCCAATAAAAAAGGGCGCCGAACTTTCATTCGGCGCCCTCCGGTACTTACCGGTGTACGGCTGGCTTACCAGCCGATGTCCTTGAACAGCTCGTACGTCAGGTCGAACGGCACCGTGACTTCATGCGTCAGGTCGCCGTTGATCGCCGGCTCCATCAGCTGATTCGGCGTCGCCGTCGTGTCGTAGTGCGAGACCGATGAACCGCCCTGGTAGGGATTCGGCGTGTACATCTTGATGCGCTTGAACGCGTCCGCGCCCGCGAGCACCGCCGTATTCGTATCGAGCGTCGCGATTACGCCAGACTTGGTGCGTGAACGCTTGGTGAGCGCCGTACGCAGAGTCGTGGCATCGCCGAGCGTGATGCGAACCGAGGGGATCGTGATCGTCGGGTCCGTACCGCCGAGATCCGGCGGCGGGCTGCCCGCGACGTTGTCAGCGATGATCACGCCGACTGCGCCTGCGAGCTGCGCGTTCTTCACCTTGATGACGAAGCCGCACACGCCGCGATTGATGAGCGCGATATTGCCGGTGACGGCCGTCTTGTCGGCGGCGCCGAAGGACAGACACCCGTCGGCGTTCGCCGCGCTCATCGGCATGACATCCGCGGAAAGACCCGGGCTGGCCAGCGGCGCTCCGAAGGACGCCGAGCCGATCAGGTAAGTACCCGCGGTCGCGCCAGCGGCCGGGCCGCCGATCGTGAGTCGCGGCGTGCCTCGCAGAACCAACGGCACGTTTGCCGACACGTTCGGGCCAGTCCACACCAGCTTGTTGACGCCGATTGCAGAGGCCTGGCGCTCCGCGCCCGTCATCTGGGTCCAGTTCAGACCCGTGGTGTTATCGAGCAGGAAGCGATCCCACATGGCCGGAAAGCCCGCGAGCTGCGCGCCGGTGGAGCCGTTCGTGAACGTCTGGAACCCCAGACCGTGGCCCATTTCGTGCGTGAGCACGGTGACGAAATCGACGGCGGTGCCGTGATTGTTGTCGAGACCGAAGTAGAACGGGACACCCGTCAGACAGCCCGGGTTGCCGAGGTTGACGTTGAAATTGGCATTGATGTCGAACCCGGAGAGCGTGTTGTTGAGCGGGCTCAGATCGATTCCCGTCAACTTGTCAGCCAACGCGCTCGAATACCAGGTGGCAACAACCGGGGCGTTCGTGAAGTCACGAAAGACCGTCGTGGCGCCGGCCGAGCCGAGCACCGCGCCGGTGGGGGTGCAGGTCAGCGCGGTGAACTGCGCCAGGATGCGGACCTCAACGTTGCTGGTCAGCGTCGCGCCCCACTTGTCGGCCGCGAACAGGAACGCATAGATGCGCTGTTCGCCGAGCGTGGTGCCCGGATTGCCACCCACGGGCGCAACCGGTGTCGGGTCGTTGAAGCCAATGCCGGCGGCGTTGTTGTTATAGACCGTGATCTGGATCGCGGCGTTGGCGGCCGGGGCCGCAACGAAGCTCGCGACAGCTAACGCGGACGTGGCCGCGAGCAGGCGCAGCTTGCCGAGTTTGTTATTTCTCATTGCTGACAGCTCCCTTCATGGCGACCGCAGTGCGCAGCGCGGCTTCCGCATTAGGCTGCTTCTCGATGCAGGCCTGTTTGACCTTGCCGTCCGGACCGATGGTCGCGACGGCGTACGACAGATACGACTCGTCGAGCACGACCATCGTTGAGCCGTTCGCCAACTGCACGCTGGCCGGGGCTGCGGCGGCCGGGGCCGCGGCGAAGCTCGAGCTGCGCGCGGCGACCTTCGGTGCGGCGGCAGCGGCTTTGGCGGCCGAATCATTCAGCTCGGCTTGGGTCGCTGGCCGCAACTGCTTGGTTTCGGCGTCGACGAAGGCGAGCACGGTTGTCTGCATCGACTGATCGCCGATCTCGACCAGCTTGGCCGGTGCGCCGACGAACTGGGTGTTGAAGTGAGGCGCGGCGGCAACCGTCTGCGGAGCAGACTTCTCGCCCGACGCGAATGCGAGTGCAGCGACCGCAATGGCGCCGGTCACACCGGCAACCGTCGCGAGACGCGTTATGTGAATTTTTTTCATCAAGATTCTCCCTTGAATCCGTAGAAAACGAATGAGGTATGGACGCGGCCGGAACTCCGGCCGCGTCCATAAAGAGTTTCAGATCTGGTTGCGACGACGACGAATTGCGAACGTCATCATCAGCAGCGCCGCACCGAACAACGCGATCGTTCCGGGTTCGGGCACCGCCCGCACTTCGAACGAATCGATGCCGACGTAGTCGCCATTCACCGAGGTGTCCGTTACGAGATAACGGAACGCGAGGCGGATGTCCTGCTGGAGGCTGTAAGCAACCAGATTGACGTTCGCCCAGTCGATCGGGAAGTTGCTGCCCGAGAGCGAACCGATCGACATGAAGTCGGCGATGTTTGAACTGCCCAGGCTGTACAGCACTTCGAGCGTGTCCGGATAGGCGCCACCGGCACGGGTCGCGAACGTGATCGTGCTGCTGTCGGCCACCGCGAACAGCGGTGTGATGAGCCAGCTGTCGATGTTGCCACCGGCAGGTGCGCCGAGGTAATTGGCGGCGATGTACGAATCGTCCGCGCCCGAGTCGGACGTGAAGACACCCGCATTACCCTGGAACCAGCCCGGCTGATCGCCGCCCGGCGTGCTGTTGTCAGGCGTGAGCCAACCAGCAGCGGCCAGCGCGCTGACGTCGTCGAATCCTTCGCTGAATGTGATCGGGCCGGCATTGGCCGCGCCGGTCGCGGCAATCAACACCGCACTCAATAAAATTTTCCGAAACATTTGTGAGTTCTCCCTGAGCATTAGAAATTTTTCGTGTTGGCGCTTGCGTCTTCTTCGCGCCGCTCTCTTCACTCGCTTTGCCCGATTCTAGTCCCGTGCATAACAGAATCGAAAGCGGAAATTTTTCAGCTGTAAGAATTTTCGACGATCTAGCTAGCGCAGTTCGCGGGAAAATCTCTCGCGCCAGTCGCGAGAAATGGGTGTGCTGTAAAAAATCCCGACAGAATTTCGCGCGTGCGAGGAACGCTGCCATGACAGCTGTAGGTGTTTTTCCGTAGCGGAGCGGTCACTCGTGATCGCGACAAACAATTCCTGCGCGCGCGAGCGCGAGTCGCCGTCGATCTTTGAAGTGCTGCGCGAAGAGGCATACGCTCGGGCCGATGCTGCGATTCATCGCGGCGATTTCAATGAGTTATTGCGCGTTTCTGGTGAATCTCCTGGAGGAATCTGAATGCGGTCATGGTCGACGCGACGGGAATTTCTGCTCAAGAGCGGTGCGGCTGCCGCAGCACTCACGCTGGGGCGCGAGAGCTACGCGACCATCAGCATCGATGACGCCTGGGCAAAGGCCGCCGACATCGCGCGCAAGGTCAGCGCGCCCGCTTTCCCCGCGCGTGTATTCGACATAACGAGGTTTGGCGCGCGCGCCGATGGGGCAACCTTGAACAGCGCGTCGATTGCGAAGGCGATCGACGCGTGCGCGAAGGAAGGCGGCGGCCGCGTACTCGTTCCCGCGGGAACGTTCTTCACCGGCGCGATTCACCTCAAGAGCAATGTCGAGTTGCACGTGAGCGAGGGCGCCACGTTGCTGTTCGATACCAACCCCAGGAGTTATCCCATCGTGTTCACGCGCTGGGAGGGAATGGAGTTGATGAATTACTCGCCACTTGTTTATGCGCGCAAGCAGAAGAACATCGCCATCACAGGCTCGGGCACGCTCGATGCGCAAGGCAGCGAGAGAAACTGGTGGGCGTGGAAGGGCCCGTGGGCTGGCACGACCGAATACGGCTGGAAAGAGGGCATGCCCGATCAGCGCCCGGCGCGCAAGAAGCTGTTCGACATGGCGGAAGCCAGTGTGCCGGTGGAGCTGCGCGTGTTTGGCGAAGGCTCGATGCTGCGCCCGCCGTTCATCCAGCCGTACGACTGCGAGAACGTGCTCATCGAAGGCGTGACGTTACGCAACTCGCCGTTCTGGAATATCCACCCCGTGCTCTGCCGCAACATCACGCTGCGCGGCGTCACGGTGTTCGGGCACGGGCCTAACAACGATGGCTGCGATCCGGAGTCCGTCGACCACATGTTGATCGAGGATTGTTCGTTCGATACGGGGGACGACTGCATCGCGGTGAATTCCGGCCGCAATGCGGACGGGCGAAGGCTTGCGACGCCATCGCAGAACATCCTGATCCGTAACTGCCGCATGAAGGAAGGTCATGGCGGGGTGGTGGTCGGCAGCCAGATTTCCGGCGGCGCGCGTTGGGTGTTCGCCGAGAACTGCCAGATGGACAGCCCGGATCTCTGGTACGCGATACGGTTCAAGAACAACGCATTGCGCGGCGGCTTGCTGGAGAATTTCTATTACCGCGATCTGAACGTGGGGCAGGTGGGGCGCGCGGCGATCACCTGCGACTTCAACTACGAAGAGGGCGCAAACGGGCCGTTCACTCCGCAATTGCGTAACGTGGTGGTGGAGAGATTGAGGGTGAAGAGCGCGGTGCGTGTGCTGGATTCGCAGGGGTTGCCCAATGCGCCGGTCGAAGACCTCACGTTGAAGGATTGCGAGTTCGGTGGCGTGACCCAGCCGAGCATCGTGAAGTACACGAAGAAGGTGTCGCTCGAGAAGGTCCGCGTGAACGAAAAGCTGATGCACTCACTTTGATCGTGCGACGAGCTGCGTACCGGGCGCCGGCGCCGCTGGATCGACTGCGAAGCTCTCACCCGGTTTTCATCTCCCATGACAGCCCATTCCTACACGACGGTAGGCAGCCTCCGCATATCTCCCCGCTATAACGCACCCTACACTTTGCCCGGAACCTGATTGCGTCTGGAGTCTGTTTGCTCCGCTTGAACCTAAGCCCCTCGTCCACCTGGCCGCTGCTGTGTGGGTACAACAACGGGGTGCGTTACCTGTCCGCGGTACTCGTCGTGCTCGGTATCGCCGCTGCACGTGCCGCGCTCACTCCGGTGTTGGGGACGCAGGCCCCGTTGTTGCCGTTTGTCCTTGGCGTGTTCGTCTGCGCCTATCTGGGCGGATTGGGCCCGGCAATATTGGCGAGTCTGCTGGCGCCAGCCGTCGCAACCCTGTGGTTCGCGCATTGGCCGAACGAGGCGTCACTCTGGCAGTGGAGCTCGCACGTCACCTTCTTCCTCATCGTCTGCCTGCTCGCAGCCTGGCTGATGCATGCGCTGCAGAGAAGTCATGGCGCGCAGCTCGCGGCGCTACAGAAGTTGGGCGAGACCACGAGCGCTCTGCGCGACGCCGACCGGCGCAAGGATGAATTCCTCGCGATGCTGGCACACGAGCTGCGCAATCCATTGGCGCCGATCCGTAACGTCGCGAGCATCCTCGCCGGCAACCCGCTCGATGCCAAAGTGATCAAGCAGGCGAGCGCATTGCTCCAGCGCCAGGTGGTTCAGCTCACTCGCCTGGTCGACGATCTGCTCGACGTGGCCCGCATCACGCGCGGGGCGATCGAGCTGCGCAGAACACCGGTGCGAATTCACCGGGTGATCGAGACGGCTCTTGAGACAGTGAAGCCCCTGCTGGATGCGCGGCAACAGCAAGTCCAGTACGAGCGAGGCGATCCGGACGTGTTCGTGGAAGTCGATGAACTGCGCCTTGGCCAGGTGATCGCGAATCTTCTGACCAACGCCTCCAAGTATTCGGCCAGCCGCGCCCGCATCTGGGTGACTACCGAGGTCGCGGCCGATGTCGTGGTCAGCGTGCGCGATGAAGGCATCGGAATGGATGCGCAGTTCTTGCCGCACGTGTTCGAACTGTTCGTGCAGGGCGACCGCACGCTGGATCGCAGCCAGGGTGGTCTGGGCATCGGACTGACCATCGTCATGCACCTGGTGCAGATGCACGGCGGTCGCGTCGAGGCGCGCAGTGCCGGGCTCGGGGAGGGCAGTGAATTTCGCGTGCAACTGCCGCGCGTTCCGGCAACGGCGATCGGCCCCGCCTCCAACCCATCTGCGTCGGCACCGCGTGGGGTGTCGCGCCGTGTGCTCGTGGTGGACGACAACGTCGACTCCGCGGAATCACTCGCGTTCCTGCTTCGAATGGCGGGGCATGTGGTGCTCGTGGCATTCGGCGGTGCGGCGGCGCTTTCGTCGCTGCGCCAGTTTCCGGCCGAATTCGTGTTCATGGACATCGGTATGCCGGGCATCGATGGCTACATGGTGGCGCACTCGATCCGCACGGAGTTCCCGTCACTCGCGCCGAGACTGTTCGCAATGACCGGGTACGGTCGCGCGGAGGATCGCAAGCAGGCGCTGGACGCAGGCTTCGAGGAACACCTGACCAAGCCCGTGGATCCGCAACGCCTGCTCGATATCATCGACAGTGGCGTCGCCACGAAGCCCGCGCAACATTCAATCCAGTAGTTCGCCGCCGATCAGGACGTTGCGGATTGCGCGCTCGTCCGCCATCGTCATCTGCACGAACAAGGCCGCATCGAACGACTCGCATCGATTCATGCGGAACTCGATCAATGGCGTCGACTTCATGTCGAGCACGATGAGATCCGCTTCCATGCCGACGGCGATACTGCCGATCGTGTCTTCCAGATAGAGCGCCTGCGCCGCGCCGCGTGTGGCCAGGTAAAACGCCAGCGGCGCCGACAAACTACCGCCGCCCAACTGGGCAATCTGGTACGCCGCGCCCATGGTCTGAAGCATCGAGAGCGAAGTGCCAGCGCCCACATCGGTGGCCAATCCAACGCGCACCGGCCGCCCGGCTTGTTTGGTCCGGCGCAGGTCGAACAACCCGCTGCCGAGAAACATGTTCGACGTAGGGCAGTGCGCAATCGCGCTGCCGCTTTCATGCATGCGGGCAAGTTCTGAATCCGTGAGCCATATGCCATGCCCGTAAATCGCGCGCGGGCCCAACTGCCCATAGTGATCGTAGATATCCAGATAACCGGCGCGCCCGGGGAAAATATGCTTCGCCCATTCAACTTCCGCGCGATTCTCCGACACATGCGACTGCAGATAGGTGCCGGGATGTTCCTGCCACAACACCCCCGCCAGTTCCATCTGCCCGGGCGTCGAGGTCGGCGCGAATCGCGGCGTGATCGCGTACGAGGCTCGGCCCCTGCCATGCCAGCGCTCGATCAGCGCCTTCGATTCGTCATACCCGCGTTGCGCGGTATCCCGCAGCGCTTCGGGCGCATTGCGATCCATCAGGCACTTGCCGGCGATCGTGCGCATGCCACGCGCGGCCGCGGCTTCGAAGAAGGCATCAACCGAGTGTTCATGCACCGTGCAAAAGCTCGCGACGGTCGTCGTGCCATTGCGCAAACACTCGTCGAGAAACACATTCGCGACCGCGCGTGCATGCGAGACATCGGCGAACTGCTGCTCGGCCACGAACGTGTACTTCTCGAGCCAGTCGAGCAGTTGCTCGCCATACGCGCCGATGATCTGCGTCTGCGGGTAGTGCACGTGGCAATCGATGAAGCCGGGAAGGATCAGGGCGTTCCGCCCGCACTCATATATATGTGTCCCCGGCGGCAGTGCCGCCTTAAGGGCCGAGGCGGGGCCGAAATGGGTGATCCTGCCGCCCGCCATGGCGACGATGGCATCGCTCTCGTATCGCATCGTGGCGTCGATGCCTGACACGAACGGATCGCCGGTGAATGTCAGCGCGGGTCCGCGGATCGCGGTCGTCGCCGCGGTGGGGCTTTCAGGCATTGCGGAAGGATTCGTTGGACCCGTCTTTACGCGGCTTCGCGGACGGCTGCAGCATGTCGCCTAACACGCGTTCCACCTCTACGGGGTCGACGGGCTTCGTCATGTGTTCATCGAAGCCGGCGGCCTTGGCGGCTTGTTTGTCCTGCTCCTGGCCCCAGCCGGTGAGCGCGATCAAGACGGCATTCTTGCCCCAGGCTTCGAGTCGCATGCGGCGGGCAACTTCATGGCCGCTCATGCCGGGCATGCCGATGTCTATCAACCCGGCATCCGGCCGCTCGCGCAATCCGATCTCCAATGCTTCCGCCCCGCCGAACGCTATGAACACCTCGTACCCCGCGAAACGCAGTACCAGCGCCAGCGATTCCGCGGCATCGCGATTGTCGTCCGCCACGAGAATGCGCCCGCGCCGCATGGAGCTGGCATTGGCGGCGCCACTATCTACTTCCTCGGCGGCGGCGGTGCTCACGGGCGCGAGCACCTTGTGCGGCAGGTGCACGATGAATTCGCTGCCGCGCCCCAGGCCCTCGCTCTTCACTTCGACCCGGCCGCCATGCAGCGCGACCAGGCCCTTGACCAGCGCAAGACCAATCCCGAGGCCGCCTTCGGCGCGATCCACCGCGGAGTTGACCTGCGAGAACATGGTGAACAATGCGGGTATTGCCTCTTCGGTGAGCCCGATGCCGCTGTCCCGGATTCTGATGACGAGTTCGCCGTTCTCGATGCGCGCGATCAACGCGATCGCGCCCTCGGGGTCGGTGTATTTGGCGGCATTCGTCAGCAGGTTGCCGAGAACCTGGGACAGGCGCAGCGGATCGGCTTCGAGCTTGATGGTCTCGGCGGGTACCGACACCGTGAGCCGGTGCTGCTTGGCGTCCATCAATGGCCGCGCGGTTTCGACCGCCACGCCCACGACCGACTTCAGATCGACGTAATCCTTCTTGAGTTCGAGCTGCCCGCGCGTGATGCGTGAAACATCGAGCAGGTCGTCGAGCAGCAACGCCATGCGGTGCACCTGGCGCGAAATGACCTCGCGGCCCCACTTGCGTTGACGTTCGTCGGCGGCGTCCGAATCGAGGATACGCACGGCATTGCGAATGGGTGCCAGCGGATTACGCAGTTCGTGCGCGAGCGTCGCGAGGAATTCATCCTTGCGTCGGTCGGCTTCGAGCAATGCGAGTTCGGTGTTCTTGAGCCGGCCGATGTCGAGATTGATGCCGGCCCAACGCTGCACGCGGCCTTCCTCATCGCGGATCGGCACGCCCTGCGCGAGGATGGAGTGGTACTTGCCATCGACGCCCAACATGCGGTGCTCGCGATACCAGGTGCTGCCGGTGCGAGCGCATTCCTTCCAGGCGGCCATCGTTTCTTCGAGGTCGTCGGGATGCAGTACTTCGCTCCAGCCAAACTCGGCCGACTGCTGCGGCGTCAGGCCGACGAGTTTCAGCAGCGAATCGCTGACGTAGATGTTGCGGCCCGCGGCGTCGCATACCCAAACGCCGTAGTTGATGGATTCGCCAATGGCGCGATACAGCTTCTCGCTGGTCTCGAGGGCGCGCGAGTGCGTCTGCACTTCGTCGAGCATTTTATTGAATGCGTCGATCACCACGCCGATCTCGTCATCGGTCATTTTCTCCGCACGGAACGAGTAGTCGCGTTTCTCCACGATCTGCCGGGCGACGTTGGCCATGGATTCCATCGGCCGGCTCACCACGCGCTGCAACCAGCTGGAGGCGAGCAGGGCGGCGATCAACCCGATGAACATGACGGCGCCGAGCACGCTCAGGTAGGCGCGCACACGTCCGTGAACGTCGTATTGCGCGCGCAGGTAGATAGTGCCGAGCTGCTCGCTGCCTTGCGTGACGGTCTGGACATGTTCGACCCGTCCACCGTCGATGTGCGAGCCGGGCTTCAGGCGAGGCAGGCGCGCCGGCGCCGGTGTCTCGCCGGGCCGCACGTATTGCGCGAAGACGGTGCCGTCGGCTGAGTAGAGCGCCGCGGCGTGAATCGACTCGCGCGCCTGCAACGCGTTTAGACTGCGTTGTGCGCCTTCGAGATCGTTGAACGACAGAGTAGGTTGAAGCGAGAGCGAGAGGATCGCCGCCTCGGTGCCGAGATCGGTGGCCCACGCGGCGCGGTTGTCTCGCAGGTCCGAGAACAGCAGCGCAGCGCCCGCGACGGCCAGCGCGATCGCCGTGGTTGTAAGCATTACAACCATCAGCTTGCCGCTCAACGACCGATGCGCATGCCGGATGGAGGAAAGTGCGCGCCACGGGCGTCCTCTCTCCAGTTCCTCTTTGTTATTCCGGTTTCGGATCACGCTTCCTCATCTTGCCTAAGTATAGAAAATACGGTCCACTGCAATCAGATCAGTCCTACAAACCGAAGCAGGGAGCCCGACGAAGTTGATGAAGCCAACAATGATCCACGTGCGCAAGATCGCGCGCGTCTCATTGCTAGTCCTGGCCGGCGTATTCGCATCTTCACAGTCTCTCGCGGCGCTATTCTCCGCCGACGCCGTGAAAGCCGCCTTCCTTTATCGCTTTGCTTCCTACATCGAATGGCCCGAGGACGCGCCCGCCGCGGGTCCGTTCGTCATCGCCGTGTATGGAGCGGAAGACGTCGCCAAACAACTCGACGAACTACTGCCGAAGATGACGGTGCACGGCCGCCCCGCGCTGGTGCGCCGGGTCACACGCGCGTCGGAGCTCGAAGGTGTCCACATTCTTTATGTCGGCCCGAAAGAGCCGTTGGCGCGCAGCCGCTCGCTGCGCGAAGCCGCGATCCTGTTGCCCATACTCATCGTCACCGATGACGTGAGGGGGCTCGACGCCGGTGGCGTGATCAATTTCATCGAGGCTTCGCCCAAGGTGCGTTTTGAAGTCTCGCTCGCGGCCGCCGATCGCGCGCGCCTCAAGATCGCCTCGGCGTTGCTGTCGGTAGCGGCGCGCGTCGAACGGCGGCCCCAGGCCTGGTCCAACTGCGCCGATCCCCATGTGAGACGCCATCGACAATCCGCATGTGTCATCCGTTTCGCGATGGCCGAGAGACGAGTACAACTGTGAATTTTCGAGCCAGCGTAAAACAGGCTGCCGCCATGGCGGCGATTCTCACGATGGCAACAGCAGCCCGGGCGCAGCAGGTCGCCGACGCCGGCGTCCCGATCATCGAGCTCGGGCGCATGTCGCTCGAAGAACTTGCCAATGTCGAGGTCACCTCGGTTTCCAAGAGTGCGCAGAGCCTGTCGAGCGCGCCGGCTTCCATCTACGTGATCACCCGCGAGGAAATCCTGCGCGCCGGTGTGCAGAGTGTTCCCGAAGCGTTGCGCCTCGCGCCGAACATGCAGGTGACCCAGCTCACCTCGAGTGAATATTCCAACGGGGCGCGTGGCCTTTCCGGCTCGCCCGACGTGCAGAACTTCTCCAACAAGACCCTGATCCTCATCGACGGTCGCAGCGTGTATTCGCCGCTGTTCTCCGGTGTCGTCTACGACATGCAGGATGTGCTCATGGATGACATCGATCGCATCGAAGTCATCTCGGGTCCCGGCGCCACGTTGTGGGGCGCGAACGCGATGAACGGCGTGATCAACATAATCACGCGCAAGGCCACCGACACGAAGGGCGCGTTGTTGCGCCTTGATGCGGGCGACGAAGAACAGGCGTTCGGTGCCCGTTACGGCGGCGCCCTTGGCAATGACGGTGCGTTCCGCGTGTACGCCAAGTGGTTCGACCGCGGCGCCACCGATTTGAGCGACGGCAACAGCGCAGAGGACGACTGGAGCAAGTGGCAGGCCGGGTTCCGGACCGAATTCGGCGGCGCTAACAACATGTTCACCGTGCAGGGCGATTACCAGCACGCCGAGCAGAATTTCCTCGAGGCAGACGGCGTCGGGTTCACCGGCGCGAACCTGCTCGGCCGCTTCGAACGTGCGGGGATCGTATCTACCCGGGTGCAGATTTATTACGACCGGGTTCAGCGCGACCACCCGCCGAGCGGCATCGAATACGAGATCGATACGGTCGACGTCGAATTGCAGCAGAGCGCGGAGCTCGGCGCGCGGCACCACCTGATCTGGGGTCTCGGCAGTCGCTCGAACGACTACCAGACCGTCAACAACGCGCTGGCGTTCGTGCCGGACCATCGCACGCTCGAGCAGACCAACTTGTTCATCCAGGACAACTTCGCCCTGACGGAGCGGCTCAAGCTGATCGCGGGCGTCAAGCTCGAGGACAACAGCTATTCGGCCTGGAACGTGTTGCCGGATCTGCGCCTTTCATGGGCACCGAACGACACCACGCTGTTCTGGATCGCCGGGTCGCAGGCGATCCGTGCGCCGACTCCGTTCGATACCGACGTGCAGGAATTTGCCGGCGGTGCATTGTTCGTGAGCGGCAATCCGGACTTCAAAACCGAGAAGGTAACCGCGTACGAAATCGGTTATCGCGGGCAACCCGCAGCCGATGTGTCTTTCTCCGCGAGCCTGTTCTACGACGATTACGACGATCTGCGCAGCATCGAAATAACCCCGGTCACGCTGCTGCCGCTGCGCTGGGGCAATTTCATCGAAGGCAGCACTTACGGCGTCGAAGCCTGGGCCAATCTGCAGGTCAACTCGTGGTGGCGGGTCTCGCCGGGATTTCGTTCGGTTCACAAGCGGCTCGAATTCAGCGACGGCGCATCCGGAATCGTCGGCGTGAGCCAGGCGGGCAACGATCCGACCTCGAGCTACCTGCTCAAGTCGTCGATGGATTTCGGGCGCTTCAGTGTCGATGCGGTATGGCGCAAGGTTGGCGCAATGCCGGCCCCCGAGCTACCGCAATACACCGAACTCTCCGCGCGCATCGGCTGGCGCGCGAGCGAGCGCCTCGAAGTCGCCGTCAAGGGTTTCAATCTACTTAACGAAATACACCGCGAGTACGCGGATCCGCAGGGGCGGGAGATTCGCCGCAGCGTCATGGCGGAGCTGCGCTACAGCTACTGAGACGAAATGGGACTTGGCTCACACGCGATTGCGCGCTCGTGACATTCCGGCAGGCAACGCCACTCATACAATGAACGCGAATGCCCCAACCCAGCATCGAACGACGCGTCCCCAATGAAAGACGTCGTTCCGTCCTTCGTGCGCTGTGGCGTGGCAACTTCGTCCGCCGACGCATCGCGCCTCGTCGCGACAGCGAACGCCACCTTGTCGTCACCGACTGGTTTCATCCCCAGTGGCTGGCAGTCGGCATACTGATCCTGCTCCTGTGCAGCGCCGACGCGATCCTGACGCTCAAGTTGATCGGTCTCGGTGCAAGCGAGATCAACCCGGTGATGGAACCGCTGGTGCACGAGTCGGGGCACAGCTTCGTTTCTTGGAAGTTCGGCCTGACCGCCATAGGCGTGGTCGTATTGACGCTTTTGGCCCGGCTGCGCTACTACGGCAAGGCGGTAGGGTTGGCGCTGTACGGGGTACTCGGAATGTATTGCGCGCTCGTGGGTTACGAGCTCTTTCTTTTACGTAACATTCCCCTAGATTAGGCACTGGTCGCCTTTCGGGTATGGGCCGCTTCGGCTAACATACCGCCCCTTTCTCGCTCCAGGACCTTGAGTCCACAGGATTTTTTCTCGTATGGCCGGAAGCCTTGGCGAGTTGCTCGCGTCCACTCCTTTGTCGGGTGGCAACGCCCCTTACGTTGAAGCTCTCTATGAGCAGTACCTCGCCGATCCGCAGAGTGTCGATTCGAAGTGGCGCGAGTATTTCAAGAAGCTTCAGGACGGCCAGAAGCTGCGCGACGGCGCGGGTGCCGAACAGAGTCATTCCACCGTCCAGGCCGGCATCCTGCAGCGCGCGTCCAAACCGCGTCTCGCCGCAGGGGCCGCATCCCCGGGTGGCGAAACAGCCGCGAAACAGGGCGCCGTCTCCCGGCTGGTCCAGATTTACGCCAACCGCGGCCACCTCATCGCGAACCTGGATCCGCTCGGGCTGCAGAAACGCGAACGCCCGCGTGTGCTCGAACTTGGCTATTTCGGCCTCACCGACGCCGACCTCGACACCGAATTCCTGACCGGCTCGCGTCCGAATGAGCTCGCCCCAAGGCTCAAGCTGCGCGAGATCATCGCCCAGCTCGAATACGCCTACTGCGGCACGATTGGCGCCGAGTTCGCGCACGTGTCGAACACCGAAGAGCGCCTCTGGCTGCAAGACCAGTACCTGGTCGGCCGCCTCATCGGCAAGCTCACGCCGGAAGAACAGAAGAACATTCTCTGGCAGCTCTCCGCCGCCGAAGGCCTGGAGCGTTACCTGCACACGAAATACGTCGGTCAGAAACGATTCTCGCTCGAAGGCGGCGATTCGCTGATCCCGCTGCTCGACGACCTCATCCAGAGGGGCGGCCAGCAGGGCATTGAAGAATGCGTCATCGGCATGGCTCATCGCGGCCGCCTGAACGTACTGGTGAACCTGCTCGGCAAATCGCCGTCAGTGTTGTTCAACGAATTCGAAGGCAAGTACGACACCGCGCACATGCAGGGCTCGGGCGACGTGAAGTACCACAAGGGCTTCTCGTCCGATCTGCGCACGCCTGGCGGCAACGTACACGTGGCGCTGGCTTTCAACCCCTCCCATCTCGAGGTCGTGAACCCGGTGGTCGAAGGGTCAGTGCGCGCGCGCCAGGAACGGCGTGGCGATACCAAGGGCACGCGTGTATTGCCGATCCTCATCCACGGCGACGCCGCGTTTGCCGGCCAGGGCGTGGTGATGGAAACGCTGCAGCTCTCGCAGGCGCGCGCGTTCTACACCGGCGGCAGCGTCCACATCATCATCAACAATCAGGTCGGCTTCACCACCTCCGACCCGGAAGACGCGCGTTCGACGATGTACTGCTCGGACGTCGCGAAGATGCTCGAGACGCCTATCTTCCACGTGAACGGCGACGATCCGGACGCGGTGGTGTTCGTCACGCGCCTGGCGCTCGCGTATCGCCAGCGATTCAACAAGGACGTGGTCATCGACCTTGTCTGTTACCGGCGTCATGGGCACAACGAAGCGGACGAACCGGCAGCGACGCAGCCGGTGATGTATCAGACCATCCGCCAGCACCTGACTACCCGCAAGATCTACGCCGATCGCCTGGTGGCGGCAGGTGTGCTGGGCGACTCGGAAGCTGCGGCCTTGAGCGAATCCTATCGCCAGGGCCTCGACGAGGGCCGCCCGCAGGCGCGCGCCTCGCTCGGCATGATCGGCAACAAGTACACCGTCGACTGGAGCAAATACCTCGGCAACGACTGGACAGAGCGGGTGAAAGGCGGCGGCGACATGGCGCACCTGAAGTCCCTCGGCGCCCGCATCGTGAAGTTTCCGGAGAATTTCGCGCTGCATCCGCGCGTCGCGCAGGTCATGGCGAATCGCGTCAAGATGATCAACGGCGATTTGCCGCTCGACTGGGGCTGTGCGGAAACACTCGCGTACGCCAGTATTCTCGAAGAAGGCAATTCGATCCGCTTCACCGGCCAGGACGCGGGTCGCGGCACGTTCTTCCATCGTCACGCCGTGTTGCATGAGCAGTCGACTGGCGCGCGTTACATTCCGCTGCAACACATCGCCGAGCGCCAGCCCTCGTTCCAGATCACCGACTCGGTGCTCTCCGAAGAGGCGGTGCTGGGCTTCGAATACGGTTACTCGACCACCGATCCGTCGGCGCTCGTCATCTGGGAAGGCCAGTTCGGCGACTTCGTCAACGGCGCGCAGGTCATCATCGATCAGTTCATCAGTTCCGGCGAGGCGAAGTGGGGCCGTCTGTGCGGTCTCGCGCTGTTCCTGCCGCATGGTTACGAGGGTCAGGGTCCGGAACATTCCTCCGCGCGTCTCGAGCGTTTCCTGCAGCTGTGCGCCGAGAACAACATGGTCGTGTGTGTGCCTTCGACGCCCGCGCAGATGTATCACATGATCCGCCGCCAGATCCTGCGCAGCTTGCGCAAGCCGCTGATCGTGATGACGCCGAAATCGCTGCTGCGTCACGAGCTGTCGGTGTCATCGCTCGAAGACCTGGCCAATGGCGAGTTCGACGTGGTCATCGACGACATCGACAAACCGCAACCGGCAAACGTGCGCCGCGTGGTGTTGTCGTCGGGCAAGGTCTATTTCGATCTGCTGAAGGCGCGCCGCGCGACTAACAACAACGACGTTGCCGTGGTACGGGTCGAACAGCTCTATCCATTTCCAGTGCCGGAAATGGAAGCACTGCTCGCGAAGTATCCGAACGCCCGCGAAGTCGTGTGGTGCCAGGAAGAGCCGCAGAACCAGGGTGCCTGGTACCAGATCCGGCATCGCCTGCAGGCGATGGTGGGCAAGCGGGAGTTGCTGTACGCCGGCCGTCCGCCGGCCGCCGCGCCCGCCACGGGTATCTCGAAGATTCACGAGGCCGAACAACGCGGCCTGATCGAAGCCGCATTGACCGCCACCAACAAAGAAGACGGGGCGCGCGAAACCAAGCGCCTCACGGCTACGCCGGCCGCCGCCGCCACGTCGCGTTAAGGACATTCAAACAACATGGCCATTGAAATCAAAGTTCCGCAGTTACCCGAGTCGGTTGCCGATGCGACCCTCGTCACCTGGCACAAACAGGCCGGGCAGACCGTGACGCGTGATGAGAATCTCGCGGATCTCGAAACCGACAAAGTGGTACTGGAAGTTCCGGCGCCCGTGAGCGGCGTGTTGAAGGAACTGCGCGTCGTCGCCGGAACGTCGGTGACCAGCGGCCAGGTGTTGGCCGTTCTCGAAGAGGGCGCCGCCGCAACTGCTGCACCTGCCGCCGCCAAACCCGCGGCCACCACGCCTGCTCCGGCCGCCGCGAAACCGGCTGCGGCTGCCGCCCCTGCCGCGGGCGGCGACAAACTCGCCCCGTCCGTGCGCCGCATGGTCGAGGAGAAGAAACTGGATCCTTCCAGGATTCCGGCCTCGGGCCGCGATGGGCGCATCACCAAGGGAGATGTCGTCGACTATCTGGACAAGCCGACGGCTGCCGCTGCCGGCAAATCAGCCGCTGCTGTGCCCGCCGCAAGCGGTGCGGCCGGTCGTCAGGACCAGCGAGTGCCGATGACCCGCCTGCGCGCTCGTATCGCCGAGCGGCTGCTCCAGGCGCAGCAGTCGCAGGCGCAGCTCACGACGTTCAACGAAGTGGACCTCAAGTCCGTCATGGAGGTGCGCGCGAAGTACAAGGAAAGTTTCGAGAAGAAACACGGCGTGAAGCTCGGCTTCATGTCCTTCTTCGTGAAGGCGGCGGTCGAGGCGTTGAAACGCTTCCCGACCGTCAACGCGTCGATCGAAGGCACGGACATCGTCTATCACGAGTACTACGACA
Source organism: Pseudomonadota bacterium (assembly GCA_039931065.1). Lineage (GTDB taxonomy): Bacteria > Pseudomonadota > Gammaproteobacteria > Steroidobacterales > Steroidobacteraceae > CADEED01. The sequence continues at coordinate 195,806 of JBDTSP010000003.1, read as the reverse complement.
TCGGTGTCGCGGTCTCGACGGAAAAGGGCTTGATGGTGCCGGTCCTGCGTGATGCGGACCTGCAGAGTTATGCGGACGTCGAGAAGAACATCGGCGCGTTCGCCACGCGCGCGCGCGACGGCAAGATCACGCTCGAGGAACTTACCGGAGGCACGTTCTCCATCACCAATGGCGGTACGTTCGGCTCATTGCAGTCGACGCCTATCGTCAACATGCCGCAGAGCGCGATCCTCGGCATGCACAAGACGATGGACCGGCCCGTGGTCGTGAACGGCGAGATCGTGATTCGTCCGATGATGTACCTGGCGCTCTCCTACGATCACCGCATCATCGATGGCCGCGAGGCGGTGCAATTCCTCGTGACCGTCAAGGATTGCCTGGAAGATCCGGCGCGGTTGCTGCTGAGCGTCTGAGGAAAATCAAATGGCCAATGAATACGATGTGATCGTCGTCGGTGGCGGTCCTGCGGGTTATCCCGCCGCCATTCGCGCGGGTCAGAACAAGCTCAAGGTCGCCTGTATCGACGAGTGGAAGAACAAGGACGGCAGCGCCGTGTTCGGCGGCACCTGCACGAATGCGGGCTGCATTCCGTCGAAGGCGTTGCTCGAATCGAGCGAGCTGTATCACAAGACCAAAGAAGAGCTCGGCGTCCATGGCATCAAGGTCGGCAGCGTCGACTTCGACGTCACGCAGATGCAGAAGCGCAAGACCGGCATCGTCAAGGCCAGCACCACCGGCATCGCGATGTTGTTGAAGAGCGCCGGCGTCACCGCGCTGCAGGGCCACGGCAAACTACTGGCCAATCGCAAGGTGGAATTCACCGCGCACGACGGCAAGGTCGAAACGCTGTCCGCGAAACACATCGTGCTGGCGAGCGGCTCGATCCCGACCGAATTGAAGAGCATGCCGTTCGACGGCAAGAACATCGTCGATTCCTGGGGCGCGCTCGATTTCGACGCCGTGCCGAAGCGGCTCGCGGTGGTCGGTGCCGGCGTCATCGGTCTCGAACTCGGCAGCGTTTGGCGCCGACTGGGCAGCGAAGTCGTGGTGCTCGAAGCGCTCGATACCTTCCTCGCCGTGGCCGATCAGGGTCTCGCGAAAGAAGCCGCGCGTCATTTCAAGAAGCAGGGCCTGGATATCAAGCTGGGTGCGAAGGTTTCCGGCGCAAAGGTTTCGGGAAATTCCGTCGAGGTCACCTACAGCGATTCGACCGGTAGTCAGACGATCACCGTCGACAAGCTGATCGTCGCGGTCGGCCGCCGGCCGTTCACGAAGAATCTGCTGGCGGACGACACGGGTGTCCAGCTCGACGAACGCGGCTTCATCAAGGTCGACGATCACTGCAAGACCAGCGTGGAAAACGTCTGGGCGGTCGGCGATTGCGTGCGCGGCGCGATGCTCGCGCACAAGGCGAAAGAAGAAGGCGTGATGGTCGGCGACCTGGTGGCCGGCAAATACGGCCACACCAACTACAACACCGTTCCGTCGGTGATCTACACGCACCCGGAGATCGCCTGGGTGGGGTTGACCGAAGAGCAGGTGAAGAGCAGCGGCCGCGCCTACAAGATCGGCCAGTTCCCGTTCGCGGCCAGCGGTCGCGCACGCGCCATGGAAGCCACCGCCGGTTTCGTGAAGCTGATCGCCGCGCAGGATGACGACGAGATCCTGGGCGTACACATCATCGGGCCGATGGCGGGCGAGTTGATCGCCGAAGCCGTGCTGGCGATGGAGTATTCGGCGAGCAGTGAGGATCTGCAGCGGACGATCCATGCGCATCCGACGTTGTCCGAAGCGCTGCACGAGGCCGCGTTGGCCGCCGACAAGCGCGCCATCGACAACATCAACAAGTGAGCTCTGGCGCGGCTGGCTAGTTAGCCGCGTCGAATATCAGTTTCGCTTTCGCGGTCGAGGCGACGGCCACGCCGTTTTCCTTGCGCGGCTCGTAGATCCACTTGCGCACGGCATTCACCGCGGATTCATCGAACGTACCGGCGGGTGTCGACTCGAGTACTTCGACATCGCTGACGCGGCCCGCGGCGTTGATGTTGAACTTCACCAGCACGTAACCCTTGGCCTTGCGGGCAATGCCACCCGTCAGTTCGGGCTGCACGCGTTTGACGATCTTCGCCATGGTGATATCGACCGGCGCGGGCGGTGCGGCGACGGGCGGGGCGGTCGGCGGCATGTTTACCGCGGCGGAACCGGCCGCTGAAGGCGCGCGAGCGATCGCTGAATTCGGATTCGACACTGCGGCGCGCGCGGCGGGGTAGTTGCTCTGCGGCGCGGGCGTGCGCGTCGTCGAGTTGTCGCCGGCCTCGATGGTGCGTCCAGGGAACGAATTGTCATTGCGACGCATCGTCGTCGTCGGCGCTGAATTGATCGGCGCATTGAGCGCAATGGTTTCGCGCGGCGCGGTTTCGCCGATGGGCGCGCCGTAGGTGCGCGGCTGCGGCGGCGGCACCTCGCGCAACTTGCGCTGCGCGACGACCGTGCGCTCCGGCGCGCGCGCCGCACCGCGCTCCGGCGTACGGTCGACCGCTCGTTCCGCGGGGCGAGGGCGTGCGGGCTGGCGTGGATCGCCGGTCGCCGCCAGCACCGCCGCCTGGACCGCCGCCTGGACCGGCGCGGTTTTCCGGTCGGCGCCTTTATCGGCAACCTTGTCCAGGCTCTTGTCCAGACTCTGCGGCGACAGCTTGGCGAGTTCGGCGGCCCGATCGATCGAAGCCTGCAGGAATTCCCGGCGCGGATGATTGGGCGCCTTTTCAACCAGCGTCGCGAGCTCGCGGCGCGCGGTGTCGAATTCGTTGTTCATGATCGCCTGCTCGATGTCGACCTCGATCATCATCAGGTTGTCGGTAACCTTCTGCTCTTCCGACATGCGCGTCTTTTCAGCGGCGATGACCTGTTCGCGCGCGCGCGCGGCGGGGTCGTAGAACTTCTCGATCAGGAAAACGATCGCACCCGCCACCACCACGGCGATGCCGCAGGCCGTGAACAGACGCTGCCGCTTGCGGCGGGCACCTTCATCGACGACCTTCTTCTGAACGCCGAGTCGCGCCTGCGCGGCGATCGAGGCGAAGTCGTCTTCGGACGGCGGTTCGGGTGTCCAGGCCGGCAGGATGTCGCGCGGCGCCGGTGTGCTCATTTGCATGAGCGGGATCGATTGCATCGGCGGCGCGGGCGCGCGCATCGGCGTGGGCGCCGCGACCCGCGGGCCGGCGGCGGGTGCTCGCTGGGCAGTTGCTGGAGGGGCACGTGGCGGCGGCGGAGCGCGTAACGGCGGTTCAGGCGCGGGCTGGGCGACGCGCGCGGTCGCGTATCGGCCAGACGCTGAAGTCATGGGCGCCGGTGCGGCCGAAATCGGCGGCGCCGCTGACAGCGGCGCGGGTGGCCGCGGCGGAATCGGTCCGCGCGGCACGCTGGCGGCGGACGACTGGCCGCGCTCGTCGAGCACCACGCGTTCGATGGTGCCATCGGTTTCGTCGTTGGGTCCGCCGGTTACCTGCGCGATGGCGAGCCACAACTCTTCGAGATCGATGGGGTAGTTGATCGTGCGCTGAACCTTGAACGGCGCCAGGCGCGGGCCTAACAACTGCAGTCGTTCGGGAGCGGCGGCGAAGATGCGCTTGAGCGGTACGGCGGTGCGGGTCGTGCGGCCGAGCAGGTCCAGGCCCGACCCGTCGATGGCGCGCTCACAGGCTATGAGCACGTCATACGTGTTCTGGCGCAGCAGCAGCAGGGCATCACCCTTGCTGGTGACGCAGTCGAGCTCGAGCACGCCACGAATGGCGCGCGCAATAGCTTCGAGAGCCTCTGAGTCATGATCGACCAGCAGGACACGCATGAGCGGTCTTGTTACCCCGGATAGAACTACAAAATCGTTGTGAGTAGACGCGAAACGACGATTTTGGGCGCCGCAACACGTCACGTTTCGGCCCCGGCTTGCGGGCCTCCCTACGGGCTTAAGTTAACCCGAGCGGCGTACCGAAAGGACACTTCCCACCTTTCGGATACGCTGCAGTAAACGTGTCAGGTGCTGCACACCGTCAATCGCCACTCGCACGTCGATGGTAGCCGTCGACTGCGTCCGGTCGGTAGTGGTGTGCATCATTTCGATGGAGATTTTTTCACTGGCCAGCAGATCGCCGATATCCCGGACCAGTCCCTGTCGGTCGATCGCGACAATATTGAGGCTAACGGGCTGGGTTTGGGCCGCATCCGCCCATTCCGCGGCTATCAACCGGTCGGGCCGGGTCGCGCTCATGCGCTTGAGGCCCGGGCAGTCCGCCCGATGGATGGTCACGCCGCGCCCGATCGTGGCGTAACCCGCGATGGGTTCGGGTTTCACCGGCGCACAGCAGCGGGCCAAGCTTGTGGGCAGGTCCTCGACACCCCCGAGCACGACCGGCGACCGGGGAATCTTGCGGAGCGACGCTTTGCGCCGCGGCGGTGCGGGTGGCGGAGCCGCCGAAACGGCTTCGGCGGTAACGCTCGCGCTGTTGTTGGGGCGCTGGGCAGCTTCCTCGTCTAACTTCCGGAACCAGGCGCGCACCTTGGAGCGGCTGCGCGGCGAGAGCAGGAAGCCTTGCGTCTCCGACAACCAGTCGCGGCTTGGATGCGGGTGCTTGTGCGTGATGATCTCGACGATCTCGCCGTTGGCCAGCGCCCGGGTCAGCGGCACGATGCGCCCGTTGACCCGCGCGCCGCGGCAGCGATGCCCGAGGTCGGTGTGCACGTGATAGGCGAAATCGAGCGGCGTCGCGTGCAGCGGCAGGTCGACCACTTCACCCTTCGGGGTCAGCGCGTAGACGCGGTCTTCGAACAACTCCGAGCGCACTTCATCGAGAAAATCCTTATCGCCGTGCGTCGGCTCGAGCAGCTTGCGGACCCATTCGATCTTGCGGTCGTAAGTTACATCGTGAGCGCGCGATTCCTTGTAACGCCAATGGGCCGCCAACCCGAGATCGGCCTGGTCGTGCATCTCGCGGGTACGGATCTGCACTTCCACCACCTTGGCTTCCGGACCTAACACGGCGGTGTGGATGGAGCGGTAGAAATTGTCCTTGGGCGTCGCGATGTAGTCGTCGAATTCGCCTGGAATGTAGGTATAGCGGCCGTGCACGAGCCCCAAGGCGGCATAACAATCCGCGACGGTCGCGGTGACGATGCGCACCGCGCGCAGGTCGAACACCTGCTCGAACGTCAGCTGTTTGCGATCCATCTTCCGGTGGATGCTGTAGATGTGTTTCGGTCTGCCGTTGACCTCGCCACTGATGCCGGCGTGCCGCAGCATTTCTTCGAGGCCGCGGCACAGCTCGGCGATGTAGCGTTCGCGATCGGTGCGTTTCTCGGCCAGCGCGCCCGCGATGCGCCGGTAGTCGTCGGGCTGCAGGAAGCGGAAGGCGAAGTCCTCCAGCTCCCACTTGAGCTGCCAAAGTCCCAGCCGGTTCGCAAGCGGAGCAAACACCTCGCGCGTTTCCAGCGCGAGCCGCTCGCGGGTCGTCGCGTGACCATCCCTGGATGCCTGCAGGTCCACGAGCTGGCGGGCGAGCCGTGCCAGGACGAGGCGCGGATCGCTGACCACCGACAGCAACATCTTGCGCAGGGCTTCGGCCTGCGCCGGTTCGAGATGATGAGATGCTGCCGATGCGGGGGTCAGCCGGATGTCGCCGAAATGTGCGAGTTCGCGCGCCAACGCACTCACGGTCGGACCGAAGTGCAGCTCGATCTCGCGCGCCTCTTCGACCTGCGCACCAAAGGCGAGCTGCGCGAGCAGCGCCGCGGCGAGGCCCGCGTCTTCGGTCAACGAGGCGACGATGACGGCCGCTTCCGAGGCGCGATCGATGGCCGCGCGCGGTACACCCCAGCTCGCGAGCGTGGCGGCGTGAGCGTCTATCGACGCGTGGATTTCGGGCGAACAGGAATGGAGGTTGTGCACACGGGATTAATGACGGCGCGTCGTGAGGAGCGACGGATTTGCGGCTATGATACGCGCTGTTTTTTCCAACGGGCGCGGGCATTTAAGACAGCGATGGCGCGATATCCGATGAGATCGTCCTGGCGCGCATTCCGACCGGAAGAAAAGTCGGCGGGGCCGGTCGTCGCGCGGATGTTGCCGGGTGGCCGCAAGCGCATTCTCGGGCTCGATCCGGGCAGCCTTCGCACGGGCTTCGGCATCATCGACTGCGAACACGGAACCGCGGTGCTGGTGGTGCAGGGTTGTATCGCAACCGCAGGTGGGCCGCTGGCCGACCGGCTGCGCATCATCCACGCCAGGGTCGCGGCATTGATCGCCGAACACTGTCCGCAGGAAATCGCCGTCGAACGTGTGTTCATGTCGAAGAACGCGGATAGCGCGCTCAAGTTAGGGCAGGCGCGCGGCGCGGCGCTCGCCGCGGTGCCGGTCGCGCTCGGCGTTCACGAATATGCACCGCGCGCGATCAAGCTCGCGGTGGTGGGAGTCGGCGGCGCTGAGAAGGCGCAGGTCGCCCACATGGTCAAACAACTGCTGTCGATCGAAATGAAACTCGCCGCCGATGCCGCCGATGCACTTGCGGTCGCGATCTGCCACGCGAACACCCGACGGCTCGAGATGATCGCGTGATCGGATTCGTGCGCGGCAAACTGGCGGTGAAAGCTCCGCCGCATCTGACGGTGGATGTCGGTGGCGTGGGCTACGACGTCGAAGCACCGATGTCGACGTTCTACACGTTGCCCGCGGTTGGCAGCGAGGTGTGCCTGCTCACCCATCTGGTCGTGCGCGAGGACGCGCACATCCTCTACGGCTTCGGTTCGCCGGAAGAGCGCGCGCTGTTCCGCAATCTGCTCAAGGTGTCGCAGGTGGGGCCGAAGCTCGCGCTGGCGATCCTCTCCGGGGTCAGCGTCGAGGGATTCACGACGCTGGTGAAATTGCAGGACACGGCGTCGCTCACCAGGATTCCGGGCGTCGGCCGCAAGACGGCCGAGCGCGTGTTGATGGAAATGCGCGATCGCCTCGAGGCCGTCGCGGCCAGCAGCGCCACGATGCCGGTGGGCGGCAACGGCGTCGAAGGCGAAGCCTGGAGCGCGCTGGTCGCGCTCGGCTACAAACCCGCGGAAGTCACGTTGATGCTGAAGCCCTTCGCCGGGCAGGGCGGCTCGACCGAAGACCTGATCCGCCGGGCGCTGCAGGGCCAGGTAAGGCCGCAGTGAACACACAAGAACGTGTCGTCGAAGCCGGTGCCTCGAAGGAGGAGGAGGCCGTCGATCGCGCCATTCGCCCCAAGAGACTGGCCGATTACGTCGGCCAGGAACAGGTCAAGGCGCAGCTCGAGATCTTCGTGAAGGCCGCGGTGAATCGCGGCGAAGCGCTCGATCACGCGCTCATCTTCGGGCCGCCAGGTCTCGGCAAGACCACGCTTGCGAACATCCTGGCGAGCGAACTCGGCGTGAACCTGCGCCAGACTTCGGGGCCGGTGCTCGAACGTCCGGGAGATCTCGCGGCACTGCTTACCAATCTTCAGCCGCGTGACGTGTTGTTCATCGACGAGATCCATCGCCTCTCACCCGTGGTCGAAGAAGTGTTGTACCCGGCAATGGAGGACTTCCAGCTCGACATCATGATCGGCGAAGGTCCCGCGGCGCGATCGATCAAACTGGCGCTGCAGCCGTTCACGCTGATCGGCGCGACCACGCGCGCGGGGTTGCTAACTTCTCCGCTGCGCGATCGCTTCGGCATCGTGCAGCGACTCGAGTTCTACACGGTCGGCGAACTCGAAAAGATCGTTACCCGTTCGGCCGGCATTCTCGGCGTGCCCATCGACCCGGAAGGCGCCGCGCGTATCGCGACCCGCTCGCGCGGCACGCCGCGTATCGCCAACCGGCTGCTGCGCCGCGTGCGCGACTACGCCGAGGTGAAGGCGGACGGCCGCATCGACGAAGCCGTCGCGCGCGCCGCGCTCGACCTGCTCGAAGTCGATCCGCAGGGATTCGACGCGCTCGACCGCAAGTTGCTGTCGACCATCATCGAGAAGTTCGATGGCGGCCCGGTGGGCATCGAAAGCCTGAGCGCGGCGGTGGGCGAGGAGCGCGGCACGCTCGAAGACGTGATCGAGCCGTTCCTCATCCAGCAGGGCTTCCTGATGCGCACCGCGCGCGGCCGCATGGCCACGCGCAATGCCTATCTGCATTTCGGCCTCAAGGTGCCCGACCGCGTCCTCGGCAATATGCCGCTGTTCGAGGCGGAACGATGACCGCGGCGAAATGAGCGAATTCTCCTGGCGCACCCGCGTCTACTGGGAAGATACCGACGGCGGCGGCGTGGTCTATTACGCTAACTACCTCAAGTTCATGGAACGCGCGCGCACCGAATGGCTGCGCACTCTGGGCCATTCCCAGATGGAGCTGGCCGAAACGCACGGATTCGTATTCGCCGTCGTCGAGGTCAAAGTGAACTATCGGCGGCCGGCGCGACTCGATGATGAGTTGCTGGTGAGTTGTGTGCCGGTGCCCGAAGGCCGCGCCTCGATCAGGTTCAAACAGACGGTGACGCGCGCGGATGCCACGCTGCTGGCGGAAGGCGAAGTGCGCGTCGCCTGCGTAGATGCGAAGACTTTCCGGCCACGGCCGTTACCCGACTTCATTCGTTGAAGGTGCTCGATGGACAATGAACTCTCGATAGTCAGGCTGGTACTGCAGGCAAGCCCGGTGGTGCAGGTGGTCATGGGCCTGCTGCTGCTGGCCTCGCTCATGTCCTGGACGATCATTTTCAAGAAGCGGGCGCTCCTGTCGCGCGCCAGTGACGAAGCCGAGTCCTTCGAAGCCAGCTTCTGGAAGGGCGGCGATCTCACCGCGTTGTACCGGCAGATCGAAACCCGCGGCGGCTCCACCGGCATGTCGAGCATCTTCGAATTCGGCTTCCGCGAATTCGCGCGCCTCAAGCAGGGCAACATTCCGCCCGACCAGTTGTTAGATGGCGCGCGCCGCGCCATGCGCGTCGGCCAGCTCAAGGAAATCGAGCGCCTCGAAGAGAGTCTCGCGACGCTCGCGACGGTCGGGTCCACCAGCCCGTATGTCGGCCTGTTCGGCACGGTCTGGGGCATCCTCAATTCCTTCGTCGCGCTCGGCGGCGTGCAGCAGGCCACCTTGCAGATGGTCGCGCCGGGTATCGCCGAGGCGCTGATCGCGACGGCGATCGGTCTGTTCGCCGCCATCCCCGCGGTGATCGCCTACAACCGGTTTGCCGACAAGCTGAGCCGCCTCGAGCTGCGATACGACGCGTTCATGGAAGAGTTTTCCACCATCCTGCAACGTTACGCCGGCCGCGGAGCTTGAAGCATGGCCCAGCAAAACAATTCACGCCGCAAGCGCCGCCTCATGGGCGAGATCAACGTGGTGCCGTACATCGACGTGATGCTCGTGTTGTTGATCATTTTCATGATCACGGCGCCGCTGCTGGCCGAGGGCGTCAAGGTGCAATTGCCCAAGGCCGGTGCGAAGGCGATCCCGCCCGAGATGATGAAAGACGTCAAGCCCATCATCCTCACCATCGACGAGGCCGGGCGGCTGTTCCTCAACTACAACAAGCCGGAAGATGAACCGCTGACCGCCGCCGTAGTCGAAGCGCAGGCGGCCGCGGTATTGCGTCGTGCGCCCGAAACAGTGGTGCTGGTGCGCGGGGACTATCGAGTGGCTTACGGAGAAGTAGTTGGGGCGATGACCATCCTGCAACGCGCGGGTGCGGACAAGGTCGGGTTCGTGACCGAAGCACCGGACAAGAAGCGAGCCCGCTGAGAGCAATGCCTCCTCGCCCGAAGTCCTTGACCAAAGGAGGCTGGCGCGCAATCGCGCTGTCCATCCTGCTGCACGCCGGCATCGTCGCCGCGGCCGTGTACAGCTGGTTCACGTGGAAACATCGTCCCCCCGAGGCCGCGACATTGGCCATCGAGGCCACCGTGGTCGATGAGCGCACTCTCAAGGGTGCCTCGTCGACGCCGGCGCCCGAACCGCCGCACCCCGATCCGGTACCGGAGCCGACGCCGGTGGAAGAGCAGGGCCCGCCGAAACCCGATCCGGCCGAGATCGAACGCAAGCAGGAAGAGGACCGTCTGGCCGCGGAAAAGCTCGAGCAGGAAAAACTCGAAAAGCAGAAGCGCGAGCAGACCCAGAAGGATGAAGAGCGGCAGACCCAGGAATTGAAGGAGCGCGAAGCAGCCGAGCGTCTCGAGACCGAGAAGCAGGCTGCCGTGAAGGCCGCCGCCACCAAGGCCGCTGCCGAGAAGGCGGCCGCTGACAAGAAAGCGCTCGAGAAGAAACGCGTGGAAGATGCGGCCGCCGCGAAGAAGGCCGCCGACGAAAAGGTGCGCCAGGCGCAAGCGGCCGAGTTGCGTCGCAGTATGGAAGCTGAGGAACGCGCCAACGCCGCGAGAAATAGCGACGAGGCCAATCGCTGGCACGCACAGATCGTCGCGCGCATCACCCGGGCATGGACCCGTCCGCCCTCGGCACAAGCCGGAGTCCAGTGTAGTGTGACGGTCAATCAGGTTCCGGGTGGCGAGGTCACCTCGGTTCGAGTGAACGGATGCAGCGGTGGCGACGAAGCTTTGCGCGAGTCGGTCCAGGTCGCGGTCCTGCGCGCCTCTCCGCTGCCGACACCCCCGCCGGGTGTGCCGTTCGAACGCATTTTGGAGCTAACATTCGCCCCCAATGAGTGATCGCATGAAAAAACTGGCGACTTTCCTCGTACTGGCCGCACTCGGTGTGGCCAGTCCGGCTTTTGCACAGCTCAAGCTGACCATCACCCAGGGCGTGACCGATCCGATTCCGATCGCGGTCGTGCCGTTCGCGCGGGCGGTGCCCGCCGATGGCGGCATCGATGTCGCGGCCATCGTGCAGCGCGATCTCGAGAGCAGCGGCCGCTTCAAGGGCATGCCGCGCGCCGACATGTTGTCGACGCCGACCGCATCCGCCGACATCGATGTCGCCGGCTTCAAGCAGCAGCGCAACGATTACGTGGCGGTCGGGCGCCTCGCCGCGGCCGGCAATGGCGACATCGCCATCGACGTCGAGTTGGTCAACGTGCTCACGGGTCAACGCGTGCTCGGCCAGAAGTGGACGGTGAAGGCGAGCAATCTGCGCAATGGCGCGCATCGCGTCGCCGATGCCATCTACGAGAAGGTCACCGGCGTGCGCGGCGCTTTCGCCACGCGTATTGCCTATGTCTCGGTGGACGGCAAGCCGCCCACGCAGCGTTACCAATTGATCGTCGCCGACGCGGACGGCGAAGCCCCGCGCATGATCCTGCAGTCCGACCGGCCCATCATGTCGCCGTCCTGGTCGGCCGACGGCGACTGGCTCGCTTACGTGTCGTTCGAGCGGCGCGTATCCGCCGTATATGTGCAGCAGGTCCGCAGCGGGCAGCGGCGCATGGTCTCGGCGCGCGCCGGCATCAACGGGTCGCCCTCCTGGTCGCCCGATGGCAAGAAGCTGGCGCTCACGCTGTCCGGCACCAACGGCAACCTCGATGTCTATCTACTCGATCTCGGCACCCAGTCGTTGACGCGCTTGACGGACGACCCGTCCATCGACACCGAGGCGGTGTTCACGCCGGACGGCACCGGGCTCTATTTCACCTCCGACCGTTCGGGAAATCCGCAGATCTACCGGCTCGCCCTCGGCAGCAGCGAACGGCCGCGTCGCGTCACCTTCACGGGTGCGTACAATGCCCGGCCGCGCATTTCACCCGACGGCAAGAAGCTCGCGGTGCTGACACTCGATGACGGCGCGTACCGCATCGGCATCCAGGACGTCGCGAGCGGTTCGCTCGGCGTGTTGTCGAAGGGCCGGCAGGATGAATCCCCGAGCTTTGCGCCCAACGGCGACATGGTGATTCTCGCCGGCCGTGAACGCGGCCAAGGCGTACTGCAGACGATTTCGATAGATGGTCAGACCTCGCTGCGGCTCAACGCCGACGCGGGTGAAGTTCGTGAACCGGTGTGGGGGCCGTTTCTTCCGTAATCAGAATTCGAGGGGCCGCCCACGATCAAAGGAGTGCTAATGAAAAATCTCGTCGCTACAGTGTTCTTTCTCGCCACGGCCGCGTTACTCGCCGGTTGCCCGTCCAAGCCGGAGGAACTGCCCGCGCCGCCGCCGCAGTCCACCGCCGACACCAGCGGTGCCGACAATTCCGGCGCCACGATGGACAGCACGGAATCGCAGGGTCCCTCGGGTGAGCTGCTGTCGAAGCGCCTCGTTTACTTCGACCTGGATCGCGCCGACATCCGTGCGGACTCGCAGTCGGTGGTCGCGGCGCATGCCGCCTACCTGTCGAAGAATCCCAGCCAGAAAGTGCGCCTCGAAGGCCATGCCGACGAACGCGGCTCGCGCGAGTACAACATCGGTCTCGGTGAACGCCGCGCCCAGTCGGTGCGCCGCGCGCTGCTGCTGCAGGGTGTCGCCGAAGTCCAGCTGGCGACGGTGAGTTACGGCGAGGAGCGTCCGGCTGCCGCCGGCAGCGACGAGCAGGCCTATTCTGCCAACCGCCGCGTCGAAATCGTCTATCTGAAGTGATCGTTTGAGGTTCGTCATGAATCAACGACTGCTAACGGTGTGTGCAGTGGCGGCGGCGTACACGCTGCTCGGCTGTGCCGTGTCACCGGAAGAAGATCCGGTGTACATCCGCATGAACGATCTCGATGCGCGCGTGCAGCGCATCGAACGCGTGGTGACCAACCAGAGCCTCATCGAAATGGCGCAACGCATCGACGCGCTGCAGAGCCAGTTGCGCGCCCTGCGTGGTGAAGTCGAGGTGCTGCAGAACCAGAGCGAAGGCGGCAAGAACCAGACGCGCAGCCTGTACGGCGATCTCGAGAAACGCATCGCGGCGCTCGAAACGCTGGGTGGCGTGGCGGGTTCCGGCGCGGGTTCGGCCGGTGTCGTGGCGCCGGCCGTGGGCGGTGCACCTGCCGGTGACGGCGAGCAGGCGAGTTACGACGCCGCGTTCAGTGCCTTGAAGGGGTCCGACTACCCGCGCGCCATAGGCGGCTTCAAGAACTTCGTCAGCACGTATCCGGCGAGTCCGCTCGCCAGCAATGCGCAGTACTGGTTAGGCGAGGCGTACTACGTCAACCGCGAGTATCCGAGCGCGGTCGCCGCCTTCCAGCGCGTGATCGCGGATTGGCCGGATTCGCGCAAGGCGCCGGACGCGTTGGTGAAGCTCGGCTTCACCCAGGCGGCGCTCGGCAAGACGGCCGAGGCACGGGACACGCTCGAGAACGTACAGAAGCGTTATCCGGGAACCGAGGCCGCGGCTTTGGCCGCCGATCGCCTGAAACGCATGTCGAATGGAAAATGATCAGGCACGGCTGAAGATCACCGAAATATTCCATTCGCTGCAGGGCGAAGCCGACACCGTGGGTTTTCCCACGGTGTTCGTGCGGCTCACGGGTTGCCCGCTGCGTTGCCAGTTCTGCGATACCGCGTATGCATTTCACGGTGGCGAGTGGATGACCATCGATGGCGTGATGGCGCAGGTGGCCGGGTTCGCGCCGCGTTACGTGTGTGTCACCGGGGGCGAGCCGCTGGCGCAAGCCAATTGCCTGCCGCTGCTCACGCGGCTCTGCGATGCAAACTACCGGGTCTCGCTCGAAACCAGCGGCGCCATGCCGCTGGCCGGCGTCGATCCGCGCGTGAACCGGGTCGTGGACGTCAAAACTCCGGGCTCCGGCGAAGAACGGCGCAACCGGTACGAAGAGCTTTCCGTGTTGCGCGTCGAGGAGCAGATCAAGTTCGTGATCTGCGATCGCGCCGACTACGAGTGGAGCCGGGAGAAACTCGGCGCGCTGAAATTGCCCGAGCGCTGCACAGTCTTGTTCTCGCCCAGCGCCGAACAATTGCCCGCCCGGCAACTTGCGGACTGGATTCTCGAGGACCGCCTGCCGGTGCGTTTTCAACTGCAGCTCCACAAAGTCTTGTGGGGCAATATCCCCGGCAAATAGCAGTGCCGGGTGGGGGTTCTCGGGGTTGCGATCATGAGCAGTGAAACCAGACGCGCGGTCGTGTTGTTGTCGGGTGGTCTCGACTCCGCCACCGTGCTGGCGCTGGCTCGCGCGGCCGGCCGCGAGTGTTACGCATTGTCGGTCGACTACGGCCAGCGGCACGAGGCCGAGCTGCAAGCCGCCTCCGCGGTGGCGAAGGCTCTCGGCGCGCGCGAACACCGCGTGATGCGGATCGATCTCGCGCACATCGGCGGCTCCGCGCTCACTGACACTTCGATTGCCGTACCGACCGAACAATCCGCCGGCATCCCGGTCACCTATGTGCCCGCCCGCAACACCATCATGTTGTCGCTGGCATTGGCCTGGGCCGAGGTCCTGAAAGCCGATGAGATCCACATTGGCGTCAATGCGGTCGACTATTCTGGTTATCCGGACTGCCGGCCGGCATTCATCGCCGCATTCGAAAATCTCGCCGCGCTTGCCACGAAGGTGGGCGTGGAGGGCGGAACGCTCGCGATCCGCGCGCCGTTGATCAACCTCAGCAAGGCGCAAATCATTAGTGAGGGCAGCCGTTTGGGCGTCGATTACGGCCTCACCGTTTCCTGTTACCAGGCGGACACCGCCGGCCGCGCCTGCGGCCGCTGCGACTCCTGCCGCCTGCGCCGCGAAGGCTTTGTTTCAGCGGGAATTGTCGACCCCACGCGCTATGCCCAAGCGGACTCGCAAATCGGGTAAACTGCGCGCCCCAAAAAACCGGGTCGGTAGCTCAGCTGGTAGAGCAGCGCCCTTTTAAGGCGTTAGTCGTGGGTTCGAGCCCCACCCGACCCACCAATAACAGCGGCGGGTCATGAGCGATCCGGCATTCGACTACGTGATCATTGGCGCCGGCAGTGCCGGGTGCCTACTCGCGAATCGCCTGAGCGCCGATCCCGCCCGCCGCGTCCTGCTGGTCGAAGCCGGTGGCGACGACAACTACCACTGGATACACATCCCGGTCGGATACCTGCGCTGCATCGGCAACCCGCGCACCGACTGGTGTTACCGCACCGAGCACGAGCCCGGCCTGAATGGCCGCGACCTGCTGTACCCGCGCGGCAAGGTGCTCGGCGGCAGCTCGAGCATCAACGGCATGATCTACATGCGCGGCCAGGCGCGCGACTACGATCACTGGGCCGCGGTTACCGGTGACGACGCCTGGAGCTGGGCCAACTCGCTGCCGGATTTCCGCGCCCACGAATCCCACTACCGCGGCGACAACGAGCATCACAATTCACTCGGCGAATGGCGCGTCAGCAAACAACGTCTGCGCTGGGACATCCTCGACGCGTTCGCCGCCGCGGCCGCCGAGGCCGGCTATGCGGGCATCGAGGATTTCAATCGCGGCGACAACGCCGGCGTCAGCTATTTCGACGTGAATCAACGCAATGGCTGGCGGGTCAGCTCCGCGAAGGCGTTCCTGCGGCCGGCGCGCTCGCGGCCCAACCTCTCGGTGTGGACCGGCACGCTCACCGAATCGCTGCGGCTGGCGCGAGACGCCGAGGACAGCTTGCGCTGTACGGGCGCGACGCTGCTGCGCGGCGGCGAGCGGGTGAATGTCAGTGCGGCGCGCGAGTTGATCCTGTCCGCCGGTTCGATCGGCACCCCGCAGATCCTGCAGCTTTCGGGCATCGGCCCCGCCGCGCTGCTGCGTGAACACGGCGTCGAGGTCAAACACGAGTTGCCGGGTGTCGGCGCCAACCTGCAGGACCATCTGCAGATCCGCCCGGTGTTCAAGGTGAACGGCGTACGCACGCTCAACGCGGTTGCGGCCAGTATCTGGGGCAGGGCCGGTATCGCGCTGGAATACGCGCTGCGCCGCACCGGCCCCGCAAGCATGGCGCCGTCGCAACTCGGTGCGTTCATTCGCAGCGACCCCTCGCGGCCGCATGCGAATCTCCAGTACCACGTGCAGCCGCTGAGCCTGCGCGCCTACGACCAGCCGCCGGATTCCTTCCCCGCGTTCACCGCCAGCGTCTGTAACCTGAACCCGACCAGCCGCGGTACGGTGCACATCCGCAGCCCGCGCATCCAGGACGCGCCGCGCATCGCTCCTAACTACCTGGCCAGCGCGGAAGACCGGCGCGTGGTTGCGGATTCCCTGCGCGTGACCCGCCGCATCGTGGCGCAGCCGGCGCTCGCGAGATATTCGCCGACCGAGCACCTGCCGGGGGCGCAATACCAGGGCGACGACGAGCTGGTGCGTGCGGCCGGCGATATCGCCAATACCATCTTCCACCCGGTTGGCACCGCTCGCATGGGCGCGGCGGACGACCCGGAGGCGGTGGTGGATAGCCACTTGCGGCTGCGCGGCGTGGCCGGACTTCGGGTGGTGGACGCGAGCATCATGCCCACCGTCACCAGCGGCAACACCAACAGTCCGACGTTGATGATCGCCGAGAAGGCGGCGCGCTGGATCCTGCGCGGCGGATAGCGCCGCGGGTTCGATTTGCTACACTGCCGCGCCAACTTTCCGTGGCTGGGGGATAAGAATGAACAGGATGTCTGTGGCTGCCTGCGCAGCGTTGTATGTGTTTGCCGGCTCGACCTTCGCGGCCGATGCAACTCCGGGCTGGAAGCCCATCTTCAACGGCAAGGATCTGAAGGGGTGGACGGTGCATTACGCATCGAAGACCGCCGCCGACGCGCCGCCACCCGCTACGTTGTTTGCGGTGGCGAATGGCGAGATCCGCACCTATCCAACCCAGGCCGCAGGCTCGGAGCAGCCGAACGCGTACCTCGAGACCGTCGGTGACTTCAAGGATTACCGACTGAGCCTCGAGTACAAATGGGGCGAGAAGAAATTTCCGCCGCGCCTCGAACACGTGCGCGACGCGGGCCTGCTTTACAACGTCTATCGCGAAATCCCCGCCAACTGGCCGGCAAGTTTCGAGGCGCAGATCCAGGAAGGCGATACCGGCGATTCGTGGGCCGTGTCTTCGCAGGTCTCGAGCTTCGTCGATCCGAAAACGCGCTTCTACACGCTGCCGGAAAATGGCGGCGTGCCTGTCACCGTGGGCAAGAATGGCGACTTCCAGCGCACCTTTCATTCGCGCACCAATGAGTACCCGGGCTGGAACACGCTCGAGATCATCGTGCGCGGCGATCGCGCCACGCACATCGTCAACGGCCTCGTGAACATGCGGGTCAGCGACCTCAAAGGCTGGGACCTGGCTACCAACGCGTGGGTGAAGGTCGATCACGGCAAGATCGCGCTGCAGGCCGAGAGCGCCGAGATCGCGTATCGCAACATCAAAGTCCGTGCGTTGACGAATGACGACGACATGCCGCCGGAGCCGAAGCTCACGGAGATCTGGTTCCCCGTGCCGGCGAAGGTGACCCCGGCGGCAACGCCCGGTGCGCCGCCGTCCGATGCCATCGTGTTGTTCGACGGCAAGAACGTCGATGCGTGGAAGAGCGCCAAGGGCGGGGACGCGAAATGGACCGTGGCCAACGGCGAAATGGTCGTGGCGCCCGGCACCGGCGACATCCAGACCAAGGCTGCGTTCGGTGACGTGCAGCTGCATGTCGAGTGGTGGGACCCGGAGCTGCCCGCCGACAAGGTCAACCAGGACCGCGGCAACAGCGGCATCTTCCTGCAGGACGTCTACGAAGTGCAGGTGCTCGACAACTTCAAGAACCCGACCTACGTCAACGGCATGGTGGGGTCGATCTACAAGCAGTTCCCGCCGCTGGTGAACGCCGCGCTGCCGGCCGAGCACTGGCAGACCTACGACATCATCTGGACCGCGCCGCGGTTCGCGGCCGACGGTGCGCTCATATCACCGGCGCGGGTCACCGTGTTGCTGAACGGCGTGCTGGTGCAGAACAATTCGGTGTTGAAGGGCGGCACGACGTATATCGGCGCGCCTAACTATCAGCCGCATGGCGACATGCCGATCCGGCTGCAGGATCATTCGCACCTGGTGCGCTACCGGAACATCTGGCTGCGCAAGCTCTGAGAAAGGGGGCAGCCCCCGTTTCCTAGCAAAAGGGGACAGTCTCCTCTCAGGTCCGGCGTTTCCGCGGGGTTTAAATCGAGGCTGTCCCCTTTTGCTAGGAAACGGGGGCTGCCCCCTTTTTTTCCTGAGACGGCCGTCACAGGGGTCTCCGACGGCAATTCCTTGCCGCCGCCCGGGCCTCTCCCTGAAGACTTCCGCGCCGCAACCGCTTAAGGGAAGCCGGTCCCGATCCGATAAAGCCACAGGGCGAGCGGGAAACAAACCCCGTTCATCGCCCATGGACGGAGCCTTTCATGAACGACACGCGCCACGACGAAGTCACCGCCGAACATGCCACCACGGAACTGCCGCTGCAGGCCCAGCTCATGGGCAGCCTGGCGCTGGTTTTAATCCTGAGCGCGATCGCCGGCATCGTCGGTTTCGCGACCTTCGATAGTTCCTCGCTCGAAGCCAGCGCGCGCGCCAATGCGACCATGTACACCTCCAATCTCACCGCGCAGTTGTACGGCGCGGTGGCGACGGGCGATGCCGGTTTCGCGGAAGTAGTCATCCAGCCGCTGGCGTCCGACCGTAACGTCTATGGCGTGGCGGTGTACACGCCCGGTGGCCGCCGGCTCGCGGGACACGGTCACTTTCCGGCCTCGATGGTCGGGGGCGATGAGGTCAAGCTCAGCGACGACCGCGTCATGCTTTCAGTGAGCGATATCCAGGTGGGCGAGGGCGTCGCGGGGCACCTGTACCTCGCTCTATCTACCGAACACATCGCATCCGCGCGTTTCCGGGCGGCGCAATTCCCGGCCATGACCACCGCCGTCGTACTGCTGTTCGCGATCCTGCTGGCGCTCGCGCACTCCTTCAGCGTCATGATGTCCGAGGTGGTGCGCATGTTCGAGGAGCGCCGCCAGATGGAGCGTTCCGAGAAGCAACGCCTCGAGATGCTGGTGTCCGAGCGCACGCGCGAACTCGAACGTGGCCGCGAGCAATATCGCCTGGTGGTCGAGGGCACACAGGCCATTCCGTTCGCCCTCGACGTCGAGGACGGGCACTTCGAATACATCGGTCCGCAGGGCCCCGCGCGCTTGGGGTTCAGCGAAGACCTGTGGAAACAGCTGGGCTTCCTCGACAAGCTCATGCCACGCGATCGCAACGGTCCGGTCCGCCAGAGTATCGACGACAGCAAGAGCGGCAACTTCGAGCTGGAAACGACCGTGCTCACGCAGGACGACCAACGAGTCGACCTGCGCTGGGTCGCGAGTTGCGAGCAGAGCGAAAGCACCGGCCAGCACAAGGTGCTGCGCGGCATGATGCTGGACGTCACCGATCAGCGCCGGCTCGAGAACGATCTGGCGCAAGCGCAGAAGCTCGAGAGCGTCGGGCGACTGGCCGCCGGTGTCGCGCACGAGATCAACACCCCGGTGCAGTTCGTATCCGACAGCGTGCATTTCGTGCGCGAGGCGATGGACGACCTGTCCGGAATCGTCGACAAGTATCGCGAGCTGCGCACCGCCACCGAAAACGGAGCGGGCGTTGCGGAAGCCGCCAAGGCGGCGGAAGAGGCCGAAAACGACGCCGATCTCGACTACATCCTCGAAAACGCACCGGTCGCGCTCGATCGTGCCCGCGATGGACTCGGGCGCGTCGCAGCCATCGTGCGCTCGATGAAAGAGTTCGCGCATCCGGACCGCAAGGAGATGGCGCAGGTCGATATCAACCAGGCGATTTCGAGCACGTTGGTCATTGCGACCAACGAATACAAATACGTCGCGGAAATCGAAACCGGGTTCAACGATCTACCGCCGGTCAATTGCTTCGCGGGCGAGATCAACCAGGTGGTCCTCAACCTGATCGTCAACGCCGCGCACGCAATCGCCGATGTGGTCAAAGGCACCACTGACAAGGGCAAGATCCGGGTCGCGACCCGAGTGCTCGGTGATCAGGTCGAAATCGCGATCTCGGATACGGGCAAGGGCATCCCGGCGGATGTGCGGTCGCGCATCTTCGATCCGTTCTTCACCACGAAAGAAGTAGGCAAGGGCACCGGGCAGGGCCTCGCCATCGCGCGCGGCGTGGTGGTCGACAAACACGGCGGCACATTGCATTTCGAAACAGAAACCGGCCAGGGCACGACCTTCTACATCCGCTTGCCTATCGCCGGGCCCGGCGGCGCCAGCGTCGCGGCGGCTTGAGGCACGAACATGAAACTCGCAAAAGTCACTTCGAGTCACATTCAGGCGGTCACCGGCACCACCTTTGTCGCGACGTTGAGCTCGCTGTTGTTCGGCTACGCGACCGCGGTGATCGCGGGCGCGGTCGGCGCGATCAATCACAATTTCATCGAGCCGCGGCACCTGTCGAGTTCGACGGCCGATGCGTTGCTCGGCTTGACGGTGTGCAGCGCGCTGGTCGGCACCATCATCGGGGCGCTGATCGCGCGTCCGACCTCCGCCTTGTTAGGCCGGAAGCGGCCCATGATCTTCGCCGCCATCCTGTTCGTCGTGTCGGCGGTCGGTTCGGCTTACCCGGAACTGGGAATTGCCCCGGTCGGTTCGATGGGTCCGGATGCCATCTGGGCTTTCAATCTGTACCGCATGATCGGCGGCGTCGCGGTTGGCGTGGCCTCGATGATCGCGCCGACCTACGTGGGCGAATTCGCGCCGAGCGCGGTGCGCGGGCAGTTAGGGGCTTATCAGCAGATCGCCATCATCGGTGGCATGACCATCGCTTACTTCGTCAACTGGAGCATCTCGCTGCAGGGCGACGATCAATGGGTGCTCGAGACCGGTTGGCGCTGGATGATGTTGTCACTGTCGATTCCGGCGCTGGCGTTCTTCTACCTGAGCTTTTCAGTGCCCGAATCGCCGAGCTGGCTGGTCAAGACCGGCCGCATCGAGCAGGCGCGCAAACAACTGGCTCGTTCGGGCGACCCCGACGAAGTTCGCGCGATGTTGAGCGAACCAGCGGAATCGCATCCCCACGAGAAACCCGTGCCGTTGTTGACCTACGGCTGGCGGGTCGTGCTGGTCGGGGTTGCGTTGTCGGTGTTCCAGCAATTGGTGGGCATCAACACCGTGCTGTACTACGGCCCGGCGATTTTCGCGCACATGGGTTACCACATGGACGAGGCTTATCTCGGCATACTGGTCGCCAGCGTGATCAACCTCATGTCGACCATGATCGTGGTGCTGGTCGTCGACAAGGTAGGGCGCAAGCCGCTGCTCATTTTCGGTGGCCTGATCATGGGTATTTCAATGCTCACGCTCGGCTCGTTGTTCCACTCGCAAAACACCGGCATGTATGGACTGGCTGCGGTCTGCGTCTACCTGGCCGGTTTTGCGATTTCGTTCGGCCCGATCGTGTGGATCATGATGACTGAGATCTTCCCCGCGCCGATCCGCGGCCAGGCCATGCAGATTGCGGTGTCGTCGCAGTGGATCGCCAATCTCGCGGTCTCGGCGACGTTTCCGCTGCTGCTCGGCAACGCTTCGCTCAATGCCACGTGGAATCACGGCTTCCCGTTCTGGCTCTACGGCAGCTTCGCACTAGTCGCGGCATTCATCGTCATGCGATATGTGCCCGAGACGCGCGGAGTGGATAGTGAGTCGCTGGTGGCGCTGTGGCGCCGCGAAGACGTGAGCGCCTCCGCCGGGAAATAGCTGCGGGGCGCGCGCGCCTGGCCACCGGCAGCGCCGCGAACCCCGCGCGATTCAACGCCGCGCGGGGCGCTGCGCATAAAACGGCTACTTGTTCGGTTGGGCGGCCGCGCTGTCGAACTCGGCGTTGTCGAGATAACCGTCGCCGTTCTTGTCCACGGTCGAGAACCTCTCCACCAGCCTGGCATCCGCCGAAGCTTCGGGCATCGAGATGCGGCCGTCCTTGTTCGCATCGAGCGAGTCGAACGAGCCGCTCTGGCCGGCTGGAACGGCGGGCGGGGTCTGGTCGCCTGCGGCGGCGATTCCGGCCAGCGGAATCAGCGCGACGGCGACGGCTGCAAGTAGTTTGTTCATGTAGATCTCCTGTGAACTACCGGAAGGGCACTGAGAAGAAGAATCACTGCGGGACACGTTATACAGCCCGGCGAGGGTGCGCCGTGCGATATCGCCGCCTCGCCGCGACGGCGCACGGCGACAACGGCGCGCTCCTAACTACAAAAAGGCGCTTGGCGGTCGCCGTTCGCAGACAAACCTAACGCGGGTGCACGATGCCCACATGGGGATGGGTGATTTGCCCGCGCGGTGGTAGGACTCGTCCGAGGGCCGAGACCGCCTGAACGCCTCAGTCTGCATCGATGACTGCATTCTGGTTCGTGCTGGTCGGCGTATTGCTCGTGGTCATCGCGCTGCTCGGGCGAATTCTCGACCGCCTGCCGGTGAGCCCGGCCATGATCTACCTGCTGGTCGGGTTCGCGCTCGGACCCGCGGTATTCGGCGCGCTCGAGTTGCACCCCATGCGCGAACTCGTGTTGCTCGAATCGATCACGGAAATCGCGCTGCTGATCGCGCTGTTCACGGTGGGCATCAAGCTGCGCGTGCCCATCGGTGACTGGCGCTGGAGCCTGCCGCTGCGCCTGGCGACCGTGTCGATGGTGATAACCATCGCCGGCCTCGCGACGGTCGCGGTCTGGTTCCTCGGCTTCAACTGGGGCCTCGCGCTGGTGCTGGGCGCGACGCTTGCGCCAACCGACCCCGTGCTCGCCTCGAATGTGCAGCTGCGCGGCTCACACGATCGCGACGCGCTGCGTTTTGGTCTCACCGGCGAAGGTGGTCTCAACGACGGCACCGCCTTCCCGTTCGTACTGCTGGGGCTCGGGCTCATGGGTCTCCATGACCTCGGCACCAACGGCTGGCGCTGGCTCGCGGTCGACTTGGTCTGGGGCACGGTTGGCGGTCTCGCGATCGGCTTCGCGATCGGCCACTGGCTCGCGCTGGGCGTACGCGCGCTGCGCGCCAGGCTTCCAAACATGGTGCACTTCGACGAGTTCCTGTTGCTAGGCACGATCGCGCTCAGCTACGGCGCGGCGCTCGCGGCGCACAGCCTCGGATTCCTGGCGGTGTTCGCGGCCGCGCTGGCGCTGCGGCGCGCCGACGACGTGCACGCGGATTCGCGCCGCACCACCGACAAATCGCCACTGACCCCGAGCATGCTGAACGTGAACGAACAGCTCGAACGCATCGTCGAGGTGGCCATCGTGCTGCTGGTGGGAGCAATGATCTCCACCGGGTACTGGTCCACCGATGGCCTGCTGTTGGCCGCGATCCTGTTCGTCGTGATCAGGCCGCTGTCCGTGTGGTTGGGCTTGCTCGGAATGCCGCCGGCGAAAGCGCCGCGCCGGCTGTTGGGCTGGTTCGGTATCCGCGGCATTGGCTCCGTCTACTACGCCGTCTACGTGGTCAGCCACGAGATCAATTACCCGGTCGCGGTGCGGTTGTTGTCGTGTGTGTTCACCGTGATCGCCGCCAGCATCGTGGTGCATGGGATTTCCGCCGCGCCGCTCATGGATCTCTATCAAAGCCGGATGGAACGCAGGCGAGGCCGCGCCCGGCCACTTGCACCAAACCTGTCGGACAAATGATGACAGGCGCAACGCCTCCATCCCCACGAGGATTCCAGTGTCCGCCGCTGCCGCGCTGCACGACAACAATCCAGACTGCACGCAGCAGGATGGCAACGAGGGCAGACATGAACTGGGATCGTATTTCAGGAAATTGGACACAGTGGAAAGGCCGCGTTCAGGAACGCTGGGGAAAACTGACCGATGATCACCTCGACGTCGTTGCCGGGCGCCGCGATCAACTCGCCGGGCGCATCCAGGAGGTCTATGGCCTCACCAAGGACGAGACCGAACGCCAGTTGCGAAACTGGGAGCGGAACCTGGCTTCCGGGGAATTCGATGAAGCCGACCTGGTCCTCGACGAAGACGCGCCATCAACAAACATCAATGGAAGGGGTTAGTCATGTTGACCTTGAACGGAATTCGTAACGCATTCTTCTGTGCGGTGGCCTTCAGCATCGTCGCGTGTGCGAGCGCGCCCATGCCGGTCGAGAAACTGGCCGTCGCCAAAAACGCCATCGAACGCGCCGAGCAGGCGCAGGCCGGTCAGTTCGCGCAAGTCGAGCTGACCAGCGCGCGCAACAAGTACGCCGCTGCCCAGGCCGCCGCGGACAAGAAAGAGGCTGATGTCGCCGCGCGTATGGCAGACCAGGCCGACGTCGACGCGCAACTGGCCGAATCGACCGCGCGCGCCAAGCAGCAGGAACAACTGGTCGGCGAAATGGAGAACTCGCTGCGCGATCTGCGCAACGAAACGCTGCGCCGTAACAACTCGGGCGCAACGACGCCCCGGCAGCAATAAGGATATCGCCATGAAAAACAATCTCATCGCCATCGCCGTCGCCTCCACTTTGTTAGGCCTCGCGGGATGTGCAACAACGCCCAAGAGCAACGCCACGCTGGACCAGGCTCGCGTCGCGGTCCAGCAGGCCGAGACGGATCCGACCGTCTCCAAGTACGCGCCGACCGAGCTCGATCGCGCGCGCAAACTGTTGATCAATGCGGAAGGGTCCGCCAAGCAGCACGGCGCGAACGATCCGAATGCTTCGCACTACGCCTATCTCGCTACACAGATGGCCCGCATCGCGGGTCAACGTGCGCACGAGCAGGTTGCCACCGCGCGCATCAAGGCCGGTGAGGGCGAGCGCCAGCAGATCCTGTTGTCGGCGCGCGAGAATGAGGCCGACAATGCGGTGGCGCGGGCACAGGCTTCCCAGGCTCAGGCCGAAGCGGCGCGTAACGAGGCCGTCAATGCACAGTCGCAGTTGTCGCAGGCACAGGCTGAATCGCAGCGCCTCGCCGCCGAGCTTCAAGATCTGCAGGCCTCGCAGACTTCGCGAGGCATCGTTCTGACATTGCAGGATGTGTTGTTCGACACCGGCCGCTCCCAGCTCAAGCCGGGCGCGGAACGTTCACTCGATCAGATCGCGACGTTTCTAAGGGAACATCAGGAGCGGCGCGTGCAGGTCGAAGGCTTCACGGACAGCCAAGGGACCAACGAATACAACCTCGAGTTGTCTCAGAGGCGTGCCGATGCGGTGGCCATGGCCATCATCCAGCGGGGCATCGACGCTCAACGCGTCCGTGCGATGGGTTACGGCGAGGAATACCCAAAGGCCAGCAACGAAAACGCCGGCAGCCGTCAGCTCAATCGCCGCGTCGAGATCATCGTGTCGAATGGCGAGCAGGCGATCCCGGGGCGCAGCGCCGCGGGCGCCCCCTGAGCCTGCGCGGGTTGTACACCGATGAAAGGCACGACCGGGCAATTTTATCCCGCCGATCTCGGCGGAGGGCACGTCGAGCGGGCGCAGGTGGTTAGTCTCACCAGGGCTGAGGTGCCGGCCGATGGTCCGGTGCTTGATGACAGCGCGCTGCGCCTCATCGGCAGCTCCCAGGCGCTGCAGAAGGTGCGCGACCTCATCGGGCGCGTCGCGCCGACGGATTCGACCGTACTCATCTGCGGCGAGAGCGGCTGCGGCAAAGAACTGGTCGCCGAGTCGATCCATGCCATGAGCCCGCGTGCCGGCAAGCCGCTGGTGGCCATCAACTGTGCCGCGATCCCGGCGACGCTGATCGAAGCGGAATTGTTCGGTCACGAACGAGGCAGCTTCACGGGCGCGATGCGCACGCGTGAAGGAGTGTTCGAGCGCGCCAGTGGCGGCACCCTGCTGCTCGACGAGATCACGGAAATGCCTCTCGATCTGCAATCGCGCCTGCTGCGAGTGCTCGAAACGAAACGGCTGAGCCGCGTTGGCGGCTCCGCGGATCTGCCGGTCGACGTACGGGTGCTCGCCTCCACCAATCGCCCGGCGACCCAGGCCATCGCGGAAGGACGGTTGCGCGAGGACATCTATTACCGGCTGGCGGTATTGACCGTGCACCTGCCGCCGTTACGCGAGCGCGGCAGCGACGTGTTGCTGCTGGCGGATTTCTTCCTCACCGAGCTCAATCTTCGCAACGGCACGCACAAGCGATTGTCCGAAGAGCTGCGCGCGCGTTTTCTGGCGCATCGCTGGCCGGGCAACGTGCGCGAGCTGCGCAATGCCGTGGAACGGGCGTACATCCTCTGTGACGGTGAGCTCAATCTCACCGAAACCGAGATGCCGACGTTGCCCACACCGCAGGAAGGCGGTGGTACCTCGGACGGCGAAAATATCCAGATGCCGATCGGCGCCTCTCTCGAGCAGATCGAGCGCACGTTCATTCTCGCCACTCTCAAACATTTCGAAGGGGACAAGCGGCGCACGGCCGACGTTCTCGGCTGTAGTCTGAAAACGCTTTACAACAAGTTGCACGCGTACCAACGCGATCGCAATGCAGGCATGAACTAAAAGGAGATATCGATGGGAATCATTCTGTGGTTGGTAATCGGTGGAGTCGTGGGCTGGCTGGCCAGCATCGTGATGCGTCGCGACGGTAGTCAGGGAATCATCCTGAATGTCGTGGTGGGCATCGTGGGCGCCGTACTCGGTGGTTGGTTGCTGAGCCCCATGCTCGGTGCGCCGACCATCAATTCAGGCGTCATCAGCATCGGCAGTCTGCTGGTGTCGTTCCTGGGCGCGGTGATCCTGCTCGCCATCGTCAATCTCATCTCGCGCAATCGCGTTCGCTGAGACCTGAGGGGGATCGAGCCGTGTTCGCGGATCTGTTCCGCATCCACGTCTCGGTCCCCGAATTGATGTTGCGCGGCACGCTGGTTTACTGGCTGCTGTTCCTCATCTTTCGTTTCATCCTGCGCCGCGATGTCGGTGCGGTCGGCATCGCCGACATACTCCTGTTGGTCATCGTGGTGAACGCGGCGCATAGATATGTTGTCGTCTCGATTCGCGGCCGTGCGGCAGTTCGTGTCGCCACGATGGACGAACTCAACGAAAAGCTGCGCGAGCCGGGCATCGAGAGGATGTCCGACGTGAGGGCCGCCTAACTCGAAGGCGACGGGCAGATCAGCGTGATTCGCAACTCGCCGGAGTCGGATACGAAATCGCCACGCCGCGAACTGCCTGGGGCATGAATGCCGCGCGGGCGGCGTACGCAAGCTCGCCGGTCTCGGCATTCCATTCGAAGTCCACCGTGCGCTGGACGCCGCGGCCCAGGAGCTGGCGCATTTCGTCCGCGTCCGGGTCGGTGGTGATCCGTTCGAAACGCAGCTCCACGCGCTGGGTGGCCTCATTCGCTGCACAGTCGAGCAAGGCAATCTCGGGAATGCCTGGCAGCAGTTCCGTCGCGACCAGGACTCCGTCTCTGCGTGGGGCGCCGGGCGCGCGCGCATCCCCGACCGCGAAGAACAAGCCCGCGCTGAACATCGAGGCGATGAAGACCAGCCGTTTCCCTGAATTCACGCCTTCATCGTGGGACTTTCAACGGCCGGCGCCGTTCGGAGGGGGCAACCGGCGATCGTAGGAACACGCCGCATGTATGCACGCGGCGTTTTACGCTAACTTGCGTGCCGCGAACCCTGGAAGTGGACGGCGAGAGGATCGATGAATCAGGAAGAAGAGGTAGTGCAATGGTTCAAAGCGGTGGACTGGATCCAGGCCGGCTCGCGCATCGCGGCGATTCTCGTCATCACCGTCGTGCTGATGTTCCTCGCCCGACACCTGATCGTGGGCCTCGAGAAATTTTCCGCGACCCATGCGCAGGACGTCGAGGCGAAAAGACGCGCCGCCACGGTCAGCAACGTATTGCGGAAGCTTGCGACCTTCCTGATCGCCGGAATCGCGACGCTCGCGATCTTCAACACACTCGGCATCTCGATCCTGCCGTTCCTCGCGACCGCTGGCGTCGCCGGCATCGCGATCGCGTTTGGCGCGCAGTCACTGGTCAAGGACTTCTTCAGAGGCTTCTTCCTGCTCGCGGAGAATCAGATCCGTCAGGGCGACGTGGTCGAGATCGCCGGCAAGCGGGGGCTGGTCGAAGACCTGACACTGCGCTACGTGCAGTTGCGCGACTACGAGGGCAACGTGCATTACGTCCCGAACGGTGAGATCGGCGTCGTGACGAGTTCGAGCCGCACGTTCGCCTATGCGGTCGTGGACGTGACGATCGCCCTCGACCAGGACATCACCCCCGTGATCGACATCATGCGCGAGACCGGCGTGCAGATGCGTGCGAATTCCGTCTTCGGAGCGAAGATCCTCGACGACCTCGACATCGCCGGCATCGAAGCGTGGAACGAACGCGGCATCACGCTGCGGGCCCGTTTCAAGGTGCGCGCGCTCGAGCAATCCAACGTCAAACGCGAATATCTGATGCGCCTGAAATACGCCTTCGACAAGTCGGATATCCAGCAACCCCGCTCGACGGTCACCATCGTCGAGCGCGGCGAGCCGGTTGTGCGCGCGCCGGCACCCGAGGGTCCGCCGGATTGAGGCGTTCTCGGACCCGCTGCGCTTGAACGACGTTTTGAAATGTTCCGGCCGTTTGCGCCGCGGCCGAACTCGATGATCTCTCGCGACAAGGACGCTGGGTTTTGCGTCGATATCTTTCGGCGCCGCGCTGTTCGACAAATCGACCCAGGCGAATTGCCTGGTGCCCTGGCACCAGGACACCGCGTTGCCGATGAGCGAGCGGCGTGAGGTCAGTGGCTGGGGTCCCTGGTCGCAGAAGGCCGGTGTGGCGTATGCGCACGCAGCATGACTGACCCCTTATGCTGGGAAAAGGGGGCTGCCCCCGTTCGCCTACGCGGCGGCGGCGGAATTCGCGGGTCGCATCCAGCTGCGCAACGTCTGATCGAACGATCCTGTCCTGCTATCAGTGCGCCGTCACGGTGCTCTGCGTCGCAGGTCCCGAGTGGCTTGCGCCGCCTTCGCTCTCCCAACGCTCTCTTTCGAGCTGCTCGTTGAGCTTGCGACGCTGCTCCTGGTCGCGGCGCTGTGTGCGAGCCGCGACGAACGAGGCCGCCAGGATCGCGATGCCGGCAATTCCCAGTAGTTTGATGATCCGCATGGCTACCATGTTTCTCTCCGCGTTATTCATTTCTGTAAATCCTTGAGCTGGGCGAGGTGCTGCTCGATGGTGGGCAGCGTCTCGCGCGCGTACTTGCGCAAATCCTTGTCTTCGCCGCTGGTGGCCTGCGCGCGGTACAGGGCGACCGAACGCTGGTGTCCGGCGATCATCTCGGCGGTCCATTTCGCATCGAAGTCGCTGCTGGCGCTGCCCGACGGTGGGGCGGCGGGAGCGGCGGGCGGCGGCACCGGCCATTGCTTGGCTTCGGCGAGCTGCGAAAGGCGGGCATTCGCGCTGGTGTGGTCGTTGACCAGCATTGCGGCGATGCGTTTGAGTTCGGGTGCCTTCAGTTGCGGCAACGCCTCGCGCGCCGAACTGACTTCTTTGCGGCCATTGTCGGTCGCCACGCGGACGAATGCGATGTCACTGAGTGGCTTGCCGACCACCGGCACAGCACCGCCTTCCGGCGCGCTTGCATCGATTGCTGCCGCCTGATTGGCCTGCATCTCGGTCGCCATCAGCGGCACCAGCGACGCGCTGCCGGCGGTCCAGCTTTCAGCAGCCAGGGTGGCGGTGTTCATCGGGCTCTCGGGCAGAGACTCCGCCGGCCCGAGCGTGGAAAGGCTGACGGCCCAGACGGGCGTGGTCATCGCAATACCGATGACGACGAGGCTCTGGTTCACCAACCGCAGTTTCCGCCGACTCATGTTCATTCTCCTCTATCCAAACAACCCGTCCGGCGGCAGTAGTTAGCTGACGCCGGACGGTCTGCCACGCAGTCACAACCGTTTGCAATGGTCTCGCAGGTGGGCATCACCCCGTCGCGACTGCGTATCTCGTCTATCGAATCGTCATCTGCCGGACTCAGTTCGCCGGAGCAGCCGAACCGGAGCGCTTGGCGGCATCGAGGGTCGCCTGGGCCTGTGCCTTGGCGGACTCGTAGGTCGCATCGGCCTGTTCCTTACACGCCTTCTGGGCGTCGCTGCCCAGCGTCTCGCACTTTTCAGTAGCGATCTTCTTCTGGCCGTCGGCCTGCGCAACCGCCACGTCGTACTCGGCAGACGCACGGTCTTCCATGCCTTGCGTCGCCGTATCCGCGGCTTCACGTTTCTCTTCGGCCACGTTTTCATTGGCGTCCTGGCGCGCTTCGGCGACGTCCTTCGCCGTCTCATTGGCCGACTCACGCTGATTGCAGCCGGCAAGCGCGCATACGCCCACCGCTGCGGCCACTGCCAAAGTCCAGCTGCTGTATGTCTTGGTCATGTCTTCTCCTAGAAGGGGTTCGAATGGCAATCATTCGTCGCGGTGAATGCTGCGCCCCCTCGCCGCTGGCGCGCGCGCAGACGAGACGCTCATGCGGCGTCAGACGTAACCGACCATTGCCGCGGCTTTCCTATATTTGAGTGGCCTTGTCGGAGTATGCCCACAAGGGACCGGCACGGATCAGTGACAGGTCTGCTCGCTGCTCTGACACGGTCCCAGGGCTTCGCGTCTTAAGGTGCGACACCCCCAATACATGCCACGAGGAGGACACTCAATGAGCATCCAGTCGAAGTCATTTGAAAACGGCACGCGCAGTTCCGAAACGACGGTGGTCGAACTGAATCGCATCGTCGCGCAGGCCGAAGAGTTGCTGAAAACACTGAGCGAAGAGGGCGGAGCCGCCGTCGACGCCGTTCGGGCGCGCGTGCTGCGAACTGTCAGCCAGGCGAAAGTGCGTCTTGCGGATGCGAGCACACGGGTGCGTGGCGCCGCCAATGACGCCGCCCAGGCCACGGACAGCTATGTGCAGGCAAATCCGTGGAAATCGATCGCGTACGGCGCCGCCGCCGGTGCTGCCGTGGCGCTGATCGCCGCGGTGGTCCTTCGTCGCGACTAGCTAGAACTGGATCAGGCGGCGCCGGCCTTTCCGGCGCCGCCTGTGCCCAGTTATCCCCGGCGGGTCCGCGGAGAGTGCCGATGATCACACTCACGATTGCCATTTTGCTGGCCGGCGTCGAGCCGACCTCGTTGCCGCGACATCGGGACCATGATCCGTCGCAGCAGCCCACCCGCGACGGTATTCCCACCGACCCGCTTTTCGACCGGGCGATGGTGGCAACCGACGATCAGGCCTTTGTTTTGGCGGCGTTGGAGAACAGCCGGCAGGGCCTGGCCGAGGCGCGCACCGCTCGGGATATTCTTCAGCAGCAAGCGTTACTGGACGCGGCGAGCCGGATCGGCGAAACGAACGATGCGACTTCCCGCAGTCTTGAAGCGATTGCGAAGCGAAAGGGATGGCGCCTGCCGGCGGGAAATCCGCAACGCGCCAGTTCACTCGCCGCGGCCAGCGAGGCTCGCACCAATGCGAATTTCATCATCGGCCAGCTTTCGTGGCACCAGGCGACCATCGAACAGTATCGGGCGCAGATCGGAGGCAAGGGCGATCCGGAGCTCAAACGTGCACTGCGCGCCGCGTTGCCGGGTTATGAGAAGAACCGCGACCTGCTCTTGAGACTTAATCCTTAGCGGCAGGGTCGCGTTTCAGTGCCGCGGCGGCCGAGCTGCGGCGTTTGTCAGTTGGCGAATGGCGCCGATCAACCGTCCGACCTGCACAGGTTTGGTCAGGTGTTTCTGGAATCCCTTGTCGAGCGCCTGGGCGCGATCCTGCGGCCGGGTGAACGCCGTTAGCGCGACTGCCGGCAGATCGCTCGCATCCACTTTGAGCTTGTGCCGCACGGCTTCGATCAAGTCATATCCGGTGGAGCCGGGCATTCCAATGTCGCTCACCAACAGGTTGAAACGCCCGGAATCGGAGGCGAGTTCTTCCAGTGCTTCGGATGCGGAGCTGACACTGACTATTTTCGCGCCTTGCTCGGCCAGCAGCCGCTGCAGGTATTCGCGTGAATCCGCTTCGTCGTCGACGGCGAGAATGGTCAGACCGGCGAGCGGCTTGTCCGAATTGCGAGTCGGGAAGTGATGATGGGCGATCGCTCCTTCGGCATCGCCCGGCTGCAGCGGCGGCACGCGCACGGTGAACAATGCGCCCTTGCCGCGGCCTTCGCTGTCGACCGTGATCGATCCGCCATGCGACTCGACCAACTGGCGGGTGATCGAGAGCCCGAGACCAAGGCCGGCGAAGCGGCGCGCACTGCCGACATCCGCCTGGCGGAATTTCTCGAAAATGTGCGGCAGGAAATCGGCGGCGATCCCCTCGCCACTGTCGCGCACCTGGCAGAATGCCGCCCCTGCGTCGAATCCGGTGGTGATCGTGATCACGCCGTCGGACGGGGTGAACTTGATGGCGTTCGACAGTAGATTGCTCACGATCTGCTGCAGGCGCCCCGAGTCACCCATGACGGGCAGCGGCACTTCGCTCAGCAAACTTTCGATGCGCACCTTGCGCGTGGCGATGGTGACGCGCATCGAATCGAGGGTTGCGCGAACCGCGTCGTTGAAATCCATCGGTTCGAAGGTGAGGGACAACTTGCCTGACATCAGCTGGTTGGCATCCAGCAGGTCGCCTAACAACTGGGTCTGGGCGCGCGCGTTGCGTTCGATGACCTTGAGGCCTTCGTTGATGGTAGCCACGGCGACGCGCGGGCGCTGCAGCAACGTGGTCCAACCCAGGATCGCATTGAGTGGCGTGCGCAGCTCATGCGAGATGGTGGCGAGGAATTCGTCCTTGGCGTGCGCGGCCGCATTGAGCTGGCTGCGCGCGGCGCGTTCCGCGTCGAGCGCGGTTTCGAGCCGCAGCATGCTGTCGCGCACCTGCTGCTCCGCGGCGCGTTGCTCGGTGATGTCCGTGTGAGAGCCAACCCATTCGACGATTTCGCCGCGTTCATCCGTGACCGGCACCGCGTGAACGGAGAAGGTCCGATAGATTCCGTCGCGGCGCCGCACGCGTTGTATTGTTATGAGGTGTTCGCCCGAGTCGATGGCATGAGCCCAGGCGTCGAGCGTGGGTTGCACGTCGTCGGAATGCAGCGCTTCGGTCCAACCCATGCCCTGCAATTCTTCACTCGACTGACCCGTGAACGCGCTCCAGCTGGTCTGCTCACCGATCGCGCGCCCGTCGCGTGAATGTGTCCAGATGATGCCGGCGGTCGCGAGCAGCGCGGCCTTGAAGCGGTGTTCGCTGGTGGCCAGGCGCGCCTCGGCTTCCTTGCGCTCGGTGATGTCGAGCACGTTGCCCACCACGCGCGTGATGGTGCCGGCGCGATCGCGCGTCAGCACGCAGTGGTCCCAGATCCACACGTATCGCCCGTCGCGATGCCGCACGCGATATTCACAGGCAATGCTGTCCAGGTCGTGCCCGGCATCGGCCGCGCGCACCACTCGCGCCGGCAACGACAGGCCCCGATCGTCGGCGTGTACGAGGTCCTCCCACCAGCGGCTCACCGGCGAGATCTCCACACCGCGAAAACCCAGCATCTGTTCGATTCCCGAGGTGCGCAGGATCTTGCCGCTATGGCAATTCCAGTCATACACGAAACCGGGCAGCGCGAGTGCCGCCAGCTGCAGCCGGGTTTCACTGGCTTCGAGCGCAAGCGCCGCGCGTTTGCGTTCCGTGATGTCCATGGTGATGCCGACGATCACGTGTTGTTGATCGCGCCTCTCCCGCCAGCACGTCGCGAGTTTCCAGATGTCGTCGCGCAGCGGGAACTCGAATTCGGCCTTGCCATCGCGCAGGCAGCGCGCCAGGCCGATTTCAAGGTATTCGTTGGCGGACGGGTCGAGCCGTTCCTCGCCATCGATTGAAACCCACTCGCGGGTCGCGGGCAGCCACTCCCACATTACGATGCCGGTGGCGGTCTTCGCGAGCCGCATCCGGTTGTCGGCCAGTTGCAGCGCGCCGCGGGCGCTGGCGGCGCGCCGTTGCGCGCGTTCGACGCGGGCCGCGTTCCACAACACGAGCCAGGTAAGCCCGCAGCACATGCCGGCGGCCAGCAGCGCAAACGCGAAATGCAGGCTGAAAAGCCCCGCGCGCACTCCGGCCAGCGCCAGCGACGCGAACGCCAGCGGCGCCAGGATGGTCCAGGCGATCACGCCACGCGCCGAACTACCCGCCGCCGACGGACCTAACAACACCGAAACCCAGCCAGCATCGCCGCGCAACGTGAGC
Organism: Pseudomonadota bacterium; assembly: GCA_039931065.1. GTDB lineage: Bacteria > Pseudomonadota > Gammaproteobacteria > Steroidobacterales > Steroidobacteraceae > CADEED01. The sequence continues at coordinate 161,738 of JBDTSP010000003.1, read as the reverse complement.
GTCGCCATTATGACCAGCGCCGCGATCACGTGCGCCGCGGCCGAGGGCAGCTGCTCGAGCCCGAAACTCGCGAGGGTGGGGCTGCTGAGCAGCAGGCCCACCAGCGAGGTCGCGATCATGAAGAGGCCGGCGCCGGCCGATGCCGTCAACAGCCATTCCGCCGGACGGTTGCGCAGCGGACTCAGTGTCAGGGCGAGGGCGGCGGCCAGGCACACGAGGCAGGTCGCGCTGGCAATGCTGCCGGGGAACGGCGCCGCGAATGTCAGCAGTTCGTACGGCGAGGCGAGCAGCCAAGGTCGCAGGAGCGCTTCGAGCGCGACCGTCGCTGCGACGAGCGCAACGGCCTGGGCGGCGATACGCAACCAGAACAGCTCGAGGCTCGACAACATCGCCGCCAACGCCAGCAACGAAATGCACAGCGCGGTCTGCGGCGTCATCAATGCGGGGATCCATGGCCGCAGCGGCGCCAGATCGTAGGCCCAGCCGCCAAGTACGACGAGGCCGACAAACAGCGCGGTGCTCGACAGCAATCGTGACACGCGCATCGTGGCCGTTGAGAGTGACAGGGACTTCATGAGTGCCGATAAGTATTGCAAGCGAGTGTGGTCCATGACTGTCGGCCTACTCCTACAGTAGCGGACCTTTGCGTTGTTCAAGGCCCTGCTTGTGTCGCGCGACACAGACCACACGGATCGCGGCCTCGCAGCACGCCGGACAGCGCTGTCGGACAACGCCGCATCGGAACGCGTCGTCGTGCATCGCATGCAGGCGTTTTCCAACATCGCATGTCACTCCCTCCGACGGCGTGACGGCTTGCGGTACGCGACGCTACGGCCATGCACAGAGCCGCAATTTCTCCCTCTCCACGCTTCCACACCGGGTTGTCGAGCACGTGGCTGGCGCGACGCTGGTACTACACGGCGCGTTCGCATCGCGCTTACAGCGTGCGGCAGATTTCGCCCGGCGATCGCCGCCTGCTGGCAGAGTTCGCCCTCTCGCTGACCCAACACGCCGCGCAGCGCGACCCATCGGGGTTGCGGAGCCTGAGCAGCATTCTGTTCGATCGTGTGATCGTGAGTGACGGCGGCGAATCCGCGGTCGGATTCGCGGCGCTCGAGAACACCTCGGCCGGAGATCGCGTGATCGGCGTGGCGGCGTACGCACCGTCCAGCCGCGACAACTCGGATTTCATCGTTGCAGTCGCGAACTCTTACCGTGAAGAACAGGTCGGACGAACTTTGCTGTCGACGCTGCTGCGTCATGCGAAACGTGTCGGCGTACCGCGACTGACCGGCGAGATGTGCTGGTCGAATCGGCCGATGCAGATGCTGGCGATGTCGATGGGATTCGTGGTCGAGCCGCTGCCGGGCGACCGCAACCTGCGGCGCCTGCAACTGGCGCTCAAGTAACTCGAAACTGATCAAACCCGCTGGAGAATTGCGATGAAGAAGTTTTTGATGGCCTGCTGCGTCGTGATGGCGCTGGCCTGGGCCACGAACGTCATGGCACAGGACGCTAACTACACGGTCAAGCCGGGCGACCTTTTGTCGGTCAGCGTATGGAAGGAGCCCGATCTGCAGCGTCCCGCGCTGGTGCGGCCCGATGGTTCGTTCTCGTTTCCGCTGGTCGGAGAAGTGGACGCCAAGGGAAAAACGGTGGCGGATCTCAACAAGACCGTGAGCCAACGGCTCTCGAAATTCATTTCGGATCCGGTCGTCACTATTTCCATCCAGGAGATCAAGGGCAACAAGGTCTATGTCATCGGCCAGGTGAACAAGCCCGGTGAATTCATCATGAACCCGACGGTGGACGTGATGCAGGCGTTGTCGATGGCCGGCGGCACGACGCCGTTCGCCGCGCTCGCCGACATCGTCATCCTGCGCCGCACGCCGACGGGCAAGCAGGCGCTGCCATTCCGCTACAACGATCTGGTCAAGGGTAAACGCCTCGATCAGAACATCGATTTGCAGAGCGGCGACGTCGTGGTCGTTCCGTGAGCCTGCGCAGCGCGCAACGCACTGTCGCGACGCTCGTTGCCGGCGCCATCAGCATGGCGGCGGCCGGCGCGGACTGGGAATTCAATCCGACGGTCGAGGCCGGATATCTCTACGACGACAACTATCGTCTGAGCGCGCCCGGCGCAGAGATCGATGTGCAGGGCGCATTGCTCGACGCGCAGCTCGAGTTCCTCAACTTGACGCAGGCAGGAGAGTTCAGCTTCACGCCGCGCGTGCGCGCCACCTATTTTCCGGATGAGGGCGACCTGGACACCACCGACTATTTCGGCACTCTCAACTGGAAACGTCGCGGCCAACGTTTGACGAGCGGCGTGCGCGCGGATTTCGCGCAGCAGGACGTGGTCAACAGCGAGCAGCCCGATGCCAATGTCGATTCCGGCCTCGGCGACCCGGTGCTGGGCGATTCCGGCCGCGTGCTGGTGCGTAATCGCCGCACCCGCGCTTCAGTCGCGCCCTCGCTGGAGTTCGATCTGTCGGCCCGCCGCGCCTTGCAGTTTCAGGCCAACTACTCGGATATCAGCTTCGATCGCGAAATCGAAGATGCGCAGGTCGGTTACAACTCGGCTGACCTGTCCGCCGGCCTCGTTTCGCGCCTCACGGAACTGTCGACCTTGACCACGCGTCTGCGCGGTGCGCGCTACGACATCGACACGCAGGGTGTCAGCAATTCATACGGCGCCGAACTGCAATGGGATACCCGCAACGCCGCCGAGACCCGCAAGTTTCTGCGCCTCGGTGCTCAGAGCGTGGAGCTCATCGACGGCGGCTCGGAAACCGCGTGGCTGGCGGGTGCGGGCGTAAGTTTCGTCCTCGGCCGTAACGAATTGTTCGCCGACCTCGCCCGCAGCGTCGGCCCATCCGCCGCCGGCGCGGTGGTGACGCGCGACCAGTTGCGCCTGCGCTGGACGCGGGCGATGACGCCGCGCCTCAGCATCCTCGCCGGCCTGCGCGGTACTCATGATGACGACGTGAACAGCGAGTCGGACTTCCAGGCACGTTCTTACGCCACCGGCGACGTGGGCCTGCAATGGCGCTGGCAGGAGGAATTCTCATTGCGTGTCGCCTACGACTACACCTGGCAGGAGTTCGCCGACGCCGATTTCGACGCCACTTCGAATGGCGCCACGATTTCATTTCTCTATCAACCTCTGCAACGTGGCCGCGTAAGGAACGACTAGATGGACTCCCAGGCATCACCCGAATTCTCCGATTACATCCACGCGATCGCGCGCCGCAAGGCGTTGTTGATCGGTGTGGCGATTCCGATCGCGCTGCTGGCGATACTGCTGTCGGTGACCCTGCCCGACATCTACACCTCGTCGGCGCTGGTCGAAATCGATGCGCCTTCGAACACCGCGTCGCTGACTACGGGCGTGAGCGCGGCGTCGGCGGAATCGAGCTACGCCGATCAGTACGTGCAGAATCTCAAGGGCATCGTGTTGACCGATACGAACCTGCGCAAGCTGAACGGGGAGTACGACCTGTATCCCGATCTGGCCGACGACGAAGCGGCGATGATCAAGCGCCTGCGCCGCGACATCGACGTCAAGATCGTGACGACTCCGATTCTCGACCCACGCACCGGCCGCGAGCGCGAGGTCGTCGATGCGTTCACGTTGTCATACGACAACCGCGTGCCGGCGAAGGCGCAGAAGGGCGCGCAGTGGCTGGTCAGCGCGTTCCTCGCCGAACATCGCCGCCAGCGCCAGGGCCGCGCCTCGAATGCCGCCGAGTTCTACGCCAAGGAAGCGGAACGTGTTCGCACGCAAGTGGCCCAGCTCGAGTCGAAGCTTGCGGATTTCAAGCGTGCCAACGCAGGGCAGTTGCCCGAACTCACCGAAGTCAACATGTCGATGATGGATCGTACGGAGAGTTCGCTCACGGGCAACGACATGCAGTCGCGCTCGCTGCGCCAGGAACGCGTGTTCCTCGTCGCGCAGCTCGAACAGGCGCGCGCGCAAGGCCCCGATTCGGCCAGCGTGCGCCAGCTCGAAGACCAGTATTCGCGTATGCGCTCGAGCTACGACGAAGGCCATCCGGACATGATCGCGCTGCGCCGGCAGATAGATAGTCTCAAGTACGGCACCAGCGCCTCGACCGGCACGAGCCTGCGCTCGCAGTTGTCGGCCAAGAAATCGACGCTGGCGGAAGCGCGTCAGCGCTACGGCGCGGAATATCCGGACGTCAAGAAGCTGCAGCGCGACATTGCCACGCTCGAAGCGCGAATCAAATCGGGCGAACGTGGTGACGTCGAGATGTCGGACGGCACGGCCGTGGGCATGCAGCTGCGCACGCAGATCAACGCCATCGACAGCCAGCTCGCGAGTCTCGCGGCGCAGAATGCCGAGCTGCGCGCCAAGATGGCGGGGCTGGAAAGGAACGTAACGGCTGCGCCGCAGGTGGAACGTGAATATTCCAACGCAACCCGCGACCTGACCATTGCGCGTGAGAAATATGAGCAGCTCCTCAACCGGCAGATGGATGCGGAAGTCAGCGAATCCGCCATCGTCGGTGGACGGGTGGACGAATTCCGGCTCATCCAGTCGCCGATGTTGCCGGCGCTGCCATCGAAACCGCAGCGCCTGGCGATCCTGCTGATCGGCCTCGTGGCCGCCGTCGTATTGGCGTTCACCGCGACCGTGGGCGCCGAGGCGCTCGATCCGAAGGTGCGCGGGGCGCGCGACGTACGCGACCTGCTCGGCGTATCGCCGCTGGTGGCGATCCCGACGATCCGCAATTCGCGCTCGCGCCGACGCAATGCGTGGCGCTTCGCCGCGGCCAGCGCGAGCGGAGTGATCGGCGTGTGGATCGTGTTCACTGTCGTCAAGAATTTCATCTGAACGCTTTCAAAGAGAAAACATCATGAGTACGACCGTCGATGACGTGCGCCGTAACCTGGCTGATCGGGCCGGAACCGAGCGAACGGACCGACCCAACGCCATCGAGACTTCCCACCTGCGCCAGCGCGTGCGGCGCGTGAGCGCGGCGCCGGCCGACCTGCAGCAGGCGCGCCGTTTCCAGAATGCGAGCGTCGACACGCGCGCCATGGAACGGCAATGCGTGTTGCCCGCCGTATCCGACACCGCGGCCCTGCGCGCTTTCAAGATCCTGCGCACCCGCGTATTGCGCCGCCTCGACATGCAGAAGTGGAGCAGCATCGCCGTCTCCGGCATGTCGGTGGGCGAGGGCAAGACGCTGACCGCCATCAACCTGGCGCTGGCGCTCGCCCAGGATGTCAACACCTTCGTATTCCTGGTCGATCTCGACTTGCAGCGCCCGCAGGTGGCCAATTATCTGGGCATGAGTTTCGAGAAGGGCCTGTCTGACTATCTGCTCGGCAAGGCCGAGCTCGACGAGATCGTCTACAAGCTACATTCGGAGCGACTCGGCGTGATCCCCAACGCGCGTGCCTTTCAGCACTCCTCGGAGTTCCTTAACAGTCCCCGGATGGGAGAATTTTTGCAGGCGCTCGAGCGCGAGGCGCCGCGCCGCATCGTGATCTTCGACATGCCGCCGTTGCTGGCGTCGGACGACGTCCTGGCGTTTGCGCCGCAGTTCGATTCTCTGCTGCTGGTGGTCTCGGAAGGCAAGAGCGGGCGCGCGATGTTGCGTGGCGCGAAGGAAGTGCTGAGCGAGATGAACCTGTTAGGCGTGGTGCTGAATCGCTCCAAGGAGCGAAACGAGAGTGCTTACTACTGACCTCGCCGCCGATTAGATAGGTGACGGAGGGACGGTCCGGCCGACGGGCCGTTCCATCCGGCCCTCGCCCGGCATGTTGCCTGCAAGAACGAATGGCCCGGTGAGCCGATTCCGTCTATCTACCGGAGCGCGTCCGCGGCGGCCCCGGCAAGCGTGATGGAAGGTCGTTCGTTCATGGCCTCACGGATCAGGAAGGTAAGGTGCCGTGCGTGAACTTGCTCTTCCAGAACGTCGAGAGTTATAAAGGCGCCCCGCGTGAAAACCTCCGGCCGCTGATGGCCCGGGTCTCCTCTATAGGAGAAGGACTACCCCACCTTTCCGCGAATGCCGTGCGGCTTCACGGTTTAAACGTATCGGGTAAACGCTTAGCTTGACTTAAGTTGTTGATACTGAACGATGTCTCCATAAAACGACGTCATCTGCCGAATGCACTTTCGTTTTACTGCATAGAAAGAATTGCAACCGGACTCTTAAATCGCACCTGCCCAAACGGGTTCGGGCGGGAGGATTCCGACAGATGCAGTTTTTCGCACGCAACGGTGTAAGAGCTTTCCTACCCGCAGTGGCCTTGGCCTTCTGCCACGGCGGTTGCGGTGGGGGAGACGCGGGCTCGGTCGCCGCCGCGCAGGCCGGTTCTCCGGCATCGCCGACTACTGTTGAAAATCGCGCTCCGTCGATTTCCGGGGACGCCGCCGCCTATGCACGTGTGGGCGCGCCTTATGAATTCGCACCGATGGCCCACGATGCCGACGGTGACTCTCTGACTTTCAGCGCCACGAATCTGCCGCCCTGGGCCACGCTCGACAAGAATTCGGGCCGCATCGCAGGCACGCCCGCTACCGACGATGTCGGCGCCTACGAATCCATCGTCATCTCCGTCGCCGACGCGACCCACACCGCGAAGACCAGTGCGTTCGAAATCACCGTGTTGTCCGCGTCGACCGGTGTCGCCTCACTGCAATGGGAAATCCCGGGATCGAAGCTCGACGGCTCGCCGCTCGACAATCTCGCCGGTTACCACATTCTTTACGGCCGCAGCGCCGACGATCTGGATCACAGCGTGTTCGTCGAAGGTTCTTCGGTGACCACGTACGAGATTTCCGCACTCGATCCGGGCATCTGGTATTTCGCCGTCGCCGCCGTAAACGCCAACGGCCTCGAAGGTCCGCCCACGACCGCTGCGATGAAATCGATCTGATGGCCAACTCACTCGTTCTCCCCCACAAACCACTGCCACTTTTTCCGAGGACCCACGGAATGAAGCTTGTTAGCCTTCCACACTTCCGCGCGCGCGCGCGCTACTTGATGACCAGCACGTTCCTGCTGGCCGCCGCCGCCCTCACGTTGGGCGCCACCACCGCCAACGCGGTGCCCGTCATTCCGGGCGCCGCCGGTTTCGGCATGGACAATCCGGCTGGCCGCGGGGGCACGGTGATCAAGGTCACCAACCTGAACGCCAGCGGCGCAGGTTCGCTCAAGGCGTGCGCCAGCGACTTCAACGGTCCGCGCGTCTGCGTGTTCGAGGTGTCGGGCATCATCCGCATCACCGAAGACATGATGATCCGCTGGAACAACATCACGATCGCGGGCCAGACAGCGCCGTCGCCCGGCATCATGATCCGCGGTGCGGCGTTGCGCATCCAGGCCTCCAACGTATTGGTGCAGCACATCCGCGTGCGCGCCGGTGACGACGCGGTCGGGCCGGATCCGGCCAACCGCGACTCGCTCAAGATCGAAGGCACGACGACCAAGCCCGTCAGCAACATCGTGATCGACCATTGCTCATTCAGTTGGGCGGTGGACGAGATCGCGAGTGTCTGGGGCGTGCACGACAACGTGACGTTCTCCAACAACATCTTCTCCGAGCCGCTCAACCAGTCCATCCATCCGACCGACGACGGGAAGGGCATCGAGAAACATGGCTTCGGAGTCTTGTTCGGCAGCAGCCCGACTGGCGGGCGCGTGACACTGTCCAACAACCTCATGGCGCACATCGTCGAACGCAATCCTTTATCGCGCGATCGCGAGATGGTGATGGTCAACAACCTGGTCTACAACCGCGTCACCTTCGACGTAGACCTGCAGGGCGAGAAGGGCATCGTCACGAAGAATTCGGTGGTCGGAAACGTGTTCATCAACGGCCCGGACTTCTTCCTGCATACGAAGCCGCTTTACCTGCGCACCAACGGCAGTTACCCGCTGCTGGCGGGCAGCAAGGTTTACGTCAAGGACAATTCCGCGCCGCAGAATGGCGGCACCGGTGGAAGCTCGCTGGTTCAGTTCACGGGCGGCGACATCATCTCGGGCCTCCTGCAGACCGTGACCGTTCCGACCTGGAACTCGGGTATCAAGGTTCTCGCCACGGCCAACAACGCGGTCTACAACAGTGTGCTCAGCGTCGCTGGCGCGCGTCCGTCGGATCGCGACAGCGTCGACAAGCGCATCATCAAACACGTGCAGGAGAGAGGCGGGCTGGTTATCAACTGTGTCGCAGCGGATGGCAGCGAACGCTGCAAGAAGAGCGCCGGCGGCTGGCCGTACTACGCCAAGAACACGCGCCGGCTCACGTTGCCGTCGAATCCCAGCACGATGACTTCGAATGGCTACACCAATCTCGAGAATTGGCTGCATTCACTCGACAACAACGTGCAGGGCGTTTCCGCTGCCGAAAGTCCTACGTCCCCCGCGTCTTTGTCGGTGCGCTGAGACAAATGTAGGACCCGGATCGGGACGTGTCATCGTCCCGCCGATAGGTGCTTGAGGAAAGGGCTGGCGTCGAGAACGCCGGCCCTTTTCTATTCTGGCCTCCTCGAAAGCAGGAAGGCATCCCCTCGCGATGAACGATTACCAGCATCAGGTCAGTCAACCCATCATCTTCAAGCGTGGCCATTCGTTGGTCGCGCCCGTGTTGTTGTGGCTGATGGACGCGTTACCCGCGGTGCTGGCGGGTGTGATGTTTTATCCGCTGTGCCGCTTCTTCGACGTCGACTTCGACAAGCCTTTCGTGGTGCTGTCGATCCTGGCGGCGACCGCGACGCTTGCCGTATTGCCGCCACACAATCAGTCGACGCAGGTGATTTCGCCGCCGCTCGAACTGGCGACGAACCTGCTGCTGCGCTGGGCGACCCTGGTCGCGGCCCTGCTGGCGCTCGGTTACATGACCAAGTATTCCGAGACCTTCTCGCGGCGTGTGGTCGTGACCTGGGTGCTGGTGACGCCGGTGTTGCTCGTGATGTTGTCGCTGGTATTGCAGTCGCTCACCCGCGCGCTGCTGCAGGACGCAGCACAAGCGCGGCGCGCGATCGTCATCGGTTGCACCACGGCGAGCATGGAACTCACGCGGCGGCTCGGCCTGCACAACGAACTCGGCATCTCGGTGGCCGGCTTCTTCGACGACCGCGGCAGCGACCGTCTCGGTTGCTCCAATCATGCGCAGCTGCTCGGCCGCTTCAGCGACGTCGCCGCGTTCGTCAACACCCGCAACATCGACATGATCTTCTTCGCGCTTGCGCCGGGGCAGGTGACCCGCGTGCGCGAGCTCATCAACGAACTCGGCGACACCACCGCCTCGATCTATTTCGTGCCGGACGTCACCGGGTTCGATGCGATCCAGCAGCGCACCAGCGAGATCCTCGGCTTCCCGGTGGTCGCGATGCGCGAAACACCATTCCACGGCTACCGCGGGCTCGTCAAGCGCCTCATGGACGTGTCGATCGCGACGATCGCGCTGGTCCTGCTTTCGCCATTGTTGTTAGGTATTGCGTGGCTGGTGAAACGCGGCTCGCCCGGTCCCGTGTTGTTCCGGCAGCGGCGCTACGGACTCGATGGCCGCGAGATCCTGGTCTTCAAATTCCGCACGATGACCGTGTGGGAAGACGGTGTGCGCGTCACCCAGGCGAGTCGCAGCGATCAACGCGTGACGCCGATCGGAAAACATTTGCGTCGCTGGTCGCTCGACGAACTACCGCAACTCATTAACGTATTGCAGGGAACCATGAGCCTCGTAGGACCCCGCCCACATGCGGTTGCACACAACGAGGAATACCGGAAATTGATCAAACGGTACATGGTTCGTCACAAGGTCCTGCCGGGCATCACGGGACTTGCGCAGGTGCGAGGTTGCCGTGGCGAGACCACCCGCGTCGAGGACATGGAAGCGCGCGTGGTGTACGACCTCGAATACATGCGGAATTGGTCGCCGCTCCTGGACCTGCAGATTCTCGTGGCCACGGCTTTCGCCGTGATCAAGACGGATCGGGCGTACTGATGAACTGTTTGCACAAAGGATTTTCGTCTGGCGACTCTGCTCGGTATCACTTCGTTCTTCCTGCTCGCGGCCCAGGTCATGCGCTGGGACCTCACGATCACGACCGGGCTGTCGGCGAAGAATCTCGTCATCTACATGGTGGCCACGTTCCTCGCGCTGCGCATGGTGATCGGACGCAGCTCGATCGTGGCGGCCGGACAGATGCAGACCGCGTTCCTCGTGCAGATCGCCTATGCGATCTTCACGTGGCTGATCGCCGGCCTGGTCATCAAGTACCAGGGGTATGACTTTGTCGACAGCGGGATCAAGCTCAAGGGCAACCTGATCGATTACTACATCTTCTTCCTCGTGTTCCTGTTCGGAGTGCAGACGGTGGAGGAGGGAGTGAAGGTCATCAAGTGGATGTTGCTCGGCGCCATCTTCGCGAACCTCGCGACGATCCTCGACGCGAGCGGACTCATCGACCTCGGTTACAAGGAGCGCATCGACGGACGCACGCAGGGCGCGCTCGGCGAATCCAACCAGTACGCCGCGTACATCATCCTGACAGTGCCCGCCATGATCGCGGCGGCGGTCGCGTCGCGCGGCTTCATGCGGCTGTTCTGGCTCGGCGGCACGCTGGCTTCGGCGGCGGCGCTGGTGATGACCGCGTCGCGCGGCGGATTCGTCGGCCTGATCATCGCGCTGGCGGTCGGCGCCTATCTATACCGGCATCTGATCTCGTACAGCCGCGTCGCCGGGTGGGTGCTCGGATCGCTGGCGCTGTTCGTGATCGTGCTGAGTTTCTCCAAGTACGGCGGCCTGCTCTCGGAACGCGTCTTCGGCACCTCGGGCAACATCGACGCCAACGAGGCGTCTTCTGGGCGCACCGAGATCTGGGCGAATCTGTTCATGACGATGTTCGACGCGCCGATCACGTTCATCACCGGCTTCGGCTGGGATGTGTATTGGTCGTTCCCGTTCCGCTTCTCGCCGCACAACCATTACTTCGCGTTGTGGTTCAACCTGGGCCTGGTCGGTCTGTTCACCGGCGCCTATCTATTGTTCACGGCGATCGGCCGGGCGCGCCGCGCCAGCTTCGAGGCGGACCCCGCGGTGCGCCGCTACTTCATCGCTTTCGTCATTGGAGGCACGGCCCTGTGCGGCGCCGTGTTCTTCGTGGAATTGCACGAGCCCTGGGTTTATTTCTGGATGTACACCGGCGTGGTAATGCGGCTCACCCTGTGCGCGCAGGAAAGATCGGTGCCATTGCCTGTACCAGACAGGCGATCCATGCGGCGTGCGCTTCCGCGCGACGCCTATGGCTGGCTCGGTGCACAAGGACGCAGATGACATGAAAGCGCGCAAGGTTTGCATCGTTGGGCTGGACTCCTACGGCATGTTGTCGGGCGACGGCTTGAGGTATGTGGGCGGCGAGGCCGTGCAGCACGTGCTGCTGGCGCGCGCGTGGCGCGACCTGGGCCACGATGTGTCGATGCTGGTCTACGACGAAGGCTCGCGGATGCGGCGTGAAATCGATGGCATCAAGGTCATTCCAACCTACGTGCGTCGCGCCGGAATTCCCGGGTTGAGGTTCTTTCATCCGCGCGCCAGCAAATTGGTGGCGGCGCTGTTCGCGGTCGACGCCGATGTGTATTACCAGTCTCCGGCCGGCGCCAACACCGGGATCACCGCCTGGTTCTGTCGCATGACCGGCAAGGATTTCATCTTCCGCGTGGCCTCGGACACCGACTGCGAGAAGGAGCATGGCCGCATTCACCTCGGGCGCGACCGGATGTTGTACGACTTCGGACTGAAGCGCGCCCAGCTGGTCGCGGCGCAGACGGAATTCCAGGCACAACTGCTGCGCGAGAATCACAATCTCGAATGCCCGGTCATCAACATGATGGTCGAGCCGCCACAGCGCAGCGCCAATCCTCCTGACAAGGACATCGACGTCCTGTGGGTGAGCAACCTGCGGGCGCTCAAACGCCCCGAGCTCGCGCTCGAGCTCGCGCGCCAGCTGCCCGAAATCAGGTTCACGCTGGCGGGCGGCCCGATGCCGGGCGGGCAGACGTATTTCGACGACGTCGCGGCCGCCGCGGCGCGCCTTCCGAACGTGCAGATGCTGGGCGCGGTGAAATATGCCGACACCGGGCCGCTGTTCGACCGCACGCGTGTGTTCCTCAACACATCGAGCATCGAGGGTTTTCCCAACACTTTCCTGCAGGCGTGGATTCGCGGCGTGCCGGTCGTGAGCTTCTTCGACCCGGACGGCATGGTGCACCGGCTGCAGCTCGGCCGCATCGCCACTTCGGTCGATGACATGCGCGAGGCGCTGCGCGGTTTGCTCGACGTCGATGTCTACCGCGAAACGGTCGGGCGGCGCGCGCGGGATTTCGCCTGCCGCGAGTACACCAGCGGCGTCGCGGCCCGTTATCTCGAACTACTCGATTCGCGGCGCCAGCGGCAACAGCTCGGTGCCACCCACGGAGGAACGATTCAATGAGCAGTCGCGTTATCGCGGACGCGAGCCTGTCCGACATGACACCGGCCAAGGCGGGCGTTACGAACATGTCGAACCTTACCGATGTCCTGTTCCTGCTCAACAATCTCGGCGTCGGAGGGTCGGAGCGGAAGATCGTTCGCCTCGCCAATCGCCTCAAGGACGAAGGCGTGCAAGTGTCGCTGGTGTCGCTCAACGGTCCGTACACGATCGAGCAGGGGATCCGCCGCGATGTCCCGCTGAAGAAGCTCGAGCGCAAGGGCAAGTTTTCCCTGCAGGCGTTGTTGCGTCTGCGCGAGATCATCGTGCGTGAGCGTCCGGCTACCATTCTCGCCGTCAATCTGCACCAGGCCTTGTACGTCGCGCTGGCGACGTTGTTGCTGCCGTACCGGCCGCGCACGGTGGCACTGGTCAACACCTCGACCTTCCGCGGACATCGTCTGATGAAGCGGCTGTATCAGGCGGTGCTCGGCCGGTTCGATCTGACGGTTCACGGCTCCGAGGCGCAACGGCAGTTCTGGTTGAAAACCGGCGAGCGCGCGCCTGACAACTCGACGGTGATCTACAACGGCGTCGATTCCGATTACTTCGAGGCCACAGGTTCGTTCGAGGCTGCGAAGAGACTGCGTACCTCCCTCGGCCTCAAGCCCGACTCGTTCCTCATGGGCACCGTTGGCCGCCTGGCGCCCGAGAAGAACCAGGAGGTCCTGCTGACTTCGCTGCACCGCCTGCGCGCGGCACGCGTCGATGCGCATCTCGTGCTCGCGGGCGGCGGGCCGCTGCGCGAGGAACTGCTGCGCCGCGCGGGCGAGCTTGCGATCGCCGATCGCGTGCACTTCATCGGCGAGATCGACGACGTGCGGCCGGTGCTGGCCGCTCTCGACGTGTTCGTGTTGCCATCGGTGGCGATCGAATCGTTCTCCAATGCCGCGCTCGAGGCGATGTCGATGGGGCGACCCGTGATCCTTTCGAACATCGGCGGCGCCCGCGAAATGATTCAGGACGGCGTGGAAGGCTACGTGGTCCTGCACACCGAACTGGCCGCGCGGTTGCCCGCGATCCTTTCAGCACTCTATGCCGACAAGCGCAAGCGCCAGCTCATGGGGGTGGCGGCGCGCGCTCGCGCGGTGAGTTGTTTTTCAGTGCCGGCGATGGTCGCGGGATACCGCGGCTTGCTCAATAACGGAGATTTGCAATGACTGCCCACCCCGAAAGCTTCAGCCGAAACGCCAAGCCATATCCGGCGCGGCTCGCGCCGCTGCCACCTGACGGACGCGTGAAAGTGCTGCAGTTCGGCCCGAGCCTGTCGGTTAAGGGTGGCGTGACCTCGGTCGCGCAGCTCATCCTCGACTATCTACCGCCGTACGTGTCGCTCGAACACATCCCGACGATGGAGGAAGGGTCCACCATCGCGAAATACTCCACCTTCGCGCGCGCGGTGCAGATCCTGCGCCGGTCGCTCGAATCGCTCGATCCGACCATCGTGCACATTCACATGGCTTCGCGCGGCAGCGCGCTGCGCAAGCTGATCCTGGCCGAGATGGTGGCGCGCGCCGGGCGGCCGCTGATCCTCCATGCGCACGGCTCGGAGTTCGATGGCTTCCATCGCAAGTTGCCGGCGGCCGTGCGCCGCAACGTCAATCGTTCGCTGCAACGCGCGAATGTCTTCCTGACCTTGTCGTCGCAGTGGCGCGATTTCTACGTCAACGAGTGCGAGTTGTCGCCCTCGCAGGTCGTGGTGCTGCCGAACCCGGTGAAGTTGCCGGCGGATGTTCCGGATCGTTCCGGCCGCAGCCAGCCCGTGCAGTTCCTGCATCTCGGGCGCCTGGGAGATCGCAAGGGCGGATACGACCTCGTGAACGCGTTCGCGGGCCTGCCTGAAAGCCTGCGCAATCGTGCGCGCCTGGTGATGGCGGGTGACGGCGACGTCGAAGGCATGCGCAAACTGGCCGCGCCGCTCGGCGATAGGGTGGTCGTGCATTCCTGGATCGATCGCTCCGAACGCGATCGGCTGCTGGCGCAGAGCGACGTGTTCGCGCTGCCGTCGCGCGCCGAAGGCGTGCCGATGGCGCTGCTGGAGGCGATGGCCAACGGGTTGCCGTCGATCACCACGCCGGTCGGCGGAATCCCTGACGTGTTCCGCGACGGCCAGGAAGGTGTGCTGGTGACGCCCGGAAACATCGAGCAGATCCGCTCGGCCATGGCGCACATGATCACGCAGGATGAAGCGCGCCTGGTGGCGGGCCGCGCCGCCCGTGAACGCGCGCGCCAGTTCGACGTGCACGTGTATGCGCGCCGCCTGGCCGACATCTACCAGCGAATCGCCCCGGTGGCGGAGATGAAGGAAATCGCATGAGTGCGGCGCTGGCTTTCGTCGACCGTCTGAAACGACATGTCGTGGGCGAGAGCCTCGTCCGGCGCAACCCGTTCTACTACGAACGGTCGCGCCGGCTCCTCGATCGGCTCGCCGGAGAAGGGCTCGAGCAACGCCGCGCCTTCCACCAGCAACAACTCGAGCGCACGTTGAGTCTCGCGCGCGGCACCGACTACGGCGCGAGCGTGCGCGGCAGCAGCGATATCAACAGCTGGCCTCTGCTCGACAAGGAGTTGTTGCGCAACCGTCTGCATGCATTCACGACCGGCGCCGACTGGTTGTCGGCGTCCGCCAATACCGGCGGCACGTCCGGCGTACCGTTGAAGCTGGTCCGCTCGCTCGAAGGCATCGTGTTCGAGCAGGCGGTTCTCGATCGCATGATGAACCTCGTCGGCGTTCAGCCACGCAGTGTGCGCACGGTGCTGCTGCGCGGTGACAACATGACGGATCCCAGAATCCTCGAAAGCCCCGATGGCGTCAGCGCCGACGGCGGCCGGCAGCGCATCTACTGCGCGCACTCGGTCTCGCCGCAAAACGTCGACCGGCTGGTCGATTCCTTCGAGAAATTTTCGCCCCAGTTGTTGTGCGCCTATCCGAGCGCGCTCGAAAACCTGTGCCGCCTGCTGCAGGAGCGCGGCCGCACCTTGAAGGTCGCCTCGGTGACGACGTCTTCGGAGGTGTTGAGACCCGCCGCCTGGGCGATGGCGCGCGACACGCTCGGCTGCAAGCTGGTCGACTACTACGGTCAGGCCGAGCGCTGCGCGTTCGCCTATGCGAGCGCGCCGCGCGAGTACCGGTTCATGCCCGGATACTCCCACGTCGAATTCAAACCGCACGATGGAAGCTCGTTGCCGATCGCCCGCAACCAGCGTCTCTACGAAATCATCGGCACGACTTATTGGAATACGCTGATGCCACTGGTCCGTTATCGCACCGGCGACCTAATCATGTTGCCGGCGGAGTGGGGCAAGGCGGAACTCGAACAACTCGCGCTCGGATTGCGCGCGTTCCGCGGCGTACTCGGCCGCGAACAGGAAATCGTCGTCACGCCGCGCGCGGTCCGGTTGACCGGGTTCGAGACACTGCCGCACGAAGTCGGGAACATCCTGCGTATCCAGGTGATGCAGGACACGTTGCGGTCCGCGCGCATCCTGGTAATCCCCGCGCGCGGGTTCAGCGCCGAGGATGCGGCCAAACTACTCGAGAATGCGCGTGCCCGTGTGCCGGAAGACGTGCACCTCACGGTCGAGATTGCGACCTGGCTGCGGCGCACGCCGCGCGGCAAGACGCCGCTCGTGGTTCATGCCCCGCCGGTTCATGAGGCATTGCGCCGTGCGGGTGTGGAGCCCGCGACGACGCTGTGAGAGCGGCGCCCTGATGCAGCAACCAGGCTGGTATCTGCGGCGACTGAAGCGCATGACGGGCGCCGAGGTGGTGCACCGGCTGGCGCGCGGTGTGCGCACGGTCTCGGCGCAGTTTTCGTCGAACGCGCTGCCGGAGCGTGATGCGCTCGCCACCGATTTCCGTTTTCTGCCGCCCTGCATCGCGTTGTCGCCTGATGCGCTGATCGCCGCGGCCGAACGCGTGCTCGCCGGTCGCTATTCATTCTTCGATCTCGAGGACTGCGAACTCGGCGATCCGCCGCAGTGGAATCGCGATCCGCTTACGCACCGCGTCGCCGGAGTGCGACGGGCGAGCGCGATCGACTACCGCGACGAGCGCGAAGTCGGGAACATCAAGTACCTGTGGGAGGCAAACCGACATCTGCATTTGGCGACATTGGCGCAAGCGCATGTTCTTACCGGAGACTCGCGTTATGCACTCGGGATCCAGCAGCAGATCGATTCGTGGATAGAACAGTGTCCGCAGGGCCGCGGGCCCAACTGGGTGAGTGCGCTCGAACTCGGTATCCGGCTCATCAACTGGAGCATCACCTGGCAGTTGCTCGGTGGCTCGCGCGCGAAATTGTTCTCGACGCCGGAAGGCGCCGCTTTTCGCGAGCGCTGGCTGCGGTCGGTCTTCGAACAGACGCGCATGGTCGTCGGCAACCTGTCGCGTTTCTCGTCGGCCAACAATCACCTGATCGGCGAGGCGGCCGGTGTCTACATCGCGGCCTCTACCTGGCCGTTGTGGCCGCAGATGCACGGCTGGGGCGAACGCTGCCGCGCGATTCTCGAGGTGGAATGTCACAAGCAGAACGCGCCGGACGGTGGCAACCGCGAACAGGCGTTCGCCTACCAGACGTTCGTGCTCGATTTCCTGCTGATTGCCGGACTCGCGGCGCGCGCCCGCGGCGAGGACTTCTCGCCAAGCTACTGGCGACGTATCGAACACATGATTGATTTTCTCGCGTCCATGACGAGTTTCGCGGGCCGCTTGCCGATGGTGGGCGACGGCGACGACGGCTGCGTCGTGAATCTCGCGTCCGAACCCGGATTCTCGCCGCACGGCTCATTGATCGCCACCGGCGCGGTGTTGTTCGAACGGCCGGATCTCGCCGCCAAGGCCGGCGCGCTCGACAGCAAGACCGCCACATTGTTAGGCGTGGAGGCCGTGCGGCGCCTCGCGTTCCTGAAGCAACGCGGTCGCGCCGGGTTTCGTCCGCAGATCCAGTTCGCGGAATCCGGCTACTACCTGCTCGGCAATGCATTCGAGACGCCGGATGAGGTGCGCCTGCTGGTGGATGCCGGCACGCTCGGCTACCTGAGCATCGCCGCCCACGGCCACGCGGACGCGCTCGCCTTCACGCTCGAAATCGGGGACAAGGAAATCCTGATTGACCCGGGCACGTACTCCTATCACACCGATCCTGCGTGGCGGCGCTACTTCCGCAGCACGCTCGCGCACAATACCGTGGGCATCGACAACGAAGATCAATCGCAGCAGGCCGGCAGCTTCATGTGGAGCGACCATGCACTCGCGCGTTGCATCGAGTTCCAGACCGGCACCGGGCGGCAGACATTCGTCGGTGAACACTACGGCTATCGACGGCTGGCGGACCCGGTCGTGCATCGACGCGAAATCGTCTTCGATCCGGACCAGCAGGTGATCGAAGTAATCGACCAGTTGCGTTGCGGCGGCGAACACAGCGCACGTCGCGCCTGGCACTTCTCGGAGAACTGCCAGGTCGAATGCGTCGACACCGGCATTAAAGTGACCCAGGGCACCACGCAGGTCTGCTTCGAGCCGATCGAGGAACCGGAGCGCGTCGAATTGCATCGCGGCGGCAGCGCCGAACAGGGCGGCTGGATCTCGCGCAGCTTCGGCCACAAAGTGCCTTGCACCACGGTGCTGTGGCATTCGCGCGTGCGCGGCGACACAGTGCTGAGGACCCGGATCACCTATACGAGGACGCGCTTCGGTGGCGTCTGAACAGGCAATTATCCACAGCCCGGCCCACCAGGTGGTCACGGCCGACGTCCAGAGCAGCGACAAGCAGCTGAGCCTCAAGCACGACGACTGCTTTGGACTGTTCAACGAGATCGGTGACATCGATGCCGAAGTGCGCACCGAGGCGGGCCTGTATCGCGCCGGTGTTCGCCACCTGTCGCGCCTGACCCTCACGATCAATTCGTTAAGGCCACTGTTGCTCGCGGCCACGCCGCGCGAAGACAACGTGCTGCTGACCGTCAACCTCACCAATCCCGACGTGCGCGGTGACGGCGGCCGCGTCGTTCTGCCACGCGGCACCTTGCACATCACGCGCACGCGTTTCATCTGGAACGGCGTGTGTCACGAGATGCTCAAGGTGCGTAACTTTGCGCTGACCAGCATCAACGTCGAACTCGCGATCCGGTTCGCCGCGGATTTCGAGAACATCATCGACGTGCGCGCGCAGCGTCGCGTCGATGCGGGGCGTGCGCGTTTCGAGCGGGTCGAGCGCGACAGCGTCACGCAGGGGTATCTCGGCGCGGACGAAGTCGTGCGCGAGACGGTGGTCGATTGCCACACGCCGCCGGATTCCATCTCCTCGGATGCGCTGCGCTACAAGCTTTCGATTGGCAGCCGCGGCGAGAAAACGATCGCGATCGCGATCGGCTGCCGCTCGGCCAGCAACCCGGTGCAGATCGCGAGTTACGCACGCTCGCTGGCCGCCGCGGAAGATCTCGCGCGCGTCGAAGGCCGGCCGCCCACGCAGGTGGATTCCACCGACGCGCAGTTCAACCAGTGGTTGCAACGCTCCGCCGCCGACATCGGCATGATGCTGATGGCGACGCCGCATGGCCGCATTCCGGCCGCCGGACTTCCCTGGCTCGATGCCGCCTTTGGTCGCGACGCCATTCTGACGGCGCTGCAGACTTTGTGGGTCTGGCCACAGATTGCGCGCAACGTCTTGCGGTACCTCGCGGCCACCCAGAGCGC
Source organism: Pseudomonadota bacterium (assembly GCA_039931065.1). Taxonomy (GTDB): domain Bacteria; phylum Pseudomonadota; class Gammaproteobacteria; order Steroidobacterales; family Steroidobacteraceae; genus CADEED01. Next base: position 142,533 of record JBDTSP010000003.1, on the reverse strand, counting down.
CGACAGCTTTCCGGCCAATGGCGCCGAGCCCGGCAAGATCCTCAACGAGGCGCGCGGTGGCGATCTCGCTCCCAACTATTTCGGTATCGACACCACGCCGCTGTTCGTATTGCTGGCGAGCCAGTACTACGCGCGCACCGCCGATCTCGATTTCGTCGCCGAGTTGTGGCCGGCGATCTCGTCCGCGTTGAGCTGGATCGACGTGTACGGCGACATCGACGGCGACGGTTTCGTCGAATCGCGGCCGCCGCGCGCCGGTCACCTGCCGCAGCACGGCTGGAAGTCTTCGCCCGACGCCATCTTTCATGCTGACGGCAGCATCGCGACCGGACCGATCGCGTTGTGCGAAGTGCAGGGTTACGTTTATGGCGCGAAGCTCGGTGCCGCGCGGATCGCACGGTCGCTCGGCGAGATGCCACGCGCGATCGCGATGGTGGAAGCGGCGCAGGAGCTGCAGGCGAAATTCAACGCCGCCTTCTGGTGCCCGGACATCGAAACGTTCGCGCCCGCGCTCGATGGGCAAAAGCAACGTTGCTGCGTGCGTACGTCGAACCCCGGGCATTGCCTCTTCACCGGCATCGCGCACGCCGAGCGCGGGCGCCAGGTGATCGCCGGTCTCGGTGACGAGCAGATGTTCTCCGGCTGGGGCGTCCGAACGGTTGCCGAGAGTGAGCTGCGATTCAATCCGATGTCGTATCACAACGGTTCGATCTGGCCGCACGACAACGCGTTGCTCGCGGCGGGCGCCGCCCGCTACGACGACAAGACTTTCGCGTTGCGGGTCTTGACCGCGCAGTTCGACGCCGCGCGCCAGTTCGACCTGCTGCGGCTGCCCGAGTTGATGTGCGGTTTCCGGCGCCGCGGCCGCGAGGCGCCGCTGCAGTTTCCGGCGGCGTGTTCGCCGCAATCCTGTTCGGCGGCGGCGCCGTTCCTGCTGCTGCAGAGTGTGCTCGGGATATCGATCGATGCGCTCGACCGGCAGATCGTGCTGGCGCATCCGGTGGTGCCGGAAGGGTTTGAGGAGATTCGGGTGAAGAATCTCGAGGTGGGGGAGGCTTCAGTGGACTTTACGGTTCGGCGACATGCCGGGTCGGTTAGCGTCAGCGTTGAGCGCAGGGAAGGGAAGTTGGATCTGGTGATCCGCAGTTGATGCGCGACGCGCGCGGATCGCGCGCGATGCATCTCGGTTCCGCCCTTCAGTCACTGATGCGTGACTGCGATCTGGGCACGCCACCCCTGCCACAACACTTGCTCGTCGAATACGGGTTTCAAAAATTGGGGAGTGAGGGGGCAACTCTGGGGTGGCTCAGTGCCTTGCGTTGTTTGAACTGTGCCACCGGCCGGCGGTGAGGGCGAAGCCCGTCATGCATCGCGCACACTCCGCGCGCGTCGCGCATCAACTGCGGATCACCAGATCCGGCTTCCCTTGTCCGCGCTCCGCGCTCACTTGTGCGGGGAGAAGAGTTAAGAGGGAAGAGTCGGACAGGGGTGCCGGTCGTCGGGGGTTGCGGTCGGGCGTGGGGTTGGAGCGGGTTGGCGCAGGGAGCGGGGGGCGGGCTGGACGGGTCGGGGCAAGTGGTCGATGATCTGCGGCCTATGCGTACCATTACTTTGTTAGTCAGCGTCGCCACGGTGCTTGTTTGCGGCACGGTCGCGGCTCAGTCCACTCAGCCTGCGTTTTCTCCTGATCGGGTTCGTGCACACGTGGCGTTTCTGGCCGACGACCTGCTCGAAGGGCGGGATACGGGCAGCCGGGGCAACGAGATCGCGGCGCGCTACGTGGCGAACCAGTTCGCGAGCTTTGGATTGAAACCGGGCGGAGAGAACGGCAGCTGGTATCAACGCGTCACCTTCCAGCAGACAAACCGCGGTACCGATCCCGGGTCGATCACGATCGGCGGACCTGCCGGAGAGAAGAGTTTTCCGCATGCGGGTGACGTGTTGATCGGGCTCAACGGGCGCGAACCGAAGCTCGATTTGTCGGCGCAACTGGTGTTCGTTGGCTTCGGTGTCGAAGACGCACGGTTCAAGCTCGACGATTACCGCGGTCTCGACGTGAAGGGCAAGATCGTGGTCGTCCTGCGCGGTTTCCCGAAAGGGCTGCCGAGCGAGGAGGGTGCGCATATCGCCGCGGTCAAGGCGCAGGCGGCGGAAAAGCATGGCGCGATCGGCATGTTGGCGGTCGCCACGCTGTTATCCGAGAAAACGCGCCCCTGGAAAGAAACTCTGCAGTACGCCGGTGACCCCGACTTCTCGTGGGTCGGCCCCGACGGTGTCGTGTTCGTGGAGGCGCCTGGAATTCGCGTGGGCGGCCTGCTCAACGGCCCGGCCGCAGAGGCGGTGTTCGCAGGCAGCGGCCACACACTCGCAGCGATTCGCAAGGAAGCCGACAAGCAGATGGCTACACCGCGCGGCTTTGCGTTGAAGACCCAGGCGCGAGTCCAGATCGAAAGCACTTCCGGGCGCGTAACCAGCCCGAATGTCATCGCGATGTTGCCGGGCTCTGATCCCAAGCTTTCCTCGCAGTTCGTTGTGCTCTCCGCCCATCTCGATCATCTCGGTATCAAGACCGTGGCGGGCGACGACCAGGCGGATGACGATCACATTTACAACGGCGCGCTCGACAACGCCGCCGGCGTCGCGACGATGCTCGAAGTGGCGCGGGCCGCCGCCGCCGCGCCCAACAAACCGCGGCGCTCGATCGTGTTCCTTGCCTCAACCGGCGAGGAGAAGGGTCTGCTCGGCGCCGACTATTACGCGCGCCATCCGACCGTGCCGATCAAACAGATCGTCGGCAACGTCGATCTCGACATGCCGCTGCTGCTGTATCCGTTCACCGATGTCATCGTGTTCGGCGCCAACCACTCCTCGTTCGGAAAGCTGGTCGCCGAGGCCGTCGCGCCGATGAATCTCAAGCTCTCACCCGACCCGATGCCGGAGCAGGGCGTGTTCACCCGCTCCGACCACTACATGTTCGTGAAGCAGGGTGTGCCGGCGGTGTTCTTCGTCACCGGTTACGCGAACGGCGGCGAAAAGGCCTGGGGCGAGTTCTTCAGCAAGGCCTATCACAGCCCCAAGGACGACATGAACCAGAAGATCGACTGGGAGGCGGGCGCGCGATTTGCGGAGGCTAACTATCGGGTTACGCGGGCGATGGCGGATTCCGATACTCCTCCCCAATGGATAGAAGGCGATTTTTTTGGAGATACGTTTGCGCCGAAGTCGGGGCGGGCGCCGCGGCAATAGCGGCATGCGGCCGCAGTGGCGCGCGGAGTGTGCGCGATACACACCGGTTCCGCCCTTCAGTCGTTTATTGATTGCGTGGATGGAGAAGTCGCCACCCGTGCCACAACATTTGGACACTGTGAACGGGTGGGAGAATTTGGGGATTGAAGGGACAACTCTGGGTGGCTGAGTGGCTTGCGCTCATTGGAGCGGTGGTACAGCCGGGCGGTGAGGGCGAAGCCCGGTGTGCACCGCGCACACTCCGCGCGCCACTGCGGCCGCATGCCGCGACTGCCGCGCCCACCGTCCCACTTTCGGACTTGTGCTGCTGATCCGTCCCTGCCGGGTCGCCGCTGTGCTCGCTAAAACCAGCACATGAAACAAGGAGCCGCTTTGCGGCTCTCCTCATCTGAGCACCACCAGGAGGCGAAACCGGAGGACGGTTGGCCGCTTCAGATACTTACGTAGAAGGTCCCGAACACGAGGCGGGCTAGCAGGGCGCGCGGAGTGTGCGCATTGCCCCTCGGGCTTCGCCCTCACCGCCGCGCAGTACCTCCGCTCCAATGAGCGCAAGCCACCAAGCCACCCAGAGTTGCCACACCACCCCCCAAATTCTCCCACCCGCTCACGTTGTCCAAACGTTGCGGCACGGGTGGCGACTTCTCGGTCCACGCAATCAATACGCGACTGAAGGGCGGAACCGAGGGGTAATGCGCGCGCTCCGCGCGCCCCTCGCTACCCCACCTCCTGTCCGATAACTCCTACACAACCCCCAGAAGAAATCAGCGGTCCGCAGGATTTAGACTCCGACAACCTTGTAGGAGACTGGACCCCCCATGGACATTTCCGCACGCGGGCGTTCTGCGCCGCGCCGCCGCACGCCGGCCGATTCGAAGCTTCCGAAGATCCCGAAGATCAAGGAGACGAACGGAAATGGCGGCAATGGACACGTTGCCACGGCGGAGTTCGATCTCAAGAAATTATTGCGTGCGGTGCAGGCCGTGCGCGATGGCGACTTCAGCGTGCGCCTTGCTACCGATGAGACGGGGCTCGGGGGCAAGATCGCCGACGCGTTCAACGAAATGGTCAGTGCCAATCAGAGAATGGCGCGCGAACTCGAGCGCGCCGGGCAGATGGTCGGCAAGGAAGGCAAGACGCGCTTCCGGGTAGCTAGTGAGCGGCGCACCGGTGCCTGGGGCGGGATGGAGGACTCGGTCAACACGTTGATCGACGATCTGCTCTGGCCGACGGCGGAAGTGACCCGCACCATCACCGCGGTCGCGAAGGGCGACCTGACGCAGCGCATGCGGCTCGAGGCCGATGGCCGCCCTTTGAAGGGTGAGTTCCTGCGCTCCGCGAACGTGGTCAACGAAATGATCACGCAGATGGGCGTGTTCACCTCCGAGGTGACGCGCGTGTCGCGCGAAGTGGGCACCGAGGGCAAGCTCGGCGGCCAGGCCGCGGTGCTCGGCGCCTCGGGTGTCTGGAAAGATCTGACCGACAACGTGAATTCCATGGCCGCGAACCTGACCGGCCAGGTGCGCAACATTTCCGAAGTGACCATCGCCGTGGCGAACGGCGATCTGTCGCGCAAGATTTCGGTCGACGTCCGTGGCGAAATCCTGCAGTTGAAGGAAGCCATCAACACGATGGTGGATCAGCTGCGTTCGTTCGCCTCCGAAGTGACGCGCGTGGCACGCGAAGTCGGCACCGAAGGAAAACTGGGCGGCCAGGCCATCGTCCCGGGTGTCGCGGGCACCTGGAAGGATTTGACCGACAACGTGAACTTCATGGCCGGCAACCTGACCGGCCAGGTGCGCAACATCGCGGAAGTGACCACGGCCGTAGCCTATGGCGACTTGTCGCGCAAGATCACGGTCGAGGTGCGCGGCGAGATTTTCCAGCTCAAGGAAACCATCAACACGATGGTGGATCAGTTGCGCTCGTTCGCCTCCGAAGTGACCCGTGTGGCGCGCGAAGTGGGAACCGAAGGAAAGTTGGGCGGCCAGGCGGTCGTCCCCGGTGTGGCCGGCACCTGGAAGGATCTCACCGACAACGTGAATTCGATGGCCGCGAACCTCACCGGCCAGGTGCGCAACATCTCCGAAGTGACCATCGCGGTGGCGTCGGGAGATCTGTCACGCAAGATCACGGTGGACGTGCGCGGGGAGATCCTGCAGCTCAAAGAGACCATCAACACGATGGTGGACCAGCTGCGTTCATTCGCCTCGGAAGTGACGCGCGTGGCGCGCGAGGTCGGTACCGAAGGGAAGTTAGGCGGCCAGGCCATCGTGCCCGGCATCGCGGGCACCTGGAAAGATCTCACCGACAACGTGAACAGCATGGCCGGCAACCTGACCGGCCAGGTGCGCAACATCGCCGAGGTCACGACGGCCGTGGCCAACGGCGACTTGTCGCGCAAGATCACGGTCGACGTGCGCGGAGAAATCCTGCAGCTCAAGGAAGCCATCAACACGATGGTGGATCAGCTGCGATCGTTCGCCTCCGAAGTGACCCGCGTGGCGCGCGAGGTCGGTACTGAAGGCAAACTCGGCGGCCAGGCCGAAGTGCAGGGTGTGTCGGGCGTGTGGAAGGACCTCACCGACAACGTCAACTCGATGGCGAGCAACCTGACCAACCAGGTGCGCAATATCGCCGAGGTGACCACCGCTGTGGCGCGTGGCGACTTGAGCCGCAAGATCACGGTGGACGTGCGCGGCGAAATCCTGCTGCTGAAAGAAACCATCAACACGATGGTCGACCAGTTGAACGGGTTCGCGGCCGAAGTGACGCGCGTGGCGCGTGAAGTCGGCACCGAAGGAAAGCTGGGCGGCCAGGCGACGGTTACCGGCGTCGCCGGCACGTGGAAGGATTTGACCGACTCGGTCAACGCGATGGCGACCAACCTCACGAGCCAGGTGCGCAACATCGCCGAAGTGACCACGGCCGTGGCGCGCGGCGACTTGAGCCGCAAGATCACGGTGGACGTGCGCGGCGAAATTCTCGAGCTGAAGGAAACCATCAACACGATGGTGGACCAGCTCAACTCCTTCGCGGCCGAAGTGACGCGCGTGGCGCGCGAGGTCGGCACCGAAGGAAAACTTGGCGGCCAGGCGAACGTGCGCGACGTTTCGGGTGTGTGGAAGGATCTCACCGAAAACGTCAACGTCATGGCCAACAACCTGACCGACCAGGTGCGCGGCATCGTCAAGGTCGTGACCGCGGTCGCCATGGGTGACCTGCGGCAGCGCCTCACCGTCGAATCCAAGGGTGAAGTCGCGGCGCTCGGCGAAACAATCAACTCTATGACCGGCACACTCGCCATCTTCGCCGACCAGGTGACTTCGGTCGCGCGCGAGGTCGGCGTCGAAGGGCGACTCGGTGGCCAGGCACACGTGGCTGGCGCATCCGGCACGTGGAAGGATCTGGTCGGCAACGTGAACATCCTCGCGGCCAACCTGACTACCCAGGTGCGCGCGATCGCCGAGGTGGCCACCGCGGTCACCAAGGGCGACCTGACGCGTTCGATTCAGGTCGAGGCGCGCGGCGAAGTGTCCGACCTCAAGGACAACATCAACGCGATGATCCACAACCTGCGTCACACGACGGAGCGCAACACCGAGCAGGACTGGCTCAAGACCAACCTCGCCAAGTTCAGCCGCATGATGCAGGGCCAGCGCGACCTCGTGACGCTCGGCGAATTGTTGCTGGCGGAATTCGCGCCACTGGTGAACGCGCATCAGGGCGTCATCTACATCGTCGGTTACGAAGAAGGCCGGCATCTGAAGCAGCTCGCCAGTTACGCCGACGTGCGCGACTCCGCGGAGCCGCGCCGTTATCGCTTCGGTGAAGGATTCGTCGGCGAATGCGCCGTGCAGCGCCAGCGATTGTTGCTGGCGCGTGTGCCGCAGGATTCGATCCGGCTGGGCTCGGGTCTGGTCGAGGCGCAGCCGCGCAATGTCATCGTGTTGCCGGTGTTGTACGAAGGTGAGGTCAAGGCGGTCATCGAGCTGGCCTCCATGTATGAATTCACCGCGCCGCACCTGGCCTTCCTCGAGCAGCTCACCGGTTCAATCGGCGTGGTGTTGAACACCATCGAAGCGACGATGCGCACGGAAGGCTTGCTGAAGCAGTCGCAGGAGCTCGCCGGCGAATTGCAGACGCAGCAGGTCGAACTGCAGACCACCAACGAGGAGATGGCGACCAAGGCGCGGTTGCTCGCCGAGCAGAACGCCGAAGTGGAGCGCAAGAACCAGGAAATCGAGCAGGCCCGCAAGGCGCTCGAAGAGAAGGCCGCGGAGCTCGCGCTCACGTCGCGCTACAAGACCGAGTTCCTCGCGAACATGTCGCACGAGCTGCGTACGCCACTCAACAGCATTCTGATCCTCGGCCAGCAGCTTTCGGAAAACCCGGAGAACAATCTCTCCGGCCGCCAGGTCGAATTCGCGAAGACCATTCACGCGGCTGGCACCGACCTGCTCAACCTCATCAGCGACATCCTCGATCTGTCGAAGATCGAGTCCGGCACGGTCACGGTCGAGAGCGAAGAGTTGGCGTTCTCGCAACTGCGCGAGACGATCGAACGCAATTTCCGCCACGAGGCGGAATCGCGCCATCTCACGTTCACCTCCGATTTCGATCCGCACCTCGGCCGTACGATGGTCACGGACGCCAAGCGCCTCATGCAGATCGTCAAGAATCTGCTGTCGAACGCGATGAAATTCACCGCGCAGGGCAGCGTGCGGTTACACGTGGGTCCGGCGATGCTGGGCTGGACGGCGGATCACCCGGTGTTGTCGCAGGCGAAGAACGTCATCGAGTTCGCGGTCACGGATACCGGCATCGGCATCTCGCCCGAGAAACAGCGCATCATCTTCGAGGCGTTCCAGCAGGCCGACGCCGGCACGGCGCGCAAGTACGGCGGCACGGGCTTGGGTCTCGCGATCAGCCGCGAGCTGGCGCACCTGCTGGGCGGTGAAATCCGCCTGAAGAGCTCGCCGGGTGCGGGCAGCACGTTCTCTCTCTATCTACCGATGGCGTACCAGGGCGCGGCCTATGGCCGCGGCAACGCGCCGGCGATGGCCAGGCAGTCCTCGGCGGCTTTGCCGGCCTTGCCCGCGCCGCACATCGAGGTGGTCGAAGACGACCGCGAATCGATCGAAGCAGGCGACAAAGCGGTGTTGATCGTCGAGGACGAACCGCGTTACGCCAAAATGTTGCTCGAAGCCGCGCATGGCAAGGGGTTCAAGGTGCTGGTGGCGCAGAACGGCGCTGATGCGTTGTCGCTGGCGCGCAAATACCGTCCGAGCGCCATCACCCTCGACGTGTTCCTGCCGGACATGCTCGGCTGGACCGTGCTGAACCAGCTCAAGCAGGATCCCGCGACGCGTCACATCCCCGTGCAGGTGCTCACCGTCGAGGAGGAACGGCAGTACGGTCTGGAGCGCGGTGCATTCTCGTTCATGAACAAACCTTCGAGCGTCGAAGGTTTGCGCTCGGTGTTCGAACGTATCCAGGACTTCATTGCACCGCGCGTGCGCGAGCTCCTGGTGATCGAAGACGACTCGGCCGAGCAGATGAGCATTTCCGCGTTGATAGGCGCGGACGACATCAACATCTCGACGGCATCGAGCGGCGCGGAGGCCCTGGCGCTGTTGCGCGCGAAGAAATTCGACTGCGTGATCCTCGATCTGAAGCTGCCCGATATCTCGGGTTTCGAGCTGCTGACGGAGATCCAGCGCGACGAGCGGCTGCGTGACATGCCGATCATCGTATTCACCGGGCGCGAGCTGACGCAGGACGAGGAGACTGAACTACGTCAGCGAGCGAAGAGCATCGTGCTGAAGGGTGTGCAGTCCCCCGAGCGCCTGCTCGACGAGACGGCGTTGTTCCTGCACCGCGTCATCACCGATCTGCCCGAGGCGAAGCAGCGGATGATCGAAAAGCTGCACGACAGCGACGAACCGCTGCGCAATCAGAAGGTGCTGGTGGTCGACGACGACGTGCGCAATATTTTCGCGCTCAACAGCCTGCTCGAGCGCCACGGCATGAACGTCATCACGGCGACCAACGGCCACGACGCGATCAAACTACTGGACAGCAACCCGGACCTGTCTCTGGTCCTGACCGACGTCATGATGCCGGAGATGGACGGTTACGAAACGATGCGGCGGATCCGCGAAATTCCGACGTTCCGCTCGCTGCCCATCATCGCGTTGACCGCCAAGGCCATGAAGGGCGATCGCGAGAAGTGCCTGCAGGCCGGAGCTTCGGATTACGTTGCCAAACCCGTGAACACCACGCAGCTGTTATCGCTGGTGCGCATGTGGTTGCAACCGTAGGGACATGAATTCAATGAACACAACCCTTCCGGCCATTCCCCACGGCCATCCGGCCGCCAATATCCTGATGGTGGACGATCAGCCTGCGAGGCTGCTCACGTACCGGGCCATCCTGGAACCGCTCGGCCACAACCTGGTGGCGGTCAATTCCGGACTCGAGGCGCTCGAGGCGCTGATGAAGCAGGAATTCGCGGTGGTGCTGCTCGACGTCAAGATGCCGGGCATGGACGGGTTCGAGACCGCCGCGCTCATTCACGATCACCCGCGTTTCGAGACCACGCCGATCATTTTCGTAACCGGCGTGCACGTCACCGAGTTCGACCGGCTCAAGGGTTACAAGGCTGGCGCGATCGACTACGTGTACATCCCGGTGGTCCCCGAGATCCTGCGCAGCAAGGTGGCCGTGCTCATCGAGCTCGATCGCCAGCGCCGCGCTTTGCAGAGCGTGAACAAGGAGCTGGCCGAGTCCAACCGGCACCTCGAGGAAGCCAACTTCACGTTACAGTCGGAGAAGACCCGCGAGCTTCAGGAGATCAACGGGCACCTGCACAAGGCCAACGAGGAGCTGGTGAAATCCAACCAGTGGCTCGAGACGGAAATCCGCGAACGTGTGCGGGCCGAGACGTCGCTCAAGGAAGCGGTCGTGAAGCGCGATGAGTTTCTGGCGATGTTGTCACACGAGCTGCGCAATCCCCTCTCGCCGCTGCGCAATGCGTCGCACATGCTGATGCAGGGCGAAACACAGGATCCGAAGATCCTCTGGTCGCGCGGCGTGATCGCACGGCAGTTGAAACACATGATCCGGCTGGTGGACGACTTGCTCGATGTCTCGCGTATCTCGCGCGGCAAGATCGTGCTGGTGAGCGAGGCGGTGCCAATCGCGGATGTGATCGCCGCGGCGGTCGAAATCGTGCAGCCGCTGTTCGATCAGAAGAAGCAGCATCTGGAGGTCGACGCCGTCAGCCCGCGGCTGAGGGTGCGCGGTGATCCGGTGCGCCTGGCCCAGGTGGTCGGCAACCTGCTGCACAACGCGGCGAAATACACGGGTGAGGGCGGGCAGATCGTGCTCGCCACGCGCTCGAATGAAGGGCGGGCGGAGATCGTCGTGCGCGACAGCGGCATTGGCATACCGCCGGAATCCATGCCGCACATCTTTGAATTGTTCACGCAGATTCCGAGCGAACGCGCGTCGACCGGTGGCGGACTCGGGATCGGATTGGCGCTGGTGCGCGCGCTGGTGGAATTGCACGGTGGCGAGATAGGCGCCGCGAGCAACGGGATGGATCAGGGCAGCGAATTCACCGTGCGATTGCCGCTATTCGAGTCGACCGAAGTGTCGGCCGACGCAGTGCAAACTACTCAAAATAAGGGGCCGGTCATGCAAATCCGCCGCAACATCCTGATTGCCGATGACAATCAGGATGCGCTCGAGAGTCTGGCGCTCATGTTGAGGATGGAAGGGCATGAAGTGACCTGCGCGTCGGACGGCGAGGAAGCGCTGGCGTTGGCGGGGCAGAGAAAACCCGAGATCGTCGTGCTCGATGTGGGAATGCCGAAGCTCGATGGTTGCGAGGTGGCGAGGCGGATTCGCGCCGAGAGCTGGGGCCGCGGCGCGATTCTGGTGGCGCTGACGGGCTGGGGCCAGGATGTCGACCGCCGCCGTTCACGCGAAGCGGGGTTTGATATGCATCTGGTGAAGCCCGTGGATCCGGCGACGCTCTGCGACATGCTGGTCACGCAGTAAAGGGGACATTCCGAGTTTCCAGTTTGCGCGCAACAAACCTATTCGTCCTCCTGCCTCGGTCTATGTGGTTCACGCATCGAGGACTCCATCCCCAACTCGCGCGCCGCACAGGTTATCCAGGCCTCTGAGCCGATCGGGCGTTGACGATTGATGCTTGTGCGAATGAGTTCGAGTTCGTCCGGCGACTGCGGCACGTTGACGAATTTCACCCAATCCGCCGGCAGCGGCACGGGTGACGGCTGGGGTGTGACCAACGGGTGTCCACGCAGCCGCCAGTTCAAACTACCCCATTCCCACTTCTCCGCCTGATCAACCATCCTGGCACGGAGTGCATTGCGCTCGACATAGCCCATCACGATCAGCAGGTGTCGATCGCGCTGGATGACCGATGCCCTGTATCGACCCTGCCAAACCCGCCCAACAGTTTTGTATTTTCGCTGGTAGGCACCCACGTGATTGGTGAAGAGCCAGTGCATCCAGCGGGCGATGTCGCGATCCGCAGCCGGTTGTAAAACCAGGTGAACGTGATTTGGCATCAGGCAGGCGGCGAGCAATGAAAGTGGAAATTTCAGCTGCGCCGCGGCCATCAGCCCGACAAAGGCGGCGTAGTCCGAATAGTCATGAAAGATGCGCGCCTTGTTATTGCCACGATTGATGACGTGATAGCAGTAACCGGCGCGAATCGCGCGAGCCGTTCTTGGCATCCGCGAAAGTTACCTGCAGTCGCGTTGATTGCCTGCTTCAAAAAGTGATGCGTGAGTGTCAATTCGCGCAGTGCGGAAGAGTGCGTCCGTTGCGAGCTCGCTACCGAATACGCGAAAACTCGGAATGTCCCCTTTAATGTATCCTGCGCGCCACTGCTGGGAGGCGGATCACCATGGCGCTATACGCGTTCGACGGAACCTGGAACTCGGAAAAGGATGCCGGCCGTTACGACCTCAACACCAACGTGGTGAGGTTCAAGGATCTCTATACCGGCACCAAATTCTTCTACAAAGGTGTCGGCACGAAACACGGCACGCTCGGCAAACTCATGGGTGGCGCGTTCGGCGTCGGCGGCCATGAGCGCATCGAAGAAGCCCAACGCGACATGGCGAAACAATTCGCCGCCGGTGATCGCGACATCGACATCGTCGGCTTCAGCCGCGGCGCTGCGCTGGCGGTGCACTTCGCCAACCTCATCACCGACGAAGGCATCAAGCTCAACGGCCAGGTCGAAAAGCCGCAGATCCGCTTCATGGGTGTCTGGGACATCGTCGCGGCGTTCGGCATCGCCATCAACCTGCCGGGCTTCAACTTCAACCGCATCAACCTGGGCTATCACCTCGGTGTGCCAAAGGCGGTGAAGTACTGCTACCACGCACTCGCGCTCGACGAAGCGCGTCAGTCGTTCCGGCCCACGCGTGTTCGTGGCGGCTGCGAGGTATGGTTCCGCGGCGTCCACTCGGACGTCGGCGGTGGCAACAACAACCATGCCCTCAACGACATCACGCTGCGCTGGATGCTGAACAAGGCCATCGTCAGCGGCCTGCCGATGAAACCCGATTGCATCGTGACCAGCTGCACGCGCCTCGATGTCGACGGCAAGATCAGTCGGAATTTCGACCCCATCCACAATCGCGCGCGTGAGCCCAAGCCCGACGACCGTTTTCACTACACCGTCGCGCTGCGCCAAAAACACGTGAACCCGCCCGATCCCTGCACGCGTGAAACCGAGCTCAACGAAAGCCAGGCGTGGGGTGGGGCGTGAGCGCGAGCGCGAGCGAGAAGGACGCAATAGCGCAACTGGAGGGCGATCAGGTTCATGTCTTCGATGAGTTCCTGCGGCAGGAACGCAGCGCCCTCAATCTACCCTGCGCGAAGGCGGATCTCGCCGAACCCTGTGGCTCGGCGCTGGCGATTTCCGGTGGCGGCATCCGCTCGGCTTCGTTCGCGCTCGGCGTCATCCAGACTTTCATGAACGAGAAACCCGGCGACACATCGGCGGATGCCTCGGACAGCTGCTTCGATCGCTTCGACTACATGTCGACGGTCTCCGGCGGCGGTTACATCGGTGGTGCCATTTCCTGGCTGAAGTTCCATTTCCGCAAGGACGGCGCTTACCGGCGTTTCCTTGGCGCCGCCGATCTGGGCGCGCGCAGCGCGGAGTTCCTCGCCAGCAAGACCCAACAAGCCCTTGGCAGCCGCTTCACCTGGCTCGATTATTTCCGTCAGCACGGCAACTACCTGAAGCCATCGAGCATGTCGACGATGTCGCTGCTGGGAGTCGCGCTGCGCGGCACATTGATCACGCTGTGTGTGTACACCGCCATCCTGTCGGCGCTGCTGTGGTCGATGGAGGTCGGCGGAATCCTGCCACCGAGTCATGACGCGCCGGCGTGGGCGGGGCATCCGCAACGCATCGAATCGTTCCTGCTATTCCTGGGTCTCATCATCACCGGCGCGTTCCTGTTGTTCGGGGTGGCCAGCTGGCTCGGCAGCATTCCGACGCGTGCGGCGGTTTTGATCGGCGCGGTGCCACCGATCCTGTTCGTGGTCGAAGGTGTACGGCTGCTGCGGCATCCGGATGGCAGCCTGGCGCTGAACCCGGTCGACCTGCACTGGCGCTGGCCGGTGGGCGCGGGGTTTCTCATCGCCGCGGGCGCGTGCCTGGTCTTCCTGTGGTGGGCGCGGTCGGATTACGAACAGGCGCGCGATGGTTCTCACGTCGTGCACAAGTGGCAATACCGCGTGCGGATCCTCTACCAGCAGGTTTTGGGTCCGTTGATGACCGGCCTGATCCTGCTGGCCGCCGTGTGGAGCGTGCCGTATGTGTTCAGGTTCATCGAATCGAAGATCGGTGGCGTGCCGGCCGGCTTGTCGAGCTCGCTGCTCGGCGTGATCGGCGCTATCTACCAGTTCGTCGTGGGACGCGACAAGAAGTCGACGTCATCCACGTTTTCGAGCGTGCGTATCCTGCTGACCGCCGTATTGCTGGTCTACGGCATCCTGCTGGTCGCGTACTCGGTCGTGCAGGCACTACACGGCGACCAGCACGATGTGGAGATCGCGCACGTGCCGTTTTCGATGCTGGCGGTGGTCGGCGCGGCGGGCATATTCGCCGGCTTCATCGTCAACGCCAACTACATCGGCATCGGCCGCATGTATCGCGATCGCCTGATGGAATTGTTCATGCCCGACAAGGACGCGATCCGCGACAACCAGTGGCGACGCGCCGGCACGGCCGATCAGTTCGACCTGGTGAATCTCGTCGACGAGCAGGGCGAGCCGCAACGGCCGCTGCATCTCGTCAACTGCAACGTCGTGATGGTCGGTGCGCGGCAGGATCGCTTCCGCGGCCGGGGCGGCGACAGCTTTGTGTTGTCGCAGCGCTTCAGTGGCAGCAGTGCCACGGGGTGGATAGACACGAAAAATCTCGGTGATGGCCACTTCACGCTCGCGACCGCGGTCGCATGTTCGGGTGCGGCCGCCAGCCCGCATGCAGGGGTCGCGGGGCGCGGCATCACGCGTAACGCGCTGGTGTCGCTGCTGTTGTCATTGACGAACGTGCGGCTGGGTTACTGGGTGCGTAATCCGCGCGCCTCGCAGGTGTCACGTGCCTGGCACAAGTGGTTTCCGCCGAATCTGCTGGCGCCCGGTGTCCGCCAGGGATTGTTCGGCAGCGGCACCACTGAAAATGCCTTCTTCATCGAGCTGACCGACGGCGGCCACTTCGATAATACCGGCATCTACGAGCTGATCCGCCGGCGCGTGAAGGTCATCGTGCTGTCGCAGGCGAGCCAGGACGTTTCGTTCGCGATGGAGGATCTCGCCAACACCATCCAGCGCGTGCGCGTGGATTTCGGTGTGCACGTCCGTTTCACCAACGAAACCTATCCACTCGACCTGTTGCGGCCCGCCCAGCTTGGCGCCGCTGCCAAACGCGGCTGGGCCGTGGGCACCATCAAGTATCCAGGCACCGATTCGCTCGGCATCATCCTCTACCTGCAGGCAGCGCCGATTGCCGGCATGAACGCGGACACGATCTCGTACTGGCGCCGCAATGTCGACTTCCCGAATCAAACTACCGCCGACCAGTTCTTCGACGAGGAGCAGCTCGAGGCCTATCGCGAGCTCGGTATGGCGATTGCCCAGGAGGCCATTGCGACGGTCAAGGCGCAGCGTGAGCCGCGTGATGAGCCGATGGTGGCCTTGCGCAAGACTTTCGGCTGGTAGGGTGTCGGCACGGTTTCAACAATGCGGCGGAGCATTCGTCGAATGAAAAACACTCTGGTCACGATGTCGATGGTCGGAATGGCTCTCTTGGGCAACTGCGCCTTCGCGCAGAAGTTCGAAGGTCTCGCGAAAACGCCCCAGCTCGGGTGGAACAGCTGGAACAACTTCGGCTGCAACGTGAACGAGCAACTGATCCGCGAAACGGCGGATGCCATGGTTTCGAGCGGCATGAAGGATGCCGGGTACCAGTACATCAACATCGACGATTGCTGGCACGGCGAGCGCGACGCGCGCGGCTTCATCCACCCGAACAAGGAGCACTTCCCGTCGGGCATGAAGGCGCTCTCGGACTACGTGCACTCGAAGGGACTCAAGCTGGGTATCTACTCCGATGCCGGCTGGAAGACCTGCGGCGGCAAGCCCGGCAGCCGCGGTCATGAATACCAGGACGCGCTGACGTACGCGGAGTGGGGCATCGACTACCTCAAGTACGACTGGTGCGACACCAACGGGCTCAAGGCCGAGGGTGCATACCTGACGATGCGCGAGGCGCTGCGCACCGCCGGCCGGCCGGTTCTCTTCAGCATGTGTGAGTGGGGCGACAACAAGCCCTGGGACTGGGGCAAGGACGTCGGCCACTCCTGGCGTACGACCGGCGACATCACCCCGTGTTTCGACTGCATCGAGGACCATGGAACCTGGAAATCCTGGGGCGTGCTCTACATTCTCGACAAGCAGGATGGCCTGCGGCAATACGCCGGTCCGGATCACTGGAACGACGCCGACATGATGGAAGTCGGCAACGGCATGACGGTGAACGAGGACCGCGCGCATTTTTCGCTGTGGGCCATGCTCACTTCACCGCTGATCGCCGGCAACGACATTCGCAAGATGTCGAAGGAGACCGCGGCGATCCTGACCAACAAGTCGGTGATCGCGGTGAACCAGGATTCGCTCGGCGTGCAGGCGTTTCGATACGCGGCCCGGGACGGCGTCGAATACTGGTTCAAGCCGCTCGCGGACGGGGAATGGGCGCTGCTGGTGCTCAACCGCAACAAGGAATCGCGCCAGGTCTCGTTCGACTGGCGGGCCGAGAACGTGAACGACGATCTGTCGAAGCGCGACGCGGCGTTCGCGAAGTCGAACTACAAGCTGCGCAATCTCTGGAGCGGGCGGTTCGTCGGCAACACGGCCAAACCACTCGCGGCGGATTTGCCCGGCCACGATGTGCTGATGCTGAGGCTGACGGCCGCGAAGTAGCCGGGGCTCGACGGTCTGGGCGATGCTGGAGTGGCCAGATCGGCTTGAACGCCCCGCCCATGGATGTGTAAGCCATCCGGTCGGGCGGAACGGAATCCGGAATTTGCGTTGCGAGCCGTCTAAAACGCGACGTTGGCGGTTTCCTTCGGCTTGACGACTACGGACTTCGTCGCCGTTTTCCCCTTGATGCGCACCGAGTACGTGCCGCTCGGCACCTTCACCGCGTCACCGCCCGCGAGGCCGCTCGCGAGCACCTGGCCCTGCGCATTCACCACGTCAAATCCGGGTCGCAGTGCTTCGGTCAGCGATTTGTCGAGACCGGCCGCGTCCTTGGCATCGAAGAATGCGCCGCCGCCGGCGTCCGACCAACGCCGGAAAGTGGCAGCCAGCTTTTCGTCATCGAGGGCAAAACCCACGATGCTGACGCGGGTGCTCACGCCGGCTTTGCGCAGCTTCTCTATTTCAGCTGCGGGATCGCCACCGCAGGTTTCTTCACCGTCGGTCACGAGCACGATCAGCTTCTCTCCGGTCGCGGTCTTCAGGTCGTCGGAAACCTTGGCGAGTGATGCGCCGATCGGCGTCCTGGCACCGTTCTTCGCAACCAGTGCCTGGATCCGTTGCCCAACCGCGGACACGTTCAGCGGGCCGACCGGGACATCGAGATCCGTCTGGCAGGAATCGACCTCGCGACCGAACACGCGCAGGGCGAACGGCGTACCCGCGGGGATGGTTGCGGACGTGAGCTTGGTCAGCGTCGCCTTGGCGATATCGATCCGCGGCTGGCCGCCTAACTTCTGCAGCATGCTGCCGGAGGCGTCGAGAATGATCTCGATGGCGCCGCCCGTCTTCGCGCCGGTGGTGAGTGTGACCGCGACCGAACCGGGCTCGTTCTTCGCCGGCGTCACCTTGATGTCGGCGTGCGCCAGCGTCAGATACTTCTCGGCGGTCGAGTAACGCAGTTCGTAGTCACCGGGCGTGAGCGGGGCGAGGAGGGTGACGGGGTTGTCGCGCGGCAGCGTGTATGCATACGCGGAACTGTATTGCCCTTCGCGCGCGCCCTTCGGCACGAGCGTGATGAAATTGCGTGCGTTGTCCGGGCCTTTCCAGCCGACCTTGAAAATTTCGCCGGCGATGACTTGCGCTGGGCCCGTGAGTGTTCCGGTGATCGCGCCAACCGTGATGCCGGCGCGCGCCAGCGTGATGTATTGAGCGCCGGTCGAGTAACGCAACTCGTACGCGCCGGGCAGGTCGGGTGCCGTGAGTTCGAGCGTGGGGGCACGGGCGGTGTACTCGTATCTCTCGTAGGTCTTTTCGGCGGCGCCCGCCTTGACCAGCGTGACGAAGTCCCGGTCGTTGTCGGGACCGGTCCAGCTCACCTTGAACTTCGCACCCGCGGCCACCTGCGTGGGCGCGCCGAGCGTCGCGGTCACGCCGCCGACCGAGACGGTCTGGCGCGCGATGATCTTGTCGCCAATGCCGAGGAAATAGCGGACTTCGTAGGTGCCGGGCTGCTCGGGCAACCGCAGCCTTACCGGGCTGCCATTGCGGGTGTATTCGTAGGTGATGTACGGACGACCGCCGTCCGCCGCGTCGCCGATCGCAATGTAGTCGCGCGGATTGTCGGGGCCGCTCCAGGCGATCTCGATCTGCCCGCCGGCGGCGACGGAAGCCGGCGCCTTGACGGTCGCGGTGGGCAGCGTGAGCTTGATAGGCCGGCGCAGCAGCGTTGCGTAAGGACTCGCGGCTGCGTAGACGCGGATTTCAAAATCACCGGCTTCGCTCGGCAACTCGAGCTTGTACTGGCCGGGCTTCGCGATGTACTCGTAGCTCCCGTAGCGTCCTTCGGCCGTGCCCCTGGCGACCACGGAAACGAAATCGCGCGGGTCTCCGCTGCCGCTCACCGTGAGCGTCAACACGGAGCCGGCCTGCGCCGTGGGCGGCGCGTCGATGGCGGCGGCGAACGACGGTGCGCAGAACCCGTGCGCACACACGGCGAGCAGCGCGAAACGCAGGACTTTCATTCGGGACCTCCGGGACCTCAAGATGAATCGAGGCTCGCGAGTCTACTTGCTGGCGGGCTCGAGGTCCTCATCGCGAAAGCCGAACAGGCGCTTCTTGTCAGCGTCGGTCGAAGGCGCCGCGGCGGACATCAGATCGGCCCCGGCTTCGGCGCCGCGTTGCACCGCCGGTCGTGCGCCGACGGCTCAAACCAGCGCTTGACGTTGGGGAAATCCGCGAGCTTCCGACCCTGCCAGTCGTGCCTAACAACCCACGGTCACGCGGCGATGTCGGCGATCGAGTAATCCCGGCGATGCATTCGGTCTTGCCGAGCTGCGTATCGAGCACCTTGTCCAGCCGTGCGACCTCGGTCTGGAAGCGATGCAGGGCGTATTCGATCTTCTGCGGCGAATACTTGAGAAAGTGATGTGCCTGGCCGGCCATGGGTCCGAGACCGGCAACCTGCCAGTACAGCCACTGCAGCACCCGGTATTTACCGAGGGTATCGGCCGGTAAGAGTTTCCCCGTCTTCTCGGCGAGGTATGGAAGGATCGGCCGGCATCTTGTTGTTAGGACTTATCGCCAGGAATTCACTCTTGAATTGATCTCCCTTGTTGTTTTCAGCAGGATGGGCGGGAGTATAGTTCGGTCCGAAAAGGCGAAAACGACAGGGAGTGCAATGAAATGCCGAAGCCGGCAACGCGGGTCCAGCAGGTGCGCCCGAAGCAGGCGGTTTTTGCTGCCAGCATCAGGCAATTTCCCAAACGGCTGGTGATCGTCACCGAGGGCGATTCCTGGTTCAGTTACCCGCTCAACGCGAACATCGCCGACTACATCGAGATGATGAACGATTTCTCGATGTTGCGGCTCGAGCACAACGGCGACGAGGCCCGCGAGATCCTGGAGAGCGGCAGCGAGCAGCTCAAGAAGCTCAAGTACTACCTCAAGAATTATCCGGTCGACCTGCTCATGATGAGCGCCGGCGGCAACGACCTGGTCGCCGGAGAGCTGGGCAAGGTGCTCGCCAAGAAGGTGGCCGGGTCGACCTGGCAGAGCGCCGTCCGGCTCGCCGTACTAACTACCGTGCTGGACGACATCGTGGCCGCCTATTCACGCCTGCTCGATGCGCGCGACGCGTTGCGGCCCGGGTGTGTGATCGTCGCGCACAGTTATTGCTACTTCCAGCCCACCGGCCGCAAGGCGACCGGACCGTTCGGGCTGCTCAAGGCCGGCCCCTGGATGCGGCCCGTGCTGGTGGCGCGAGGTATCGATCCGGATACCGAAGGGCGGGACGTTGCCCGGTACCTGGTCGACGAACTGCATGCGCGCTTGCAGGCATTGGCCGCGGCGCGCCCGAGGTTTCAGGTGGTGGACATGCGTGCCGCCTTGCCGGTCGACGATGTGCACTGGGCCGACGAAATTCACCCCAGCGGTACAGGTTTTCGCCGTTTGGCCGAAACCTTCTGGCGGCCTTTGCTAAAGGCGCAATTTCCTGGCCGGGGATTCGAATGATGCATGACGAACAATTGAAGCCGGTGCTCGAGCGCTTGCTGGCCACGCGCCGCGCCAAGGTGGAAGAAACCCAGAATGGCACCCGGCGCGGCCTGCGCGTGTTGTTCACCGGGCACAACGGCAAGAACAAGCTGCTGGCGGCGCAGCTGTTCGCGCACGAACTGTCGGTGGATCTGTTCGAAATCGACCTGCAGCGGATCGTCAGCAAGTACGTCGGCGATACCGAGAAGAACCTCGACGCGTTGTTCAAGGCGGCCGAGGCTTCGGACGCGGTGTTGCTGTTCGACGATACGGATCACCTGTTCGGCGAGATTGCGCCGCCGGGCGACGATTCCGGCCGATTCGCCAATCTCAACGTGGCCGAGCTGCGGCAGCGCATCGAGACATACGACGGAGTCGTGGTCTTAGGCGCCGACGATCGCGCGCACATCGACCCGACGCTCGCCAGGCAATGCGACGAAGTCGTGGAACTCGCCGACGACTAACTAAACGGTGCCGGGTGGGGATTCTCGGGGTTTGTGCGCAAATCGAGTATTCAGGCGTTCACACAGCGAACTCCGAGAGCCCCGACCCGTTACCGCTGTCGTCCCACGCGTGTAAGCCCCATGGATTACAGCCGCGTGGGCATGGGCCTACGCGCCATGCGCCCGCAAGCCTGCATAGGCGCCCAGCTACTAAAGCGATGATGCGCTCCGCCGGCACCGAAGTTCCGGTGCGTTCCAACAAGTGCGGAGATATCGATGCTTCATTACGCTGTTATCTTTTTCGTCATCGCGCTGATTGCAGCCGTGTTCGGCTTTGCCGGCATCGCCGCAGGCGCAGCGGGTATCGCGAAGATCCTGTTCTTCGTCTTCCTGATTCTCGCGGTTGTCAGTTTCATCGCCAATACGGCTCGGAGATAAGAGGTTTATATGCAGAAATCAAAAGGTTTTGTCGGTGCGGTCGCTTTCGTCATGTCCCTTGCGATGGTCGCTTGCGCATCCACGCGCACGCAGAAGTCGCCCGGTGAGCAGGTCGACGATTCGGTGACCACGGGCCGCGTCAAGGCCGCGTTGATTGCCGACCCGGTGACCAAGGCCCATCAGATCGACGTCGAGACCTTCAAGGGCACCGTTCAGCTGAACGGCTACGTCGACACGGCGGCCAGCAAGGACCGCGCTTCGCAGGTTGCGAAGAGCACCAAGGGCGTGACCGCCGTTCACAACAACCTCACTGTGAAGACCACGGGTCGCACGGGTGAAGCGGTCATCGACGACGGCGCCATCACCATGAAGGTGAAGGCCGCGCTCGCCGGCGATCCGCGCACCAAGGCGCACCAGGTGAACGTCGAAACGCGTGAAGGCAAAGTGCAGCTGTCCGGCTTCGTCGATTCTTCGGAAGCGAAGTCGACGGCAGAAGAGCTGGCCCGCGCGGTCGACAACGTCAAGAGCGTGGACAACGAGCTCGACGTCAAGAAGTAAGTCAGCGATGCGCCTTTAGCGAGGCTGAAATGACGGGGCCGGAAGTTTCTTCCGGCCCCGTTTTATTTTGGCCTACAGCTTCAGGGCGCACCCGCCGACTTTTCCCGCGCGCGCCAGACTTCACAGTGACACCACACCGCAAGCGATTGCGGTCCTTTCATCATCTGGAGAAGTCCATGTCACGCGAAAACCGCATCGAACGTTTCACCACTCACTGGCAGAGCGCCTTCAAGAAAGAGCCTTACTACAGCTCGCGTTACGAATGGGAAGACTTCGATCCCGCGTATCGTTATGCGTACAAATCATACGAAGAGAATCCGCATTCACGCTTCGAGGATGTCGAGACGCGCCTGGAAGCAGGCTGGGATATCGCCAAGGGCAAGTCCAAGCTGGCCTGGGCCGATGCCAAGCAGGCAATTCGCTCGGCTTGGGACAGCGTCGAGCGCGTGATCCCGGGCGATGCGGATCGCGACGGCCGCTAGCTCGAGACGAAGAGGGGACATGCCTGTTTGTTGGCTGCCAACAAACAGGCATGTCCCCTCTTCATTACAGCCAATACTGGATCGGTAGCCATAGCAGTTCCTTGAACCGCTCGCGGAAGCCGCGCTTCTTCCATGTGGCCAGCGTGATCTGCTTCGAGTCGGCGAGATCCTTTGCGAACGCATCGTTCATCTGCTGCGCAAATCCCCGATCGATCACACAGACGCTGATTTCGTTGTTATGTACGAAGCTGCGCCAGTCGAAATTGGTCGAGCCGATCGACGACCAGACGTTATCGACCACGATGCTCTTGGAATGCAGGAAGGCATCCTCGAGTTCGTACAACTTCACGCCGCTGTCCAGCAACTTTCGATAGTGCGCGCGGCCGGCATAGAACACGCCGGAGAAATCGCTGTACGAGGGCAGGATGATGCGCACCTCGACGCCGCGTTGCGCCGCGGCCTTCAACGCATTCTCGAGGGTGTCGTCCGGCACGAAGTACGCCATCGTTATATCGATGCTCTTCTGCGCGTAGTTGATGACCGAGAGCAGCGTCAGGTAGATGTCATTGGTCTCGTCATCCGGCGTACTCGCGATGATCTGCACGATCTGGTCGCCGCCCTTCACCGCAGCTTCGCGATAGTGCGGCAACACTTCGCCCTGGCATTCAGACTTCTTCCAGGTGTCGCGGAACAGACTCTCGAGATGTTTGGCGGCGGTGCCTTTCAGGCCGATGTGGGTGTCGCGCCATCCCTCGTGCAGGGCGTTCTGTTGCGACAGGCCGCGACGCCGGGCCTGGCGAGATGCGATGCGATAGGCGTTGCTGAAATTGACCCCGCCGGCGAAAGCGGTTTTGCCATCGACTACCACGATCTTGCGATGATCGCGCTGGTTGAGCCCGGCAAAGCGATGGTCGAACGGATTGAGTGGATTGAACGCGCACAGCGTCACGCCAGCGTCGCCAAGGCCGGCCAGAAAGGTTTCCTCCGTGGTCAAAGAGCCGATGGCGTCGTAGAGCACGTACACGTGCACGCCGCGTTTCACGGCGTCGTTCAGCAGGCTGCTCAGCCTGCGGTGGCCGTTGACAGCTTCCTCGAAAATGAAGCTTTCGACCAGCACGTAGTCATGGGCCCGTTCGATCGCGGCGAACATCGCCGCATACGTGCGCGGGCCGTCTATCAGCAGTTCGACGCCATTGTCGGTGAGCAGCGGCGGCGCGCCGATGTCGCGCATTGCGGCAAGGTGATAGTCGAGCAGGGAGGTATCGCCCGTCGCGGCGAGTTTGCGCGTCAAGCGGATGCTGGCTGCGCGACCGACCATGCCGTCGGCACTTTCGACATCGACGGGTGCGGCTGAACGCGACAGTGGGAGGCTGCGTGCAAACCGGATTTCGGGGAGGACTTTGCAGCCGCCGAGGAGGGTGGCGGCGCCTAACAAACATAAAAGAACCGCCCATCGGGGTCGATGGGCGGTTTTTTGCGTGGTCAGATGACGCGAATCAATATCGAGGGGAGGGGCTCGTCGCGTCACTCTTCCACTACTCCACTGGACGGACGCAGTATCTGCCAGCCGCGCGGTGCGCGCTCCAAGATGGCGCGCCGGCTTGATGTAAGCTGAGTCCTACATGCCGTGCGCTGCAAATCCGAATGTGACAAATCATCGCCCGGTTCATCCTTCAATGCATCCATAAAGAGGACTCGCCATGCACGTACCCGCCAATCAATCGGAGTTCAGCGCCGCCGTGGATCCAGCCATAGAGGAATTGAATCGCATCGTCGAGCAGGCGGAGACGCTGTTGCGTTCGCTCGGCGCGGAAGGTGGCGAGGCCTCGGAGGCTGTTCGTCAGCGCGTCACCCAGACGCTTAACCAGGCAAAGGCAAAACTGGCGGCGACCGCCACCGATGCCGAGGCAGTGGCCACCAACCTGGCCGATCGCGCCGATGGATTCGTTCGCGCGAATCCCTGGCAGTCGATCGCGATCGCCGCCTTGTTAGGCAGCGTGGTCACCCTGCTGCTCTCCAAGTCGCTGAAGCGCCCGTGATGGAACCGGCCGGCGAGAAACCGCCGGGAAACGGATTCGATCCCGATCCGCATCCCGCGCGCGAGATGTCACTGCACTTGCTGCGCATGCTCGAGACGCGCATGGACGCGGCTGGTATCGCGCTGCAGGGCGAGACACAGCTGATCATGGCCCGGCTGCAGCTTCGGCTGCTGGCCGCGGCGGCAATCTTCATCTCGATCTGGGGCGGTATCGTGTTGCTCGCGATCGCGCTGCCGCCCAACCTGCGGGTGCCGGTGCTGTCCGCCGTGGTCGCAGGTTTCGTCATCGCGGGCATCACCTGCCATCTCGTCGCCAGCCGCAAGGCCTCGACGCGCGAGGTCGGTTCGCTGGCCTGGTTCCTCGACAGCCTGCGCCTCGATCTCGAGGTGTTGTCGCGCACCCTGTCGCGCTCGCAATCGCAGCCGCAGGAACCGCAACCCGAGCCGGAACCCGAAAGGAGCGCGCCCAGTGATATCGCCGCTTGAACGGGCGCGTCTGCTGGACGCCGAAATGCAGCTGCAGCGCGCGTGGCTCGAACTCAACCTGCGCGAGTTGCAGGGCGCCGCCCGTGGGTCGCTGTGGGCCAAACTACAGCCCTTCCAACTCGGCATGTCGCTGTTCAAGAATCGATCGATATGGCTGGCCGCGGTCAGCTTGCTGATCAATTTCTACCGGCGCCATACGCACAAGGAAAAATCATGAATGCGAATCTGAAAGACAAACCTCGGCAGCCCGGTGACAAGGCCTTCATCTCCGACCTGACCGAGCTGCGCAAGCGCGCGCGCGAGCGGATGATGAAAGGCGCTGTGACCCCGAGTTATCCCGAAGCGGACCGAATGGCCATCGTGGGGCTGTTGCAAACGGCGCTCGCCACCGAACTCGTCTGCGTCTTG
The DNA here is from genome assembly GCA_039931065.1 of Pseudomonadota bacterium. GTDB lineage: Bacteria > Pseudomonadota > Gammaproteobacteria > Steroidobacterales > Steroidobacteraceae > CADEED01. Next base: position 117,364 of record JBDTSP010000003.1, on the reverse strand, counting down.
CGCTACAAGCGCCATTACTTCGTCGCACACGGAATCCGCGCCAAGTTCGTTTCGGCCGAATTCCTCGAACATGCGAAGGAAGAACAGGCGCACGCCGACCAGATCTCCGAGCGCATCGTGCAGCTCGGTGAAGACCCCGATCTGAATCCGGCCACCCTGCTGTCGCGCAGCCACGCCGAATACGACGAATCGACTTCCCTGCGGTCGATGCTCGAGGCCGACCTGTACGCCGAGCGCATTGCCATCGAGAGTTACCGCGAAATGGTCAATTTCATCGGTCAGCGTGATTCGACCACCCGTCGCATGCTCGAGTCCATCCTGGCCCAGGAAGAAGAACACGCTGAAGACCTCGTTGATTTGCTCGAGGATTTGCCGAAAGATTGATCGCCCTCGAATTGAGGGGTTCGCGAGGCGACCATGACGACGGCCAGCAATCAGTCGGGCACAGGCCCGGCCGACACACAACCCAACCCGGAACTCGAGGCACGCGTTGCTGCGCGTACCGAGGAGCTGTCGTTGTTGTCGACCGAATTGCTGCGCCTGATGGAAGCCGAACGTTCGGAGCTCGCCAAGGAGTTACATGACGAGCTGGGGGGGCTCATAACGGCCGCGAAAATGGACATGTCATGGCTGCAGTCGCACATCGGCGAGAAACTCGATGCGCCTGGCCAGGAAAAGATGCGCTCGGTCGTGCAGATGCTGAACCAGGCGATGACCCTCAAGCGGCGCGTTGTCGAGGATTTGCGCCCGTCATTGCTCGATCATTTTGGGCTGTCGGTAGCGTTGCGAAGCCACTTTGAAGAGCGCTGCCGTTCGGCCGCGGTCGAATGCATCGTCACACTTCCGGAAGATCTTCCGGATCTCGAATCCACCGCACAGCTCACCTTGTTCCGCGTTGCACAGGAGGCACTGGCTAACCTGCTGAAACGCGGCGGTGCGAAACATGTGGAACTGGTGATCGAGCCGGAAGTTGACGGCTATCTACTCACCATCGGCGACGACAGTGCAGCAATGGATGCGAGCCAGCAACGGGCGCTGACCAGCATGCGTCACCGCATGTTGGGCGCCGGCGGAAAACTTGAAGTTACCGCGTCGCCAGGGCAGGGCAACCGGATTACGGCTTACGTCCCGCGATCCCCAGCAAAATAGGGATCAGCTGGTCGATCTCGCGCATCTTGTCGAGGAAGTGATCGGCCCCGGCCTGCATGCAGCGTTCACGTACCGTGGGCAGGTCGTAGTTGGTGAGGACAATGATCCACACGTGACCGCCATCGCCGCTCGCCTTGTTGCGGGCGCGGGCCTGGCGGATGACGCCGATGCCGCTGCCAGGGCGTAGCTCCACGTCGACCACGATGGCGTCGTAGGGGACTGAATCGAGTTTTTCGACCGCCTCGGCTTCAGCCGCGGCCAGTCCCGTCACTTTGAACGCAGCGTGCTGAGAGAGCATGTTCTCGAGACGCCCGCGAAGCAGTGGCGAATCCTCCACCAGGAGGATTCGCAGCGGCTTTCCAGGCGCGCCATTTTTGCGCGGAGAATTTGCCGTCACGGGTCCGCGTACCGCGGGAGAATCTGCTGACGTAGAGTGCTGATGCTCCATTGCCCCATCCATGGCCCTGCGGCCCTAACTATTGAACGAGGTTATTCCGCAACGCATAGGTCGTGATGTCAGCATTACTCTTCATTGACATCTTCTCGAGGATACGGCTGCGGTAGGTGCTCACCGTCTTCACGCTCAGGAACAGACGATTGGCAATTTCCGAAACCGACTCGCCTTGCGCGAGTTTGCAGAAGATCTGGAACTCGCGTTCCGACAGGATGCTGTGCAGCGGGGCATTCGGGTCGCCACGAACGCCGGCGACCAGCAGGTCCGCGAGGTCAGGGCCGACGTAGCGGCCACCGCGGGCCACCGTGCGGATCGCGCGGAACAGCTCGGATTCCTCCGTGCCCTTACCGACGAAGCCGCTGGCACCGCCGCGCAGCACGTTCAGGCCGTATTGCGCCTCGGGGAAGGCACTCAGGATGAGCACGCCCACCGATTCGTAATGCGCCTTGGCGTGTTTGAGCACGTCGAGACCGGACACGTCCGGCAGCGACAGATCGAGGAGCAACACGTCGATCGTGTGCTGCCTCAGCTGATCCATCGCATCGCGACCTGAAGTTGCTTCAGCGACGACCGCGAGGTCGGGTTGGGCATTGATCAGGGTTCGTAGGCCGGCGCGGACGACCTGGTGGTCATCCACAATCATGACTCTGGTTCGATTCATGGCCCGGGGCTGCTCCACAACTTGTTGGTTTATCTCGTGCATTGCTGAAGTCTACATTTGTGAGATGAGTCGCCTGTCCGGCAGACTTCAGCTACGCGCGTCAGAAGTTTCCTACAGGTTTGCGGTGGCACGCAATGACGGCTGCTCATCCCGCGCCGTTCGTCCGGCCAAAAAGCTCCGCTGCGTGCGTCCAATTGGCGACTTTCCAGAACGCTTCGATGAATTCCGGGCGCCGGTTCTGAAATTTCAGGTAATACGCGTGCTCCCACACGTCGAGGATGAACAGCGCCGTTTTTTCGCCGGAGCGCGGCACGGTGTGATCCTTCAGATCCTCGATGGTGAGGATCCTGGAAGCATGTTCGACGGTGAGCGCAACCCAGCCGCTCGCGAAATGTTTCGTCGCAGCTTCACTGAATTGCTTGCGAAACTCCTCGAACGATCCGAACGATTCCTTCAAGGCTTCCGCGAGCGCGCCCTGCGGAGCCTTGGCGGGCGCAGGCGAGAGCGAATTCCAGAACAGGTCGTGCAACACGTGGCCGCCGCCATTGTTGATCACGGCGGTGCGGACGGCGGCCGGTAGTTTGTCCGCGTCGCGCAAGAGCTGCTCCAGAGTCAGCTGCTGAAGGGCGTCGTCCTTCGCCAGCGCTTCGTTGAGCTTCTTCACGTAGGTCGCGTGATGTTCGCGATGATGCAGTTGCAGCGTCTTCTGATCGAGATGCGGCTCGAGCGCGTCGTACGCGTACGGCAGGTCGGGAAGGCTGAACGGGTATTTCTGGCGGGTCACGTCGACTAACACTGTGTCAACTCCTTTGTTAGCTAGGTCTCTAGCATGGGGCCGCGCGGGCAATTCTCACAGACTATGGCCGCGAGGGCCTCGAGTAAGAATGTTCCGTCGTCGCGATGCGCCGACGACACGATTGCCGTTGGTTTGAAACCACGGATTTCCGGCTCACCGACAGAACTGGCTGACGCGCTGCGCCGACGGAAGGAACCGACATCGATGCGTCGCCGCCACTGAGTGCTGCGCCGCGGGACGCCGCGTAATCTCCGCCGCAGTTCGACTACCCAAGGAAGTAACCAATGAATCTGAAACTAACTGCGGCGATCGCTGCATTGATGTCTCTCGCGGCGGTGCCGGCGGCCAATGCGCAGGTGCAGGATGAGGTATCCGGCTTCTACGTCGGCGGCGGCGTCGGTCAGTTCAACGCGGGCATCGACGACGTCGATGACGTGGATGATGCGGTGGACGCCTGGGACGACGATGACACCGCGTACAAATTCTTCGCTGGCTATCGCATGAATCGCTTCCTGGCGTTCGAGCTCGATTACATCAACCTGGGTGAGCCCTCCGGCGCCGTGGTGCCGGGATTCAACGTGGATGCGTCGGTTGACGGCTTCGCGCCGTACGTGGTCGGCACCATCCCGTTGGGTCCGTACTTCGAGGTTTACGGGCGTCTCGGGTATTACTTCTACGACGCGAACATCGGCCGGGATGACGGTCTCAACGGCCGCGTCCAATTCGACGAAGAGTCCGAGGATCTCGTTTACGGAGCCGGCATCGGCGCCAACATCGGCGAGAAACTCAACCTCCGTTTCGAGTACGAGCGCTTCGACCTGCAGGGTCTGGATGACGCCGATTCGTTGTGGCTCACGGCAGCCTGGCGCTTTTAGTTAGCAGGTGATGGAAGGAAGAGGGGACATGCCTATTTATTGGCCGCCAATAAATAGGCATGTCCCCTCTTTCGTTATTCCGCATTGTCAGATGCGCTTGTCGCGGATCGCATCCAGCAGCAGCTCGAAATCCCCGCTCTTGGGAACATACGCATCGGCTCCCGCCGCCAGCGTATGGCGGATCATCTCGGGATGCGCGTGCCCTGAAAACACGATGATCGAGATCCTGTGACCGGCGGTGCGCACGGCTTTCAATACATCGATGCTCGAGCGGCCCTGCAGTTCGAGGTCGAGCACCAGTACGTCCGCAATGTGTTGCGCGGTGCTGGCGATGACGGCGTCGACATCGGACGCCGTGCCGACGCATTTCATATCGGGTTCGGCGGACACCAGGGTGACCAGCAGATCCCGCAGGTCATCGTTGTCTTCGGCGATCAATACACGGAGCGGATGCGCGGACATGTGGCTCAAAGCCTACCTGCGGATACGCAAGGGGCGCGTATTGTCGCGCGCCTACGACGCAGCATTCAATGAGTTCTTGAGCGCGCATGCCCGCGCCACGATATTTCAGGGAAGTTAATGATCCAGGCTGGCGCGCACGTCGTCCAGCAATTCATCGCCGCGCTCGCTGCGCAGCGAGTCGATGACGGCGCGCAGTTCGAGCAGACGATCGAGCTTGTATTGCTCGAGATGCGCCGCAGTAGCGCCCGAGGCGGCAAGCTCGCCGAACGCCAGGCGTCCGGCTGATGCAGTCATTGATCGGCCCATGTCGGAAAACTCCGGGAATCAATCCTTGATTCGATGGGACCAGTGTGCCCAAGCGGAGGTTCCACCGAAGCTTCCCACTCACTGATTGTGTCGTAGGAATGCGCCGCAGCCTGCGAATTTCCTGCGGAATTCACGCTCTAATCCGTGCACGTAGCACACGAGGTGAAGCATGGCCAACGAAGACAAAGTTCAGGGCGAAGGTGATTACGAAGCCGCACGGCGCTTCCGCAAGCGCAGTGAGAGCTACGTCGAGAACAACGACATCGAGAAGGCCGCGCTGCGGGCGGCGCCGGAAACCCGCGAGGAAGCCGAGTCCATGAAGGCGGCGGAAGCCGCTGGAAAAAAGCGCGCGAAAGGTGAAGACCCGGCGCTGCAGGCGCGTTCGGCGCCGCGCGTCGAACCTTCCACCACTGACAAAGACTCGCAAAAGTAGCGCTGACAACAGGCGGTGAACGATCACCGCCTGTATTTTTTACACGCGAGTGTTAAATGCGGACCAGATACTCTGGCCGCGGTTCAGCTGAAGAAGCGCCGCAACGCTTCGTAAGTGGCGTCTGGTGCTTCCTCGGCGAGCATGTGTCCGCTCTCGAGTTCTTCTCCACGCACGTCGCTCGCCCAGTCTTTCCAGGTTCCTATCGGGTCGTACCACTTCGGAATCACGCCCTTGGCTCCCCACAACACCAGAGTCGGGCATTCGATTTTGCGAATGCCGCGATCGGCCTGGTCCTGCTGGAAATCCACGCTGACCGCCGCGCGGTAGTCCTCGCACATGGCATGAATAGCCGCGGGGTCGCGCGCGTTCTGCAGAAAATCTTCGTAGGCCTCGAAATCCGATGAGGCCTGCCCGTGGCGAAACAGGAATGAGATGGGATCCGCGCTGATCATCCGCTCTGGCAACGGATGCGCCTGAGCGAGGAAGAACCAGTGCCAGTAACCCATGCCGAAACGCCAGTCGGCGCGCCGCAAGGTGTCGCCGGTCGGTACGATGTCGAGCACCGCGAGTTTGCTGACCGAGCCAGGTGAATCGAGCGCGAGCCGATAGGCGCAACGGCCGCCGCGGTCGTGACCCGCGACGAAGAATTTCTCGAAGCCGAGTTTCTTCATCACTTCGATCTGGTCGCGCGCCATCGCGCGCTTGGAATACGTTTCGTGGTTGGCGCTGGATTCGGGTTTGCTGCTGCCGCCGTAGCCGCGCAGGTCCGGACAAACAACCGTGTAGTGCTCGGCCAGGCGCGGCGCGACCTTCGACCACATCGCGTGGGTCTGGGGAAAACCGTGCAGGAGAAGGAGGGGTGGTCCCGAACCGCCATGCCGCAGGCGGATGGTGACTTCGTCGGTCTCGATCGTCGTCAGCGTGAATCCATCGAACACGACAGCCTCGTTCTCCGGGAAGGGTTTGTTAGTTGCGCGTGGCGAGTACCCGGAAGCGCCGTGCGACCCGCTCCCCCTTCTCGTCCACCAGCGTCAGTATGTGCTCGCCCGGGTCGATGTCCAACGACTGCTGGTGAAAAGTGTGCGTTTCGCCAAGGTATCGATCATCCAGATGCCAGTAGATCGTGGCCTCCCGGCGGCGCGAAATCGCCTCGAAAACCGTGCGGCCGCGGCTGCCGTCGAGTTCGCGCGGAATGAGCACGCGGGCGTTCATGTCGGGATACAGCAGCGCCAGCGTCGGTTTGGCGCCCGACCGCGTCGCCTGACAACCCGCGCGCAGTCCGGGCAAGGGGCGGTATCCGGCATGTGCGCGCCGGTAGTAGAACTCCTCGGCCGGCGGCAACACGAACCAGTTCGCGTGCCGCATACCGGAGGGTGACTCACAATCGCTTTCGACGCGTTGCAGACCGGCGGCGTCCAGATTGACGCGCAGGTTGTGAGGACTCGGCCGGTCGAAGTGGCTGTCCTTCGGCACCCAGATGCGTTGCGCCTCACAACCTTCGATGGCCAGGTATCCATCGTTGGTACACACCTCGATCTGTTGCAGCGCGTAGGTCGGCATCGCAAACCATGGACTGACCGGCAGTCCATTGAACAGCGAGAACATGAGCGGCGCCGCCATGGTGGAGCCGGTGAGCCCGGGGCGTCCTTCGCCGCTGGCATTGCCCACCCACACACCCACGGTATAACGCGAAGTCGTGCCCACCGCCCAGCCGTCGCGCAGTCCCCAACTGGTGCCGGTTTTCCAGGCGATGCTGCGACTCGACGCGAAATTGCGCCAATGACCTTCTTCGGCGGGGCGCGGCACCTCTAACAAGGTGTCGAGTGTGAGCCAGGCGGCGCCGGGGCTGATGGGAACCGGCGCGCGTCGCGAGTCCGGTGTGCCCGCGAGCACGCGTAGTTCGTGGAAGCGCGGCGCGGCGTCTGCCAGGCCGCTGCGCGCGATGCCCGCGAGGCCCGCGTACATCGCCGACACATCCCACAGGTTGCCTTCGGCGCCCCCGAGGATGAGCGTGAGACCGTAGTCGTCGGACGGTCGCGTCAGCGTGCTCATGCCGGCGCTACGCAGCAGGTCGGCGAAACGCGCGACGCCGTATGTCTTGAGCATGCGCACCGCGGGTACGTTCAACGAATGCGCGAGCGCCTCGTCGGCGGGTACCGCGCCACGGTATTGACGGTCGAAGTTCTCCGGCGAAAAACCTTCGTAGTGCGTGGGGACGTCGGGCAACAACATCCGCGGTGTGAGATCGCCGTCCTCGAGCATGGCCGCATACAACATCGGCTTGAGGATGCTGCCGGTGCTGCGCGGCCGGCGGATGATATCGACCGCGTGGCCGCGCGCGGTCTGGTCGACGATCGCGGAGTTGCCGACGTACGCGAGCACTTCGAACGAAACGTTGTCGACGATCAACGCGGCGGCGTTGAACACGTTCTGCCGGGCGAGCGTCGCCGAGTGGTCGCGCACCTGCTGCGTCGCGCTGGCCTGCAGGCGTGCGTCGAGCGTGGTGCGCAGCCGGTGTCGCTGCGGGTACTGCACGCGCAGCGTATCGAGCAGGTGCGGCGCGAGGTCGGGCAAGTCGCGCGGCGCGGCGACCAACGGCTCGCTCAAGGCCAGGTCGAGGTCGAGCGCCGTGAAGGCGCCGGCCGCATGCAGACGGCGCAGCAAGCGGTCGCGTTTGTCCTGCAAGCGGGCGCGGCTGCGCCCGACGTTCACGAGGGCAGGGTTGTTAGGCAGGACGGCGAGCGTCGCCGCTTCGGCCCAGGAGAGGTCCGCGGGTGCGCGGCCGAAGTAACGCCAGGCCGCCGCCTCGAGGCCCACGACGTTGCCGCCGAAGGGCGCATTGGCGGAATACAGCGCAAGGATCTGAGGCTTGCTGAAACGCATTTCGATACGCAGCGCGAGCAGGGCTTCGAGCGCCTTGGCCCCATACGTTCGACCATCGCCGCGGCCCGACACGCCGCGTGACAGCCGTGCCACCTGCATCGTCAGCGTGCTGCCGCCGCTGACCACGTGACCGGCGCCGACATTGAGGCGGAGCGCGCGTGCCATCGCGAGCGCGTCCACCCCCGGGTGTCGCGCGAAGCGCTTGTCCTCGAACAGCAGCAGCGCGCGCTCGAATTTTCCGGGTACCGTCGCCGCGGGCGGAAAACGCCACTGGCCGTCGCTGGCGATACGCGCGCTCAGCAGTGTCCCGTCGCGCGCTTCGACGAGGTATGACTGCGGCGCCGCGAACAACGGGTCGGGCAACATTCGCCAGAAGGCAATACCCGCGCACAGCGTTGCGGCGCCGAGCGCCGCGAACACCCGGCGCCGCGTGAACGTGGCGCGCAGGCGGGTGCTGAAGCCATTGCGAAGACCAGTGCGCAGCCGGGGTGTAAGCGCAGTCATTCGATCACTTTCCCGCCGGCACCACTTCGACCCACTGGCCGCGCTGGCGTGCATGCTGGGTGGCGTCGTACATCGCCTCGACCCCGGTGCCCGGTAGATAGAATCGACCGAGATAGGCGGCGTTGAGCCGCGTCTGGAAGAAGATCGACTCTCCCGCGTTCAAGGAGAAGAAGCGGTCCACGCGGTCGTCGCGAACGTCGGTGAATTCCGCGGTGCGCAGTGTGCCGTTGCGATAGGACGCGGGCACCCACCAGAACTGCTGCAGCGGCGCAGGTTCGTTCGTGCGTTCACCGGCCGTGTCCGTGCCTTCGAGCCGGTCGTTGCGGATCTCCCAGCCGGCGGGTACCAACTGCGTCAAGGCGAGGTTGTCGAGCGTGCGCTTGCCGACATTCTTGACGGTGATCTGCGCGATCAGGTCGCTGCCCTGCGGCAGCTTGCCGATCTCAACCGGGGTGCCATCGGCATCGCTATAGGCGATGTCGATGGACAGGCCCTTCGCCGAAACATCTTCCTCGCCGCTCTTCGGCGTGGCGCGCATGGCGATGGTGGCGTACAGCTTGCGATCCGAGGTGTTGATCAGCACGAGCGGCAACGCCCCGGTCGCGGGAGCCTTAAGCCTGACGTTCGCCAACGGAGAATCGCCCTTGATGGTCTGGCTGCGCGCCGTGCCGGCCGAATAGTCGAAGCTGAATCCCTTGAACGGCTTCGAGCCGGTGTTCTGCGCCACCGCCACCAGTGCGAACGCCACGGACTGCGTGCTGTACCAGGAGCCGTCGGCGAGCTGCGCGGAGATGTCCTCCAGCAGCCCCGCGGTCTCGGCGTCTCGGCCTAACAAAGTCAGGCCCATGAGCACGACCGCGCGATCCCGCAACAACGAGCCGAACGTGTACGGATTACTGTCGGCGAACACGAATGCCTTTGGGCGCTGGGTGTCGACCAGTGCCGTGGCAACTTCCGGCTTGCCGGCGAGTTTGTACGCGGAAGCCAGCAGCCAGCGTTCCGCCAGTGACAGGTTCTGCGTCTCCCGCAGACGATTCATCGCGCCGATCTCGGGCTGGCCCGCAAGTGCCAGCGTGTAGAGCCGGTACGCCTGCGAAGTGCGCTGACCTTCGACCCACGCGGCGCTGTAGTTGCCCGGATTGCGCAGGTCGCGCGGATTCCACTGCTGCGCGGCGGATTTCTGGTAACGCAGCCACGCCGCCTTCATGTCGCCCGGCAGGTTGTACCCCGCCTTCTCGGCCTCGAGGAAGAAGTGACCGGCGTAGGTGGTGCCCCAGTCGCTGCGCCATTCCCAGTCGGTACCCGTGTTCCACACACCTGGCCAGTAGGCGAAACCGCCGTTCGGGTGCTGCAGGCTGCGCAAGCGCGCCAGCCCGGCGCGAATGTTGTTCTCGATCTCCAGGCGACGGTTCTGATCCATCTTGATCAGCGCCGGTAGATAGAGCTGCGGGAACACGCTCGAGGTCGTCTGTTCGAGGCAGCCGTACGGGTAATGAACCAGGTACTCGAGCCGCCCGTCGATGTTGATCGGCGGCAGGGCCGACACTTCGAGTGTCGCATTCTGCGTGCCTTCGAGTCCGAAGGCGGCGAGTTGCCCCTGCCAGGATTCACCGGGCGCAAGAGTGGCGCGCTGGATGCGCGAGGAGGGCACGTTCGGCGTGCGCACCTCGAGCCACACCTCGCTTTCCACGCGGAATTTTCCGCTCGTGGCGATCACCTTGATTTTGCCCTTGCCGAGGCGCGAGCTGGACCTGAGCGACAGGAACCCGAGCTTTTCCTCGGGCCGGGTGAACGCGATGCTGGTCGTGACGGCCCCGGTGGTGCTGAAGTGCGAGTCGGCCTGCACTTCGAGCTTCACCGATTTGATCGAGGCCTCACTGGTGAATACGGACACCGGCAGCTGGAACTGCTCGTCGGGTCCGATCACGCGCGGCAACGTGGGCAGGATCATCAGCTCCTGGCGCACGAATACCGATTGGTCGGCGGAGCCGTAGGCGTGGCCGTCACCGGCCACGACCATGACGCGCACTGCGCCGACATACTGCGGCAGCTCGACGGTGTGCGCGCGCTTCTCGCCGGCCTTCAACGCGAAAGGTCCGAAGAAGCGCACGACCGGCGGGAACCGCGACTTGCCGTCGTCCGGATTGGTTGCCGCGGCCGCGTCGCTGCCGCCGAGCGCCAGCAGGCGGTCGAGTTCGCCGCCATACGCGCCGGCGACCTCGTCGAACAGATCCCAGGTGGAGATGCCGAGCGCTTCGCGCTTGTAGAACTCGCCATGGAGATTCGGCGTCCTGAAGTTGGTCAGGCCTAACAAACCTTCGTCGACCACGGCTAGCGTGTAGTTCATCGCGCGGCCGGCTTTTTCGCTGACCGTGACACTGGCCCTGGACTGCGGCGCCCACTGCGCGGCGGTCGTCACGACCGGCGCGAGTTTCGTCTGCGGGTCGGTGACCTTGAGGGGAATGACGCCGTACAGTCGGATGGGCAGGTCGTTGGTCTTGCCCGCGTGCGGCTGCACCATCGTGACCGCGACATAGACATTGGGCGCCATCGCGGCGGTGATCGGGATCGACACGCGTTTCGTGGGCGCTTCTATCCAGCGATGTTCGAGGATCGCGCTGCCGCTCTCGAGAGTCAGCAACGCGCGGCCCTGCGCCGCTTCGGGCAGCTGAACCACCGCGGTTTCGCCGACCCTGTATTCCTGCTTGTCCGCGGTGAGCGTGAGTATGTTCGCCGCCACCCCGGATTGATCGCGCGACGCGCCGGCCCAGGACGGCCAATCGATGTAGAACACGCGGCCGGTGCAATGACCGCCTTCGAGATCGCAGGCGCGTACCAGGTACCGGCCCCATTCCGGATATTTGATCTCGAAGGTCCACTGACCGCGGCCATCGCGCGTGGCGATCGTTTCCTGCTTGATCATCGCGGTGCTTTCGCCCTGCGCGTACTGCGCGAGCGAATCGCCGCTCTGATCCCACCACCAGCGCCACTGCACCTTGTACAGCGTCACCTGCAGGCGCGGCACGGACACCTGCGCGCCGGCAACATCGACCGTAACCAGTTCGAGCACGTGTTTGGTGTCGGTCAGCAACATGTCGCGCGCCGCGTCACCCTTGGGCAACTTGAGGCCGACGTAACGATCGAACGCCGCGACGGTGCGCGATTCGCGGTTGATGCTGAAGGCGCCGCCGCGTTCGAACACCCGCGTGATGAACGTGGCGTTCAACATGCCCGGCACATCGCGGGGCAGCTCGAGCTTTTTCTCGAACTTGACCGAACCGTCGCTGTCGAGTGCGCCGTCGAACAACACGATGGGCGCACCGCTGAAGGTACGGGCGGGATCATCGAACACGTATTCGCTGAAACGCGTGAAGCGGGTGGGGGCCGGTGTCAGGCGCACTTCGATGGCCGCGCGCAGGGCGGCGGCGGTGGCGCCGCTCAGCCATTGGGCGTTGATCGCGCCGCGCAGCGGGTTGCTTTCCAGCACGGTCTCATCCCCGAGATCGAGATCGATCTTGAGACGGTTGGGCATGACAGTCTCGACCTTGAGCTGCTTGCCGAAGGTCGCGCCGCCGACGAGCGCGACGGCGTTCCAGTCGCCGGTCGGCGCATCGGCCGCCGTCTTGAGCTCGAACGCATAGAACTGGCCGACCGGCGTCGAGTTCGTCAGTGTCTGCACCAGCTGACCGCGCGGATTACGCAGCTCGATCGTCACTGGATGGTTGGGCGGCAATGTGCCGGCCTTGTCCTGCAGCGCGAACGTCAGGTAGATAGTGTCGCCGGGCCGCCAGACACCGCGGTCGCCGTACAGGAACCCCTTGATGCCGTTGACGACAGTCTCACCGCCGACATCGAAATGACTCACGGGCAGCGCCACGCCGGGCGCGATGCGCAGGTATCCCTTGCGACCCGCGTCGTCGGCGATCAGGGCGAATGGCTGGCCACGCATTTCGAGTTCGACGGTGCCGCCCGAATCGGTGCGGCCGCTGGCCAACACCTGGTTCTGGAAGCTGATGGCGTCGATCCTGACGCCGGCCATGGGTTTGGAGGAATCGAGCGCCGTCGCGACCGCGAGTAGTTTGCCGAGCGCCGCGCGTTTGGCGATCAGGCCGATGTTCGAGGCGAGCAGGTTGCGCGCGGCCCGGATGTTGGGCGCGTAGCGAAAATATGCCGGCTTGCACGGGTCATCGCGTTCGTTCCAGTTGATCTCGCCTTCGTAGTAGCCCTCGTCGTACTGGTTCCAGTAGGAAGGGTCATAGCTGTCGCCGTCCTCCTGGTTGCCGGGCTCGGGGTCTTCCAGCGCGGTGGTTTCGGTGGCGCCGGGGCAGTCGTACAACGCATCGGCCGGCGCCAGGGAGAGCGTGAGCTGGAACAACCCGCCCGGGTGTTTGCGCATGAGATCGGTGACGTCGAGGTCGTAACGCGTCCACTTGCCGGGTACCGGCGAGGCGAGCGGGATGGTCTTGCGCCACAACACGCGCCCGACGCGGCCCAACTCCTGCGCGCCATCGAGACGGTTCACCTGCAGGAACTGCGGGATGTTGTCCTGAAAAACCTGCAGCGCGGTCACGCGCACGGCGCGCGCGCTAACCGCTTCGAACGGCACGGTCAGCGACGTGGCATCGGGCAACACGACGCCTTTGCCGACGAAACGGACCTGCGGCTTCGTGTTGGTGAATTCCACCTTGAACTCGCGTTCGCCGATCAATGCGACGCCCGCGCGGCTGTGGATCTGCGGCTCCAGGGTCAGCGTGATTTCGCCGCTGACTGCATCGTTGATGTACAGCGTGAGCTGGCTGTTGTTGATCGCCGTGGTGAATTCACCCTGCGACAGGCGGATCAGGCCCTTCAGATCCTGGCGCGCATCGAGCGCAGCGGAGAATTGCACCTGGATCTGGCGCTGATCGTTCACCTGCACGGCCTGGGCTTGCGTGACCGCGAATTCGTCGAGCGCCGGAATTCGCCAGGTCTGCTGATTCGAGTTCTTGACGTTGAGCGGGGCGCCATCCCAGCGCAGCACCAGTTCTTGTTCTTCGCGGGTCCGCACGATGTGGTCGATCGAAAAGCCATGCGAGCGTTCGGCGCCGGTCCAGGTGATGGTCACCGGCTTGCCGTTCAGCGTGGCGCTCAGGATCTTCTCGACCCGCTCGCGATTTTCGGTGTCGGCGGTGCGGATGCTGCCGTTGAGCACCATCAACTCGTTGCGCTCCGGTTCGACGCTCAGGCCTGCGGTCTGGACGTCGAAGTTGACGCTCAGCGTCTCGACGCTGAATTCGAAAGGTTTGGTGTTCTGCGGCACGCCCTCGAGCCCCTTGGCCGAGACGCTGATGCGGTAGTTAGTACCGGGCGCGAATTCGGTGTCGGGTCGCAGCACGATTTCGCGGCGTCCGGCGAAAGTCGCGTGAGTCTTCACGGCGGGGGAGATCGAGATGTTCGCAGCGGCGTCGCTGCCGATGCGCGATTCGGGGACGACGTCGCTCGTGAACAGGACGCGGACCGGCGAGTGACGCGAGATCGCGCCATTGCTGTGCTGGCTGATGGCGGTGACCCACTGCGGGTCGGGAGCGGCGGCTCTTGGCCGCGTAGTTGCCGGTGCGCCGCCGCCGCAATTCACACACAGAAATACCGCCGCCGAGACCGTGAGGGCGGCAAAGAATTTGCGAAACATGGGAGCTCCGGGAGGAGAGAGTGGATCGAGGCAGCGTCAGTACAACGCGCGATCGTGCAGAAGGCGTGCGGCAATTGTGACGGAAAATGGGGACGCGGCTCGAACGGCAGCGGGTGATGCTTTGGGAAAAGAGGGCAGGTGTCGAAGTCAGCGCCGCGAGCCGCCCCCCGATTGTCAGGAAACAAGGGAAGTCCCCACTACTGGGCGGCGACTTCCTCGCCTTGCCTTATCCACACACCCTGTTGAAGGGTCGTGGCATATGCCGCGCCGACGATGCCTGCATCCGCGCGCAGCGCGCCGAGCTTCACCGCCGTGGGAATCTTGAGGTCTTCACACAGGTTCGGATGATCGGCGGTGATACCGCCGCACAAAACGATCAGGTCGGGCCAGAACAACGCGTGCATGCGATTCAACACGTAGTTGAGCTCGGCGATGTACGCCGGCCAATCGAGTTTGCGTTCCATGCGGGCACGTCCCGAGGCGCGGGCTTCCGCTTCCATGCCATCGAATTCGAGATGCCCGAGTTCGGTGTTGGGGACGAGCTGGCCGTCGACGAACAACGCGCTGCCGATGCCGGTGCCCAGGCTCAACACGAGAACCGTGCCCATGACATCGCGCGCCGCGCCGAATTTCACTTCCGCGAGCCCCGCGGCATCGGCATCGTTGATCGCGATGACCTTGCGCTTGAGCTTGGCCGCGGCGGGTTCCGCCAGTGGCTGGCCGATCCAGGATTTCGCGACGTTGGCGGCGCTATAAACCGTCCCGGCGACGACAACACCCGGAAACGTGACTCCGGCGGCGAGATTTGCCGTGTCTTCCGGTACCGCCGCGGCCATGGCGTGCATCATTTCACTGACGGCCGACATGGCGGGCGAGGCGACCGAGTGGCGTTCACCGACCAGGCAACCCCGGGTCAGGTCAACGACGGCTGCCTTGATCGACGAGCCCCCGATATCAATACCAATTGCTTGTCGGTGCATTCCGCGTTAACTCAAAGCCAATGTGGTGCAGCGCGGTGGCGCGATACCCGGCGCGATTAGGTATGCGTGCCCCCTCGAGGCGAGGTGCATATGATACCGGTCTCAGGCCCCCGTCAAAGAACTTGCATCAACTTGCGTGAATGTCGGTGGCGTCATGGGAAATTGTCCTGAAATGTCTCGTCGACAGAGTGAAAGGTAGTTCGAGTGCTGAATGATCCGACGCAGGTAGCAGGCGCGATCCTGCGACGCGGCAGCTTGCGCGCCGCGATTTACGACCGCCTGACGCGCTCGCTGGGCAAGGAGCCCGACACCGCGACTCCGCGCGACATCTACGACGCGTTATCACTCGCGGTCCGGGAGGAATTGTCCGCGCGTTGGCTCGCGACGCAGCGCCGGGTGGCGCGCGCGCGGGTGAAGCGGCTCTGTTACCTGTCGGTGGAATTCCTGCCCGGCCGTTCACTGGTGAACGCGCTGTCGAGCCTCGACTCCGAATTGATCGACGAAGCCCGCTTCGCGATCGCCAGCATGGGCCACGACTTCGATTCGGTCATCGCGCTCGAAGTGGATCCGGGTCTCGGCAACGGCGGTCTCGGCCG
Source organism: Pseudomonadota bacterium (assembly GCA_039931065.1). GTDB lineage: Bacteria > Pseudomonadota > Gammaproteobacteria > Steroidobacterales > Steroidobacteraceae > CADEED01. The sequence continues at coordinate 101,597 of JBDTSP010000003.1, read as the reverse complement.
GCTGGCAGCCTGTTTCCTCGACTCGCTCGCGACGCTCCAATACCCGGCCACCGGTTACGGCATTCGATACGACTACGGCATCTTCACGCAGTCGATCGATATCGACGGCGGGCAGCGCGAATCCGCCAGTACCTGGCTGCGGCTTAACAACGTGTGGGAAACGCCGCGCTCCGATGCGCGTTACATCGTGCGTTTCGGCGGGCGGGTGCTGAATACGCATGACGTCGGCGGCGGCCAGCGTTCGCGCTGGGTCGACACCACCGACGTACTGGCCGTGGGGTTCGACCAACTGGTGCCGGGTAATCGCAGCCCGACGGTGAACCACCTGCGTCTGTGGTCGGCGCGCGCGCTGCAGCCGTTCCACATCGAGAATTTCAACGCGGGCAACTATCCGGCCGCTGTCGAAGATCAAGTCGAAGCGAAAAATTTGTCACGCGTCCTGTATCCCGACGACTCCACGCCGCAGGGCAAGGAGCTGCGCTTCAAACAGCAGTACTTCTTCGTCAGCGCCAGCATCCAGGACATCCTCGCCACGCATCTGTCCGAAGAACGCACGCTCGAGGAACTGCCGAGCGCGCTCGCCGTGCAGATGAACGACACGCACCCGACGCTCGCGATCCCGGAGTTGATGCGGCTGCTGATCGATCAATACGACATGCCGTGGAGCCAGGCCTGGGAAATCTGCCGCAATGTTTTCGGCTATACCAACCACACGCTGCTGCCCGAAGCGCTCGAAACCTGGCCGGTGCATTTCTTCGAGCAGTTGCTGCCGCGACACCTCGAGATCGTCTATCGCATCAACGAGGAATTCCTGCTGGAGGTGGAAAAGCGCTTCAAAGGCGACGGCGCCGCGAAGACCACCTTGTCCATCATCGGCGAATCCAACGGGCGGCGTGTCCGTATGGCGCACCTTGCGGTGGTCGGCTCTCACAAGGTCAATGGCGTCGCGAAGCTGCATTCCGAATTGATGCAGAAGACCATCTTCTCGGGTTTCGCGCAGATGTTCCCGGACCGCTTCACCAACGTGACGAACGGCATCACGGTGCGCCGCTGGCTGAAGCAGTCGAATCCGCGCCTGTCACGGCTGCTCACCGAACGGCTCGGGTCGGCGTGGGAGAACGATCTCGAGGAAATCGAGCGGCTGCGCTGGGCCGCTGACGATCCGGCCTTTCGCGCGTTGTTCCGCGACATCAAGCGGGCCAACAAGGTGGCGCTGGCGGAAGAAGTGGATAGGCGTACCGGCATCGACATCAGCGTCGATTCGCTGTTCGACGTGCAGGTGAAACGCATCCACGAGTACAAACGCCAGCTGCTCAACATCCTCTACGTCATCACTCGTTACAACCGCATCAAGGCCGCGCCCGAGGAGAACTGGGTGCCGCGTACGGTGTTCTTCGCCGGCAAGGCGGCGCCAGGTTATGTCCTGGCCAAGGCGATCATCCGGCTCATTAATAATGTGTCGACGACGATCAACCAGGACCCGGTGACGCTGACCAAGCTCAAGTGCGTGTTCCTGCCGGATTACGACGTGTCGCTGGCGCAGACGATCATGCCGGCGGCAGATCTGTCCCAGCAGATTTCCACCGCGGGCATGGAAGCTTCCGGAACCGGCAACATGAAACTCGCGCTGAACGGCGCGTTGACCATCGGCACGCTGGACGGCGCCAACATCGAAATCCGCGACAGCGTCGGCGCCGACAACATCTTCATCTTCGGCATGAATGCCGATGAGGTGTCGCAGCGGCGCGCGAACGGGTATCGGCCGAGCGAGATCGTTGCCGCAAACCCGGAACTCGCGCGCGCCATCGACATGATCCGCAACGGTGCATTCAGTCGCGGCGCGACCGACGATGCGCGGTTGCTGGCGGATCGCCTGACCTCGGAGGGCGAGCCGTTCCTGGTGCTGGCGGATTTCGCCGCTTACAGCGCGGCGCAGGATCGGGTCGATGCGTTGTATCGCACGCCGGAGGAATGGAGCCGGCGCGCGGTGCTGAATACTGTCGGCATGGCCCCATTCTCGAGCGATCGCAGCGTCCGCGAATACGCGGATCGGATCTGGCATATACGCTCGGTAATGTAAGAATGGGGACACTCCCCATTTCCAGGAAACGGGGCCAGACCTGATCACTATCATGCGCACACACACCAACTCACGAATCGGCCTGGTGCCATTTCCAGAACACGGGGACCGTCATAAGGAATGGGGACAGTCCCCATTTTCAGGAAATGGGGACTGTCCCCATACTTCTGCATGGCCATAAAAAACGGCAAGTTGACCAAGGGTGAAATCGGCGCGTTGATCAGCGCCACGCACCACGAGCCGCGTTCGCTGCTGGGTTATCACGAATTCGCCCGCGCGGACTCGCCACCGCTGTGCATGGTGCGAGTGCTGGAGCCGGGTGCGGAGTCCGTCGCGGTTTTCTGGGAAGACGACCAGGCCGACGAGGCACACGAGCTCAAGCGCATCCACGAGGCCGGGTTGTTCGAAGGCAGCATCGCGTATCGCCGGCCGGTCATGCCGTACCGCCTGCGCGTGCGCTTTCCCGGCGGCAACGAAGTCGTCAAACACGACACGTATTTCTTCTCGCACGAGTTGTCCGATTTCGACCTCTATCTATTCGGGCAGGGGCGGCACTACGCGTTGTACAACAAGTTCGGCGCGCAATTACGCGTGCGCGACGGTGTCGCCGGCACGCAGTTCGCGGTGTGGGCGCCGAACGCCAAACGCGTGAGCGTGGTCGGCAGTTTCAATTTCTGGGATGGCCGCAAACATCCGATGCAGGCGCGCGGCGGCTCGGGCGTGTGGGAGCTGTTCGTGCCCGGCGTCGGCGAAGGCGTGGAGTACAAGTTCGAGATCCGCACGCAGGCCGATGCGATCCTGCTCAAGTCGGATCCCTTCGGCTTTCACATGCAGCGCCGACCGGAAACCGCCTCCATCGTCGCCTCGCTCGACGGTTATGAATGGGGCGACGAAGCATGGATGCGCGAACGCGCGCAACGCGACTGGCGCCGCACGCCAATCAATGTCTACGAGGTTCACCTGCCGAGCTGGCAGCATTCCTGGGATCGCCAGCCACCGTTCTTCACCTGGGCGGAAGCGGCCGAGCGATTGATTCCGTATGTCGTCGACATGGGCTACACGCACATCGAATTGATGGGCGTCGCCGAGCATCCTTTCGATGGCTCGTGGGGATACCAGGTCGTGGGCTACTTCGCGCCGACCTCCCGGCACGGCACGCCGAAGGATTTCATGGCCTTCGTCGACAAGTGCCACCAGGCCGGCATCGGCGTGATCCTCGACTGGGTACCGGCGCACTTTCCGAAGGACGCACACGGCCTCGCGGAATTCGACGGTTCCGCGTTGTACGAACACGCGGACAAGCGCCTGGGCGAACACATGGACTGGGGCACGAAGATATTCAACTTCGGCCGTCACGAGGTGAAGAACTTCCTGGTTGCGAACGGCCTTTACTGGCTGGAGCGTTATCACGTCGATGGATTACGCGTCGACGCCGTCGCGTCGATGTTGTACCTCGATTACAGCCGCAAGGCAGGCGAGTGGCTGCCTAACAAGTACGGCGGCCGCGAGAATCTCGAGGCGCTGGAATTCCTGCGCGAATTCAACACCGTCGCGCATCGCGAGCATCCGGGAGTGCTGACGATCGCCGAGGAGTCCACCGCGTTCCCTGGTGTGTCGCGTCCCGTGCATCTCGGCGGCGTCGGTTTCTCGTTCAAATGGAACATGGGGTGGATGAACGACACCCTTCATTACTTCGAGAAGGACCCGGTCTACCGCCGGCACGAACACAACAAGATCACGTTTTCGTTCGTGTATGCGTGGACGGAAAACTTCGTGTTGCCGATTTCGCACGATGAAGTGGTGCACGGCAAAAAATCATTGCTCGACAAGATGCCGGGCGACGAATGGCAGAAGCGCGCCAACTACCGGCTGTTCCTCAGTTACATGACCGCGCACCCCGGCAAGAAGCTCATGTTCATGGGTTCGGAGTTCGGCCAGTGGCACGAATGGCGCGAGCAGGAGCAGCTCGACTGGCCGCTGCTGAAGGATCCAAAACACAGTGGCTTGAAGGATCTCAATCGCGAACTGGCGCGGCTCTATCGAACCTTGCCGCAATTGCACGCCAGCGACTGCGACCCGGGCGGATTCCGCTGGATCGACCTGCACAATTCCGAGGAGAGCGTGTTCGCGTTCCTGCGCCAGGATGGCGGCGCGGCGCCCATCATCTGCGCCTTCAATGCCACGCCGGTGCCGCGCGACGACTACTGGTTGGGTGTCCCCGACGACGGCCGGTACGAAGTGGTCTTCGACTCCGATTTCCCGGGGTTCGGCGGCGGCGGCTTTGCCGGGGTCGCAGCTTATGAAGCTTTCGCGCACGTCGTGCACGGCTTCCCGTACGCGTTGCGTATCCGCCTTCCGCCGCTGGCCGCGGTGTTCCTGAGGCGTGCTGGATGAAGGCAGGATCGCCTGCGATTCTCGGCGCTGCTTTCACCGGTGACGGCGTCAATTTCGCCATCCAGTCGCGTGCCGCGACCCGCGTCGAGGTATGCCTCTATGACGCAACCGGCGAGCGTGAAACCGCGCGCCTGACCTTGCCGGGCCGCACCGGCGCCGTACATCACGGCTTCGTCGAGCAGGAACTGGCGCGCGTCGGCACGTTGTATGGCATCCGCGTGTACGGCGCCTACGACCCGCGCGAAGGTTACCGCTTCAACGGCAACAAACTACTGCTCGACCCGTGGGCGCGCGACATCGTCGGCGACGTGAAACCGCACCCGAGCATCCTGGGATACGACGCGAAAGACGGCGATGGCCTTGCGCCCGATCTCACCGACAGCGCCGCAGCGATGCCGCGGTGCCGGGTCATCGACGGCAAGTTCGACTGGAGCGGCGACCGGACACCCGCGGTGCCGTGGCGCGACACGTTCATCTACGAGCTGCACGTCAAGGGTTTCACGCAAACGCATCCCGACGTGCCGCCCGAATGGCGCGGCAAGTATCTCGGACTCACGGTGCCCGCGGTGCTCGATCATCTGAAGTCGCTCGGGGTCACGGCGGTGGAGCTCATGCCGGTGCACGCCTTCACCAGTGAGGGCTTTCTGCACGAACGTGGCCTCACCAACTACTGGGGATACAACACGATCGGCTGGTTCGCGCCTTCGAACCTCTATGCGGTCAAGGATCCGGTGGTCGAGCTGAAGCAGGCGGTGAAGGCGTTACACGCCGCCGGCATCGAGGTCATCCTCGACGTCGTCTACAACCATACCGCCGAGGGAAATCACCTCGGGCCCACGTTGTCCTACCGCGGCATCGACAACCGGGCTTACTACTTTCATCGTGCCAACGACCGGCGTTTCTACGACGACGTCACCGGCGTCGGCAACACGGTGGCCTGCGATCACCCGATCGTGCAGGCGGATATCCTCGCGTCGTTGCGTTACTTCGCCGAGGAATACCGCATCGATGGCTTCCGCTTCGACCTGGCAACGGTGCTCGGCCGCGACCGCTCCGGCTTCAACGCGAATTCGCCGTTCTTCGCGGCGTTGCGCGCCGACCCGGTGCTGGCGTACGTCAAACTCATCGCCGAGCCCTGGGACGTAGGCCTCGGTGGTTACCAGCTCGGCAATTTCCCGGCCGGCTGGTCCGAGTGGAACGATCGTTACCGCGATACCATGCGCGCGTTCTGGCACGGCGGGCGGCGCATGTTGGGCGGCTTCGCGGAACGATTCGCAGGTTCGAGCGACCTGTTCCGCCGCAACGGCCGCAAGCCCACTGCCAGCATCAATTTCGTCGCCGCGCACGATGGCTTCACGCTGCGCGACACGGTCTCGTACAACGAGCGGCACAACGAAGCGAACCTCGAACAGAACCGCGACGGGCATTCCCACAACCAGAGCTGGAATTGCGGGGTCGAAGGGCCGACCGACGATGTTCACATCATCACGCTGCGGCGGCGCCAGGTGCGCAACATGTTGACCACGCTGTTCTTCGCACAGGGCGTGCCGATGTTGCTGGCTGGCGATGAGTTGTATCGCACGCAGAACGGCAACAACAACGCGTACTGCCAGGACAACGAAATCAGCTGGGTGAACTGGGACGGGCTCAAGGCCGACGATTCGCTGCTGCAATTCGTGCGAGGCCTGTCGGCGCTGCGGCGCGCGCACGGCGAACTGCGGCGCGAAACATTTCTCAAGGGCGCGCTGCAGGCAAGCCACGCGCGCGATATTTCCTGGTGGCACGCGAGCGGTCACGAACTTGCCGACCAGGAATGGAACAACCCGGATTTGCGCACACTCGGCGTGGGTTTCGGTGGCACGGCCTCGTCGCCCGATCTCCTGCTGCTGCTGAATCCCACAGAAACGGAGTGCGAATTCCAGCTGCCATCGTTCAATTCGCAGTTTCAATGGGACGTGGTGCTCGATACCGCGCACCCGGTCGGTATCCTGGCCGGGTCGCGCCTGCCCGCGGGTCCCGTGAAAGTCGGCGCATACCAGACACTGGCACTGCAGCGTGTCATCTGACGAGTTGACACCGCTCATCGAGCGGCTGGCGCGGGCGCGCGGGCTAGGCGACGCGTATCACTCGTACAAGGGCGAACTCAAACATTTTTCGCTGACGACCAAGGCGGCGATCCTGCGCGCGATGCATTGCCAGCTCGACGACGTGGCCACCTTGCAGGCGCAGATCGACGAATCGGAATCCATGCATCCGGTCGGGTTGTTAGGCGAGGTCGCGGTGCTGCGCAGCGGTGCGCGCGACGTGCGCGTCAATACGCCGGCTGTCGAACACAACGCCTCACTGCGCTGGACCGTGAAACTCGAAAGCGGTGGCGAGGTGAGTGGCGAGGCGCGCAGTTGGGACCTCCCGGAACGCGGCTCGCACCACCGGGGTGGCCGCTGGTGGATGTTGCGCGACCTGCCGCTGCCCGCCGATCTGCCGCTCGGTTATCACCGCCTCGAGATCGATCTGGAAGGAGGCGGTCGCGAGAGCTGCACGCTGATCGTGACCCCGGATCGGTGTTACGAGCCTGCGGATATTTCCCGCGGCGCGAAACTCTGGGGCGTGGCCGTACAGCTCTACGCGCTGCGTACGGAGAACAACTGGGGTATCGGCGATTTCACCGATCTCGCCGAACTGCTGCGCCTGGCGGCGGGCGCGGGTGCCGGATTCGTCGGCATCAGTCCGGTACACGCGCTGTTTTTCTCCGACCCCACGATGTACTCGCCGTATTCGGCGTCGAGCCGGCACGCGCTGAATGTGATGTTCATCGACGTCCCGGCGGTGCTCGAAGTGCAGGGCTCACGCCGCGCCCATGCCATCATGTCGGATGCGGGCTTTCGCGCGCGGCTCGCCGCGGTTCGCGCCGCGAAACAGGTGGACTACCCGGCCGTCGCCAGCCTCAAGGTTCCCGTGCTCGAGGCGGCGTTCGAACGATTTCGCACCGAGCATCTCGCCCGGCACAGCGCCCGGGCCGCCGCCTGCCGCAACTTCCTGCGCGAGCGCGGCGAGCCGTTGCGTCTGCATACCTTGTTCGATGCACTCGACACCTGGCTGCGGCGCAAACACGGCAGCGGCGCCGGCTGGCACAACTGGCCGGAGGAATACCGCGCACCCGACAGCGAGGCGGTCCGGCGCTTTGCGGGGGAACACGCTGACGACGTCGACTTCCACGGCTACCTGCAGTGGCTCGCGAGCGAGCAGTTGGGCGCGGTGCGCGCGCTGGCGCGCGAGTTGAAATTGTCGGTTGGCGTCTATGGCGACTACGCGGTCGGCGTGAATGCCTCGGGGTCGGAAACCTGGTCCGATCAATCGCTGTATTGCATGGGCGCCGCGATCGGCGCGCCACCCGATCCGATCGGCGTGGGCGGACAGGAATGGGGCATTCCGCCGCAGGATCCGCGCCAGCTGCGGCGCACAGCGTATGCACCGTTCGTGGCGCTGGTGCGCGCCAGCATGCGCAACTGCGGCGCGTTGCGGCTCGACCATGTGATGGCGTTGTTCCGGCAGTGGTGGGTGCCGCGCGGTTTCAAATCGGCCGACGGCGGCTACGTACACTATCCGCTCGACGACTTGTTAGGAGTGGTGGCGCTCGAGAGTCATCGGCAGCAATGCCTGGTGGTGGGTGAAGATCTGGGCGTGGTTCCGGACGAGATCCGCCGCGCGTTGCCGCAGTACGGCGTGTATCACTACAAAGTCGTGTTGTTCGAACAGAAGGACGGCGAATTCGTGAAACCCGCAGATTACACGCGCCCGGCGCTGGCGGCCGTAACCACTCACGACCTGCCGACGCTGCGGGGCTGGTGGTCCGGTCATGACATCGATCTGTGGGAAAAACTCGGCTTCTACACCGACCCGTCGATGGGCGAACGAATTCGCAGCGAGCGCAGGACGGATCGCGAGCGGCTGCTGCGGGCGCTGCGCCGCGAGAATCTCTGGTCCGCCGCCGATGAAGACGATGTTGCCGTCAAGCTGCCCGAATATTCCGCGGAGCTGGGACGTGCGTTACACGTCTACCTTGGCAAGAGCCAGTCGATTCTGGTGACCGTGCAGCTCGAAGATATGATCGGCATGCTCGAGCCGGTGAACGTGCCGGGCACCAGTCACGAATATTCCAACTGGACGCGCCGCATGACGGCGAGCACACGCGAGATATTCGCGCGCCCGGACGTGCGCCAGCTGACGGCAGCGATGCTCGAAGCGCGCACAAAATGAGTACCATCCACCCATGTTGCAGTCCCTGATCCACGCAGCGCAGCGCGCTGGCGCCGCCATCATGGCGGTGTACGCCACGGATTTCGTCGTGCACGACAAGGCCGACGCATCACCGGTCACCGTCGCCGACGAGGCAGCCGAGAAGATCCTGCTGGCCGATCTCGCGCAAATCGCACCGGGGGTTCCAGTCGTGGCCGAGGAAGCGGCCGCCGCCGGTCATGTGCCGGTGGTCGCGGAGCGTTTCTTTCTGGTCGATCCGCTCGACGGAACACGCGAATTCGTGAGCCACCGCGATGAGTTCACCGTGAACATCGCGTTGATAGAGGCGGGTGAGCCAGTGCTCGGCGTGGTGTTCGCACCGGCGCGACGTGAGTTGTACTGGGGTGACGTCAGGGCCGGCAAGGCCGGCATGATCGACGCCGACCCCGATGGCACGATGCCGTCGCTCGGCACGAGTATCGCCGCCCGAGTGGCGCCGGGGCGAGGCCTGACCGCCGTGGCGTCGCGCTCGCACCGGACTCCCGAGACCGACGCCTTCCTCACTAACTATTCGATCGCGGAGTTCCGTTCGATCGGCTCGTCGCTCAAGTTCTGCCTGGTCGCCGCGGGGCAGGCGGATATCTATCCGCGCCTCGGCACCACCATGGAGTGGGATACCGCCGCGGGTCACGCGGTGCTGGTCGCCGCGGGCGGCCGTGTCACCGGGCTCAATGGCGAGCCATTCCGTTACGGCAAACCGGGATTCAAAAACGGCAACTTCGTGGCCTGGGGCCGCGAGTAGTGGCCGGAAACGAACCGCGCGCCGCCGGGCCTGGAATTACAGACTTTGGGCGGCTCATCGCCGTTCCGGCCATCTGGGGTGGCACGTTCGTCGCGGGCAAACACGTCGTCGGAACCTTCTCGGCGTTGATGGGCTCGTTCGAGCGTTACGTCGTCGCCTGCGTGGCGTTGCTGATCGCCGCGTTCGCGCTCGAAGGCGGGTTGCCGCGGCTGACGCGCCAGCAGTGGTTCGCCACCTTCGTCCTTGGCTTGTTAGGTGTGTTCGCCTACAACCTGTTCTTCATGGGTGCGCTCGAGCGGCTGCCGGCGAGCCGCGCCGCGCTGATCATCGCGCTCAACCCGGTGATCACGATCACCATCTCGTCGTTCGTCCTGAAGGAACGTCTGGGCGCGCGCCGCTGGCTGGGCGTCGCCATCGCGCTCACCGGGGTGTGGATCGTGATCTCGCACGGCGATGTCATCAGCATCGCCTCGGCGGGAGTCGGCCTCGGCGAGTTGTTCATGTTGTGCGCGGTGACGTCCTGGGCGATGTACACCGTCATCGGCCGCAAGGTCCTGACTGGTTTGTCGCCCATCGCCGCTACCAACTACGCCGCGTTGTTCGGAACGTTGCTGCTCGGGCTGGCTGCATCGCGGGAACTCGATACCCTGCGGGCCGCGCAATTCGACTGGAAAATGATCGCGGCATTGCTATACCTGGGCGTAGGCGGCACCGCGCTCGCGTTCGTCTGGTACTACACCTCGATCAAGAAGTTCGGCGCGTCGGTGGCGAGCATCTTCAACAATCTCGTGCCGGTGTTCGGCGTCGCCATCAGCGTGCTGGTGCTGGGCGAGCCGCTGCTGCCGTCGATGCTGTTGGGCGGAGCGGTGGCGATCGTCGGTGTGTTGATGGTGTCGCGGGTCTGAGCCTGCGCGAATGGCAACCTCCTCGAACTATCTCTACTGGCTGATCGTCGGGTGCGAGGCGGCGTTCTGGCTCGTGCTGGTGCTCGCACTGGCAGCCCGGTATTTCTTGCGGCACGAACCTCTGAGCCGATTCCTGCTGCTCTCGCTGCCGGCAGTCGACCTGTTGCTGCTCACGTTCACCACCATCGACCTGCGGGGCGGAACGACCGCAACGTTTGCGCACGGACTCGCCACTGCCTATGTCGGTTTCACGGTGGCATTCGGCGGATTGGCAGTGCGCTGGGCGGACGTCCGGTTTGCGCACCGGTTTGCGGGAGGATTGCCGCCCGTTCGCCGGCCGACGCGCGGCTGGCAGGCGCTGCGGACCGAGCTCCAACTGTGGCTGCGCAGCATCGTCGCCTGGATCATCACGCTCGCGTTGCTGAGCGCTCTCATCGCGTTCGTGGGCCACGAGGAGCGCACGCGCGAACTCGAACAATGGTTCCGCATCGCCTTCGGCTCCGTATTCGTGTGGTTTGTGCTGGGGCCGGTCTGGAACGTGTTGTTCATGAGCCGCAAGGGGCCCACCACGATCCGGCCGGCGAAAGCGGACGAAATCGATGCGTTGATCGAATTGGCCGCGACGACTTTCCACGAGACGTACAGCGGGACCGATGCGGTTGGCGAAATCACTGACTACGTTGCGACCCACTTCACGCCGCGTGCCTTTGCCGACATCCTGGCGGATTCTTCGATGACCCTGCTGGTGGCTGAGTCGGGCAAACGCCTGGTTGGTTATCTGCAGTTGAAGGTTTCGGCGCCGCCGCCTTGCGTCAGCGGACCTGTGCCCATCGAATTGTCGCGCCTCTATCTGCGCCGCGACACCATCGGCACGGGTTTGGGCGCGGATCTGATGCGCGCCACTTTTGCGGAAGCGCGCCGCCGTGGCCGCGAAACACTCTGGCTCGTGGTCTATTCGGGCAACGACAAGGCGCGCGACTTCTACCGGCGCTTCGGGCTCGTCGACGTCGGGCTCAAGGATTTCAAGTTTGGCAGCAAGACGTACGCCGATCCGGTAATGGCGGCGCCGGTTCGCGCGGACTAACTAGCGTCGGTCAGCCACGCTCGCCGTATAACATCACCATGTTTTCCAGGTGCTGACGCAGGATCGGGTAGTTCACGACGCGCATCGGCAGTTCGAGCAGCCCGCCATCGGCGGCGCGCACTTCGAGCACGCCATCTTTCGGGCGTTCGTGCAGCGCGCGGATGCTCGGCCAGCGCATCGCACCCACGCGCAACGCCCGCCAGCGCGCGCCGTTGCTGGTCGCCATCATGCCTTCGGTATCGAAGCGGACGGAGAAGCTGCGCTGGAACGACAACGCCGTGAACAGCGCCGAACATGCGCCGGCAAATGCCGCCACGATCCACAGGTTGACGGGTGTGCCGCCGACGCTCACCGCGGGGTGCTCGAAACCCTCGAGTACCGCGAACAGGCAGACCGCGGCGGAAATCACGCACCCCGTTGCCGTGAAGAAACCGGGCAGCAGCGGATCGTGGAATTCCAGCACGAGGCTGCCTTTGGGGCGGGGCTGTGAACCTTCGAGTTCGCGCGCCATGTCGCGTAATTCCGGCGCCTCGAGCCGCTCGCGCAGCCGCAGCAATTCCGCGCGAGTCGCATCGTCGGGCGCCTCGGCGAGGAGGCGATCGATTTCCCGCAGCGTCTTACCGTGTTCGCCTGTCAGCTGATTCATCGCCACGCATTATAGGGGTTACACTCCCGGCCTAATGACTCAAGACCGCGTCAGCATTTATCCCCACTGGATCGGCGGACGCGCCACACCCGGCACATCCGGCAGAGCCGGTGACGTTTTCAATCCCTCGCTCGGCGTCGTCGCCTCGCGGGTGTCGCTGGCTTCCGAAACCGAAGTCGACGCCGCGGTCAGCGCGGCGCGCGCCGCATTCCCGGGCTGGGCCGCGACTCCGGCGCTCAAGCGCGCGCGAGTGTTGTTCAAATTCAAGGAGATCGTCGAACAGCGGCGCGCGGAGCTCGCCAGGCTGATCGCCTCCGAGCACGGCAAACTCGTGAGCGATGCGGCGGGCGAAGTCACGCGTGGGCTCGAAGTGGTGGAATTCGCCTGTGGGGCGCCGCATCTCACCAAGGGTGAGTTCGCCGACAACGTCGGGACGGGCGTCGACAGTTACAGCCTGCGGCAGCCCGTGGGAGTCGCCGCCGGTATCACGCCGTTCAATTTTCCCGCGATGGTGCCGCTGTGGATGTTCCCGGTGGCGCTGGTGTGCGGCAACAGTTTCATCCTCAAACCTTCCGAGCGCGATCCGGGCGCGGGATTGTTGTTAGCCGAGTGGCTGGCGGAGGCCGGCTTGCCGGCCGGAGTGTTCAGCGTCGTCAACGGCGACAAGGTCGCGGTGGATGCGCTGCTGCGGCACCCGCAGGTGAATGCGGTGAGTTTCGTCGGGTCAACACCCATCGCCGAATACGTGCAGCGCGAAGGTGTCGCTCACGGTAAACGCGTGCAGGCGCTGGGCGGCGCCAAGAATCATCTCGTGATGCTGCCGGACGCCGACGTGAATCTCGTCGCCGACGCCTTGCTGGGCGCGGCCTACGGTTCGGCCGGCGAGCGCTGCATGGCGATTTCGGTGGCGGTCGCGGTCGGCGATGCCACCGCCGACAAACTGGTGAACGTGCTCGCCGCGCGCGTGAAGAATCTGCGCGTCGATCATTCACAGAACGGCGAGGCGGACATGGGCCCGCTGATCACCGGCACCCATCGCGCCAAGGTGGTCGACTACATCGCCGCCGGCGTCGCCGAGGGCGCGCGCCTGGTGGTCGACGGCCGCGATCACAAGGTGAAGGGATACGAGAGCGGATTTTTTCTCGGCGGCAGCCTGTTCGATGGCGTGTTACCCGCGATGAAGATCTATCGCGAGGAAATTTTCGGCCCGGTGCTGGTCGTCGTGCGGGTGCCGGCGCTCAAGGACGCGATCGATCTGGTCAATGCCCACGAATTCGCAAACGGTACTGCCGTGTTCACGCGCGATGGTGGTGCCGCGCGTGCTTTCGTGCAGGCAATCGAAGTCGGGATGGTCGGTGTCAACGTGCCCATCCCGGTCCCCATGGCCTTTTTCAGCTTCGGTGGCTGGCGGCGTTCCAGTTTCTCCGACCACGCGATGCACGGCATGGAAGGCATCCGTTTCTACACCCGGCTGAAGACGGTCACGAGCCGCTGGCCCGCCTCCGATGGAGCCGGCGGCAGCGGCAGTGCCGAGTTCGTCATGCCGACGATGAAGTAGGGCCGCAGGATCCATGCAACTAGATAGCCCGAAGCTGGGGTTCCCGTTGGTATTCTGCTGCAACTGCGGCGATACGAATTGCGTGAGCGAGATCCAGGACACCCGGCGCACGCGTTACTTCGGCATCGGCGGCACCGAAACGATTTTCCATCTGCCGGTGCCGGTATGCGCGGCCTGCCGCCGCAGTACGCGGCGCCGCGCGCCGGGGTTCTTCGCGCAGCTGCTGGTGCTGGCGTTGGCCGTGGGTGTGTTCTTCCTGGCGCTGCTGATGTTCGTGTCGATGGTGACGCTGCCTGGGTGGATAGGCACGCACCTGTTCGGAATCAGCGTGGGACTCGGCGTCCTGCTGATCGCGCTGGTGCTCAAGCTGCGCCGGCCGAAGCCGCCGCAGACCAGCTTCTATCAGCCCGTGCGCATCAAGGACGTGAGAGTGCAGGTGACCGACGTGATGAACGGTTACGGTCAGGTCGCGTTCATGAAACTCGCGTTCACGAATCCCGAATATCTCGACGTGTTCACGAACGCGAACCGCGAAGCGATCAGGATTGGCACCCTCGCTGCCGTAAAGGTGTGAAGTCGGCAATCCCGGGCAAGCGCCAAAGCTGGTGATTCGCGCCGGATTCGCGCGCTGACGGAGATGTCGCGACGCGTTGTAATTCACCTCCCGGTAGTTCCTGGAGCAGCGCATGGATGCGCGCGACCTTTCTTCACGGCCCACGCCCGTTTCCCGGCACCTCGCGCGAATCGCGGTATTCGTCCTGGCCGCGATGATCGCGCTGGCGTTGTGGCGCGGATACGGCGTGTTGCTGTTGGGCAATCATGTTCACTGATTCCGCGTTGCTTGCCGCGGCGCTGCTGATCGCGGGACTCATCACGCTGCCGACGTTGTGCGCGCAGGCTCGGCGGCGCGCCAGCCGCAATGCCAGCGAAGTTGCCCGGCAACTCGGCGAGTTCGCGGTCACCGTGCGCAGCGCAGCGCGCTGCCTGCCGCTCGATGCGAATTTGCTGTTACGGGCCGAGGCCCTGCACATGCCGGAGTTCGCTTCTTTCCTGCTCGCGCAGGAACTGGCGCGGCCGAACCCTGCGTTGCTGGCGGACACCGCGCAGCGGCTGGCGTTGCGGCTCAAACGTCGCGTCGCATTCGAACGCAAAATGCTCGCACGCACGGCATCTGGCCGACGTCGCGGGGCCCTGGCTGCCGCGCTGCCACCGCTGGTGTTGCTCATCATGGCGATGGCGGGGTGGGGCGTGCCTTCGGGTGTGTTGCTGGTCCTGCTGCTGCTCGAAGCGTTTGGGTGCTGGCTGCTGTGGCGCGTGGCGCGCGTCGAGATCTGAGCGTGAACGGGATGCCATTGTTTTTCCTTGCCACGCTCGGCTTCGGCGGCTTCTCCCTCGGTGTGTTCGGCCTGCGGGGTGTTCTCGGCATCCGCGCCGCGTTGCGGGAGGCGGACTTCGAGACTCTGTCGGCACCCGAGCTGTGGCCGGTCACACGCGCCTTCGTCGGGCTATGTGTGGCGCTGCCGGTGTTGTTCGCCGCAGCGGCTCTCGGCAACATCGCCTGGCTCGCTGCATTTTCGGCTGGCACGCTCGGTTACGCGATGGCGCCGCGGTTCCTCGATTCGGCCCTGCAGCGGGTACGCCAGCAATTACTCGACGATCTGGCCTTGCATCTCGACCTGATGGCGCTGGTCATGGAGGCGGGCAGTAGTTTGACCGCGGCGCTCGGTACCTGCGCCGAGCGCGCTCCCGATGGCCCATTGCGCCGGGCCTGGCTGCGGGTCGTGCTCGAGATCCATGCCGGTGCCGAACCCTTCGAAGCGCTGCGCGCGCTCGATCAGCGACTCGGCTTGCGTCCCATCGGCACGTTGATTGCGGCGCTGCGTTCCGCCGAGCGGCTGGGCATGGACACCGCCGCGGTACTGCGCGAACGCGCGCGGCAGGCCGCGGCCCATCGTTTCGCGCGCGCCGAACGGCAGGCACGGGTTGCCCCGCTCAAGTTGTGGGCCACGCTCATGTTGTGTATCGCGCCCTGCACGCTGGTGCTGTTGGCGTTCCCCGTCGCAAAGCTGCTGGCAGCCGTCGTCGACCGTTAGGCGCCTTTGTCATCAGAGATCGGCCTGCGCTTGATCTGCGTGACCTGCTCGAGAGACAGCAGATCTTCGGGGCGGTCGATATCGAGTTCGGCGCTCGGCATGGGCAGTCGCACCACCCGGTCGACATGCCGTTGCAGCAGCAGCTGTGCGCCGCGATCGCCGCGCAGTTCGTTCAGTTCACGAAAACACCAGCGCGGGAATATTGCGGGAACTCCGACGCCGCCGGCGTACTGCGCGGCGGCAATGGACGCAGGGTTTCGCCGCCACGCGCCTGCGAGCCGCCGCAAATCTTCCGTCGTCACCGCGGCCTGGTCGGCGAGCACGATGAGCACGCCATCGGCTGTTTGCGGCGTATGACCGAGACCTTCACGGATCGAACTTGCGATGCCCTCGGACCAATTGCGATTCACCGCGACGGAGGCGGGGCTGTGTTTGAGCAGCGGCGCGAGTTCACCGGCGTGAGCGCCGAGCACCACGGTCACGGAATGTCCGGCCAGTTCAACGGCGCGGCTGACGATGGTGTGCATGAGCGGCCGCCCGTTCACACGCACCAACTGCTTGGCGGAACCGAAACGGGACGAAGAACCTGCGGCGAGCACCACCACGTGGATGTGGTTCGCCTCGACATCCGCGGACTCGCTCACGGGCAGATCAGCGCCTGGTCAGGAACCCGATGGCGACTACCGAGACCACGCAGATGCCGGCGATCATCGCGGTCTTGGTGGCGACCTCGGCGAATGCCGCGCGCGGAATCACGTCGAGCACGACCAGGATGGCGATGCCCGCCAATGCCAGGATCGTGAGACTGGCGAGCGTGCGTGCCACTCCGCCGACGTTGCGGATTTCCGGCTCGGTTTTCAGGGGTTCGAGGTTCATGGCGGCTGATATTACTCCGGTCAGGCCGTAAGGCCTTGCAGCCACCGGCCCAACCGTTAAACCGGTCGCATTTGGCGTGCATTTTCGGGAGTGGCGTGCGCCAGCGCACGCCCGCTTGAGCGGTTTGCCGGTAATTTTGGCCCTTCTATTCAATGGGATGGATGCGCCCAAACCGTGAGCACGCAATTTTTCGAACGTCAGGAAGTCCAGCGCAAATACACGCGCTGGCTGGTGCTCGGCTTCATCGCCGCGATCCTGTCGGTTGTCGTCGTCATCAATCTCGTCGTGCTGGTGGGCGTCGGCGGCAACCCGATGGGGGTGCTGCGCCGGAATCCCGAATACGTCTTCTGGATCTCCCTCGTCGTGCTGCTGACCATCCTGCTCGCCTGCTGGAACAAGGCATCGGAACTGCGCGCCGGCGGTGCCGCGGTGGCCCGTTCGCTCGGCGGCGTACACGTCAAACCCGATGACACGGACCTGTCGCGCCGCCGGCTCGTCAACATCGTGGAAGAGATGGCGATCGCGGCGCGTATCCGCAAGCCCCAGGTTTTCGTGCTGCCCGACGAGGAGGGCATCAACGCGTTCGCGGCGGGTCATTCGCCCGACGAAGCCGCAGTCGCGGTCACGCAAGGTGCACTCGACAAACTCGACCGCGATCAGCTGCAGGCCGTCATCGGTCACGAGTTCAGCCACATTCTCAACGGCGACATGAAGCTCAACATGCGGTTGACCGCGTGGATCTTCGGCCTGTTCGTCATCACCGATCTCGCGCGCAGATTCATGCGGGGGCGCAGTCGCGGCAAAGGC
This sequence comes from Pseudomonadota bacterium, assembly GCA_039931065.1. Taxonomy (GTDB): domain Bacteria; phylum Pseudomonadota; class Gammaproteobacteria; order Steroidobacterales; family Steroidobacteraceae; genus CADEED01. The sequence continues at coordinate 84,116 of JBDTSP010000003.1, read as the reverse complement.
GATGCACGGCTCAAGATAGTCGCGTTCGGCATTTTCGCTGCTGGCAGCGTGGGCATGCTCGCCGGGCGCTTGTTGCAGGCGGCGGTGTCGCGCCGCCGCGAGCACCTGGCCGATGCATCGGCCGTCCAGTTCACGCGTAATCCGGGTGCGTTGCAGGGCGCGTTCATCGCGATGGCGGCACACCAGCCTGGTACGCGCCTCACGCACGAGGCTTCGGCGGACGTGGCACACATGTTCTTCGCCGGCAGTGCGCCTGCGTGGGCCAACAAGCTTGGCGGCTCGTGGTTCGCCACGCATCCGCCGATCGAAGAGCGCGTGCGCGCCATCGATGCACGAGTCACGCCGCTCAAATTCCGCACCCTGGTCAGTGACGAGAAACGCAAGCTGTCCGCGAAGGTCGCGCAGCCGAGTGCTGAACAGGCGCCGGCCGAACCGCCGAATGCCGCGGCGACGGCCACCGCCGCCGCGCAGGCGCGCGAGGCGGCGAACCTGCTGCCCAGCGTCGTCGAACTACCGGCAGATGCACTGGCGGGCCTTGCCCTGGCTATCGGCGACGCACACTCGCCACCGGCCGCGCGTCCGGCCGCGATGACCGAAAAGGCGCACACGAATTCCGAACCGAACGACAGCATGACGGCGCGCCGACTGTCGATCGCTCCGGAACCCGAATTGGCCGAAACGCTGCCCTCGGGCGTGCGTATGGTCGCCGGACGCGCGTTGCCGCCCGATGTGCTGCGCAATCGCCTGAGTGCCGAACAGCAGGCCGCGATCCGCGCGATCGTGGCGCAGGTGGAAACATCGCCGATTGCGGTGCAGGCGACATTCGTAGCGACGATGCTCGCGGCGGAACCCGCCAAGTGGCGCACGCAGCTCACGCGACTCGCGCCGCTACTCGGTATCGAACTATTCAAGGAGACGCAGGCCCAGATCGGGCATCTCGGGACGCTGTCGCCGGTGGCGCGCCTGCCGTTGTTGACCGACGTGTTGCCATTGCTCGAGGTGCTCGAGCCGGCCGATCGCAAACGTCTGCGTGCGGTGGCACGCGCGTTCGCGCCGACCGTCGCGAGCTCCGACATGTTGCGATTCGCGGTCACGCGCATCATCGAAAAGAAGCTGGCGAAGGCCACCGAAGAAGGTCCGCCCGTGCCATTGCCTGACAGGTCCACCGCCGTGTGCGACCTCTATGCCGCGCTCGCGCAGTGCCGCTTCGGCGCAGGCAAACAGGGCCAGAATTCCTACCGCGCCGGACTCATGGGGATGCTCCCACCGCAGAAGTGGGCGCCATATCCTGAAACCCTGCTCACGCCGGCGGCAATCGACGCCGCGCTTGCGGCGGTGGCGCAGGTTCACCCGACCGGCAAACGATCATTTTCGGAAGGCCTCGCGCGCGTGGTCGCGGTCGGTGGCCGCCTGACGGTGTCGCAGGTCGACTTGCTGCGCGCGATCTGCCTGATCGTCGATTGCCAGGTACCACTGTTGCCGATCGACGTCGTGTTCGAGGAAATCGACGTCAACCCGCCGGCCGCTCAGGCCAGCGCGCGATAAACCATCCGCGTGCCGACCAACAACAGGAAAACACCGAACGCCTGAGACAGGCGGCGACGGCTCAACTTGTGCGCCGCGCGCGCGCCGAGCGTCGCGGTGAGCATCGACCCGGGAGCGATGATCGCGAGGCCCACGAGGCTCACGAAGCCGACCGTCGCCCACGGCAGATCGGCCGGCGGTCGCGCCAGTAGATAGCCAATCGTCCCCGGCACGCTGATGAAGATGCCGAAGAATGCCGCGGTACCCACGGCGCGATGGATCGGATAACCGCAGAGATTGAGCGTCGGTACCGTCAACGTCCCGCCGCCGATGCCCATCATTGCCGAGATGCCGCCGATCAGCGCCGCCAGCGTTACGCCGCCAGCGCCGCCGGGCACTTCCCTGGCGGCGCGCAGGTGGTCGAGCGGCAGCAACATCTTCAGCGAGATCAACAGAGCCACGCTGCCGAAGACGCCGGCCAGCGCTGCTTGCGGCGCGCGCGAGGCGAGCAAGCTGCCGGTGATGGCGCCGAGCACCATCGGAACTCCCCAGGTTCGTGACAGCTCCCAGTCGACCGCGCCGCGACGGTGGTGAATTCGCGCCGAGCTGATCGACGTCGGGATGATGGCCGCGAGCGACGTGGCGACCGCGACATGCATGCGCCATTCCTCGGGCACGCCGGCGAAACGCAAGGTGTATTCCAGCACCGGGACGGTAACGATGCCGCCTCCCACGCCGAGCAAACCGGCGGCGAACCCCGCGACGACCCCGGAAACCGCCAGGACGGCGATGAGCGGCAGCAGCTCGGACAAATTGACCGCGCCGAATTCCGCGCTCAATTCGCGGTCTCCGTGAACGGGCGTCCGGCGCGTCCTGCCAGTACGGCGTGCACTTCACCGACGATGGACAGCGCGATCGATTCCGGCGCGCGCCCGCCGATATCGAGCCCGACGGGGGCGCGTAATCGCGGCAGCAATGCGGCGGAATCGGCGCCCAGGTCCGCCAGCAGTTTTTCCCGCCGGCCGGCCGGGCCTAACAAACCTACATACGGCACGCCGCTTTGGCTGAGCGCGCGCAGGTAGTGCAGATCGGATTCGAGATGGTGGCTCATCACGATGGCGGCAGCATGATCTTCGAGCCGTACCCGGCTCGCGAGTTCGTCGGCGCGCACTTCGACCAGCTTCACCAGCGGTGGAAAACGCTCCGGCAGGAGATAACTCGCCCGATGGTCGGCGACGGTGACGCGCCAGCCGAGAAATGCGCACAGCTCCGCGACCGGGCGTGCATCGGGACCGCCGCCTAACAAAAGGATCCGCGGCGGCGGAGCAATGATCGCGGTGAAGAGCTCGACGCCGGCCGGGGCCGGGGTATGGCGGTCGACTGGCAGGACCTGCCCGAGCGGGAATTGGCCCTGGTTGCTGGCGACGACGAAACAAACGCGCTGTTCGCGGTCGGCGCGAAAATTCTCGGCCATGGCGGCCAGTGGTTGCCAGCCGCCGTCGGCCGCGACGCGGATGAGCAGGATGTCCATCGCGCCTTCGCAGCCGGCACCGAGCCCGAACAATTGATCGGTGGTGCTGCGCAGGTCGTAACTGACGATGGCCGCGACTCCGGTCGCGGCGACGGCGCGCGCGCGTTCGCGCAGGTCGCCTTCGAGACACCCTCCCGACAACAAACCGGCGTATTCGCCGTCGCTCGCAATCAGCATCTGCGCGCCCGGTTTGGCGTAGGTCGAGCCCGCGGTTCGAATGACCGTGGCCAGCACCAATGGCTCAGCGGACTCGCGGGCGCGGTCGAACAGCGGCAGGAGACGGTGAAGAGTCATCGGTGCGTGAAATATATGCGACTTTGAGTGCGCTGCGCTTGCGCGTCGAGGGGGGTAACCAGTAGATTTGCCGGGCTTTTTTGCAGCTTCCCTCAGGTCTCACGTCGCAATGCCAGCCTCTGACCCCTCCGCCTGGGTCGTACACAAATTCGGCGGTTCTTCGGTCGCAGACGCCGATTGTTTTCGCCGCGTCGCCAACATTCTCGAAACATTGCCGCCAGGCCGGCTCGGCGTCGTGTTGTCCGCCTGCCGCGGTGTCACCGACGCATTACTCGGGCTGGTCGCGCGCGCCGAAGCGCAGGACGACGGCTGGCGCGCCGACCTCGATGCGTTACGCACGCGACACGACAGCATCGCGTCGTCGGTGCTCACGCCCGCCGCCGTCCAGCTCTACATGGCCGGTTTCGATCGCGATCGCCACGACATCGAGGGCATTCTCCACACGGTGAAGCTCACGCGTTCGGCCGCGCAGAACGTGCGCGACCTGATCGCGGGTTACGGCGAGATCTGGTCGACCAAACTATTCCGCGAGTTCTTCGAAGCGCGTGCCAAACGCCCGGGCGCGGTGAAGTGGATAGATGCGCGTCAGGCCGTGCTGGTCGAGTGGGGCCCGCTGGGTCCGGCCGTGCAGTGGGACGAATCCCGCGCCAGGCTGCGCGCACTGGTCGGCGACGAATTCGCGGGCACGCTGATCATCACCGGGTTCATTGCGTCCAATCGCCAGGGCGTGCAGACCACGCTCGGCCGGAACGGCAGCGATTTCTCGGGTTCAATTTTTGGCTCGTTGCTCGATGCGCGCGAAATTCACATCTGGACGGACGTCGATGGGGTGTTGTCCGCCGATCCGCGCCGCGTGCCCGATGCGAAAGTCATCGATTCGTTGTCGTACAACGAAGCCATGGAGCTCGCGTATTTCGGCGCCAAGGTGATCCATCCGCAGACGATGGCGCCGGCCGTCGGTCGCGGCATCCCGATCTGGATCCGCAATACCTTCGCGCCGCAGAAGCCGGGGTCGCTGATTTGCGCGAAACCCGATTCCAAACTGCCGGTGAAGGGCATCACCAGCATCGAAAACATCGCGATGGTGAACGTCGAGGGCGCCGGCATGATCGGCGTACCGGGCACCGCGCATCGCCTGTTCGGCGCGCTGCGTGAGGAAGGCATCTCGGTCATCCTCATCTCGCAGGGCAGCTCCGAACACTCCATCTGCTGCGCGATCCCGGGTGCCGAGGCCGACCGCGCCGCGCGCGTGGTCGCTGCTGCGTTCGATCGCGAAGTGAAGGAAGGACAGATCCAGAGCATCCAGGTCGACCGCGACCTCGCGATCATCGCTGTGGTCGGTGACGGCATGGCCGGCCTGCCCGGTGTCTCCGGCCAGGTGTTCAATGCGCTCGGATCCGCGAGCGTGAACGTACACGCCATCGCGCAGGGCGCATCCGAACGCAACATCTCCGTGGTCGTCGACCAGAAAGACGCGACCCGCGCTTTGCGCGCCGTGCACTCCGGCTTCTATCTATCGCCGCACACGATTTCGATCGGCCTGATCGGCCCGGGCGCGGTCGGCCGCGTATTGCTCGAGCAGATCGCCGCCGAGAGCGTGCGCCTGCGCGAGGAATTCAAACTCGACCTGCGCCTGCGCGGCATCATGACCAGCAAGAAGATGCTGCTGGCGGAGCAGGGCATTCAGATGGAAGGCTGGAAAGCCGCGCTCGAAGCCAGCCAGACTCCCGCCGACATCGCGAAGTTCGCCGAACACCTGCACGTCGATCACCTGCCGCACACGGTGATCATCGATTGCACGGCGGACGAAGCCGTGGCGAAACACTACGCCGGATGGCTCGCCGCCGGCATCCACGTGGTCACACCCAACAAGAAGGCCAACAGCGGCCCGCTCGAGTACTACGAATCCCTCAAGGAAGCGCGCCGCACCGGCAGCTCCTCGTACCTGTACGAGGCGACCGTGGGCGCGGGCCTGCCCGTGATCTCCACGCTGCGCGACCTGCGCGAGACCGGCGACAAGATCGCGAGCGTCGAGGGCATCTTCTCCGGCACGCTTGCCTATCTATTCAACGTGTACGACGGCAAGACGCCGTTTTCGCAGATCGTGCGCGACGCGAAGGCCAAGGGTTACACCGAGCCGGATCCGCGCGACGACCTGTCTGGCACCGACTTCGTGCGCAAAGTCATCATCCTCGGCCGCGAAATGGGCCTCAAGCTCGAGATGAAGGATGTCCAGGTCGAAAGCCTGATTCCGGCCGGGCTCGAGAAGGGCACCAGCGACGACTTCCTCGATGGCCTGCCGAAATACGATGGCGAGATGAAAAAACGTTTCGACGACGCCGCGGCGCGCGGCAAGGTGCTGCGGTACATGGGCCGGCTCACGGCCGATGGGAAAGCCACCGTGGGGGTGGCCGAACTCGACCAGACACACGCCTTCGCGAACATCGCGTTGACCGACAACGTCGTGCGCTACGCGACCGCGCGTTACAACACCAATCCACTGATCGTGCAGGGTCCGGGCGCCGGCCCTGAAGTCACCGCGGCCGGTGTGTTCGCGGACCTGCTGCGGGTCTGCTCCTACCTGGGGGCGCATCTGTGAGCTCGCCTTCGTCTGGAAGAAACAAAGCAACAGCGTTCGCGCCCGCATCGGCGGCGAACGTGGCCATCGGTTTCGACATCCTCGGTTTCTCGGTGGACGTGCTCGGCGACAAGGTCACGGTCGAGCGCACCGCGGCGCCGGGCGTCGTGATCACCGGGTGCACCGGCGTCGTCACGGACATTCCGAAGGATCCCGAGAAGAACACCGCCGGCCGCGCTTTACTCGCCATGCAGCAGGCGCTGAACCCGGGTTTCGGATTTTCGGCATCCATCCACAAGGGTATTCCGCTCGGCAGCGGGCTCGGCGGTTCGGCGGCTTCGGCCGTTGCCGCAGTGGTCGCCGCCAATGCATTGCTCGACCAGCCGTTGTCGAAGCTCGAGCTACTGCAGTTCGCGATGCAGGGCGAAAAGGTTTCGAGCGGTTCGTTGCACGTCGACAACATCTCGCCCAGTCTGTTTGGTGGCCTCGTGCTCACGGTGGGCATCGATCATCCGCGCGTGAAACAGATTCCGGTGCCGCCGGGCATTCGCGCCGTGCTGGTTCATCCGCACCTGTTTCTGTCAACCAGGCAGGCGCGCGGCATCCTCAAGCTCGAAGTAACGATGTCGGATTTCATCTGGCAGACGGCCAATCTCGCCGGTTTCATCTCGGGCTGCTACACCAACGATCTCGACATGATTCGTGCGTCGTTCGAAGACGTCGTCATCGAGAAACAGCGTTCGCAGCTCATTCCGGGTTTCGATACCGTGCGCAATGCCGCGATCGCGTCTGGCGCGCTCGGCTGCACGATCTCGGGTGCGGGACCCACGATGTTTGCCTGGGCACTCGAGCCGGATGCGGAGAAGGTGCGCGCGTCCATGGTCGGTGCGTTCAAGGCAGCACAGATGCAGGTTGATGACTGGGTGATACCCATCACGACGACCGGCGCCCGCATCGTCGAGTAGCCGGCATGAAGTTCATCAGCACCCGAGGCAATTCTCCGGCCGTCAGTTTCGGCGCGGCACTGACCCAGGGCCTCGCGCCGGATGGCGGCCTGTACATGCCGGAAAGCTGGCCCACGATTGCGCTCGCGTCGTTTGAAGGTGCCAGCAGTCTTTCCGACGTCGCCAACGTAATGCTTCGGCCGTTCGTCGAGGGCGAACCGATCGCAGACGAAATCGCCGCGGTGACGCGCGATGCCTTCGATTTTCCCGCGCCGCTCGTGCCGGTATCCGACGACGGCAAACTATCGGTGCTCGAGTTGTTTCACGGGCCGACCGCCGCATTCAAGGATTTCGGCGCGCGTTTTCTGGCCGCCTGCATGCAGAGGCTGCGCAAGGACGCCACACGCCCGCTCAATATCCTGGTCGCGACCTCGGGTGATACCGGTGGCGCGGTCGCTGCCGCATTTCATCGACGTCCCGGCATCGTCGTGTCGGTGCTGTTTCCAAAGGGGTTGGTTTCTCCCACGCAGGAGCGCCAGCTCACCTGCTGGGGCGACAACGTCCGCTCCTATCGCGTGAACGGCACGTTCGACGACTGTCAGCGACTGGTAAAAGAGGCGTTCGTCGACGAGTCACTCAAAAGCCGCTTCGAATTATCGAGCGCGAATTCGATCAACCTCGGCCGGCTGTTGCCGCAGGCTGTCTATTACGCGGCTACCAGCCTCGCGGTGTTCCGCGCGCACGGCGTCGCGCCGAACTTCGTCATCCCGAGCGGCAATCTCGGCAATTCCGTGGCCTGCGTATGGGCGCGCAAGCTCGGGCTTCCGATTGGCCGGATCGTCCTGGCGCACAACGCCAACCGCACGGTGCCGGATTTCCTGCAAAGCGGCCAATGGCAGCCTCGCCCCAGCGTTGCGACGCTCGCATCTGCCATGGATGTGGGTTCGCCTAGCAACATGGAGCGCCTGCGTGCGCTGTTTCCGGACACCGATTCGGTGCGTGGTGCGGTGCGCGCGGAAAGCGTCAGCGACGCGGAGATCAAGGCCCGGACAATTGCCGATTTCGGCCAGTACGGGAAAACCTGGTGTCCGCATACGGCCAGTGCGGCGGAAGTTTATGCGCGCATGAGCCCGCAGATGCGCGAAAGCGGACGCTGGGTGCTGGTCTCGACCGCGCATCCGGCGAAATTTCGCGAAATCGTCGAGCCGCTCACCGGTGCGCGAATCGACATGCCGGAAAGCCTTGCTAAACTGTTCTCGCGCCCGGTGTCCTGCGAAGATCTGGAGCCCAATCTCGCGGCACTCGCCGGCGCATTGGCGAAAACATAGACAGGCTGCCCTTGAACCCACCGTTCGGTCTGACCCAGATTCAACTCGTGATGATCGTGCTCGGCGCGATGGTCGTGGCGTTGCTCGGATACTTCGGCGGACGCGGCTACCTGCACAAGCGCCGCGATGCGCGCCGGGTCGCGCGGGTCACGAGTGGCGCCGCGGACTTCCTGCGCAACGTGCTCGTTCCGGATGGCAACGGTGGCGATTTCCATCTCGACTTCGTGCTGCTCACCAGCCGCGGCGTGGTCGTGATCGACGTGCGCGACATCGCCGGCAACGTATTCGGTGGTGACCAGATGACCGCATGGACTCTCATGACCGGCGGCAGCCGCAGCACCTTCGTGAACCCGCAGGTGGGTCTTTACGACCGCATCGCGAGTGTCAAGGCGATCGCGCAGGACGCGGAGACACCGGTTGAAGGCCGCATCGTGTTCACCAAGAGCGCAAAGTTTCCGAAGGGCCTGCCGCGCTTCACCGTCATGCTCGATTCGGTTGCCGCGGAGTTTCCGAAACTCGGTGCAGCCGAACTCGACATCGCCGTGGCGAAATACCAGCTGGCCTGGGCGCGCCTCAAGGCAGCGGCCAAGCCCAGCCCGCATTTCCGCAGCAATCCGATCGCCGTCGCCTGACCTGCCTGCGCGGGCCGCGCGGCCCGGGAATTCTCCTCGCGCCCGAGGGCGCGCCGCGAATTATGTAACGCGCCCTTCACGTTCCTCGCGATATAAAGCGTTTCGTTTCTGGTGCGAAGCGTTCACGTATGCTCGCGCTCACAACAAGACTAATTCAGGGATGAAATCATGCGCGGCAGAAAACTGATTCTCGGCGTGTTGGGTGTTGGTGCGCTGTTCGCAAGCGCAGTGGCGGGAGCACAGGGGATCCGCTTCAGCGAGATCCACTACGACAACAGCAGCACCGACGCGAACGAAGCGATCGAGATCGCCGGGCCCGCGGGAGCGGACGTCACCGGTTGGCAGGTCCTCCTTTACAACGGCGCCAACGGTCTCGTCTACGACACCAAGACGTTGTCCGGCGCGATCCCGGCGACCTGCGGTGCGCGCGGTGTCGTCTTCATCAACTATCCCGTGAATGGAATCCAGAACGGCGACCCCGATGGCATGGCGCTGGTGGATTCGTCGGGACTCGTGGTCGAGTTCCTGTCGTACGAAGGAACGTTCGCGGCGGCGGTAGGAACCCCGGCCGCCGGACTCACCTCCGTCGACATCGGAGTGCGTGAAACCGGAACGGCGCCCGCCACGGAATCCCTGGGTCGTAATGCTGACGGCACCTGGAATACTTCGGCGGCCGCGACTTTCGGCGCATGCAACGACAACGGTGAAACGCCGCCGCCTCCGGCAGTTGCGTCGGTCAGCGTGGCGCCCACCAGCGCAACGGTCAGCGTCGGCGCGACTTTGTCCCTGAACGCGAGCGCGTTCGACACCGGCAGCCAATCCATTCCGGGTGTCGGCTTCATCTGGAGTAGTTCGGCGCCCGCGATCGCGGTGGTTTCCGCCAACGGTGTGGTGACGGGTGTCAGCGAGGGTGATGCGGTCATCACGGCCACGGCACCGAACGACGTTGCGGGCAGCATGAACCTGCACGTCAACGCGGTCGTCACACCGCCGCCCTCCGTGGTCCACGTGAGTGAGCTCCACTACGACAACGTCGGCGTGGATACCGGCGAAGCGATCGAGATCGAAGGTCCGGCGGGCACCGATCTCACCGGGTTCACGATCGTTCTGTATGACGGCAACGGTGGCGTGCCTTACGGTACGCCTACAACGCTTTCGGGCCTGCTGCCCGCGACCTGCACGACCGGCGGTGTGGTCGTCGTCGACTATCCTTCGAACGGCCTGCAGAACGGATCGCCCGACGGGATCGCGTTGCTCGATGCCTCGGGTGCGTTGGTGGAGTTCATCTCCTACGAAGGCACGATCACCGCGTCCGCGGGTCCCGCCACGGGATTCACTTCGGCGGATATCGGCGTGGAAGAGGCCTCGTCGTCGCCGATCGGCTTATCGCTGCAACGCAGTTCGAGTGGACTGTGGGCGCTCGCAACGTCGAGTTTCGGCGCGTGCAACGCGGACGCGCCGGCGCCGGTCGGCAACACGATCAGCTTCACCGGCCCGACGCAGTCCGATCCGGCGCTGCCGGTCGGTTTCGAGCAGCAGTTGTTCGCGCGGCTCGCCGATGTCAACAACACGACGATCCCGACGACGTTCGTCTGGACCTCGGAAACGCCGGCGCTCGCGACCGTCGACCAGAACGGCGTGATGCATGCGCTGACGGCGGGCTCCGCGATCCTGCGGGCGACGGCCGCGGACGGCACGACTGCCACGCAGACCTTGCCCACCCGTGTGCCGGTGGCGAGCACCACGGCGCAATACGCCGGCAACGCCGAATTCGGCGAACCCGCCGATGCCGACCCGAGCGACGATTTCATCGTGCGATACGACCAGTACACCGCTTCGTACTCACCGATCCGCAATACGCCCAACTGGGTGAGTTACGACCTCGATGCCACGCATTTCGGGCCCGAAGATCGCTGCAACTGCTTCACGATGGATCCGACCCTGCCGTCATCGTTCACGCATCTGAGCACCGCGGATTACACCGGTGCCGGCGCGTTCGCGGGGTACGGTATCGATCGGGGCCACCTGGCGCGATCGTTCGACCGCACCACCGGCAGCCTCGACAACGCCTTCACCTATCTATTCGACAACATCGTTCCGCAGGCGGCCGATCTCAACCAGGGCCCGTGGGCGATCTTCGAGAATTTCCTCGGCGATCTGGCGCGCAACTCCAACCAGGAGGTGTACATCGTCGCGGGCGTGGCCGGAAACAAGGGCACGGTGAAGGGCGAGGGCAAGATCGTCATTCCGACTTCGACCTGGAAAGTGGCGGTGATATTGCCGCGCGACCAGGGGCTCTCGAGCATCCACGACTATCGCGACCTGCAGGTGATTGCGGTGAACATGCCGAACGATCCCGGCGTGCGCAACGTCGACTGGAATACGTACCGCACCACGGTCGATGCGGTGGAAGCCGTGAGTGGTTATGACCTGCTGGCGCTGCTGCCCGACGACGTCGAGGCCGCGGTGGAAAGCGGCACACAGCCGCCGCTCGCGAGCATCACCGGCACCGCTGCGCTCAACGAAGGTGATACGGGCAGTTTCAGTGCCGCAGCGTCGTTCGACCCGAACGGCAGCGTCGTTTCGTACCTATGGGACTTCGGCGACGGCGCCACCGGCTCGGGAGTTTCGGTCACGCACACATTCGCGCAGGACGGCACGCATGTAGTTAGTTTGCTGATCACCGACAACGACGGGCTCATCGACACCGAGACCTTCACCGTGGTGGTGGCCAACGTCGCGCCGACACCCGGTGTGTTGCCGGATGCCAGTCTGAATGCCGGTGGCGCATATACGGCGGCCGGCAGCTTCACCGATCCGGGCGCGGACAGCTGGACTGCCACCGTGGACTGGGGTGACGGTTCGGCGCCCGCCCAAGCCGCGCTGAGCGACCGCAACTTCTCGCTGGCGCATGTCTATGGCACCGCTGGCACTTTCAGGGTCACCGTGACCATCGCCGACGATGACAGCAGCGCCAGCGTGTCGAACACCGTGACGGTGATTGCGCCGACGCCGCTGTTGGCGCCGGCGATTGCGCTGGTCGATCAACTGGTCGCGACGCGCAAGATCTCGCGCGATCTGGGCAACGTGCTCAAGGCGGAACTGGCAGCGGCGCAGGAACTGATCAATCGCGGCAAGAATGCGGCCGCCGTCCTGTTGATGAAGGCCACCGTGATCGAGCTAGACCTGCTGGTGCGCCTGCGGGTGATGTCCGCCACCGACGTCGCGCCGTTGCGTGCGGCGCTGGTGCAGGTCATCGGGTCGTTGCGGCCGTAGGCTCAACCCGGGGCGGGCAGTGCGAAGAAGCGCCGCGCCGTGCCGGTGGTCGCCTCCGCAAGGAGTTCCACCGGCTCGCCGCGCGCGGCGGCCACCGCCACGGCCACCTGCGGCAGGTACTTCGGCTCGTTGCGGCGGGATTTGGGCAGCGGCTTGAGGTCGCGCGGCAGTAGATAGGGCGCATCGGTCTCGAGCATCAGCCGTCCCGCCGGGATACCCTTGACCACGTCCCGCAGGTGCAGTCCGCGCCGCTCGTCATTGATCCAGCCGGTGATGCCGATGTGCAGGCCGAGTTCGAGGTAGGCGTCGCGTTCTTTCTCCCCCGCGGTGAAGCAATGCGCCACGCCATTCGTGACCTTGTGTTCACGCAGGATCGCGAGGAAATCATCATGCGCGTCGCGCTGGTGCAGGAACACCGGTTTGCCGACGTCGGCCGCGATCTGCAGCTGCTGTGCGAACGCGCGCCGCTGCAGGTCGCGCGGTGAAAAGTTGCGAAAGTAGTCGAGCCCGCATTCGCCCACCGCGACGACCCCGGGTGCACGTGCGAAGGCTGTCATCACCGCGAGCGATTCGGCCGTCAGATCGGCGGCGTGATGCGGATGTACGCCGGCGGTGGCGAACAACACGCCCGGATGCGCGGCGGCGAGTTCAATTGCCTTGCGCGTGCCGTCTTCGCTCGCGCCGGTGACGATCATCTGCGCGACACCGGCGGCGGCGGCGTGCTGCATCACCGCGGCGCGGTCGGAGTCGAAGCTGTCGTGCGCGAGGTTGACCCCGATGTCGATCAGTAACATTCGATCAGAGCTTCAGGATCCAGCGCTTGCGGTGGCACACCAGCAGCACGGCGAAAATTGCCAGCAGGCCGCAGATACCGAATGCCAGCGACGCCGCGCGCGGTTCGAGGAATTGCGTGAACCAGGCCTGGCCCGCGCCGCGCAGCGACTGCGGCGCCTCGCCCGTGCCGAAGAAGTTTGCATCGATCAGTGGCGCGACCAGGAAACACAGGACGTAAGCGAGCAGGGGGTTCTCGCCGAAGATACGCGCCGGTGACAACACCTGCCGTACGCCCGGGAGCTGCGACACGGGCATGAGAGTGCCCAGCAGGACGACACAGAAGCCGCCGCTGAACAGCGCGAAAGTGCTGGTCCAGATGTTTTTGATGATCGGGCAGACGCCCTGCAGCGCCAGCGCGACGAGGATCATCGATACGCCGACACCGATGGCGGCGAGTGCGGGCTGCCGGAACTGATTGCGGGAGTATGCAACGCCGACCAGCGCGCCAAACAGGATGTTGAAACACGCCGGCCACGTCGACAGGATGCCTTCGGGATCGAAGACGACTTTCCCGTCGACCGGCCAATAGGGAAAGAAGTGTTCGACGCCGATGATGGCGCGGTCGATGACCGCGGGCCAGCTCCCCACCGGATCGAAGCGTTGCGCGCCGAAACCGGGCACGGGCACCGCGTAGAGCAGCAGCCAGTACGAAAGCAGGATGAACCCCGCCGCGCCGGCGATGAGCGCCGGCCGCAGGACAATGGCCTCATCTTTAAAACGGGCGCTCAACACGATGAACGACCCGGCCAGCAGGTAACACAGGCCGATGCGCGACAGGACGCTCGGGATACGCACCGTTGCGAAATCGAAATGTGGATAGAGATTCAGGAAGAACCCGATCGCGATGAGGACCAGTCCGCGCCACACGACATGTCGCAGCAGTTCCTCTCTCGAGGCACCCTTCTCGGCGCGCCGCATGAGGGACAACGGCAGCGCGGCACCGATGAAGAACAGGAACGCGGGCGCCACCATGTCGATGAGCGTCCAGCCTTCCCATTTCGCGTGGACCAGCCAGGCGTAATTGAACTCCCACGATCCGGGGCTCAGGTTCAGCAACATCGCGATGATAGTGAGGCCGCGCAATACGTCGAGCGCATCCCAACGGTTAGTCATGTGCTGGCATCTGTTGTTATTCGCACGATTGGCATTCGCCCCACAAGCGAGCGCGGATTCTAGAGCGATGTCGATTTCCAGTGTTCTCAATCGGTAAGTCTGGACAGCCGCGGGTTTCGCGAATCTCACGCGGCACACATGACAGATCACAGATGTGCCCCCGAATGATTTCCTTTAATCTCCACGCCTGTCCCGTCCCGACCAACAATTTCAGGAACTTAACAGCGCATGCCGCTCGATTCAGATTCCCTCGGCTCCCTGCGTATCGATCGCTCCGTAACCGCTTCGGGTGGCGGCAATGGGCGAATGATCATCTATATATGTGTGGCTGCCCTTGTGGTCGCAGGCATCGCGGCCGGCCTGTGGTTCTGGCTCGGCGGCAAAACCATTGAAGTCACCACGGTGACGGCCGAAGCCGACAGCTCTGGCCCGAGTCTGGGAACTTCCGTATTGAACGCTTCCGGCTATGTCGTGGCGCGCCGCATGTCGACGGTGTCCTCGAAAGTGACGGGCAAGGTGCTCGAGATCCTCGTCGAAGAAGGCATGGAGGTTAAGAAGGACCAGGTCATCGCGCGTCTGGATCCCATCAACAGCCGCACCATCCTCACGATGTCCGAGCGGGAATTCGATGCCGCGAAACGCAATCTTTCCGAAATCGAAGTTCGGCTCGCCGAGGCGCGCCGCAATCTCGAACGCAATCAGGTGTTGGTCAAACAGCAGCTGGTGAGCCAGACCGCGCTCGATGCGTCGGCCGCGGAAGCCAACGCGCTGGCGGCGCGGCTCGAGGCATCGAAGGCCCAGGTCAAGGTTTCCGAAAGCCAGCTCGCGATGCGCAAGCTCGACTTCGACGATCTGCAGGTGCGCGCGCCTTTCTCGGGCGTCGTCATTTCCAAGGACGCGCAGCCGGGTGAAATGATCTCGCCGCTGTCCGCGGGCGGCGGCTTCACGCGCACCGGCATCGCGACCATCGTCGA
This sequence comes from Pseudomonadota bacterium, assembly GCA_039931065.1. Taxonomy (GTDB): domain Bacteria; phylum Pseudomonadota; class Gammaproteobacteria; order Steroidobacterales; family Steroidobacteraceae; genus CADEED01. The sequence goes on along the minus strand of JBDTSP010000003.1, from coordinate 69,088 downwards.
CATGGACTCCCGCGAGGTCGAGGTGGACGTCAACGAGGCGTACATCAATCGAGTCAAGAGTGACCAGCGTGTCGAGGCGACTCTCGACGCCTATCCAGATGCACCGCTCGCGGCGCACGTGATCAACATCGTTCCCACCGCCGATCGCACCAAGGCGACGGTGCGGGTACGCATCGCTTTCGACAAGCTCGAACCGCAGATCCTGCCCGATATGGGCATCAAGGTGCGCTTCCTCGACGATCAGCCGGCACCGCAGGCGGCCGCGAACACGGGGCCGCGCATCCGCGTGCCCGCGGTTGCGATCCAGCGTGTCGACGGCGAGGCATTTGTCTGGGTGGTCAGTGACGAACGTGTCGAGCGGCGCGCGGTCACCCTCGGCCCGGAGAGTGATGGCACGGTCGAAGTTCGCGCCGGCGTGAATTCGGGCGACGAACTGGTTTCGCCGGTGGTCGCCGGACTCGAAGAGGGCGGCAAGGTCAAGATGGCCGAAGGTAATAGTTAGTAAGCAGTTCAGTCAGGGGAAATCAGCATGTCAGCAGTGGAACAGGTTGTGGGAAAAACGGATCCGGTCGTCGCGCGCCTGCGTGGAGTCGCCAAGCAATACCAGCGTGGCAACGAAATCGTACCGGTGCTCGAAAAACTCGATCTCGACCTGCCGCGCGGCGACTTCGTGGCGCTGATGGGGCCTTCGGGTTCGGGCAAGACCACCTTGCTCAACCTGCTTGGCGGCCTGGATCGCCCGAGCACGGGCACGATCGAAGTCGACGGGCAGTCGATCGACAAGTTGTCCGACTCGCGCCTGGGCGACTGGCGCGCCGACAACGTCGGCTTCGTATTCCAGATGTACAACCTGCTGCCGGTGCTCACCGCCGAGCGCAACGTCGAGCTGCCGCTGCTGCTGACGAAACTCGGGCGCGCGGATCGCCTCAAGCGGGTCCACACGGCGTTGACCCTGGTCGGCCTCGGCGATCGCATGAAACACAAACCGCGCGAATTGTCCGGCGGCCAGGAACAACGCGTGGGTATTGCGCGCGCCATCGTCACCGATCCCACGCTGCTGCTGTGCGACGAGCCGACCGGCGATCTCGATCGTAAATCGGGCGATGAAATCCTGGATCTGCTCCAGGCGCTCAACAAGCAACATGGCAAGACCATCGTCATGGTGACGCACGATCCGCGGGCCGCCGAACGCGCCAATCGCACGTTGCACCTGGAGAAGGGCCGGCTCGAGCGGGAGACGAAGTAATGTTCCGCTGGCTGCCACTCGTCTGGGCCAATCTGCGGCGCCGGAAACTGCGCCTGGTATTCACGTTCATTTCGATCCTGCTGGCATTCCTGATGTTCGGCATGCTCGACGCGTTGCGCACCAGCCTCTCGCAGGCGATCAATCTCGCCGGCGCGGATCGTTTGATGCTTCAGAGCAAGGTCAACATCACGGTTTCCAATCCGCGCTCCCACTTCGAAAAAGTTAAGGCCGTCCCGGGCGTGCTGGCCGTCGCGCCCTTCAACTGGTTCGGCGGCGTCTTCAAGGACAGCAAGCAGCAGATCCAGGTGCAGGCGACGGATCCGGAAGAGTTCATGAAGGTTTATCCCGAAGTGAAACTCAAGCCGGAGGAATTGGCGGCCTGGAAAAACGATCGCCAGGCCATCGTCATCGGCCAGGCATTGGCGGACCAATACGGATGGAAGGTCGGGCAACGCATTCCGCTGCGATCGGAGATCTGGCGCAAAACCGACGGAACGGATGTCTGGCAATTCAACATTGTCGGCATCTACACGGTGTCGGGCTCCGGCTGGGACAAGCGCAGCGCGATGTTCCAGTACGACTACTTCAATGAGTCCCTGCAGTTCGGCAAGGACATGGTCGGCTGGATGGTCATCAAGGTGGCCAATCCCGACGATTCCGAAAAAGTCGCCAATCGCATCGACTCGATGTTCGCCAATTCGTCGAACGAGACGAAGACCGCGACCGAACGCGTATTCATCAAGCAGTTCCTCGACCAGGTCGGCAACATCGGCCTGATCCTGGTGTCGGTGACTTCCGCGGTGTTCTTCACCATGTTGCTGGTCACCGCGAACACGATGGCGCAGTCGGTGCGCGAACGCACCAACGAGATCGGTGTGTTGAAGACCCTGGGCTTCAGCGGCCAGTCGATTCTCGGGCTGGTGCTTTTGGAGTCGCTGTTCATGACGTTCACCGGCGGCCTCGTGGGTCTGGGGCTCGCGTGGTTGTTGGCCGGTGCATTGGGTGAGGGGATCAAGGACTACTTTCCCGTCTTCAAGATCGGCGTCGGCACGTTCACGGTGGGCGCAGCCTTGATGCTGGCCTTCGGTTTGGTGACCGGCATGTGGCCGGCATTGACCGCGATGCGTTTGAAGATCGTCGACGCCCTGCGTCGCACTTGAGGATCATCCATGGCTAACACCATTTCACAGATAGTCGCCGTGACCGGCATGAACCTGCGCAACATTCCCGAGCGCTGGTCGTCCTCGCTGGTCGCCGTGCTCGGTATCGGCGGAGTCACGCTGGTGCTGGTGGCTCTGTTGTCGATCGCCGCGGGTTTCCGCGTGGCGCTCGAAGGCTCCGGCTCCGACGACGTGGCGATCATCATGCGGGCGGGTTCTTCGAACGAATTGTCGGGCGGATACGGCAGCGACACCGTCACGGTAGTTAGCGATGCGCCGGGCATCAAGCGTGACGCGCAGGGGAAGCCGATCATGTCGCCCGAGTTGTACGTGCTGGTCGATGGCCGCATGCGCGGCAAGGACGCGAGCACCAACCTGCCGCTGCGCGGGGTCAGTGAGATGGCGCCTAAAGTGCGCAAGAACTTCAAGCTGGTCGAAGGCCGGATGTTCAAGGAAGGCACCAACGAGGTCGTGGTTGGCGACGGCGTGGTAAAGCAGTACGAAGGACTCGAGGTCGGCAAGAAAGTGCGCTGGGGCAACACCGACTGGACTGTCGTCGGCCGGTACACGGACGGCGGCGGCATCGCCGAGTCCGAGACCTGGGGCGACACACGCGTCGTGCAGCAGGCCTGGCGGCGCGGCAACAGCTTTCAGTCGATCCGCGCGCGGTTGGTCGACGGCGCGTCTCTCAAGACGCTCAAGGACGCGCTCAGCAAGGATCCGCGCGTGCGGGTCGGCGTGCAGACCGAGCGTGCTTTCTACGCCGATCAGCAGAAATTGATGTCGACCATCATCACGACGGTCGGCGTTGCGCTCGCGATCATGATGGGAGTCGCCGCGTTGTTTGCCGCGCTGAACACTCTCTACAACGCGGTCGCGACGCGCGTGCGCGAGATCGCGACGTTGCGCGCGCTGGGCTTCGGGGGTTTCCCCGTGGTCGTATCGGTGCTGGTCGAAGCCATGATCCTTGGCGCGGTGGGCGGCCTCATTGGCGGTCTGCTGGCTTTCCTGACGCTGAATGGAATGAGCAGCTCCACCATGAACTGGGCATCGTTCAGCCAGATGACGTTCGCATTCACCGTGACACCGGGGCTGATGCTGCTCGGCATCACGTACGGGCTGATCCTGTGCTTCATTGCGGGTATCCTGCCGGGCATCCGGGCGGCGCGGCTGCCCATCACTTCAGGTCTGCGAGAGTTGTGATTCGAAAGTGGTGCCGGGTCGGGGTTCTCGGGGTTGGCGCGGCAATGGTGCTCGGCGCCGTTGTTGCGCCGCGCGTAGTGGCGCAGGGCGGCCCGACCGACTGGGCTGATGTCGAAGGGCGCATCCAGTACGCGTATTACACCAACGACGCGCGCGCCCTGAATGCCATGCTGACCGCGCTTACGCCGAAACCGGTGGAAGGCGAGCAAGGCGCGGCGTCCGACCTCAGCACACGCGCGTATTTCCGCGCGCTGACGCACTATCGATTGGCGCAGATCCTGATCACCACCCAGAAGTCGCAGGCCAAGGACGCCATCGGCAATTGCGGCGACGAGATCGATGACGCCGTCGATGCGTTGCCGAAGGTGCCGCTGGGCCTCGATGAATCGGACGCGGGACGTCGTCAACGCGCCGAAGATTTCGCGCTGGCGACCGCGTGCACCCTGGCCGGACGCGAGATGAGTTCACTGCCTTTCGGCGGCGGCCGCATCGGCTCACGCATCGATGAGGCCGTGAAACTCGAGCCCAAGAATCCCCGCGTGAGGCTGGTCGAGGCGCTGGCCGCGTTCGATCGTGCCGGCAAGGATGCCGCGGAGAAAGCCGCCGCACTCAAGAAGCTGCGCGTCGTCACCCAGATGTTCGAAACGGCCCGCGCCGGCGCCTCGACCATCCCCGACTGGGGCGCGGCCGAAGCCTATGCATTCCTCGGGCGTGCTCTATACGACCAGCGCGACGTGGTCGGCGCGCGTGAGGCGCTAGAGCGGGCGCTGTTGATCGCGCCCGACTACGCGTTCGCGCGCAACCTCATGGCGAAAATCACTCGCTAGACCGCTACACTCCGGTCCCATGAAATACGGGCGCCTGTTTGCGCCACTAGACCTCGGACACACACGTCTGGCCAACCGCATCGTCATGGGATCGATGCACACGGGCCTCGAAGATCGTGCGCGTGATTTCCCGAAGCTGGCCGCGTACTTCGCGGCGCGCGCCCGCGGCGGCGCTGGGTTGTTGGTCAGTGGCGGCATCGCGCCGAACCGCGCCGGCTGGACGAAACCCTTCGCCGGCAAACTTTCAGCCAAACGGGAAGTGGCGCGTCACCAACTGGTGACCGAGGCCGTGCACAACGAAGGCGGCAAGATCTGCATGCAGATCCTGCACACGGGCCGCTACGCCTATCACCCGTTCCCGGTGGCGCCGAGCGCGCTGCGCGCGCCCATCAACCGGTTCAAGCCGCGTGAGTTGTCGTCCGACGGTGTGTGCGACCAGATAGACGACTTCGTCAACTGCGCGAGCCTTGCCCAGGACGCCGGCTACGATGGCGTCGAGATCATGGGATCCGAAGGCTACTTCATCAACGAATTCCTCGCGCCGCGCACGAACACGCGCACCGACGAGTGGGGCGGCAGCCTCGAGAACCGCGCACGTCTCGCGCTCGAAGTAGTCAGGCAGACACGCGCGGCGGTCGGGCGCGAGTTCGTCATCATCTTTCGTCTCTCGGGCATCGACCTGGTCGAAGGCGGCTCCACCGGGGCCGAAGTCGAGTGGGTGGCCTCGCAGATGGAAGCGGCCGGCGCCAGCATGCTCAACACGGGTATCGGCTGGCATGAAGCGCGAGTGCCTACGATCGCGGGTGTCGTGCCGCGCGGCGCGTTTGGCTGGGTGTCGGCGCGTATCAAGGCCGCGACGCGCCTGCCGGTGATCGCCACGAATCGCTTCAATTCGGCGGAGGGAGCGGAAGCGCTGCTCGCGAGCGGTGCGGCGGATCTGATCTCGATGGCGCGGCCACTGCTGGCTGACCCCGAGCTGCCGCGCAAGGCGGCGGAAGGTCGCGAAGATGAAATAAACACTTGCATTGCCTGCAACCAGGGATGCCTCGACAAGGTGTTCGAGGGCGCACGCGCCACCTGTCTGGTGAATCCGCAGGCCGCATACGAGACGGAATTGTTGATCACGCAGACGGCCCAGGCGAAGCGCATCGCTGTGGTGGGTGCGGGTCCTGCGGGCTTGTCCTGTGCGACGACCCTCGCAGAGCGCGGGCATCGCGTGACCCTGTTCGAGCGTGCGCGGGAAATCGGCGGGCAGTTTCGCTATGCGCGTGAAGTTCCCGGCAAGGAAGACTTCCACGACACGCTGCGTTACTTCGCGCGCCGCATCGAGCTGACGCACGTCAGGCTCGAACTCGATTCGGCGGCCGACGCCGCCATGCTTGCCGGCGGCGGTTTCGACGAGATCGTCATCTCGAGCGGCGTCTCCGCGCGAATGCCGGCCATCAACGGCATCGATCATCCGAAGGTCATTTCCTATCCCGACCTGCTGTCGGGCGCACGGGTGGCCGGCGACCAGGTGGCCATCATCGGCGCGGGCGGCATCGGCTTCGACGTCGCGACCTTTCTCACCCATCGCGCCGGAGATGACTACTTCGCCGAATGGGGCATCGATCGCACGCTGACGGCGCGTGGCGGGCTGATACCGCCGCAGCGGCCGCGCCCGCTGCGCCAGGTCTATCTACTGCAACGCAAGGAAACCCGGATCGGGTTGACGCTCGGAAAAACCACGGGCTGGATCCATCGCTCGGCGCTCAAGGCGCGCGGCGTGATCATGCGCAGCGGCATCACGTACGAACGCATCGACGATGCCGGACTGCACATCTCTTCCGCGAAGGGACCTGAACTGCTCGCGGTCGACCACGTCATCGTCTGTGCCGGACAGGATTCCGTGAATGGGCTCGCGACCGAGCTCGCCACGGCGGGTCGCAAGGCGCATGTGATCGGTGGGGCGTTGCTGGCGGCGGAGCTCGATGCCGAGCGGGCCATACGCGAAGGCGCTACGCTTGCGTCGAAACTATGAGTGAAGTCAGCGATCGCGAACGACGAAGCGGAAATGGGGACAGTCCCCATTTTCAGCTGGATCTTCTGGGCGGGGATGTCGCGGAGGAAAATGGGGACTGTCCCCATTTCCGCGTCAGTGCGCGTGCGCGCCGCCTGTCGATTCGCGTGTACCCGGATGCGCGCGTCGAAGTGGTGGTGCCGCCGCGGGCGCGGCCACGCGACGTGCAGGAATTCCTTGGCGCTCACCGTGAATGGATCGATGCCAAACGCGCGCACGCCCTGCGCAATCGGCCGGGGCCGCAGGTATTTCCGCCGCCGTCCATCGAATTCGTGGCGACGGGCGAGTGCTGGAGGCTGCACATCGCGAGCAGCAGCGGGGCGCTGCGTGTCGTCGAGCGGGGCGACGGACCGGATCGTATGTTGAGTGTGACCGGCGCCGGCGCGGGCACCGCAAGCGCGGTACGCAAAGCGTTACGCAAGTGGCTGCTGCGCGCGGCGCGTCCGCGGCTCACACCGCGTGTGGCCGCGCTGTCGGCGTCGAACGGCATTCCCTATTCCCAGGTTGCGATCCGCCGCCAGCGTTCACGCTGGGGAAGCTGTTCGGCGCGCGGTACCATCAGCCTCAATGCATGCCTGCTGTTTCAGCGGCCCGACGTCGTGGACTACCTGGTCATCCATGAACTCACGCACGTCAGGTACATGAACCACTCGGCGCGTTTCTGGCAAACGGTGGAACGAAACTGCGCCGATTGGCGCGCGCTCGACCGCGAACTCGTGCAGGGTTGGCGCAACGTGCCGCGCTGGGTATTTTCCGACACATGACAAACGACGACAAAGAATTACCGCGCCGCGTGGATCTCAAGAGCGAAGGCGTGTACTGGGATCTCGGCACCTCGCAGTCCTACGGCGAGTACCTGCAGCTCGACAAGCTGCTTGATGCGCAGAAGCCAAACTCCATCGAGCAGGACGAGATGCTGTTCATCATCGTTCACCAGGTATCCGAGCTGTGGATGCGCCTGTTCCTGCACGAGCTCGATCACGTGATGGAATGCGTGCGCCGCGACAACCTCGACCCGTCTTTCAAGATGCTGGCGAGGATCTCGCGGCTGCAAGAAGAGTTGTTAGGTGTGTGGAGCGTCTTGTCGACGCTGACGCCGTTTGAATATTCCTCGTTCCGCAACACGCTCGGGCGGTCGTCCGGTTTCCAGTCGCTGCAGTATCGCATCCTCGAATTCCAGCTCGGCAACAAGAATCGAGAGGTGATCGCAGTCCACAAGCGCGATGCCACAGGGTTCGAACGCCTCGAGCGCGCGCTCAACGCGCCGTCCATCTACGACGAAGTGCTGCGGCTGTTGTCGCGCCGCGGTTACGGCATCCCGGAAGAGTTGATCGAACGCGATTTCTCCGAACCCCATACGTCTAACAAGGCAGTCACGGCCGCCTGGCTCGGCGTCTATCACAATGCCGAAAAGGACTGGGACCTGTACGAGATGGCCGAACGCCTGGTCGATCTCGACCAGAAATTCCAGCTTTGGCGGTTCCACCATCTCAAGACCGTCGAGCGCGTGATCGGCTACAAGCCGGGCACGGGTGGTACCGGCGGTGTTTCGTATCTGGCCAAGGCGTTGGAACTCAAGTTCTTTCCCGAGCTGTGGCAGGTGCGGACGTCGATGTAGGGGCGCGTATTGGCTTCCGCCTGGGGCGAAATCGATCACGTCATCTTCTTCTGCGATGCCGGTGCGCCGGAAGCCGATTCGCTGCTCGGGCGCGGCCTGCACGAAGGCCCCCGCAATTCACATCCGGGGCAGGCACCGTCAACCGGCGGTTCTTCTTCCCGAACGTATATCTGGAATTTCTCTGGGTCGAGCAGGCTGCTGAGGCGCAATCAGCAGAAGCATTGCCGACCCGATTGTGGGAGCGATGGTCGCGGCGCGCGGCGGGTGATTGCCCGTTCGGGCTCGTGTTCCGGCCGGGCGGCCGCGCCGACTCGCCAGCGATTTCATCGTGGACCTACTCGCCGCGATATTTCCCGGCAGGTTTTTCGATCGAAGTCGCGAGCGGCATTCCGGCCAACGAACCTTTGCTCTTCTATCTACCGTTCGCGAAGCCGCTGCTGGTCGAGGATATCGAGCCGATCGTCGCGATCACCATTCACCTGCCCAATACGCGCTCGCTGTCGCCGGCGCTCGAAGCACTCGTGGCCGCCGGTGTCGTGAATGTCGAGCCGGCGCACGAATTCTTCGTCGACCTGATCCACGCCGGCGATTCGCCCGGGATCATCGATATCCGCCCGCGGCTTCCGCTTCGTTTCGTGCCGTCACGCGGTGTGGGTCGCGCGCGCCACTGAGGCGCGAAAGCTCACGAGCGGGGGCTGAATGTTCGCGGGAAATAGACCGGCGCCGCGCGGTCTTTAAGGCGATATAACCGGGCGGGACGACTCGTGGTACGGCGCATGCGCGGCAGCGGGTCGACCAGCCCGGCGTCCTTGACGCGGGTACGAAACGCGCTTTTCTCGATGGGCCGGCTCAGCACGATCTCGTAGGCACGTTGCAGTTCGGACAGCGTGAATTCCCCGGGCAGCAGGAACGCGGGCAGGGAGGTGTACTCGACTTTGCCGCGCAACCGTTCGAGGGCGGCCTCGAGGATGACGCCATGATCGAATGCGAGACGTTCGCCGATACCGCAGGCGCCTTCTTCGATGCGCGCCCAACGCACGCTCGCGGTATTCGCGCCCGCGCGCAGCTCGATGCCCTCGCTCGGCAGCAGCGAAAAATACACCTGCGTGACCGACCAGCCACGCGGATCGCGCTTCCGGCTTCCCCAGCTGCCGAGTTGTTCGAGGTAGGGGCTGACCAAACCGGTTTTCTCCTTGAGCTTGCGGCGTGCGCAGGCAACGAGATCCGAGTCACGCTCGATGTCGATGAAGCCGCCGGGCAGGGCCCATTCGAGCGGGTGCGGATCGCCCGCGGTTGCGGCGCGCTGCACCAGCAGGACAGCGAGTGCGTCGTCGCGCACCGTGAATATGGCCAGGTCGACGGTGACGAGCGGCGTCTTGAAGTTGCGAGTCTTGGGTTCCACGTTGACAGTGTAGAATTAATAGTGGTACTGTGCAACTTACTAAGTGGGGTAATCCCACTTAGTAACAACGGAGCAGAAACATGTTCGGATTCAGATTCGTCAAGGTGGAGCCCACCCAGTACGTCATCCAGTATCGCGGTGGCAAGGTCGTGAACGAGGGGTTGGGCCTGTCGTTCTTCTATTTCGCGCCCACCACCTCGCTGATATCGGTGCCGATGGCCAGTTTCGACGAAGGCTTCATTTTTCAGCAGGTGACTGGCGACTTCCAGCAGGTCACCGTCCAGGGCCAGGTTTCGTTCCGCGTTCAGGACGCGAAAAAAACCGCGGCGCTGCTCAACTTCTCGCTGAACCCGGATGGCAAGACATACCGTTCCGACGATCCACAACAACTCACCCGCCGCGTCATTCGCGCGGTGGAGGTGTTGTCCGCCGAGGTCATCAAGGGTGTGCCGCTCAAGTCCGCACTGCTGGCCTCGGACGCGCTCGCGAAGCGAGTCACGTTGGGGCTCGGTCAACATCCCGAGATTCGTTCGCTCGGTCTCGAAGTGCTGGGTGTCGCGGTTCTCGGCATCAAACCCACTCCGGAAACCGCCAAGGCACTCGAGGCGGAGGCGCGCGAAGCCATCCTCAAGGCGGCCGACGACGCTGTCTATCTGCGCCGGAACGCGGCGGTCGAGAACGAGCGATCGATCCGCGAGAGCGAACTCGAAACCGAGGTCGCTGTCGAGAAAAAGAAGCGTTCGGTGCGCGAGACGCAGCTCGACGCCGAAGCCGAAGTGCAGCGGCGCGAGCAGGCCATCCGGCAGAAACGGATGGAAGCCGACATCGAGCTGGAGGAGACGCGCAAGAGCTTCGTGCAGAAAAACGCCGAGAACGTGCGCGCTCTTGCCGAGGCAGAGGCGCATCGCGTCGGTGCCGTAATGAAGGCACTGCAGAACACCGATCCGCGCGTCGTTCAGGCGCTCGCGGCAGTGGGTATGCAACCGGGGCAATTGATTGCGCAGGCGTTTGGCGGAATCGCCGAGCGCGCGGAAAAGATAGGCGAGCTCAACGTGTCCTCCGAGCTGCTGCAGGGTCTGCTCCGCCCGCAAGCCAGCTTATTGACGTCGCCGAGGCGGGAGAAGGACAGTGCTGCGGCCCGCTGACCGCAAGGTGGTCCTCGTGACGCGGCGCTCGCGCCTCGAGGACCTGCTGGTGCGGTTCAACACCCGCGATCAGGCGAAATTCTATGTGGAGCATCTCGGCGCGGATTTTGGCGACTACGCGGCCGAGCACGAAACCTACCAGGCCGCCCGCAAGACGGTCGTTCAGGCGCTCGAGGCACATGGCCGCTTCCAGGTCATTGACCGCTCGTTCCTGCCCAACTTCATCTTCGGCGCGGACGACGTGGTGCTCGCGCTCGGGCAGGACGGCGTGGTTGCTAACACACTGAAGTATCTCGACGGCCAGCCGCTGGCCGGGATCAATCCCGATCCGCAACGCTGGGATGGCGTCTTGCTGCCGTGGGAGCCTGGCGCGGTACGCGCCGCACTTCCCAAGCTGTTGAGCGGGCAGGCGCACCTGCAAGAAGTGACGATGGGCGAGGCCCGGTTTGCCGACGGGCAATGTCTGCACGCCGTGAATGATTTCTTCATCGGGCCGAAGTCCCACACCTCGGCGCGCTACGAGATCCGTCTCAACGAACAAAAGGAAATCCAGTCCTCGAGCGGGATCATCGTTTCGACGGGCCTTGGTTCCACCGGCTGGATGCGCAGTGTCGTGACGGGCTCGTGCGCGGTCGCGGCGGATGCGGCACATCGGCCCGTGGCGTGGAAATTCCGCGGCCGCTCCTGGGCTGATCGGGAGTTGCGCTTCGCAGTGCGTGAACCGTTCCCGAGCCGTTCCTCGCAAGCCTCACTGGTGTGCGGATCGGTCGCCGCCAGTGAAACCCTGGTGGTCACATCCTTGATGGCGGAAAACGGCGTGATCTTCAGCGACGGCGTCGAAGCGGACTTCCTGGCATTCAACGCCGGCACCATGGTGCAGGTTAGAGTGGCCAGCAAGGTAGGGCGCCTGGTTCAGTGACCTTTCGAGGTTGTCAGTCGCCGATCCACGTGCCGCGCGGCTTTTCGCGGGCTAGCTACTCAGGTGCGACCCAGCTGTTCACGGACATCGCCGCAGCCGTGCCGACACTCGGCCCGATCGCGCTCGGATAACCATCCGTCCACTTGATGTCGGTGGTGTAGTTCTGGGCCTGGGTCCACATGAACCCCTGCGGCCAGAGGAACGCCTGCGGCCACATGTAACCCTGCGGCCACAGATAGCTCTGGTCCCAGGTGTAGCCCGGGTCCGTGAGTGCGCCGTTCGGACTGGTTACCTTGAACGTGCCATCGGCAAGCTGCGTGACACGGCCGATGAAGTGTTGCGCGCCACTCAGGTCGGCGTTGATGTTCAGGCCGAGGTTTGCGCAGTTGTTGTTAGTGCCGTAGACCGCGGTCTTGGCATCGACGAGCCCGGTGCCTTGCTGCAACACACTGTAGGCGAGCGTACCGTCGGCTTTCACCGCCGGCCGGCCGCTCGCGATGATGCGGCACTTCACCTGGTCGGGAGTCAGGCCGGGATTCTGCGAGAGCACCAGGGCGGCAACGCCCGATACCGTGGCGGCCGCCTGCGAGGTGCCCGACATCGTGAAGAAGTCGCCGCTGTTCATGAACGTTGGATGGTCGACGGCGATCTTCATGTAGGTCGCCATGAAGCCCCACGCGTGACCGCCCGGTGCGACGAGATCGGGCTTCACGAAGCCTTCGTACGTCGGGCCGGTCGAGGAAAAGGAGGCAAGTCGGTCGTCCTTGCCATAGCTGGTATAGCTGTCGGTCATCGCGCCGACCGTGATGACATAGGGCACGTTGCCCGGTACACCCACGGTCTGCGGCAGCGGTCCGCTATTGCCCGCTGATACGACTACGACAATGCCGGATTGCCACGCGCGCATCACGGCTTTATTGAGCGGATCGTCCCAATAGCGCGTACGCGCCGGGGCCCCTAGCGATAAATTGAGTACGCGGATCGCGTAGTTGTACTTGTTGGTGATGACCCAGTCGATGCCGCGGATCACCGTGGCATACGTGCTCGAGCCGTCCTCTGCGAATGCCTTCACCGAAATGATGCGCGCGTCGGGCGCGACGCCGAAGTAGCGGCCGGACGTATTCTTGCGGCTGCTGGCGATCAGACTGGTGACGTGGGTGCCGTGACCGGTGGTGTCGGTCGAGATCGTCGACCAGGTGGTGTCGACGACATTGCGGATCGCGTCATATTGCGCGCCGACGCGGCCGTTGCCGGCGCTGTCCTTGTCGAGCGAATCGACTTTCCAGTAGCCGGTGTCGATGATCGCGACGCCAACGTCACGGCCGCGGATGCCTGCCGCGTGCAGGTCATAGGCGTTCACGTCGACCGGTGCGGGATCGCCCTCACCGAAGTTCGTGGTATAGGCGATCTCGACGTCGTCGATGCTCACGTGGTCGGTGCCGAACGCGCCGTTCATGGACGCCGTCAGGCGCACCGCGGTGTTGCGGCCGCGGTACGCGGTGATGTTGTAGCTGTGGTTGGCGAACGAAGTATCCGTGGCGGGGCCCGAGAGCCGGCCAACTTCGGTCCAGCTCGTGCCGCCGTTGCTGCTCGCCTGCACCGCAACGTATTCACCGGCCTTGAGGCCGAATCGCAGACTCTTGAGCTTGAGCGTGACCGACGGCGAGCTCGAAGGCGTGGCGGCACGGCGGTAGATGGACGAGCTGCCGGTCAGGATCAGGCGTTTGCCATTCTTGTCAGTCCAGCCGATTGAAATCCGGCCGTCGTAGGGCGAGTTGTTGTCGTTCTGCTCGACCCAGTCGCCGTACCAGCGATGTGTGCCGTCGTTGTTGGCGAACGAGCCGGTCTCGAAGGTGTCGCGCACGCTGGCCGCGGCCAGCGTCGTGACGATGTCATTGGTGGTGATCTGCTTGATGCCATCGGCCTTGAGCACGCGCGCATGTTCGGCATCGGTGAGATTGGCTTCCACGGCGTCGATGACGCCGAGGCGCGAGATGACCTGACCGCCAGCCGACACCACGGCTTGCGCCGCGCTGTCAGTGCTGACGGCTTCCACGATGTAGCTGTGTTTCGCGCTGGCAGGGGCTGCGCCCGCCACGGGTGTACTGGAGGTCGCCGCCGAGCACGACACCAGTAACGTCAAAGTAACTGCTCCCAGGACTCGAGCCGTCGTCTTTCGAAACATTGCCATCATCTGAAAATCGCCTCGTTTGTGGCCCCAATCCGCTTTCGCGAACGGGGCCATTAGAGGCGGGAACGGCAACTACAGTGCGTGCATGTGTGACGCGCGTACCGGGCAAAGTGTGACGGCCTTCAGATAAGGGCCGGTTAAATCCGCGTGATATGTCAGCGTGCGGAAGCGCGTGTGACAGAACCCGGTGCTTCTTTCCCGCCCGGCAATATTCTGTCTAACAAGCTGGTGAGCGGTGTCGCGGGGCAGAACAGGTGCCCCTGGCCTTCGTGACATTGCTCGGCGACGAGGAATTGCGCCTGCGCCTCGGTCTCGATGCCTTCGGCCACCACGCGCAGACCGAATGCCAGGCCGAGCGCGATGGCCGCCCGGCACACGGCGCGTGCTTCGTGATCGTGGCCGACCTCTTCGACGAACGATCGATCGATCATGATGCCGTCGAGCGGCGAATTTCTCATCTTGCCGAGCGAAACGTAGCCCGTGCCGAAGTCGTCGATCAGCACGCGTACGCCCTGGCCGCGCAATTGGTGCAGGGCCGCGAGACCGCTGCGTCCCGTCGACAACATCTGTTCGGTGATCTCGAGATCGAGCTGCGAGGGTTCGATGCCGGCTTCCTTCGCGGAATTGGCGACGTCCTCGGCCAGACTCTCCGCCGAGAGATATTGTCGGCCGACGTTCACCGACACGCGCAACTTGGGGAAGCCGCGCTCGGCCAACGTCGCCAGATCGCGGCAGGCACGGCGCAGAACCCAGCGGCCGAGTTGCACCGACAAGCCGGAGAGCTCCGCGATGGGCAGGAATTCCGAGGTTGGCACCATGCCGCGGATCTTGTGAGGCCAGCGCAGGAACGCTTCCACCGCGACGATCTCGCGGGTCGAGAGGAGATATCGCGGCTGATAATGCAGCTCGAGTTCGTCCTTCTGGATCGCCTGCGTCAGTTCCTGGCTCCAGTCGAGGCGCGTGAGTGAGGCGAGGCGCAACGTATCCGAATAAAAAGTGACGGCGCGGTTGACCCCGGCGCGGCGCCCGGCATCGAGCGTGGTCAACGCGCGTTCGATCAGTTCGATGGCGCGTTCGCCATCGGTGCCCGACAGCGTGACGCCCGCCTGCGGCGCGAGCTGGAAAATCTGGCCGTCGAGATCGACGGGGTGTTGCAGCGCCTTGACGATGGCTTCCACCGCCGCGTCGGCATCGGCGCGCGAACGGATATCGGTGAGCACCACGCCGATGACGTCGTCGGACACCCGCGCGAGGCGCGGCAGGCTCGAACGAGCTTCGGGCAGGTTCTCGGCGATCACCTTCGCGGCCGAATCGAGCAGCCGGTTCGCCAATGCGGAATCGAATACGTGTTGATAGGTGACGTAGCCGCCGATGTGAATGAGCACGACACCGACGGTGTCTTCGCGCAACGCGGCCATGTCCAGCGCCATGCGCAGGGATTTTTCGAAACCGTCGCGATGCGGGAGCATGGCGCCCGAGGCGTTCGGATAGAGGCCGGAGTCGTTGGAAGTGACGCCGGCGCCCAGGTCGCGGCAGACGACCAGGACGCGATCGAAGCCCTGCACCTGGAAGCGCATCTCGAGCGCGAGTTCGCCTTCCTGGTAGCGATGCTGCGCCGGCTTGCGGGTCTTGAGGATGCGGCGCACGGTCTGCAGCAGGTGCGAGGCGATGGACTCGGGGAACAACGCATCGACGTTGCGGCCGGGGATTTCATCTTCGGGCGCATTCAGGCCGCGCACCGCGTTGCCGCCGACGCAGGAAAGAATGATCCCGTCGCGCCGCACTATGAACGCGAGGTCGGGAAGGGATCTTGCAATGTCGCTGTCCATGCGTTTCCTAAGTTAGCGCGCTTCGCGCAGTACGCGCAGCGCATTGACGGTGTCGTCGCCGCCGCGAGTCGACGATTCCTCGAGAATCACGCCGTTCGCGATCAAGCCATCGACGTTGGATTCCACGGCTGCGATCACCGACTGCAGCGAGGCGACCTTTTCGGTGCCAAACCAGCCGCGCCAGGCGTTGCGGCCACGCTTGGCGCGATACAGCGCCAGATCGGCGATCTTGATGGCCTGTTCCCAGCTGACCGCGTCGGGGCGGCCGGGCACGAAGGGCAGGCAGGTGAAGCCTATCGAGCAACTGGTGCGCACGACGGCGCCGCGCGGCAACACGCACTTCATCTTGGCGATTCTCTCGCGCACGCGTTCGGCCAGCATCGTGGCGTGTTCGACATGCTGCGCCTGCGCGACGACCACGAATTCGTCGCCACCCCAGCGCACCAGGACATCCTCGGGGCGGATCGCCTGTTTGAGAGTCCTCGCGATCTCGACGATCACTTCGTCGCCCGCGGCATGGCCATGCTGGTCGTTGATGGGTTTCAGCGCATCGAGATCGATGATCATGATGGCGAGGCCATGGTTCTCGCGCTTCTCCTTGAGGAGTCGCGGGAAGTTTTCCATCAGGTAACGGCGGTTCGACAGGCCCGTCAGTGTGTCGGTAAAGCTCGCCATCTCGAGTTTGCGGTTGGCTTCTTCCAGTTCGCGATTACGCTCGGCCAGTTCATAGGTGCGATCGCTGACCTGCTGTTCGAGCTCGAGCCGCTGATCGGCGGCGCGCGCAAGTCGGCGCTGCTGTCCGTACCAGACTGCGAGCAACATGAGCGCTGCGATGACCGTGTAACCCGCGTACGCCCACAACGAAGCCCAGGGTGAGGGCGCCACATTGATCGGCAACGCGAGGTCCTGCGTGCTCCACACGCCGTCGCTGTTGCTGGCGCGCACGCGGAACACATATTTGCCGCCGGGCAGGTTGGTGTAGGTGGCCGCCCGGCGCTCGTCGGCGTTCACCCAGCCTTTGTCGAACCCGTCGAGTTTGTACTGGTAGCGATTCGACTTGGGGTCGGCGTAGTCGAGAGCCGCGAACTTGAGCGTGACGACATCTTCCTTGTAACTCAGGGAGAGCCGCTCAATCCTCTCCTCGGGCACACCGGCGACGCCGGGGGAGTTGAGCTTGAGCAGCTGCGTGAGCACCACGCGCGGCGGGCGCTCGTTGAACTCGAGCACTTCCGGGTAGAAGGAATTGAAACCGGATGCGCCACCGAAGAACAGCTTGCCGCTGCGATCGCGATAGTGCGCGCCAAAATTGAATTCTTCGGCCTGCAGGCCGTGCAACCGATGAAACCGCTGGATCGCGCTGGTACGCGGATCGAGGCGCGCCAGTCCGAAGTTGGTGCTGATCCAGATGTTGCCGGCGCCGTCGGCGCGCAGGCCGTAGACGGTATTGTTGGGCAGTCCCTGCGCCTCGGAGAGGTTGGCGAAGCGCAGATCGGCCGGACCGTCGGCCGGATCGAGCACGCGATCGAGGCCGCCGCCACGGGTTCCAATCCACACGTTACCGGTGTCGTCGACCAGTATCGAGTAGATGGAGTCCGCGCTCAGCGTGTCGAGTTTCTTCGCGTCGCGCTTGTAGTAGTAGAGCCGGCGCGTCTTCTGGTCCCAGACATTGAGACCCCCGCCATCGGTGCCTATCCACACGTGCCCGGTACGATCGCGGGCCAGCGCTGTGATCCGGCCGTTCGACAGGTGCAGGCCGTCCTCAGGACCTGGCCGCAGGTTTTCGAAGCGGCGCGTGCGCGCATCGAAGCGCGAGATGCCACCGCCGAAAGTGCCGACCCACAGTTGCTTGTTGACCTCGATGAGGCTCATGACCCCGGCCGCCGCCAGGCTGGTCGGGACGGCCGGATCGTGCATGAAGACTTCGGCCTTCAATGTCTGCGGATCGATGCGGTTGAGGCCGCCGCCCATCGTGCCGACCCAGACTTCCTCGCCGCTGCCTTCGAGCAGCGCCATGACGCGGTCATCACTCAAAGAGTTGCGCGCGTTCGAATGGCGAACCGGGATCACCCGGCCGCTGTTTCGCTCCAGCAGGTTGATGCCGCTGCCGAAGGTCCCGATCCACAACCGGCCTAACTTGTCTTCCGCGAAGGACGTGATGTTGTGGTCGGTGAATCCTTCATCGGCACTGGCGCGGAAGTGGCCGAACGACCAGGTGCGCGGATTCCATTTCGCAAGTCCGCCGGACTTGGTTCCGATCCAGATACTGCCGCCGCGATCCTCGAACAGCGAAAAGACGTAGTCGTCGGGCAACGAGCGGCTCTCGCCATCGTCGCGGTGATAACTCGAGAAAGTCTCGGTGGACGGATCGAACCACGCGAGACCCCGGATCAGTCCGACCCACAGGCGTCCCTGGCTGTCGATGAGCAACGTCTGTACGCGATTGTCGGGCAGGCTGGTGGCGCTCGCCGGGTTTTCGCGGAACACACGCCAGCGATCCGCGCGCGGGTCGTAACGGCCAAGGCCCGCGTCGGTGCCGACCCAGACCATGCCATCGGTGGATTCGGTCAGGGCGCGTACCCGTACAGGCTGGCCCTGTGGACTGAGCTCGGGCGGCAGCGTGATGCGGGTGACGACGAGATTCGCGGCTGACAATCGATCGAGTCCGGTCGCGCTGCCGATCAGCGTCTCACCACTGCGCAAATGCAGGATGGTTTGAATCGAGTCGTCGGACAACGAATGTTGATCGGAGGCGGAATGCCGGATGCGTTTGAGTTCGCCGCTGCGCGCATCGTAGATGGCGACGCCGGCATCGCGTGAAGCAATCCACAAGCGACCCAGGCGGTCGCGCGCCAGCATGCGCACGCGTTGCAGATCGGGCGCGTCGCGCAACAGCACCGGCTCTTCGAGCTGGCCGCTCCGAGCATTGCGGAAGGCCACGCCACCGCCATCGGTCGAGATCCACAAGCCGTCTTCAGTCGCGACGAGCGAGGAGATCCAGCCGTTTGGCAATGAGTGTGGATCGCCACGGTCGTGACGCAACTGGCGGAATTCGTAACCGTCGAAGCGATTGAGTCCGTCTTCGGTTCCAAACCACATGAAGCCTTCGTTGTCCTGCACGATGGCATTCACGGACTGTTGGGACAGGCCTTCCTCGAGGCTGTAGCGTTGGACGCTGAGCGGCGGAGTCGCGACCGCGCTGACGGAAAAGCCAACGCATAGCGTCATGAACGCGACGCGCGCGAAATCAGCGAAGGACCGGATTTTTCCCCGCAGCATAGGCATTTGCAGAAGTTACGGACGACTCCAGCCCGTATCGTAGGTTGCGGGTGCCCGCGCCTGTGTGACTGGCGTCCGATGCGGCGGCCGGAACGCCGCCGCGCGTGGCGCTACCAGTCGATAAGTGTGAAATGCATCACAGGCCCTAAGGCCTCGGGCCGGCCCCGATTCAGGTCCAGTCGGCCGTCTCGACACCGAGCGCGGCGGCTGAGCGGCGTGCACTCGATGAGCCATTCACGAGGAATCCATGCCGCACGATCTTCAGGTGAGGCAGGTCCGAGCCGCTGTTGCCATACGCAAAGGTTTCAGTGTCCCCGCGCTGGGCGAGCAGCTCGCGTACACAGCGCGCCTTTTCTTCGCCGCGCCGGTTCGCGGTGGTTAGAGTGCCGTCGAGCAGATCGCCGTCCCAGCGCACGCCGGTCGAGATGACCTGATCGAAGCCGAGCTGGCGGCCGAACTCGGGCACGTAGAAATCGACGCTGGCCGACATGAGCACGAGGAAATGACCCGCGTCGCGATGGCGCCGTACCTTCGCCAGCGCATCCGTGAAGCAGCGGCGTTCGAGGGTGTCACGGACGAATCGCTCCGACTCGGGCATTAGTTCGGCGCGCGCCATGCCGCGCAACGTCACACGCAACAGGGATTGTTTGAGTGCGCCACGATCGTGGTCGAACATGAAGCGCAGGCCGGCCGGCAACAGGCCCGGCAGCCGCAGCAGACGCAGCGGACGGCGCGCGAGCAGACGCAGCACCAGCGGGAACAATGTGTCGCGGTGCGTGATCGTGCCGTCGAGATCGAAGAATGCGATGGCCATGCAGCGCGCGATGTTACAAGAGATCGGGTCTCGCCATGATTCGCCACAATTGCGGCGCGCATGTTGCCATCTTGCGTCGCCACACTCCCGGCACTTTCAAGTTCGTACGGGAGAATACGATGGCAGTCCGATTCAGGTTTTTACCGCCGCTGGTCGCCAAGGCATTCGTGATCGGCTTTCTCATCGTCATCCTCCTGCTGCCCATCGGGCAGGTGGAGAACCTGGTCGGCGAGCGCGTGGGAATGCGGGACACCGCGGCGGCGCGAGTTGCGGAATCCTGGGGCGGGGCGCAGACGACCGCCGCCGTCCTGCTCGCGATACCGGTGGAAACCACCCGCAAGGTAGTCGAGCAATCGGCGGCCGGGCGTGAAACCGAACGCACCGATGTCTTCCGCAACACGCTGTATGTATTGCCGGACACGTTGAGCATCGTGGCCGATGCGCAGCCGAGCTACCGGCAGGTCGGCTTGTACCAGACGCCGGTGTACCTGGCGCACGTGCAGATCAAGGGCGAATTCGTGAATCGCGATTTCGGTTTCCTGTTGAATCCGGCCCAGTCGGCCGGGCAGGTTCGCGAGGTCAAGTGGGATGAGGCGCGTCTGCTGGTGCTCAATTCCGAATCGCGCGCGTTGCGAGCGGTAGATGGGCTGATGGTCGCCGGCGAAAGCGCCCCGGTCGCGGCCGACGGTTACGCAGGGTCCGCGGGAATTTCGGTGCGTGTGTCGCGCGCCGCTTTGCTCGACGCCGGCAGCGTACCGTTCGAGATGAAACTGACGCTGGCCGGCAGCAGCCAGCTCACGTTCCTGCCGCTGGCGCGCAAGGCGGACATCAGCATGACGTCCAAGTGGCCGCATCCGAAATTCGAAGGCGCGCCAGCGCCGCTCGATCCGGTGGTGACGGACACCGGGTTCAGCGCACGCTGGTCGGTGCTCGAGATCAATCGCAGTTTCGGGCAGACCTGGTATGACGTTGCGGTCAATCAGGGTGAACCGGTGGAAACGGCGTTCGCGCGCAGCGGCGTTGGCGTGACGTTCTACGAGCCGGTCGACGTATACCAGCGCAACTACCGCGCGGTTCACTACGCCATATTGCTGATCGTGATCACGTTCCTGACATTTTTCCTGTGGGAACACGTGAGCGGGCTCTCGATCCACG
Source organism: Pseudomonadota bacterium (assembly GCA_039931065.1). Taxonomy (GTDB): domain Bacteria; phylum Pseudomonadota; class Gammaproteobacteria; order Steroidobacterales; family Steroidobacteraceae; genus CADEED01. The sequence goes on along the minus strand of JBDTSP010000003.1, from coordinate 48,244 downwards.
GCATGCAGTACCTGATGGTGGGCCTGGGTCTCGCGCTGTTCTATCTGCTGCTGCTGGCGTTGTCCGAACACCTGTCGTTTGATTTGGCCTACGGACTGTCGGCGGGCGCGCTGGTCAGTCTGATAACCGTTTACATGAGCGGCGTCTTGCGCAGTGTCCCGCTCGCACTGGGCGCGGGCGCGGGGCTCGCGACCCTGTACGCGATGTTGTACTGGATCCTGAGGTCCGAGGATTACTCGCTGCTGATGGGCGCGCTGTTGCTGCTAGGTGTGCTGACAGTTCTCATGGTTGCGACGCGCCGGGTCGACTGGTCGAAAGTCGGTCGCAGGGAGGAGGCCCGGGAATAGAAAGGTGTCAGGCGGGGAATGTCGGGATTGCTTCAGCCTCGTCGCAAGCGCGACGCATAACGCAATCCCGACATTCCCCGCCTGACACCACTTCCTTACGCAGCTTTGGAAGCCAGCTGGCGCAGCACGTATTGCAGGATGCCGCCGTGACGGTAGTAGTCGCGTTCCTTCGGCGTATCGATTCGTACGCGCGCTTCGAACGTGATCGGCGCACCCTTCGGCGGGGTCGCGACGACTTTCACCGTTTTGGCTTCGGCGTTATCGAGGCCGGTGATCTCGAACACTTCGTGGCCGGTAAGGCCGAGCGACAGGGCGCCCTTGCCCACGGGGAACATCAGCGGCAACACACCCATGCCGATCAGGTTCGAGCGGTGAATACGTTCGAAGCTCTCGGCGATGACGGCGCGCGCGCCTAACAACATGGTGCCCTTGGCGGCCCAGTCGCGCGAGGAGCCGGTGCCGTATTCCTTGCCCGCCAGGATGACCAGCGGCGTGCCTTCCTGCTTGTAACGCATGGCGGCTTCGAAGATCGACATCTGCTCACCGCTGGGCACGTGCACGGTCACCCCGCCTTCGGTGCCGGGAGCCAGCAGGTTGCGCAGCCGGATGTTCGCGAACGTGCCGCGCATCATCACTTCGTGGTTGCCGCGGCGTGCGCCGTAAGAATTGAAGTCGATGGGCTGCACACCCTGCGATACGAGATATTTGGCCGCCGGACTCGTCTTGGCGATGTCGCCCGCGGGGGAGATGTGATCGGTGGTCACCGAGTCGCCTAACAAGGCGAGCACACGCGCGCCGGTGATGTCCGTCACCGCTTTCGGCGTCATCGTCATGCCTTCGAAGTACGGCGGATTGCGCACGTAGGTGGATTTCTCCTCCCACGCATAGATCTTGCCGAGCGGAATCTTGATGGCCTGCCAGTTCGCTTCACCCGTGAACACGTTGGCGTAACTCTTGCGGAACATCGCCGAGTCGAGCGTGGCGTGCACGGCATCGGCAACTTCCTTGTCGGATGGCCAGATGTTGGCGAGCAACACGGGTTTTCCATCGGGGCCGGTGCCGAGGACGTCGCTCTGCAGGTCCACGTCCATCGTGCCGGCCAGCGCGTACGCGACGACCAGCGGCGGCGACGCGAGGAAGTTCATCTTGACCTCGGGATGCACGCGGCCTTCGAAATTGCGATTGCCCGACAACACCGAGGTGGCCACGATGTCGCCCGCCTTGATGCCGGCGGAGATCTCGGGCTTGAGCGGTCCGGAATTTCCGATGCATGTGGTGCAGCCATAACCGACCACGTTGAAGCCCACGGCTTCGAGCGGTGCCAACAACCCCGCCTTGATCAGATAGTCCGTGACCACGCGTGAACCGGGCGCGAGGCTGGTTTTCACCCACGGCTTGGCCTTCAGTCCGAGCTTCGCGGCATTACGCGCCAAAAGGCCCGCCGCCATCAGCACGTAGGGATTCGAGGTGTTGGTGCAGCTGGTGATGGCCGCGATGGTCACCGCGCCGTCGCGGATCTCCACGGGCTTGCCATCGAGCAGGATCTCCGCGCAGCCGGTCGCGTCGGGCGACTTCTTCTTGCGTTCTTCCGCCATGACACTGAGAGCGGCGTTGTAGATGCTTTTCGCCTTCGACAACGGCACGCGGTCTTGCGGCCGTTTCGGTCCGGCGAGGCTGGGTTCGACGGTGGCGAGATCGAGCTCGAGCACGTCGGTGTAGTCAGCGGCCTTGGCGCCGTTGATGCGCCACATGCCCTGCGCCTTCGCATACGCCTCGACCAGCGCGATCTGCTCCGCCGGACGGCCTGACAACTCGAGGTAACGAATCGTCTCCTCGTCGATCGGGAAGATGCCGCAGGTGCTGCCGTACTCCGGCGCCATGTTCGCGATGGTCGCGCGATCGGCGAGCGGCAGATTCGCGAGGCCGTCGCCGAAGTACTCCACGAATTTTTCAACCACGCCTTTCTTGCGCAGTATCTCGGTGACGGTGAGCACGAGATCGGTGGCGGTGCAGCCGGGCTTCATCGCGCCGACCAGCTTGAAGCCGATGACCTGCGGAATGAGCATCGGGATGGGCTGGCCGAGCATCGCGGCCTCGGCTTCGATGCCGCCGACGCCCCAGCCGAGCACGCCGAGCCCGTTGATCATGGTGGTGTGCGAATCGGTGCCGACGACGGTGTCGGGATATGCCTGCGTCTTGCCGTCGACTTCGCGAGGGAAGATGACGCGGCCGAGATACTCGAGGTTTACCTGGTGCACGATTCCGGTGTTCGGCGGCACCACGCTGAAGTTGCGAAACGCGGTCTGGCCCCAGCGCAGGAACGCGTAACGTTCGCCGTTGCGTTCGAACTCGATCTTGTTATTGGCCGCGAGCGCGCCAACGCTGCCGTAGTTGTCGACCTGCACGGAGTGGTCGATGACGAGTTCGGCCGGGTTGATCGGATTGATCTGCTGCGGATCGCCGCCGAGTTTCTGCACGGCCTCGCGCATCGCGGCGAGGTCGACCACGCAGGGTACGCCGGTGAAGTCCTGCATGATGACTCGCGCGGGCGTGAAGTCGATTTCGTAGGAGGGTGTGGCCTTCGCATCCCAGGCGAGCACCGCGTCGATATCGGCGCGCGTGACGTTCACGCCGTCTTCGAAGCGCAGCAGATTCTCGAGCAGGATCTTGAGCGAGTAGGGCAATCGCGCGACCTTGTCGGCCGGCAGCGAATCGAAGCTCCAGTATTCGTAAGAGCGGGAACCGACCTTGAGGGTCGAAGTGTTGGAACTACCAGTCATGAATCTCTCTCCTCACATCGAACGTCAGCCACAAACAAGCGGTGCATTCTAACGCACTCGCACTACTGCGGCCTCGTCTGCTCGATGACGCCGCCGCCGAGGCAGCGATCCCCGTCGTACAGGACCGCGAATTGTCCGGGCGTGACCGCGCGTTGCGGTTCATCGAACCGTACGTCGAGCGCGCCATCCGTGCGCAGGGTGGCGTGGCAGTGCTGATCGGCCTGTCGGTACCGGACCTTTATCCGGGAATCGAACTCGAGTGCGCCGGGTTGCACCAGCCAGTTGCATGGACCCGTGGCCAGCGCACGGCTTACGAGCAGCGGATGGTCGTGACCTTGTACGGCGATGAGCTCATTACGCTCGAGATTCTTGGCGGCGACGTACCAGGCATCCTCGCGGGCACCGGCGCGGCCGCCGATTTCCAGACCGCCACGCTGGCCGAGCGTGTAGAACGCGAGACCGCGGTGGCGACCTAGAATTTCGCCGGCTTCAGTGACGATGTCGCCGGGCGTGGCCGGAATGTAGCGTGCCAGGAATTCCCGGAACGGGCGCTCGCCGATGAAGCAGATTCCGGTGCTGTCAGGCTTGTCGAACACCGGCAATCCGGCCTCGCGCGCCAAAGCGCGCACTTCGGGTTTGGTCAGCTCGCCGAGCGGGAACAGCACCCGCGCAAAATGTTCGAGTGATACCGCGTGCAGGAAGTAGGACTGGTCCTTGTCAGGATCGCGCGCCTTGAGCAAGACGGGGACACCACCCGTGTGATCAAGCCGTGCGTAGTGGCCGGTGGCGAAACGATTCGCTCCCAAACGGGCCGCGTAATCGAGACAGATGCCGAACTTGATCTCGCGATTGCAGAGCACGTCGGGGTTCGGAGTGCGCCCCGCGCGATATTCGGTGAGGAAATATTCGAACACGCGCGCCCGGTATTGCTCGACGAAGCTCACGCGGTGCAGCGGAATGTCGAGTTCGGCGGCCGACGCGCGCGCGTCCTGGAAATCCTGGGCACCGGTGCAGTAGGAGTCGTCGTCCTCCCAGTTGCTCATGTACAGGCCCTGCACGTCGTATCCGGCGCGCTTGAGCAGCAGTGCCGCAACGGCCGAATCGACGCCGCCCGACATGCCGACAATGATGGTTTCTGCGCGCCCGGACACGGCGCGGATTGTACAGGGCTAGAGGTTCACCACGGCGATGGGGCCGAAGCTGTCGGACTGCGCGGCCGTATCGAGGCCGAGGCAGGCCACCGATTCGAGCGGCTGACGCTTGCCCTGCAGGTAGTCATCGATGCACCGCAGGACCAGCGGCGAGCGCAGCCGATGCGGCTGGGCCCGCAGTTGTTCGTGCGTCATCCACAAGGCGCGCATGATGCCGGTATCGAGCGGTTGCTGCGGCTGGTGGTCGTCGACGCTGCCGCAGAACGCGAAGCGCAGGTAGCTGCGGCCGTTGACCGGATTGCGCCACAGGTAGGTGCCGATCATCGCGTCGGGCTTGAAGCGCCACGCGGTCTCCTCGCGCGCCTCGCGCACCGCGGCCTCGATGAGGGTTTCCGCGTCTTCGAGATGGCCGGCTGGCTGATTGAGCACCAGCCTTCCGGCAATACGTTCTTCGACGATGAGGAAGCGGCCGTCCTGTTCGACGACGGCGGCCACGGTGACTTCGGGGTTGCTGCTCACAGAAGACTAACTAGCCCGCGATCGTCAGCGAGTCGCCTGGCGTGTCGCTTCGTCGGCGGCGCTGGCGTGCCAGATCTCGTCGAACTCGTCGAGATACTGGCGTGCGACCGGCGGATTGTCGAGATCCGCCACGCCGTCCCAGCGGTCGGAATGCACGCGATAGACGATCGCACGATCGTCGGCGATCAGGTAGCCGCAGGCGCGTTGTTTGGCGGCGCCGATTGCGGGACGGATGTCGATGCAGCTCGTGAGTCTGCGGCCCATGGCGATGAATCGGTTGTTGTCGCGCAGCAGCCTGCCGGAGTCGGACAGCAACACGCGCACCTTCGCGAAGCGGCGCGCCAGCACGAACCGTTTGACGATCTCGAGAAAGGCGTTCTGGTCGTACAGGTCAGGCTCGAGATCGGGTGTGTAGATAGACATCAGCCGCTGGGCGCTGACCGCCACGGCATCGACCGCCGCGCGCATCTCCTCGAGCGAGCTGATGACGCGGACGTGGTTCTCCACGCGCACCTCGGAATCCGCTGGCAATGCGACGCCCGGCGCCGCATTGCGCTGCGAAAACCTCGTGAAATCGAATTCCCCGGCCGTCATGTTCGACGACATCTCCCCGACTGCAGACCCAGTCAGATTGTGACCTGTGCCCGTGAAAGGTTAGGGGTCATTCCACGAGTTCCAGTGCCAAATGCGTCACGCTTTCATCGCGTATTCCGCATCACGGGCCGGAAAACGTGTGCTGTGTCGCACTTCCGGCGTCACCGCTGCGGGGGCAGCATCAGGACAAACCGGCAGGGGTCAGATCGACCGGGCCATCTGTTCGGCGAGGCCGAGATACTGCTGCGGTGCAAGAGCCTTGAGACGCGCCCGTTCGGCCGGCGGCAGCGGTAGTTTGTCGACGAACGCGGCAATGGCGGCCGCGTCGACCTGCGTGCCGCGGGTGAAATCCTTGAGTAGTTCGTAGCCGTTGGGCACGCCCGCGGCGCGCAGCGCCGTCTGCAGCGCCTCTCCGAGCACCTCGTGCGCCCGTTCGATGTCGGCGGCGATACGCTGCGGGTCGGCGGCGATCTTGCCGAGGCCGCGTTGCAGGGCGCTCCAGGCGATCAGGCTGTGCGCCAATGCGACGCCCACGTTGCGCAGCACGGTCGAGTCCGTCAGGTCGCGCTGCCAGCGCGAGATGGGTAGTTTGGCGGCGAAATGGTGCAGCAGCGCGTTGGCGATGCCGAGATTGCCCTCGGCGTTCTCGAAATCGATGGGATTGACCTTGTGCGGCATGGTCGACGAGCCGACCTCGCCGGCGACCGCGCGCTGACGCAGGTAACCGAGCGAGATGTAGGCCCAGGTGTCACGCGCGAAGTCGATGAGGATCGTGTTGATGCCCGCGAGCGCATCGCAGTATTCGCCTATCCAGTCGTGCGGCTCGATCTGCGTGGAATACTCGTTCCACACAAGTCCCTGGGATTCCACGAATTCCCGGCTCACCTTGCGCCAGTCGACCGCGGGCAAGGCTGCGACGTGCGCGTTGTAATTGCCGACCGCGCCGTTCCACTTGGCGAGGATCTCGACCTGGTCGAGCCGCGCCCGCGCGCGCCGCAGGCGCGCGACCACATTTGCGAATTCCTTGCCGAGAGTCGTCGGGCTCGCCGTCTGCCCGTGGGTGCGCGACAACATCGGCAACGCGGCGTGTTCGTGCGCGAAACCGCGCAGGCGTTCGATGAGTTTTTCGAGTTCGTTCGACAGGATCGCGCGCGCGGCGCGCAGCATGCGAGCGTAGGCGAGGTTGTTGATGTCCTCGGAAGTGCAGCCGAAGTGCACGAGTTCGAGGACCGCAGGCGTTGCGCCGTTGCTGGCGAGTTTCTCGCGCACGAAATATTCCACGGCCTTCACATCGTGATTGATGCGCGCTTCGATGGTCTTGACCGCGGCGGCCGCGTCATCGCCGGGCTCGAGCGCCAGGCTCGCGGCGAGTTGCTTCACGGTGGCGGGCAGCGGCTGCGCCAGCAATTGCGGTACCGACTCGGCCAGCGCCAGCAACCAGGCGGCTTCGATTCGCACGCGCTCGCGTATCAGCCCGCTTTCCGACAAGACGGCGCGCAGAGTGTCGGCGCCCTTGCGGTAACGGCCATCGATGGGAGAAAGCGCGGAGAGTGCTGCGGAATCCATGTTAAGGAGCTGCCTCGAATCGGGTGTTAGACTGGCCGCGCATGATATCGCAAGGCGACACCCGCAAAGAGCACGACAGCTTCGGTGAGATCGAGGTGGCCGCCGACGCGATGTGGGGCGCGCAGACCGAACGTGCGCGCCGCAATTTCCGGCTCAGCGGCCGTCCACTCCCCGGGGATTTTATCGCCGCGCTGGCCTTGATCAAGGCAGCGGCCGCGCGCGCCAATGCTTCTCTGGGCCTGTTGCCTGCGGCAACCGCCACGGCCATTGCCGAAGCCGCGCTGGCAGTCGCGCGGGGCGAGCACGCTTGCCAGTTTCCGCTGGACGTTTTTCAGACCGGCAGCGGCACCAGCACGAACATGAACGCGAACGAGGTGATCGCCGCGCTCGCCAGCAAGGCGCTCGGCAAACCCGTACACCCGAACGATCACGTCAACATGTGCCAGAGCAGCAACGATGCGATTCCAAGCGCGATTCACGTGAGCGCCGTGCTCGCGGCGCGCCGCGACTTGTTGCCCGCGCTCGAGGAATTGCGCGCGGTGCTGTCGCTCAAGGAGACCGCCTGGGCGAATGTGCTCAAGACGGGACGCACCCATCTCATGGATGCCACGCCGCTGACGCTCGGTCAGGAAGCCTCCGGCTGGCGCGCGCAGATCGAGCGGTCGATCGAGCGGCTGTGCGACAGCGAGACAAGGTTGCTGGCGCTGGCGCAGGGTGGTACGGCCATCGGCACCGGCATCAATGCGCACGAGGAATTCGCGGCGCGTTTCATCACCGAGCTGCGGCAGCTCACCTCGGTGCCGTTCAGCACCGCGAGCAACTTCTTCGCCGCGATGGGCACTCAGGACGCCGCAGTCGAGTATTCCGGGCAGTTGCGCACGCTGGCCGTGTCGCTGATGAAGATAGTCAACGATTTGCGCTGGATGGGTTCGGGTCCGCTCGCGGGTCTGGGTGAACTCAAACTGCCCGCGCTCCAGCCGGGCAGCAGCATCATGCCGGGCAAGGTCAACCCCGTGATTCCCGAAGCCGTCGCGATGGTCGCCGCGCAGGTCATGGGTCTCGACGCCGCCATCGCGGTGGCGGGCCAGTCCGGCAACTTCCAGCTCAACGTCATGCTGCCGCTGGTCGCTAACAACCTTCTGCAGTCGATCCAGTTGCTGGCCAATGCGGTGCGTGCGCTCGCGACGCAATGCATCGCGGGCATCGAGCCCGACATTGCGCGCCTCGATGATGCGCTGGCGCGTAACCCTATTCTGGCCACGGCGTTGAATCCGGCCATCGGATACGAACGCGCCGCCGCGATCGCCAAACGCGCCTACGCGGAGAATCGCCCGGTATTCGACGTCGCGCTGGAGATGTCGGGGCTACCGGCCGACGAACTGCGCTGCCTGCTCGATCCGGCGGCGCTCACGCGTGGCGGCCTGCAGGGTGGTGGAGGCGGAGGTTGAGTCAGGCCGAGGTCGATCTGCGCGCCAGGATCCTCGCGCGCTTCGAAGGCACCCAGCCGCGTCACGAACCCACCGACTGGCGCCTGCTCGGCGTCGACGCCGAGCGCGGCCGCAAATTGCAAAGCCTCATCAAGGGCGAGCCCGTGCCGGCCGCGGTACTGGTGCCGCTGGTTGACCGGCCGGAAGGTTTGACCGTCCTACTTACCCAACGCGCCTCACAACTCGCCCAACACGCGGCGCAGGTTTCATTTCCCGGCGGGCGTCTGGAGGAATCCGACCCCGATGTCGCACACGCCGCGTTGCGCGAGGCGCGCGAGGAAATCGGCCTCGACCCGTCCTGCGTGCGAATCTTCGGCTATCTACCCGATCACCTCGTCATAAGCGGGTTTCGTGTCACGCCGGTCTTGTCGCTGGTGACGCCGCCGTTCTCCCTCGAGATCAATCCCGCCGAGGTGGCGGAAGCGTTCGAAGTTCCCGTCAGTCACGTATTCGACACCCGTAATCACAAGGCGCGGCTGCGTCGTGTCGGCGACGAAGACATGTTGTTGTTCGACCTGCCCTGGGGTGGGCACAGCATCTGGGGTGCGACCGCCGGAATGTTGATGACACTGGTGCGCATGGTGGAGGAGGCGCGATGAGCGAAAGCGCCGCAGGCGCGCTGGCGCGACTGCTCGGGATCATGCGCAGGCTGCGCGACCCTGACGGCGGTTGCCCGTGGGATCGTGAGCAGGATTTCCAGACGATCGCGCCATACACGATCGAGGAGGCGTACGAGGTGGCCGAGGCCATCGCGCGCGGCAACCCGGCGGCGCTCGAAGCCGAACTGGGTGACCTGTTGTTCCAGGTGGTATTTCACGCGCAGCTCGGCAGTGAACGCGGCTGGTTCGATTTCGCGAGCGTGGCCGAGGCGATCTCGAACAAACTGACCGAGCGCCATCCGCACGTATTCGCGGGCGCGAAGATTGACTCCACCGCGGAGCAGAACAAGGCCTGGGAAGAACACAAAGCGCGCGAACGGGCCGCCAGGCCCGAAGCCGCCGGCAGCGAGCTCTCCGATGTGCCGTTGGCGCTGCCCGCGCTGGCGCGCGCCGCCAAACTCGGCAAACGCGCCGGGCGTGTCGGGTTCGACTGGCCCGACGCGACAGGTGTGCGCGAGAAGATAGATGAGGAACTGCGCGAGGTGGCGGAAGCCACGCCCGAGCAACGGTCCGAAGAACTCGGCGATCTGCTGTTTGCCGTCGCGAACTGGGCGCGCCATCTGCGCGTCGATGCCGAAGAAGCGCTGCGCCTCGCCAACGCGAAGTTCGAACGGCGCTTTCGCGCGATGGAGGCGTTGGCCGCCCGCCGTTCGCTGGCACTGAAAGGCCTGGACGCAGCGGCCTGGGATGCCTTGTGGAACGAGGTCAAAAAGGGCGAAAAACCCGCCTGAATTCGCGTTCAGTAAGGATTCATCGACTCCTTTGTACAGTAGCGCCACGGTGGAATTTCCACCGCTGGAGGCTATATGTCGATCAGCAGCAAAAAGGTGTTAGCGGGTGTCCTCACAGCGGCGTTCACGTTCGCGAGTGCCGGCGCTTTCGCGCAGGATCGTTACGACGACCGTTACGACGACCGTTACGACAGTCGCGACGACTATCGTCATGACCCTCGTTACGACAATCGCGACGGCGCGTACGACTACGCGAAGGTCCTCGACGTGCAGCCGCTGGTCACGCGAGTTCGCGTCAGCACGCCCGAACAGGAATGCTGGGATGAAACCCGTTACGACCAGGGTGGTAACCGCGGCCCGGACCGGCGCACCGCCGGCGGCACCTTGCTCGGCGCCGTGATCGGTGCCGCCATCGGCAACCAGATCGGTCATGGCGACGGTCGCCGTGCAGCCACCGTCGCGGGCGCCGTCATCGGTGCGGGCATCGGCAACAACCAGGCGCAGCGCCGGGCCGGTTACCCGACGACCGCGTCGCGCGAATACACCGTGCAGCGCTGCGAGACGCGTTACCACGACGAGTGGCAGGAGCGCACCGACGGCTACCGCGTGACGTACCTGTATCACGGCCGGCGCCAGGTGGCCGAGCTGCCGTACCGCCCCGGCGACCGCATCCGCGTGCGGGTCGACGTGAGCCCGGCACAGTAATGACGGAGTTGATCGCAATGGCGGTGTGGGCGCTGTTCAGCGCCCGCATCGCCTTTCTGCAGCAAACCGTTAAACTTGCGCCCGTCATGAAGAAACTTCGCACTGGATTGTTGCCGGCCGTGTTGGCGGTCGTGGCATTCGCGCCGGGCGCACAGGCCCACAGCATGCCGGGCCCCGTGTATTCGGGCTCGTCGGTCGAGCCCGCGCGCGCCATCGCCGAGCCGCGCGATGGCGTCTCCCTCAACGAGGCGGTGAGCCGCGCAGAGTCGCAGTACAACGCGCGTGTGGTGCGCACGGACGTGGTGGATGAAGATGGCCGCAAGGTGTACGTGTTGAAGCTGCTTTCCGAAAACGGGCGCGTCTTCACCGTGCGCGTCGATGCCAGCTCCGGACGGATGCGTTAGTGCGCGCCCTGGTCGTCGAGGACGAAGCCTCGTTGCGTGAGGGGCTGCGCGAGCAGCTGGTCAGCCAGGGTTTCACGGTCGACGTGGCGGCTGATGGCGAAGAAGGTTTGTTTGCCGGCAGGGAATACCAGCTCGACATCGCGGTCGTCGACCTCGGCCTGCCGAAGATGTCCGGCCTGGAATTGATCCGCGGCCTGCGCGCGGCGGGCAAGACGTTTCCGATCCTGATTCTCACGGCGCGCGATCGGTGGCAGGACAAGGTCGAAGGCCTGCAGGCGGGCGCCGACGACTACGTCGCAAAGCCTTATCACTTCGAAGAAGTACTCGCACGAATGCAGGCGTTGCTGCGCCGTGCCGGTGGCTGGGCCAGCCCCATTCTCGAGTGTGGCCCCATCAAACTCGACACTCGTGCGCAGGCGATCACTCTCGGCGGCGCGCCGGTCGAGCTGACGACTTTCGAATACCGCATCCTCGAACACATGATGCTGCGCGCCGGCGACGTGATCTCCAAGACCGAGCTCACCGAGCGGCTGTATGACCAGGATTACGAGCGCGACAGCAACGTCATCGAAGTATTCATCGGCCGGTTGCGGCGCAAGCTCGATCCCGACGAGACGCTGCATCCGATCGAAACGCTGCGCGGCCGCGGTTATCGCTTCTCGATCCCGCGCACCCCGGGCGCGTAGTTAGCCGCGGAAGAACCCAGGGTGTCCCGACCATCGCTCCGGCGCCGGCTCATGCTGTCGGTGTTCGTCGTGCTGGTGGTGTTCTTCGGGCTCACCGTGTTCCTGCTCGACATGTTGTTCCGTCGCGCGGCGGAACGATCGCTGCGTGAGTTGATGGACGCGCAGATGGTGGCGCTGATCGCGGCCGCTGATCCTGATGGCCCCGAATCCGTGACACTGACAGCCGTACTCGAAACGCGTTTCGATACGCCGGGGTCGGGGCTGTACGCCGAAATCCGTTCTGCCAGCGGCGAGAGTGTGTGGCGATCGCAGTCGACCACCGGTACCGCGGTGCAGTTCGGTCCGGCGCTGGAGGACGGCCGGCGCAGCTTTTTCTACACCGCGATCGCGGGCACCAACATCCATCTCGCGGTCGCGAGCCGTGGCATCGTCTGGGACGTGCATGAAAAGCCGGCGCGTTTCACCTTCAGCGTGGCTTCGAGCCTCGACGCGTATGAAGAGCAGATCGCAGGCTTCCGGCAGCAGCTCGTTGGCTGGTTTGCGGGCCTTGCGTTGCTGTTCGTCGCGACTCTCGCGGTGTTGATCAGCTGGTTGTCGCAACCGATGCGCCGACTCGAACGGGAGATCAAGGAAGTCGAGGCGGGCACTCGCGAGAAACTGGGTGACGAATGGCCGACGGAACTCGCCGCGGTCACTGGCAACCTCAATGCGCTGCTCGAAGGCGAGCGTGCCCGCATTCGGCGTTACCGCGACACGCTCGGCAATCTCGCGCACAGTCTGAAGACGCCGCTCGCCGTCATGCGGCAGTCGCTTGGCAGCGGCCAGGCCCAGAACAAACTGGCACTCGATGCCGAAATTGACCGCATGAACGGCATCATCGAACACCAGATGAAACGCGCGGTGACCAGTGGCGGCGTGTTGTTAGGCCAGGCGCCCGTGGACCTGGCGCCGATCGTGGTCGAGCTGCGGGTCGCGTTGTTGAAGGTGTACGGCAACAAGGACCTGCTGTTCGAAAACGCGGTCGCGGCCGGTCTCCAGTTCATCGGCGATCGCAACGACCTCACCGAGTTGCTCGGCAACCTGCTCGACAACGCCTGCAAGTGGGCGAAGTCGCGCGTGCGAATCGCGGCGCAGATCGATACCCAGGCGATATCGCGCACGGCGCTGCTGATTGTGATCGAAGACGACGGCCGCGGCATCGCGGAGGCGGATCGCGCCAGGGTGCTCGAACGCGGCGGCCGTGCCGACGAAGCGACGCCGGGGCACGGAATCGGCCTGTCGATGGTGCACGATTCGGTCGCGTTGTACGGCGGTACGATGCGGATAGACAGCTCGCCGCTCGGCGGCGCGCGTTTCGAGCTCAAACTACCGGGCAGGATGGGGGCAGCCCCCTTTTCCTAGCAAAAGGGGACAGCCATCCGCCATTCGGCTATTCAATGAGGCCTGCCCCTTTTTGCTAGGAAAAGGGGGCTGCCCCCATCTACGGGCCTTCTTTGACTTCGAACGAGATTCCTTGCGCCAGCGGCAGTGCGCGGCTCCAGTTGATCGTGTTCGTCTGGCGGCGCATGTACGCCTTCCAGGAATCCGAGCCCGATTCGCGTCCGCCGCCGGTGTCTTTCTCGCCGCCAAATGCGCCACCGATCTCGGCACCCGAGGTGCCGATGTTGACGTTGGCGATGCCGCAGTCGCTGCCGGCGGCCGACAGGAAAGCTTCGGCGTGTTGCAGGCGATCCGTGAAGATCGAAGAGGACAACCCATGCGCGGATGCGTTCTGCATCTCGATCGCTTCATCCAGCGAGTCGAACGGAATCAGGTACATCACCGGCGCGAACGTTTCGTGCTGAACGATGGGCCAGTCATTTTCCGCTTTGATGATGGTTGGCGCCACGAAATTGCCCTTGCCCTCGATAATTCTTTCCCCGGTCAGGACCTTGCCGCCCGCGGCCTTGGCCTGCGCGATCGCCTGCGAATAACGCTCGACCGCGCCCTTGTCGATCAACGGGCCCATGAGTGTCGTTGGATCTATCGGGTTGCCGATACGCACCTGCGCATACGCATGCACCAGTTTCTTTTCCAGCTCCTCGAGGCGTGAACGGTGCACGAGCACGCGGCGAGTCGTCGTGCAGCGTTGTCCCGCCGTGCCCACGGCACCGAACACGATGGAGGGAATGGCGAGTTTCAGATCCGCGGATTCATCCACGATGATCGCGTTGTTGCCGCCGAGTTCGAGCAGGCTCTTGCCGAGGCGGCGCGCCACCCGTTCGGCCACATTGCGGCCGATCGAGGTCGAACCCGTGAACGACACCAGCGCGACGCGTTTGTCGTCGACGAATCGCGTGGCGAGTTCAGTGCCGCCATCGATGAACATCTGGAAAACCGGCGGGAGTTTGTGCTCGCGCATCACCTTGTTGCAGATGTGCTGGACCGCGATGGCAGTGAGCGGTGTCTTGGGTGAGGGTTTCCACACCGACACGTTGCCGCAGATGGCGGCGAGGAAGGCGTTCCACGCCCACACCGCGACCGGAAAATTGAAGGCGGAAATGATTCCGACCACGCCGAGCGGGTGCCACTGCTCGTACATGCGATGCTGCGGCCGCTCCGAGTGCATCGTGTTGCCGTACATCATCCGCGACTGGCCGACGGCGAAGTCGGCGATATCGATCATCTCCTGGACTTCCCCCAGTCCCTCGGCCTTGATCTTGCCGTTCTCGAGAGTGACCAGCGCACCGAGATCTTCCTTCACCGCGCGTAACGCGTCGCCTAACAACCTGACCGCCTCGCCGCGGGCCGGCGCGGGCACGTTGCGCCAGGCGCTGGCGGCTTCGACGCTCGAGCGCATGACGGCTTCGTAGTCGGTGACCGTGGCGCTGCGAACCTGCGCCAGGGTTTCGCCGGTCGACGGGTTGGTCGAGGTGATGGCGGAACCCGCGACGTCCTTCGACCAGCCGAGGCTGCCCGACCAGGCGCCCGCGTTGATCGAATCGATGCCGAGCCGCTTGAGGATTCCCGCGACGTCGACGCTGACTTTGGCGGCGCTCATTTCTTCATCCGCGCGGGCTGCGCCGCTTTAACGGCGGGAGCCTTCGCGGTTCCCTTGCGCTGGTGACCGGCCTTGCCCGACACGACCACCGTCGAGGAAAGATCTTTCGTGCCGCCGGGTGCGTAGTACTGGCCGAAGCGGTTTTCGAGGATCGCGGGCAGATCGAACTGCTCCTGCGCCACGAACCCGGTGAACTTGCGCGGATTGGCGAGCACGAGATCGACCACCGCGGTGATGCCCGCGGCCGTGGTGACCTGGATCGCCGACCACAGTCGTCCCGCGATCATCTGCGGATAGATCTTGTTGACGTAGTTTTCCTCGCGCAACTCGCCGTCCTGTTTGCCCGACACCGCGGCGTACACGATGACCACGTCCTGTAGCGTCTGTGGAACCGCGTGTTCGAGCACACGCTTCAAGGTGGCACGATCCGAATTCAGTTTCAGATCGTTCATGAGCAGGCGCATCTGCGCGCAATGCCCGGGATACCGCATCGTCTTGTAGTTGATCTGCTCGCACTGCTTGCCATACGACTCGGCCAGTGATCCCAATCCACCCGAGGTGTTGAACGCTTCGTACAAGGTTCCGTCGATCTCGATTTCCTCGAGGCCTTCGAGCGGCGCGGCAGCGACGATCTTGCCGTCGACCACCGACTCGCATGGATTGCCGTATTCGTTGATGAGTCCTTCGGTGGACCAGGTCAGCGAATACTTGAGCACGTTGTTAGGGTGCTGGGGCAGGGCGCCGACGCGCAGCTTGATGGAGCGCAGCTCGTCGAAGTGTTTGGTCAGTTCGTTGGCCGCGATGCTGATGAAGCCCGGCGCCAGTCCACATTGGGGCACGAACGCCTTCGATGCACCGCGCGCGGTCCGGCGCACGGCCTGAGTGACCGCGACATCCTCGGTCAGATCGAAATAGTGGGCGTTACCCTTGCGCGCGGCCTTGGCCACCGCCGGGTTGCAGTAAAAAGGCAGGCTAGAAATGACGGCGTGCGGCTTGAACGTCGAAAAGTGCTGTTCCAGCGCTTTCGGATCGCTGGCATCGAGTGCCACGGCCCGCAACGACCGCGAACCATGAGCCTTGACCACGGCTTCCGCGGACTTCGCGTCCACATCACCCAGAGTTACCTCGTAATCGCCCGATTCCGCCAATAGACCACTTATAAGGGCGCCGATCTTGCCGGCACCCAAAACCAAAACTTTGTGCATGTTTCCCTCGCTTGACGGTAGTGTGCCGTAACCCGCTGAATTAGAATACTTCCCACCATGCGTACCCCTGACATTGCCTCCTGGCACCCCGCGAGCTGGACTACCCGACCCGTACAGCAGCAGCCGAAGTACTCCGACCTCGCCGCGCTCGAGCGCGCGGTCGCCTCGCTCTCACGTCTGCCGCCGCTGGTGGTGTCGTGGGAAATCGAACAACTGCGCGAGCGGCTCGCCGAAGCGCAGATCGGCAACAAGTTCCTGCTGATGGGCGGCGACTGCGCCGAGACCTTCGAGGAATGCGAATCCGACAAGATCGCCAAGAAGCTCAAGATCCTGCTGCAGATGAGCCTCGTGCTCCTGCACGGTCTCAAGAAACCCATTATTCGGGTCGGCCGCATGGCCGGCCAGTACGCCAAGCCGCGCTCGGCCGATTCCGAGACGCGTAATGGCCTGACGCTGCCTGCGTTCCGCGGCGATCTCGTCAACCGTTCCGAGTTCACCGCCGAAGCACGCGAACCCGATCCGACGTTGCTGCTGCGTGGCTACGAACGTGCCGCGTTGACACTCAATTTCGTGCGCGCGCTCTGTGACGGCGGCTTTGCCGATCTGCATCACCCGAGATATTGGGATCTCGGCTTCATGAAGCATTCGCCGCTGATCGATCAGTACACGAAGATCGTCGACTCCATCGGCGACTCGCTGGATTTTTTCGAGCGAGTCAGTGGCGGCCGCGCGCCGCACGAAGTCACCGCGGTCGATTTCTTCGCCTCGCACGAAGGCTTGCTCATGCACTACGAGCAGGCGCAGACGCGGTACATCGAGCGCAACAAGCGCTGGTACAACCTGTCGACTCACATGCCGTGGATCGGCATGCGTACCGCGCAGCTCGACGGCGCGCACGTGGAATTTTTCCGCGGCATCGCCAATCCGATGGGCGTGAAGATCGGCCCCGCGATGGATGCCGCCTGGTTGCAGGGCCTGGTGACCACGCTCAATCCGCAGAACACGCCCGGTCGTCTCACCATCATTCACCGCTTCGGCGCGAAGGATGTCGAGAAGGGCCTGCCGAAGATGATCAAGGCCGTTCGCGAGACGGGCCACCAGGTGCTGTGGGTCTGCGACCCGATGCACGGCAACACCGAGACGAGTTCGGGCGGTCTCAAGACGCGGCGCTTCGAGAACATCCTCAAGGAACTCGAACTCTCGTTCAAAGTGCACGAGGACAACGGCTCGTTTCTCGGCGGCGTCCATATCGAGTTGACCGGTGAAGACGTCACCGAGTGCACCGGCGGCGCGCGCGGTCTCACGGACGCGGATCTCGCACGGGCTTACAAATCAACGGTCGATCCGCGCCTCAACTACGAGCAGGCGCTCGAGATGGCGATGCTGATCGGGCGGCACGGGCCCGGATCTCACGGCGCGGGGTCTCACGGCAATGGGCCGGCACGCTAATTGCTGTTTCACCCAGCATGAAATACGAAAAGATCACGGTTCCCACAGACGGTCAACGCATCACCATCAATCCGGACTCGTCGCTGAACGTGCCGGACAATCCGTTCATCGCCTTCGTCGAAGGTGATGGGATCGGCATCGACATCACGCCGGTGATGTTGAAGGTGGTCAACGCCGCGGTCGAAAAGGCTTATCGAGGCAAACGCAAGATCTCGTGGGTCGAGGTGTTCGCCGGTGACAAAGCCGCGACGGTCTACGGCACGAGTTTCCCCGAAGAGACTCTGACCGCGCTGCGCGACTTCGTCGTATCCATCAAAGGTCCGCTTGGCACGCCGACCGGTGGCGGCATGCGTTCGCTCAACGTGGCGATGCGCCAGAATCTCGACCTGTACGCCTGCGTACGTCCCATTCGTTATTTCCCCGGCGTCGCCACGCCGATGGCCGACGCATCGCTCACCGACATGGTGGTATTCCGCGAAAACACCGAAGACATCTACGCCGGCATCGAATGGCCCACCGGCTCGCCGGAAGTGCAGCGCCTGATCTATTTCCTGCAGAACGAACTCAAGGTCAGCGGCATCCGTTTTCCCGCGAGTTCGGGCATCGGCATCAAGCCCGTGTCGAAGGAGGGCAGCCAGCGCCTGGTGCGCAAGGCCATCCAGTACGCCATCGAGAACGACCGTGTGTCGGTCACTCTGGTGCACAAGGGCAACATCATGAAGTACACCGAAGGTGCCTTCATGCAGTGGGGCTATCTACTCGCGAAGGAGGAATTCGGCGCGCAGCCCATCGGCAATGGCCCGTGGTGCAGCTTCAAGAGCCCGATCAACGGCAAGGAAATCGTCGTCAAGGACGTCATCGCCGACAACTTCCTGCAGCAGGTGTTGATGCGGCCGGAAGACTATGACGTGATCGCGACGCTGAATCTGAACGGCGACTACATTTCTGATGCGCTGGCGGCGCAGGTCGGCGGCATCGGCATTGCGCCGGGCGGCAACATCGGCGAGGGTCTCGCCGTGTTCGAGGCCACCCACGGCACCGCGCCGGGATTCGCCGGCAAGGATCGCGTGAATCCGGGCTCGATCATCCTGTCCGCGGAGATGATGCTGCGTTACCTCGGTTGGAACGAAGCCGCCCAACTCATCCTGCAGGGCGTGGCCGACACCATTGCCGCGAAGGAAATGACCTACGACCTCGCGCGTCTGCGCGAAGCCATCCGCGCCACCACCAAACGCGACATCGCGGCGCGCAAGAACGTCGAGGAAGATCTGCAACGGCTGATCCCCGGCGCCACGTTGTTGACCTGCTCGGGTTTCGGGAACGCCATCATCCGGCGCATGCAGGGATAAGTTCTCACGCCGCGTGAGCCCGGCATTTCTGCTTCATTATTCTTGGGGGAATCTTGGCGGCGACCTTCTGTCCCGATTGCACGCTGTGCCCGCGGCTTTCTTCGTTCCTGGCGAAATCCGCGCACGAGAACCCCGACTACCACAGCAAGCCGGTGGCGCCGTTCGGCGATGCCGCGCCGAAGCTCTTGATCGTAGGACTCGCGCCCGGCATGCATGGCGCCAATCGCACTGGCCGTCCGTTCACCGGGGACTACGCCGGCATTCTTTTATATAAGTCGCTGCACGAGCTGGGCCTGGCGACCGCGGACGTTTCGGTGGATCGCAGTGACGGCTTGAAACTGGCGGGAGTCCGCATCACCAATGCGGTGAAATGCCTGCCGCCGGAAAACAAACCGCTGCCCGCCGAGATCAAGACCTGCAACCAGTACCTGTCGGCGGAGCTCGACAAGCTCGCCTCGGTGAAGGCGGTGCTCGCGCTCGGCACGGTTGCGCACGATGCGGTGCTGACTGCGTCGGGCCTCAAACGTGCGGCCGCGAAGTTCGGTCATGGCAACGAGTTCGAGCTGCCCGGGGAGCGTCGCATGATCGATTCCTATCATTGCAGCCGCTACAACACGCAGACGCGCCGCCTGACCACCGACATGTTTCGCACTGTTCTCAAGCGCGCGGCGGGCCTTGCGGGCCTGTGAGGCGCGCGTGAGCTTCGATCACAAGGATTTCATTGCGAGCCTGCCGCGCCGGCCGGGGGTATATCGCATGTATTCCGAATCCGGCGAGTTGCTGTATGTCGGCAAGGCGCGCGCACTGCGCGACCGGGTCGGCAACTATTTCCTCGCCAGCAACGTCGACCCCAAGGTGCAGGCGCTGGTCGCGAACATCGCGCGCATCGAGGTCACGGTCACCAACTCCGAGACCGAGGCACTGCTGCTCGAGTACAACCTCATCAAGGAGCACAAGCCGCGTTACAACATCGTGTTGCGCGACGACAAGAGTTTTCCCTACGTCTATCTACCCGCAGGCCATGAATATCCGCGGCTGGTGTTTTACCGCGGCGCGCGCAACCTGCCGGGCCGGTACTTCGGGCCATTCCCGGGCGCCGGGGCCGTCAAGGAGACCCTGCAGAGCGTGCAGAAGATATTTCGCATCCGGAACTGCCGCGACACCTTTTTCGAGAACCGCAGCCGGCCGTGCCTGCAGCACCAGATCGGCCGCTGCTCCGCGCCCTGCGTCGAACTCATTTCGCGCGAGGACTATGCGCGCGACATCACCGCGGCGGTGAAGGTGCTAGAAGGCCGCAACGACGAGGTGTTCACCGAGCTTTCCGCGGCCATGGAGAAGGCGGCGGAAGTCCTGCAGTTCGAGCGCGCCGCGGCGCTGCGCGATCAGCTGGCAGCGTTGAAGCAGGTGCAGGCTCAGCAGATCGTCACGGCGGAGGGCGATCGCGACATCGACGTATTTGCGCTGGTGGGTGAGCCGGGCGAATACGCGATCACCGTGATGATCATCCGGGGCGGACGCAACCTGGGCTCGACCGGATATTTTCCGAAGGGTTCGCTGGCGGAACCCGGCGAGGCGCTGGCGTCGTTCCTCATGCAGTACTACGCCGAGACGCCACCGCCGCCGGAAATCCTGGTAAACATCGAGCTGGCCGAATCCGAAGCGTTGACCGACGCGCTCGCCTCGCGGGCGGGCTCCGCCACCCGGGTTTGGCGTCCTTCCCGTGCGCTGCCGCTGCGCTGGATTGCGATGACGGTGGAGAACGCGACACAGGCGCTGCGTATGCGCCGCGCGCGCCGCGCCGACATCGAAGACATGTTGGTCGCGCTCGGCGGATTGTTAGGCCTCGACAAACCGCCGCAGCGGCTGGAGTGCTTCGACATCAGCCACACAGCGGGCGAGGGTACGGTGGCATCCTGCGTGGTGTACGGCCCCGAGGGGCCCCTGAAAAAGGAATACCGCCGCTTCAACATCACCGGGGTTACGCCAGGGGACGACTACGGCGCGTTGCGCCAGGCGTTGAAGCGGCGCTACGAACGGATCCGCAGTGGAGAGGTGGTGGCGCCCGATGTATTGCTGATCGACGGTGGCCTCGGGCAGATCAACGAGGTTTACGGCGAGCTTGAGCAGCTCGGCTTTGCCACGCTCAAACTCGTCGGTGTCGCAAAAGGGCCGGATCGCAAGGCCGGCCAGGAGCGGCTGTTCGTCCACGGCGATCCCGTGCCGATCGTCCCCGGACCGGATTCGCAAGCCCTGCGCGTCGTCCAGCGGATCCGCGACGAGGCGCATCGCTTCGCGATCACGGGTCATCGCAAGCGGCGTGCCCGCCGACACAACGAATCCGTGCTGGAGACGATCCCGGGTCTGGGACCGGCCAAGCGCCGTGCACTGCTGCGGCACTTCGGCGGCATGCAGGGGTTGATGCGCGCGGGAGTCGGCGACTTCGAGGTGGTGAGCGGAATCGGGACAACGCTGGCGCGCACCCTTTATGATCACTTGCACCCGGGCGCCTGAGCGCCGCACTGCGAACGACATGATCTGGAACCTGCCCAACACCTTGACCTGGCTGCGTATCTTCGCGATTCCGCTGGTCATCGTGTTCTTCTATCTACCAGGAGGGTGGGCCGATCCGGCGGCGGGGCTGCTGTTCGCGCTCGCGGGAATCACGGACTCCCTGGATGGATATTTCGCCCGCAAGATGGGATTGACCTCCCGCCTGGGCGCCTTCCTCGATCCGGTCGCCGACAAGCTGATCGTCGCCGTGGCACTGGTTCTGCTGCTCAGCAAGGAAATGCCGAACATCGTCGTGCCCGGGCTCGAGGCTCTCGACGGCGCCCGTTACACCCTGCGCAAGGAATCGGTTCAGGTCATCCTGGTGCTCTCGTCGATCATCATCATCGGCCGCGAGATCGCCATCTCCGCGTTGCGCGAGTGGATGGCCGAGATCGGCAAACGCGGCAAGGTGAAAGTGAGCCAGCTCGCCAAGTATAAGACCATTCTGCAGATCGTGGGGTTGTCCTGCATGTTGTTCCGCTGGAGTCTGCCGATCGCCCCTGGCTTCACCATTCCCATCTTCGAGATCGGCCTGGTGCTGACGGTGGTCGCGGCCGTTCTCACGTTGCTGTCCGCGATCACCTATATGCGCGCGGCCTGGCCGGACCTGCGGGCGCCGTCTTGAGCCGCACGGTCTGTGTCTTCTGCGGCTCCGCTCCCGGCGCGAAGCCTAGCTACTCGGCCGCGGCGCGTGAACTCGGCACCTCGCTCGCACAACGCGGCCTCACGGTCGTGTACGGTGGCGGGCGGCTCGGTCTCATGAATATCGTCGCCGATGCGGCGCTGGCCGCCGGCGGGCGCGTCATCGGCGTAATTCCGCGCATGCTCATCGAGCGCGAACTGGCGCATCCGGGCATCACCCAGCAGTACGTCGTCGACACGATGCACGAGCGCAAGACGCTGATGGCGGATCTGTCCGATGCGTTTGTCGGCTTGCCGGGCGGCATGGGCACATTCGACGAGCTGGTGGAAATCATCACCTGGGCCCAGCTCGGTTTGCATACGAAACCGGTGATCTGCGCCAACATCGAAAACTACTTTTCGGCGCTGTACGCCATGCTCGATTACGCGGTTGCGGAGAAGTTCGTGACCCCGGAAAGTCGCGCCCGCTGGCGCAATGCGGATTCCGTGAGCGCTGTTATGCAAATCCTTGCAAAAGAGGGGCTTGCATCAGCCGGAACTCCTTGACTTGGGCCGGGAGGGCCCTAGAATTTGCGCCCTCTCCAGGATGCGGGAATAGCTCAGTTGGTAGAGCACGACCTTGCCAAGGTCGGGGTCGCGAGTTCGAGTCTCGTTTCCCGCTCCAATCTTTCGGACCTCATCATTCGGGTCCTCAGGCTAGGTGGCAGAATGGTTATGCAGCGGCCTGCAAAGCCGTCTATGCCGGTTCGATTCCGACCCTAGCCTCCACATGTCCTTTGCCCCGGTGGCGGAATTGGTAGACGCAACGGACTTAAAATCCGTCGGTCGCAAGGCCTTGCCGGTTCGATTCCGGCCCGGGGCACCATCTCGATGTTGAGCGTCAAGGGCGTGCATCTGTGGCGCGGCGATCGTCACGTGCTCCGCAATGTCAGTTTCGAAGCCGTTCCCGGCCACTGCGTGTTGCTCACCGGCCGCAATGGCGCCGGCAAGACCACCCTGCTGCGTGCCATCGCGGGGTTGCTCGAGCCGGAAGAGGGCGAGATGACCTGGCGAGGCGCGTCCACGCGTGTATCCCGTAACGAATTCCATGCCGAGCTCGCCTATCTCGGCCATGAGCCGCCGCTCAAGGGTGATCTGTCGGGCGGCGAGAATCTGCGTTTCTCGGTCGGAATTCGCCGCGCCGTCACCGGCGCCGAAATCGACGCCGCACTGGTACGCACCGGTGCCGACTCGTTCGCCGATCGCCCGACGCGGCTGCTCTCGGCCGGACAACGCCGCCGCATCGCACTCGCCGGCGTGCTGCTTGCCAACGCCGCGTTGTGGCTGCTCGACGAACCCACCACCAACCTCGACGCCGAAGGCCAACAACTGGTCGCCGACCTGATCGCCGGGCAACTGGCGCGCGCAGGTCTGGTCGTAGCCGCCGTGCATCATTCGTTGCCGCTGGTTGCCGGAACAATCACCGAATTGACGCTGGGTGCGGCATGAAGACTTCGGCGCTCGCGGCGGCGTACCTGGTCGCCGCTCGTGACCTGCGTCTCGCTTTCCGGAAACCTTCGCAACTTCTGCAGCCACTCATGTTCTTCATGATCGTGGCAACGCTGTTCCCCCTGACATTAACTCCCGAGTTGTCGCGACTGCGAGACGCCGCGCCGGGTGTCTTGTGGATCGGCGCATTGTTATCCTCCCTGTTGGCGCTCGAGTTCCTGTTTCGCGATGACGCGTCAGATGGGACGCTGGAGCAGTTCGCGTTATCCGGCCAGTCGCTGACATGGATGTTGTTTGCGAAGACCTGCACTCACTGGTTGCTGACCGGTCTGCCGCTCGCGCTGTCGGCGCCACTGGCCGCGCTGGCGCTCGGCGTGCCGGTGGCGGCGCTCGGCGGCATGGTCGCCGCGCTCGCGCTCGGCAGCTTTGCGTTGAGCCTGGTGGGTGCGATCTGCGCGGGGCTCACGCTCGGTGCGCGTCGCGGCGGAGTATTGCTGTCATTGCTGACGCTGCCGCTGTCGGTGCCCATCCTGGTGTTCGGCTCGGATGCCACGCGTCATGCGATCTCAGGCACGGAGATCGCCGGGCCGATGTACATGCTGGGCGCGATCGCGGTGCTGGGCCTGACGCTTGCGCCATTGGCCGCGGCCGCCGCGGTGCGAATCGGATTGGAGTAGTCGCTGAATGAACTGGACCTGGTTCCATCGCTTCGGATCCGCGCCGTACATGTACGGCTTCGCGCGGCGTTGGGCACCCTGGTTCGGCGGTGTGTCCGGCCTGCTGATGTTGATCGCGCTGTATGGCGGGCTGGTGCTGGCGCCGGCCGATTACCAGCAGAAAGACGCCTTCCGCATCGTGTACGTACACGCGCCGAGCGCCACGCTCTCGATGTTGATCTACAGCACCATGGCCACCGCCGCCGCGGTCGGGCTGATCTGGCGCATGAAGGTCGCGCACGCGGCCGCCGCGGCCTGCGCGCCGGTCGGCGCCTGGTTCACCGTCGCTACGTTGATCACCGGCAGCCTGTGGGGCAAGCCGATGTGGGGCACGTATTGGGCCTGGGATCCGCGCCTCACATCCGAACTGGTGTTGCTGTTCCTCTATTTCGGCTACATGGGCCTGCGCGCCGCGATTGAAGATCCGCAGAAAGCGGACAAGGCGAGCGCGGTGCTGGCAATCGTCGGTGTCGTGAACATCCCGATCATCAAGTATTCGGTGAACTGGTGGAATTCATTACACCAGCCCGCCACGAGATTGTTAGGCGAGGCGGATATGGACTGGTCCATGGTATGGCCATTGCTCACGATGTTCCTCGCGTTCATGTTGTTCTTCGGTACCGTGCTGCTGATCAGGCTGCGGGCGGAATTGCTGCGTCGCGAGCGCGGCGCTGCTTGGGTGCGTGAGGTGTTGTCATGAGCGAATTCCTCGAGATGAGTGGCTACGGAAAATATCTCTGGCCTTCGTTCGCGATCGGCTTCGGAATCGTCGCGCTCAATCTGTGGCTCGCGTTGCGCGCCTTGTCGAGCGCCAAACAACAGGCCAAGCGCCGCATGGAGATGTTGTCATGATGGCGCGCCACAAACGCATGGTGGTGGTCGGCGGCATCGTGGCCGGCGTCGCGCTGGCAGCATTTCTCGCCATGCAGGCGTTCCGCGCAAACGTGATGTTCTTCTTCGATCCTTCGCAGGTCGCCGCCGGCGAGGTGCCCGCGGGGCAACGGTTTCGGCTCGGCGGCATGGTCGTCAAGGGCAGCATCGAAAAGACGCCCGGCACGCTCGACGTGCATTTCCTCGTCACGGATTACAAACACACCGTGCCGGTCACCTTCTCGAAAATCCTGCCCGATCTGTTCCGCGATGGGCAGGGCGTGGTCGCGCACGGGACGATGCAGGCCGGCGTGTTCATCGCCGATGAAGTGCTGGCCAAACACGATGAAAAATACATGCCGCCCGAAGTGGCGCGTTCTCTCAAGGACAATCCGCCGCCACCTGACGTGACCCCGGGGGCAACATGATTCCCGAACTCGGACAATTCGCACTGATCCTCGCGTTGGTGTTGAGTGGCGTACAGACGTTTTTCGGTCTGGCCGGCGCGGCGCGGCGCGATGAACGCTGGCAGGCCGTCGTACGTCCGGCGGTTGCCGGGCAGTTCGTGTTGATCAGCACGGCCATCGGCGCGCTGATGACGGCCTTCGTCAACTTCGACTTCTCGGTGTTGTACGTCGCCAGCAATTCCAATTCCGCGCTGCCGACGTTTTATCGCGTGGCCGCGTTGTGGGGCGCGCACGAGGGCTCGTTGTTGTTGTGGGCCTGGATCCTGTCCGCCTGGACGCTCGCGGTCGCCATATTCAGCCGGCACCTGCCCGCGAGTTTCGCGAGCCGCGTGATGGGAGTGCTCGGGTTCGTCAGCCTGGGTTTTCTGATCTTCACGCTCGCCACCTCGAATCCATTCGAGCGCATCCTGCCGGTGCCTGCGGATGGCCGCGATCTGAATCCGGTGCTGCAGGACCCGGCGCTTGCGATCCATCCGCCGTTGCTCTACTGCGGTTACGTGGGCTTCGCCGTGGCGTTTGCATTCGCCTGCGCCGCGATGCTCGAGGGCAAACTCGACCAGACCTGGGCGCGCTGGACGCGTCCATGGACAACGCTCGCATGGGCCTTTCTGTCAGTGGGCATCGCGCTCGGCAGCTGGTGGGCGTATTACGAACTGGGCTGGGGCGGCTACTGGTTCTGGGATCCGGTCGAGAACGCCTCGTTCATGCCCTGGCTCGTGGGCACGGCGCTCATTCACTCGCTGGCCGCCACTGAAAAGCGCGGTTTGTTCAAGAGCTGGACGCTGCTGCTTGCGATCCTCGCGTTTTCCCTGAGTTTGTTAGGAACGTTCCTGGTGCGTTCGGGCGTGCTGGTGTCGGTGCATTCGTTCGCGGCCGACCCGACGCGCGGCATGTTCATCCTCGGGTTCCTGGTCATCGTGATCGGCGGAGCGCTCACGCTGTACGCCTGGCGCGCGCCGTTGCTCAAGTCGACGGCCGGTTTCGACGTCGGGGCTCGCGAGGCATTCCTGCTCTACAACAACGTGTTGCTGGTCGCGGCCGGCGCCATCGTATTCATCGGCACGCTTGCGCCGCTGATCGCCGACGCCTTCGGTGCGCCGTCCATCTCGGTGGGCACGCCATGGTTCACGCGCTTGTTTCCCGTGGCGATGTTGCCGCTGCTCGCGCTGGTCGCCATCGGCATTCACGCGAGCTGGAAGCAGGGGCGGCTGGCAACGCAGCGCAGCCGCATCGGGCTCGGCCTCGCAATAGCCATCGTCGTCGGGCTGCTGATCGTGTTCGCGGCGTATGGCCCGGGCAAATGGCTGACGCCGGTCGGCGTGATCCTCGGCGTGTGGGTGATCGTGTCGTCGCTGTTCGATCCGATCGATCGACTGCGACGCCGGTTGTCGTTGTCGCGCGCCACTCTAGGCATGACGCTCGCGCACATCGGTCTCGGCGTGTGTGTCATCGCTATCTCGACCGTCGAGACGTACACCATCGAACGCGACGTGGCGCTGGCGCAGGGCGAATCCGTCGCGTTGGGCCGTTACGCCTACCGCTTCGACAGCATCGAGCCGCTCGAAGGGCCTAACTACGACGGCGTGCGCGCCGTGGTCACGGTGCTGCGCGACGGTCAGCCGGTCGCGGTGTTGCATCCCGAGAAACGCAACTACTGGGTGCAGCGTTCGACGATGACGGAGGCGGGTATCCACAGCCGCTGGAACATGGATCTGTTCGCGGCGCTGGGTGACGATCTGGGCGCGGGCCGCTGGAGCGTGCGTGCGCAAATCCGTCCGCTGATCAACTACGTGTGGCTCGCGGCCGGCCTGATGGCGCTCGGCGGGCTGCTCGCGGCCAGCGACCGGCGTTACAGGACGAAGGTGCCTGCAAGCGAAACCGTTCCCGCCACGGCGGCCGGGGTGCAGGCTTCGTGAACCGGTTCGTGATTCCTATCATCGCGTTCTTCCTGTTGGGAACGGTGCTCTACATCGGCGTGGTTCGTTCGCCGAACAAGAGCACCATGGCTTCGGCCTTGTTAGGCAAGCCCGCGCCTGCGTTCGACCTGCCGGTGCTGGGCGAGCCGGCGCGCAAGCTGGGTCTGGCCGATCTGGCGGGCAAGCCCTGGGTGCTCAACGTATGGGGGACCTGGTGTATCGCCTGCCGCGAGGAACACGCAGTGTTGCTGGAAATCGCACGCGACGGACGTATTCCACTGATCGGCCTCAACTGGCGCGACGAGGACGAAGCCGCGCAACAGTGGCTCGCCCAACTCGGAAATCCCTACAGCGCGGTGTTGATCGATCGCGAGGGCCGCACCGCCATCGATTTCGGCGTGTACGGCGCGCCGGAGACTTTCTTCGTCGACGCCGCGGGCCGGGTGTTGTACCGCCACGTAGGCCCGATGACCCCCGAAGTCTGGCAGCGCGAATTCCTGTCGCGCCTGCCACGTGGGCCGGCGCTGCCATGATGCGCAGACTTCGCCGGATCGCGGTGCTGATGTTCCTTGGCGTGTTCGCATCGCAGGTGTTCGCGATCGACATCACCGTCATGCCGACCGAAGCGCAGCAGCAGCGCTACGACGAGCTGACACACGAATTCCGCTGCATGCAGTGCCAGAACAACAGCATCGCGGATTCGCCGGTGGACCTCGCGGCCGAGCTGCGGCGCGACGTGAAAGAACAGATCCTCGCCGGCAGGAGCGACGACGAAATCCGCGCGACGATGGTCAGGCGTTACGGCAACGTGATCCTGTTTCGTCCGCCGATGTCCGGCTCGACCGCCTGGATCTGGATCGCGCCGCTGGTTGTATTGTTCGGCGGCGTGGTGGTTGCGATCGTGGTGGTGAGGCGGCGTTCGGCAATGGTCGCCAACGACAACAGCACGGTCGACACGGACGAGCCGGAAGAATAACAATGATCCTCGCCTTCATTTTGATCGCCGGAACCCTCGCGGCTGGCGCCGCGCTGCTCGTATTGCTGCCGCTGGTGCGGCGGCGCGAAGACGCGAAACCCGTGGCGGGGGCGAGTGCCGCCTTGGTCGCCGCCGCGTTGTTGTTAGGTACGGCCGCGCTGTACGCCGTGTTCAGCAATTACACCTGGGTGACGGCGCATTCGGTGGCCGATACTCCGGCCGCGATGACCGCCAAACTCGCGCGCGAACTCGCCGTCAAACCCGACAACCTGAGCGGCTGGCTCATGCTCGGCCGCTCCTATGGTGGGCTGGAACAATATCCGCTGGCGGTACGCGCCTATCAACGTGCCGATCGCATCGCCGGCGGCAACAGCGCCGAGGCCGTGCTCGGCATCGCCGAAAATCTCGTCGCGCAGGATCCGGAAGCCATTCGCGGGGCCGCCGGGCACCTGTTCGAGCGTGCATTGACGCTCGAACCCGGCAATGCGAAGGCGCTGTTCTACAG
Source organism: Pseudomonadota bacterium (assembly GCA_039931065.1). Lineage (GTDB taxonomy): Bacteria > Pseudomonadota > Gammaproteobacteria > Steroidobacterales > Steroidobacteraceae > CADEED01. Next base: position 19,442 of record JBDTSP010000003.1, on the reverse strand, counting down.
CGCGTTTGCCGCAATGAGCCGCGGCGAGACTGCGGTGGCGCGTGAACGATTCACCCGCATGTTGGCGCTCAATCCGCCCGACAACATCCGCGCGATCATCGAACAACGCATCGCGGCGCTCGACCAGGGTGGGGCCAGCGAACCAGCCCCGGCAACGCCCGACGACGGGGCGCGCATTGAAGTCCATGTCACGTTGGCGGCGAAGCTTGCGTCGAGTGTGCCGCCGGGTTCGGTGTTGTTCGTGGCGGCGCGCGATCCAAAGGCGCCCGGTCCACCGTTCGCGGCCCTGCGAATGCCTGCGAAATTTCCGTTGGACGTCGAACTGACGGCGGCCAACGCAATGCTGCCGTCACGTCACATCTCGAAGGGTCAATTACTCGACGTGGTCGCCCGCGTCGCGCTGGGTGGAACGCCGACCGCGAGCAGCGGCGACCCGTATGGGCAAGTTAGTTATCATGTTGGCAAGGACGGACGACTGAACATCGTCATCGACCGACTCTCCCCGTAACGCCTCCTCAGGGAATCCGCCACATGCAGGCCAAGCATTCGCTCGAATTCGCGCGCGCTCCGGCCGTCTGGTCGATGTATCCGAAGATCATGGTGTCGCGCAAACCGTCGCTGGTGCCGGAAGGCGGCGCGGTGCCGCGCATCGAATCGCAGCTTGCCAAGGTCGTCATCGACCGCAAACATCTCGCACAGTATTCGGAGATCTGCGGCGCGGCGGCTGGCGCCACGTTGCCGATCGCCTATCCGCACATCCTCGCGTTTCCGCTGCACCTCGCGATGCTCGGCGCCGAAGCATTTCCCGTGAAGTTGTTCGGCCTAGTACACGTGCAGAACCGCATCGCGATGCGCGAGCCGTTGTCAGCCGAGGAGCCGGCGGAGATCCGCTGCTGGATAGAAGGGCATCGCGACACCGAACGTGGCCAGGAATTCGACCTGCACACCGAGTACGTGGTCGGCGGCGAGCCCCGCTGGGACGAGACCTGCACGTTCCTCGCGCGCAAACGTTCTGCGCCGGGGGCGGGCAAGACCACTACCGTGGTGCGCGCGCCCGAAGGTACTCCCGACGCGCAGACGATCAAGTCGAGCAGCTTCCGCGCGCCGGCCGGATTGGGCCGCCGCTACGGTTTCATCTCGGGCGACGTGAATCCGATCCACATGAGCGACCTGACCGCACGCGCATTCGGCTTTCCCCGGGCGATCGCGCACGGCATGTGGTCGCTCGGCCGCCTGGTTTCGGACTTCGAGTCCGCGCAGTTCGACGGTGGCTGCGAATTGTCGGTGAGTTTCAAGCTGCCTATCTACATGCCGGCCTGGCTCATGTTGCAGCGCTGGTCGATCGAGAACGGCACGGCGTTTGCGCTGCGTGACGCGCAGGGCGAAAAGCCGCACCTGACGGGTACGCTGAAGTCCCTGCGGTGAACCTGGCGCCGCTCAGCGTCCCGGTTGGCCGGGAGGAGCGGCGTGCCTTGCTGGCCGCTGCCGCCGCGTGCTTCTGCATGTTGTGCGGGTATTACATGTTGCGTCCCATGCGCGAAGCGCTCGCGCTCGAAGTAGGCGTGAGCAACAACTACGTCCTGTTCATCGCCGTGCTGTTCTGCTCGGCGGCGCTGCTGCCCATCTACTGGTGGCTGGTGGGGCGCACGCCGCGCGCCCGGTTGTTGTGGATCGTCTACGTCGCGTTCGTGGCGTTGTTCGTCGCGCTGGCGGTGGCGCGCGCTATGTTGCCCGGGGAGCCGTTGCTGGCGGCGGCATTCTTCATCGCGCTTTCGTCATCCAATCTGTTCGTCATCGCCGTGTTCTGGAGTGCCATGGCCGATGTGTGGCGTCCGGACCTGGCGAAACGTTTCTATGGTTACGTCGCCGCCGGCGGCAGCGCCGGCGCAGTGGTCGGCAACCTGCTGGTGCGCTGGCTCGTGGTCGATGTCGGATTACCGCCGCTCATCGTCACCGCCTGTGTGTTCATTCTCGGCGCGGCGGTGCTGGTGACGCTGGCGCGCAGGTTGCTGCGCCGTTCTCCCAACGGCCGCACGGTGCCCGACGGCGCGATTCCGGTCGGTGGCCGGGCGCTCGATGACCTGTCGCGGCTGATCCGCACCCCCTATCTATTGGGCATCGGCGGAATCATCGTGTGCGGGCAGATCATCGGCGCCTTCATGTACAACGAGCAGGGCAAATACGTTGCAACGCTGTTCGCGAGCGACGTCGAACGTACCGCGGTGTTCGCCAACATCGAAATCGCCGTCAACCTGCTGGCGCTGTTTTTCCAGGCGGTGGCGGTCACATGGCTCACGCGCCGCGGCAGCGTGGGCCTGAGCCTGTCGGCGATGCCGGCGCTGGTCGGGGCGAGCTTCGTGGTGCTCGCGCTGGTGCCGGTCGGCAGTGTCCTGCTGATCACGCAGGTTATACGGCGTGCCGCGGACTACGGCCTCGGCAAGCCGACCCGCGAAATGTTGTTCACCGTGCTGAATCCGGAAAGCAAGTTCAAGAGCAAGGGCCTGATCGATACGGTCCTGCAGCGCGGGTCGGACGTCTTCGGCCAGGCGCTCTACAAGCTGGTTCAGGGCCTGGGTGTGGCTGGAATGTCGTGGATCTGCGCCGCGCTGGCGATCGTATTGCTGGCGGCGACGCGTTCGCTCGGCAAAGGCTTCGAATCGCGCCGGCGAGCCGATGATCCGGCGGTCGGCGTCGCGCAGTGAACACGCCGAGGGTGGCCGGGTCGTTCCCGGCGCAACGCTTCGATGCAGCCGGCAAGCCACATGTCGACCTGCGCGAAATCCTCAAGCTCGCCGCGCCGCTGATGGCTACCAACGCGGTGCAGGCGTTGCTCAATCTCACGGACCTGTGGTTCATCGGCCGGTTGTCCACCGACGCGGTGGCCGCGATGGGGTCTATCTACTGGATCATGAGCTGCGCCATCCTGCTGTTCGGTGGGGTTGGCCTCGCGGTGCAGACATTTGTCGCGCAAGCCTTCGGCAGCCGGCGCAAGGCGCGCGCCTCGCGGGCCCTGTGGAACGCGTTGTGGGCGTCGCTCGCGCTGGTGCCGTTGTTTCTCGGGCTGGCATTCGCCGGACGATTGTTCCTGCATCCGTTCGGCCTCGATCCACACATCGAGCAACTCGCGCTCGAGTACTGGATGCCACGCATGGGCGGCGCATTCCTGGGTTCGATGGCCTGGGCGGCAATGGGTTTCTTCAACGGCATCTCGGCGATCCGATTCACGATTGCCGTCGTGTTCACGACGACGATCGTCAACGCCTTCGCCAACCAGTTCTTCATCTTCGGACTGGGGCTCGGCATGAGGGGTTCGGCCTGGGCGACTAACTTCGCGCAGTTCGTCGGCATCTCACTCGCGCTGCTGTTGTTCCTGCGCGGCGAAACCGGGCGACTCTATCGCTCGAAGCTCATGTGGCGGCCGCATTGGTCCGTGATCCGGGCGCAACTCATGGTGGGCCTGCCGATCGGCGTGATGTACGGCGCCGACTTGCTCGGACTCGCGCTCTCTCAGTTGATGATCGCGCAGACCAGCGCCATCGGAGCCGCGGCAACGCAGATCGTCATGGCGCTCACGTCCATGGCGTACATGCCCACCATCGGCATTGCCCTTGCCGGCACGACCCTGGTCGGCCAGTCGATCGGCGCCGGCAGTCGTGACTGGGCGAACCGCATGGGCAACGTCGTCATCGTATTGTGCGCGGGGTTCATGGCGTTCATCGCCGTCGTGTTGCTGGTGGTCGGGCCTTGGGTGTTGCCGCTGTTCGTGAGCGCGGGCGGTCCCGCGGCGGGCGACGTGGTGGCGCTCGGGCTGATCCTGCTGTGGCCCGCCGCCGCGTATCAGATTTTCGATGGGCTCTATTGCGGTGCGAGTTTCTGCCTGCGCGGCGCGGGCGATACGCGCGTACCGGCGGCGACTGCGCTGGTGTTGTCGTGGTTCTTCTTCGTGCCGCTGGCGCACACATTGGTATTCGCGCCCGGCGCGGGCTGGTTCGACGGCCTGCCGCAATACGGGATGGGCGCGCGGGGCGGCTGGATTGCGCTCATGAGTTACGTGATCTTGTTAGGCATCAGCATGTTCTGGCGCTGGCGTCACGGCGCCTGGCGCGCGCTCAGGATCTGACCGCCGGTCACCCGGTAGTACCAGGCCTGCGGAATGGGAGTTGCCTGATCGACGCGCACGCGCCGGCATGCCTATGATCCGTGCCATGACCGTCGTGAGCATCAAGATCGAACAAGGCGTCGCGTGGCTCGCGATGAACAATCCACCTTTGAACGCGCTCTCGCATGAATTGCGTTCCGGAATCGTCGCCGCCATCGATCGCGCCACGGCGGACTCCAAGGTCCGCGCAATCGTGCTGATCGGCAACGAGCGCGCGTTCTCGAGCGGCGCGGACATCAAGGAGTTCGCGGGCGGCGCCTTTTACGCTGAGCCATTCCTGCCGGCGGTGGTCGACGCCGTGGAGGCGTCTCCCAAGCCCGTCATCGCCGCGATCGGCGGCGCCTGCATGGGCGGCGGTCTCGAGCTCGCGCTGGGCTGTCACTACCGAGTCGCGTTGGCCGACGCGAAAATCGCCTTTCCCGAAGTGAAGCTTGGCTTGATTCCCGGCGCCGGCGGCACGCAGCGATTCCCGCGCCTGGTCGGTCTTGAAACCGCGGTGAACCTGATGGTTTCCGGATCCGTCGTGCCCGCGTCGATGTTCAAGGGCTCGGCGCTGTTCGACCTGTTGGTGACCGAAAAACTTCGCGAAGCGGCGCGCGAATTCGCGTTGCGGTTGATCAAGGATGGAAAACCCGCCCGCCGTTCACGCGATCTGGGGGTCAAACATCCGCAAGCCGAAGCGTTCCTGCAGTTCGCCAAGACGGCGGTGGCACAGGTGTCGCGCGGCCTCGCCGCGCCGGCGCGCGCGCTCGAGGCAATTGGCGCCGCACTCGCCGGAAAATACGAAGCCGGCATCGCGACCGAACAGAAAATCTTCAGCGAACTCATGGTGAGCGAGGAATCGCGCGCATTGCGCCACGCGTTTTTCGCCGAACGCGCCGCGGCCAAGGTCGATGGCATCAGCGAGCAGACAGTGCCCCGCAGGATCGAAAAGGTCGCGGTGGTCGGCGCCGGCACGATGGGTGGCGGCATCGCGATGAGTTTCGCGAACGCCGGCATCGCGGTCACCGTGCTCGAGGCCAGACAGGAAGCACTCGACCGCGGCATGGGTGTCATCGCCAAGTTCTACGAGGGCGCGGCGGCCAGGGGCAAGCTGAAACCGGAAGAGGCGAAGAAACGCGCGCAGCTCATCACCCCGTCGCTGGACTATTCGGCCGCGAAGGATGCGGATCTGCTGATCGAAGCCGTGTTCGAAGATCTCGCGGTCAAGAAAGCCGTGTTCCGCGAATTGGATAGAGTGGCCAAACGCGGCGCGATACTCGCGACCAACACCTCGACGCTCGACGTCGACCGGATTGCCGCGTTCACGAAGCGGCCCGGCGACGTACTCGGCCTGCATTTTTTCAGCCCCGCGAACATCATGAAATTGCTCGAGGTCGTGCGCGCGAAGCGGACGAAGCCTGAGGTGCTGGCCACGGCGATGGCACTCGCACGGCGCATCGGCAAGACCGCCGTGGTTTCCGGCGTGTGTGATGGATTCATCGGCAACCGCATGATCAACAAGTATTCGCAGCAGGCGTTGTTGCTGCTGGAGGAGGGCGCAAGCCCTGCGCAGATCGACAAGGCCGTCGAAAAATTCGGCTTCGCGATGGGTCCGTTCCGCATGTCGGACCTGGCAGGCAACGACATCAGCTGGCACATCCGCAAGCGGCATTACGCGGAGCGCCCCAAGGCGCGGAAGATGCGCATTGCCGATCGCGTCTGCGAGCTCGGCCGGTTCGGCCAGAAAACCGGCCTTGGCTGGTATCGGTATGAACCCGGCAAACGCGACGCCATTCCCGACCCGGCGATCGACCAGATCATCGCGGAGGAGCGCGCCGCGCTGAGGATCGCGCCGCGCAAGATCAGCGATGCGGAAATCGTCGATCGTCTGGTGTATGCGCTGGTCAACGAAGGTGCACATCTTCTCGAGGAAGGCATCGCGATGCGCGCTTCGGACATCGACGTCGTATATCTCGCCGGCTACGGATTCCCCGTGCAGCGCGGCGGACCGATGTTCTATGCCGGCCGCGTCGGCCTGCAGACGGTTGCGCGCCGCATGAAAGCGTTTGCCGGCAACAAACATGCGGAGCCGGAATTCTGGCGTCCCGCAAAACTCATCACGCGGCTGGCCGCGGCTGGCGCAGCCTTCGACGACGCGAGACCAGCGAAAACAACCAGGTCCGCCCGGAAGAAAGGAGCTCGTCGTGGTTGATGCCGTCATCGTTTCGACCGCGCGTACGCCGCTCGCCAAGTCCTGGCGCGGTGCCTTCAATCTCACGCACGGCGCCACGCTTGGCGGTCACGTGGTCAAGGCCGCGATCGAGCGCGCGGGCATGGATGCTGCAAGTGTCGAAGACGTGGTGATGGGTTGCGCCAACCCCGAAGGCGCGACCGGTTTCAACATCGCGCGGCAGATCGCGCTGCGGGCCGGTTGTCCGGTCACGACTTCCGGCATGACGGTGAATCGTTACTGCTCGTCTGGTTTGCAGACGATCGCCATGGCTGCACAACGCATCGCGGCGGGCGAGGCCGAGGTCTATGTTGCCGGTGGCGTCGAGTCGATCTCGAACACGCAGAACGACCGGACGAACTACTACATGGCGAAGGAAGCCTGGCTCGAGGAGCACAAGCCCGAAATCTACTGGAACATGCTGCAGACCGCCGAGACCGTGGCGAAGCGTTACCGCATTCCGCGCGAGGCGCAGGATCGATTCGGCGTGCTGAGTCAGCAACGGGCCGCGGCGGCACTCGCGGCCGGCCGATTCGCCGCGGAGATCGCCCCGATCGAAGTCACGATGGGCGCAGCCGATGCCGATACCGGCCGGCTCATGACCCGCAAGGTCACGATCAGCGACGATGAAGGCATCCGGCCTGATACCACCTACGAGGCAGTCGCGAAGATTCGCCCGGCCACCCCGGGCGGCGTCATCGCTGCGGGCAACGCGAGCCAGTTCTCCGACGGTGCCGCGGCTTGCGTCGTGATGAGTGGGAGCCGCGCGGAGCGGCTCGGGTTGAAACCGCTGGGCGCGTTCCGCGGGTTCGCGGTAGCCGGCTGCGAACCCGACGAGATGGGTGTCGGTCCGGTGTTCGCCATCCCCAAACTACTCGAGCGCGCCGGCAAGAAGGTCGCCGATATCGATCTGTGGGAGCTCAACGAGGCTTTCGCGGTGCAGGTGATCTACTGCCGCGACCAGCTCGGAATTCCCGACGACCGCCTCAACGTGAATGGCGGCGCGATCGCCGTCGGCCATCCCTACGGCATGACCGGGGCGCGCCTCACGGGGCATGCATTGATCGAAGGCAAGCGGCGCGGCGCCAAACTGGCGGTGGTCACGATGTGTATCGGAGGCGGCATGGGAGCCGCGGGGTTGTTCGAGATTTTTTAGGCGCAGGAGGTTCAGTGCTCAAGAACATCATCGGCTTGATCATCGCGGTGGCCGCCGGCGCCATTGGGTACTCCTACTGGACCCAAAAGGACGCCGAAGAAAGCCCCATCAACGTGATGGTCACGCAGATGCGCACCCGCGCCATCATCCAGCATGAACGTCAGGTGACGGTCTGGTACAAGGCCTGCCCCGAGGTCAAAGGCATCAACCCGCAGGTCATGGTGATCTGGCCCGCGAAGCTCAACTACGAGCTGGATCTTGCAGAGGTCAAACTCTCGCTCGGTGCCGACGGCGTGCTTCACGTGGCCACCCCCCCGATCCGGGCCGATGACCCGTCGGTCCCGTCCGAAGTCGGCGAATACATGGCGCAGACCTCGTTCTGGACGCTCGAGAGCGAGCAGGCCATCGTCATGCGCGAAATGCAGAAGGCCACGCCGCTGGCGCGCCACCTGACCGGATATTTCCTCCGCAATGACGTGGGGTTGAGCGATCAATTCAAGGAAGAACTCGAAACCTATCTGCGCGGCATGACCGGCGCGCTCGGCCTGCACGTCACGAAGATCGACATCGAGATTCCCGAGGTCGAGGTCAAGATTCCGCCGCGGCCCGAGATCACGCTGTGTGAAGGTTCCGTGGCATTGGCGAATGGCTTCAGCTTCGCGCGCCGCCAGGCAGACGGCACGGTTGTCGGCATCTATCCGAAAAAGGCGGGCGAGACTCCCGCGCCGCCTGTCCAGGCGCCGACGACGGTTGCTCCGACGCGCTGAATCGCACCGAACAATTCCCGGCGGACGGGGGCTATTATCGAAGCCCGCAACTCTCGTCCCACTCAACGGAGATCCGTCCATGGAAGCTGTCGATGTGCGTGGCAAATTCGTCTGGCACCAGTTGATGACACGCGACGTGCCGGCCGCAAAAAAATTCTATTCGCGGCTGACAGGCTGGAAGATGCAGCCCTGGCCGCCGGATCCTAACTACACCGTCTGCCATTCGGATAGCGGACCTACGGCGGGCATCATGGCGATGCCCGCGGAAATGTCGGCGGACGTTCCATCGCACTGGCTGCAGTACATTGGCACGCGCGACGTGGACGCGACTGCCGAGGCCGCGGTCAAGGCCGGTGGTTGGATCATCAAGGGCCCGAGCGACATGCAGGGCGCCGGTCGGTATGCGGTGCTTGCGGATCCGCAGGGAGCGGTGTTCGCCATCATCGATCCTGAGAAAGCCAGTCCGGAAGTATCGGGTGTGCCGCCGCTCGGCAGCTTTTCCTGGCACGAACTGACTACCAGCGACAGTGAAGCCGGGTTCGCGTTCTACAGCCAGCTGTTCGGCTGGGATGCAATCACGCGGATGGACATGGGACCGGTTGGTACCTACCTCATCTTCGGTTGGAACGGCCAGCAGCGCGGTGGCATGTACATCACACCGGCCGGGCAGCCGAGGCCACCGAGCTGGTTGCCGTACGTGAGCATTCAGGACGCCGATGCCGGGTTCGCCCTCGCGACGTCAACGGGCGCGAAGGAAATGATGGCGCCGATGGACGTGCCGGGCGGCAGCCGGATCGCGGTAGTCATGGATCCAAGCGGCGCCGCGTTCGCAGTGCACTCGATGCCGGCCGCCGAAGCGGCGAGACCGGGAGCCGCGGCCAAGCCGAAGCCGAAGGCGAAGCCTAAAACGAAGGCCAAGGTTAAGTCCAAGGTGAAAACCATGGTCAAGGCCAAAGCAAAATCCAAAGTGAAGTCCAAAGCGGCGCCGAAGAAGAAGCCCGTCCGGAAGTTCGCAGCCAAAAAGAAAAAGTCCGTCAAGAAAACCGCGAACAAAGCGCGCGCGAAGCAGTCGAAAACGAAGCGCAAGTCGAAGCTTGGCCGGAGGAAGAAATGACAGGACGACGAGAGGTCATCAAGGCAGGGATCGCAACGTTCGCGGGCGGGCAGCTCACGAGCGCATGGGGCGCGGAGAAGGGCAAGAAGAAGGACGACGAGCCGCGGCCCGCGTTTGCCCCGCCCCTGGCGACCAAACCTGTTCCTTCTACTGGCGAAAGACTGGCAGTCATCGGAGTGGGCACGAACAACTACAGCCCGACCTCGCCGGACGAACGTGCCGCACGGCGCGAAGTGTTGGCCGGGCTCACCGCGGCCGGTGCACAGGTCGTCGACACCGCGCCAGCCTATCGCCAGTCGGAAGAAACGATCGGTGCATTGCTGGCCGACATCGGCAATCGCAGCAAGGCGTTCATCGCGACCAAAGTCAGCGCCGACAACGGCAACCTGGCGCAGGGCGTGGCGATGATCGAGGAATCCAGGCGCCGTCTGCGCACCGATGTGCTCGACCTCGTTCAGATCCACAGCCTGAACGGCGTCGATGTGTTGTTCCCGCATTTGAATTCGCTCAAGCAGAAGCGCCAGATCCGTTACGTAGGCGTCACTACCTCGAGCTCATCGCAGCACGATGCGATGGTCGCGCTGATGAAGTCGCAACCGATCGATTTCATCCAGGTCGACTTCTCGCTGGCGAATCGTGCGGCGGCCGACGAAGTGTTGCCGACCGCGCTCGAGAAACGAATCGGCGTGTTGATCAACCTGCCGTTTGGAGGGCGTCGCGACGGCAATCTGTTTTCTCGCGTGGGTGGCGCGGATCTGCCCGAGTGGGCAGCGGAGATCGACTGCCGCAGCTGGGGCCAGGTCTTCCTGAAATACGTGGTCTCTCATCCGGCGGTGACGGCCGCGATTCCGGGCATGACCAAACTCACGCACCTGGAAGACAATCTGGGCGCGGCGCGGGGGCGCCTGCCGGACGCCGCCCTGCGCACCCGCATGGAAAAGTACTGGGATCAGAACTTCGACGCCTGATCGCGAAGACCGCAAAAGTTTTCTTGTCGGGACTGACTACTTGCCGACCGCGTAGACCAGCGCGCCGCTCAGCAGCTTCACCATGTACGGTTCGCTGTACGCCTCTGAGGTATGGCCGAGCGCGCTGTAGAAGACGCGTCCGCCGCCAAAGTTGTGGCACCACACCAAAGGATTGGGATTCACATCGGCTTCGCCTTCACCGATCGAAGCCGGGTCGATGGTGACGAGCACGTGTACGGTCGGATCGAAGTCCTTGTAGTAGTACCACTCGTCGTTGCGCTCGAGCGTTTTGGGTAGTTTGGCCGTCGCCGGGTTCTTCGCATCGACGACCGTGACTACGCCTTTCGGCGTGCCTTTCGGATGCCGCTCGAAGTAGCCGCCGATCATCTGGCCGTACCAGCCCCAGTTGTAGTGCGAATCCGCCGCCGCGTGCAGGCCGACCACACCTTTGCCGTCCTTGAGGAAGCCCTGCAGCGCGTCGCGTTTAGCACCCGTGAACCATTCGGATTCCGGTTTCTTGGGATCCGTGGAGGTGCTGACCAGCACCAGCGCCTCGTACTGCTTGAGCTTCTCGGCGCTGAATACCTCCGGATCCTCGGTCGCATCAATCGTGTAACCGGCCTTGGCGCCGATGGCCTTCAGGGCCTCGACCGCCGCGGGAATCGAGTCGTGGCGGAAACCAGTGCTGCCCGAATACACCAGCACGCGCGCCTTGGTGGCGGCCATCGCCGGGAGACTCAGGGAACCCGCGCAAAATGCCACGTACAGCAAACCGAGCGACAGTCGGCGTGAAATCATGACCCCCCCCCCCCCCCCCTCGTGAACCGATGAACTAACTATTTGGCAACCGGCAGCGGCATGCCCTTTGTCTTGGTGCGCATGCGCAGCACTCGATGATTGGCGGTGATGAACAGCGTCGCGCCGTCTTCTCCGAAGGCGACATTGGAGGTCGGCACGTCGGTGATGATCCGACCCAGACGCGTGCCGTCAGGCGCGAACACGTGGACGCCGCCCGGTCCCGTCGCGAAGACATTGCCCTTGATGTCGACCTTGAGTCCATCAGGAACTCCGTCGCCCTTCCTGACGTAGCTGCTCGCTTCGGCGAACACGCGCCCCTTGTCCAGGCTGCCGTCGCGCCGCACCTTGTAAGCCTTCCAGATGGGCTCCTTCGCGGTCGCGTTCGCGACGTACAACGTCTTGTAGTCGGGCGAAAAGCCGAGGCCGTTCGGCGCTTCGAGTTCGATGGCGACGGTGGTGATTTTCCCTTCCGGGTCGACGCGGAATACGGCGTTGAACGGCAGATCCTTGTTGGGATCGGTGAACGTGCCGGGCAATCCAAAGGGCGGATCGGTGAAATACAGGTTGCCCTTGTTGTCGTACACCAGGTCGTTGGGGCTGTTCAGGCGTTTGCCGTTGAAGCCGACCGCAACGGCGACAAATTGACCGTAGGCGTCGCGATAGGAGATGCGGCGGTCGCCATGCTGGCAAAGCGTGAGCCGGCCCTGCGGATCAAAGGTGAGACCGTTCGATCCGGGTTCGCGTCCCGTAAACGCGGCCCTACCGGTGTAGCCGCTCTTCTCGATGAAGAGTGATACGCCATTCCTGGCGTTCCATTGCATGACGCGGTTGCGCGGTATGTCGGAGAAGAGCAGGGAGTTCGTCTTGGCGTCCCACAACGGTCCCTCGGACCACTCCAGGTTGTCGGCGATCATTTCTATTTTTGTCGACGGCGCGATCAGCGAATCGAACCGTTTGTCGAGCGACTCGATTTTCGCGTAGATCGTATCCATCGCGGATGCATTCAAGATCACAGCTCCCCATGTCAGCGCGCCGATGGCCGCGAGCTTTGCTGAATCGCGAGTCGGAATCCACATTGCGTCCGGTCCCCATCGTTTTCGTTGGACGGATTGTGCACCCCGGCGTGCCCAAACGGATATCGCAGCGGGAAAATCGCGATTTTTGGCGCGCTGCCCGCGTGGTAGAACGCGCGTTGCCAGGAAATTTCCGAGGGAATCACAAGATGATCAGTGCCTGGTTGCGCGGCCACGGTCGCCGAATGCGACCGGATCGAAATCCGCCGTACCACCGACCTCAGCAAGCTGGCCAGCGCGCAAACCAAGGTGGTGTGGCGCGCGCATGCGGCCGGCCCGATGAGCAAACACATCTGGGCGCCGGAGATCCATTTCATCGACGGCAAGTGGTACATCTATTTCACCGCGAGCCGCATCGATGCGAAGTGGGAAGTGCGGCCATACGTGCTCGTGAACGAATCGGCGGATCCGTTCACGGGTGATTGGAAGGAACTTGGCCGACTGGAAACCGGTTGGGACAGTTTCTCGCTCGACGGCACGACTTTCGTCCACCGCGGCCAGCGCTACTTCCTGTGGACGCAACGCGGACGGACGCCGGAGGAGGGCAAAGGCACCAACATCTGCATCGCGAAGATGCGCTCGCCCACGGCCATCACCGGTAAGGTGGCGTTGTTGATCCGCAACGGCAGAGTCTTCATGACCTACTCCGCCAGCGCCATCGACGCTAACTACTGCCTCGTTGGTGCTGCACTGGAAGAAGGATGGCACTCCGGATTTCGGCGAGCCGGTGGCTGATCTGCAGAAGAAGGTCCAGAACTGAAAGGGTCGGACAGACGATCACGCTCATCGGGCTTTTGATCGTCCCTCCTTAATTCAACATAATATACATTATGCGTAGTACGGCTTGAGGCCGCCGGGACGCGGGCTTGATGTGGTTCGCAGTACTGGGCCGCTTCTCGTCGCAAACTCTCTTTCACCGTGACTCGTGGAAGTCCGGGAACCCTTTGGTGGCCAACTCGCTACTGAATCACAGGAGCCACGTTGTGGCGCGACCTCCGCGGGACCCATCCATGCGCAACCCCAAACGCCGAATCGCCACCCTGGCGGTCTTGCTCGCCGTACAGGCGATTGCAACGGCGGCGCCCGAACACAATCCGGTTGCCCATGAATCCCGGACGGAATCCGATGGCGTCGAAGGCGGCAAACTCGCGGTGATCGTCAAGCTGCGCCGCAATCCGGCTGGCGCCAGTCTTGCCAAGCTTTCGAGCGGTTCGGATCGGGCTAGCGCATTGTCTGGTCGTACCGGGCTCAAGATTTCATTCAATCGCGAGATTTCGGATTCGATGCTGGCGAGCAGCGTCGACGTGGCCGAAACCAGTGCCGCCGACGCGCTTGAAAGGCTGCGCGCCGATGCGGCCGTGGAATACGCGGTGCCCGACCGTCGCCGCTTTGCCCAGGCAACCAACCCCAGTGACCCGTTGTTCAGCGGCCAGTGGTATCTCAAGAACACCGAAGTTTCGTCGGTCGACGCCATCGGTGCGTGGGACACGGAAATCGGGTCCACGGGCATCGTGATCGCCGTCCTCGACACGGGCGTCTTGTACGACCATCCGGATCTCGGCCGTGGCGATTCCGGTGGCAAACTGCTCCCCGGCTACGATTTCGTCAGTGGCACGGCCCAGGCGAATGACGGCGGCGGCCGCGACGCCGACCCGTCCGACCCCGGCGACTGGATAGACGCCAACGACAAGACCAACGCCGCGTTCACGAATTGCGACTCCAGCGCGAGCTCCTGGCACGGCACTCGCGTCTCGGGAATGATCGGCGCGCGAACCAACAATGCCGCGGGCGTCGCGGGTCTTTCCTGGAATTCCTTCATCCTGCCGGTGCGCGTGCTTGGCAAGTGCGGCGGCACGGACAGCGACATCATCGCCGGTATGCGTTGGGCAGCCGGGCTGCCGGTCTCGGGTGTCCCGACCAACCCGACACCGGCCCGAATTCTCAACCTGAGCCTCGGGGCCACGGGTGCCTGCGAGCCGAGTTATCGCGACACGATCGACGAGCTCACCGCGCGCAAGGTGCTGGTGGTCATCTCGGCGGGCAACGAAGGGACCATGGTCTCCTCGCCGGCCAATTGTCCGGGCGTGGCCGCGATCGCGGCGATCCGTCATGCCGGCAGCAAAGTGGGATTCAGCAATCTCGGCCCGGAGGTCGCTATCGCGGCGCCGGGCGGCAACTGCGTGAACGTCAACGGCGGTCCCTGCCTGTTTTCTCTCGACACGACCTCCGATAGCGGTCCGACCGCGCCGGGCGCGTTCACCTATACAGACCAGGCAACCACCAATCTCGGCACCAGCTTCTCGGCTCCGATCGTGTCGGGCATCGCCGCACTGATGCTGGCGCGTAATGCCAATCTGTCCACCAGCCAGATGCTGGCGCGGCTGCGCGAAGGCGCGCGGCCCTTCCCCACCACGGTCTCGGACGCTCCGACGATCGTCGAGTGCCACGTGCCGGTGTCGACCGCCGACATCCAGCTCGAGCAATGCCTCTGCACCGAGAATACCTGCGGCGCCGGGATGGCGAATGCGACGGGCGCGCTGATCGCGGCGGACCGGCCAATCGCGGCCGTCGCGACCCCGGGCGCTGTATTTCCCGGACAAAACATCGCTTTGAACGCCGCCGGCAGCGCCGCGTCCTGCGGCCGAACGCTTGCGACTTTCGCCTGGACCGTACTCGTGCCGACGACCAACCCACCGGCGATTGTGGGTGCGAACACTTCGAACGCCACGGTAATTGCCCCGACGACGGGTGCGATCACGGTTCGCGTGACCGTGACCGACAACCTCGGCAAGACAGACAGTGCGACTGTGCTGGTCGAGCCCTCCCGGGTGACGAGTGCCGCCCCGGCAGCGGCGGGCACTTCGGCTTGCGCGACCCCGGTCGTATCCGGCCCAACGCCGGGGGCCGTAACTCCCACGCCTCCTCCGGTCACCCCGCCCTCGCCGGGCGGAGGTAGCAGTGGAGGTGGAGGGGGATCCCTCGAGTTCTTCACCCTGTTCTTGCTAGGTCTGATGACCGCACGCGTCGCCCGGCGCCGCTGAAAGCCGCAATTTCCCCGTTGCATTTGCAAGGTGTCGCGCTATATTTGCGCCGTACGCCATTGACGGATCAGGGTCTCCGTTACAACTACAACTAAGGCGTTACGTCAGGTTTGCGGTGCAAATAGGGAAGTGCCCGCGCTCCGAGCGATAACGAACAGCACATGTCGCGTGTTTACGATCGGCTCGAATCAGCCACGCTTCTGCTTACGCGTTCCGGCGCCATCAAGGATCGCCTCGAGGGTGCGTGGCGCCAATGCCTCGCCAACGTCGAAGCGGACGACGTGCCGCGCGACGTTCGATTGCAGTTCCTCGAACTCACTGCGCAGATTCAGCGTGAGCGCCCGCTGCGCGGCGAAGACGCCGTGCGCGCGACCATTCGCAAGATGTCGAACGAGGAAGCCGAGCGCCATGCCGGCGTCATCGTGCGCATGTTCTGCCGGATGACACGTCAGCAGGAGCTGGAATTGCCGCTACCGATGACCAACGGTGGCGCGGCGGTGGTTCAGCTGTTCGCTGCGGCCGAAGGCTGACGACTAACTAATCGAGTTTGAACTCGATGGTGTCCCAGCGATTGGACTCCTCGTGGCGTGCCTGCGCCTTGACGGCATCCACCAGCGCACGACCGTCCCAATCGCAGATCTGATCCGACAGCGAGGTAACTTCCTTGGGGATGACCACGTTGGCGCCGAACGGGCGCATGAGAATCACCGGTTTGTCCGATGCCTTGGCGAACGTGAGCTGGAACATCAGCAGGTCCGTGTGGGTGCGGTACAGGGTCGGGAAAGCGATGACGCACTCGGCCTGCGAGATCTGCCGCCGCAGTTCCTCGCGGTCGGCTTCCTTTCCGCCATTGGGCGCCAGGTCGGGCCCGGACAGGTTCTTGTAGAAGAAGTTCCGGGCACTCTCGAGGTACTCGAAGACCCTCAAGTACTCGTCGGAGGTTTCCCACGCATGCGTGATGAACAATCGAATTGGATTGTTTTGTGACATGTAGTCCGATCCTGCCGGTTCGTTGAGTGTAGTTTACCCGCTGAACACGCACGCCCACTCCCCTTTTGTGCGTCGCACCGTTAGCATCACTCCGCTTGCGACTCCTCGTATACAACATCCGCTACGCCACGGGCACTGGGCCGGCATTCCATCTGCCGTTTCCGGGCGCAGGCTATCTACGCTCGAATCGCCGGGTGCTGGACGGAATTACGAGCTTCGTGAAGAGCCAGGATCCGGACATCGTCGGTCTCATCGAGGTCGACCTGGGGTCGGTGCGCAGCGGCATGCTCAACCAGGCCGAGCACATTGCCGAATCCCTCGGGCACTACACGACTTACGAGTGCAAGTACGGCAAGAGCTCGATCAACAACCTCATGCCCATCGTGCGCAAGCAGGGCAACGCGTTCCTCGCCGCCCCGCGGGTCGAGGGCGAACGGTTTCACTACTTCGACACGGGAATCAAGCGGCTCATCATCGAACTCGAGCTCGATGACGTCTGCATCTTCCTCGTCCACCTGGCGCTCAAATATCGCCAGCGCCAGTACCAGCTGCGTTACCTGCACGACCTGATCATCAAGTCGCACAAGCCGGTCATCGTCACCGGTGACTTCAATACTTTCTGGGGCACGCACGAGATCTACCTCTTCATGCGCGCCGCCGGGCTGCGCAGCGCCAATGAAACGAACATGCCCTCGTTCCCGGCGCGTATTCCCCGCATCGAGCTCGACTTCGTGCTGGTGAGCAAGGAAATCGACATCTCGCATTTCTCGGTGCCCGACGTGCGCTGGTCGGATCACCGGCCGATCATGTGCGACTTCACCGTACGCGGTGCCGTGGCATCGCAACCCGCGGTCGCCTAACATCCCGCGATGACAACCGCAGCGAAGGCGTGGGCGCGCGAGACCGATGCCGGCGGCATCACGTGGTTGACGCTCGACAAGCCGGACGCTTCGGCCAACGTACTTTCATCCGACATCCTGCTCGAACTCGCCGAGCACCTCGTGGCGATCAAGGCAAACCTCCCGCGCGGAGTGGTCATCCGCTCCGGCAAGCCGGGTGGCTTCATCGCCGGCGCCGACATCAAGGAATTCGCCCGGCTCGAGAGCGCGGCGCAGGCGTTCGAGATGGTGCAGGCCGCGCACCGTATCCTCGCGGACCTCGAGGCACTGCCCTGCCCCACGGTTGCCATCATCAACGGCTTTGCGCTCGGTGGTGGGCTCGAACTCGCGCTGGCCTGCCGTTATCGCGTTGGCATCAAGGGCGACAAGTTTTCGATTGGCTTGCCCGAGGTGATGCTCGGCATTCACCCGGGATTCGGCGGTACCGTCCGCGCGGTGCGCCGCGCCGGTGTTCGTACCGCAATGGAGATGATGCTCACCGGCAAGACGCTGCGCTCCGACAAGGCGTTGCGCGCGGGTTTCCTCGACCGGCTGGTGTTTCCGTCGGATGGCGAATCGGCCGCGCGTGAACTCATCAACCGGCAGCCCAAGCAGCGGCAACCGCGTTTCATGGACCGCATGTTGTCATGGCCGGGCGTCCGTTCGCTGGTTCGCAAGCAGCTCATCGCACAGGTCCGTTCCAAGGCGCGCCCCGAACATTACCCCGCGCCTTACGCCATCATCGATCTGTGGTCGCGTCACGGCGCGAGCGGCGCGGCGGCGTACGAGGCGGAGGCGCGTTCGATTGCCGATCTCATGGTCGGTGAAACTTCCCGTAACCTGGTGCGCGTGTTCTTCCTGCAGGAACGCATGAAGGCGCTCGGCGGCAAGACCCGCGTGCCCTTGGAGCGTGTACACATCGTCGGCGCCGGCGTCATGGGTGGCGACATCGCCGCCTGGTGCGCGCAACGCGGATTGAACGTGACGTTGCAGGATCGCGAGCTGAAATTCATCCAGCCCGCCATGCAACGCGCGCGCGAGAGTTTCGAAAAGCGGTTGAAGGATCCTGGCAAGGCCGCCGAATTGATGACGCGGATGACGGCCGACGTCGCCGGCGACGGCGTGCCGGGCGCGGACGTGATCATCGAGGCGATCTTCGAGAACGCCGATGCCAAACACGAGTTGTTTGCGCGCGTCGAGCCGCGCATGAAATCGAGCGCGATTCTTGCGTCCAACACCTCGTCGATCATGCTCGAACAGCTCGACGACAATCTGCCCGATCCCGGCCGGCTGGTCGGTATCCATTTTTTCAATCCGGTGTCGCAGCTGCCGCTGGTGGAGATCGTGCGCGGCGAACAGAGCAGTGAGGAATCCATCCAGAAGGCCATCGCGTTCACGCGCAAGATCGACAAACTGCCGTTGCCCTGCAAGAGTTCCCCGGGGTTTCTTGTGAATCGCGTGTTGGTGCCGTACCTCTACGAAGCGATGTTCGCACTGCAGGACGGCATCGCCATCGAAACCATCGACGAAGCGGCGTTGCGTTACGGTATGCCGATGGGGCCGGTCGAACTGGCGGACGTGGTCGGCCTCGATGTGTGCAAACACGTTGGAGACATCGTCTCGGCCGCGTTGAACAGGCAGAAGCCCGACACTTCCCGCATCGAGGCGCTGATCGCGGCCAAGAAGGTCGGGCGCAAGAGTGGCGAAGGTTTCTATGTGTGGCGTGACGGCAAGGCGGTCAAGTCCGCCGGCCCCGTTGCCGAGCCGCCGCCGGATCTCGAAGACCGGCTGATTCTCGCGTTGGCTAACGAGTGCGCAGCCGTGTTGCGCGAGGGAATCGTCGCCGACGCTGACCTGGTTGATGCCGGCGTGATTTTCGGCTCCGGTTTCGCACCTTTTCGCGGCGGGCCGCTCACCTACGCGCGAACCCGCGGCGTCGATGCTGTGGTTTCACGGTTGACCGAATTGGAGAGGCGCTACGGACCGCGCTTCACTCCCGACAAAGGGTGGTCTTCGTTGCGCAGCAACGCCTGAGACGCCGCGTCGGCGTGCTAGCATTTCCGAATGGCCGATTCCCGTGACGTCAGCGTAGAACTGCTGCGCTCCCTGACCCCGCTCGAAGGAATGAAGCGGGAAAATCTGCACGCACTTGCGAAAAAAGTGACGGTCAAACAATTGACCGCGGGTCGCGTGTTGTTCAAGGAAGGTGATGCCGACAAGCGCACCATCTGGATCATCAAGGGACTGGTCGAGATCAGCGAACGCGGCCGCACCACGGCCATGATC
>JBDTSP010000002.1:0-366550 GCA_039931065.1 Pseudomonadota bacterium | reverse complement strand
CATCGTCTGCAACGGGCACTTCATCAACAGAAAATCTTGACCCATCCCCAATTTGCGATCTTAAACGCCGGACGCTGTGCCCATCGAAGTACCGGCCAATGGCCTTCACCGAGCACGGCACCATCATGGCGGCCACCATTCTCAATAGTCCCAGAGCGGCGCAAATGAGCGTGTATGCGGTGCGCGCCTTCTTAGGCCCGCGCATCCTGGCGGCGATTCGTTGGCAGCGTCGCGGCACTCGGTACGTTAAAGTTCCGCGATGCCGATTCCCCCGCCGGACTTGGACGAGTTCCGCATGGCACTGCGCGATGGAATGCACGCTGCGCTGCGTTACCTTAACAACCGCACGCCGCACCGATTTACCGGCGTGTATCGCTATGACGGCGAAATGCTGCGTGACATGGCTTTGTTTGACCGGTCCGACCCGGAAAAGCTACACGGCACGGATATCCCGCTCGCGAACGCTTACTGTGCCAACGTGGGTCGCAACCGTGAACCGCTTGAGTTCGCCGACGCCAAACGGGACGGTCGCTTCCCTTACCTAGCCGATAGCCCGGTGGTGTGCTACAGCGGCGTGCTGATCTCGAGTCCCGACGGCGTACCGTACGGAACGCTTTGCCACTACGACATTCTCCACTGCGAGACGCGCGTCAGTGACATCCCTTTGCTGAAGGCAGCCGCTCCATTGATCTATGAAGCGGTGGAAGGCGCGCGGACGGGAGTCTGAGCCCCGAATCGCTGCTCGACGCTTCTAGCTACTTCGAGGCCAAGCCGATAAACAACATCGTCATGGCAGATCCAGCTCAGCCCTCTTGTTTGGCCAACCGCTCGCGCAGTTCGGCGGTCAATTTCTCGGCGAGCTCCGGTCGGCCATCGAACCGCGCTGGCGTGTTGTGGAACATCTCGACTTTCCACTCGCCGCCTGGCTGCCTCGAGGCCACCAGAGTCTGTATGGCATTGCGATCAGGCATCAGATCTTCCTTCCCCGGAGGCACCATGCCTGCGACGGCGCGGAGGATGGCGGTGTCTTCGCTCAGCATGCGAACGTCACGCACCTTCGCGACATATCGCGCAGTTGGATGGTCCTTGAAGATCGGGGTCAGCAACGCTTCGATTTCAGCGGGGCTGTTCGCGGTGCTGCCGTCAAAGCCGACTTGGCCGCCAGAGGGCGCGTAGAGGCTCGCCATCGTTTTCGCCTGACGATCGTTCCACGCCTCGAGCAAGTTCTGATAGAGCCGCTCGACGCTCTGCGATTCCGCCATGTGCAGTTCCTCGGCAACGCGGATACAGCATTAACCTAGCATTGCCTCACTGCACATCGGCAGCTCGCTTACGGCCGCGTTTGTGTCAGCCGCTTCCGACCGCGGCAATACTCATGCTTTAGCCGTGAAACCAAGCCGCGTGCTCAATGCGGCTGTTCCGCCTTGTTGGACTGGCATGCGCCCTGCAGCATCGCCTTACGGCACGGCATGTCGAAGGTGCCTTCCACATGCATGGGCCGGCTGCCCATGAGGATTTCATTGCCGTCGATCGTGAATGAACCTGCGACACCCTCCATGTCGAAGCGGTCGATCTTGAGCGTGCCGCTCTTGGCCGCGAACATCGACTTGTTGAACAACATGATGCCGACGATGAACTCGCCCGGCTTGTTCTTCGCGGGGCTGGCCTTGGGAGCGATGACATAGGTTCCAGGCGCCAGCGGCACATCGCCTGGGCCGGAGTCGAACGCGGTGATGTCGAACGTGATCGCAGGCTCGACATCGCCATCGCTGCCGCAGTGCAGGTCGAGCGGAACGGTAGTGCCGGAATCACGCTTGATCGTCTTCTCATTCTCATCGGCCCAGTGATACGAGTTCACGCCACTCGGATTCCGGCTCACCGTGCGGGTGTGCGCCGGATCCCAGTTGGTCGACCATTCGTGCGGCTCGGGTTGGGTCATCTTGACCTTGCAGGCAGGCAGCAACGCTGATGCCGATGCCGCGGCTTCGGTGCTGGCGGCCGTTTCAGGCGGTGGCTCGGAGGCTTGCTCAGGCGCCTCGGTCTTCGGGTTGCAGGCGGTGAGCGCTGCGGCAGCCGCGAGAACGGCGACCATTCGGGTTATTTGAAGCATGAAACACCCCATGAGTTAAGCGCTCCCCGGCGCGGCATGGATGGTCTCAGTTCGGTGGTCTAACTTCCAATGTCGGCGGGTCGCGACGATGGCGAGATGCCCGAACTGCGTGGCGCGATGCGCGTTCTCGTGGATGCAGTCGTCGCCGTCCGGTAGGTAGCCAACCCAGTGCGCGGGCGCTCATCGCCTTCGCTTGAACTTCATATCCGTAAATTCACAAGTCGGGGCTACAGCCGGCACCCCCGCATACCTGGCTGCCATTTCCTGCATCGGACCAAATCCAGCGCAAGGCACCCTGATGGCCTTCTGCGCCTCATCTCCCGACGCGTCGGTAAAACTCCAATCCGCGATGAGCACGCCAGCGCCGCTGGCGGGCGATCCCGAACGGCTGTCCGCCTCGACCGGCATGGCCGCCTCCTTGCTCGACGTGAACTGGTGCGACCAGAACGGAACCTGTTCCGACTTGCGCGGACAGCCGCGAGGTCCTTTCATGTGGCGAGTCTCCTGGGTCTCTCCGACGTAGATAGGCAGGAGCAGCAAAGGCCCATAGGGTGGCTGGGTCTCCCGCATCATCCACGCTTCGCGCACTTCGAACTGCACCTCGCCGGACCCGACGGAGGCGACGTAGCAATTCGTGTAGAGCTGCTTCAGCAGCGCATTGCCGATGACCTTCGGGGGACCGACATCGCGCGTGTCGTAGGTGAGCGGCTTGAAGCCGTTAAGTCCCAGCGGCTCGACGCCGCGCGGAAAATAGATCTGGAGGTCGACGCTTGTTTTGGCTTCGGCTTTGGTGGTCTCGGTCGAACCTACAATCGTGGACTTGAACTCGAGCGTGTAACGGCAATCGCGCTCGAGGTTCGACAGCGCGGCCTCGATGTAGGTGCGTTCGGCCTTGTAACCCGCGATCTCCTCGCGAGCGTACTCGGCTAACGTCGGCCAGCGTTCGACGATGACGTCGCTGATACTGACACTTCCCTCACGATGGGCTGTGCAGGCAGTGCTGTGTTCACGCTCGTGCTGCTGCATCAATACGGTCAAGCAGGCGGTTGGAGCGTTGACGGTGGTCCGGCAATCTGCGCCGGTATTCGCGGAGGCGGTGTTGGCGCGCACGTCGTGCATCTCGATCATGGCGCGCTCGATGCTGTCGTGCTGCATCTCGTAGCGAGATTCTTCGGTGGCCGCTGGCGCGCCACCGGCCGCTTGCCAGGTAGCTAGATTGCGCTCGTACATCGCAATCGCGCTCTTCACCTGCCGATTGCGGTTGGAGAGGTCGAGCATGTCGGGGCAGGTGCAGGGCAGGGGATCGGCGGCCAGCAGGGGTGCCGCGAGCGCGCACAGCAAAAAGGCAGCAGCGATGCGACTCGTTGGAATTGCGATCATCGGTCTCCCTCGCCATCAATCAAAGATTGCGCCTCTCGATCTCGCCCATCAGATAGTCGGTCGACTGCGGCGCCGTTGCAATGATCGTCGACGTCGGATTCTGACAAGACCGGCGTTGCGTAAATAGTGACGCAGGTGAAACGAGCCTACCGCGCGACGAAGGTCGACAAACCTGCACATCTGATCTTCTTGCCGGTGGCGGATCCGAAGTCGATGAGGACGAGCGACGTATCGAGATCGAACTCTCGAGCCACTTGCGTGCCGTCTTTCAATGGTTTTTGGTTCGGGCGATTCGACCGCGAATCTCAGGAAAATACGCCAATTCTTCCTCGTATATCTGGCACTCCTGAATCCGCGCCGAGTCGGGGAAGAAGGCGGAACCCGCACCCCCGGCTGCGAGAATGGATTACGGTTTTCGTCCATCCGAATCGACTGCACGCCCGTCTTCCCCGGCACCCATTCAGACAGCAACATAATCCGCATTGTCGTTAAATTCTGCGCGCCACTGCCGACAGCGCTTTCGATATAGCGGTATTCATCTATTCACACGATTGCAGGCGCGTACGCGGAATGGACCAATCGACCAATCGAAAATCGGGTCATTCATTGACCTTGCTGATCGGCATCCTGTTGACCGTTGTTGCCCTGGTCGCGCATCGCTTCCTTCCCGAGCGCCGGCTGACGCTCGACAGCGCGCGAGCGAACGCGACTTATTTTCTGATGCAGGCAGGTGAGGGCGCGCCGGCAAAGGTCGACTGGCTGGATCAACCGCGTCTTCACTTCAAATGCCACTTCCCCAAGGAAATCTCGGGCCCGAGCTGCAGCTTCACCTATCTGCTGTACACCACGAACGCGGATCGCGGCACCGATCTCTCCCGCTACCGCACTTTGAATCTCGCGATGCGCTACACCGGCGGGGCCCGTTATGTGCGCGTGGCAATCCGGAATTTCGATCCGAGATTTTCCCACCTGGAAGATTCGAATTCCTCGAAGTTCAACTCGATCAACCTCAAGCCGAAGGATCTCGTTCAGCCGGTGGCGATCAGCCTGAACGAGTTTGCGGTTCCGGAGTGGTGGGTGGGTCAATACGACCTGCCACGCAATCAGAGCCAGCCGGACTTCAACAACGCCACGGCGCTCTCGGTTGATTTGCTCGGCGATCTCGCCGGCACTGAGCACGATATCCAGATCGACAAGATCGAATTCACGGGCGACTGGATCAGCGCCGAGTCCTGGTACCTGGGGATCTTGTGCATCTGGATGATCCTGGCGACGACCTACGGCGTGTCCAAATGGCTCATCCTTCGTCGCAAACACCGCGAGCAGCGCCAGAAGATTCATGAGCTCGTGGACAGCAACGCGCAACTGCAGGATGAAAAAGACAAGTTTCAGAAACTGTCGTCGGTCGATGGACTGACCAAGGTCCTGAATCGTCACGGCATCGACCAGTTCGTCGCATCGCTGACAACTGCCAACGCGCCCACAAGCGTGATCGTGATCGATCTCGATCACTTCAAGAGGGTGAACGACCATCGCGGCCACTACGCGGGTGATCGCGTGCTGCAAACGGTCGGCGAAGTCCTGCGGATGCACACGCGGAACACCGACGGGCTCGGCCGTTGGGGCGGTGAGGAATTCGTCCTGGTCTGTCCCGGCGCGAGCCTCTCGAAGGCGGCGGAGCTGGCCGAAAAGCTGCGTCAGAAGATCTTGCAGACGAACTTCATTCCCGAAGACCCGGTCTCCATCAGCGCCAGCTTTGGTGTTGCAACCTCTCAGCCCGGCGCCAGTTTCGAAGATGCATTCCGCCAGGCGGACGAAGCGTTGTATCTGGCGAAGAGCCGCGGCCGCAATTGTGTCGTCGCCGCGAGCGAAGACCAGATGCACAGGGTCACGGGGGCACGCAAAGGTACCTGGGCGCTGATCAGCGGACGGTTCAAGCTTCATCAGTAGAGCGCGGTCACGCAGTAATCCGGAGAAGACGGCGGTCCCGGCGAGCCAACATCTCAAGACGTGCAAGCCCTCCGCTTCCAGCCTCGCTGACTTCGCCGATCGCGGTCAAAAACCAATACATCTGAACTGCGTACGCGAACGGCGTGTCGTCCGGACAAGGGACGGTCACTTGACTCATGTTGGTGCGCCAATCGGCACAGCATGCGTTCCTTATAAAAGAGTCGTCACCGGGAAATTCTCACACTATTTAACTTTGCCCAATCTCCCGCCGGGCCAACCCGTGCCACGCGGGCGTATGGTTCATGCGGTCAGTGCGGTGAGTAGTTAGGCGCAGGGGAAGCTACCCGAGCGTCGGGTACCTCCGCGACCGACGAATATTCACTGCGAGGACGCACATGGAAGTCACCGATCAGGGTTATCGATTCCAGACCATTCACAATCGTATGGGCGATGTGGTCCAGGTGATGGGCCGCTACGAACGCTTCCAGACGCAGGCGCCGATCCGCCCCAACCAGCCGTTCACGCTGGATTTCTACGGCAAAGGTTTCAGCATCGAGATGCTGGTGAGCACGCATCCGCGCCGCGCTACCCCACAGCAAATGGCCGCGTTGAAGCGCGCGGGGATTTCCGGCGCCCAGACCAACGCCGGCGCGCTGCTGTCATCCGACGTGCTCGCGGCGACCTCTGTGTCAGTCGCGCATCATTCCGACACCCCGCCCGCCACTGAAGCCATCCGCGCCGCCGCGTTGGCGCGATTGAATACCGCCTCGCTTGCGACTGTTTCCATCTCAACCCCGCCAACGCCCACACCCAGCACCGCGGGCTCAACCGCCCGCACCGTGGGACCCGAATTCCACAGCCCGTTCGACATCGACTGGTTCGATGGCTGGGGTCTCGACCCGGTCCCGTTTCCGCCGCCGATCGATCCGGGTGGAGGAGGCGGAGGCGGTGGTGGCGGTGGCTCGTATCACTCCGCGGTGCGCCTCGAGCTGTTCGTCTACGGCGAAACGCAACCGATCGCCACCTGGGAGCTGCCGGAAGGCGTCTTCAACAATCAGCGTTCCGTGCGCTACGAACCGCAGGGCCTGCCGGCCCCGGACGCGCCGGTCCGGCGCACGACCTGGTTTCGCATGGTGGCGACGCCCTTGGGCCAGGATCCGGTGGACATCTACGTCGGTGCGAACACGCAGATTGCGGACGTGCCGGTCCGCGTCACTTCTCTCGGCGTCCGCCTCACTAACCACCTGTTTCGCGTCGGTCTGGAAGCGCTGGTGCCACAGGCGGAAGTGCACGGCAGCCGCGCGCAGGTGTCGCTCGGCCGCGAGCTGACGGAAATGATCGGCATCGATCCGGTTTTCCACGAGGCCGACATCGGCCCGGCGAGTTCCCACGGCAAGCTGCGCTCGCTCAAGATCACCTCTGTTTCCGGCGCGGAGTTCAAGACGCTGGCGATGGATCGATACCGCAAGCGTGCGGCGAAGATCCACATCCAGAACTACAACACCGACCAGGTCCTGGCGTTCACGTTCAAGAAGCAGATCGAGCGCCTGGCGCTGGTGAAGCCGGACGACGTGTGCATCCGCATCGAAGCCGGATTCTGCAAGGCCGCGGTCGCAGTGTGGGGCTTCGATATCGCCAAGCTCGACGGCGACATTGGTGAGATCGTCCTGTGCTTCGATCACGGCTTCTACAATCTGCGGCCGTTCTCGTTCCTCGACGTGGACTTCAGCACGCTCGGTTCCATCGCCAGGGCAGTCATCGACATTTTCACGTCGGTGCCGACCAACGTGAACAAGATCATCGAGGACGCCATCGCAGCCGAGCAGACGCCGATGTTGAAATACCTCAAGGCATTCCTCGCGCGCGCGGTGGGTGCGAGCAACGTGGTGTACGACTTCTGGTTTGCGGACAATGCCTGGAAAGTGCGCAACTCCGCGGACCCGGTGATTCCGAAGCCTGGGTTTCGCCTTCCGCCTCTCCATGACGGCGGGTTGCTCGAGAATGCCGGCATCATCGAAATACTGTCGCTGGCCGATGCGCTCGGAGATATTCAGCCCGTCGATGTGGGCAACGTGCTCACGCCGGCCGCATCCGGCGTAGCGCCGGTACCCACGCCATCACCGGCGCCGCCACCCGCTTCCATCGCGCGTGAGTTGCCTGCGTCTTTCCTGACGGCAGGCGAGCAGTTGGAGCGTCTCGACCGTCACAAGTCCATCGTTGTGGTGATGATGGAGAACCGTTCCTACGATCACCTGCTTGGCGATCTGATGAACGCACGCCCCGACCCGAACGATCCGTACGACGGTGCGCCGCTCGGCGCGCTCGATGCCGGTGCCGGTGGTCTCGTGGGTGGCGTACCCGTAGTGCGCACGCGCGACCTGCGCGTTGGCACGGCGATTCCCGTATCCCCGCGCCACTCGTTCAATGCCGTGCAATTCCAGATCGGCGACGGCACCGAAGCGGGGCGCGGCACCGGCGACATGCTGGGCTTCGCGCGCGATCTCGCCCGCAAGTCGGACTCACCGCAACAGGCGCTCTTTGTATATGGCGAGACCGAACTGCCCACGCACTACAAGCTGGCGGACGAGTTCTGCACCTGCGAACGCTGGTTCGCCGCGCATCCCGGGCCGACATTTCCCAATCGTTTCGCCACCATCATGGGGCGCATCCCCGAGCTCGAGAACTTCGAGCTCGACGATCCGCGCATCGGCTACCTGAAAGACCGCAATCTTTTTGACGCCTTGTCCGGGGCGCGCGTCGAGTGGCGCCTGTTCGAGA
This sequence comes from Pseudomonadota bacterium, assembly GCA_039931065.1. Classification (GTDB taxonomy): domain Bacteria; phylum Pseudomonadota; class Gammaproteobacteria; order Steroidobacterales; family Steroidobacteraceae; genus CADEED01. The sequence continues at coordinate 358,332 of JBDTSP010000002.1, read as the reverse complement.
GCGATCTGTCGCTGCTACGCATGTTCGACCGCTATCGCCTCGATTCCACCAACGTCGTGCCGCTCGACGATGCGGAGGTCGGCTTCGAGGCGACGCTGCGCAAACCCGGGCCGCTGCCGCGCGTGATGTTCGTGGAGCCCAACTTCGCGGACATTCCACCACTCAAGACGGCCGACGACGACCACCCGCCGGCGGATCTCGCGCATGGCCAGAAGTTTCTCTCGCGCATCTGCGATCTGATCTGGGACGCCAATCGTTTCGGGGAGGTGCTGCTGGTCATCACGTACGATGAACACGGCGGGTTTTACGATCATGTGCCACCGCCGGGCACCGCGCGCGGCGAGCAGCGCAGCTTCGCCAAACTGCATCCGGATGGTCCAAACTATCTCGGCGTCCGTGTTCCCGCGTTTGTCGTCTCACCTTACGTGAGTGCGGGCGCGAAAAATCGCACGGTGTTCGACCACACCTCGATCCTCAAGACAATCCTCGTGCACAACCGGGACAAGATCTCCGCGGATACCATGCTGGGCTTCGGCCCCCGTGTTGCGGAGATGGCGGACCTGAGCGCTGTGCTCGATCTGCCGACCGCGCGGCCGTCTCCCGAACCATTCGTGCGGCGTCGTTTGCGCGCCAACCCGACCCGGTTCGACGGGCTCTTCGATTTGTCCACGCTGGCCGATCTCACCGCGTCCCTGGGGAATGCGGTGACCCCGGCTGTTCCGATGTCCGGTGTGACACCGCGCGAGCTGAGCATCACGGAGCGCGTGAATCCGCCGGGGATGGAATTCGAACCGCAGGATTTTCACGGCGCGCTGCTCAAGATCATGAAGCCACGGAGTTTGCCGTGAAAACGGTTCCGCGGATGCGCTGCCTGTCCGCGTTCTATTTCCGAGATCGACGCGCCCACACCGAAGGCGCAGAATGCCGCCACGTCATCCACCGCTTCGACACGAAGCGAAAGGCATCGAGCAATGTTCAACACCGGTTACAACGGTCTCCTGGGCCTGCTGATACTCATCGGCGACGTCTGGGCAATCATCAACATCTTCCAAAGCTCCGCTTCCAACGAGAAAAAGCTGCTCTGGACACTTGTGGTGCTGCTGCTGCCGCTGCTGGGCCTGATCCTGTGGTTCTTCCTCGGACCCCGCGGCGGCAAGACGTAGCGCGCCCGATCCTGCGTCCGCAGCAGCCGGGCGCGCTGACATCTGTCACGGTGATGCGCCGACAGACCGGCATCACTGCCCGCCGCTACCGTCCGGCGCATGAACCGAATTACCTATCAAGACGTCGGCGCCAGCGCGAACGCGGGACGCGAGCCGTCCGATCAGCGCATCCTGAGCATGACGCCGGACGGCGAGGCAGGCGCGTCCATCGAATCTGTCCTCCGCCGTCGCATCGCCGCTCTCACCCAGGCGATCCGCGAAAAGAATCTCGATCACCTGGTGACGTTCTACGACCCTGATGTCGAAGTCTTCGATCTCCGCTCATCACTGAACGTCCCCGGCGCCGCCGCTTATCGCAACAACCTCGAGCACTGGTTCGACTCGTTCGAAGGTCCGCTTGGCTTCGAGCTTCACAACCTGCGCATAACACCGGGCGAGAGCGCGGCGTTCTGTCACTACCTGGCGCTGGTCACCGGTGCGCGGCCGGGCGGTCGCACGTCGGGCTACTGGGTCCGCGGCACCACCTGCTTCGAGCGCCGCGACGGCGAGTGGCTCGTTACCCATGAGCACATCTCGACGCCGGCGGCGTAATCACAGCGTCCGCTTCACGGGGGGAGGCACCGGGGAAGAACGCCGTCAGGGGTCGTGGTTGCGCACAGATGTTGGCCGGTTGTCCGACAAACCAGACGTACTTGCACGCGGGCCAGGCAAAGGATGAACCATCTTCAGGGTCGCTGTCCGCGATCAGGTCACTGAGGTCTGCACAAACGCTGACTTACTCCGCAATCGAGTGCGAACAAACTCAACGCTCACCAGGAGAAAGTCATGCCGCAGAAACGCCCCGCTGAGCCGATCGCTCCCGCCACCATTCCGGGGAAACCGACGGATCCGAAAATTCCGCCGGATGAAGTAGAGGTCACGCCGCTCGACGAGGACAAGAACGTCAAAGAAGGCATCGAAATCAAAGAGACCTGAACTGGCTCGACTTGCCGACGATCTCAGTGCGAGTGGTCCGCAATAGCGGCGACCCGAGCTTTTCTATTGCCGTCGAATACGTCTGCCTACCAATAAGTGACGGGCCGAAGGGAGGCAATCATTCGTGGAATGCATTCTCGTGGAACTGATCTGAGCCGATAAAAGGACCGGCCCGGCAAATCTGCGCAATAGCGCGACTCAGATGAGTGTGTATGTGCTCCGCGCCTATGTTCGCTTCCGATTGTCACTCAACACGAACAAGGAACTCGCGAAGGAATTGAACGCATTGAGGCGCTCTGTAGCAATACTCGATGCCGTCCGCGGGTGTCCCATTGGGCTGCGCTCCGGTCGAAGGTGGAGTTGCAGTTGCCGGCCCAGCCGGGCAGCATCGCCCCGTCAGCAAAATTGTTGGGGGCTCCGTGAAAATCCGCTTGTTCAGTTTACTTGTCCTGATCCTTGCCACGGGCGCCGCTCACGCGGAACAGTTCAGTGTGGCGTTGTTCTCGAAAACAGCCGGCTGGCATCACGAGTCAATTCATGAAGGCGTGACCGCGATCCGTGAACTCGGCAAGCTGCACGACTTCAGCGTCTTTTGGACCGAGGATCCCACCCGCGTGTTCAAGGACGAGGAACTCAAGAAGTACAAAGTCGTGATCTTCCTGAGCACCACGGGCGACGTCCTCAATGACGAGCAACAAGCCGCATTTGAGCGCTACATCAAGGCGGGCGGCGGATTCGTCGGGATTCACGCCGCGGCCGACACGGAATACGGCTGGCCCTGGTACACCAAGATGGTCGGCCACATGTTTCACATCCATCCGGCGGTGCAGACCGCGACGATCAAGGTCGAGGACGCGAACTTCCCCGGCATGGATCGCTTCCCGAAGCGCTTCCTCGCGACCGAAGAGTGGTACGAGTACGACGCCGCGCGCTCGAAGCTGCACTATCTACTCAGCGTGGATGAGAAGACTTACAAGCCTGAGGTGAACTGGGGCGCGAAGTCAGGCAAGGGCATGGGCAACTTCCATCCGCTCGCGTGGTACCAGGAGTACGACGGCGGCCGCGCGTTCTACACGGGGCTCGGGCATCTGCCGCAAACTTACAGTGATCCCGGCTTCATGCACCATATCTATGGCGGCATCTATTGGGCGGCGACCGGCAACGGATTCACCGCCAACTGAGTCGCCAGGGCCAGCCCATGGATGCACAAACCGACTGCGAGCGATAACCAACTCGGCGCAGCCTCGGCATTCCGCGGTGGCATGATTTGCCCTCATTCGAACGAAGGGGGTCTCATGTCATCTTTTCGGAAAGTCACTTTCATCAGCGTTTCGCTGGCCGCGATGCTCGGGGCTGCGACGGCCTTGGCGCAGGAGCCCCCGAAGACTCAAATCGAAGCGCCCGCGGAACCGGGCGCCATTCCTCTGGAGACCGGCGGCGTGGAAGGCCAGACGGCGAAGGAGACCTGGTACAAGCAATGGGGCGATCCGTTCGTGCGCAACGTCTCGCGTGCGACGCTCACGCCGTTCCTGCCGGATCCCGCGAAGGCCACGGGAGCCGCGGTAATCGTCGCGCCGGGCGGCGGCTTTCGAATCCTGTCGATGGGTAACGAAGGCTGGGAAGTGGCGAAGGCGCTGAACGACCGAGGCGTCGCGGCATTCGTGTTGAAGTACCGGTTGCTGCCGACCGCGGCGGAGTGGGCGGAATTCGATCGTGCCAACCCGCTCACCGCGCCCACACCCGGCGCCGCGGCAGGCGCGGCGCCCGCGCGCTCGCCGGTGGCTTTGCCTCTCGAGGATGCGACTGCCGCATTCAAGCTCGTGCGCGCACGCGCCAAGGAGTGGAACGTCGATCCGAAGCGCATCGGCATGATGGGATTTTCCGCCGGTGCGGGAACCACGATGGCGGCGACGCTGGAGTCGAAAGAAAACAAGCCAGCCTTCATCGCGCCTATCTACGGGCGGCAGTCCACTGTCGAAGTCCCCGCCGATGCGCCGCCGATGTTCGTCGCGCTGGCCGCGGACGATCCCTTGTTCGGCAACAATGACTACGGGCTCATCTCAGCCTGGAAGAAGGCGGGTCGCCCGGTGGAATTCCATCTCTATCAGAACGGCGGCCACGGCTTCGGCCTCGGCAATCCGGGCAAGACGAGCACGGGCTGGTTTCCCCAGTTCATGCTGTGGCTCGACTCCAATGGAATGCTGAAGCGCAACTGACGGCCACGCGCTGACGGACACAACCTGCGGCCGATCACGACCGCACGAACCGGAATCACTCGGCGGATCGTCCGGGCAGGAGATCGTCACTTCATCCTGAACGAGGTCTACTTCGACGTCTCCGCGGGTCGAGCCGCTGCCTTGAGCGAGGTATCGTCTAACTACATAAACTTCCACGAGAGTGTCAGCCTCTCGTACGAATGGCACGGCCCCTCCGCCCTTAAGTCATTGAATTGATGGGCGGCCTACGCGCATCGTGCGGAAACGCCGACAGACCATGACGCGGTGCGACGCTAACGTACGCGTGAGATCCAGGAGGTCGTAATGAAGCCAGCCAGTGAAAATGCTGGGATCACGAGCGGACGTTCGGAGTTGCGCGCGCCGCGCTCTGTTTCGTCCACGCCGGAAGGGTCCGCGAAAGACGGCGCAGTCCGCGAACGGGTTGAGTCGCTGGCCCAGGCGATTCGCGACAAAGACATCGATGCCTTGATGACGCACTACGCGCCCGATGTCGTCGTGTTCGACATCATGCCGCCGCTGCACGTGCGCGGCGCGGATGCCTACCGAAAGAACTTCGAGCGCTGGTTTGCGTCGATGCAGGGGCCTATCAACTACGAGATGCACGACCTGCGCATTTCACTGAGCGAGAGTCATGCGTTCAGTTTTTGCCTGTGTCACGTGATGGGAACGCGAAAGGGCGGTGAGAAGACGGATTACTGGGTGCGCGTCACCGCGTGCCTGCAGCAGGCGAACGGCCAGTGGCTGGTCGCGCACGAACACATCTCGATGCCCGCGACGATGTGACGCGGGCACCGTTTCCCGCCTGACTACTCGAGCGCGACTACCGTCACCGATGCCGGGGCCAGCTTGATCGCTGACGCTTTTGCGTTCACTGACGTCGGCTTTACAGCTTCCGGCGCTTCGAACGAATTCACGCTGTTGAATTTCGGCGCCGCAAGCGTCTCGCCGCGTGCACGGGACGCTTTAACGCCCGGCAGCTGCAGATCGATCGTCACCGCGCGATTCGGATCCAGGTTGGTCAGCGCCACCCACACCTTTCCATCCGCGCCTTTCGCGGCGACCGCATCCACGCGCGGCACTTCGATGCTTCCGTGTTTGTACGTCCCGGCGTCGAACTGCACCGGCAGGAAGGTTGCATCCTGGAATGGCACATACATCTTGAACACGTGGTAGGTAGGCGTCAGGACCATCTTGTCCTGCCGGGTGAAGATCATGGCCTGCAGCACGTTCACCATCTGAGCGATGTTGGCGATACGCACGCGATCCGCATGCCGGGCAAACGCATTGATGTTCAAGGCAGCGATGACGGCATCACGCTGGCTGTTCTGCTGCTCGAGAAATCCCTCCGGTGTCCCCGGTGTCTTCTCCAGCCAGACGCCCCATTCATCGACGGACAGCAGCACCTTCTTCGCGGGGTCGTACTTGTCCATGATGTCGCCGTGCGTCTTGAGCAGGTCGTACATGCGCCGCGTCTCCTTCAGGAGCGTGGCGTAGTCGTCCTCGCTGAAGTCCGCGGACTTGAACGCAGGCGGAAACTTCACGACGGTGTAGAAGTGGAGTGAGATGCCTTCGATATCCCAGGCCCAGGTCTTGTCCTTCCACGCGGCCATCACGGCTTCGGTGTATTCGGTGTGCGCGCTGTCGGGCCCCACGGCGATGCGGCGCATGGGTTGTTTGCTGTTGTAGTTGCGCGCGTAGCGGGCGTACACCTTGAGCTGGTCGGTGTAGTACTCGGGTGTCATCGAGCCACCGCAACCCCAGGTCTCGTTGCCGAGGCCGAGGATCGGCACGCGATACGGCTCGGGATGCCCGTTCGCGGCGCGCTGCTGCTGCAGCGCGGTCGGCTGGGGCGTCGTCAGGTACTCGAGCCAGTCGGCGGACTCGGCCGCGGTGCCGGAGCCGATGTTGATCGATAGATAGGCATCGGCGCCGACCTGGTCGAGGAAATCGAAGTACTCGTGTGTGCCGAAGGTGTTGGGCTCGATCACGCCGCCCCAGTTGGGATTGAGCGTGGCGGGGCGCTTGTCGCGCGGGCCGATTCCATTGCGCCAGTGGTATTCGTCGGCGAAACAGCCGCCGGGCCAGCGCACGTTCGGCACCTTGATGGCCTTGAGCGCCGCGACCACGTCATTGCGGATGCCGCGCGTATTGGGGATCTTCGAATCCGGTCCGACCCACACGCCTTCGTAGACGCCGCGGCCGAGATGCTCGGCGAACTGGCCGAATATGTTGCGGTCGATCTTCGCACCCGGTTTGGCGGCGTCGATGGTAACGCGGATGGTGTCGTTATCGGCGGCCACTGCTACCGCGGGCAGGATTCCCGCGGACAAAACGGCGGCCAGGCACAAGGTTGCGCGCAAGTGATTCATCGTGATTCCCCTTCGAAAGCTGCGCGGAAATCTACACGGGGAGCGGGATGAAGGGTAGGCGGAAATACGTATCGCGCGCGTGCCGGAATGGATCGCGCCCAACTTGTCGACGAACTTCCCGCACCGCGCACGCTCAAAGAGGCATGAAAACGCGAAGCTGGCTGTTTGGGCTTGCCGCGGCGGTCGCCGCCCAGGCTGATGTGTACGCTTTGATCCCGCCTTCAGAGTCGGATGGTCCCATCCGGCTTTTGACCTGTGTCGTGGATCCGCGCGGCATTCTCGAAGCCCAGGTCGACAACCGGACCGAAGACGACATGAACTGCAACATCCGTTGCAACTACGAGCTGGGTGAAAAAACGTTCACGCATTCCTTCAACGTGACGATCCGCGGGCGATTCCAGGGGCGCATCGGTGAGTTCGATACCGGCAACGGGAAGGCGGGCAACTACTCGGGCGACATCGGCACGTGCAAGAAAGTCTCTAGATAATGAAAAGCCCGGCCAGATCCTGCGACCTGGCCGGGCCTCGTACGCTCAAACTACTTACTGGATCGACGCAACGCTCGAATTGACCGCGAGCTGCTCTTTGAGCTTCTCGCCTTTCATCTGCGCGTTGCGGCCCTTGTCTGTGGCGGCCAACGTATCGCCGGCAGTCGCGGCGGCAGTGGCTTCGGCCCACGTGGCCTTCATGCCTTCGAGATCGGTCTTCGCCGAGGCGAGCGCTGCCTTGGTCACTTCCTTCGGCAGCTTGCCGGCGGACAGCGTCTTGACCCGCGCGTCGAGTTCCTCAACGGTCTTCGGAACTTCGGTATTCAGTTCCTGCCACTCATTCTGAGCGGCGGCCATCAGCGTTTTGTTCGACTCGGAAGTCTCAATGACCGTCTTGTAATCCGCGTTGATCTGCGGAATATCCTTCATCACGGCCTTGTAGTTCTCCTTCGCCAGATTCTCTTTCATGCGAGCGAGCGTGGCGTCGGTAGCCGCCAGTTCCTTCGGCGCGTACTGGGTCGCGTCGGCGCGTACCTTTTCAACGGAATTGGTGGCCATCGTCACGGCGTTCGTGGCGGGGTCCTTGTCACCGCAACCGGTGATCAGAATCGCGGCCGCGGCGAGCGGCAGGAAGGCAGCAGAAATACGCATGTCGATCTCCTCACTTGTTAGAGCCCAACATAGCGACCGCTCGCAGGAAACTTTGTAAGACAAATGGTCGCGCGCCGTCGGTTCACGGCCGAAAAGGCCCGGGGACCGTCGCACCCCGGCGACGTCATGGCGACAGGGCCACCGGTTGGGCCTTTGTTTGACGCCGCGGGTCAGCAACTCGACCCGGCCAGCTTCGAAGGATTTCGGCTGGCGCAGACTTTTCGCTGAACTGGAATCGCAACGTCGATCTGGCGCTCGCGACGCCGAGGCGGACGCGTTCTATCACCTGGGATTCGCCATTCGCGATTTGTTGCCGGATGCCGGGCAGCGCGGTTTCAACTCATCGGCAGCGTTGAACCTGAGCCGGCACTATTAGCCCCGGCCTGGGCTGACTACCTGGAGTCGAGCCCGAGCTTGTCCCGCACGGCGGTGTCTATCTCTTCATCGGTGACACCGAGCTGCGCTTCTTCCGCCTGATCGAGCCCACCGCCAAGGCCCGCTTCTTCGGCTGCGACGATTCCATCGGCGGCGATATCCGCATCGAAATCGAGTTCGCCTTCATTTTCGACGCTGGCGCGCTCGCCGGTGCCGTTGCGATCGGTGGTGCTATCCAGTCCACCTATGCCAATCATGTCGGCACCCGTGTCCGAACTATCGCTCGGGCCGAGCGATTTGATGTCGTGGCCCTTGGGCAATGCGTTGCCCGTCTCATCCAGCAGCGAATCGATATCGACAGGAGTTGGTTTTGCCATGATGCACCTCGTGCGGGTAGCCTGAGGCCCGCATCGGCGCGCGGTGATCAGCGAGTGCCGTGCGCTCGTGTAGGCTCTTCGCTGACGTCACGAGCACCGACGTTTCGGCCGATTACTGCTGCGGCGTTCGCGCTCCGGCCCGCACTTTCGCCACGTCCATCGCGCTGCGCAGCGCCTCTGCCCAGTTCGTAAACATCTTCTGTGCGTTGTAATACGCGGTGATCCGGTTCGCGCTCTCGAGGATTCGCTGGTCCGGGTCCTCCTCTTGATCCTTCGCGCGCGCGATCAACGCGCCGCTCGGGCCGTCGAAGCCCTGCACGCGCAGTGTCATCTCGCCATCCTTGAAGGCCGACACCTTCTTGTCGCCAGCGGGTTCGGGCCCGGCGAAATCCGCGTTCTCGATGCTGGGACGCAGCCGGATCACATCCTTATCCGGCGACTCGGCGATGGTGTAGCCGCCATGCGCGAGTTCGGTCACGAGTTTCTCGCGCAGGAGCCGGGCGAGTTCGTCGCGGAACACTTCGAAATCCCGGTTGCTGAGATCCGGATGTTGTTTGCGCCAATCTTTCTTGAAGGTGATCTCGATGGGGTCGATCATCACCCGCTTGTAATTCGCGAGCGACACGCCAGGCGCGACATACAGTTCGTCGAAGAGGGAGATCTCGGCGCGCTGCAGGCCGTCGTCGGAAACCTCGCCCGTCGGCGGGTTGGTGGAGCAGCCCGTCAGCGCCACGCAAATGGCCAAAGTCAGGCTAGTAACCTTCAAAACCTGGTTGATGCTGTTTCGCATGCTGCCCCCGTTGCGGAAAGCTGACCCTACGCCACCGTGCGCCCCCTGCCAACGGGGCGATAGAAGGCCACTTCGGCGAGACCGGCCCTGTTTCGACTCCTGACGATGTCGATCCGCCGCCCGCCCGTTCGGCTACTGCGTGCAGTCCACTCATATATAAGGAAGCGCCATGGCCGCCGACCCGATCTCCGCTTACGCCAAGTCCCTGACCCCGAAGCAGGCCGCGATCTGCGCGAACCTGCGTAAGGCGCTCGACGCGGGCCTGCCGACGGCGACGTCGAAGGTGTGGCATGCGATCCCGGTGTGGTTCATCGGCGATAACCCGGTGGTGGGTTACACACAGAAGCCGAAGGGCGTGGCGCTGATGTTCTGGAACGGGCAGTCGTTCGAAGAGCCGTCGCTCGAAGCGGTTGGCAGCTTCAAGGCGGCGCACATCATCTACACGGATGCGTCGCAGATCAGTTCGAAGGACATGTCGCGCTGGCTGAAGAAGGCGGCCACGGATATCTGGGATCTCGCGGGGTTGCGCAAGAAGGCCGTGGCGAAGAAAAAGAAGGCGGCGTGAACTAGTTCGGGCGTTCGATGGCCGTGACCTGCAGCGCGATCTGGCGCGTGTGGTGTAACAACACCAGCTCGATCGGTAGATGGGTCAATGCGCGCGCTGCGCCGCGCGCTGCGGGAAGATCGCGATGCAAAGAACGATCAACCCCAGCAATGTCGCCGACGCGGCGTAGCGGCTCAGATTCAGCCCGCCATCGTCCAGCGGTTTGTCGAGGAAATCGCCGACGACCGCGCCGAGCGGGCGCGTCAGGATGAACGCGGCCCAGAAAAGCAGCGTGCGGGAGATCTTCGTGGCGTAAAAGAGCGCGGCGATGATGGCGAGCAGCGCACCAAACAGTATCGCTGCGCCGGTGTAACCCATGCCGGCGCTGTCGGCGGTCCAGTCGCCGAGCGCGGTGCCGAGCGTCTGCGAAAACATGATGGTGACCCAGTAGAAGAGCTCCGCCTTGCGCGAGTGCACGCTGCCGATCGCGATGGACCCGAGCGTGCGATGCCACGCGAACAAGGATGCGAGCAGCAGGACTAACAAGGTTGCGCTGCCGCCGGCGTAGCCGATGCCGAGCGAGCGATCCGCAAAATCCGCAAGCGTCGTGCCGACGGTGGTGGTTGCGATGATGGTCAGCCAGTACACGAACGCGTGAAAGCGGCGCATCGACAGTTGCACGCTGACGGCGGCGACGAACAACACGGCAAAGATGGCGGTGCTGACGAGATAACCGAGATCCATCGACATAGACAGCGCATCGCCGCCGGTTTCGCCGAGTGTGGTCGCGAGGATCTTGATGACCCAGAAGCCCAACGTGACTTCGGGGACTTTGCTGTAGCTGCCTTGTGGGTTGTTCATCGTCTGGTGGAGAGCCTGAACGACGTCGGGCGCGCGGGGATCTTATCTGATCTGCGCTCCGCCTCAGGCTCCTGGGCCCGCCCGAAGTCGAGGCTCTTTGCTTCGTCAGGCGGCTTTATCGAGGGGCGTCGCCAGTGCGCTGATCCGCGCCTTGGCATTCTTCAGCGCCGCTTCGCGCGCCTCCACGCCAAACCCGAGCTTCTCGGCGTGGACGAATGTCACATCGGTGATCCCGACGAACCCCAGCAAGTGCCGCAGGTAGGGTTCCTGGAAGTCGACCGCCGCCGCCGGCCCTTCGCTGTACATCCCGCCGCGGGTTTCGACCACGATCGCGCGCTTGCCGGCTAACAAACCCTTCGGGCCCGCTTCGGAGTAGCTGAAGGTCTCGCCGGCGCGCAGCACGTAGTCGAACCACGCGCGCAGCAGCGTCGACGTGCTGAAGTTGTACATTGGCGCTCCGATCACGATCGTGTCCGCCGCGCGCAGCTCCGCGATCAGCTCATCCGAAAGTTTGAGTGCCGCGAGTTCGGCCACGGTCGTGGGCGTGCCGCGCACACCCGCAAGCGTTGTGCTCGTGAGGTTCGGAACCGGCGAGGCATCGAGATCGCGATGGGTCACCTGCGCGCCGGGTTCCGCGGCCATCAGCTTCGAAACGGCGTCCGCGACCAGCACCCGCGACACGGAATCCGTGCCGGCGGCGCTGCTGTTGATGACGAGTAGGTTTGACATGACTTGCTCCTTTTCCCTGTGAAGAGCAGTCTGTCGTCCCGACAGACAGCACACTAGCCGCCTAAACAGGCTATCTGTGTTGCAGAAACTGGAACGCCAATGCCAAATCTCGAGGATTTAGAGACATTTGTGGCTGTCGCAGACACCGGGGGTGTGTCCTCGGCGGCCCGTCGACTGGGCCTGCCGAAGTCGATCGTGAGCCGTCGCCTGGGTCGCCTCGAGACCGAGCTCGGCGCGCAACTGCTAACGCGTAACACCCGCGGCGCGGCGCTCACCGAAGCGGGCGCCACCTTCCGCGAACACGCCGCCCGCGCCGTTGCCGAGATCGACGCGGCACGCGAAAGCGTTTCGCCGAACGGTGAGCTGCGCGGCTTGCTGCGCATTTCCGTGCCCATGTCGCTTGGGATCACACACCTGGGTTCGATGTTCGCGCAGTTCGCGGCGCGGCATCCGCTGCTGCAGTTGCACGTGGCGTACGGCGATCGCAAGGTCGACCTCATCAGCGAGGGCTTCGACATGGCGATCCGCATCGGCTATCTACAGGATTCCGGGCTGATCGCGCGCCGCGTGGGTGAAGTCGCGGCAGCGCTGGTCGCCAGCCCCGACTACGTGAAGACACACGGCGCGCCCAAAACCCTCGAAGACCTGCAGAGCCATCCGGCGCTCATGCAGGGAACGGAATCCTGGCGGTTCCGCGACGGCGAAAAAATCGTGGTTGTACATCCGCAGGGGAAATTCAAGGCGGACGTCGGCTTCGCGCTGGTCGCGGCGGCACTCGCCGGCCTCGGCGTCATCGTGCTGCCGGGCTTCCTTGCCGACGAACATCTTGCATCCGGGAAACTGGTGCGGCTGCTGCCCGAGTTTCCGATTCCCGAAGCGGGTCTGTACATCGTGCGCCCGCCCGGCGCTCACCCGCCGCGCAAAGTCCGGGTGCTCATGGATTTCCTGCTGGAGCAATTCGCCCCGATGTGCGCTGCACAGCCGCACTGACAGGCATTAAGTCGCACTTCCGGAGCAAACATTGTTCGTAGCCACGCCCGATGTGCAGAGGCACGGCGTATGTTCGACTCCGCAAAATTGCCGCGCAGAATTTCAGGGATGAGAAACGCATGAGCGACGAACCGCAGAAGACCAAGACACCGCGCAAGAAAGATCCCAGCGCGTTCCTGCGCGCGGCCTTTCAACAGGTGCCGTACGGCCTCGACAGTCTGTGGCGCTGGACCGAGTTCCGCGCGAACCGGATCGGTCGCGTGGCCTTCGACAGTCCCCATGCATTCCGTCTGCGCCCGGCGTGGAAATGCAGCGCGTTCATCCTGTTTTCGCTGTTCGCCTGGTTCGCCGTGCTGGGTCCGACTCCCGATGCGTTCTGCTCGCTGGCGGGATTTGAATTCGCCAACCAGGTCCGGGTCGTGGGCGCCATCGTGCTGATCGTCATCGGCTGGCAGGTGGGCCGGCGCATTCTCGACTGGGCGACGTTTCACCTCGCGCGCCAGGCAGTCGACCAGGCGGTCGTGAAAGGCACCGCGGCCAACATGCTGGATGCGCCCCGCGCAGCGCCCGCCGAGGCGCCCGGCAAATCCGGTTTCGCGAGAAAGCTGGCCGCGTTCGTCCGCCTCAATGCGCGCCGGCGCGAGCAGCGACGGCTGGAGAACATCGACAAGTTCTTTAAATCACTGCGCAACATTCCGTCGAAGGATCGTCCGCCGCTCTACATCACTTTCTTCATCTTCGTGCTCGGAACGTTGCTCGCGGTCGCGCCCTTTGGGGCCGCGGCGCTGGCACTGCTGACCACCGTGGCCGACCCGCTGGCATGCACGCGCATGAACCACCCGGGTCCGGTTGCGGCGCAATTCGTCGTGTTGGCGCTGGTCTGGGCCGGCGGGTTTCTCATCTGGCGGAAATACGGCGCGGCGCGTTCGCTGCAGGCGTTCCTCGGCTCCACGCTGTTGTTAGGGCTCGGCATCGCGTTGTTGTGGGCGTTCTTCACTCCGCACGCGCCGCGCATGTACAGCGAAGCGCAGGGTGGATTCTATCCGCACGTCTACCTGATCTTCGCCGGCGCGTTGATGGCGATCGCACTGCTGGCGCGGCCGCTCGCCGTAAAACTGCTGTCGCACGCCGAAGGGGCGGACGTGTTCCGCGCCGGACTCAAATCCCGCGACCTGCTGGCCTTTCGCCGTGACCTTCCCGACGTGTCGGGCATCCGGCTGCTGTCAGCCTTCGTCAACGGCATCACGAGCCACATGTTGCACTTCATGCTGCTGCCCGCGTTCGTGGTGTTCATCTCGCCCGCAAATCTGGTCTGGCCGCTGCTGTGGCCGTTCCTGTTCGTGAGCGGCGTACTGCTCGTGTACGGGTCATTGTCGAGCCGCTGGGCGCAGATGCTCGTCCACGTGCAACGCTGGTTCCTGGTCGGCACCCCGCTGGTGTTGTCGATCCTCGTGATGCTGCTCGCGGCGCTGCGGCTCAAGGATGTGCAGTACGTATCGACGATCCTCGACGCGACGCCAATGGGCGTGTTGTTCGTGATCGTGGTGATGATCTACGTTGCGTTCTGGCTGTTCGAATTCTGGATCAACCGCTGGGCGGGTGAGCAGTTGTTAGGCCTGCTGGGCGACGACACCACGCGTGCGGAAGGTTTCGTGCGTTGTCCGTACCAGCCCCCGGCGGGCAAAACTTGTCCGAGCGAACCCGGGGTGGTCACGGGCGCGATTCCCGGGCGCTACATCGCGCTGCACAGTACCGGCCGATTCGTCGCGCAGGGCTGGTTCGAACGCAAGCCGACGGGTCCGCAGGCGCCGTCGAGAGACGATTCGTTCGCCACCTTCGGATTGGTGGAGCTGTTCGACGTCCTGGGCTCGTCGAGCGAGGTCGGCGTAGAACTCGCGCGCGAAGTTCGTCGCCGCGTGCACCTGTATTTCACGTTCATCAACATGGCGCTGGTCGCGGCCGCCATCGGCCTGTTGTTCTGGCACAAGAACTGGACGCGGCCGCTCGTGGTGCATCCGATGGTCGACGCGGTCACGATCAAGCCCGAAGAAGTATCCGACGCCGCGCTGCGTGCAAAGGCGATTCGCGAGGGTGACGGCCTGGCGAAGCGCCTGCAGCTGCAGGCAAGTGCGGGGCGCCCGTCGATCGTGGTGGCGGCGTCGGGCGGTGGCACCCGCGCGGCGGTGTATACCGCCGTCGCGCTCGAAGGCATGGCGCAGATCGATCGCGCCCGCGACGTGGTGATGTTGAGCGGCGTTTCGGGCGGCGGCGTTTCGGCGGCGGTGTTCGCGAGCCGCTTCGACGCGCTGCGCGGTTCCGATCCGCGCAGGGAACCGCAGGATCAATCGGGTCCGTGGGCGCAGTACGTGAGCACTGTTTCGCAGCCGTACATACAGGACGTGCTCGAAGGGGTCGGCGAACTGCGCATCGCGGGTAGTTGGTCGCTCGGATCGCTGCTGCAGGAAAGTCTCGAGCGGCGCGCGTTCGCGCCGCGCATGACCGGCATCGACACGTTCGGAAAGCTGAACGATCCCGCGCTGATCCTGAACAGCGCGATCAGCGGGCATCCGTACGGGGATTCCGAAGTGCTGAAGGGCCGCGTCGCGGCGCCGCCCGCGGGCGCCAACTGCAACGAACAGGCGCGTCCGTATGCCAATCTCGCCGGTGGCCGGCTCGTCTTCACCAACCTCGGTAATCTCACCGGATTTCCCGAGCGCTCGACGGATGTGCCCGATCTGTGGCTGCCTTATCGCATCGTCACCGATGGCAGCGTGAAGCTGTCTGCGGCCTCGGCACTGACGGCCAACTTCCCACCCGTGTTCTCCAACGCGCGTGTGCGTTTGAAGAGCAGCGAGCAAGGTGTTTGCGCCGAGTCGTATTTCGTCACCGATGGCGGCGCAACCGAGAATCTCGGGCTGGTGTCGGCGTTGTATGCGCTGCGCGGCACCCTGCTGCAGATGGAGCCGGGAACGGCGCTCGGCGACATTCACGTGCTTGCGCTCGAAGCTTCGGCCATCGACTACGACTACCACGACGATCGCGGTATCGGCGCCGCCACGGGCGGCTCGAAAGAGCGCATCAATTCGGGCCTGACGCAGGCGTTGTTGCGCGAGATCGAGGCGCTGGTGGCCGCGCACGGCGCGAAGTTGCGCGTGCACTATCTACCGCTGCCGGTGGCGTTCCGCTCGCGCGGCGGCTTCGGCACTCACTGGATGTTCGCGCGCAGTATCAACGTGGAGAATCCGCTGCTGGCCGAAGCGCCAGGGACCTGGGAATCGCTGCTGCCGGAGGGCGGCAAGGACAAAGTCAGCCTCAATCGCGACGAGGTCATGGTGACGATGCGCGCGTTGTTCGATCCGACCGATCCGATCTGCTCGCGCGCCGACCGTGTGCAGGCGGATCCGAAATCCGCGCCGGCATCCTGGACGACGAGCGTACAGACGGTAACGCGCTGGATTTGCGGACATGATGACCGCAGAAATACGCCCGCGCTGGTTCCCGACTACCAGGTTGAGGCGTGGGCCAAGCTGGTGCAGGATCTCGCCACGCCGCTGGAAAGCGCGGAGTTCAAACAGTACTCGCGCTGAGGAAACAGTGAGCAACGGACCGCTCGAAAAAATCATCTCTGACGAGCTGCACTCCAATCTCAAGATCACGCTGATCGACGAGGCCGGTGAGCTCTACGCGCGCGTCAGCTGGATCCACTGGGATTCCGGCTTTCGCGACAGCGGGCTCGCCGTCGAAGATCGCATCGTTGCGCTGAATGGCGCGCCGCTGACATTGCCCGACGAGCCGCAGGCGCGTCGCAACGCGCGCGACGAGGTGATCGGCGGATTGCGTGAAGCGGCGTTGTTTGCCGAAATGGGTCTCAAGGACGGCTCGCCGCTGACCCTCACGATCCTGCGCCGTAACGTGCCCGGGCGCGGCTGGGCCAAACTCGACTTCACCGGCTGGGTGCGTGCGGAGCGTCTGTACTTCACGGCCGCGGAGAAATCCGCGATCGCGCCGGGTGGCCCCGAGCGGCTCGGCCGGAACGATGCCGGTGATTCGTGGATGACCTGGCTCGAGCGCCGCGTGTTCGAGTGGGAGTGCATCCTCGACGGCCGCTGGCTCGGCAAGTTCGACAGCCGCCGCCTGCTGGCCGAGCACCTTGAATTGAAGCCGCGCATCGACGCCGCGCTCGCAGAGTATCCGGGCGACTTCTCCAAACGGCTCGCCGAAGACTGGCAACGCGTCGCGGATTCGCTGCGTGGGCGGGCGGTCACATTGCCCGCGGACGCGCTGGTCTTTCGCGACCAGAGTGAACGCATCGAAAAGGAAATCGCCACTGCGGGAGATGCCGCCTGGGATGCCTGCCTCGCGTCCAACAAGGCGGTCGACGAACTACCCAAGGTCGATCTCATCCGCGACGACCGCGCGCCGATCGTGGGCAGGGTCATCTCCTTGCCGGGGCGGAGCTGGCGCGAATCCGTGAAGGACGGCGACCGCAGCATCTTCACCGCCTCCCACTCCGACTACTACTGCTACATCGCGGCCGATCAGCCCGCGATGCGCGCGTTCTGGCAGATGCAGTTCGACTACCAGGCGCGGGTCGAGCCTGCTATCCAGGAGAAGTACGACATCATCGGTCGCGTGGCGGCGGACACGCGCCTCGTCGTCACCGAACGCAACGGCGCGAAGATCGGCCTCAACATCGAAGTGCTCGCGGTACGCGTACCCGGGCAATTTTTCGCGGATGTAACCGGCGCTGCGAAATCTTTCACGGGCGCCGAACTCGCGACGGCGCGCGGTGCGCCGCCGCCACCGGATGACGCATCGCCGAGCGACGTGATGCGCGCCTACGTGCAGGCGACGAAATCAGGCGATGAAAAGCTCTGGCTCGCCATGTACGCGGATTGGCTGGCGATGGGCGGAGACGAGGAGCCGCCGTTGTATCGCGCGTTCGATCCGTTCAAGAACTACATGACCGACTACACCCGGGCGCGCAATCTGCTGCTGCACAAGGTCTCGCACGTGGAACCGGTGTGGGAGAGCGAGCCGCGCGTCGTCATCCGCAGTGATGCCTTCGACGGCGCGCCGAAGGTCGAACAGGTCAATGTCATCATGGATCACATCGGCCCGTTCGAAGACGGCGACCACGTGTTCTGCAGCAACGAAACCGCGCGTCTGTGGCAGCTGCAGCGCCGCGACGGTGGGCCGTGGCGCATCAGTTCGCGTAACACCCTGTAGGGCAACCGTATGGCCGACTTCTCCAAACGCCCGGATGAGATGCTCAAGGAACTCGAGGTAGTTCGTTCGGTGCTGCCAGAACAGGCGCTGAAGAACTTCCAGGATGCGATCGCAAAGTACAAATCGTGGCGGCGCGACGCACTCGAGGACCTGCTCGAGGTGCTCGAGGAAGATGACGACGATGAATCCGCGCGCAGCTGGGTCGACCTGTGCAACACGATGCGCGCGGACGCGCCCGAATTCTTCGAGGACGCGCTCAAGAACATCGTGCTGGGGACCGAGGCTGCGGCCGCCGGTTATCGCTGGCAACTCACGTTGATGGCCAACGAAGGAAAGTTCTTCGAGGAACTCGGCAAAGCGAACGCGGCGCAGGTGCGCGACTACCTGGTGACCAATCGCGAGAGCCTGCGCGACTACACGCAGACGCTTGATCAGAAGTGGCGCACCATCGTCGACGAAGGCAACAAGCTTCAGTCGGAAGAAAAGAAGCTTTACGACGAGATGCTGGAAATGACGAAGCGCATCGTCGAGGACTTTGGCGCGACCGAACGCACGTACTACGAACAGATGCGCAACCTCGCGCAGTACCCGTTGATCGTGGCGGAAAAACTGGGCGGCACGATCGCCGACCTGGCGGGGCTGCCCGACGGCGTGGGCGAAATCGGCGAGCAGATCGCGGAGAAGCTGCGCGACAGGAACGCGGCGTGGCTCGAGAGCAATCGCGCCCTCCAGGGCCGCGCAGCAAACTACCGGTCGCTGGTGCAGGCGGAGAAGGGTGGCGTGCTGCCGCTGTTCAAGGAAACCCGCCGCCAGGTGTACGAATATTGGGACAAGAACAACGTCGAACGCGCGCGCGACTGGCTGAAAAAATTCCAGTCATCGCTCGAGAGCGAATGGGTGGCGCACTGCCCGACGTACGGCCAGCAGGATGACGCCAGGGATTTCTACCGGGCTGCACTTGAGCGGGTGGAGAAACATCTGCAGGCCGTCGAGACCGTGGGCAAGGAGTTCGAAGAGAAGTGGAACGGGGTGTTCAAGGGCGCGCTTGCGGCGAAGACCATCGATGAGCTCGTGGACAACACTCCGTGGCGCGTGAACGCCGAGACGCTGGTGTCGATCCGCACGCCGGCGGTCGTGACCGAACTTCTGAAGAAGATGGATGGGTATTACGAGGAATCCTTCGAGCAGCCGTTGGCGAAGCTCAAGGACAAGGCCGAAGATCTGACCGGCGAGATGCGGGAGGAGGCTTTACGCGCCATCGAACTCGCGCGCAAACGGGTGGAGCAATCCGTGCGTGACCGAATCAAGGCATTCCAGGCCGAGATCGGGGCGTCGCTGCGCTGGTTCGACCCCGACGAGATCAAGAAGACGCTCGATCGCTCGGAGCTCGAGGACGGGCTTGGGAGCTAATCCCTGCCCGGTACCACTTATCAGTGGGCGGCGGCGGTTTCCATTTCGCGCGAGGGCAACATGCCGTCGAGCGCCGGGACCAGCACTTCGGTGTAATAGAACTTGAGCTGATCTTTCTCGCAGCGGTCCACGATCTTGCGCAGCATTCCGGGCCATTGATCCCAGAACTTTTCCTGCACTTCGCTGGGGACATTCTTCTGCGTCATGTACATGTGCGCGGACATGTACGGCAACACTTCGAGGCTGGCGTCGCGGATGCCCGCTTCGTCGACCAGGCGATTGACCTCGAAGATGAAATCCGCGCACATCATTTTCTTCACACGTTCGCTTTCGGCGACCATCGGCGGGGGCTTGAGCGTCACGCGGACGACCTTCTTCTTGCCGCGGGTGTACATGTTCACGGTGACCTTGACCATGCTCGCGACCGGTTGCCCCTTCACATCGAGCCCGGGCAGGAATTTCTTGTCGCGCATGTAGGCCGCGGCGAGGCCGTCGGCAACGGTGTTCTTGGTCGAATCGCTGACGACCGCCGAAGTGACGACGCCATCCGGGCCGACGCGGACGTCGACGGGCACGGAGTAGTCATCATCGAGATCTGGACGGTTGTGCGAAGCCTCAGGCTTCCCCTCGGTGACGAGGACCGGTTGAATCGGGCCGACCTGCGCGAATGCGGGCGCCGCGGCCAGGCATGCAACATAAGTGAACAGCGCAAGTACGCGACGAATGTTGATGTTTTGCATGGCACAGAAGTTAGGCCCGGGTTCCCCGCGGAGCAATCGATGGGCGCAGATTGTGTGCAGCGCTTACGGGTGTGTAGCAAGGAATGTGACACGCCCGTTGCGGTGCGGATCAAATGGTAAATGCCGTGTGAACTGCATTCGCCTACGACGTGATGCGGATCACGCTGACGCGGGCGCACTCGAGCACGCGCCTATCCTGGTTCAACTCGATGGCTGGATCCAACGAAGGAGGATGCGAGATGCCTGAAATACCGCAGTTACCCCGCGGCGGCGGGAAGGGCGATTTGCCGGTGGACGATCCGCCGCCTGCCGAGCACCCCGAAGAAGCTCCCGGCGAAACCGGCGAGGCCGAGGTTGCACCGTAAGCTCGAGACGGCGCTCAGGGCCCTTCGAGGTAGCCTTCCCACGCGGCGGGGATCGGCACATCGCCGAACAGGCGTTTCACGAGCGGTACGAAAATCTGCTCTGCGCGGGTGCTGTTGGACATCAGCAGGATGCAGTCGCGCTTGACGCACAACGCGTAGTTCGCCGTGCCATCGTCGTGACCTTCCTTGAAGTACGCGCTGCCGTATTTCGTTTCGAACACGCCCCAACCGAGGCCGTAGCCCAGAGCGATGGATTTCCACCGGTCGGTACGATCGGGCAACAAGGTCGGAAACTGGCGCACGCTGTCGATCTCGATCTGCCGCCGGGTCATTTCGGCCTTCGACGCGGCGCTCAGTCCTTCGCCGCGTGATACCGCCGCCAGAAACCGGCCCCATTCGCTGATGGTGGTGTCGAGAGAGCCGGCGGCATTCACGTTGTCGCGCTGATCGTGTGGCTGCAGCTCGCCTTCGAGCGTGTAGCCTTCCGAGAAGTTGGCGGCAAAATCCTTGCGCCACATCATCGAGCTTCGCTTCATGCCGAGGCGGTCGAAGATGCGTCGCTGCATCTCCTTGCCGACGTCGAGCTTCAGGCCCTCTTCGATCACGAACTGCGCGAGCAGAATGCCCTCGCCCGAGTATCCGTACCGCTCGCCGGGTTCGCGATGAAAACGCAGCTTCCGGTCCTCTTCGATCCAGCGGAAGTTCGCAAAGCCCGAGGTGTGGTCGAGCAACATGCGCATCGTCAACTTCTGCCAGCGCGCGTCGCCCGCCAGATCGCGGTACTTTGGATACGCGGGCAAGGGCTGCGGAAAATAGGCGCCGATCGGGCGGTCGAGGTCGACCTTCTTCTCGTCGACCAGCTGCATGACGAAGTACGCGAACGTGGCCTTCGTGAGCGAGGCGCCGTACATGACGGTGTCGGTCTGCAGCGGGAGCTTCCTTCGGAGGTCGCGCTGCCCGTATGCCCGCTCCCACACCACCTGGCCATCATTGATGAGCGCAAGACCGAGTCCCGGCACCCGGGAAGTCTTCATCAATTCATTGACGGCCGCATCGATGGAGGCGGGCGTGAGCGCGGCTTCATCGAGCCGCTTCACTGGCGCGGCTGCGGCCGCGCTGGATGCCAGCAGTACGACGAGAGTGGCTAGGCCGGGGATATTCATGGCGCGATGATACCAACGACTCAAAGATTCCTTCCTGTTCGCGCGAAACCGGCGAGCCATTCTTACAAGGAGAAACACGTGAACGTCGGTGAAAGAATCAGGCAATTGCGATCGGACCGGAACCCGACGCAGCCCCATCTGGCGCAGGCGATCGGCATCGAGCAGTCTTAGTTGCCCGGCGAGCCGGCGAACATCTTCGAGATGTCCGACCAACTCGTGCGCGCCAAACGAGATGCAGGTGAGATCACCCAGATGGAGAGCGACAAGCGCACGGCGGAGTACATCGCCCGGGCCGATGAGCGCTACCAGACAACGACCGAATATCGCGGCCTGGCCTTCATCGAGCCGGTGGAAGGGGGCTCACGTCAGTACCGGCTTCTCGGTCACACCGAGGCTAAGTGCTTCGAGAACCGCTACCTGATGCTGCTGGGCACTCTTCTCGCGTTCGGCGGCGTATAGCGCAGACCCGCGCATTTATTTTCATTCGCGCCGATCAAAGGCTTGCGCCGCCAGAAAATTTCCCAACAATCGCGAGCTTATGAATGACGTCATGAGCCGCGCGAGCCAGATCCTCCACGAAGTCTGGGGTTATTCCGCGTTTCGCGGACCCCAGCAGGAGATCATCGGTCACGTGATGGGTGGCGGTGACGCGCTGGTCCTGATGCCGACCGGCGGCGGCAAGTCGCTGTGTTACCAGTTGCCCGCGCTCGTGCGCGACGGCATCGGCGTCGTGATCTCGCCGTTGATAGCGCTGATGCAGGACCAGGTTGCCGCGCTGCGCGAAGCAGGCGTGCGCGCGGAATTCCTCAACTCTTCACTGTCGTGGCCCGACCAGCAGCGCGTGGAGCAGAAGGTGCGCGCCGGCGAGATCGACATCCTGTACGTCGCCCCCGAGCGGCTCGTCACCGACCGCTGCCTCGAGCTGCTCGATTCGGTGCGCATCGCGCTCTTCGCCATCGACGAAGCGCACTGCGTATCCCAGTGGGGTCACGATTTCCGGCCGGAGTACCTGCGGTTGTCGGTGCTGGCGGAGCGATATCCGCAAGTGCCCCGTGTGGCGCTGACGGCGACGGCGGACGCGGCCACGCGCAAGGAAATGATCGCACGCCTGAAACTCGACGCCGCGCGCATCTTCATTTCGAGCTTCGACCGCCCGAACATCCGCTACCGCATCGCCGAGCGCGACAACGCCCGCCAGCAACTGCTGCAATTCATCCGCGCCGAACACGCCGGCCACTCGGGCATCGTGTACTGCTTCACGCGCAAGTCCGTGGACGAGACAGCCGCATTCCTCGTGGCGTCGGGCGTCAACGCGCTGCCGTACCACGCGGACAAGGACCACGAGGTTCGCGGCGAACACCTCGGCCGGTTCATCCGCGACGATGGCATCGTGATGGTGGCGACCATCGCGTTCGGCATGGGCATCGACAAGCCGGACGTGCGTTTCGTCGCGCACCTCGACATGCCGAAGAGCGTCGAGGCGTATTACCAGGAGACGGGCCGCGCCGGGCGCGACGGCCTGCCGGCGGATGCGTGGATGGTGTACGGCCTGGCGGATGTCGTGCAGCAGCGCCGGCTCATCGACCAGTCGCCGTCGGGCGAGGAACACAAACGCGTCTCCGGCACGAAACTCGACGCGTTGTTAGGTCTGTGCGAAACCGTGGATTGCCGCCGGGTGCGCCTGCTCGACTACTTCGGCGAAGCGAGCAACGCGTGTGGCAACTGCGACAATTGCCTCGTGCCTCCCGAAGAGTGGGACGCGACCGAGCCTGCCCGAAAGTTGATGTCCTGCATCTATCGCTGCGAGCAGGCGAGCGGCTTCGGCTTCGGCGCCGTGCAGATCATCGACGTCCTGACCGGGCAACACACGGCGAAAGTCGAGCAGTTTGGCCACGAACGGGTCAGCACCTTCGGGATCGGCAAGGAACTCACGGCGCTGCAGTGGCGCGCCGTCATCCGCCAGCTCGTGGCGCTGCGGCTGCTGCGCGTGGATTACGACCGGTTCAATATCCTGTGTCTGACGGAGGCGTGCCGCGAGGTCCTGAACGGCCGGCGCACCCTCAAGCTGAGAAAGCCGTCGGAAAAGGCCGCGAAGCAGCGCCGTTCGCGCCGCGTGGCGCTATCTACCGGCACGTCGAGCGAGACCTTGCTGGCCGGCTCGGGCAACCAGATCGTCTTCCAGGCGCTGCGCGAATGGCGCAAGGGCGTGGCGAAGGAGCACGGTGTCCCGGCCTACACCGTGTTTCACGACGCGACGCTCGCGGAAATCGCGCGCGTGTTGCCCGGCTCGCTGGACGCGCTGAGCGGAATCAACGGCATCGGGGCGACGAAGCTCGAGCGTTATGGCGGCCCGCTGCTGGACATCGTGCGCGGCGCCGAGGCGCAATAGTCTTAGTTGCGCCCCTCGCAAGGGGCGCTAACATCGCGCGCATGAGTTCAATACTGCTGGGCCTCGTTCTGCTGGTGGTCGCGTGGGCGATCTTCACTTTCAACCTGCTGGTGCGCGACCGCAACCGGGTGTCGCAGTCCTGGAGCGACGTCGACGTGCAACTGCTCAGGCGCCACGATCTCATCCCGCGCCTGGTCGAGATGGTCAAGGGATACGCCGGTTACGAACGCGCAGTGCTCGCCAATCTCACCGAACTACGCACGCAGGGCGCGGCATCGCCGGCCGCGCGTACCGAGGTGGAAAAGACCGTGAACAGCGGCGTCACCAGGCTGGTGGCGCTGGCCGAGGCGTACCCGGATCTGAAGGCAAGCGAGAATTTTCGCGATCTGCACCAGAAACTGGTGGATACGGAGAACCAGATCCAGTTCGCCCGCCGCTATTACAACGGCGCCGTCAATCTCTTCAACAACCGCATTCAGCGATTTCCGGATCTTGTCGTCGCGAACAGTTTCGGCTTCAAGCAGGCCGAGTTCTTCGACCTGGAAGAGAAGGCCGCCGCCGCGGCTCCGGCGGTGAAGCTGTGAAGACCTTGATGCGCATATATAAGAGTGGCCTCGCGGCACTGCTGCTGTTTGCCGCCGCCGCTCCGCTGGTCCACGCGGACGAGCGGATTCTCTCCTACGACAGCACGATCACGGTTAACCGCGACGGCACGCTGCAGGTGCGCGAGATGATTCGCGTCCGCGCGGAAGGCAACAACATCCGCCGCGGCATCTTCCGGGACTTCCCGACTACCTACCCGGCCAATGATGGCCGGCAGATCGTCGTCGGCTTTTCCTTCGAGTCGGCCACCCGTGACGGGCAGAACGAGCCCTGGCGCACGGAAGCGCACGGCAACGGCATACGAATCTACCTGGGCAGCGCGGCCGTGATGCTGCCGCACGGCGAGCACCTCTACGAACTCAACTACCGGACCGATCGGCAGATGGGCTATTTCGCCGATCACGACGAGTTGTACTGGAACGCGACCGGCAACGGCTGGGGCTTCGACATCGACCACGCCACCGCCCGGGTGTTGTTGCCCGACACGATTCCGCGCAAGGACATCAAACTCGAGGCTTACACCGGGCCGCAGGGCACGCAGGGCAAGGACTTCAAGGCGAGCATCGACAACGGCGCGCCGTTCTTCGAAACCACCAGCGGCTTGGGGCAACGCGAAGGACTCACCATTGTGGCGATGTGGCCGAAGGGTTTCATCATGCCGGCAGTCGAGTCGCCCAGCGTGCCGCAGCCGCTCTCCTCGACCAGCGCGGGCTATGACATGGCGCGCGACGCCGGCAGCGTGCAGCGGAAAACCTGGGGTTCTCCGGCCGAGGCAATCCTGCGACGCGACCTGCCGCACGATCGCCGTCCCGTATTCATCGCGCTGGCGGGGCTCGCGCTGCTGCTGGGGTATTACTACTTCATCTGGAATCGTGTCGGCCGCGATCCGCCGGGACGCGTGATCATTCCCGAGTACGAAATGCCGGCGGGCCAATCCGCGGCGTCGATGCGTTACCTGCTGCGCATGAGTTACGACAACAACTGTTTCGCGGCCGGCATCCTGAGTCTCGCGGTGAAGGGATATCTGCGCATCGAGCAGGAGTCGGGAATCCTGGGGATCGGCAAGACTTTCACGCTGGTGCGCGAAGCGGCGACCGCCGGCGGCGGCAAGCCGTTGTCCGAGGATGAAAAGCAGTTACTGACCGACCTGTTCGAATCGGGCGACTCGCTGGTCCTGAAGAAGGAAAACCATTCGACCGTGAACGGCGCGAGCTCGGCCCACAAATCAATCCTCAAGCAGCGATACAAGTCGAGCTTCTTCAAGATCAACGGCGGCTGGCATTTTCTCGGCATCCTGTTGAGTCTGCTGCTGGTCCCCATCTCGATGGCATGGCCGGGTGAGGGCCACTGGCCGCAGTGGTATTTCCAGACTCTGCCCGGCTGGGTGACGCTCGCCGCCGTGGCCGCGGGCCTCATCTCGAACGGCGTGTTCGGCTGGTTGCTGAAGGCCCCGACCATCGCCGGCCGCACGGCGATGGATCACATCGAAGGCTTCAAGATGTACCTCGAGGTCGCCGAGGGCGAAGATCTCAAGCGCATCACGGCGCCGCCGCCCAGGATGACGCCGCAGTTGTACGAGTCCTATCTACCGGCCGCGTTGGCGCTCGACGTCGAGCAGCGCTGGGCCCAGAAGTTCGCCAAGGTGCTGGAGATCGAAGCACCCAACTACTCACCGGCCTGGTACGTGGGCTCGGGCGCCTTCAATGCGGCGAACATCGGCAATTTCTCCTCGCAACTCGGCTCGTCGCTGTCGAGCGCGATCTCGTCGGCATCGGTGGCACCGGGCTCGAGCTCGGGTGGCGGCGGTGGTGGTTCGTCGGGTGGCGGCGGTGGCGGCGGCGGCGGTGGCGGCTGGTAACACGCCGGCTTGCAACCCTTCGGCGCTCTCGACCGTCTCAACTCCTGCTTCGCCGGATGTCGTACGCTCCGGCTCATCGAAGGGGAGATCGTCTTGAAGAAAAGTCCTGGCCTGTTCTTTCAGGCAGCCGTCCTGTCGCTTTGCCTGCCCGGATTCGCCACGGCCGCGGATGCCCCGGCAGCACCCAAGCTCAAGGACGAGATGCGTCAGCCGTGGCAGCGCACCAATGAAGATTACCTGCGGCACTGGCTCGTTCTCGGTCCAATCCATTGCGACCTCGTCAGCGACTGCCTGAAATCCGCAGGCGGTGAAGCTGCGGTAAAACCCGAGGAAGGCGCCGAGGTGAAACTTTCCGACGGCGCTGCCCTGAAGTGGGGAGCGCAGGGCGACTACAACGACTCGATCAGCTTCGATGGATTCACGCGCAAACGCGCAGGCGGAGTCGGTTACGCCGCCGTCAACATTCCGCGTGACAAGGCCGGCAAGGCGCTGCTCTCCGTGGGCAGCAGCGATGGCATCCGCGTCTGGGTCAACGGCAAACGCGTGCTCGCGAAGGACGGCCATCGTTCGCTTACGCCCGATGAGGACCAGATCGAAGTCGACCTGAATGCCGGCGACAACTCGCTGGTGGTGAAAGTCGCCGCGGACGCCACGTTCATCGCGCGGGTGCTCGAGGCCGGCGCGGTGACCACGCGCCTGAATGAGATCGGCCCGTCCCTGATCGAGATCCAGCCCGACATTTTCACGGTGCGCACGGATGCCGACTCCAAACGTGCCGGGGCGGAGCCGGTGAAAGTCGAAGTGATCCGGCCAGGTGGGGCGGTGGTGTTCAGCGGTGCCGGGAAACGCGGCGAGCTGGTGCTCGTGCCGTGCAAGACCTGGCCCGACGGGCCTTACGAAGTACGCCTGACTACCAGTAAACCGACCGGGCTTCTGTACGTGACGCACCTGGCGTTTTACAAGGGCAACGCACTCGTCAAGGCGCGTGAACTCGCGGCCGAGGCGGCCAGGGCAGACGCGTCGAAGCCGGAAGGTTTCACCTTGAAGATGCTCGCGGAAATGGTCGACGACCGGCTCGGCGTCAAACTGGCCGATGCCACGGGCAACCCCTGGCCGGGGATTCATTCCCCGCTGATGGAATTCGACGAGCTGATGCTGGAGCGTCGCGGAGAGGTCGGGCGGGTGCGACCCAGTGGCTTCGTGCGGCTGGCATGGACGGATGAAGTGGACGGCTCCCCGCAATACTGCCGCGCCTATCTACCCGCGAGCTACGACAAGTCGAAGCCATGGCCGTTGGTGTTGCATCTGCATGGCTACAATCCGGCAAACCCGGTGTACTGGCGCTGGTGGTCAGCCGACAGCCGTCATCCGTCCATCGACACGGAATTCTCGCATCATCAGCAGGTCATCTACATCGACCCGCACGGCCGCAACAACGTCCAGTACAAAGGCATCGGCGACAGCGACATCATGCGCTGCCTGGCGGAGGCGAAACGCGCCTTCAGTGTCGATGAAAATCGCGTCTATCTCTCGGGCGAATCGATGGGTGGCTGGGGCACGTGGAACGTGGCCACGCGTCACCCGGACGTGTTCGCCGCGATCGCGCCGATTTTCGGCGGAGTGGACTATCACGCGGCGCAGACCGAGGAGGACCTCGCCCGGCTTTCACCCATCGACCGCTTTCTCGATGAACGGGAGAGCTCCTGGGCGCAGGCCGAGGGCCTGCTGAACGTGCCGATCCTGGTTCAACACGGGGATGCGGATGGCGCGGTGAACGTCGACTGGTCGCGCTGGGGGGTCAAACTACTGCAGCGCTGGGGCTACGACGTGCGGTACCGCGAATATCCCGGGCGCATCCACGAGACCCTGCAGCACTCGAACAGCGGCATGAGCATCGACTGGTTCCTGCAGCACGTGCGCAATCCGGATCCGCGCCACGTGCGCCTCCGGTCGGCCGAGCTGCGCCATGCGAAGGCTTATTGGGTGGAAGTATTGCAACCCGGAAGTCCGCTCGAGTTCATGCGCGTCGATGCGGAAGTCGTGGATCGCAATGTCATCAGGCTCGATACCGACAACGTGCTGGACGTTTCGCTGTCGCCCACGAAGGACCTGGTCGATCCGGCGGAGCCGGTCAAGGTCGTCTGGAATGGCGTCGCGCAGGATTTGACGCTGCAAGGAGGATCGTTGCGCCTGACCAGTGCTGCCTACAAGCCAGCGACCTTGCGCAAGACGGCGCAATTGCCGGGCGGCAGCGACGACTTCTTCGTCACGCCATTCGCCGTCGTGATCGGCACCACGGCGAAAGATCCGGCGATGAAGGAGTTGTGTCAGGTGAAGGCCCAGGCCTTTATGGATAGTTGGCGCGACGCGCAGAAGCAGCCCGTGCGTGTATTCAAGGACACCGAGATCACCGCGGCGGACATCGCGAAATATTCGTTGATCCTCATGGGTGGTGCGGATGCGAATCTCGTGACCGCGAAACTCGCGAGGCAACTGCCGCTACGCGTGACGCGCGATGCCGTGACCATCGATGGCAGGCAGATCCGCGCGAAGGACTCCGTGGTGCAGTTGTTGTACCCGAACCCGCGCAACCACGAGCGATACGTGTGGGTGATCGCCGGGCAGTCGGCCAACGGCCTGTATAACGCCGATCTCGACCTGTATCGGCAGTACGAGTGGGATTACCTCGTCAGCGACGGGCTCATTCCGGCCGCCAAGGCCCATGTTTCGCCGCTCGCGCTGCGCGTGACGCAGGGAATGTTCGACTACGACTGGAAATACTCGGCTGCGCTCGAAGTGCCTGGCGACGCGCGTGCGCGTGCGCAGGGGCGCCCGATCCCGCGACCCGACGCGAACATCAGGTTCGCGCCCGGGTTGTTAGAGACCTACACCGGGAAATATCAGATCGATCGGGGCCCGGTGATCGAGATCCTGAAAAAGGGCGGGCAGCTCAGCGCGATCGTCGCAGGCGATGAAGCCGAGCTCGTGCCGACCGGGCAGGCGAGTTTCCTCGTACCCCGCTTCAACGTGAGGCTGGATTTCGTGCGCGACGCGGCCGGCAAAGTCACGGGTGTGACGGGTTACGGCGGCAATGATTTCGAGGGCAAGAAGCTCGACTGACGACCCGGTGGCGGACAGAGGGCGCCGCCGCGCGTGACGCCGCTCACAATTTCGCGGTAGTTTGAATTTGACATGAGGATTATTGTGGCCTGGCACTAGGTGTTTACCTGAGGGTGAATACGATCACCCCATGTCCGGGCTCACTATCAAAGAGACGCGCAGGCTGGTCCTGCCGCTCGATACCGTACTCGAAGCGCTGCTCGATCTCGATCGGCGCTCGAACGGGCCGCTGTCGCGCGCGGATATTCTCGAGGCGAAGTGGGTGGTGGCGGGCGACGAAGGCGGCATCGAGATCGCGGTGCGCGTCGAGGGTGATGACGCCATCGAATGGCAGCGCTTCGACTTCCCACGCATCGGCGCGGCGATCATCGCCTACTGCCGCGCGAAGCACATTCCGCTGCCGTATTCCGGCGTGAAATCGCTCGAACTGACGGGTGAAGGCATCGCGTTCAACATCGAGAATACGGTGACCTTGAGCGAAGCCCCCAGGCCGCGTACGGATCTGTCCGGGCAGCCGCAGCGTTATGCGAAAGGGTACGAGCCGACCGCGAACGCCACGTTGTCACGCCGCGATTTCTACGCCTGATCGTTCCGCAGACGCGGGTTCGAATATCGGGTCTGTCGGATCGATGAACAGCCAGCAGAACGCGCCGATCACGAACAGCCCGCCTAACAACCAGAACGGCATGTTCCAGTCGCCGAACCACTTGACCGAGTAACCGACGATCGGCGCGCTCGCCATCGCGGCGATCTGGCCGGAGGTGTTCATCGTGGCGCCGACGGTGGCGGAGTGTTCGCGGCCGATGTCGATACACGTGCTCCAGGCGGGCGCGGTGGTCAACATGCAGCTGCCGGCGGCGAGGCCAATCAACACCGCGGCGGTGACCGGCGCGGTCGACACCGCGGCGCACATGATGAACCCGGCGGCCAATGTGTAACCTAATACGCCGGGGAGCCGGCGTCCGGCCCTGATGCCCGATCTCTTCGTGACGATGTCGGAGAGGTAACCGCCGAGGAACTGCGTGATCACGCTCAAGCCCAGCGGCAGGGCCGACAACATGCCGAGCTCGCCTTTTTCGAAGCCATGCTGCTTCATGAGGTAGGTAGGCAGCCAGGTGATGCAGAAGTAGAACGTGGCGCAGTTCGGCATGTAGGTTATGCACAGCAACATGACGTTGCGCTGGCGGAGCAGGCTCTTCCAGAACGGCCAACCCTTGGGATGCGGCGCGATGGGTGGGCGATCGCTCACGATCAGTGCGCGTTCGGCATCGTTGGTCGCGGGGTGATCGGTCGGTTCGTCACGGAACCAGCGTTGCCAGGCGAAAACCCACACGATACCGACACAGCCGAACACGACCAGTATCGAGCGCCAGCTGAAACGCTCGAGCAGCGGCGTGACCAGCAGCGCCGTGAGGGTGGCCGATGCATACGCGCCGGCAAAGAAGATGCCTTTGGCGGTGCCGCGTGAACGCAGTGGAATCCAGCGCGACATCACGCGCGCGACACACGGCCACGCGCCGGCTTCACCCATGCCGAACAGGAATCGCGCCGCGAGCAACGACACGTAATTGAACGCGCCGGCGGTGATCGCGGTGAACAACGACCACCAGATCACGATGCGGGTGAGCACGGATTTCGCGCCGCGTGTGTCGGCCCACCGGGCGGTGGGGATCTCGAACAGGGCGTAAGCGAAGATAAAGCTGAAGAACACCCAGCTCATCTGGCCTTCGTCAAGACCGAACTCCGCGGAGATCTTCGGCGCCATGACGCCGATACAGGCGCGATCGAGGTAGGTGACCATGGCCAGCGTGACCATGAAGAAGACGACCACGTAACGAGTGCGCGTGGGGCGCTGAGTATTTTCCAAGTGATTCCCCCTGGCGCCCTTCATACCAGAAAGGGCTGAAGAGGGGACATGCCTATTTAATGGCCACCGGCCTCTCAGTGGCGATGTATTCAGGAAAAGAGGACGGGCCTGTTCAGCGCGCGCCGCGGTACATCAGCCACGCGAGCCCGGCCAACACTCCGACCGAAACCGCCTGATCGACCGCCGGCCAGCGCAGGATCCGGCCGCTTAGCAAGGCCACGCCGATGATCGTCGCGACGAACCAGAACAGGGTTTGCGTCTCGACGGTCACAACACCGAAGTCGCCGAGCTTCCACAACGCCAGCCAGAACATGATCATGCCGAACTGAAATCCGGCGAGTGACCTGAGCGCCTCGCCCCAGACGAAGCGACCTTCATGCCAGATCCTGTTGGCATGTACGAAGCCTTCCGCATCGCCGAAGCCAGACAATAGCGTGAACAGTCCGATGAGGATCGCCGATCCCATCAGCAGTGCACCGCGTGAACTGCGGAATTGCGCAAGGCGAGCCTCGTTTTCGAAGGGCATGCATACCTCTCGACAGGGTTAACGGAATCCACGGGCCAAATCCGGACATGTCCGGTTTCGCAGTCCCGATTCCGTTACGAGGGCAGGGAGCCGTATTGGCGACCGCCAACCAGGAGCGGCTAGTTAGAGCCGCGCAAGGGAACTGCACTCATGAACACGCCGGCTCGCATCCTCACGCCTTTTATCGCCACATTGCTGCTCGGGCTTGCCGCCTGCGGTGGCGGCGATGAGGCGGCGCCCGCGCCGGCCCCGCCCGTGCCACCACCTCCGTCCGGCACGCTCATCGGTGCCGGAGGTGGCACGGTCAGCGGCCCCACCGGTACGACTGTCGTGATTCCGGCGGGCGCGCTCGCCACCGAAGCACGCATCAACATCGAACAGACAACCACCGGTTCACCGGCGCTTCCGGCCAATGTCACTTTCCCGGGGGCGATGTTCGCGATCACCCCGCACGGGACGACGTTCACGTCCCCAGTCACCGTGACGCTGCCGTTCAATCCGGCGCTGGTGCCAGCCGGGCAAACGCCCGCGCTCTACAAAACCAACGCGCAAAACACCTGGGAGCAGGTTCCGGGTGCGGTGTTCGGCGCCACGACGGTGACCGCGCAGGTGACGAGCTTTTCGTATTTCGACGTGGGTGTCGAGCCTTTCAGTTTTGTCAGCACGACCCATGCGTGGGAAGTCTTTCAGCTCAAGGGCGACGCGCTGACCGAAGAAAAGCTGGTGGAAGACAAACAAAGTGGCAGCGAACTCGCCGAGCACTACGACACCGGCCTTGCCTATCGCGCCGAGCCCGTCGTGCGAATCGATGGCTCGGTGCTCGTTCCATCGGATGACACTTCCACGGCGCAATTCGCCGCGAGCGCGGACGGCAAGGAGTGGGCAATGGGAACCGAGGCGCCAATCGGCATCACGGGCGCTCCTATCAACACGGTAGGTTCGCGCGCGACTTTCCGGCAGTCGCAGACCTTCCGGAAGGCGCAGCCCGACGCGAAGCTGGCATTCTTCCTGGTCGGCACGAAACTGCAGACGACGGATTTGAATGGCATCCTGGGTCGCGGTTGCCCGCGTGCGCACCAGGTCGGCCTGCTGTGCGACATGATCAGCGCGAAGATCTCGTTCCGCGCGCATGCGTTCACGGTGCCCGCCTCGCCGTTCGACGACTTCGACTACTTTTTCAAGGTGGGCGGCAGCGCCTCGCTCACCGGCATCGCGGGTTCCTGGGACGCCAAGGCGAGCACGGCCGGATTTTCACGGCAGAAGTTGTGGAACACGGAGGATTTCAGTTTCACCATCGATTCCGTCGATGAACATGAAGAAGCCATCATCGTCATGAAGCTGGCCCATCCCATCTTCCATACGTACACCGTCGATCTGTCGTCAATTGCCGTGGGCCAGGTCTTCACACTTGAATTTCTGGCGGAGGCGATTGCCTACAATCGCGCTGCGAGTTCGGTCAACAACAGAGGGCCCGAGTTCGAAACCTCCGCCGGCGCATATGTTGGCATCGTCGACGAACCGTCGGGCATCCTGGTCAACAGCGAGGGCCTGCAGTCGATCGACTCTCCCACGCCGGACGCCGAGTCGCCGCCAGACACGCCGGTCGAGCCAGCTTCCTGCCCCGCGCCGAATTCCGCGGCAGGCACGCTGCAGTTCTCGTCCGCCAGCTATCAGCAGTCCGAATCGAACGCGATCGCCCCGATCGTCATCACGCGTGCCGGCGGCAGCGCCGGAGCGGTGACGGTCACGTTCAGCACCAGCGACGGCAGCGCCGCCGCTGGCACGGACTACAACACCGTGAGCGAGACCGTGTTCTTCGGCGATGGCGACAGCGATCCGCGCACCGTCAACGTATCGGCGATCAAGAACGACACCTTCAACGAGCCGGACAAGACCGTGAATCTCACGCTCTCGGAGCCTGGCGCTTGCGCGACGCTCGGGGCGCAATCGACGGCGGTGCTCACGATCCAGGACGACGACACGCCGCCCCCTCCGCCGGCGTTCACGATCGGTGGAACGGTCACAGGTCTCGAAGGCACGGGCCTGGTGTTGCGCGATCTGCATTTCCTGCCGATCACTCCTGGCAACGGCCCCTTCACCATGCCCTCGCCGACGACTACCGGTGAGCCGTACGAGTTGATCGTGTTCACGCAGCCCAGCAACCCGGTGCAGATCTGCACGGTGACCAATGGCAGCGGCATCATCGCGAACGCGCCCGTCACGGATATCCAGGTGAATTGCACCACGACTCCGCCACCCTCGGGCCTCGACCCCACCTTCGGCGGCATCGGCAAGGTGAGCACGGATTTCGGCGGTGACGAAACCGACATGCTGATCCAGCCCGACGGCAAGATCATCATGATCGGCGGTTCCGGCAGCGACTTCGTGCTCGCGCGTTACAACAGCAATGGCACGCTTGACGACGAGTTTGGCAACGGCGGTCTCGTGACCACCGACATCGCGGGCGGCGCCGATGCGGCGCTGGCCGGCGCGTTGCAAGGCGACAAGATCATCGTCGTCGGGTATGCGCGCGTTGGCGGCAACGACGACTTCGCCGTCGTGCGCTACAACGCCAATGGCACGCCCGATACGTCCTTCGGCACTCAGGGCAAAGTGACGACGGACTTCTTCGGCAAACGTAATGGCGCGTATGCGGTGGCGATCGCGTCGGACAACCAGATCATCGTGGCTGGTGAGGCCCAGGCCGCGAGCGGAATCGGCGCCGATTTCGCGCTGGCGCGTTATTCAGCGAACGGCGTGTTCGATACCACCTTCGGTGGTGTCGCGGCGGGCAAGGTCGTGACCGACATCGTGGGTGGCACGGATCTGGGCCGCAATGTCGTCATCGACAGCAGCGGAAAAATCCTCGTCTCCGGTGCGATCACGCTGGCCAACGAACCGTTCCTCGAACACATGGGAATTGCCCGTTACGATTCGAATGGCGTTCCCGACAACAGCTTCGATGTCGACGGCAAGTTGTCCGTTCTTTCCCGATCGCTGGGTGAGGCGCTGGCCATGCAGGGTGACAAAATCCTGATTGCGGGGAGCACTCCGGTCTCCGGCAAGCGCCAGTTCGGGCTGATGCGATTGAACACAAACGGCAGCGTCGACAGCACCTTCGGCAGCGGCGGGCTAACTACCACGCAGTTCAGCACGCTCGGTGACTTCGGCCGTGCCATCGCGTTGCAGGCGGACGGCAAGATCCTGGTCAGCGGCCAGGCCTCGAACGAGTTGCAGCCCGACTTCGCGCTGGCGCGTTATTCGGCCAACGGTGCGCCCGATCTGACTTTCGACGGCGACGGCAAGATGACAGTCGATTTCTTCGGCAAGGGGGACAGCGCCGAAAGCGTCGCGGTGCAGGCTGACGGCCGGATCGTGTTGGGCGGCTTCGTGTCGAATATCACGTCGCTGGATTACGGCTTGGCGCGCATCGTCCCGTGATCGCGCTGTGCGCTGCGCAGATGTGCGGCGGCCAGCGCGGCGTCGGAATTGTCGGCATCGAAGTGGCGCCAGAACGCATCGGCCTGCGCGAGCAGTGGCAACGCGTCGGCACGCCGGCCTTGGGCGAGCCGTGTGCGGCCGAGCCCGATCAGGGCGTCGGCGTGAGCGGGCGTGATCTCGGCTTCGAGCCTGTGGAACTCGGCGAGGGCCAGCTCGAACATCGTGGCGGCTTGTGTGCTGTTTCCCTGCTCGAGCAGGACCAGCCCGATGTCCACTGACGCACGCATACGTTCGCGCTGCACCTTGGCCAGAGCGCTGCGTTTGTCGATCAATGGCTGTTGCAGGCGCAGCGATTCGGCGAGCTCGCCGCGCAGGCGGGCGATTGATCCGCGCACCTGCGTCACTCGGGCGGCGAGCGCTTCGAGCTCGGGACTCTTCGCGGCCAGTGGCGCGACGGCATCCACTTCCGCGCGCGCCTCAGCCAGTTTGCCGAGGCGGGCCAACGTCAGCGCGCGGCAAACGCGGGCCCACAGGGTGAACTCACGCTCGGGTCCGAGCACCCGTTCGAGGATCGGAATGACCTGGTTGAATTCTTCGAGCGCCGTGGCGAGATCGCGCCGCGCGAGGTGAGTCTGCGCGCGGGCGCTCAACGTTGCGGCATACGTGAGCGATTCGTGCTGCGCCAACGCGCTGATGACCCGCAGTGCCTCAGCGGAGTCGCGTTCCGCACGCGCCAGCTGGCCGAAGTCGATCTGATAAGCAACCATGTTCTGCAGGAAGATGCCGCTCTGCGAGCTTTCGGGCCCGGTGAGCACGCGCGAGTCCGCAACCGCGGAATCCATGAGCGCGATACCGGCGGCAAATTCACCGTTGTCGGCCAGCGCGCGACCATATGTCGATTTCGCCTCGACCACGCGCGGATGTGGCGGCGTTGCGCCGAACTGCGCCAACGCTGCCTGGTAGGCGTCTTGCGCGGCATCACGCGACTGCTCGAACTTGCGAGTGTATCGATAGGCCAGGGCCAGCAGGATCGAGCTCGCGACGGTCTGTTCGTGGTTGCGGCCGAGACGCGAACTCGCGACGCGCGCGCCTTCCTCCGCGAACCGCTCCGCCTCGACATACGCACCTTCCTCGAACGCGATCAGCGTGCGGTGGCTGAGCGCCGCCGAAAGGTCGAGCGGCGCGGTGGCAGGATCGGCTCGCAAGACGGGCAGGATGTCGTCTAGCAGCGCGCGCGCTTCTTTCGCGCGCCCGCGCATGCGGTGCATCTGCGCCTGCAGCAACGTGACGCGCATCGTCATCTCGTGATGAGCGCCGAGTGTCCTGACCGCCTCGTCCGTCGTCCGCTTCAGTACCGGCTCGGCGGCATCGGCGTCGCCCAGGGCCATCAGGCTTTCGCCGATCAGGGTAGATAGTTCGACACGCACTTCGGGTTGCGCGATGAAAGATGTGCCGAGCCGCGCCTCCGCCTGCTTCAGCAGGTCGACCGCCGTCAGTGACGTGGTGCCCGGACCCGTGTACGGACTTGCTTCGCTGAAGATGCGCGTGATGAAGGCCTTCACCTCCTCGGCGCGCCGCTGCTGCGCCAGCGCCTCGCGTGCCTGCCACATGGCGACGCCAGCGCCGATCGTGACGGCCAGCAGCACCGCGCTGTAGGCGCTCACGGCGAGGACATTGCGGCGCAGGAATTTCCGCGCGCGATACCAACGGCTGTCGGGCTGCGCCAAAACTGGACGCGAGAGCAGGTGCCGTTCGATGTCGTCCAGCAGGGCATGCACCGTTGGATACCGATCGGCAGGTTTCTTCTTGAGCGCCTTCAACACCACGGTGTCGAGATCGCCGTGTAACGCGGCGCGAAGCTTGCGATCGGCGACCTGGCTCGGCGGCGCCGGGTCCGCCTGCAGGATGGCGTCCTCGAGCGCGCCGCGGGAATCGCGCTGCAGCTTGTAGGGGCGCTGGCCGCTCAGCAGTTCGTAGAGGATGACGCCGAGCGAATACACGTCGGAGGCCGTCGTCAACGGCTCGCCGACGATCTGCTCAGGCGACGCATAGTCGGGCGTGAGCGCGCGGCCGGAGGCTTCGGTGAACTTGGTTTCCTTGGCCTGACCGTCGTCGAGTAGTTTGGCGATGCCGAAATCGAGCAGCCGGACCTGACCGTCGGGGTTCACCAGTATGTTCGCGGGTTTGAGGTCGCGATGTACGACGAGTTTGCCGTGCGCATAGGCCACCGCGTCGGCGACCTGTGCGAACAGGCGCAACCGCGCCTTGACGTCGAGTTCCCGGTCGCGGCTGTACGCGTCGATGCAGGTACCTTCGACGTATTCGATGGCGAGATAGGGCTGGCCCTGCGGCGTGATGCCGGCGTCGTACAGATGCGCGATGTTGGGATGCGTGAGAGTGGCGAGAATTTCGCGTTCGCGCGACATGCGCTCGGCCAGGCCCGCGCGGCGCCAGGCGCCATGCGGGAGCTTCAGGGCGACTGGGCGGATGATCAAACCGTCGGTGCGCTCCGCCAACCAGACCACACCCATGCCGCCACTGCCGAGTTCGCGTACCAGGCGGTACGGACCGATCTCGTCGCCGCTCTTCTCGACTCGCGCGTTGCTTTCGAGATCCCCCGGCGCCAGCTCGAACTTCGGCAAGGTCTGCAGGAAGTCGCCGGTTTCGACTTCTGCGGCGTTGGCGAGCAGGGATTGCAATCGCGGCTTGAGCGGCGCGAACTCCGCGGGCAGGTTGGCGAGCCAGGCGCCGAGCTCGGCGGATGGTAGTTCGAGCGCCTGGTCGAGCAGGCGGTTCAGCGTGTTCCAGCTTTTGACGTCGATCGGATCTTTCGGCATGGCGGCGACTCCGGAACCTGCGGTGCCGTTGTTAACGTATTGGCGCGCGAAATCCGGACAACGCGGGTTACTTGAGCGCTTCGGCCAGCAACAGCCTGGCCTTTTGCCAGTCCCGCCGCACGGTGCGTTCGTTCACACCCAGCGCGGTCGCGATCTCGGGTTCGGTCATGCCGGCGAAGTAGCGCATCTCGACCATCTGTACCAGGCGCTCGTCGTGCTGGCCGAGTTCTTCCAATGCTTCGTGCACTTTGAGAATTTCGGTTTCGCCGGCAGAGGGGGCTTCCATGATTTCGGAATTGAGCGTGATGTGTACCGCGTCGCCGCCGCGGCGCTCGGCGATCCGCTCACGCACGAAATCGACGATGACCGAGCGCATGACGTGACTCGCGTAGCGCAGGAAGTGTTCGCGGTCACCGATGCGCAAACGGCCAGAGTCCGCGAAGCGCAGGTAGGCTTCGTGAACGAGCGAGGTGGTGTCGAGCAGATTGTCGCGATTGCCCTTGCGCAGACGCGAGCGCGCGAGGCCGCGCAGTTCTTCGTACGTGGCATCGAACACGACGCGCAGCGCCGCTTCGTCGCCCGCCTGGGCGCGATGAATGAGGTCCGTGAGCGAATCCGATTCCGGCATGGCGCGTGTACCTTAGCCCGAGAAAAGGGGACATGCCTATTTATTGGCCACCGGCCACTCAGCGGCGATGTGGCTGCTCAATAAATAGGCACGTCCCCTTTTATCTCTCCTAGGCTGGCAGTAAACGATCCAGCGCCTGGCTGAAACCCTGCGGATCGTCGAGGTGGATCCAGTGCCCGGTGCCTTTGATCACCGTGTGCTGAAACTCCGGCACCGCGTTGTGCAGGCTGAGTTCCGCATCATTGTTAGGCGTGACGATCGCGAACTTCGGTCCCGCGTAGCCGCGCAACGGCGTGGCCGCGTCGTATTCCAGCCCGCTCTCGGTGAGCTCGATCGCCGCCTTGCGCGGCAACCGGTGCAACGATGTCAGCAGCTTCATCTGCGTTTCCGCGTCCGAGCCGACGAACGGGCCTTCCCGCCAGTAACGCTCGATCGTGCCGTACGGATCGCTTTCGACCGCGGCGCGCAACTGCTGAATTTGCTCTTTCGGCACCGCGCCGGGAGCGGGCGGTGCGTCGATGAGGCCCAGTGCTTTCACGCGCTGTGGATACAACCCCGCGTATTCGGTCGCGATCTGTGCGCCCGCGCTATGACCGACCAGCACGAAATTCTCGAGGCCCTGCGAATTCGCGACTGCGGCGATGTCCTTCGCGAGCTCCTGAATCGTGTAGCGGCCGAGCGCGGCCGGTGATGCGCCGTGGCCCGACAGATCGAAAGCTACGCTGCGGCGTGTCGGTTTCAGATGCTCCCGCGCCGCGCCCCAATGCGTGAGATCGCCGGCAAAGGAATGGACGAACAACACGGGCGTGCCGCCCGTACCGCGGCTGTCGGTATTCAGGGTGAGGGCCATGGAGGCGCAACTTGCCGCCTCGCCGCAACCTGTTCTGTCGGAGTTCGCCGCATATTGTTGTGCGTCATCGCCAAGCGCCACTACCGCGGCCGCCGGGAGCATGCTCTTTTATGCCGGCATGGACGCCCCACAGGATCACGACGGCAAGTTGCTCGAGGCGGGCGGAACTCCCGCCGTCATCATCCGCAACAAGGAGAAGATCCTCGCGCGGTTCTGCGAGCGCGCGCAGAGCTCCCTCGCCGGTGCGCGTGGCGTATCGCACCCGGTGATCGTCGACACTTTGCCGGGGTTCATAACCCGGCTGGCACTCGCGCTGTCGCCCGACAGTGGCAAAGAATTCGCATCACAGTACTCGAACATGGCGTATCAGCACGGCAACGAGCGCGCGCGCTTCTCCGGCTACACGCTCCGTGAAATGATCAAGGAATATCAGTTTATCCGCGAAATCATCGTGGCGGTGCTGCGCGCCGAGGCGAGCCCCACCGACGCCGAGTGGACCATCGTGCATCGCTCGGTGGACGAGGGAATCGCCGAAGCCGTGACCGCCTTCGTGAAAGTGCACGACGGTATCCGCGAGTTGTTCACCGCGACACTGACCCACGATTTTCGCGGGCCACTCTCCAACGCCTGGAACTACGTGGAACTCATGCGGCGCACGACCGAGGAATCGCAGCGCGAGCAATTCGCGAATCGCGCGGTGGACAATATGCGCCGGATCGATCGAATGGTTTCAGAGCTGCTCGATGTGAGTCGGCGCAACGCGGGCGAAAGGATGTCCCTCGATCCGCAAGAAGGTGACGCGGGTGAACTCGTCAGGGAAGTGCTCGATGATTTCGCAACGCGCGCGGCGGGACGCCTGGTGTTGTCGATGGACCGGCCGATCTCCGTGTACTGGAGCAAGAAGAGGATGTGCCAGGCACTGCACAACCTGATCGAGAACGCTCTCAAGTACGGCCGCGCCGATTCGCAAATCACCGTGCGCGTTCTCGAGACGCACGATCGCATACACCTGTCCGTCCACAATTTCGGCGAGGCCATTCCGCCGGCCGAACAGGCCACGTTATTCCAGCCTTACCAACGCTCCGCCGCTGCAACGCTCAGCGGAAAATCCGGCTGGGGGCTGGGCCTCGCGCTGGTCGAGGCCATCGCCGAAGCGCACAACGGCGTGGTGGGCGTCGAGAGCACGGAGGAGGATGGGACGACCTTCACGCTCGATGTGATGCGCGACCTGCGAATGGCATAAAAGGTAGCTGCGTTCGAGATTATCTGACCTTGGCGATCAACTGCACTTCGACGATGCCGCCATCGCTCAGCAATCCCGTCGTCCCTACCGCGGTCCAGGCCGGATACGGCCCCTTCATGAACTCGCCGATCACGGACTCGAAGGCCTGGAACTGTTCGTCGCGTGTGCCCGCGAAACTCGGCCCGCTCCAGACGTGGAAGCTGTTGATCATGACAACGTGCTGGAAATCGGAGCCGGCCGCTTCGAGGTTCCTGCGCAGCCGCTCGAGCGCCCGGCGCGCCTGCAGCTTGAACGCGGCGACGTCGTTGCCCTCGCCATCGCGCCGATTCACGATGACGCCGGATAGATAGAGCATGTCGCCGACCCGGCGCACGGCGGCGTAACGCATTTCATCGTGCGACTTCTTCGCGCCCTCGTCCGGCAGGACCACTTCGCCGCCCGGTGCCGGTAGTTTGACCGGGTAGGTCCCGGCCGCACCCGCGATGCCGGCAGCCAGCGAAGCGGCAATGATCAGAAATCGTTCGAACACCTGAACCTCCTTGATCCCCGAATGATGCAACGAAACCGCCGGCGGCTTGCCATTCCGGGGTGGCGGCCCCCCAATCCGGGGCGGCCATATGGTAACCGTCCGCACACCTATATAAAGAGTGGCGGAAACAGGCAGGCTTGCGGTTCCATCAGGTAAATTCCCGGTTGCCATGGGCGAAATCACGCAACTCCTCGAACAGGCACGGCACGGCGAGAGCGCGGCGCGCGAGCGCTTCTTCACGCGCATCTACGCCGAGCTCGACCGGCTCGCCAAACATCATCTAGCGCGTCAGTCGCAGATGACGATGCTGGATGCCCCGGGGCTGGTGCACGAGGTCTACCTGCGTATCGCCCGGCAGGAACAGCTTCCCGGGAGCGATCGCAGCGCCTTCCTGGCGTACGCCTCGCGTGTGATGCGCAGCGTGGTCATCGACTACGTGCGTGCGCGCAGCGCCGAGCGCCGCGGTGGCGGGCAGAAGATGCTGACGCTGAGCACCGGCGTCGCCGAGCAGTCCTTCACCGAGCCACAGCTCGAATCGCTGGGGGATGCGCTCGAATCGCTCGAGCGCATCGATGAACGTGCGCATCGCGTCGTCGAGATGCGCTACTTCGGCGGCATGGAGATCGACGAGATCGCGACATTTCTCGACATCTCGCCGGCCACCGTCAAACGCGACTGGACCAAGGCCCGGGCCTATCTTCTACACACCATGAAAGAATCCGAAGGTTTCGCATGAACGACAGCCGCGATACGGCAACCGGACCCTGGCGCGAGGCGCTCGGCGTCATCGACACGTTGCTCGGCAGCACCCAGCCCGATCGTGAAAAACAGCTCGCGGAGCTGGCGAAAACGCGGCCCGATCTGCACGCCCGCGTGGCAGCCCTGCTCGAAGCCGATCTCGAAGCCTCACGAGTGGGGTTCATGCAGTTCGACGCCGCCCCCAAACCGCGCGCCACCGATGCCAATGCCGCGTTGCGGGCCGATTCGCGTCTCGGTCCATATCGCATCGTGCGAGAACTCGGCAGCGGCGGCATGGGCGAGGTGTGGCTGGCACGGCGTGATGACGGCTTGTACCAGGGCGAAGTTGCGATCAAGACTCTGCATCCGTTCTTCGCACACGGCGCGATGCGCGACCGCTTCCTGCGCGAGGCGCAATTGCTGGGCAAACTCACGCATCCCAATATCGCGCGGCTACTGGATGCCGGCGTGGCGGATGGCGTCGTGTACCTGGTGCTCGAATACGTCCGCGGCGAGGCGATCGATCAATACTGCGACTCGCGCAGGCTCGCCCTGGATGCGCGTCTCAAACTGTTTGCCGATGTGTGCGCGGCGGTCGCCCATGCACACGCCAACCTGGTGGTACATCGGGACATCAAGCCGTCCAATATCCTGGTGACGGCTGCGGGTGAAGTGAAGCTGCTCGATTTCGGCATCGGCAAACTGGTCGAGGCGGAGGCGGCCGGGGCGGAACGCACCGAGCTCACCCGCGTCACGGGCCGCATCTTCACGCCCGAATATGCGGCGCCGGAGCAGATTCGCGGCGAGTCGGTCACGATCGCCACGGATATCTTCGCGCTCGGCACGCTGTTGTATTCGTTGCTGGCGGGAGTGCGGCCGCACGGCAACACACTCAGCGGATCGCAGCTCGAACATGCGGTGCTGCATGACGATGCGATGCCATTGAGCCGCGCCGCGAGCGAGGCCGGCGAGGAATCTGCCGCCCTGCGCGCAACGACCTCGCAACGTCTGCGGCGCGAGTTGACCGGAGATCTAGAAGACATCGCATCGCTGGCGCTGCGCAAGGTGCCGCAGCAGCGATATGCCTCGGTGCCGGCGCTGGCCGACGATCTGGCGCGTTACGCCAGGCATGAACCCGTGCAGGCGCGCGCCGGCTCGCGCGCCTACCGCACGGCGCGATTCGTACGTCGCAACCGGGTCGCCGTCGCGGCCGCCGCCGGCGTGTTGATCGCCGCGAGCTTCGGTGTCGCGGGCGTGGTGTACCAGGCGCACGAAGCGCGGGAACAGGCGCGGCTGGCCAGGATCGAATCCGCCAAGGCGACCACCACCAAGGATTTCCTGCTCAAGATATTCGAGGCCAACAGCCTGCGTCATCCGGATGGCGTCAAGGCGCGGCTCACCACCGCCGAGGAGTTGCTCGGCATCGCCTCGCAGGAAGTCATGAAAAGCCCCGAGCTCGAGCCCGACGTGCGGGTCGAGCTCATGTCGACCATGAGTGAGCTCACCATGCAGGTGGAAAACTTCAAGGTCGCCGACGCGCTCAACCAGGAGCGCGTGCGTTTCGTGACCGAGAAGTTTGGGCCGCAAGATGTGCGTCTGGCGGAAGCCTGGCTGCATTCATCCGAGTCGCTGCGTATGCAGGGCCGTCTGGACGAGGGCATCATCGAGGTGCAGAAGGCGATCAAACTACTCGAATCGCTGGGCGACGTGAGTTCGCAGACGCGCGGCTTTGCCGAAGTCCAATACGGCAACATCCAGTATGAAAATTGGGATGGCATGGGCACAGAGCCGATCGACCATTTCAAGCGCGGAATCGAAATCCTCGAGAAATTTACACCCGGAGACAATCTCGTGTCCGGACATCTCGGGCTCGGGCGCACCCTTGAATTCGCAAACCGGCTCGAGGAGGCGATCGCTGCTGACCTGCGTGGCATCGAACTCGCCCGCCTGGTCAATGGCGAGCGGTCGATCAACGTGGCGGGTGGACATCAACAGCTCGCGCACGCGCTGCAGTTGATGTATCGCATTCCGGAAGCCGAAGAGCACATGCGCAAGTCGGTGGACAT
This sequence comes from Pseudomonadota bacterium, assembly GCA_039931065.1. Classification (GTDB taxonomy): domain Bacteria; phylum Pseudomonadota; class Gammaproteobacteria; order Steroidobacterales; family Steroidobacteraceae; genus CADEED01. The sequence continues at coordinate 314,181 of JBDTSP010000002.1, read as the reverse complement.
CTTCAATTTTCGGGGCGGGCCGGAGAATCAGTACACGACCAGCGCACGGCTCGAAGTCGGCCGGTTGCTGTCGGCGCGTGGCAAGTATCTCGATGCGGCGCAGGAGATCGAAGGCGCGCTCGCGATCCGCGAACGCATCAATGGTTCGGACGACTACTGGGTGCAGCAGATGCGCACGGCGCTGGCGACCGCGCAAACCGCGTCTGGAAATCTGCCGCGCTCCCGCGAGCTGCTGAACGCGGTCACGCAGGTGCTCGAGAAAGGCGGCAGCAAGAAATATCGATCCAGCGTGGCCCGGCAGCTGGCCGCCGTGGAAGCGGAAGACGGCAAACCGGTTACGGGCATTCCGCTGCTGGATCGTGCCGAGCAGTTGTTGAGCGAGTCTCCACCGCCGCATGCACAGCCGCTCGTGCTGATCCTGACTACTCGCGTCGAAACCCTGGCCGCGCTTGGCCGCGTGAAAGAAGCGCGCGCCGCGATCGCGGCCGGCATGCGGTTGCTGATGGAATCCGACGTGAAAGATCCCGACCGCGTGGCGACTCTTTACATGCAGGTTGCGGCCGTGGCGGTCGACATCGCCGACCAGCAGCACGCGGCCGCACGCGCCGGCGCTCTGCAGATTCTCGAGCGGCTGGCCGCGTCCAAACGCCGCCCGGAGCTTTGGGCGCTCGAGTCGCAGGCGCAGAAGCGGCTGGCACAGGCCGAACTCGGGCTCGGCCATAAGCCTGAAGCATTGGCAGCCGTCGAGATCGCGTTGAAGCTGCGCGAGGCGAACGTCGTGCCCGCCGACCCGCGCCTCAAAGGGCTGCGCGACCTCAAACTGCTCTGTACCTGATGAGCTTCGGCGCCCGGGTATTCCGTCTTTAGGAATACCCGGGTCACGGCCGAAAGCCGCGCCCGTTCTTCAACGGAGCGCTTATGTGGAATCGAAACCTCGTCAAACTGCTGGCGGCCAGCGTGCTGGTCCTGGGTGTCTCGGCCTGCAATAACGATGACAACAAACCTCCGCATGACGATGGGCTGCCGCCCAATCTGCCGACCTTCTCGATCGGCGGCACCGTCACCGGCTTGAGCGGCACGCTCTCGCTGCAGAATTCCAATGGCAACACGGTCGCGGTCACGGCCAACGGCGCGTTCACCTTTGCCACGGAGATGTTCAACGGCAATACCTACAACGTGACGGTCGGGGCACCGCCGAACTCGCAGACCTGCACGGTCGCGAACGGCACGGGAACGGTCACGCTGAACGACATCACCAACATCGCCGTCACCTGCGCCGCCAACCCCAACCTGATCCATGTAGCGGTCACCGGGCTCGGCGCCGGAAAGACGCTGGTGTTGCGCGCGCAGGCGGATGCCACCAGCGGTGATCTCGCGGTGACCAGCAACGGCTCTTTCGCTTTCCCGACCGGTTTCGTGGGCGGCGCGGAGTATGAAGTGATCGTGCTTACTCAGCCGCAAGGCCAGGCTTGCACGATTCCGAATCCGCACGGCGACATCGATCCGGCGATCATCACCAACCTCGCGGTCATCTGCATAAACAGCTCCGCGTCCGCGCGCGAGTGGAGCCCGGCGGAGCCGGTCGCGACAGACGCCGATATCGCAGACCCCAACTCGATGAACGATCCGCAAATCCGCTACGACGCGGCGGGCAACGCGCTTGCGGTGTGGGAGGCCGATCGCGTCGGCGAGCAGGGCAAGGACATCGTTTCCCGCCGCTACGTGCCGGGCGCGGGCTGGGGCAGCCCCGTCATCGTGCCGCGCCAGGATGTGTCAGGGCAGTTACCGGAGGTCGCGGGCCTCGACACCCGCACCGATCCGAAACTCGCGGTCGCCGCAAATGGCGACGCGGTGGTGGTGTTCCACTACGGCGGCCCGCGCAATCTTGCGGCGAGCTTCTATACGAAAGCGACCAATAGCTGGAGCGAATTGGATTGGATCTTCGCCAGCCACCCGGACGATCCCGATGGCGCCGACGACCCGAGTGTCTCGATCGATGCCGACGGCAACGTACTGGTGGTTTTCGAAAATTTCGGGCTGATCCACTACACGCGATTTACGCCGGGGAGCGGCTGGCTGGCGGACGTGAATTTCGGCAAGCTGGCTCAACCGATCGACCCCAACAGCAACTCGCGCGAGCCAAAGCTCGCCACTGACGCAAATGGCGATGCCGTGGTGGTCTGGAAAATTCACGATGTGTTCCCGGACGTAGGGGCATTCGATACGCATCTGGTTTCGAGCCGCTATGACCGGGATGCCGACGTCTGGAGCAACCCGGTCCCGGTCGACCAGGACGATTTATTCGACCAACAGGACGGTGTGTTCTTCGGCCACGACGTGATGGTCGACGCCGCGGGTAACGCGGCGGCCGTCTGGACTCAATACGACGGCGCGCGGTTGCACGTGATGTTCAACCAGCTCACGGGAAACACCTGGGGCACGCCTGTAATCGTGGAGACGGGCAATGACGGCGTGAACGGTAACGCTTACGACACACACGCGGTGATGGACGCCAACGGCATTGTCATGGCGATGTGGCTGCAGAACGATGTCGATGATGGCCACTTCGTCGCAAATCGTTACGTGCCGGGCGCGGGTTGGGGTACCCAGCAGGTCATCGGGCAATACTCGAGCATTGGTTTCGGCGCCGAGAGCACCGAGATGAAACTGGTGGGCAATGCCGCGGGAGATGTCATTGCGTTGTGGACCTTGTACTCGGGTATCGGCGACGAGAATGTGCTCGAGCCTTACCAGGTACTCGCCAATGAGTTCAACGGCACCACGCTTGCGTGGGGCGCGCCGGATGTCATCGACAAGGAAGAGACGGATGTCGAATGGGGCGAGGCGTCGGAGATTGCGCTGGATATAGACGCCGAGGGCAACGCCACTGCCGTGTGGAAAGACCTCGGTTCACCGGAGTCCGGCATCCGGGCCGCTCACTTCGAGTAGGGAGGTTGGCGTCGGAAAAGTGGTGCCAACCCGCGGTACATCTGCGAAGACGCTGCGCAACAGCGGCGTAAGCCGAGGCGGTCGTGGCTTCGAGGTCGTCAGAAATTACCTCGAGGCCGCGACGCCTTTGATATCAAGCGTTTACGACTGATTCCGGTGCGCCAGGCAAAACGGACAAAAGTCTCGGTTTGCAGGCATCGGGAAATCGACCGGCTTGCTCGATCACCTCGCCGCCCGCCACACTCGGGGCGTACTGAAAAACAAACGGCTCAAAGCGTTCTTCAAGAAGCGCCGGCCGAACGAACACCGGGGCTGATGAAGTGACTTCGATTTCGTATTTGCCTGCGACATTCACGACGCTGTTCCTTCTGGCCGCCGCTCTGCTGCTCGGACTGATCCAATGATGTCCACGCGTTCAGCTCTGAGTTGATGCCGATGATCCAGTAGGACTGCGCCGTCCTGCACTTGTCATGGCCGCGCAATTACCGACCCCGCGCGCCGTTGTTAGCCTGTATCCACCCTGAGGGCCGGCCAGGCGTGTTCCCACGACACTCCTGCCCGCAAGCTGCCAAACGAGTTGCCCGGAACGTTCTGGTCGGCCTTTGGGGACCACCCTTGAATGGATTTGCTCCCCGCACGCGCGCACGAATCGGCTCTATCTACATCAGCGGACAGACCGTGCGGTACGCTCGCGGCGTTTGCGGCAGGTACGTATAACGCTGGTGCCCGGAAAGCGCAGACCATGGCAGCCGGTTTTCCTGACGACTGGATGCGATACCCCGTCAGGCATGGGTGGAACGGCAGCCGCCGAACTCCACCTGATGCCTGAGTAAACTGACGGGCAGCGGTCAAACGCTGCCCGTTCTTTTTTTGCCGCATCGCTGGCCGCCTCCTGAAGGCCTAACTCTCCGCGTCGCGCACCAGCCGCACCCACAACCCTGAGCGGCGGTGGTGCAGGCTCAAGTGGCCGTCCTTTATCTGGTAATAGAGGACCAGATCGGACTCGGGCAGATAGATCTGCTTTTCATTGAGCTCGTACGCCTCCGTTTCGCGCGGTTCGGATCCGCCCTTGCGCGCGAACGTCAGCATGTCGTTGTCGGGCGTGAACTGCAGCGATTCGCCGCTGTGCAGATCGACGTCCGCGCCATTCACGCCGACTATCTTCCAGCGGCCCCACAACTTCACGAACGCCGGGGCATCCGCGGCCTCGCTGCCGTGCCCCGACAGGAACGCCATCTGTCCGTATATCGAGTCGATGAGTTTCTGCTCGGCTTCCATTCCCTTGGTGCCGTCGGCATCAAGCCGGTGCTTGAACCGGGACAGCAGTTGATAGGCGGTTTCCTGATCGTTCTGCAGGTAGTGCGCGCTGGTCGCGTCGTGCAGCACCTTGAACTCGTCTATGAGCAGATGGCCGAGCCTCATTCCCGAGCTGGCTCCGGCCGGGTTGAGACCGATCGAAATCGCGTGCGCGTCAGGCGCCGCATTCATTCCGACCGACTGATACGTGACCGACACCGCGGCGAGCGGCTGCGCATCGGACTTTTGCGGGAGAAAGCGGTCGGCGGACTCGGGCACGAGCGTGAAGAAGATGCCGCCCCCGTGATTGTCGAGAAAGACGGTCGGGATGGTCACGGTGATGTTCTTGTCCTCCTGCCAACCGAGCAGCTCGCCGGGAACGCCGTACACGCCGGAAATCCTGAAGCCCGGGTGCGGCGCGATGGTCAACGTCAGATCGTGCGCGAGTTCGCTGACCATGTAGTCGAGCTGACCCGCGAACAGCTCCTTGACGTCTTTCTCGTCGCGGAGGAAATAGAGATTGCCGCCGCGCACGCTGCTGATCTTCGTCGCGAGCTCGGCGCCGAATTGAACGCCGACTCCCACCGTCGTGAGCCCGACATCCTGTTTCGAATGGGCGACGGCCATGCCCATGAAACTCGCCGCGTCCGTGGCGTCGGTGTTAGGCCGCTCGTCCGTGAACAACACGAGTCTCGTGCGGCCCTTGAATGCGGCCGCGGTTTCATCGGCGACGGAATAACCGACGCGCAGTCCGGCTTCCATCGAGGTCGAACCATTGCTCTGGATCGCCTCGATGGATTGCAGGATTCCCGCGACGCCGTTTCGAGTGACCGGTGTCGGCGCCAGGTGCACGTGCGCGGTGTCGCCATAGAGAACGATGCTCATCTGGTCGCCGGGCCGGAGCTGACTCGCCATTTCCGCGAGACTCCTGCGTACCAACGCGAGCGGCGCGCCATTCATCGATCCGGACTTGTCGACCACCGCGACCAGGTTGATCGGATCACGCCGCCAGGTCTTTTCGCTGATGTTGGTGTCGAAGCCGACGCCGACCAGGTAACGCGCGTCGCGCGCGGCGATCAGGTCGGCGCGCATCGCATCGCCGGTGAGGCAGAAGAGCTGACGGCAGGGGCCGGCCGAGGGCAACACGAGGTCGTGTTCGCTCATCAATCCTTCGGCCGTGAAATCGTTCGGGTGCGGTATACGCTTGAGATCGACTTCGCCGCGGAAAAACTTGATGTCCTGGGCGCCGCCCTGGCCGACGCGCATGCCGGTGACGGCGATCTCATCGAGCTGCTGTGATTGATCCTGCGGGTCGGGCGGGACCGAGGATATGACTACGGCAGGGACGAGCAGCGCGGCCGCTACGCCTGTGCTCAAGGATGGAAGGAGACGGATCTTGCGTGACATGGCAGAGCCTCCCGTTGTTCGTTGTGGCTCCGAGCGTACTCCGCGCGAACGGCTTGTACACCCTCGTCTTTCGAAGAGATAGACTCCAGCACCATGAAAAAACGATATTCGTTCGCAACGTTAGCGCTAACTCTGCTGTCTTTCGCCATCATGGGCGTCGCGGCGACCCCGGCGGCTAACAAGGTACCGGCGGCGGCCGGACAGTCCAGCTTCGTCAAGGTCAAAGGCCGGCACTTCGAGCTCGACGGCCAGCCTTACTACTACGCGGGCGCCAATCTCTGGTACGGCATGTATCTCGGCTCGCCGGGCCCGACCGGCGATCGTGCGCGGCTGCGCAAGGAACTCGACCAGCTCGCCTCCCAGGGCATCATGAACCTGCGCGTGCTGGCGATATCCGAGAAGAGCGTGTTGAAGCGCGCAGTGACCCCGGCGGTGTTGCAGGGCTTCGGTGAATACGACGACACGTTGTGGCAGGGGCTCGATTTCCTGCTCGACGAAATGGCCCGGCGCGACATGAAGGCCGTTCTGTATGTGAACAACTTCTGGCAGTGGTCCGGCGGCATGGCGACCTACGTGAGCTGGTCGACGGGCAAACAGGCCGCGGATCCGGACGTGACCGGCGACTGGAACACCTACATCGAAACGTCCGCATCGTTTTATCGCGATGCGAAGGCCAACGAGGCGTTTCGATCGGCGGTAAAGCAACTGATCACGCGCAAGAACTCGATCAGCGGCCGGCCTTACAACCAGGACGCGACCATCATGTCGTGGCAGCTGGCTAACGAGCCGCGGCCCGGTGTCGACGGCAACAGCAAACACTTCGACGCGTTCAGCGCCTGGATCGACGGCACCGCCGGTTTCATCAAGAATTTGGCACCCAGACAACTCGTGAGCACCGGCAACGAGGGCTGGATGGGAACGGCCGGCTCGCGCGAGTTGTACGAGAAATCGCACGCGTCCAGGAACGTGGATTACCTGACCTATCACATGTGGGCCCCGAACTGGGGCTGGTACAAACCCAAGGAATCCGCGGCGACCTTCGACGGCGCGTGGACGAAGATGCAGGACTACCTGAACTGGCACATCGACGCGGCCAACAAGCTCGGCAAACCCATCGTGCTCGAGGAGTTCGGCATCAATCGCGACGGCGGTTCGTACGCGCCCGGCGCCACGACGGTGTATCGCGACAAGTTCTACACCGCCATCTTCGGGCTGCTGACGCGGCGGGCCATGGCGGGTGATGCCATCGCCGGCTCGAATTTCTGGGCCTGGGGCGGGGCGGGGCGCACGCACAACCCGGATTCCATGTGGAAGGCCGGCGATGGTTTCGTGGGCGATCCGCCGCAGGAACCGCAAGGCCTCTACTGCGTGTTCGACTCGGACGTCTCGACGATGCGCATCGTCTCCGCGCATGCACGCCAGATGAGCCAGGTGCATGCGCGGTAGCTAGTCAGGTCGTTCGGCTGGCGATCGCGGTATTGGTGGCGGGCAACGTGGCGCTGCCGGTCCATTTGTCGATCATGGCCTTGAGCGCGGTCAGCGAAAACGGCTTGGCGAGGTAGTCGTCCATGCCGGCGGCCACGCAGGCCTCGCGATCGCCCGGCATCGCGTTGCCCGTGAGCGCAATGATGGGAACCCGCGCGCCGCCGGTTTCACCTGCGCGGATCGCCCGCGCCGCCGCGAGCCCGTCCATCACCGGCATCTGGCAATCCATGAGAATCAGGTCGAGTTCGCGGTCGGCCGCCGCGGCCAACATGCCTTCGCGGCCATTCGATGCGGTGGTCACGTTGAAGCCGAGCATGTCCAGCATCGCACGCGCCATTTCCTGGTTGACCGCGTTGTCCTCGACGACCAGCGCGCGGCCGCGCGAGCCGCTCATGGGCAGCATGCGTACCCGGCTGCTTTGCGCCGTGTCCGCCGGAACGTGGGCCGAAAGCAGGTCGACGGTGCAGAGCGGCTTCACCAGGCCGCGATTCACGCCGTTCGGCGGCGTCGCATCGGCGTCGGGCGGCAGCAGCGCGATCACTTCCACCTTGCGCGGCGCGGCCGCGGTGCGAATGGCGTTCGTCGCCTGCTCCATCTTGGCCGCTGCGTTCGAGTCGATGACGACCCGGATGCGTTTCACCTGGCTGCTGAAATCCTGCAGCGCTTCGATCGCGGCGATCGTCGAATCGACACTGATGACGTGAGTGCTGTCGAGCGAGATGGTGTCGCATACCGCGGTGCGGATGATCGGGTGCATGCCGATCACGATGGCGCCGAGATCCGCCGCCGGCGTAACCGGGGGTAGTTCGACGCGCGGCACCCCGACGGGAATGCGGAACGAGAACCGGCTGCCGCGGCCGGCTTCGCTGGCGAGATCCATGCTGCCGTGCATGAGTTCGACCAGCTGGCGGCTGATGGCGAGCCCCAGGCCCGTGCCGCCGAACTTGCGTGTGACGCTGCCGTCCGCCTGCTCGAAAGCCTCGAAGATGCGTTGCTGCTCGTCGGGTGATACGCCAACGCCCGAATCGGTCACCGAAAATTCCAGGATCGCTTCCTTGCCATCACCAGGTACGACGGTGACCGCTAACAAGACCGCGCCGCTCTCGGTGAACTTGACCGCGTTGTTGACCAGGTTGCCGAGCACCTGTCGCAGGCGGATCGAATCGCCGTGAATGGTTGCCGGAACGTCGCGCGCGATGTGCGCCGCGATCTCGATATTTTTGTCGTAGGCGCGCGCGCCGAACAAACCGACCACCTGTTCGAGCTCGCGCCGCAGTTCGAAGGGCGCCCGCGCCAGTTCCAGTTTGCCGGCTTCGGCCTTGGACAGATCGAGCACGTCGTTGATGAGCGTGATGAGGGCTTCGGCGGAGGATTTGAGCGTGCGAACGAAGCGGCGTTGTTTGGCGTCGAGCGCGGTGTTTTCCAGCAGCGACGCCATCCCGACCACGCCATTGAGCGGCGTGCGCAGCTCATGGCTCATGTTGGCGAGGAACCGCGACTTGGCCTGCACGGCGGCCTCGGCCGAGATGCGCGCCCGCTCGAGCATGAGCGCGGTCCGTTTCTGTTCGGAAATGTCGGTGGCGACCGAGGCGATGCCGACGATGGTGCCGTCTTCGGCCACCAGCGGTGTCTTGGCGATCAAGACGTTGTAGACGGTGCCGGTCCGCGAGTGAACGGCGGTCTCGTAACGCATCGACTTCTTTGTCGCGATTATCTCCTCATCGGTTTCCAGATGACCGATGGTCTTCGGGCGAGATGGATCGGCTTCCAACAGCTTGCCGAGGATTTCCTGGCGCGGTACGCCGATCATTTCCTCGAAAGCCGCGTTTACCATCGTGACGTGGCGATCCGCATCGCGAATGATCACCGGCAGTGGCAAGGTTTCGAGCAACGCGTGCATGACACGCAGCGTGTTGCTGAGCGCGCGCTCGAGTTGTTTGCGTTCGGTGATATTGGCGTGGGTGCCGGCCATGCGCAGAGCGCGACCCTCGGCATCGCGCTCGGTCACATCGCCGAATGTTTCGAGCCACACCCATCGCCCATCCGAATGGCGCACGCGGTGATCGATCTGGAATTTCGACGTCGTCCCGGTGACCGCTGCCCGCAGGGCCGCACTGAAAGCCGGCCGGTCCTCCTCATGCACGGTCTCGGCGAGGGCTTCCAGCGGACAGACGCGCAGTTGTTCGCCGCGGCCGACGAACTTCGAATACACGTGATCAACGAACACCTCGTTCGTCGTGATGTTCCATTCCCAGAAGCCAAGGCCCGATGCTTCGAGCGCGATCTCGAGGCGCTTGTCGCTTTCCGCGTGCGCGGTGCGCGCCTCACGGACATTGTCGACCAGCGCGAGGCAGCCTTTGCGCAGCGTCTGCACGTCGACGTCGCCGCCCGAGCGCAGCGCCCCGATCAGCGCCTCGACGTCGGCATCCGATTGCAGGCCGAACGCACGCGCCAGTTGTTGTTTCAGATCGCGGTTCACTTGATATCTGCGCGCAAGGCGCAACCTCGGATCGCTCCACTCCTGTATCAGATTTCGGCACGCGCGGGGATTACTGAGGTTTGTTGCAGCACGGCAGGCCGGCCCCGAAGACTCAATTGTGCTCCAAATCACACTGGCCGCCAGTCGCCCGCGCGCTTAAAGTCGGCGGCATGAATCTGCCCGGGGAACCCACTAACGATCGGCGCGCCGTGCCGCGCCACATCCGTGATGGCGAGCATGACAGTTTCGAAGACACCTTGGCAGGTGTGCCGCCGGGAAAGGCGGCAAAAGTGCGTCTGGCGATGATCCTGATCGGTGTGGCGGTGGCGCTGGCCGCGGGGTTCGGCGCGTGGTTCGCGCTCGCCTGAATTCGAGGCGAGGGCGCCCGGACGGCGCCCTCCCGCGACTCGCTAACTACTCGACCTTGAATGCGATGACCGTGTTCTTGAAGAACGTGGGCACGTAGACCGTCATCGTTTTCGGATCCCAGCCGATGTCGGCGGTGCTGGTCTTCTCGGCCTTGCCGTCGAACAGCAGTTCCTTCGAGCCGTCGGCCTTCACGTACCACACGGCGCCGCTCCACACGGACACCAGGAAGTCGTCGCCCTTGACGTTCTCGAGGCCGTCGGCGCCGCCCGGCATGCCGCTGGCGAGCACCTTCAGGGACTTGTCCTTCTCGACCTTGTTGAGGCTGTCGTTGTCGAGCACGTACAACGCACCGTGGTGGACCAGCAGGCCATTCGGTCCCTTGAGAACCTTTTCATCTAGATAGACCGAGGCTGCGCCGTCCTTGACGACGTAAATCTTCTTGCCCTTGGAGTCGGAGACGTACAAGGTGCCTTTGTCGTTGACGAGGTCGTTGAGCTGGATGCCCTCGGGGATGGCGATCTTGTTCTTGATCTTGCCCGCTTCGATGTCGATGACGACGATGCCACCGGCGTCCGCGGCGTACAGCCACTTGCCGTCATCCGAAAGGGCCAGTCCCTTGGGGCAGTCGAGCCCGGTCACCCACTCCGCGGCGATCACCTTGCCATCGAGACCCAGCTTCGCGATCGAGCCCTTGCCGTCCGCGTTCCACGGTTCGCCGTCGATGTTCGAGACGTACAGCACCTTGCGCGCGGCATCGAGACGCACGGATTCCGGCACTTTCAACGCGGCTTCCGATTCCCACGCTTTCGTGAGCTTGTGATCGGCCCGGGCGGCGGTGGCGAGTGAGGCAGCGAGGGCCAGCGCGCCCAGCGTGACGAGGGACTTCTTCATTGCTTTCGTCCTTTGAAAGAACCTTGAGGGAAGGGACGCGAAGTATAGTCGCGGCGCCTTGCGGGCCGCCACGGATTGCCTATGCTCCCCACATGCCCGTCCAGACATTGTTTCCCACCCGTGTGTACACCGCGAAACTCGCGGGGGCCGCGGCCGACACGCTGAATACACGGCTGCTGCGCGAATGCCGCGTACTGGCCGGGGATGACACCGCCGGACGGGCCTGGTCCGAGGCTAACTATCCCGGCGGTTATACCTCCTATAACTCCGCGGCCCGAATGCACCGGATGTCTCCTACGTTCGCAGCGCTCGAGAAACGCATCGATGCGCATGTGCGCGGCTTCGCGCGCACGCTCGATTTCGATCTTGCGGGCCGCAAACTCGCGATGACCGATTGCTGGGTGAACGTGATGACGCGCCAGGTGGTGCACGGGCTGCATCTGCACCCGCTCGCATCCTTGAGCGGCACGTACTACGTGCGCACGCCGCGTGGTTGTTCGGGCTTGAAGTTCGAGGATCCGCGGCTCGAGCGGTTCATGGCCGCGCCACCGCGCAAGGCCCGGGCACGGCGGGAGAACAAGGTGTGGGTCACGGTACCGGCGGAGCAGGGCAAGCTCGTGTTGTTCGAGAGCTGGCTGCGTCACGAGGTGGCGCCGAATCCGACGGAAGCAGAGAGGATCTCGATCTCCTTTAACTACTCCTGGTTCTAGAAGCTGAAGTCCCCTTCTACTCCTCAGCTCAGCTTGTCGCCGATGACCTCGAATGCCCGGCGCCACGCCGGAAAATCGGTGAGGCCAACGAAGATCAACCCGGTGAATGCGCCATCCAGATGCGCATCGTGGTTGATGTTGTCGCGTTTGTTCTTCGACGCCCACCAGCTGTACGCGAGATAACCGAACGCGAACAACACCGCCGGCACCGGTATCGCGAAGTACAGGTACAGCATATTCGTCGGGTAGTAGACGATGTACGCGAACAGCACCGCGAGAATCGCGCCGGACGCGCCGAGCGCGGCGTAGTCGGGGTTGTTGCGCTGCTTGTAGACGGTGCCGAGGCTGCTGACCACGAGCCCGATGAAATACAAAGCGACGAACCGGCCGGTGCCGATGCGCGCCTCGAGATCGGGCCCGAAGAAATACAGCGTCAGCCCGTTGAACAGCAGGTGCGAGAAATCGCCGTGAATGAATCCGCTGGTGACGATGGTGTCGTAGGTGCGCTCGCGCAGCATCCAGTACGGGCGCAGCAGGTTGCGTCGCAGGATTTGCGGGGAGACGCGTAACGCCAGGAAACTGACGAGGGCGATCATCCCGAGAATGACCATCGAAGCTGGCGTGTGGTCGAAGTTCATGGCGTCAATTCTTGCCGCTGAGGCCGCGGTCTTCCAGCCACTCGGCGAGCCGCTGCGGCCAGTGCAGGACGCTCACGTATTTCGAGCGTTGGCCCATGTTGAAGCCGTGTTTGCCTTGCGTGTAGATGTGCGTCTCGATCGATGCACCCGCGGCGTGATACTTACGCGTCAGATCGAACATCACATCGGCGACGTTTTCATCGTCGGCCGCGCCTAACAGGAACAACGGCGGAGCGTCGGCCGGTATCTTCTCGGGGATGCCGAGTGGCCCTGGATAGATGAGGATCTCGAAATCCGGCCGCGCGCTGGCGCGTTCGATCGGATCTTTGGCGCCGCGGTCGCCTGCGCCGGGTGGATAGGCCACGAGCGCGGCGACCTCGCCGCCGGCCGAAAAGCCCATGACCCCGATTCGCGCCGGATCCACGTTCCATTCATCCGCCCGTGCGCGCACGGTGCGCATGGCGCGGCGGATGTCCTCGGCGGTGTTGTCGAAGGTGTACCGGGAACCCGTCTCGCGGAACAGGCGGTACTTCAGCGCAAAGGCCGTGATTCCGAGGCTGGCGAGATATTGGGCGGGCTCGACGCCCTCGGGGTTGAACACCAGCTCACGATGTCCGCCGCCCGCGGCGATGACGACGGCCGTGCCATTCGCCTTGCCCGGCGGCGGCAGGAATACCGTGAGCGACGGGTTGTGGATGTTCTTGTACCACCAGTCCTTGTGTTGCTCGGGCTCGTCGCGGCGGGACTCGAACCCCGGAGCGCCTTTCTCCCACAACGGTATGACTTGCGGAGCCGCCGATTGCTGCGCGAACGCAGCGGCCGGGGTGACGAGCAACAGGGAGACGAAGAGGGTCGTACGCATGGCGGCGAACCATGCCATATCGCCCACAAATGTTCAGCGGCGGCGAACTATTTACGTGGGTTGTAGTGGTAACCGGCGGCGCCGCTTCCGGCGCAACGCTCGACCGGCGTCGAATGACGCCCGTTAGGCGCCTCGAGCAGCATGTCGATGTTGCGGGTGACATCGGTGGGCCGCCCCGCGGACGCCTCGACCGATTTGAGTTGAACCTGTTTGCCCGATTTCTCGAAGGTGAAATTCTGGAACTCGTGCACCGGGCCGTTGTACGACTGGCTGACGGTTTCGAGGTCCAGAGTCCAGGAGTCATCGCCCGCGGCCTTCCAGGTGCGTGTCGTGCTGCCGAACACGCCATTGGCGATGAGTACTGTGCTCAGGGAATAACAGCTGCCGGTGCGGTCGGCATCGGCCCCGGCGAATTCGAGTTCGAGGAAGTCGTGCGATGGCGCTTCTTCCTTCGCCATGCCGCGGTAGATAGCGAAGCCGCCGACCATGACCAGCAACATCGCGGGGCCGGCCAGCGCTCTCACCGGAACGCCTGGTGAGATCCGCGCGGATCAGTCATAGGGAATGGCGACCGAGCTTTTGAGTATCAGCGATTGATGCGCATCCGCTTCGGTGCTGAGGAATACCAGGTCGCCGTCTTCGACGCCGACGACGGATTCATCGCGCGACTCGACCACCTGGAAATGGGTGAAGTCATCCGGTGTCGCGGGCATCATGCCGGGCTCGTAATACGGCATGGTCTCGATGTAGTCGGCGGTAACCCGCGCGGTCCGCCGGTCGGTCGCGATGTCGATGTCCATCGCGGTGCGCTCGAGCTTGTACTGGCGCAGGCGCGAGAAGCTGCCGGCGTTCGCGCAGTAAAGCTTGCGGCCGATTTCCATCTGGGTCGGTTCCATGCGCGCCTCGTGGCCCTGGAATTTCATCTTCATCCTGAAGTCTTTGCCGCGCAGCTCGCAGATCTCGGGCGCGAAGCGTTTACGCGCGGCGTTGTCCGCCTTGTCGACGAACGCGGCCACCTCCTGGCGCGTGACCTCCTTCTTGCAGGCGGAAAGCGGCAGGCACTGGGCTAACAACAACGCGGCAACTATGAAACGCATGCAGCAAATTCTAGATAGGTGCCGAACGGGAGTTGTGGAAATTGGCCGAAACTGTGGAGCGCGGCTGATTCCCGTAATCCCCACATTCCCCACCCGGCACCGGCCGCCAAAAAAAAGCCCCGCTTGCGCGGGGCTTGTTAGTTACGTCTGCGTCGACTTAGGTAATCGCTGTCAGCCGACCGCGTCGACTTCACGTGCTGCTATTCATCCGGCTGGAACGTTGGCGGCCTTGCGGCCTCCGGCTAAACAGTTAAGCCCGCGTGTCGTGTCACGCATTTGTCGTTCCCACCAGTAGCCAGATTTCAGCTACCGATTGCACCCGTGCCCGTGAGCAAATCCCGAGTTTCTATCGTCAATTTCTTCGCTCAATCTCATCGCGAAAACTTTGTGTCCTGCGCGCATCACTCGCTGATGCAGTGCGGGACGAAAACCTTGCGCGGCTCTTACAACGCGGGCTGTGGGACCTTTAATTCAGTCACTTAGCGACGGTTCGGAGGCTGCGCGAAGCCAAATCATACGCCGAATTGATTTCGCCACAATGTCTCAATCGCGCGACATCTGCCCCGGACATATCGCACATCAATGCGCGAGGCGAACCGAGAAAATCGCGCCGGTGTCGTCGGGCAAGTTGGCCGCATGGGCGGTCCCGCCGTGGAATTCCGCAATCAGCCGGACGATGTAGAGGCCAAGCCCGAAGTGCGGGCGCTTGTCGGTCTCGGGCCGCGATTGCCACAGCGACTCGAACAGTTTTTCCGCTCCCTCCGATGGCAGGGGCGGACCTGGGTTGGCGACAGAAAGCTCGGCGAAGGCGGAGTCATCGCCCAGAACGACCGTGATCGTGGCGCCATCGGCGCTGAAATCGACTGCATTGTCGATGAGCTTGTCGAGAAGCTGCACGATCAGCTCGGGTGCGCCGATGATCTCGACGGGTTCGTCCGGGGCCCGGCATACAAACTGCCGCTGCGGGAAGGCTGCGCCATAGGCGCCGACCGCCGTGCGCACCAGTGCCGCCAGGTCGAAGCGCTGGCGCTCGCTCTGGGCGATGGCTTCCTCGACTTTGGTGGCGGCCCCCATGGCCGTGAGAATCGCGCCGAGCCGCTCGCTGCCCTCGCGTGCACGCGAGATATAGATGTGCGCGCTTTCGGGCATTCCGCTCGAGCCTTGCGCTTCCGATTCGAGGTTCTCGAGCGAAGAACGAATGATCGTGAGCGGGGTGCGGATCTCATGGGCCAGCTTTCCGGCCAGCGTCCGCAGATAGCCGGTGTATTCATCCAGCCGGCCGAGCAGCGAAGAGAAGCTGCGCGACAATTCGCCGAGCTCGTCCCTGGCGTCGGACTCGGGCAGCACTCTCGACAGGCTGCCCTCGCGACCCAAGGCGTTTTCGCTGGCGGTGCCGAGGCGGGTGATGCGCAGGGTCATGCGTCCGGCGAACCAGAATGCGGCGCCGACGGCGAACAGCGTGACGATCAAAGTGAGATTGAGGAGGCGCGTCAAGGCGCGATCCCGCAACGTAAGCCAGCGGTCGGCGGTCTGCGCAAGCTGGATGACTCCCAGCACCTGCTTGCCGTCGGCCGAAAAAATCGGCGCCGCCGCGGCGACGATGACGCTGTTTTCATAACGCCCTGCGAACAGCGCGGTTTCCGCGTGACCACGCGCGGCCTTCGAGGTGAGGCTCTGCGCCGAGCGCTCACGCTCGGGCTGCGACACGCTGCGCGGAATCGCGCCCCCGTCGAGGAACAAGCGGTACATGCGTGGCAGGAAGCCGCGCATCTTCGTGTAGTCGCCGGGCAGCGCCGGCGCGTCCAGCCGGGTGAGCGTCGCGCCGCTCGAAGAAGCCACGGTGAGTTCGACGCCGGGCTGGGCGAATTGCCGCAGGTGGTCATTGAGGTCGGGAGACGCCGCGATCAGGCGGCCCGTGGCGCGCAGATCGGCGACATCGAGGGTGCCGTAGCTCTGGCGGGCGGCGCCACGCCGGTCGCGATCGTCGATGAGCACGCCGATGTGCTGGCCGACCAGCGACAACGGAATGCCGATTTCCACGACATAGCCTTCCTTCGCACGTTGCCAGACCGCTTCGATGCGCGGTTCCTCGACTGCTTCCTCGCGGCCGTACTCACGGGTTTCAATGCGGCGCGCGGGCACGGGACCTGGGCTCGCACCGCCGAAGAACAGCCGCTGCTGCCCGCCGCGTTTGTCGTCGAAGGCCAGCCAGATTCGATCGCCGATCGTGTTCGAATCGAGCGGCGCCATCTGGTAGGCGTCGAACACGAGTTTCTGATCTCGTACCAGCAGCGCCAGGTACAACCAGCGTTCGTGTGTTGCAGCCAGCAATCTCATGCCATCGCCGCCGGGACCCGCGACGCGCACCACGTTGCGTTCGTTGGTGTCCCACTCGTCGCTGCGGCCGTCGATCAGCGGCGCGCCCGACAACACCACCGGCGTGATGTCGCGCGCGTTGTTGCCATCGATCGCCGGCAACGAATCGGCGCGGAACAACAACTCCTGCCGGCCCTTGAGGGAGCCCGCGATCGTGGTGGTCACGGCCAGCAGCGACTGCTGCTCGCTCTCGCGCAGCACTGTCTCCATCTCACGCGCGTATTGGCAGCCGGCCCACGGCAGGGCGAGGGTCGTCAATGCCAGCAGCAGTAGTTTGGTGCGCAGCTTGAGGCCCGAGATCGGGCCCGCTTTCAGCAGTTCGAGGAATCGTCCCACGGGTCGTTCACTCGACCCAGCGATAACCCATGCCGTACACGGTGTGCACGGCGTCGAACTTCTCGTCGACCACCTGGAATTTGCGGCGGATACGCTTGATGTGCGAGGTGATGGTGTTGTCGTCGAGCACGACGTTGGCGGCGTCCATCAGCTGCTGACGGTTCTTCACGTGGCCGGGATGTTTGGTGAGCGCGTGCACGATCCAGAATTCGGTCAGCGACAACAACACGACCTGGCCGTTCCACTCCACCGACATGCGTTCACCGTCGAGCGAAAGCGCGCCACGGCGGATCACCTGCTTTTCCTCGGCGGGCCGGCGTAGCGCATCGACCCGGCGGAACAATGCATTCACGCGTGCGATGAGATGCGCGAGCGAGAGGTCCTTGGTGAGGAAGTCGTCAGCGCCGAGGCGCAATCCGGACACCGCATCGAGGTCGCTGTCGCGCGCCGTCAGGAAAATGATCGGCAGTTCGGGGGAGAGGCCGCGTAACTCGCGGCACAACTCGAAACCGCCTTCGGGTTCGTCTTCGAGCGAGATGTCGATGACGGCGAGGTCGGGCAGGCGCGCGGCAAACGCCGCCATCGCCTCGCGCCGATTCGGGTAACCCCGCACTGCGTAACCCTCGCGCGAGAAGGCCGCGGCGTAGTTGTCGCGAATGGCGCGTTCGTCCTCGACGATGGCTATGGTTTTTTTCATGAACGGGACTTTTTCATGGGCGGCAAGTGTAAGGCAGCGGCGCCCGGGCCGGTGGTGCGGCCACATTTGGTCACTTTCCAGCGGCAGATCGCCACCAAGTCATCACGGCGGCAGCCGCAGTCCGGCGCGAAATGTGACTCAGGTCAACGCCAGGAATCACCGCCATGAACCCCCACCCGGACAACACCCGTGTCATCAGCATGCAGTTCGCGACTTCGCAGGGCGAACGCTGGCGCCGCTTTCTCGAGCGCGTCGGTACGCGCAGCAACGACTTCGCCACGCGGTTGTCGCGCGCGCGATTCGTCTACCTGCATCGCCGTGAAGTGAACACCACGCACTGGTTGCCACTGTGAACGCCGTGCAAAAGCTCTGGCCGTGGCTGGCGATCGGGGTGCTGGCCGTTTGCTGGGTGGCCGAAGCTTCGCTGTGCGCGGCCCGCGGTTTCTGAACGCCGTGCCTGCCTAGAGATCGGCCACCGGCGCCACGCTCATCTTTGTCACGTGTGAACGCTGCGCGGCGGCCAGGACCTGCGCCACGCGCTCGTATCGCGTGCGATTCTCCGGGATGACGCTGATCGCCGGCGGATCCGCCTGCTGCAGCACGCCCGCAAATTTCGGTCCCAGCGCCGCGACAGATGGGACGAACTCTCCATTCCAGTAGAGTGCTCCATCGAACGCGATGTCGAGACGCACCGAGGGATGTGGCGTGGCCTGCGGCCTCTGTGGCAAATTGAGTTTGACGGCGTGGGTCGCGATCGGCACCGTCATTATCAATATGATCAACAGCACCAGCATCACGTCGATCAATGGCGTTGCGTTCATCTGCGGTTCGACGGCGGGAGACTCGGCGTACATGACTCACCTCTTACAAGGCGTAACGCGCGCCGGCATCGTCCGGGGTTGCGGTCGGCGTCAAACATCATGAGAGCCGATCCACGATTCAAGCCGCTGCCACCCGAGCCCGCGACCCTGCTCACGGAGGGCCGAACGCTCGAAGCGATCAAGGTGCTGCGAAACTCCAACGGCATCGGCCTGAAGGAAGCAAAGGACTGGGTCGACTGGCACATCGCGCAGGATCCGATGCTGCGGGTGCAGCTCGAAACTCAACAACGCGCCGTGCGCCGCAAGTTTTTCCTGTGGTTCCTGCTGGTCGACGCAGTGATCGCCGCGGGCCTCATCTACTACTTCTTCTATCGAGGAACCGTTTGATGCTGCTGATTGGCATGTTCGATTCGCCGTTCGTCCGCCGTGTGGCGATCACCCTGAAACTACTGGACATGCCGTTCGAACATGGCAACTGGTCGGTGGGGCGCGATTTCGATCGCATTCGCGAATACAACCCGCTCGGGCGCGTGCCGACGCTGGTGACTGACGACGGCGACAAGCTGATGGAGTCGGGTGCGATCCTCGACTATCTAGATGAGCTTGCCGGTCCCGGGCGCGCACTGTTGCCGGCCGCGGGCCCGCAGCGGCGCCAGGCGCTGAAGCTGATCGCCATGGCGACGGGCGCGGCGGAAAAAGGAGTGCTGCAACTCTACGAGCGGGTGTTCCGTCCCGAAGCCAAACGGCATGAGCCCTGGGTCGATCGCTGCCGCCTGCAGATGTCGGCCTCGCTCGGCGCGATCGATCGTTACCTGGGCGAACGCGGCGTGTCGCAGTGGCTGGTCGGAGAGCGCATGACGCAGGCCGATATCACCGTCGCCTGCACCTTCACCTTCCTCAACGATGCACTGCGGGTCGCCGCGGACCCGGTCATGTTCCAGTCGCTGGCGACTCTCGCCGCGCGCTGCGAATCGATGCCGGTGTTTCAGGATACCCGTGTCGCCTTTTTCGTCCCGAAGGGCTAGGGCAGGTTGGTGCCGGGTGAGGGAAGCGGGGAGTTAGCTCAGCCGCACCCCTCATTTGAATACCTCGCCCCGCTAACTCCCCACTTCCCTCACCCGGCACCAACTTCTTCACCACTCTCTCAGAAGGCGCTGATGCCGGTGAGCTCGCGGCCGATGGTCAGCTGGTGGATGGTCTCGGTGCCTTCGTAGGTGATCACGCTCTCGAGATTGAGCGCATGCCGGATGGGCACGTATTCTGCGCTGATCCCCGAACCGCCCAGCATGTCGCGGCAATCGCGCGCGATGTCGAGCGCGATGCGGCAGTTGTTCCACTTGGCGAGCGACACCTGCGGCGGCTGCATTTTGCCTGCGTCCTTGAGCCTGCCCAACTGGTGGCTCAGCAACTGCGCGGTGGTGATCTTGCGCGCCATCTCGGCGAGGCGCAGCTGGATGGCCTGCGTCGCGGCCAGCGGTTTTCCGAACATCACGCGCGACTTGGTGTAGTCGATCAACTGCGCGAGGCAGGCTTGCGCGGCCCCGATTACTCCCCACGTGATCCCGTAACGCGCCTGCGTCAAGCACGACAGCGGCCCCTTCAGGCCTTTCACATTCGGGAGCATGTTCGCTTCCGGTACCACGACGTTGTCGAAGAACAGCGCCGACGTCACCGAGGCACGCAAGCTGAATTTGCGCTCGATCTCGGGCGCCGAGAAACCTGGCGTGCTTTTTTCAACGATGAAGCCGCGGATGCCTTCATCGGTCATCGCCCAGCAGATGCACAGGTCGGCGATGGCGCCGTTGGTGATCCACATCTTCGCGCCGTTGATCACCCAGTCGCCGCCCTTTTTCCTGGCGTGGGTTTTCATGTTCGAAGGATCGGACCCGCCATGGGGTTCAGTCAGGCCGAAGCAGCCGATTTTCCTGCCCTTCGCCATGTCGGGCAGGAACTTCTGTTTCTGTTCCTCGCTCCCGAAGGCATGGATGGGGTACATGCAAAGCGAACTCTGTACGGACACGAAACTGCGGATGCCCGAATCGCCGCGTTCGAGTTCCTGGCAGATGAGCCCGTAACTCACCGCGTTGAGGCCGGCGCAACCATAACCCTCGATCGACGAGCCTAACAAACCGAGGTCGGCGATCTCGGCGATGAGCTCCTTCGGAAAATGATGTTTCTCGAAGCAGTCCTGGATGATCGGCAGCACTTTTTCGTCGACGAAGCGGCCGACGGAATCCTGCACGGCGCGTTCGTCCTCGGTGAGGAGGCCGCGGACGTCGTATAGATCCAGGGGATTTAGCATCGCGCGATGATACCCGCGCGGCCGCTCACAGGGGGATGCCGAGCCTGCGATAGAGGTGCCCGAGCAGCCACACGGGCCCGATGAGCAGGAACTGGATGTCTTTCATGAACGACGGCCGCTTGCCTTCGATGGAGTGGCCAATGAACTGGCCGATCCAGCCGACCACGAAGATCGCGAGGCAGGTGACCCACAGCGGCCACGCGAGCGAATCGAGCCACCTAACAATGAACAGCATTCCCACGAGCCCGGCCGCCGCGCCGATCGCCAGCGAAAATGACAGGCTGAAGTAGTAGACGATCGCCGCGGCAACCATCAACGTCGCGAAGTTGAGCCACGGCGAAACTGCGGCAACACTGTCGGGCACGGGTATCGCCCACAGGAAGCCGATGACACTCATGACGATCGGCGGCACACATATGATGTGCAGCAGTTCGTTGCCGGGATGGCTGTGGCTCGCGCCGTATTCACCAAACCACTGCTCGACGGTGCGCATGGCCCGGAACGCTACGCCCACGCACGTTGCCACGCAACAAAGGGACTTTTCATGCCGTTGATGCAGCGTTTCATGCGGTTCATGTCGGGCAGAGGAATTCTCTCCGACGCACGGCTTTTAGAGCTGTACCCGCCATTCCGGCCCATGCGCATCAAGGTGCTGGAAATCGCGGCGGGCTGGCGCAACGTGCGAATCCTGCTGCCGCTGAATGCGACCTCGCGAAATCCCGGCGGCGTGATGTTCGGCGGCTACCAGGCGGCGCTTGCCGATCCCATCGCCGCGTTGGCATGCGCCCGGGTTTTCCCGGGTTTCTCGGTGTGGACTCGCGCCATGACGGTTTCCTTCGATCACGGCGGCAATTCCGACCTCGAGATGCGGTTTTCTCTGACGCCTGAACAGGAACAAACAGTTAGGATGGAGCTCGAACGCGATGGTCGTTCGACACCGACATTTGAATACGGCTACATCCGCAAGGATGGTGTGCGCTGCACGGTGATCCGCAATACGGTTGCGATTCGCCCGCGCGGATACAAACGCGCGACCACGCCGCCGGCTTCGTCCGAGGCCGTTGACTGAGAACTGGAACACAGAAACCGGGTTCATTCGGCGTTCAGATGCACCCCGCTAAGTTTGCCCGCCGTTTGCAAGGAGACCAATCAATGAAGACTTCGATCCTCGTCCGCAGCATGTTGTTAGTCATGACCGCCGCGTTCACCGTGACGGCCTGTCAGACCACCGACGCCTATACCGGCGAAAAGAAGGTCAACAAGACGACCAAGGGCGCGGGTATCGGCGCACTGGCTGGCGCGGTACTCGGCGCGGCTACCGGCGACAACTCGAAGGATCGGCGCAAGCGAGCGTTGATCGGCGCCGGAGTCGGTGCCCTGACGGGCGCGGGTGTTGGCGCGTACATGGATCGGCAGGAAGCCAAGCTGCGTGCGCAGCTCGAAGGCACGGGCGTGTCGGTGACGCGTAACGGCAACGACCTCACCCTCAACATGCCGGGCAACATCACCTTCAAGACGGCGAGCGCCGATTTGAATTCGAGCTTCTTCCGGGTGCTCGACTCAGTCGGTCTCGTGCTCAAGGAATTCGACAAGACCCTCATCGACGTCGAAGGCCATACGGACAGCGACGGCAGCGACAGCTACAACCAGCAGCTCTCGCTGGAGCGTGCGACCTCGGTCGGCACGTACCTGCAGTCGCACGGCGTAAACGGCCAGCGCATCGTGACCTTCGGCGCAGGCGAAGCGCGCCCGATCGCGAGCAACGATTCGGCCACGGGCAAGCAGCAGAACCGTCGGGTGGAGCTAAAGCTCCAGCCGATCACCGAAGGCTGAAGCTCTAAATTCGAAAGCCGGGAAATGAAGGGGCGGACTTCGAAAGAGTCCGCCCTTTTTCTTTTGCGGCGTCCGTCAGGCGAGGTTTCGTTTCAGACCTGAAACAATCGGCACGTGCCAGACCGCGTAGTGATCCGGATTCAGGATCGAAGCGATGATCTCGTCGAAGTGCTGCCGGACCACGGCCGCGGGCCAATCGGCCGTCGCCAACGCCTCGGTGTAGCCGTCGCGCCAGGCAGTGATGATGTCCGCGAACACCCGCCGCGGCACCCGCAGCGTGTCTACTACGACATAGTCAACACGCACGTCATTGAGGCCCGCGGCGCGCATGAGGCTCCACGCGCGCCGGCCAATGCGCGAATCGGTGTTGGTCCTTTCGGAAAATTCGATCGGCCCTTTGCGCCAGAAATCATCCGGATCGAGCGGGCCGGACATCATGTGCAGCATCGAGTAGTCCTCGGCCAGCACATGGACGCGGCCGCCGGGTTTCGTGACGCGAACCAGCTCCGCCAGGATTCGTTCCACGTGTGGCACGGACTGGATCATGTGGCGGTTGGCGACCAGGTCGAAGCTGTCGTCAGGAAGCGCGAGATGAAAAGCATCGCCGGTTTCGAACCGCAGCCGCGGCGCTAACGCCGCATGTCTTTCACGCGCGTATTCCACCGAGGCGGTCAGTAGTTCGACGCCGAGTACCGTCGCATCGGGGTGGGCCTGCGCCACGCGCGCGCTGAACTCGCCGGTTCCCGCTCCGACGTCGAGCACTCGCGGGTTGCGCGGCAGCCGGTACAGGTCGATGAGGCGTTTTTCCTGCGGCCAGATGGCTTCGATCTGCGCGGCGAGATTGCGGATCATCGATTTGTCCGCCATCTGCGCGCCCTGGGGATTGGTTGCAGTACTGGTCATAGCCACGAATTTATCCATGCCTGGGCCGTTGGAGACAACTCAGAAAACCTGAAGTGATGGAAAGAAAAAACCCCGGCGAGAAGCCGGGGTTTGAATAGCTGTCAGATCAGCCGGTCAGGACCTGCGCCGCCAGTGGCGGCTCGCGTTCAGACCATCAGCCCTCGCAATTTCTTGATCGCATTCGCTTCGATCTGGCGGATGCGTTCGGCCGACACGCCGTACTTTTCGGCCAGGTCGTGCAGCGTGGCACTCGCCTCGCCGGTCCAGCGATTGACCAGGATATCGCGCGCGCGCGGATCCAGGGTTTTCATCGCAGCCTGCAGGCGATCGCCGGTGGCGTCTTCCCACTGCGCGTTCTCGATCTGGATCGCTGGATCGGAATCGGGCGACGGTAGATAGGCGGCGGGCGAGTAAGTCTCGTCGCCGTCTTCACTGCCGGCATCCGGAACCGGATCGAACGAGAGGTCACGCGCAGCGAGACGCTTCTCCATCTCCGTCACTTCGGCAGGCGTTACCTTCAGATCGCGCGCCACGGCCAGCGTTTCTTCGTGCGACAGCCAGGCCAGGTTCTTCTTCATCTTGCGCAGATTGAAGAACAGCTTGCGCTGGGCCTTGGTCGTGGCGACCTTGACCAGCCGCCAGTTGCGCAACACGTATTCGTGAATCTCGGCGCGGATCCAGTGGACCGCGAACGACACCAGGCGCACGCCGACCGTGGGGTCGAAGCGCTTCACGGCTTTCATGAGGCCGACGTTGCCTTCCTGCACGACGTCGCCCAGCGGCAGGCCATAACCCGAGTAACCGCGCGCGATGTGGACCACGAAGCGCAGGTGCGACAACACAAGTTCGCGGGCGGCATCGAGGTCACCCTCGTCACGGAAGCGAACGGCCAGAGCGGCTTCAGCCTCGCGGGAGAGGATGGGTATGCGGCTCACCTTGTCCATGTAGGCATCGAAGCTGCCGACGGGACCGGCGAGGACAAAGTCGTTCTTGCGGGTAATCAACGCAGTGGGCACGGTGGCGGTCATCTAGCGAAACCTCCTGGGCGATCTGCTCATCTGGTGGGACCGGATATTAGCAGTCGGGTGATTAGAGTGCTAAGGACCCCATCAGTTCCATATCTCGAAGGAGAGATCGAATCGGTAAGTTATTGATCTGTAACAAGTGAGGCTCAGGCGCGGGGTTCGATCCCGCGCAGATGACGGCCGGTGGATATGAACGCTCCCAGCCAACCGAGAGCGGCGCCGATCCCGATCAAAATCCCCAGGCCCTGGCCACCGAGCCCGGCCATCCGGAACTGGCTGCCGTACTGTGCTGACAGCACTCCGATCGCCCGGTCGAGGTAAGCCATGCCGCCGAATACGATCAGCGCCGCCAGCAGGGAGCCACCCAGGCCGTAGAAGAGGCCGGTGTATAGAAAGGGCCGCCTGACGAAGGCGTTGGATCCGCCCACAAGCTTGGTGACCTCGATCTCGGGCCGGCGCTGCTGGATTTCGAGGCGGATGGTGTTGCCGATGACGGCCAGCACTCCCAGGCCCAGCACCGAAATCACGACCCACAGGACGCGCTTGAGTACATCGAGCAGGGAATGAAGGCGGCGCACCCAGTCCAGATCGAGCTGCACGATCTCGACCTCCGGAAACGCCGCGAAGTAACGCCGCTGCGATTCGATCTCGGCGGGTCCACTGGCGTTCTTGGCGGGCCGGACGACCAGGTGATGCGGCAGCGGATTACTCTCGAGCGCCGCCAGCGCGTCGCCGAATCCCGAGGCCAGTTTGAATTCTTCGAGCGCCTTGTCGGCCGTGACCACGGTGATGGAATCGATCCCTGAACGTTCGCGCGCGCTCCTGGCGATCTGCTGAACACGCTCGATGGGGGTTTCGAGCTTGAAATGCACGGTGAAGTCGACGGCGTTGCTGAGATCGCCGGTCGCCGCCCGCAGGTTGTTCACGATCAGGGCGAGCCCGGCCGGCAACGCCAGCGCCACGGCGATGACGGTAAGCGTCAGCAACGTCGCAAACGGCGTGCGTACCAGTCGTCCGAGAGCGCCGAACAGCGCCTGCAGATGGCGCGTGCCATAGGAAGAAACGGCGGCGCTCACGTATGAATTTCCGGCAGATCCGACAATCTCGGACCCTGCGCCGTCATCCGCGCCGCGTGATCGCCACGCAGGGTATCGGTGGCGATTCGGCCCGCGTCGAGCACGATTTCGCGCTGTCCGAACTGCTCGACCAGGTGTGGATCGTGCGAGGCGATGATCACCGTCACGCCGACTTCCTGGAAGCGCTTGAACACTCGCATGACTTCGACCGCAAGGCCGGGATCGAGATTGCCGGTGGGTTCATCGGCGATCAGCAACTGCGGCTTGCTGACGACGGCGCGCGCGATGCCGACGCGTTGTTGCTCGCCGACGGACAGTTCCAGCGGCGAGGAGCGCTCGCGGCCTAACAACCCGACCTGGTCGAGGGCCGCGCGCACGCGCCGGTCGACTTCCTTGAGCGGCGTGCCGGCGACCACCAGCGGCAGCGCGACGTTGTCATAGATGGGCCGGTCGACCAGCAGCTTGTGATCCTGGAAAACCACGCCAATGGCGCGGCGAAACGCCGGGATCTTGCCGGGCTTGAGCTTGCCGGTATTTTGCCCGGCCACGGTGACGGTGCCGCGGCTGGGGCGCTCGAGCAGCGCAATGAGCTTGAGCACGCTGCTCTTGCCAGCGCCGGAGCGGCCGGTGAGAAAAACGAATTCGCCGGGCTGAATGGTGAAGGTGACGCCCGCCAGCGCCTCGCGCCCATTGGGATATCGCTTCGCGACGTTGTCGAAGGAGATCATGTGCCGCGATCTTAGCCCGCCACGGGCTGGTTACCCGAGACCAGCGCCGTTGCGAAGGCACGTGCGTCGAATTCGCCGAAGTCCTCGGCCTGTTCGCCCACGCCGATGAAGCGGATCGGCAGTCCGAGCTTGCGCGCGATCGCGATCACGATGCCGCCCTTGGCGGTACCGTCGAGCTTGGTGAGCACCAGCCCCGTGACGCCGACCGCTTCGTGAAACTGCGTGGCCTGCGTGAGCGCATTTTGTCCCTGGTTGGCATCGAGGACTAACAAGACCTCGTGCGGCGCGGTCGGTTCCACCCGCTGGATCACCCGCTTCACTTTCTTGAGCTCGTCCATCAGATGCGACTGGCTGTGCAACCGGCCGGCGGTGTCGATGATCACGACATCGGCCTTGCGCGCGCGCGCGGCCTGAACGGCGTCGAACACGACGGCGCCCGGATCCGCGCCCGCCTGTTGCTGGATGATTTCAGAGCCGCTGCGCTCGGCCCAGATGGCGAGTTGTTCGATGGCCGCGGCTCGAAACGTATCGCCCGCGGCGAGAATCACCTGCTTGCGCGCGTCGCTGAAGCGCCGCGCCAGCTTGCCGATGGTCGTGGTCTTGCCCGAGCCGTTGACGCCCACCACCAGCAGCACGAAAGGTTTCTGCCGATTGATGTCGAGCGCCTGTTGCGACGGCAAGAGGATCGCGGTGATGGCGTCGGTCAGCGCGGCGATCAGCTTGTCGACATCGTCGAGTTCCTTGCGCGCGACCTTTTTGCGCAGATCTTCGAGGATGACCTGGGTCGCCTCGACGCCCACGTCCGCGGTGAGCAGCCGCGTCTCGAGTTCGTCGAGCACCTCGGCGTCGATCTTGCGGCCGGGGACGATATTGGCGAGGTCATACGAGAGCCAGGAACCCGGCCGGTTGATCTTCGCGCGCATGCGCGCGATGAATGACTGAGGTTTGCCGTCGGACAAGAACGCGAACTCCAGAAACGAAAATGGGAAGAAAAGGGGAGTGTCCCCATTTCTTCCACGTCATTCGATGGAGCGCAGTTTAAGGCTGAACCACCGCCGCGTTTGAGACATTGATGGTCGGCGAGGAGGGCGCCGGGCTCGGCGGGTTGCCGGACAGCGTGAACGTCGCGGTCTCGGTCTGCATCTCCACCGTGGTTGCGGCACTCGCGGTGGGTGATAGCAACGAGCCGTGGTCGCCGGCGATGAAGTTCACGTAACCGGAGCCGACACGAGGACTTGGCGGTACACGCGGAAGCGCCACTGCGCCGGCTGCCGTCAGCAGGCGCGCGGTGGCGGAATTCGGAATGACCTGATCGGGCAACGATGCGGGACTGCCGCTGCCGCCCACGACCTGCTGAATGTAGATAGCCCGCTGGGCGACCGTGGATGCGATGAAATTGAGCGGGTCACCGGCATCGACGATGTTCTGCACGTCGCGGAAATACTGCGCGTACAGCGAAGTGCCCGGCAGCAATCCCTGGCCTTGCAGGCCGGCGTTGATGCGCGGGCCGAAGGTCGGCGAAGTCTGCAGCAGTGAGGCCACCCCGCCGCCCGGCACCGAGAAGGTCATGGTGCGTACCAGCGCCGGGTTCGGCAGTACCGACCCAAAACCGATGCCCACGATCGAGCCTAGAGACTGGCCGACGAATGCCATGCGTGTGCCGTCGATGTCGACCGTACCGGCGTTCCCGTCGAGATCGAGCGTCGGCAGCGCGCGCGTCAGCGCGAGCAGATTGACGACGCCCTGGCGCAGGTTGTCGCGGCTCGCGAGCGGATAGGTGAGATTGATGAAGTGTGTGCCGGTCGAGTCGATGATGCTGTCCGGGCCCGATGCGCCGGTCGCATTGACGACCAGGTCGAGGTTGAACGTCTGTTCATTCGTTGCCTGGTAGAGCGGGCTCGCGGTGGCAGTGATGCCATGCAGTGGCAGGTCAACGGCCGCGATCGCCCAACCCTGCGACGCGAACGCCTGCGCCAACGCGAACGCGTCGCTGCGGTCGCGCGTGATGCCGTGCTCGAAGATGACGACCGGCCAGCCGGCGACTGGCTTGACCCCGGCATTGGGTTCGATGACGAGCAACGGGATCGCCTTGTCGGCCCGCTTGAGCGGAATCGGATTGAAGCGCGTGAGATTGAACTCGCCCGCGGGGTCCGCGAGCGGCGCGGGCGGCGCATTCGCGGCGCGCCACGCGGTGCGCAAGGTCAGCGCGTCGGTGCTGATGACGCCGGGCGCGGCCGTGGCAGGAATGTAGGAGTAGTAAGGCACGGTGACCGTGCCGAAGCGCGCACTCGCGAAGGCCGGTAACGCCGGGTTGATGAGGTTGAGTGGAATACCCGGCCCCGGGGCTACCGCGATTGCCGGTACCGGTGCGGCGGGGTTGAAGATCGTGAGGCCCAGCGCACGCAACGTGTCGCGCGTCGCGACCGTCGTGAAGTGGAACGACACGATGACGTTGGCGGGATTGAGCGCCAACGGACCGAGTGCCGGATTGCCGGCAACCAGCAGATGCGAAAGCGTGAGTCCGCAAGCGCCCTGCATCGGCGTATTCGGCAGGGCGGCGCAATTGGCGGCGCTCGCCGGGCTCGGTGCCGCGCCGAGCGTCGTCTTGATCGTGGCGTAGTCGGTGTCAGCGGTGGCGGAGGCGCCGTTCGCCATCGTGATGCCGTCCGTGAGGAGCACGAGGTAACCGGTACCGTCCGGCAGCGGATCGGTGGGCAGAGCCGGCCCCGCCGACGGGACGAGCGGTTTCAAGGGCTGAATCTCGAGAATCGAGACGCCGACGCCAGCATCAGTGGCGACGTTGGCCGAGAAGTCCGTGCCATAGGTCAGCGGCGCCGTGAATCCGATGACCGACTTGTTAGTGTTGCTGATCCTCACCTGGTAGACGCGGATGTTGGCCGCGCTGAATGACGCCGGGTTGAGCGCTCCACCGAAGCGGATCCGGATCGGAGCCGTGGTGGACCAGCCGTCGAGTGCGTTGAGCCCCACCTGGTTTGGAATGAGACCGTTGGCCGGCTGGATGTTGATCGTTCCGTCGGTCGTGCCCGAGAAATACAGATCGTTGGGGAACGGGAAGATGCCCTGCGCGGGCTGGAACAACGCCGCCGTGGCCGCAGGCGTATTGGCGCCGCCGCCGCCGGGATTGAGGTTGCCCGCCGTGGGATCCGTCGGATTTACGTCCGGCGAATTGCCCGTGGAGCTCGAGCAGCCGGCTGCCGTCAGTGCGGCCACGAGTACAACTGCGGCTGCGGATAGCCTCTTCATGAGTTCGCTCCTCGGAAATCTGTTTCGGAAGTTCAATTCGGGTCGCATTCCCTCGCCGTGCAGAACGATGCGCCGAACTTGTCGTATTGGGGCGGTAGCGTACGCTTGGGCCCCAAAAGGTGGCAAGCCACGCGGATGCGGTTGCGATATTTGGCGAAGGCAAAAAACAGCGGAAAAAATCGTGCCCCAACGCGCGCGGGTGATGCGGTTCGTGGTGCGCGCGCCGCGAGCGCGAGTTCGCGAGTCCTGCGCATCATCGGCGGACGTCACCGCGGTCGAAAGCTGCGTTTTCCCGCCGGAGTCGATATCCGCCCGACGCCCGATCGTGTGCGGGAAACCCTGTTCAACTGGCTGCAACAGCGGGTCGCCGATGCGCATGTGCTCGACCTTTTCGCGGGCAGTGGCGCGCTCGGTCTCGAAGCCCTGTCGCGCGGCGCGGCGCGGGTCACTTTCGTCGAAAAAGATCGGCGCGCGGCCGCGGCGATCGAGTCTTTGACCGAGGAATGGCAGGAAGTCGCGGTATCGGTCGTGTGCGCCGACGCGCTCGGTTGGCTGTCGCAGGCGCCGGGCGATGCGCCTCCCTTCGACCTCGTCTTTCTCGATCCGCCGTATGACGCCCGGTTGCTGTCGGCGACGGCCGCGGCGCTGGCCGCGAGCGGCCGGCTCGCGCCCGATGCGCGTGTCTATCTGGAAATCCGTGCCCGCGACGCCCTCCCGCAACTCCCGGACGGCTGGCAAAGCCTTCGCGACGGACGGGCGGGCGAGGTCGGGTATCATCTGTTCGCCACATGAAACGTAGCGCCGTCTATCCCGGAACGTTCGATCCGATCACCAACGGTCACCAGGACCTGGTGCGCCGCGCGGCCTCCGTTTTCGACCGGGTGATCGTCGCGATCGCGTCGAACCCTAACAAGACACCGATGTTTCCGCTCGAGCAACGCGTCGCGCTGGCGAAGCAGGTGCTGAGTGATATTCCCGGCGTCGAAGTGATGGGTTATTCGGGTCTCACCGTCGACTTCGCGCGCCAGCAGGGTGTGCACATCGTGGTGCGCGGCCTTCGCGCCATGTCCGATTTCGAGTTCGAATTCCAACTGGCCAACATGAGCCGGCATCTGTCGCGTGATCTCGAGACGGTGTTTCTCACGCCGCAGGAACAATTCACCTTCATCTCCTCGACGCTCGTGCGCGAGATCGCGATTCTCGGCGGTGACGTCAAGGAATTCGTCCATCCGCTGGTGGCGGCCGAACTCAAGAAGATGAAGCGAGTCTGAGCGGGATGAAATCGGCCACCACTCGACTCGTACGAGTCCTCGTCCTCCTTGCCGCCGCGATTCACGTCCTCCCCCTGCAGGCCGCCGCGCCGGCCGCTCCAAAACCGGCAATTCCGAAGGCGGGCCCCGGCCACTCGGCCATCGCCAGCGCCTATCCACTCGCGAGTGAGGCGGGCAAACAGATCCTCGCCAAGGGCGGCAATGCATTCGATGCCGCGGTCGCGACCGCCGCGGCGCTCGCGGTCGTGGAACCGTGCTGCTCCGGTCTCGGTGGCGGCGGGTTCTTCCTGCTTCGCCGCGCCAGCGACGGCTACGAGACCATGATCGATCTGCGCGAGATGGCGCCGGGCGCCGCCACGCGCGACATGTATCTCGACAAGGATGGCAATCCGGTCCCGAGCCTGTCGCGCGATTCCGCGCTTGCCGCCGGCATTCCCGGCGAGCCCGCGGGCCTCGTGTACATGGCGAAAAAGTTCGGCAAGTTGCCGCTGTCGGTCAGCATGGCGCCGGCCATCAAGCTCGCGCGCGAGGGTTTCCCGCTGTACGAGCGCATGCGTGGCTCCGTCACTTTCAAGAAGGGCGCCTTCCTCAAGACCTCCGATGCCGCCAGTGTGTACCTGGTCAATGGCGAAGTGCCCGAGATCGGCGCCATCATCAAGCAGCCCGATCTCGCCGCGAGCCTCGAGCTGCTCGCCACCAAGGGTGCGGACGGCTACTACAAGGGCGCCTTCGCGAAGAAACTCGTCGCCGGCGTGCGGCAGCTCGGCGGCAACTGGACCGAAGCCGATCTCGCCAACTACAAGGTGGTCGAGCGCGCGCCGGTCGTGGGTCACTACCGTGGCGCGCGCATCGTGTCGGGTTCGCCGCCGACTTCCGGCGGCATTGCGCTGATCGATGCGCTCAACATCCTCGCAGGTTTCGATCTCGACAAGGTCGACACCACCACTCGCACCCACCTGGTCGTCGAAGCGATGCGCCGCGTGCATCGCGATCGCGCCGTCTACCTGGGTGACCCCGATTTCGTCGACATCCCGGTTGCCCGCCTCATCAACGAGTACTACGCCGCAGGGCAACGCGCCTCGATCCGGATGGATCAGGCGACGCCGAGTTCTTCGTTGCCCGGTGTCGATGCCGCCCCGGCCGGCACTCAAACTACCCATTTCTCCGTGCTCGATGGCCAGGGCAACATGGTTGCCGCCACCATCACGCTCAACTTCTTCTACGGCTCCGGCCTGATGATCCCCGGCACCGGCATCCTGCTGAACAACCAGATGGACGATTTCTCCGTGAAGCCCGGCGTCCCCAACGGCTTCCAGCTCATCGGTGCCGACGCCAACGCGATCGCGCCCAGGAAGCGTCCGCTTTCGTCCTCCACCCCGACGTTCGTCGAAGGGCCCAAGGGGCTCATGATCATCGGATCACCCGGTGGTAGCCGCATTCCGGGCATGGTCATTCTCGGCACGCTCAATTTCATGGATGGCAAGAGCGCGCAGGACATCGTCGCGGCGCCGCGATTCCATCATCAGTTCTCGCCCGACGTGCTCGAGTTCGAGCCCGGCTCACTGAGCGCGGAAGAGCGCGCGGAACTCGAGAAGCGCGGGCACACGCTCAAGGAAGGCTCGCGCAAGTGGGGCAATACCCAGGTGGTCACGTGGGACTACAAGACCGGCAAGGTCGAAGCAGCTTCCGATCCCCGCGGCGTCGGCGAAGGAATGGTCTACTAGCTATTTCCTGCGGGTGGCTTTCTTCGCGACCCGTTTCGATTTCTTCGTGACGCCCTTCTTCGTGGCAGCAGCCTTCGTCACTTTCTGATGCGGCTTCTTCTTCACCGTCTTGACGCGGGTTGGCGTCGCCGGCGCAGGTAGTTTGCCCGCGCGATGCAGATCCACCGCGCGCCACAGGTACCACGCGGCCACCGAACGAAACGGCGCCCAGCGCGCACCGAATTCCGCCAGCGCGCGCGTCGTCGGCATGCCGCGCAAGCCGTACGCCAGCCGAAATCCATTGCGCACCCCGAAGTCATCGATGGGCAATACGTCGGGTCGGCCGAGCCGCGACATCAGCATCATCTCCACGGTCCAACGGCCGATGCCGCGCACCTGAGTGATGCGTTCGACGATTTCATCGTCGGCGAGTGTGTGCAGGATTTCGTGGGGCGGCACGACGCCTGCGAGAGTCTTGGTGGCGAGATCCTTGATGCTGGCGATCTTCGCGTACGACAGGCCTACGGACCGCAGCTTCTCGTCCGGTGTCGCAAGCACGAGCTCCGCTTCGAGCAGCGCCTCGGGGTACAGCCCGACGAAGCGGCCGAAAATACTCTCCGCCGCGGTGCCGTTGAGCTGCTGGTGCGCAATCGCACGCGCCAGCGAGTAGAAGGGAGAGTGGTGCGCACTGGTGGTGTGCGTGAATTTCCCCGCGGCCCGAATCACGTTCGCAAGAATCGGGTCGACCTTCGCCAGACGTCGCTTGAAGGCGGTCAGTTGTGCCGGCGAGCACATCGATGCGGGTGTATTCACGCCTGCGATTCTAATTAAACCCGGCGCTCATTTCTGACAGTTGGAGCACCAGTAGGTCGAGCGTTGTCCCTGCGTGAAATGTTTTACCGGCTTGCCGCAGACGCGGCAGGGTTTGCTGTCCCGCTCGTACACATAGAGTTTCTGGCGGAAGTAGCCCGGGTTGCCGTCCGCACCGACGTAGTCGCGCAATGTGGTGCCGCCCGCTTTCACGGCCATCGCCAAGGTCGCCTTGATGGCGCGCGCGAGTTTGCCGCACTCAGCCCGGCTCAGCGAACGCGCATGGCGGCGCGGGCGGATACGTGCCCGGAACAATGCCTCGCTCGCGTAGATGTTGCCCACGCCCACCACGAGTTTCGCGTTCATGATGAGTTGCTTGATCGCCACCTTGCGCCGGCGCGTGATCTTCCACAGATAATCCGCATCGAAGCCGTCTTCCAGCGGTTCGGGGGCAAGCTCTGCCAGCAGTGGATGCAACGCCGGATCGCCGTCCGCGAACAGCAAACTACCGAACCGGCGCGGATCGTTGAATCGCAGCGTCAGGCCGGAATCGAGCTCGATGTCGACGTGATCATGCGCGATGCGTGGTGTCGTCACCGGCAGGACGCGCAGGCTGCCCGACATGCCGAGGTGCAGGATCAAAGTGCCCGCGTCGGTTTCCAGAAGCAGGTATTTCGCGCGGCGGCCGGCACGGCGAATCGCGCTTCCACCGACTAGTTTGGCGAGCCCGGTATCCACCGGCCAGCGGAGACGACGCTCGTGTACGACGAGACGACTTATGCGTCGTCCTACGACGTGTGGCTCGATGCCGCGGCGGGTCGTTTCGACTTCGGGAAGTTCTGGCACGGGTTGGCGTTTGACCGCGGCGGCTCGTCGCTTGTTTCGCACGGTCCGCCGAATGACCTGCAACGTTTTGCTCGACTCATGCGTCTAATCAAGCACGAACGATTGTGGGTGGCGGCTGGACCCTCCTGCAAAGAGAACCCGTGCGGAGCTTGTAACCCCAAGCGAAACACAGCCGGCCGCCACCCCAACTTCGGACTGCTGTTAAAGACGGCCGCGATACTTTACCAGCCGCCCGAACCCACAATCGGTTACATGATCCCTTGAGTGAGCAAGAAAAAGGCCCCGCCAGTTACCTGACGGGGCCTTTTTTGTTCTCGAAGCGGAAGATCGAATTACTTGATCTTCGTTTCCTTGTAGTCGACGTGTTTGCGCACAACCGGGTCGTACTTCTTGATGTTCATCTTGTCGGGATGCAGGCGCTTGTTCTTCGTGGCGACGTAGAAGTGGCCGGTACCGGCGGTCGACAGCAGTTTTACTTTTTCACGCATGACTTAAACCTTCTTGCCTTTGGCACGCAGGTCCGAGATCACGGAGTCGATGCCGTTCTTTTCGATGGTGCGCAGGCCGCGCGTCGAGACGCGCAGGCTGACCCAGCGCTTTTCGCCTTCCAGCCAGAAGCGCTGGGTGTGCAGGTTGGGCAGAAAGCGACGGCGCTTCTTGTTGTTGGCGTGGGAAACGCGGTTGCCGACGGCAACGCCTTTACCCGTGACTTCGCAGACGCGGCTCATAAAAGTTCCAGGAATCAGTTAGTTAACTAATGAACAGCTGGTTTTCCGGCCGTTCAGAGGGCCGTCTTTATACCAGCCGCCATCTGGCACGGCAACTTCGGCCGTCAAACCCGTGTGCCGGGCCATTAGAGCAGACCGCGTTCCGCGAATGACAGGCAGTTGTTGTCACCCACGATGAGGTGATCGAGCACCCGGATGTCGACCAGCGCCAGTGCGTCGCGCAGCCGGCGCGTGATGAGTTCGTCCGCCTGGCTCGCCTCGGCGACCCCGGAGGGGTGGTTGTGCGCAAAGATCAGCGCAGCGGCGTTGTATCGCAGCGCCTGGCGGACGATCTCGCGTGGATGGACGCTGGCCCCGTCGATGGTGCCGCGAAACACCTCCTCGAAATGGATGAGCCGGTGCCGATTGTCGAGGTGCAGGCAGCAGAACACCTCATACGGACGATCGCGCAGTTGTGCGGTGAGGAACTGGCGCGTGGCTGCCGGCGCATTCATCGCGGGGCCGGCCCGCAGCGCCTCGCAGTAGTGACGACGCGAGAGCTCGAGCGCGGCCATGAGGGTGGCGTAACGCGCTGGTCCCACGCCGCGACGGGAAAGCAGCGCCCGCGCATCCGCGGTCAACATCCGACGCAGGCTGCCGCCAAAATGCAGCAGCAGCTCGCGGGCTATGTCCAATGCGTTTGCCCCGGCTGAACCGGTGCCGAGGACCACCGCCAGCAGCTCGGCATCGGAGAGTGTCTGGGCGCCGCGCTCGATGAGCCGCTCGCGCGGCCGCTCCCCGCGGGGCCACGCGCTGATTTTCCTGGGATTCACATTGCCCATAAGCTGCTGATCCATCTCGCAATCATGAGCCGGGACGA
Source organism: Pseudomonadota bacterium (assembly GCA_039931065.1). GTDB lineage: Bacteria > Pseudomonadota > Gammaproteobacteria > Steroidobacterales > Steroidobacteraceae > CADEED01. Next base: position 278,420 of record JBDTSP010000002.1, on the reverse strand, counting down.
GCCCGGAAACGCAGCCGCCAAAGGGGCGCGAATCGCTAATAACTGGAAAACCTTGTGCAGAAACGAATGTGACTGGCGCGTGGCGCGCGCGCCTGTCGATAATGCCGACCCATGCACGGCAAACACGTCCTACTCGGCGTCACCGGCGGTATTGCCGCTTACAAGAGCCCCGACCTCGTCCGTCGCCTGCGCGAGCAGGGCGCTGAAGTCCAGGTCGTGCTCACGGCGGGCGCGCGCGAGTTCGTTACGCCGATGACGTTCCAGGCGGTTTCAGGACGCGAAGTTCGCAGCGACCTCTGGGATCCGGAAGCCGAGAAGGCGATGTCGCATATCGAGCTCGCCCGCTGGGCCGACTTTGTGATCATCGCGCCGGCCACTGCGGATTTTCTTGCGCGCCTTGCTACCGGGCAGGCCGACGATCTGTTGACGACCCTGTGCCTCGCCACCAGCGCGCCGATCGCGCTTGCTCCCGCCATGAACCGCCTGATGTGGGCCAACGCCGCCACGCAAGCCAACGTCGCGACGCTCAAGGCCCGCGGCGTTCATGTCTGGGGCCCCGGCGAAGGTGACCAGGCGTGCGGTGAAGTGGGCGCGGGCCGAATGCTCGAGCCGACGCAGCTGGCTAACTACGTTTCGAATTCGATTGCGCCCACCGGGCCGCTGGCCGGCAAACGCGTGTTGCTGACCGCGGGCCCGACCCGCGAGCGCATCGACCCGGTGCGCTTCATCAGCAATCGCAGTTCCGGAAAGATGGGTTTCGCCGTAGCCGCCGCGGCGCGCGAGGCGGGCGCGGAAGTCACCATCGTCGCCGGCCCGGTCAGCATCGCCACGCCGCCCGGAGTGAAACGCATCGACGTCGAAAGCGCCGCGGACATGCTCGAAGCCGTCATGACGAATGTCGAAGGCATCGACATCTTCGTCGCCACCGCGGCCGTGGCGGACTATCGGCCGGCGTCGCCGGTGGAATGCAAGATCAAGAAAACTTCGGAGTCCATGGATCTGCGGATGGAGCGGACCGTCGACATTCTCGCCACGGTGGCCGCGCGCCCCGTTGCGGCGCGGCCGTTCGTGGTCGGCTTCGCGGCCGAGACCGATTCCGTGGAACAATACGCGCGCCAGAAACTCCTCAAGAAGAACCTCGACATGATCGCCGCAAATGAAGTCGGGCACGACAAGGTGTTCGAGAAAGACGACAACGCGTTGCTGGTGCTGTGGCGCGATGGCCGCCGCGAATTGCCGCACGCGCCGAAGGTGGCGTTGGCGCGGGATCTGGTCGCGTTGATCGCCGAGCTGTATGCCGAACGCAAGAGCGGTGCACGTCTTACCAGCGTGTCCGCATGAACGCGCAGGTCTCGCACCTCGACACGAACCGCGTCCTGAAGGTCCGGATTCTCGATGCACGTATCGGCAAGGAATTTCCGCTGCCCGCGTATGCGACGGCCGGTTCCGCCGGGCTCGATCTGCGCGCCTGCCTCGATGCACCGTTGAATCTGGCCGCCGGCAAGGCGGAATTGATCCCGACCGGGCTCGCCATTCATCTCGACGACCCGGGCCTCGCGGCGGTGATCCTGCCGCGCTCGGGGCTTGGCCATAAACATGGCGTGGTGCTCGGCAACCTCGTCGGTCTCATCGACTCCGACTATCAGGGCCAACTCATGGTGTCCTGCTGGAATCGCGGCGCCACGGATTTCGTGGTGCAGCCGGGCGAGCGCATCGCGCAGATGGTGATCGTGCCCGTGGTGCAGGTGCGGCTGGAAGTGGTCGAGGATTTTGCCGCGAGCTCACGCGGCGCCGGTGGCTTCGGCCACACCGGCACTCGCTGAAGATTCCGGCAACTCTAACTATTGTTTCTTGGCGCGATTCGCGTCGTTGAGACGGGCCGCCGCCGAGGTGCGTAGTTCCTTGAACCGCTTGATGTCGCCGTCGAACGAATCGACGACGCCCTGCAATTCGGTCCGGCGTTGGGCCAGCGCCGATTTCTGCGTCCGCAACTCGCTCGACGCGCGCACCATTTCTTCGGCGAGATCGTCGGGCATACGCCGCGCGCCCGCTTTCTTGTTGTAAGGCGCGAACAACATCGCGCGTTGCTTCAAACCATCGACGCGCGAATTCAGGCTCGAGATATAGGCCTGCGCGGCGGAGATCTGGCCATTGATCTGCTCGAGGCGTGTGTCACGCACGTTTTCGATTTCCTTCACCGAGGGGTAGGTGGAAATCAGGAACATGTCGTGTTGCCTGCCGCGCGCTTCTTCCTGCTGTTTGGCGGCGTATGCGGCAGCTTCGGTGGGGGTCATTTCCGCGCGGTGCTTCTGCACCTCGACACCCTGTGAATTCAGCACGTGCGATTCGCGCTGTGAATATTCGGACGGGATGCTGTCGCCGTAGTGGATGACACCTTTGTCGTCTACCCACTTGTAAGTCTGCTTGCTTTTATCCTGCGCATGCACGGCCGGGCTCAGGATGAGACCAGCCAGCACGATCGCCAGGAAGGGAATGGCACTACGCATACGCGTTATTCTGCCCCAGCTCATCGGCCCTCGGATACGGCGGCGATACCCCAACTCTGCTGATAAGCACGCAAAGCGGCGAACTGATCGTGAGAAATGCGAACTGCATCACTCGGCTCTTTTGCAAAAGTATCAATGAGATCGGCCAGGGTCAGGATGCTGACGCAACGCAAACCGAACTGCGCCGACACTTCCTGGACCGCCGATTGCGCTCCCTGTCCGCGCTCCTGCCTATCCAGTGCCAGCGCGACGCCCGCCGGCGTAGCGCCCGCCGCGCGGATGATCTCGACCGATTCTCGAATCGCGGTGCCGGCCGTGATCACGTCGTCGATGATGACCACGCGGCCCTTGAGTGGCGCCCCGACGATGTTGCCGCCTTCCCCGTGATCTTTGGCTTCCTTGCGATTGAACGCCCACGGCACGCTGCGGTGGTGGTGTTCCGCCAGCGCCACGGCGGTGGTGGTCGCGAGCGGGATGCCCTTGTAGGCGGGTCCAAACAACATGTCGAACTCGAGACCCGAGCGAGTCAATGCGGAGGCGTAACACTGGCCCAGCACGGCGATCGCCTCGCCGTCACTGAACAGCCCGGCGTTGAAGAAATAGGGACTCTCACGCCCGGACTTGAGTTTGAAGCTGCCGAAGCGCAGCGCGCTGCGCGACATGGCGAGGTCGATGAAGGTTCGTTGGTATTCCTGCACGTGCGTCGTGTTCCGTATGATGCGGCGGTGCGAATGATACCCAACGATGGCTGCTGAAACGCCCGCAAAACGCAGTTGGGGTCAGGCGCTACTCGTCTATTTAGAGCGCCCGGTGCTGTCGATGCTGTTCCTCGGCTTTTCGGCGGGCCTGCCCTTCTATCTGGTCTTCTCGACCTTGTCCGCGTGGCTGCGGACGGCGCACATCGAGCGCGCAACCATCGGAATGCTGGCTTGGGTCGGGCTCTGTTATTCCTTCAAGTTCCTGTGGGCGCCGATCGTCGACCGGGTCGGGTTGCCGGTGCTGGACAAACTGCTGGGCCGTCGGCGTTCCTGGATGTTGATCGCGCAGATCGGCGTTGCCATCTGCCTGTTCAACGTCGCGCTCAGCGATCCCGCGCAAGGCGTCGCACGCATCGCGATGTTCGCCCTTGGCGTCGCATTCTTCGCCGCCACCCAGGACATCGCGCTCGACGCGTGGCGCATCGAATCCGCGCCGGCGGACAAACAAGGTGCGATGGCCGCCGCGTACCAGATCGGTTATCGCAGCGGCCTCATGGTCGCCTCCGCCGGTGCGCTCGTCATCGCGGGTGAGTCCGGTTTTCGCGTGAGCTACATGACCATGGCGGCGCTCATGGGCATCGGCATGATCACCACTTTCCTCGTAACCGAGCCGGTGCGCGGAATCGCGGAATCGGCCGAGCAGCGTGAGCATCGCATGGCGGATTGGCTGGCGGCGCGTGCGCACTGGCCACGCTGGCTGCGCAGTGCCGGCGCGTGGTTCACGAGCGCCGTCGTCGGTCCCATAGTCGATTTCTTCGGGCGCTACGGGGTCGGGCTTGGCCTGATGATCTTCGCGTTCATCGCCTCGTACCGGCTCACTGACTACGTCTCCGGCATCATGGCCAACACCTTCTACATAGACATGGGCTTCTCGGTCGCCGAGGTAGGGGTGATCGCAAAATTCTTCGGCTGGCCGTCCACGCTCGTTGGCGCGGTCGTGGGCGGCATACTGGTCGCGAAGATCGGGCGCATGCGCGGACTGTTGTTAGGTAGCGTGCTCGTGATCGTATCCAATGTCTGCTACGCGACCTACGGCGCATATGCCTGTCACTTGCCGCTCGAGTGCGCGCAGAACGGAGTGTTCTCGTTCTGGACAAACCACATCGACGCGCGCGGCCCGGCCACCGACTTGGGTCTTTCGTTCATCGTCGGTTTCGACAATCTCGCGCTCGGTGTGCACGGCACGGCGTTGATCGCGTTCATGTCGAGCCTGACCAGCGCGAAATACACGGCGACCCAGTACGCCGTGCTTTCCGCCCTGTACTCGTTGCCCGGCAAGTTGCTCATGGGCACTTCGGGTTTCATGGTCGATGCCCTCGGCTATGGGGATTTTTATCTGTACACCGCTTCACTGAGCATTCCAGGACTGCTGCTCCTGCTGTGGCTTTCGCGCCGTGACATCACCGCCGCGCGAAATTGATACGACCCGGGTCTTGTGCTCGTTGAGCGAACTCGACGAGACCGGCAGCCGCGGTTTCGCGGTCGGTGAGGGAGACTGGCCGCTGCGCGGTTTCATCGTGCGGACGGCGAACGGCGTCGCGGCTTACGTGAATACCTGCCCACACGCGGGACATCCGCTCAATTTCAGGCCTAACAAGTTCCTGACGCCGGATCGCAACCTGATCCTGTGCGCATCGCATGGGGCGCTGTTCGCGCGCGACAACGGCCTGTGCATAGCCGGGCCGTGTCCCGGGCAATCGCTGCGGGCGGTGCCGATCGAGGTTTTCGGGGAATACGTTTTGCTCGCCGAGGGTGTGGACCCCGAGGCGCTGGCGAACGCCCTGTAGGGGTTTCTAACTACCGAAAAACTATTCGAAGAGGTCGAGGCCTTCGAGTTTGCTGGCGCTCTGGCGCCGGTCGTCGTCCTTGTCGAAACCGCCGGTCGCGCTGCGTGTTTCGTCTTCTTCGGGATCGACATCGACCGAGCCGGTCCAGTCTTCGGGCGGTTCGATCTCTTCGAGGGCGCCGGTTTCCTTCTCGGCATTCCAGTCTTCGAGATCCATCTCTTCAACCGTACCGTCGAAGTACTGCAGCTCGATGGTGCCGTCGTCTTCGTCGAAGGCGACCACCTCGAACGACTCGCCTCCTTGAATGCGATACCAGTTGCCGATGGTGGGTTTCATCGAATCCCTCCGAATCGCGTTGCTGCTATGCTGCCCGAGCTTTTCCGTAAGTCGCAATCATGTTGCTCCCGAAAAGTGACACTTACAAGAACGAATTTCTTGCGCACAGCATCATGCTCGAACAAGCCCTCAAGTTTTTCATCGTGTTCTTCGTTGTGGTGGAACCTATCTCGCTGATCCCGGTGTTCTCCGGACTCACCGACGGCGCGAGCGCGCGCTACAAACACAAGATGGCGCTCAAGTCCGTGTTAGTTGCAAGCGGAATTCTTCTGCTCTTTGCATTGGTTGGCGCCGGTTTCCTGTCGGCGATGGGAATCTCCATCGACTCGTTCAGGATCTTCGGCGGACTGTTGCTTTTCCTCATCGCACTCGAGATGGTCTTCGCCCGCGAATCAGGCACGCGCACCTCCAGCGACGAGAAGATGGAGAGCAAGAAACGCGCGGACATTGCGGTTTTCCCTCTTGCATTTCCGTTCATGGCGGGTCCTGGTGCATTGACGACGTTGTTGCTCTGGTTCGGCCCGATTCCAGTCACGACGCATCCCGTGCAATTCCTGGTGATGTTCGGCTGCGCCCTGGTGGTGCTGGCCTGTTGCTTGTTCACCATGTGGGTCGCGGCGCCGCTCATGCGAATCGTCGGTGTGACCGGCACCAACGTGGCCAACCGGTTGTTCGGCGTCGTGCTGGGAGCTCTGGCCGTTCAGTTCGTAGTCGATGGACTACGCGCCAGCTTCGTGAGTCTGTGAGAGGCAGCGCGTGCGGCGGGGATTCCTCTTCAATCTACTGACACTGCTCTCATGGCTCGCGGTGGCGCAGCCGCTGCGGGCGGCCTGTCCGCCGCCGGATCATGATGGCATCTCACTCGATGCGTTGAAGACGGCGGGATTCGAGATCGCCGACGACTCGCGCCGGCAGGCATTCGCACTCGCTTTACTTCCCTGTCTTGGCGATCCCGACCCGCGTTTGCGAGACGGAATCGCCTTCGAGGCTTACTACACCTGGCTGCGGGCCGACCGCCTCGATGCCGCCACGCGAACCGTGCTGCTCGAGCGCCTCGGTGTTCTCATCGAACCTGAACCCGCGGATCGCGACGGATTTCGCCAGCCATTCGCCGCGCTCGCGTTGTCCGAAGTTGCGCGCACCGATCGTGTAAAGCCGTGGCTCACTCCCGAGCAGCGCGCCACCTTAGTCGCGCAGGCGACACGTTATCTGGCCTCGGTTCGCGACTATCGTGGCTTCGATCCGAAGGAGGGGTGGCGTCACGGTGTTGCGCATGGCGCAGACCTGGTCCTGCAGCTCGTGCTGAATCCGGCCGTGGATCGCGCCGGGCTCGACCGCCTGATGAGCGCCGTTGCCGCGCAGGTCGCACCGCTGGGCGAACACTCCTATATCGACGGTGAATCCGAACGCCTCGCCCGTCCGGTGCTGTTTGCCGCCCAACGTGGTTTGCTCAACGCAGGTGAATGGGAGCAATGGCTGCGCGCGCTGGCGGCTGCGCCGCTGTCGGTCAGCAAACAAGACGCGTTTCGCACCCGCGCGGGCCTCGCCCGGCATCACAACCTGAACGCATTTCTCTACGCGCTCTATGTGAACGCCCGCGAGAGCGGCGATGCGAACATGCAGGCGTTGGTACCAGGCCTGCAGGCCGTACTCAAACTGCAGTAGTCAGGCGAGCCTTTCGAAACTCAAGTCCCACACTCCATGGCCGAGGCGGGCGCCGCGCCTCTCGAAGCGGGTGGGAGCACGTTCCTCGGGGCGCGGCATCCAGTCACCGGAGGGCGACAGGTTTTCAAACAAAGTCGTTGCCGCACCGAGCACTTCCAGCATCTGCTGCGCGTATTCCTCCCAGTCGGTAGCTAGGCGGAAGACGCCGCCGGGTCTGAGGCGCGATGCGATCAGCTCGACGAACGGGGGCTGGATGAGCCGCCGCTTGTGATGGCGCTTCTTGTGCCAGGGATCGGGGAAGAGGACGAGCACCTCGTCGAGCGAGGCCGGCGCGAGCTGCTCGTTCAACACCTCAACGGCGTCGTGCTGGCTGGTGCGGATATTGGTCAGACCGTGATTTGCAGCGAGCATCAGCAGATGACCAACACCCGGGCGATGCACTTCGATGCCGAAGTAATCTCGTTCGGGGTGGGCGGCGGCGAGAGCGGCCATGTGTTCGCCGTTGCCGAAGCCGATCTCGAGCGTGCGCGGCGCGCGCCGTCCAAACAAAGTATCGAGATCCAGGGGCTGCCCGGTGTATTCGACGCCGAAGCGCGGCCACAGGTCTTCCAATGCGCGCGTTTGCCCGACCGTCATGCGGCCGGCGCGCACGACGAAACTGCGGATGGGGCGATGAGTCAGGATTTCGGTTGTCATCAGGGGCGGATGGATTCGTAGAGGCTCGCGAAACTGCGGGCGGCATTATCGAGCGCGGCTTCCCAATGTGTAGCCGAATTGCTGTCGGCACCATCGGTCACGTACTTCGCGCACGCAAAGCGCGCTTTTTCGACACTGCAGGCGCGTGCGAGGGCGAAGGCTTCCATGTCGACCACATCCCCGCTGACCTCGTGCAATTCCGTGGCGAAGGAATCCGCGGTGGAGCAGCTGAGTTGCGGCAGATGTGTGAAGAACGGCGGGAACTCGATTTCCGGGGCGCTGTCATCGAATGGCGTGACGCCGGGCTCGAATCCCAGGCCGCTCACGTCCATGTCGCGCTGGGCGAAACGGTTGCAGGCCACGAGCGTATGGGCTGCAACGCTGCGGCTGCCTGCGGTTCCGAGGTTCACCACCAACGGCTGCGCGGCGCCCGCACAGCGAATCTCCGCGAGTTTGCGCGCGAGGGTCAGCGCGGCGTTCACCTTGCCGACGCCCGTGTACAGCACATGTGCGCCGGCGCGCTCCAGCAGGCCGCGCGATTCCTGCGGCAACGCCATGACGATCAATATTCGCGATGCAGACATGCGGTTTTGCCGAGAAGGCCGGATTTGTTGAGAAGCTAAACGCGGCTCGGCTATTCTCGCTCCCCCGCGCGGGTGTAGTTCAATGGTAGAACTGTAGCTTCCCAAGCTACTAACGTGGGTTCGATTCCCATCACCCGCTCCACTACTTCTGATTCGGTCCCGGTCTGCCGGCCAGCAGCGCGCGAATTCCACCATCTCCATGCGGTGTTGACGAACCGCATGCCGCCTCCATATCGGTGATCGCGCGCCAACTCGGCCGCTACTTGCTTCCAGCCGCGTTGAGGCCTCCATGGTTGCGATGTCGATTCTCGACCTGGTCCGTGTCACCCAGGAAACCGACGCCCGGATTGCGCTCGACAATGCGCGCGATGTCGCCCGCCACGCAGAAGCGTTGGGGTACCGCCGCATCTGGGTCGCCGAGCATCACAACTTTCCTGGTATCGCGAGCGCCGCCACGTCGCTCGTGATCGCGCATATAGCGGCCGGAACCACAAAAATTCGCGTCGGCGCGGGCGGCATCATGCTGCCGAACCATTCGCCGCTCGTCATTGCGGAACAATTCGGCACGCTGGCGCGTCTGTTTCCGGAGCGTATCGATCTCGGCCTTGGCCGCGCTCCGGGGACGGACTCGCTCACCGTCCGCGCATTGCGCACGTCACCGGCTGCGGCGGATGCTTTTCCTCAGGACGTGATCGAGTTGCAGGCGTACTTCGAGCCGGTCAAACCTGGCCAACACATCCAGGCGGTGCCCGCGGCGGGAACACGAGTGCCCTTGTGGATCCTCGGTTCGAGCACCTTCGGCGCAATGCTCGCCGCGGAGCTGGGGTTGCCGTATTCGTTCGCGTCGCATTTCGCGCCACAGCAGCTGCTGTCCGCGCTGCAGGTGTATCGCAGCCGCTTCAAGCCATCGAAGCAACTCGACCGGCCTTACGTCATGGTGGGGGTGAACATCATCGCCGCCGACGACGATGAAGAGGCGCGCCGCCTATTTACGACCCAGCAGATGTCGTTCGTGGACATGTTTCGAGGCACTCGCGGCCTCAGCCGGCCGCCTGTCGACGCCATCGATGACTACTGGTCGCCGGCGGAAAAAATTCAGGCGACGCAGATGCTCGCGCGCTCCATCGTCGGGTCTCCGGGTACCGTACGTGCAGGTATCGACGCATTGGTGGCCGAGACCGGCGCCGACGAATTGATCATCGTCTCGGATGTCTATGACCACGCCGCGCGGCTGCGTTCTTTTGAGCTGATCGCCACCGCTTGAGCGGTGTGGCAGGTCGGATCGGCGCGGCGGATCAGCCGGCCGTGGCCGAATGTCGACGGATTCATTAGCATGCCTTCCCGAAAATCAAATCGAGAGGGATCCTCAATGAATTTCAAAACCTTGTTCGCGGGCATTGCGCTCGGAGTGCTCGCCAGCACCAGCTTCGCCGCCAGCGACGCGAAAAACGTACAGGCCATCGAATCAGCCGTCGCCGGCAGCTGGCGCAGCGCCGATGCCAAGGAGCGCGATGCGTTTCGCCATCCGGTCGATGCACTCGAGTTCTGGGGCCTCAAGCCCGGCGACACGATTCTCGAGATCCAGCCGGGCGGCGGCTGGTGGACTGAAATCCTCGCGCCCTATGCGCGCGCCAACAAGGGCGAGTTCTACGCGACCGCCGCCGATCTTGGCGATCCGAAGCTGTCGGAAAACGCCAAGAAGGGCCGCGCCGACTTCGCCGCGAAGTACGCCGACGCCGCGGTGTACGGCAAGGTGAATCTGGTGAACTGGGGCGCCAATGCCGCGCCGCTGCCGGCTAACAAGTTCGACTTCGTCATGCTGACGCGCGGCTTCCACGGCTGGATGCGTGGCAACTCGGTCGACAAGAATCTCGCCAATCTGTTCCAGGCCACCAAGCCGGGCGGCGTGCTCGCGATCGAACAACATCGCGCCAAGCCGGATCAGGATCCGTCGGTGTTCAACGGCTACGTCCCCGAGCAGACCGTGATCGACGCCGCCACCAAGGCGGGTTTCAAGTTCGAGGGCAAATCCGAGATCAACGCGAACCCGAAGGACACGAAGGATCACCCGTTCGGCGTGTGGACTCTGCCGCCGACGCGTCAGTCGTCCGACGACGGCAAGCCGGTCGACCCAGCGTTCGATCGCGCCAAGTACGATGCGATCGGTGAATCCGACCGCATGACGATGCGGTTCGTGAAGCCTAAGAAGTAATCGATGAAGCAGCTCGGCAGCATTCTTCTCAAAGGGCTGGTGACCATCCTGCCGATCGGCCTGACCGTGTATTTCGTGTACTGGCTGGGCATCACCACCGAGAGTCTGCTGTCGAAGCCCATCAAGCTCGCGTTCGGGGACAACTACTGGCCCGGCATGGGCCTGGTCACCGGCTTCGTCATCCTGTTCCTGGTCGGGCTCGCGGTGAACGCATTCGTCGTGCGCCGCGTGCTCGGCGTAGGCGAGGATCTGCTGCTGCGCGTGCCGGTGGTCAAGACGGTGTACAGCGCCATCCGCGACATGACGCGGCTGGTGAACACCGACAAGAAGAAAGGTGACCTCGACCGCGTGGTCACGATCGACTATGGCCCGGGCAAGCTGATCGGCTTCGTCACCCAGGAACACGCCAACACCCTCGGGATCGGCGGCGGCGACGACCTGGTCGCCGTCTATCTACCCATGAGTTACCAGATCGGCGGATACACGTTGTACGTGTCACGCAGCAAGGTGCACTCGACCGACCTGACGGTCGAGCAGGCGATGCGTATCGTGCTCACGGGCGGCGTGCGCGGAAAATAATTATCCGCCGGCCTTCTTCACGTCCGTATAGCCCAGCTTCTTGAGTTCCTCGACCAGCCGATCGCGGTGATCGCCCTGGATCTCGATGACGCCGTTCTTGACGGTGCCACCGGTGCCGCACTTCTTCTTGAGCATGCTGCAGATATCCTCGAGCTGCGGGCCCGGGAGCGGGATTCCGTTGATCGCACTCACACCCTTGCCGCCGCGATGCGCGGTTTCTTTCCAGATGCGGATGGCGGGTGGTTTGTTGGGCTGTCGGGATTTCATGATCGGGACGCCGCGATGCTCGCAGCAATCGCTTCGAGTGTTTCCCAACGCTCCGTGCTCGTCGAGATCAGGGTGGCGAGTTCGGTGGCGCGCTCGCGATCGCGGCGCATCTGCTCGGCGCCCGCCTTATGGTAGTCGGGTGAGTAACTCTTCTCCGTCAGCTCGAGCTGCTCGCGTTCCAGCTTCTCGATGTCCGCGGGCAGGGAGTCGAGCTCGCGCTGCTCCTTGAAGCTGAGCTTGCGCTTCGGCGCGGCGGCAACCGGCGTGGGAGCGGGGACGGGAGGCGCGGCGCGGATCACGGAGGCGGCGCGCGGCAGAGTCCGCTGCCGCAGCCAGTCGGTATAGCCGCCGACATAGTCGTGCCACTGGCCCTTGCCTTCCGCGGCGATGGTCTGGGTCACGACGTTGTCGAGGAACGCACGGTCGTGGCTGACCAGCAGCAGCGTGCCGGTGTAATCGACCAGCATGGTTTCGAGCAATTCCAGCGAGTCGATGTCGAGATCGTTGGTGGGTTCGTCGAGCACCAGCATGTTTGCGGGGCGTGCGAACAAACGTGCCAGCAACAGGCGATTGCGCTCGCCGCCCGACAACATGCGGATCGGCGCGTTCGCGCGGCGGCTGTCGAACAGGAAGTCGTTGAGGTAACTCGAAATGTGCTTGCGGCTCTCACCGACCTCAACCCAGTCCGAGCCCGGATTCACGGTTTCGGCCAGTGTGCGTTCTGGATCGAGCTGTTCGCGCAGCTGATCGAAATACGCGACTTGCAGGTTGGTGCCGCGTTTGACGATTCCGCTATCGGGCTCGAGCGTGCCGACGATCAGCTTGATCATCGTGGTTTTGCCCGCGCCGTTCGGGCCTAACAAACCGACGCGGTCGCCGCGCATCACGCGCAGGTTCACGTCGCCGAGGATCCTCCGCTCGCCGAAGCTCTTGCTGACGTTTTCGAACTCGGCCACGAGTTTCCCCGAGCGTTCGCCGGTATCGACGTTCAGGCGCACACTGCCGATGCGATCGAGGCGCGCGGCGCGTTCTTCGCGCAGGTGTTCGAGCCGCTTCACGCGGCCTTCGTTGCGCGTGCGCCGCGCCTCGACACCTCTGCGGATCCAGACCTCTTCCTGCGCCCAGAATTTCTCGAAGCGGCGACGCGCGAGATCTTCCGCGAGGTTGATCTCTGCCTTGCGCTGCTCGTACACGCTGTAATTGCCTGGAAACGTGCGTAGCTGGCCGCGATCGAGCTCGGCGATTCGCGTCGCCACCTTGTCGAGAAAGCGCCGGTCGTGCGTGATGACGATGCAGGTGATGTTTTTCTGCAGCAGATCTTCGAGAGTCTCGATGCCGTCGACGTCGAGATGGTTGGTCGGCTCGTCGAGCAGCATGAGCTCGGGCTCGAGCGCGAAGGCCAGCGCCAGCGCGGCGCGTTTGCGTTCGCCGCCCGACATCGAAGCGGGACTCGCGTCCTCGTTCACCTCGAACCGGTGCAGGTATTCGGTGAGCCGCGCTTCGATCGCATAACGACGGCGGTCGTCGTGCATGTCGTCGAACTTCCCGTGCAGCAGCAGCGATTCGCGCACGGTTTCGGCCGGCGGCAGGATCGGTTCCTGCTCGACGCTGCCGATGGTGAGTCCGGGCTTGCGTTGCACTTCACCGCTGTCGAGCGCGAGTTTGCCGAGCAGCACCGACAACAACGATGACTTGCCCGTGCCGTTTCGCCCGATGAGTCCGATCCGTTCGCCGTCCTGCACGGCGAGGGCGGCGCGGTCGAGCAGCGGCGTGAGGCCGAACGCGAGCTCGGCGTCCCTGATGGCGATCAACGTCACAGCGGATTCTGCAGTTCTAGCCAGATCCACTCGGTGGCATCGGGCACATTCGCGCCGCGCCCGCCGGTAGCCGGAAAGTTGTTGTCGTTCACGATGACGACGTGTTTGCGATCCAGCACCTGGATGGATTCGATGGTCAGGTACGGGAAACGGAACGGCGCGCCGGGTTGCGTCACCTGCGCGAGGCCGCGGGAATTGCCGATCGACAGCAGATCGATGACGAGTTTCTTCTGCAACGGCTTTCCGGGCAGGGCCTTGTCGAGATCGATCGAATAGACGCGTTTGGCTTTCGCCGCGTCACCCTCGAGATCGTCGCGTTCGATCACCACGAAGCGATTGCCTTCGATGCGCGAAATGTCGGTGACGGAAACAGTGTCCGCATCGAGCTCATATATAAGAGTGAACGGCAGCCACTTGCCGGCGGCCGTGTCATAACGCTGTACGCGCAGTGACTTCGGCAGGTCGCCCGCCACCGGTCCCTCGAGAATAGTCACGAGCGTCTTGTCGTCGCCCGCGAGATCCATCGCCTCGAAGCCGCGCGAGTGCGCGATGCGTGGCTCTTCGGCACGCGCGACCACCAGCGGGTGATCGGATGAATGTGCGCCGTCGGGCAACTCGACCGGCGGTGCCAACAACTCGCCGTCCACCGAGAAGTGCAGCAGCCACGGGCCGAACTCGTCGCCGACCCAGAACGTGTCGTCGGGCATCGCGACCAGCGATTCCGGGTCCGCATCCGCGCCGGTCAACTGCCGCTCGGGTTCACTCTCATCGGTGAGCCGGAAAGGAAAAAACTTTGCCGGGTCGGAAAGCTCGATGACCGCCTGCAACGCCGTGCGCGAATCGGTACCCGCTTCGGTGCGCGGGCGCACGTCGAATAGATAGATGCAGAGCCGGTAGTCAGGGCTGTTCCACTTCGCGCCGAAGCCGTTGTCGGAGAGCGCCCACCAGGCCCCGGCGGTCGGTCCCGGCTTGATCGAACTCACGCCCTGGACCGGCTGCGACTCGAAGCGCGCGGCGGGGCCCCGCCGGCCTGCACCGTCGAACTGGCCGGATGGCGGTCCGTCGCGCAGCGTACTGGTGGGCATCACGGTGATACCGATGAGTTCGACCGGCGGCGGTGGTGGCGGCGATGGCGGCACGACCGGTTTCTTCGCCGCAGTCGGCTTTTTCTTCGTCGTGCCTGGCTTCGGCTTGGAACTCCCTGGTTTGGCGGCGGCCGGGGTCGGCTTCTTCGCCGCAGTAGTCGACTTCTTTTCGGCCGGTGTGGACGTGGTGGCCGCGGGGGCAGTTACCGCGAACGCGAGCGCACACGCCGCGGCAAAAGCAGCGGCTACCGGAAAGGCGCGCGGTCGATGAGCAAGCATGGCCGCGATTCTACGCGCGGCCATGCAATGCCTTACAACTCGTTAGAAACGCGTCTCCACGGTCAAACGCAGCGTGCGCGGCTCCACCGGGTGGAAATGCCGGTCCTCGACCGGTGCACTCTCGAAGGGCAGCTGGCTCTCGTAGAAATATGTGATGTCGTTGTCGTCCGAATCGAACACGTTGCGGGCCGCTAGTGAGACCGACCGAAAAGTTGCGCGAGGCTTCCAGCGCATGTTTGCGTTTGCGTGACTCAGCGAAACCTACGCGGGCGAGACTTTCCCGGATCCACAAGGCTGGATGACCTGGAAATCGAGCAGCTCGACATCGTTGCAGCGGTAGTGCTCCTTGCACTCCTCATCGCTGCACAGATCGGTGGACAGATACTTCTTGTTGTCGTCGCAGAACACCGTGACCACGCAGGCGTCGTCGCCCTGTTCGTGGGCGATCTCCAGGGCCCCAAGCAGGTTCGCGCCGGAGCTGATGCCCACCGCGATACCGAGCTCGTTGGCCAGGCGCTGCGACATGACGATCGCGTCGCCGTCCCAGACGTCGAGAATGCGGCCGAGTTCGGCCAGCTTCACGATGGACGGCACGAATTCGTCGCTGATGCCCTGAATGCGATGCTTGCCCGTCTTGTGACCGATGCGCAGCGTGGGCGAATTGGCGGGCTCGAGTGGATGCGCAGCAACGGCACCGAATTTTTCGCGCAGATGCCGGGCCACACCCATGACCGTGCCGCCGGTGCCGACGCCCGCGACAAACGCGGTGGGTTTGCGGTCGAGTGTCGCGAGCTGCGCGGTGATCTCGGGCCCGGTGGTTTCGTAATGCGCCTGCACGTTGGCGGCGTTGTCGAACTGCTGCGGCCGAAAGACGTGGCCGGACTCACGCGCGAAATCGTCGGCCATGCGAATCGAACCCAGGAAACCGCCGAGCTCCGCCGACACCGGAATGACCGCGGCGCCGAGGCTCTGTATGACCAGCACACGTTCGCGGCTCATCCAGTCGGGCATATAGATGCGCACCGGATGCCCCAACGCGCGGCCGATGGCCGCGAATGAAATGCCGGTGTTGCCGCTGGTGGCCTCGGCGATCACGTCGCCTGGCGATATCTCGCCATTCACGTAGGCGCGCTGCAGGATGTACAGCGCCATGCGGTCTTTGATGCTGCCGGTGAAGTTGTACGCCTCGTGTTTGGCGTAGATGCGCTGCTCACGGCCGCGATATCGGCAGTGGATTTCGAGCAGCGGGGTGCCGCCGATGAGGCGGCTCAGTGCGAGCAACTTGTGGGAGGGGGACGACATCTCGCGCCGAATCTTAGCGTACGCAGCACATGCACCGCTGGATGCGGACATAAAAATATGGTTCGCGGATGCGTGACGCGTGCATCCACCAGCCGCTCGCCGCGTAACTCCCCCTGTGTTCATCAACATCGCTCTCACAAGAGCCAGGGGACCCCACATGTCTTTGAGAAAATCCTGCCTGGTGGCAGCCGCAGTCGCGGCAGCGCTGCCATTTGCCGCCGTCGGTTCGAGCCATCGCGAGGCGCCGAATATCACGCGTATGCCCGCGGTCGACTCCACCGACTTTTACCTGTTCAACAGCTATGAGCCGGGCCGTGACGGCTACGTGACCATGCTTGCCAACTACGTGCCGCTGCAGGCCCCGTACGGCGGCCCTAACTATTTCGCGCTCGACTCCTCGGCGCTGTACGAGATCCATGTCGACAACGACGGCGATGCGGCCGAGAACCTGACGTTCCAGTTCCGCTTCACCAATCGGCTGGGCAACGACAATCGCGGCCTCAAGCTCAATATCTCGGGGCCGCAGGTTGCGGTGCCGCTCAAGAACATCGGCGGCGTCAGCGCAGCCGACAATTCCGCGCTCAACTTCCGTGAGAGCTACGAACTGAAAGTGGTGCGCGGCGATCGTCGCAAGGGCGCCGTGGCGCCGGTAACCGGCAGCGGCGGCGGCACCGTTTTCGGCAAGCCGTACGACTTCGTCGGCACCAAGACCTTCGGCAGCGTCGACGCTTACAAGGCGTACGCGAATTCATTCATCTACACGGTGAACATTCCGGGCTGCAACATGCCCGGCCGCGCATTCGTCGGTCAGCGTAAGGAAGGCTTCGCGGTCAATCTCGGCCGCGTGTTCGACCTCGTGAACATCGTGCCGGTCGAAGGCGACTCGGCTCCGGGCGCCGGCGATGGCGGCGGTTTTCCGGGCGGTATCACGCAATCGCGTGCCAACAACACGATCGACGACGCCAACATCACGACGATCGCGCTCGAAGTTCACAAGAGCTGCCTGGTCGGTTCGGGCAACGGTGTCATCGGTGGCTGGACCAGCGCAAGCATGCGCCAGGCGCGCGTGCTCAATCCGCAGCCGACCTTCTCTCGTCCCGACGTGGAAGGCGGTCCGTGGGTGCAGGTTTCGCGGCTCGGCATGCCGCTGGTGAATGAACTCGTGATCGGTCTGCCCGACAAGGATCGCTTCAGTGCGAGCCAGCCCAAGAACGACGGGCAGTTCGCCACTTACGTGACGAACCCGACGTTGCCGGCATTGCTGGACGCGTTGTTCCGCGGCGCCGTGAACCAGACGCTCGGCACGAACATCCCGAACCTTGCGCCTAACAACTTTCCGCGCACGGATCTGGTGACGGCCTTCCTGACCGGATTCGAAGGTGTGAACCAGTTGAAAACGGTGACTGCATCCGAAATGACCCGGCTCAACACCGGCATCGCGGCGGTGGCTGCCGCCTCGCAGAGTAATTTCGGCGTGGCCGGCGGAGACCTGGCGGGCTTCCCCAACGGTCGCCGTCCGGGCGACGATACAGTGGACATCGCGCTGCGGGTGGTCATGGGTGCGCTCTGTTATCCGATCAAGGTCGGTGATGCGATGGTCGACCTCAAGCTGTGCGCTCCGGCGAACGCGCCGGTCGGCAACGTGCCGTTTACCGACGGTGCGCCGGTCTCGGCGGCGGACTTCTATTCGACGTTCCCGTACCTCACCACGCCGCTGCCGGGCTCGGGGGGCTGAGATGAAAACGCTCAAGACGAATCTCGTCCTGCTCGCCGTCACGACACTGGTCGTGGCGGCCTGCAGCAGCTCGAACGACCCGAAACCGATGACGCCGCCCGCGGACGTCAATTTCCGGCCGACGATCGCGGAGGTTGCCGATCAGAGTGTCGACCAGGACACGGTGCTGGGGCCTATCCAGTTCGAAATCGCGGACAAGGAGTCCGACCCGGCAACGCTCAAGGTCGAAGCCACCGTCGTCGACGGCACGAGTGTGTTTCCGGCCGACGGCCTCGTGCTGTCGGGAACGGGCGCAACCCGCACCATCACGTTGACACCGTTCGAGGCGGCCACCGGCTCGGCGACGATCGGGCTGGCGGTCACCGATGGCGAGGGCTCGATGGCGACGCGTGCGTTCAAGGTGACTGTCATTGCCAGGACCGTGTCGATCAAGAGCGTGGCGTTGAATACGTTCGCCAAGGCTGAGGACGATGATCCGACTCCGGTCAACGGCTTCACGTTCACGCAGGACGCGGACAATGAGTCGACCTTCGAAGCGCTGATTCCGCCGGAAGCGCCGTGAAGTGGGGTCCAGCTCGCCGGGTGGCGATGCTGGCGTTCGCCGCCGCGGTGCAATCCGCGGCGGCGGGCGATCGCTTCGTCCCGGACGATCCTGCGTTCGTGGTGGCAAATATCCGGCAGGTCATGCCGGACGAGAATTTGCGTGCGTTGGTTGGCGCATGGCGTGCCGAGCCTTCGGCCGAAGGACCGGCCGTGGCGTTGGCAGAGGCGATGCTCGAACGGGCCCGCACCTTGCGCGAGCCGAGCTACGTTGGCCGGGCGGAAGCCGTGCTCGCGTCAGTAATCAGAAATGGTACGGCCGGTCCCGCGCCACGCCGTCTGTACGCCGAGACACTTCAGTACCGGCACGACTTCGCCGCCGCCGAGACGCTGCTCGACGATGTTCTGCGCGCAGCGCCGCGGGACATGGCGGCGCGCGCCCAACGTGCTTCGGTGCGACTGGTGCGCGGCGATTTTCCGGGAGCCCGCGCCGATTGCGCCCGGTTGGCGGCTGGGGGCGGCGCCGGATCGGCCATCGGAATCGCTTGCCTCGCCGAGGCATTCGCGGGCTCAGGCCAGCTCGAACAGGCCCAGGCGCTGCTCGCGACCTATCCACTCGACCACGATCCGGCGCGAGCCGCGGAGCGCGCCTATCTGCTCACGGTGCGCGCCGAATTGCGCGAGCGTGCGCACGACCTGGATGGCGCCATCGCTGATTACCGGCTGGCTCTCGGCCTTGCGCCGCGCGACGATTCGATTCGCGCCGCCCTCGCCGATGCGCTGACAGCGCATGGGGATGCGAATGAGGCCGTTGTGCTGCTCGACGTCGAGAGGCCGAGCCTCTCGTTGTTGGTCAGAGCGGCGGCAGTTGCCGCCGGCGCGAAACGTAACGAGCTGCGCGGCCGCGCGGCCACCTTGCTGGCGCTCGAGACCGCCCGTGGCGATGCCGTGCACAACCGCGAGGCCGCGATGCTCGCGCTTCAGAGTGGCGATGCCGTGCAGGCGCTGGTCGCGGCGTCAGCCAACTTCAACGCGCAGAGAGAGTTGCCCGACGTACGAGTGCTGGCGCGCGCCGCGATGGCCGCACACGACCAGCCGGCGCAGCAGCGATTGCGCGACTGGCTGCGCAGCACCGGCTTCGCCGACGCGGTCGCGGAAAGCATTCTTTCCGGCGCGGCGCGCGGCTAGAGTGTGCGCGTGAAACGTTTCGTCCTCGCAGCCTCACTGTGCTTCGGCTTACTGGCTCACAACCCGGCAATGGCGCATGCCATCAGCACGAGTTTCGTGCTGCTCGATGCGCCCGAAGCGCAAGGCCCCATCGGTGTACGTTGGGATCTGTCGCTGCACGACATCGTCTGGTCCGTGTTCATCGATCGCGACTTCGACGGGGTCGTCACCTGGGCGGAAGTGCAGACCGCGGAAATCACCATCGAAGCCGCGGTGCTGGGTCAGATCGCCGTGCAACGTGGCGGGGTTTCGTGCGCGCTGCGTATCAAGGATCTCGCGCTGGCGACGCGCGTCGAACAGAATTTCCTGTCGGTGGCCATGGTGGCCGATTGTCCGCGCCCGGGTTTGCTGGCGTTGAGCGGCGGTTTGTTCATGAGTGGCGACGCATCGCAACGGGTGTTGCTGAGCGCGACGCGCGGGACTGAAAAACTCGCCGGCGTGATCAGCCCGGCATCGCCTCAGTGGAGCGAGCCTGCGCGGCTTTCGGTCTGGGCGAGTTTCGTGCGCTTCGTCGGCGAGGGCATCTGGCACGTGGCGATCGGTTACGACCACATCGCTTTCGTGCTGCTGCTGTTGTTGCCCTCGGTGTTACGCCCGGTCGACGGAAAGTGGCAGGGCGCCACCCGGCTGTCCCAGGTTACGCGCGACATTGTGACCATCGTCACCGCCTTCACCATTGCGCACTCGACGACGCTCGCGCTTGCGGTGACCGGCACGGTGCATCTGCCAACGCAGCCCATCGAGGTCGCCATCGCGGCATCGATTGCGGTCGCGGCAGGCATCAATCTGCTGCCGCGCTTGTCGCGGCTGCGTCTGCCGCTGGCGTTCGGTTTCGGATTCGTGCACGGCTTCGGTTTCGCCAATGCGCTCGGCGAGATCGACGCGAGCGGCAGCACGCTGCTGCCGCTGCTCGCGGGCTTCAATATCGGCGTGGAGATCGCCCAGCTCAGCATCGTGGCGCTGGTGTTGCCGCTCATCTTCGTGGCGCGCGGCACTCGCTGGTATGCGAATCGGGTGATGCCGCTCAGCTCGTGCGCACTGGGCGCCGCCGGCATCGTCTGGCTTCTGCAGAGAATATAAATGGGGGCAGCCCCCGTTTCCCAGCAAAAGGGGACAGGCATCTCAACGCCGAGTGGAGTCATCGCTCATTAAAGAGGCCTGTCCCCTTTTGCTAGGAAACGGGGGCTGCCCCCATCCTAGAGCTTCTTGACTGCCTTGCGGCCTGACGCGGTCAGGATTCCCGAATATCCATAGACATTGTTCTCGCTGCAGGGGATCACTTGTGCATCGATGCTCGACGGCGCGAAGCCGTTTTCGAGCATCGCTTCGTGCATGTCGTCGATGGTCAAGTTCGAACCCGGGAACATGCGGTCGCCGCACTTGTACGCCTTGCACTGGTGCAACGCGTGAATGATGAACGTGCCCCCCGGCTGCAACATCGAGGTGACGTTGCGCAGGCAGCGGCGCCAAACGGACCGATCACTCGAGATCGCATCGATGCAGAAGCCGGTGACGATGAGATCGTAGAAGCCCTCGCGCGTGGGGCCGAGCGGCTGACGCAACCGCGCGTCGCTCACGTACAGACCTCTAACCACCTTACGCGTCTGTTGCTCGCGCTTTATGATGCGCGACATGTCGGGGCGCGCGTGACCTTCGCAGCCGAGGATGTACTTGGTGAAACGTTTCCACTCGGGAGCGCTTTCATCGGCGCACAACCATTCACGCGCCTCGGCCAGGTTGTCTGCCAACCAGTCCGCCATGTCGATGCGGAAGGCATACTTCGACGCGGCGATCGCACGATGCAGCGTCGGGCCGCAGCCGTATTCGAGGCCGCGCCCGAAGCGCGCGCGCGCGGCGCGCAGTACATCTATCTGATAGGCGAGGACGGCCTGCTCATCCGGGAGCACCACCTCGCTGTAGTAAGTATGGAAGTAATCGCGTGCTTTCCACTCCGAGTAGTCCGCGACCACGGGATTTCTCGTCATGCTGCCGTCAATCACTGTGTCTTCCCCGCTAGTCCGTTAGTTATTTGAATTAGGTTTTGTCACAACCTTATGTCAGAGAATACTTACAGCTCGCGACGGGCAGTAGCCGTACGACCCTTACGAGAAACCCCGCTCCGAAGGCCAATGTGCTCAGAACGGCGCAGAATCATTGGCAAATCCGCTCTCACGCCGTCTGGATTCTGAAAATCTGGAGAATGAGTCAAGGTGCGACTCCAGCGCGCAGGTAACAATAATTGGTCATGAACGCCCGTCCCGACGCGCCCCAAACAGAAGCCGCCGCGCCGCTGCCCGCCGAATTTCGTTCGGCGCTGGAGCTCGCGCAGGCGGCGGTGTGGGACTGGCGGCTCGCCGACGATCGATTCCAGATCGACGAAGCCTGGCTGCGCGCGTTCGGCGTCGAAGTCGGCGTTGCACCGCTGTCGATTGCAGAGTGGAAACGTCGCGTCCATCCCGACGATCTTGCCGCATTCAGCGCGGCCACCGATTCCTGCCACCACGGCGGCGATCGCTTCGAATGCGAATACAGGTTGTTAGCCGCCGGGCATCGCTGGTTGTGGGTGTTGCAGCGTGGCCGCGTCGTACAACGCGAGCGCGACGGCGCGGCGGCGCGTATCGCCGGCCTGTTGCTGGACATCGACCGGCGCAAGAGCGAGGAGGTGGCGCGCAGCGACAGCGAGTCTCGTCTCGCCACCGCGTTGTGGGGCGCGCGTGCCGCGTTCTGGCAGTGGCATGTGCCGAGCAACGCACGCACCGCGAGCCCGCTATGGCTCGCGATGACCGGTTATTCAAGGGCCAGCTGGGACCTGATGCCGAACCCGTGGTTCAGCAACCTTCACAACGACGATCGCGAACGCGTCGACCGGCAAATGCAAGAACACGCGCACGGAATGCGCGACTCGGTCGAGTTCGAATACCGCTTCCACACGGCGAACGGGGAATTTCGATGGATGCAGGATCGCGGCCGCGCGGTCGAATGGGATCTACAGGGCCGCCCGGTGCTCGTCATCGGCGTCACGCTCGACATCGATGGCGCCAAACGCGCCGAGGCGCACCTCTCATCGAGCGAACACATGCTCGAGACCGCGGCCTGGGGCGCGGGTGTGGGCCTGTGGGAAACCAATTTCATCACCGACAAGACGCGCTGGTTCAACGACTGGTGCGACCGGCACGACATCTATGCCTGCGACGGTGACGGGCACGTTCAACGGTGGGACGACAACCTGCACCCGGACGAGGGCCCGGAAGCGACGCGCAAGTTCAGTGAACACGTCGCGGGCAAGGCGGACTATTACGACGCCGAATATCGCATCAAGACGAAGAGCGGAACCTGGCGCTGGGTGTTCGAGCGCGGCCGGGTGGTCGAGCGGGATGAGAACGGCAAGGCCATTCGCATGCTCGGCGTGTGCATGGATCTCGACGAGACAAAGGTCGCCGAGCGGCGCGCAAACGCACGCAACGAACGGGTCGAGACGGCCCTTCAGCTAACTACTGCCGGCGTGTGGGATTGGGACGTCGAGAACAACCAGACCAATCACACCGACGGGTATTACCACGTCTTCGGCGTCGATCCGGCGTTCGGCCGTGCCAACGTCCGCACCTGGCGGCAGATGCTCGGCACCGATCCCGACCAGGAAATCGAAAAGTTTCGCGAGCGGCTGCGGCAGGTCGACCCGTCGGCGCACGTCCTCGAAACCGAATACCGCTTCCGCCATACCGACGGCAGCTGGCATTGGGCGCTCGATCGTGCCCATGTCGTCAAGCGCGCGCCCGACGGCACGACTCTGCGCGTGCTCGGCCTGATCGTCGACATCACCGCGCGCAAAATTCGCGAGACCGCGCTGTCGGCCGGCGACCAGCGGTTCCGCGCGGTGGCGCGCGAGCTGCGGTGCGTGATCTATGAAATCGACGCCGAGACCGGGTTGTCGACCGGCGAAGGTCTGGAACGCGTCCTTGGATATCAGGCCGATGAGTTGCCGCGCGCCGTCGACTGGGCCGCGCTGGTTCACCCGGACGATCAGCCGCTGCTGCGCCAATGGTTCGACCGCAACGCCGAATCCATGCTGGCCCTCCAGTACCGGATCAAGCATCGCAATGGCCACTATGTAACGCTGCTCGACTCCCCTTGCGTGGTGCGGGATGCCGCCGGTCGGGTCGTGCGCGTGATCGGCGTGGCCATCGACATCAGCGAACAGGCGCGTGACCAGGAGGCGCTGCGAGCATCGCAGGAAATGTTGCAGATTGTCGCCGCGGGTACCGGCGACTGGCTGATCCTGGTCGACACCGAACGCCGTGTGCAGTTCATCAATCGCGGCATCCGCTCCCATTCGCGCGAATCCATCATCGGCCAGCGGCTCGATGAAATCGCCGTGCCGGAAGACCAGCCGAAAATTCTGGCGGCCCTCACGCAGGTGCTCACCACCGGTGAATCCATCGACCTGCAACTCGCGAGTTCCGGTTCGAACTACGGCGGGCGCTGCTTCGACTCGCGTATTCGCGCGGTGCGTTCACCCTGCGGCATCACCGGCGCGGTCATCAACATCACGGAAATCACCGACAAACATGCGGCGATGCACCTGCGCGAAACGCAGGCGCGTATGTTCGAACTGCTGCACGAGGGTGTGGTGGTCATCGACATCAACAACATGATTCGCATGGCGAACCCGGCGTTCGAACGCATGTTCGGCTTCACCACCGGAACCGCGGTCGACACCTCGATCGACGACCTGATCGCGCAACCCGCGGGACTGCGCCGCGATCAGCTCGATCAACAGTTGTTAGGCTCGATCAGCGATCCGCCGGGACTGACGCCGGTCGAGTTCAAGTGCCGCCGCCGCGACGGCTCGACCTTCGATGCCGCGTGCGTGGCGACCCTGACTCACGTCGATGGTGCGACGCATCGGCTCGCGGTCATCACGGACGTGACCGAGCGGCGCGGCCTCGAGCGCGAGATCCTCGAGATTGCCGGCCGCGAACAATTACGCATCGGATCGGACTTGCACGATGGCCTCGGCCAGGACCTGACCGGTGTTGCACTCATGCTGCGCAGCGTCGTCGCCCAGCTCCGAAAGGAAAGTTCCACTGCGCGCACCGATGTGGAAGACATCATCAGTCTCGTCAATGGCGCCATCGAGAGCACGCGGGCAATGGCACGCGGCCTGGCGCCGGTGGGCGCCGATCGCGGTGGGCTCATCGCCGGTCTGCAATCGATGGCGGTTCGCGGCATGGAGCGATACGGGGTGCGGGCCCACTTCAATACCGCCTTGACGGAGCCGCTGACTCTGGACGACGGCGCCGCGACTCACCTCTACCGCATTGCGCAGGAGGCATTCACGAACGCAATCCGGCACGGTCGAGTAACGCAGGTCACGATTGAGCTCGCCACGGCAGAAGGCACTTTGACCCTCAGCGTTCAGGACAACGGTAGGGGTTTCGATGAGAGAAATGCGAGCAATAACGGAATGGGAATGAAACTCATGCGATATCGCGCGCAAATGCTCGGCGGCGACGTCACCATTGCGAACAACCAGGGCGGAGGCGTGATCGTCCGCTGTACTTGTCCTCATCGAGCGCCACTTAGCGGGGATTCGTTGCCGCGTGGTGGATTTCCTTTGAAGGAATGAGCGCCGTCATTTGAATCCTGTCTAACTATACGCACGTATACGTAGGAGAAAGGATTGACGCTCTGCGCTAACTTCGTATCATCCATCCCTAATAAATGGGCGTAGGGGACCGAACATGACTGCAGCCATGGCCACCAAGCGCCAGATCCTCATCGTCGACGACCATCCGATCGTGCGGCAGGGGCTGCGGCGCATGTTCGAGGCTGAGCCGGATCTGACCGTTTGTGGCGAGGCCGAGAGCGAACCCGCCGCGCGCGAAGCCATCCGCGCCCGAAAGCCCGACATCGTCGTGGTCGACCTATCCCTGGAGCGGGGCGACGGCATCGAGCTGGTACGGCAGATGCACGCGGAAATGCCCGAGCTGCGCATGCTGGTCCTCTCCATGCATGACGAGACTATCTATGCGGAGCGGTTGCTTGCGGCCGGCGCCATGGGCTACATCATGAAGCAGGCGGCATCGGATCAATTGCTGATCGCGGTGCGCCGGGTGCTCGACGGCCGCACGTATGTCAGCGAGACCGTACAACGCTCGCTCGACCAGCGCGCCGGCGATAGCCGCTCCGAGACCAACGATCCCGTCGCGCGCCTCTCGAACCGCGAAGTGCAGATCCTCAACATGATCGGACGCGGCATGAGCTCGCGCGAAATCGCCCAGGAATTCACGCTTTCGGTCAAAACCATCGAGTCGCATCGCCAGACCATCAAGCACAAGCTGGGCCTGGCGACGAACAGCCAGCTGCTGCAATACGCCATGAAGTGGTTCAGCGGCGGGACCCAGCGCAGCTAGGAGAGTGGGGGCAGCCCCCTTTTCCCAGCAAAAAGGGTCAGTCATCGCTGGCCTCGCCTGCTTCCCCAAGTCTCCTCTGACCGTGACTGACCCCTTTTGCTAGGAAAGGGGGGCTGCCCCCTTATTTCCGTTTCGGGTCCGCGACTTACGTGCGTTTTCAAACCCGTACGGCGCCGCGCCCCTCTAAGCATGTAGGGACAGATAAGCCATCTGTCTCTACGCTGCGAGGAGATTCGATTGGCGGATGGCGCGACAGCCCGAATGATCAAAACCGATACGGTCGTCGAATTCGACGTAGCGCTCATCGAGCGCGCGCGCCGCGGTGATTCCCGGGCCTTCGAACGCCTCTATCGGGAGCACGTCGGCCGCGTCCACGGACTGTGCCTGCGCATGACCCGTAACCCTGATCTCGCCGCCGATTGCGCCCAGGACGCCTTCATCAAGGCCTGGAAAGCGCTGCCGAAATTCGAGGCGCGCAGCAGCTTCTCGACCTGGTTGCATCGCATCGCCGTCAACACCGTGCTCGAAAAGCGCCGTGGCCCGGCCAGGAATGAGATCGCCGTCGAAGACCCCGCCGATTATCAGGAGCCGGTCCTGAGTTTCGACTCGCCGGTGGAAGAAGAAGAGCTCGAGGCGGCGATCGAATCGTTACCGCAGGGCGCTCGCGACGCGCTGGTGCTGTGCGGCGTTTATGGCTACGAACATTCGGAAGCCGCGTCGATGCTCGGCATCGCCGTCGGTACCTGCAAAGCGCAGCTGCATCGCGCTCGGGGCCTGCTGAAAGACAGATTGGAACGAGGTGTCAGATGAACATGCGACGCATCAAGCGTATCGATGAGCTGCCGCAGAACGCGCCACCGGTGCGCGATCTGTGGCCCGCGATCGCCGCGGCCATCGAAGCGGAGAAATCCGTGGCGAGCCCCGTAGTGAGTCCGCAGCGGCGACAGCGCTGGTTGCCCGCGGCCGGTCTGGCCGCCGCGGTGGCGCTGGTCGCGATCGGCGTGTTGATCGGCCGCAGTGTAAGTCCGGTCCGGATCATCGAGACCGCGGGCACGCAGCAGCCCACGGCCAACGTGATTTCGGCCGCGTTGCGCGGCACGCATTACCGCGAGCAGCGCGACGTGTTGCTGGTCGAAGTCCAGCACAAGCTGACAGACATGCCCGCCGCAGAGCGCGTGAAAGTGGCGGCCAGCCTCGCCACATTGCGCCGCTCCATCGGCGAAATCGAAGCGGCGCTCGGACGCGATCCGGCCAATGCGCTGCTGCAAGAGTTGTTAGTCAATTCCTGCCAGGAAGAAATGCGCGCGCTGACCGCGGTGCGCGATTCCGGCAACCAGGAGACCTGATCATGAGAATTTCGACGAGTTACCGGTTCGCCGGTTTGTTAGTTGCCGCGACGCTGCCCCTGCTGGCGCCGGCCCGCGAGAGCAGCAATCTCGACCGCAAGATTGCGGTCGAGCCCAACGGCGAGGTGGTGATCTCCAACGTGTCGGGATCGATCGACGTGCGCGGCTGGGATCGCAACGAAGTGCAGGTCACGGGTCACCTGGGCGAGGACGTCGAGCGGCTCGATCTCACCACCAGCGGCGGACGCACCATCGTCAAGGTCGTCCTGCCGCGCGGCAACTCGCGTGACGGCGACGCTGCGATCTCGGTGCAGGTGCCGAAGAACAGCACGGTGGAAGTGGCCGCGGTGAGCGCGGATGTGTCCTCGCAGGGTGTCCTCGGCACGCAGCGACTGAAGAGCGTGAGCGGAGAGATCACCGCCGATATCGCCGGCGACAATTCCGAAGTGCGCTCGGTGAGCGGCGATCTGACCGTGCGCGGCAGCGGCAAGCCGATCTCGCTGCGCGCGAATTCGGTGAGCGGCAGTCTCGATCTCACCCACGGCGCGGGCGATCTGGAAGTGGTCACCGTGAGCGGCAACGCCCGGGTGCAGATGAGCGATGCCACCCAGATCCGCGGACGTACCACTTCCGGCGACCTCGAACTGCGCGCCAAAATGACCCGTGACGGACGCGTCGATGTCGAAGGGGTGAGCGGCGACATCACCCTGAACGTCTCGGCGCCCGGCGGGTTGTCCACGGAGATCGAATCCTTCAGCGGCGACATCGAAGGTTGCCTCGCCGACTCGGTGGAACGTGTCAGCAAGTACGGTCCGGGCACGCGGCTCAATCTGCGCTCGGTCGAAAGCGGCGGGGCGCGCGTGCGGGCCAAGACGCTGTCCGGCGACATCGAGATCTGCGACCGCTGATTCTCAAGGCGGCGGCCCATACCGTCGCGGCGCCAGCGTTTCACGCGGCCGACATCGTTACAATGTCGGCCGCGTGCGTTTACTCAAATGGATTTCCATAGGTCTTGCCGGCCTCGTCGTGCTCGCGCTGCTCGGCGTGCTGGTGATCGTGTGGCTGGTCGATCCCAACGTCTTCAAACCGCGTATCGAAGCGTTGGTCAAAGGCGCCACCGGCCGCGAATTCACGCTGGCAGGTGACATCGAGCTCGGTTTCTTCCCGTGGCTGGCGCTACGCACCGGCGCCGGGAAGTTTGGCAATGCGCCCGGATTCGGCCCCGAACCCATGGTGACGTGGAACGGCGCCCAGCTCGGCGCGAAGTTGTTCCCCATGCTGCGCGGCGAACTCGTCGCCGATCGTGTACGGCTCGAAGGCGCCGATGTCCGCCTGGTGCGGCGCGCCGACGGCGTGGCGAATTGGGAAGGCATCGGTGGCAACAAACCCGCGGATCCGAACGCCAAGCCCATGGAACTTCGCATCGATGGAGTCGTGATCAAGGACAGCCGCATTTCGTACGTCGACGAGACTGTGCCGCGCCGCGTCGCGGTGACCGCGCTCAACCTAACTACCGACGAGATCGCGCCAGGCGAGCCGTTTACCGACAGCCAGGTCACAGGTGTCCTGCACATGGATGGGTTTGCTCCGGCAGGTGTGCCGTTCCGTCTCGCGGTCCCCAAAGCCGCACTACCCGCGGACTATTCGAGCATCGCAGTCAAGGAGTTCGAGATGACCTTCGGGGCGTTCGAAGCGCAGGGCGGAGTCGAAGGCGCCTTTGGCGACATGCCCAGGTTTTCCGGCGCGCTCGAAACCAACGAATTCGATCCGCGCGCGTTGCTCGCGGCGGTCGGCATCGAGGCGCCGAAGACCACGGACCCGGGCGCGCTCGGCAAAGTCCGGTTCAACGGCGGCTGGGCGTTCGATCGCGGCGCCATCAGCATCAAGCCGCTGGCGCTGACGCTCGACGACACTCACTTCACGGGCGACTTCCTGCGCGGCGCCGGGGAGTACCCGGTCGGAGAATTCGCGCTGCACGGCGACTCCATGAATATTTCCCGCTACGTTCCGCCACCCGATCCGCATAGCGAGCCATTCGTGTTTCCCACCGCGATGATCAAGGATCTCAGGTTTCGCGGCGTTCTCGAGCTCGAGCAGGCCACTTACGACGACATCGTGATGAAGGGTGTGACGGTGCGACTGGTGCTCGACGAGCACGGCCTGCATGGCGAGTCCCGGCAATGAGTGGGCCCGCTCTCATCGCGTCGCGTCTGCTGGCCTGGCACGAGCGTCACGGCCGGCACGATCTGCCGTGGCAACGGGGACTGCAGGAAGAGGGCAGTGCTTATCGCGTGTGGGTGTCGGAGATCATGTTGCAGCAGACGCAGGTTGCGACCGTGATCCCGTACTTCGAACGATTCATGCAGCGTTTTCCGCAGGTGCGCGCGCTCGCGGACGCGCCGGCCGATGAAGTGCTGCATCTGTGGACCGGGCTCGGCTATTACGCGCGGGCGCGCAATCTGCATCGTGCGGCGCAGCTCATTCGCGATCAACACGGCGGTGAGTTTCCGCGCACTCTCGAGGCGATGATGGAATTGCCGGGCGTCGGTCGTTCGACCGCCGGCGCGATCCTCGCCATCTCGAGCGGCGCGCGGCATTCGATTCTCGATGGCAACGTCAAGCGCGTGTTGTCGCGTTACTACGCCGTCGACAGCGCGCCGGACGAAAGTGCCACGGTCGAACAGCTCTGGCTGCTGGCCGAAAAGAACACGCCGCACTCACACGCCGCCACCTATACGCAGGCGATCATGGATCTGGGCGCGACCGTCTGTACGCGCGCGAAACCGCGTTGCGACGCTTGCCCGATTGCGGACGACTGCCGCGCGCGTAACGAAGCCAGGCAGGGCGATCTGCCCGCACCCAGGCGCAAACGCGCCGCGCGCAAACTCAAGCGCGCGGTCATGCTGGTCGCGCGGCGTGATTCGGCGGTGCTGCTGGTGCAGCGCCCGCCGAGCGGCATCTGGGGCGGTTTGTGGTGCCTGCCGGAGTTCGACGATCGCGACGCGGCCGAAATATTCGCCGCCAACGAACTCGAGCACGCGAGCCTCACGCACACGCCCCTGCCCGAAATCGAACACAGCTTCACGCACTTCGACCTGGTGATCACGCCGCTGGTGGCGCAGTGCCGCGGCGAATCACGGGTACGCGAGGCCGGGGCGCTGTGGTATGACCTTACGCAACCCGCGCGTGTCGGGTTGCCTGCGCCGATCAAGACTCTGCTGGGACGTTTGTCAGGAATCGAAACATGACCCGAATGGTGAATTGCGTATTGCTGAAGAAAGAGGCGCCGGGCCTCGACAAACCGCCGTACCCGGGTGAACTCGGCAAACGCATCTTCGAAAATGCTTCGAAGGAAGCCTGGCAGATGTGGGTCAAGCACCAGGTGATGCTGATCAACGAATACCGGCTCACCCCCATCGATCCTGCGCATCGCAAACGCCTCGAGTTCGAGATGGACAAGTTCTTCTTTGGCGATGGCTCGCAGAAACCCAAGGAATTTGTTCAGCTGGAATAGCCGGTAAAAAAAAGACGGCGCAGTTGCCTGCGCCGTCCCAGGTGCGGGGCGGAGGGGTACCGCCCCTTCAAATCAGAACTTGCCCGACTGATAGTCGGCGAACGCCTGTTGCAGCTCTTCGCGCGTGTTCATCACAAACGGGCCATACCGCGCGACGGGTTCGCGCAACGGCCGGCCGGCGACCAGAATCGCGCGGCTCTGCGGCGCGCGGCCCTGCAGACGCACTTCGCCGCCGTCACCCAGCACCGCGAGTTCCTGTGCGTTGATGGTGGCAGCCTCGCGTGACACTCCGACGGCAACGCCGCCTTCGTACACGTAGACGAAAGCCGAATGGCCCAACGGCACCGGCAACGCGAAATCCACGCCGGCGTCGAGGCGGATGTCCATGTAGATAGGATCGGTCGCCGGCTGGTGCACCGGCCCTTCCACGTCGTTGAGTTTGCCCGCGATCACCTTGACGTTCGCGCCAGCCTGCTGCACCACCGGCAACTTATCGCCACCGAACTCCTGATAGTTAGGCGCGGTCATCTTGTCCCTGGCCGGCAGGTTCATCCACAGCTGGAAGCCGCGCATGCGGCCCTCGCGCTGTTCCGGCATCTCGGAGTGCACGATGCCGCGGCCGGCGGTCATCCACTGCACCGCACCCGGCTCGAGCACACCCTCGTTGCCATGGTTGTCCTTGTGACGCATGCGGCCATCGAGCATGTACGTGACCGTTTCGAAGCCGCGGTGCGGGTGTTCTGGAAAGCCGGCGATGTAATCCTCGGCCTTGTCGGTGCCGAATTCGTCGAGCAGCAGGAACGGGTCGAGATCGGGCAGCTTGGGCTGGCCGATGACGCGGGTGAGCTTGACCCCGGCTCCATCGGAGGCGGGCTGGCCGCGCAGGGTCTGGACGACCGCCCGCGGGGCGGTGGCGACAAAGGAGGCTTCGGTATTCATGGTCGGCCCGAAGTGGTGGCAAAGCACCACAAATCAAGGCTTTGAGGCCCCGGTTGCTTGACGGTTCGGGGGCCTGCCGTTCTAATACGCGCCCCTCGATCGAGGGCCCCTTTTCGAGGGGGTTTCCAACAGTGGCCGGGTAGCTCAGTTGGTAGAGCAGCGGATTGAAAATCCGCGTGTCGTTGGTTCGATTCCGACCCCGGCCACCACTTTTGGCACATCACGGATCCCGTACTCATGAGCACTGAATGGCTGGGCTTCGCTGCTGCCGCGCTCACCACCAGTTCATTCATTCCGCAGGCGTTCATGACGATCCGCACGCGCAATACCAGCGGCATCTCGCTCGGCATGTACGTCGTATTCACGATCGGTGTCGCCACCTGGCTGGCATACGGTCTTGCGATCATGTCGTGGCCGATGATCCTCGCGAACACCATTACTCTCGGGCTCGCCGCGATCATCCTGGGGTTCAAGCTGCGCTACGGCTGAGCCGCGCACCAGGCCCTGACGGCGCTGCTCAGTAGTTAGTCTGGCCACTTGCAAACGGCGCACGAATCGCGTCGGTGCCGGGCATGCGCCGGGCCCTCATCCTTGCGCCCTGTTTCACCCCTGTGCGGCGCCCACGCCACAGTTCTGAAGCCCCGCATCGCCCCGGTTTTAAAGAAGAAAATACAATTTAACAATGAATTGTGGTCAATTGTTGTCAGATGCGGTAGAAAGCAGTCAAAACCAATCAGACACCGGTGTCAATGCATGAATATGTCATGACATCGCTGGTTCGGAGATTTCAGCTTCAATCGGGACTAACAAGGGGGATTTCATGAGAAAGATCGAACACTCGAGCGGGTTCGTGCGCAACGCCGTACGGCTTGCGCTCGCCAGCGCCGGATTCGTGCTGCCGACCCAGGTGTTGCTCGCACAGGATGCCGGGCAGGAACTCGACGAGGTCGTTGTCACCGGTTTCCGCGGTTCGTTGAACACGGCGCTCTCGCAGAAGCGCAGCGAGACGGCGGCGATCGACGTGATCGCCTCGGAAGACATCGGCAAATTCCCCGACAGCAATCTCGCGGAATCCATGCAGCGCATCCCGAGCGTGGCGCTGTCGCGCGGTGACGGCGGCGAAGGCAAGAACATTTCCGTTCGCGGTCTGGGGGCGACATTCACCCGGGTGCGCATCAACGGCATGGAAGGCTCCTCTCAGACTGGCTCGAGCGATATCTACGGCGCCGGCAACAACGGCCGCGGCTTCGACTTCAACGTGTTCCCGACCGAGATCTTCTCGCAGCTCGCAGTGCGCAAGACCAGCTCGGCCGATGTCGAGGAAGGTTCGCTGGGCGCGACCGTCGATCTACGCGCACCGCGTCCCCTCGATCTCGCGAACGACACCGTGCTCACATTGACGGCCCGCGGCATATACAACGACGTGAGCGAGGATCTCGATCCGCGCGTCTCCGCGCTGTTCTCGAAGAAATTCTTCGACGGCACCTTCGGCGTACTTGCGTCGGCCGCCTATCAGGAACGCCACACGCGCGAAGTCGGTTACTCGGCGGTGGATGTCCTGTCGGCCAACTCGAACGCCAACAACATCGCAGCCGCCGGACAACCTGCCAACCTGCTGCCCTATTGCACGCCGATCGGCTGGGTCACGACGGCCCCGAGCCCGGTACCGGGCACGCGAGGTGCGACGGTCGACAACTGCAGCCAGAGTTTGTACGGCGGCGTGAATCCTCGCACCAGCACGCTTGAGGCGTTCAACGAGGTTTACAACCTGCGCCGCGACAGTGCGCCTAACACGCCCGGCAGCGGCGCGTTTTTCCCGCGTCTACCGCGCTATGTGAATTCCGAACAGGATACCCAGCGCACCGGTGGCACCGTGAGCCTGCAATGGGCGCCGGGCGAGAACACCAAGCTGTCTCTCGATACTTTGTACTCGCGCTACCAGGTCGAACGCCGCGACAACTACATCGCCGGCATTTCGACCGGCCGCAATCTGACCAATAACGGTCAGCCGATGGTGTCGATTCGCGACGTGTCCTTCGATGACAAGGGTTCGGTGCAGACAGCTACCTTCGACGGCATGGATGTGCGTTCCGAGGGTCTGGTCGACGACTACGTCGCGACCTTTCAACAGGTGAATCTCGACTTCGAACATCGATTCTCGGACAGCTTCAAGATGACAGCGTCGGCCGGCCGTTCGCTGTCGGAGTGGGGCGGGCCGAAGCGGCTGCAGACGTTTATCGATGCAATCGACGTCGACAACTTCACGCTCGACTTCAGCGGTGGGCGCGAAAACCCGCTGATCGGTTTCGGCTTCGATGTCGGCAATCCGGCCAATTTCATCTACGCACCCACCCCGGACGGCAACCAGTCGGTGGTCGGCGGTTATTCATTCCAGGGCAAGCCGTCGCGCAATGTCACCGCCAATACAATGTTCGAGCTCGCCGGCGAATGGCAGGCGAATGACGCCATCAAGCTGAGGGGCGGTCTGCAATGGCGTGAGAACAACTACAACAACAAGAACTCCGGAATCCTGGCGGCGCAGACCGTGACGCAGGCGCTGCCTGCCGGCACCACGCTCGCGGATTACACCCTCACCATCGACAATCTCGACGACAAGTTTGGCTCGGGGGCGCCCTCGAGCTTTGTCGCCATGGATCCGAAAAAGTGGGCCGAAGCGTTCGGTTATCCCGACGCGTTCAATTTTTGCGGGATCGAATGCGGCGCAAACCGCAGTGGCATCGTCGAGGAAATCACCAGCGCGTTCGCGATGCTGTCGTGGAATGCGGAGTGGGGCATTCCGGTACGCGGTGACGTCGGCGTGCGTTACGTGAACACGCGCCAGTCCGCCTTTGGTCACATCCCGATCGCGGCACCGATGGGTGCGCCGTTCCCGAATGTCGGCTTCCGCCAGGATGTCGATCAGGATTACCGCGACTTCCTTCCGTCGCTGAACATGGTGTTCGAGTTCATGCCTGACCTGCTGATGCGCTTCTCGGCGGCCAAGGTGTTGGCACGCGCGGATCTCGGCAGCATTACGCCGAGCGTGTCGGTGACGGCCACCACGCAAAACGCCGTAGTGAACAATCCATTGCTCGAACCAATCCGTGCGAAGACTGTGGACCTGGGCCTCGAATGGTATTTCTCCGAAGGCTCGCTGCTGTCGGCGGCGGTGTTCTACAAGGACATCGAAACCTATATTCAGCGCGTGACCGGTGACGAACCGTTCCGCAACCTGGGTGTGCCGGATTCGGTGCTGGCCGGATCGCCGTCCTCGCCGACGGATTTGTTCCATGTCAGCCGCCTGCAGAACACGGAGGGCGGACCCCTCAAGGGCATCGAACTCAACGCGCAGGTCCAGTTCCGCAAGCTGCCGGGTTTCTGGAGCAACACGGGCTTCCTGGCTAACTACACGCACGTCGAATCGACGATCCAGTACGTGTTGACGAGCGCCGCCGGTGTCCCGCTGACGTTCACCGAGGATGACCTGGTCGACTTGTCGCCGAACACGGCGAGCGGCACCTTGTTCTACGACGATGGCACGTGGAGCATTCGCACCACGGCTTCGTATCGTGACGCGTATATCCGTGGCCTCCCGGCTTCGGCTGGCAGCGACGTTCGGGGCAACAAGGCGAACATGTTCGTCGATGCTTCGGCTTCGTGGAACGTGACCGACAACCTCACGCTGATCCTCGAGGCCCAGAACCTCACGGACGAGCGCAACACGTTGTTCATCGACCGCTCGCGCGAAGACACGCTGTTCCAGACCGAGATCGGCCGCACCTTCAACCTGGGTGCGACCTTCAAGTTCTGATCGGCAAAGTCTGAAGGGCGCCGGGGAAATCTCCGGCGCCTTTTTTTTTGCCCACCGTTTTCACGGTGACGGTTCCGGCGTATGGTGCGGCCGCAAGGCACACAACAAGAGCGACAACCTTGAACGCCATCGACCCCGCAGTGACCAGCAATGCTTCCGGGCGCCTTTCCAAAACGCTGAAGGCGCGCCACCTTGCGATGATTTCCATCGGCGGCATCATCGGTGCCGGCGTGTTCGTCGGCAGCAGCACCGCCATTTCGCAGATCGGACCGGCGGTGGTGCTCAGTTATCTCTCGGCCGGCATCATCGTGTTCGCGGTCATCAAGATCCTGGCGCGTATGGCGCTCGATCAACCCGGCCTCGGCGCGTTCACCGAATACGTGCGTGTGGCGCTTGGGGACGGCGCTGGGTTCGTCACCGGCTGGATGTACTGGTATTTCTGGGTGATCGTCGTCGGCATCGAAGCGATCGCGGGCGCGAAAATCATGCACGAATGGCTGCCCTTCGAGGTCTGGCAGATCGGGCTCGGCCTGATGGCGGTCCTCACGCTGGTGAACCTGGCCTCGGCCCGCTCATACGGCGAATTCGAATTCTGGTTCGCGTCCATCAAGGTGGCCGCGATCATCGTGTTCATCGTGGTCGCCGGCTCGTGGTTGCTCGGCTGGGGTTCGCACGGCCAGAGCCCGGGGTTCACGAACCTGACGGCACACCAGGGCTTCGCGCCGTTCGGCTGGACCGCAATCTTCGCCGGCATGACCACCGTGATCTTTTCGATGTGCGGTGCCGAAATCGTGACCGTTGCCGCGGCGGAATCGGCGGAGTCGGGCAAGACCATGTCGCGGCTCGCAGCCTCAGTGGTGCTGCGAATCCTGCTCTTCTACGTGCTCTCGATCCTGCTCATCCTCTGCGTGCTGCCGTGGACGCAGATCAAGTCGGGCGACTCGCCGTTCGCCATGACGCTGCAGCACATCGGCATTCCGGCCGCCGGCACGATCATGAACATCATCGTGTTGACCGCGGTGTTGTCGTGTCTCAACTCGGGTGTGTATGTCACGGCGCGCACGTTGTTCGTGCTGGCCGACAAGGGTGACGCGCCGCGCTGGCTGACAACCGTCAACAAGCGCCAGGTGCCCGCGCGCGCCATCCTGCTGGGAAGCGCGTTCGGCTTCATCGCGATGTTGATCAGCATCGGCTCGCCCGACAACGAATTCATGTCGAAGCTGTTTTCGTTCCTCATCAACGCATCCGGCGCGATCATGCTCATCGTCTATTTCTTCGTGGCGATCGCGCACTTTCGTTTTCCGTACTCGGCGTACGCGGCGCGCGACTCCGGCAGTCCGCGCGTGGCCAACTTCATCGCGGGTGCCTCGGCAATCGCAATCCTCATCGTGCTCGCGGCGATGACGCAGATCGCCGGCAAGCCGCCCGAGCTCTACGCGAGTCTCGGATTCCTGGCGGTGGTGGTCGTCTCGTTCGCGATCAAGCGCATGGTGCAGGCGCCGCGCTGACCTGCGCCGCTACCACTGCGGGTAGTAGCCGCGGTGCGAATTGAAGCCGTGGCCGAAATCGCGCGCTTTGTTAGAAGCGATAGCTCAGCTCGCCGAACACCGATGCGTGGCGCTGACCTTCGATGTCCGGACCGCTGAGTGGTGCGGCGAGTTCGAGATAACCGGTGAGCTTGGCGCCCTGCAGGCCGAGCCCCACGCCTGCGGTCGCGGCGGATTCCCTTCCCGGCCGATCCTGTTTCCAGGCCGATCCGATGTCGTAGAAGCTGTAAGTCGAAACACGGCCGATGAACGACTCGGTGTTGAGCAGATCGCGGCGCAGTTCGAGTTTGCCGCCGAGTCCGCGATCGCCGGCGATCTCCGCGACTTCGAAGCCGCGGCCGAGACGGTCGCCACCGATCTTGAAGCGCTCGCTGTCGGGCAACACGTAACCGCTGTGCTGCGCGAACAGGTCGAAGCGCAGCGACCAGCGTTCGGCGAAAGGACGGTACGCGGTGGCCGAGAGCTGGGTCAGCAGAAAATCCGCGCGCCGCGGATCGTGTGTGAGATCGGTGGCCTGCAAGCCGCCGCCGAATGATTTGAAGCCTTTGCGTACCTGCAGGCTGGCCGAGTACTGAGTCGCGCCGGTCCGAAAGCCGCTGCGTAACGCGGTCTCGACGATGCGCAGCCGATCCTCGCGGATCGAAACTCCGTCACTGTCGATGGTGAGATCGTCGGCTTCGAAGCCCAGACTTCCATTGAGCGTGAACGCCGTATCCTGGTGCAGCGGCTGCGTCAGCTTGAAGGTGGCGCGCTGACGCGCGTATTCGTCGTCGAGGTTCAGCGGCGCTTCGTTCGGTGCAGAGCGCGAACTGAACAGCAGTGCATTGGCGCGTGTGCCGCGATGGCCGAGCGGCGTATCGAGGAACAGTCCGCCGCCGAGATATTCGTCGTGATCGGTGGCGGCGGCGAAGATGAGGCCGATTTTCTCCTGACCCCCCAGCAGGCCGTTCGCGAACAACTGCCCGAGCAGGAACAGCGGGCCGACCTGGTCGGTGCCGCGATTGTTCATGCGGACCATGCCGTCGATGGCGGAGTAGTCCGAATCGATCACCAGCTCGAAAGCATTACGCGTCTGCTCGTCGCGCCGCGTTTTGGCGGTGACCGCGAGTCCGGCGATCTCGCGCATGCGGCGCAGCGCCTGCGGTACGTCGTTCTTGCGCAACGGCCGCGAACCCTCGAGCTCGTCACCGATGTGTTTCAGCGCGGGCGCGAAAGCACCGTCGTCACCCTGGTAGATCACGCGGGTGACCTGCGCCTCGTACACCTGCGCGCGCAACACGCCGCGCCCGGTCATGGAGTCGTCGAGCGCGATCTCGGGCTTCAGGTAGCCGTCGCGCGCGTACAGCTCGGTCAACGCGTCGACGATCGCGCGTGCGTTGTCGCGGTTGATGGCTTGCCCGAGCTGCGCGCGGTAGGCGGCGAACAGGCGCGGGGTCGAATAGATAGTAGAGCCGGCGACGATCACGGTCGTGAGCGTGGGGGCGGACAACTTCGGAACGGCGGCCGGCACCGCGGTGGTAGTTAGTAACTGGGATTCCGCGGCGCTCGACACGGCTGAAAACACCGCCAAAATGCCAGCGGCGATTATGACAGGCAGTGCGCACACCTTTCGCGCAGCGGTCGTGGAGGGTCTGGTTATTGTCATGAGCGCGCGTGTGTGCCGGGACCGGTTGAAACCGGCGCGCATTCTCCTTCAATCGCGCACCACACGATGAGATGCGACGCACATTGCCGCGGACGTTCTGTTAGTAGGATTCGCGCATCGATGAAGCGGCCGTGGGGCCGATGATTCAGCAGATAAACATAATGAGTGGGGCATGACCAATCTAGTTAGATCGATCGCTGCGTGCGCGCTGCTGTTGGTTGCGTGTTATTCGCCCACCGCGCTCGCGCTCGACACCGGCGACATCGTCGTCGAGAGCATCAAGGGCGAGGTACGGGTGACCGTCAACGGGGCGCCCGCCACGCTGCGCGCCGGCGGAGTGCTCGAATTGCCCGCGACCATCAACACCGGCCGCGATGGCGCGATCGAGTTGCGCCAGGGCGCGACCACCATAAGCGTGGGTCCGGAAACACAGCTCGAATTTCCGGCGCTCGAGAAGCGCGGCGGTCCCATCGACCGCATCGTGCAGCCACGGGGCAACGCGTTCTACAGCATCGGCAAACGCGCCGGCCGTCGGCTGCGCGTCGAAACACCCTACCTGGTCGGAGTGATCAAGGGCACGCAGTTCAACGTCGCCGCGCAGAACGACGCGACGACGATCTCCCTGTTCGAAGGCCTGCTCGAAGTGCATGCCAGTGACGAAAGCTCGGTCGTCGATCTCAACGCCGGCGAAATAGCCGCGCGCAAACGCGGTGACAAATCGATCAGCGTCATCAAGATGGACAACGGCAAGGCCGCACCCACACCGCTCGCCCCGGCCAGCCCGAGTGGTTCCAATAGCGGCACCCCAGTGCCGGACACATCGGGGCCAGTCCCGGTCGTCAGTGGTGATCCGGTGGTGGCCGATCGAGGCGTGATCTCCGGCACGCCTGCCGCGGTTTCCTCGATCGTCGAAACCGTGCGTGGTCCCGCAGATGCCGCCGTCGACATCGACGTGCGTGGCAATGAATCCGGCGCGAACGTCGCGGCCGGCATTTCCGCAAATGCGGCAAACCTCAACGTCGATGTTGCCGCCAATGTGGGTGTTTCCAATGGCGTGGACGTTGGAGCGAGCGCCGTGGTCAACCTCGGCTCCTCGGCTGTCGATGTCGGCACCGCGGTTAGTCTGAATTCGGGCGTGGACGCGACGGTCAATCTCGGCGGCGCGGTTGATGCCGGCCCGCTGACCACCGCTGTGGATGTCGGCGCCGCCGTAGATGCGGTACCAGGCAATGTCGGCGCGAATGTGAATCTTGGCAGCAACGTCGATCTAGGCAATGTCGCTGCGATCGACAACGATGTCGGCGCGACGATCACCGTCGGCCAAAATACCGATGTCGCGGCCAACGTCGACGTGGGTGCGAATGTCGCGGGTGTGAATGCCGGCGTAAGTGCGGGCACTGATCTCGGCGCGGGAACTTTGAATGTGGGAGCCAATCTGGGCGGCGTCGATCTCGGCGTGAACCTGGACCTGGGTCTCGACGGCAACAACGGCAACGACACGAGTGGAACTGACCCCGGCAATCCGGGCGCCACGAACAACACCACGACGCCCGGCAACCCCGACTTCGACTCGTTGCTGGATAGCTTGCTCGGCCGGGGCAAGAAGAAAAAATGATCCGCATCCACCGGCGGAACAGCTGGTGGCTGATCGCGCTCGCCGCGTTCGTGGTCGTGGGCGGCTTGCGCGTCGCCGGCGCGCTGCGCCCGCTCGAGAATTTCGTATCCGACATACGCGCCAGACTGCTCAAGCGCGAGGTGACCAGTGACATCGTCATCGTCGCCATCGATGCCAAAAGCATCACGGCGATCGACCAATGGCCATGGCCGCGGCGCAATCACGCCGAATTGATCAACCAGGTGTCGAAGGCCGCGCCGCGCCGCGTGTTTTTCGACATCGATTTCAGTTCGTTGTCGAACCCGCTCGACGACGCGTTGCTCGAATCCGCGCTGGCACGGCCGCGCGACTTCCCGATCGTATTACCGACTTTCTTCCAGTACACAAGCGCCGACGACCAAACGTTGGTGGTGCGCAAGCCCCGACCGCGCTTCGCCCGCCGCGTCGAGTTGGCGGCCGTGAACGCGCAGCCGTCGCTCGACAGCCTGACGCGCGAATGGCGCAACTACTGGACACTCGACGAGCAACGGGTGCCGAGCGTGATCGATCCGCGCCGACTGCTCGCCGACGACCAGGCCGTCAGCATCGATTTCTCGATCTCGCCGGAATCTTTCCCGCACTTCTCTTATATCGACGTGCTCGAAGGCCGCGTGCCGCGCGAGGCATTGGCCGGCAAGACGGTGTTCGT
Source organism: Pseudomonadota bacterium (assembly GCA_039931065.1). Classification (GTDB taxonomy): domain Bacteria; phylum Pseudomonadota; class Gammaproteobacteria; order Steroidobacterales; family Steroidobacteraceae; genus CADEED01. The sequence goes on along the minus strand of JBDTSP010000002.1, from coordinate 237,526 downwards.
CGGCGGCACGGCGCTCGAACTGCGTGACATGCTGGCAGTGCCGGTCTACGGATCTCTCTCGGGTGTCGAAGTGCAGGCGCTCGCCGCCGAAACCGTCAACCGTGGCGCGCCACGCGCGCTGCCCGACTGGGCGGCGTTCGCGATCCTCGCGACGTGGACCGCGCTGGCCGCGCTGCTGTTCTCCGGCAGGAAGGGTGCAAGCTGGCGCCGCAATCTGCTGGCCGCCAGTGCCGCGCTCGTCGTCGTCGCCGGCGCTGCCTTCTACGCGTTCGCCGCCGGACGCCTGGTACTGGATACGGCCGCGCCGGTCCTCGTGATCATCTTGTTGTTTGGCGCCGTAACTATTCGTTCGCTCGATACGCAGACCTGGCGCGCCCTGGCATACGGCCTCGGCATGCGGCGCCGCGATGCATTGCTGAAGAGCGTCGTCCAATCCTCGACCGACGCCATCGTCTGCATCGACGAGAGTGGCATCGTGAAGACTGCCAACCCGGCCGCGTCGCGCTTGTTCAACTGTGCTACCTACGAGCTGGTCGACGAGCCGATCGCCAAATTCATCACGCTGCTTGCGGGCGACAACTCCGGCGCGCGTCTCGGCGCGATGCACGGCGTGATCCGCGAGTGTGACGCGCGCACTCACACGGGCGAAGTCTTTCCGATCGAGATATCGGTGAGCCGCGTACGGCTCAACAGCGAGCGCCTGTACACGGCGATCGTCCGCGACATCCGTGAGCGCCGCGCGCAACAGCGCCGTCTCCAGCACCAGGCTACCCACGATTCGCTGACCGGTCTGCCCAATCGAGAGGCTCTCATCACGCACCTCGACACCGCGCTGGCCGCGCAGCACGCAACGCCGGACATCGCGCTGTTGATGCTGGACCTGTGCCGCTTCAAGGAAGTGAACGACACGCTCGGCCACAACATCGGCGATCGCGTGTTATGCGAAGTCTCGCAACGGTTTGCCCAGACCTTGGGCGAGAGCGGCTTCATCGCGCGCATCGGCGGAGATGAATTCACCGTCGTTCTCCATCAGGCACAGAACTCTGGAAGCGTTGCCCAGATCGCGCAGGCGCTGGCCGACGGCCTGCGCACACCCATCGATGTTGCCGGCATCTCGATCGAGATCGGAGTGAGTATCGGCATCGCACGGTATCCCGATGACTGTGGTGATGCGCAGACCCTGCTGCGCCAGGCGGACGTCGCCATGTACGTCGCCAAACGCCGCGGCGCCGCGTACGAGTACTACGACCCCGCGCACGACGAAAACACCGTTCGCAAACTCGCCATCGGTGGCGAGCTGCGCGCGGCGATTGCAAACGACCAGCTCGAACTGCACTTCCAGCCGCAGGTGAACCTGCGCAGTGGAATGGTGGAGAGCGCCGAGGCGCTGGTGCGCTGGTTCCATCCGACGCAGGGCGCCATCAGCCCGGCGGAGTTCGTCGCGATTGCCGAAGCGACCGACCTCATCCGGCCGCTCACCGAATGGACCCTGCGCGGGGCGTTGACGCAAATCCGCGCGTTGCGCGAGAAGGGCGTCCACGTACGCATTGCCGTGAACCTTTCGGCCCGCCTGCTGCAGGACACCAGCTTCCCGTCGCGGCTGCGCCAGTTGCTCGAGGCCTCCGCCGTCTCCGCCGCGTCTCTGGAACTCGAGATCACCGAGAGCGCGATGATGCTCGACCCGGCACGCGCGCTGCGCGTGATCCAGGAAATCGACAAGCTCGGCGTGTTGATCTCGATCGACGACTTCGGCACCGGCTATTCTTCCCTCGGCTATCTGCGCGATCTGCCGGTGCATTCGCTCAAGCTCGACAAGTCATTCGTGATGGGCATGCGCAACAACACCGATGATCGAATCATTGTCGAGTCGACCGCGCAGATGGCCAACGCGCTGCGGCTCGAGCTCGTGGCCGAAGGCGTCGAGACCGAATGGGATGCGCAGTTCCTGGCGGCCGCGGGATATGACTACGCGCAGGGCTTTCACTATTCACGCGCGTTGCCCGCGGACAAGTGTCTGGGCTGGATCGTGGAGTACAACGCCACCGCGATGCTCACCGCCGGCGATACGACCGTCACCACCGCGCTGCACGCGCGCGCGGAGCAACACGAAGGGGACAGGAGAGCGATGAAGGGCCGCGGTTCCCGCGGTTAGGAGCCCGTGCGCGCGCCGGCAATTCGCCATCACGATCGCAAACAAGGTGACGAAGCACACGGCGCGCCCGATACCGAGCTGCGCGAGGTTCCACTCATCTTGCGCAAGGCGCGAATCGAAAGCTTCGCGGAGTGCCTGCGTACGGGCCCGGAATTCAACGCGCGAGCGTCAGCGCCGCGTATTTCTCCGGGCTGAAACCGACTAGCAAGGTCGCGCCGCGTTCCAGCACCGGTCGCTTGATCATCGAAGGTTGTTCGAACATCAGGTCGATGGCCCGGTGCTGATCCACCTTCGTCTTCAGCGGTGCAGGTAACTTGCGGTAGGTGGTGCCGGCGCGATTCAACAGCACTTCCCAGCCCACGGCCTTGACCCACGCCTCGAGTTTCGTGCGCGTGATGCCCGACTTCTTGTAGTCGTGGAATTCGTAGACGGCGTCATGAGACTCGAGCCAGGTGCGGGCCTTCTTCATCGTGTCGCAGTTGGGGATGCCGTACAGCTTGATGACGTGTTTCACGAGAGGTAGCTAGTCATTGAGCGCTGGGGATTTGCGCAGCACCAGTGTCATCACGGATCCCACCAGCAGGATTCCCGCCAGCATGTACATCGGCACGACAAACGACCCGGTGGCATCTTTCAGGTATCCCACCGCGGGCGGGGTGATGGCGCCACCGGCCGCGCCCGCTGCATTGATCAACCCGATCGCGCCGGCCGCCGCGCTGCCCGTGAGGAACTTGCCAGGCATCGCCCAGAACGGACCACGTGTCCCGTAATCGCCGACTGCGGCGACCGTCAACGCGACCATCGCGGGCAGCGGCGAATGCAGCAGGCCGGTGGCGATGAATCCGAGCGCACCGATGGCGGTCGGAATCGCCACATGAAGGAAACGCTCGCCACTGCGATCGGAACTGCGGCTGATTAACACCATTCCGATCGCGGCTGCGACATAAGGCACCGCCGAGAAAAAGCCGACTTCGAGATTGGTGAATCCTGACAGGCCCTTGACGATCGTCGGGACCCAGAACGTCAGCCCGTAACTGCCCGCCTGGCAGCAGAACATGATCAACGCGAGCAGCCACACCGTCGGGTGCTGCAAGGCTTCCCGCACGGAGAAGCCGTGTTTCTTGTGCGCCGCCGCGTGTTCAGATTCGATGCGGGCGCTCAACCATTCACGCTGCTCGGGTTTGAGCCAGCGCGCTTCTGCGGGTTTGTCGGTCAGGAATACGAGCACGACGAAGCCCAGGATGATCGCCGGCAATCCTTCCACGATGAACAGCCATTGCCACCCTTTGAGCCCCAGGTGGCCGTCAAAGCCTAACAACCATCCCGACAGGGGCGCGCCGAAGACCACCGACAGTGGAATGCCGATCATGAACCAGGACACGGCGCGGGCGCGCTGCTCGCGCGGAAACCACTGGCTCAGGTAATAGACGATGCCCGGCAGAAATCCGGCCTCGGCCAGACCCAGCAGCAAGCGCATGGCGTAGAAGCTGTAAGTGCCCTGCACGAACATCATGCCCACGGAGATGAGTCCCCAGGTGATCATGATGCGTGCTATCCACATGCGTGCGCCGAATCTGGCCAGCAACAGATTGCTGGGGACCTCGAACAACGCGTAGCTGACGAAGAAGAGTCCGGCGCCGATGCCGTACACGGTATCGCTGAACCCCAGGTCCGCGTTCATCTGCAACTTTGCAAAGCTGACGTTGACGCGGTCCAGCCACGAGACGATGTACAGCAGCAGCAGGAACGGCAGCAGGCGCCAGGTGACGTGTGCCATGGTGCTGCGTTCGAGTTCCGAGACTTCTTGTCGAGACATACCGCTCCCCGAATTTCGCCGACAGTGTAGGCATATCATGGCGGCCAATCGAGTTTTGCTCCGGAGAACGACATGAGTGAGCTGCCAGCGGAATGGGTTGACGTCGGCACCGCGGAAGACTTCAAGCGCGCGCCGTTGCGCGAAGCGAAACTCGGCGACCGTCTCGTTGCGGTCTCGTACAAGGACGGCAAGTTCGGCGTCATCTCCAATGTCTGCAATCACGTCGGCGGGCCGCTCGGAAAAGGCCGCCTCGATGGTGAGTTCGTCGTCTGTCCGTGGCATCACTACAAGTTCCACCGCTGCACGGGCGAAGGTGAGCCGGGTTACGAAGCAGACAAGGTGCCGGGTTACGGCGTGAAGGAGGAGGGTGGCCGTTTGTGGGTCACCGCCAAACCGACCAGCAAACGCGGGCATCTGCCGCATGAACCGCATCCGCTGACCCGGACCACCGAACGTGCGCCGGGCGGGTTACGCGTCGGCGGCATCTCGACTACCGCCATGGATGCGAGCAACCCGCGTTTCTCCACGTCTGAGCACTTGTTAGGCGTGGCGCTCGCGCACGCCGCCACGGCGCTCGGCGCAGAAACGAAGCTGATCCGCCTCAACGACCTCAAGTTTCGCAACTGCGAAGGTTACTACTCGAAGGCAGCGAAGGCCTGTACCTGGCCCTGCTCGATCACATCGATGGATCAAACCGATCAGCTCGACCAGGTGTACGAAATGGCGGTGCACTGGGCCGACATCCTGGTCATCGCCACGCCCATCCGCTGGGGCGCGGCGAGCTCGCTGTACTACAAGATGGTCGAGCGCATGAACTGCATCCAGAACCAGATCATCATCAACAACAAAGTGCTGATCCGCAACAAGGTGGCGGCATTCATCATCACCGGCGGCCAGGACGGCATCCAGGCCGTGGCCGGACAGATGATGGGGTTCTTCAGCGAGATCGGCTATCTACTGCCGCAGTTCCCGTACATTGCCCACTCGCTCGGCTGGGAGGCCGAGGACATGGAGCGCAACGTGAACTACGTCGAGGCCAGCGATTCGTTGCGGGCCGGCGCGCGTGAGCTCGTGAAACGCAGTGTCGACATGTCGAAGGCGCTGCTCGAGCGGGAATTCGCCTGTCCGTCGATCGAGCGCGGCGGCAGAAAAGCATCCGCCTGACCGATCGCTAGCCGCGGCTGCCCGGCGGCGGGCGCAGGTACGCGGTCATCTGGATGAGCAATTCGTCCTGCGTCTGGTTGAAGGCCGCCAGCTGCGCAGGTGTCAGCAGAGCGGCGGCGCGCTGGCGCAATCGCGCGCTGTACTGCGTTGCTTCGGCGAGCTGCTGCTGCGCCGAGTTGCTGTCGTTCGAATACATGATCATGCCGAGGTTCATTCCCCAGCCGTTCGCTGTTGCGCCGCGCTGGTCAGGCATGTGGCGTCGCAGGAATGTCGACCGCATAGCGCCATTCACCGTCGGTGCCGCGCCGCGCAAGTTTTGCCGATATGCCGCCCATCACGACGGTGCCGCCGGTGGGGCTCTTCCCGCTGAATGACCAGCGTGCCTGCAGCAGCGCGATGTCGCCTTGCCGGACGCAACTCAACAGGGTTGAAATCAGTTCGCCGCGCAACTTGAGCAGTTGTTTGAGTTGCGCACGGATCTCGGCGTGGCCGCGCAGCTCTTTGCCCGGCATTGGCGAGAGCACCGCATCGGGCTCATACAACGTAATGAGATTTTCGAGGTCGGCGACGCGGAACAGCGCGGTGTAGCGTTCGTTGAGTTTCTCGGGGCTGGTGACCGCCATGCGGGATTTCCTTGTCCCTGCCACTACATCAGTAGCCGCCGGATTCTAGCGTGGTTTGCCGAGCCGATATCTCTAGTGCCTGCTGGCCTTGACGTCCGTCTTCAGTCGGATCAGCAAATGCCAGAGTTCCAGCTTCGCCAGGACGTCGAGGCGTCCATGTGGCACCGAGTGTTGTTCGGTTTTTCTCGCGAGGGTGTCCGCGGCCGAAGTCACCTGACCCAAGCCCACCGAGTGGGCGCTATGCGCGACATGATGCGCCAGGAGGCCGAGTTCGTGCAGCGCGGCGGCGTCGATTTCGGTGTCGTCGGTCAGCAATTCCTGCATACGCGTCAGGTCGTGATCGACCAGTCTCGCGAAATGCGACTGCTGAATATTCTTCACTGCGTCTATCTACGTCAGGCGCATGTCCGGTGATACGGTGGCCCGGCCCGCGGGCCAATTTCTTATGCATTGGTTGAGCTGCGGAAAGTCGACCGGCTTGGTGCAATGCAGATCGAAGCCCGCGCGCTTGGCGTCCCGCTTGTCCTTTTCCGTGCCCCAGCCCGTGATCGCGATGAGCAGGGGCGGCTTTGCCGCACCGTGCGCACGGATCCGCTGGGCGACCTGGATCCCGGTCATTCCGGGCATCCCGATATCCAGTGCTGCAACGTCGAAGGTTGCAGCCTGATACGTCTCCCACGCGTCATCACCTCGATGCGCCAGTGTGACGTCGTGTCCCTCCGATCGGAGCAGCAAGCCGAGCGTCTCGGCGTTGTCCACGTTGTCGTCTGCGACGAGGATCCGCATGAGATTTACGACTCCGATTCGAAATGAGGATTGGCGCCCACGGGCCATGCCCCGGTGGCTGAACGCAATGTATCCGCAAAATCCAGCGCTGCCTGTGCGCCTTCGCACACATGGATTTTCCATCCCGGGAGTGAGATCGGCGACCAGCGGTGGGCGCGCGCGCACTCGCAGGCAAACTAATCGCCGCGGCGGGATGCCGTCTGTGCGTTACCAGACACACGAGACGAAGCTGTAAGAAAAATCCTCCATCGTCGCTTTGGTGGTTAGGCGTTGGTGGCATCGCTGTCGGGTTGCGCGTAGCTTCAACGTCCGGATTCGTCCACAGCGTGTTGAGTGGCTAGACCCGACCCAATCATTCGCCCCGGGGGGGCGATCCGAGACTAGCGCCGTCTCAAAGGCAGGCCTTCGAATATGCATGATGGGCACAAGCATCGCGCTTTTGTCGCCGCCTGGCTGGACCAGGCAGCCACGAAGCATGCGTCAGCCGAAGATGTCTTGCGATTGTTCGAGTCGGGCTTCACCGCGTTGTGGACGCGAACCGAACAAACCCTGGGAGAAGTCACGCTGATGGCCATCGTCGATCGCGTTTTCCACATCTCCGCGGAGCAATACCCGTTGCTGTGCGACTTGAGGATGGAGGGCCGCAAATTGCACTTCGACACTTTGCGCGCACGCGCCGCGACCATCGAGCGCATGCAGCTCGTGAATTCGATTCTTTTCGTGATGGTCGAGTTCCTCGCCGTGCTCGGCAAGCTCACGGCCGACATTCTCACTCCCGCGTTGCAGGCGGAGCTCATGAAACAAACGCCCGGGCAAGGCGGCGCCGAACTCGCCAAGGACGCAAAGTCATGACCCGCAGATCCGAAGACGTCGGGCGTATCGAAACCGGGGTGCGCAACCTCGATGAGATCCTGATGGGAGGAATCCCCAAGGGTTCCGTATTGGTAATCGCAGGCCCGCCGGGCGGCGGCAAGACCATCCTCGCGCAGCAGATCTGTTTCCACAGCGCGTCTGCCGAACAACGCGTGCTCTATTTCAGCACCTTGTCCGAGCCCACCGCGAAGACCCTGCGGTATCTGGAGAAGTTCAACTTTTTCGATCCGGCCAAGCTCGACGCCGGTGGCGTGCAGTTTCTCGACCTCGGCGAGATGTTGCGCAGCCAGGGACTCGAGACGACCGCCGCGTACATCATGGAACGAGTAAAGGAGGTCAGGCCGGCCATCGTCGTCATCGACAGCTTCCGGGTGTTCGACGACCTGGCGAAATCCGCCGCGGAGTCGCGCGCGTTCAGTTACCAGCTGTCCGTGAATCTCATGGCCTGGGAAGTCACCACTTTCCTGCTGGGTGAGTACAGCAAACAAGACGTCACCACCAACCCGCTGTTCTCGATCGTCGACGGCCTCATTCTGATTACGCAGAGTGAACGATCGGGCGAGCAGCAACGATTCATCCAGGTGATCAAACTACGCGGCACCGCTCACAGCCGCGATGAACACTCTTTCGTCATCAACGATGCCGGCGCCGATGTGTTCGCGCCGCGGGTCACCCTGCAGCGGGAGGATCGCGGCCCGAGCACCCGGCGTTGCAAGACGGATGTGTCGAAGCTCGACGATCTGCTGGGTGACGGAATACCACTCGGTTCGAGCCTGCTGATCGCCGGCGTCGCGGGCACCGGCAAGACCGTGCTGCTGCTGGAGTTCCTCTATCGCGGCGCGTTGAAGGGCGAGAAGGGCATCATGTTTTCGTTCGAAGAGACCAAGGAACGGCTGCTCGCATCGGCCGCGGGTCTTGGTTGGGATCTGAAGCGGGAAATCGCGCGCGGCATGATCGAGATCATCTTCATCGCGCAGCCCAACATCATGATCGAACAGCATCTGCTCATGATGCGCGAGAAGGTCGAATCGATGAATGTCGCCCGCGTCGCCATCGACTCGATCTCGGTGTTCATGCACAAGCTCAAGGATCCGCAGATCGCGCGCGAGAAAGTATTCCAGCTCGCCAGCATCATCCAGAATTCCCAGGCGGTCGGTTTCTTCGCCACCGACATTCCGTACGGCAGCCAGCTGCTGAGCCGCTTTGGCGTCGAGGAAACCGTGGTCGACGGCGTCGTGTTGCTCACTTCCACCGAAGAAGGAGTCGATCGCCAGCGCTACATCGAAATCTACAAACTCAGGAACACCGCGCACCTCAAGGGCAGGCACAACATGATCGTCGGCGCCGGTGGCATCACCATCTTCCCGCGATACTCCGTCGACGAAGATCTGGGCAAGCCGACCGCGCGAAAAACACGGCGCGTGTCCTCGGGTGTGCCCGGCCTCGACACGTTGTTGGGTGGTGGCCTGATTGACCAGAGTCTCACGCTGGTTTCAGGCAGCGCCGGCATCGGCAAGACCACGCTTGCGCTGCAGTTCATCGCCGAGGGCGCAAGGCACAATGAGCCCGGGCTGTACGTGGCGCTGGAAGAGGGCCCGACGACACTGCAGAAGACCGCGGAGGATCTGGGAGTTTCCATCAGGCAAGCGGCGGACTCGGGCCTCGTCGAGATCATGTATCTGACCGGTGAGCACTTGCGCGCCAGCCATTTCCTCACGCTGCTCGATGACAAGATCGCCGCGCAAAAAACCAGGCGCCTGGTGCTCGACAGCGTGAGCCACCTGTCCTGGGATGGCGGAGTGCCGGCGGAGCTGCGCCAATTGCTGTATGCGATGGCGGTGCGTTTCAAGGCGCGCGGCGTCACCAGCATGCTCACACTCGAGGCGGAAACGATGTACGCCGGCGACACCGTGACCGAACGCGGTTACTCACCGATCGCCGATAACATCCTGCTGCTGCGTTACGCGCGCGACGGCGGCGAACTCGCGTCCACTATCTGCGTGGTCAAGACCCGCGGCAGCGCTCACGATCGCGGCACTCACCGGTTTTCCATCTCGAAAGGCGGTGTTCAGATCGTGGAGCCCGTGACGAGCGTGAAGTTGACCAAGGCAACAGTGAAGAAGCCAGCCCCGGCGCGGCGGCGCGCGTAGCGCAGGTTGCGGCCATGAACATACAACCTGCGGTTTCCGGGCGCGAGAGGAACGCTTCGCACGAGGCTCGCATCGCCGATGGTCAATACTCGCAACGCCGTCTGCAGCACCTCTATGACATCAGCAAAGTTCTGACGCGGTTTCCGACTTTCGAGGAGACCGTTCCCGAGGTCATCGCGCTGATGGCGCAGTCGTTGCCGCTGCGCAGCGCCATCTTGATACTGGAGGAAAGCGCGGCTCCTCGCTCGATCTCCTGGCAGGTTGAAGGTCAGAGCGCACGGCAACTGCACGTCGCCAAAGCGCACGCGCAAAAAGCTTACAGCTACCTGGTCCACTCCCGGGTCGACTTCGAGGAGGAGGCCGCCAGGACATTGCCTACCAGCAGGCACATGTCGGCCTTCGACGATGCGGAGCCCGGACTCAACGACAACTTCGTGCTGCTGCCCTGTGTGGTCGATCGCGGCGCGATTTTCGGGGCGTTGCAGATCGAGGGCGCGAGGGCGCTCAGCGAGGTCGATCTCTATTTCGTCAACTCCGTCGTGAACCTGCTCGCGGTGGCGCTCAAGCGCCACCTCGCCGACAAGGCGCTGCGCGCTTCCGAGGAACGGCTCGCCGGGATCATCGCCATCGCCGCGGATGCCCTGATCTCGATCGATCAGAATCAAACCATCGTCATGTACAACGAGGGTGCCGAAAAAATATTCGGCTGGTCGCGCGAGGAAGTGCTCGGTCAGTCGTACGACATCCTGGTGCCGATGCGTTTTCGCGAACCACACCGGCAACACGTGACGGAATTCGCGGCCGGGCACGGCATGGCGCGCAAGATGGCCGACAGCCGCCCCGGCATATTCGGACTGCGCAAGAACGGTCAGGAATTTCCAGCCGAAGAAGCCATCTCGAAATTGAACGTGGGTACCGGGTGGCTGTTCACGCTGTTCCTGCGCGATATCACCGAACAGAAGCGCGTCGACCATGAAGAACAGTTTCTCGCCGCGGTCGGCGCCATCCTCGCCACCACGCTCGATACGAGGCAGCTGCTCCACAATATCGCGCGCGTGGCGCTGGCCGAGTTCGGCGACTTCTGCGCCATCGAGTTCGTCGACGAGCGCGGCGACCTGCGCAGAATATCCGTCACCACCTCAGACCCCGCCAAGAAACAGTTTGCCGAAGCGCTGCAGAATTTTCCGGTCGACCGCACCCGCCCGCACATGAGCTCCTCGATTGTCCTCACGAAACAGTCACGCGTGACTGCGGAGGTGACCCCGGAACTCATCGCCTCGATCGCGCAGAGTCCGGAGCATCGGCGCCTCATCGATGCGATTGCTCCGACCACAATGATGGGTGTTCCGCTGCTGGTGCGCGACCGGCTGCTCGGCACGCTCATGGTCGCCTCCTGCCACGTGGGAATGCACTTCTCCGGCAATGATTTGCGCCTGCTCGAACAACTCGGGTGGCGCGCGGCACTGGCGCTCGAGAACGCCCGGCTGTATCGCTCCGCGCAGGGGGCGCTGCAGGCACGCGACGAGGTGTTGGGCATCGTGGCGCACGACCTGCGCACGCCACTGGCGACGATTCTCGGCCAGGCGCTGCTGCTGCGCCGCAGCGGCGTTGACGCGGCCAGCATCGAACGCGCGGCGCGCCGGATGGAGCGGCTCATTCGCGATCTGCTCGATGTGAGCAGCATCGAAGCGGGCCACCTGTCGATCAGTTTTGCGCGCGTCACTGCCGGCCAATTGGTGACCGACTCGGTGGAGGCGCAAAAGCGTATTGCGCCGCTTGCGAATCTGGAGTTCAAGAGCGAACTCGCGCCCGACCTGCCTGATCTGTGGGCCGATCGCGATCGATTGCTGCAGGTGCTCGAAAACCTCATTGGCAACGCGGTCAAGTTCACGGCGCCGAGCGGTCAGATCACCGTCGGTGCGCGGCGCGAGAACCGCGACCTGCTCTTTTGGGTGACCGATTCCGGTGTCGGCATCTCGACCGAACAGCTGCCGCACGTCTTCGACCGTTTCTGGCAGGCACGGTCCCACGACCGGCGGGGCGCGGGCCTGGGGCTCGCCATCGTCAAGAGCATCGTGAAAGCGCACGGTGGTCGCATCTGGGTGGAGAGTGTCCTCGGCACCGGCAGCACTTTCTCGTTCACGATACCGTTGGCGCCGTCGCTCGCAAGTTAGACCGCGACTTTCCGGCCGCGGATCAGCGCGTGTCGAAGGTGAGCGAAGTCTGCCGCTGGGATTGAGACTGCGACTGCGTGCTCATGCGTTGCATGCCGCTGATGTTGGCAGACGGAAAGTAGCTCTCGGCGATGCCGTTGTGGACGTTGTGGATGTGCAGCTGGATGTTGTCGATCAGTTCGTGCAGATCGGGTTGGTCGAGCGTCGCCAGATTCGCCCGTTCGATGAATTTCGCGGCGGCTTCGATCTGTTCCAGCACGGGCTCGCTGCGCGGCAATGGCTTCAACGAATTCTCCAGCTGCGTGAGGCAGAACTGGCAGGATCGCGGGAACTGGTCGTCGCGCAGCAGGAACTGGAGCACGTCGGTGCGGTTGACCCGCGTGCGCATGCGCAGGCGGTACATCTGGTAACCCGACAGCGATTTCAACACGCTCATCCACTGCACGGTTTCGAACGGTCGCAGCTCGGGCGTCTTCGCCGGCAGCAGCTGGGCGGAACGGACATCGACGATGCGGCTGGTCATGTCCGCGCGCTCGAGAGTTCGGCCGAGGGTCGCGAAAATGTGCGCGTCGTTGCGATTCATCGTGCCGTCGAGAATTCCGGACATGGTCTGCAGCGCGACGACGATGCGCTTCAGGAAATCGAAGCGCGTGCGCTTGTTGATGCCAGTCGAGAGGTCCTTGTTGAACTCGGCGAAGAACTCGTTCAGCAATTCCCACGCCTCGGTCGGCAGGATTTCGCGCAAGGTGCGGGCATTCTCGCGGGCGGCCGACAGCGACGAGCAGATCGAACCGGGATTTTCCTTGTCGGCGATCAGGAATTGCACGACGTCGCGTTCGTCGCCGCGGGTGCTCTTGCTCTCGGTGCGCGCATCGAACTCGGCGCGATTTCCGGAAATGTCGACCAGCGGCAACCAGCCGGGCGCGATGCCTCCTGGCAGATCCAGCAACAAGTTGGTGTTCACGCTGACGATGCGCGCGGTGTTCTCCGCGCGTTCGAGGTAACGCGAGAGCCAGTAAACGTTTTCGACGACTCTAGCGAGCATGATGGGAAGCGGTGTCAGGCGGGGAGAGTCGGGATTGCGCGGCGACGCCCCCTGTCGAACGGGCGAAGTTAGCTGCGCAATCCCGACTGTCCCCGCCTGACACCACTAAGTCTCCGTATCCACGATCCAGGTGTCCTTGCTGCCGCCACCCTGGGATGAGTTGACCACCAGCGAGCCCTTGCGCAGCGCCACACGCGTGAGACCGCCGGTCGTCACCGAGGTTTGCGCGCCGCTGAGGATGAACGGGCGCAGATCGACGTGGCGCGGCTCGAGCTTGTCGTTCACGAGCGTAGGTACCGTGGACAGCGTCACGATGGGCTGCGCGATGAAGCTGCGCGGATCGGCCTTGAGCGACTCGGCGAACTTGGCGCGCTCGGCCTTGGTGGACGAAGGACCCATGAGCATTCCGTAACCGCCGGACCCATCCACCGGCTTTACCACCAGCGATTCGAGATGGCCGAGCACGTGATCCAGCTGCTTCGTTTCGCCGCAGCGGTATGAAGGCACGTTCGGCAGAATGGCGTCCTGATCCAGGTAGTACTTGATCATGTCGGGCACGTACGTATAGACGAGTTTGTCATCCGCGACACCCGCGCCCGGCGCATTCGCGAGTGCCACCTTTCCTGCCGCCCAGGCGCGCATCAGGCCGGGCACGCCGAGCGAGGAATCCTTGCGGAACACGTCCTGGTCCAGGAAGTCGTCGTCGATGCGGCGATAGACGACGTCCACGCGCGTCCAGCCCCGCACGGTCTGCATGTACACGCAGTCGTCACTGTCTACCGCGAGATCGCGGCCCTCGACCAGTTCGCAACCCATCTGGCGCGCCAGGTAGGCGTGTTCGAAATACGCCGAGTTATAGATGCCCGGCGTGAGCACCACCACTTCGGGGCGCGTTTCCTTGCGCGGGCTCAACGCCGCCAGCATGTCGTAGAGCTGCGAGGGGTAGTCGTCGACCGGCAAGATGGCCGCGCTCTCGAACAACTCCGGAAACACGCGTTTGACCACCTGCCGGTTCTCGAGCATGTACGACACGCCCGACGGAACGCGCAGGTTGTCCTCGAGCACGTACACCGTGCCGTCCTTGTCGCGGATGAGATCCGAACCGCAGATGTGCGCCCAGGTGCCGAGCGGTGGCTTTATACCCTTGACGTTCGCGCGAAAGTTCTTCGACGTGGCGATGATCGAGGCGGGCATGAGCCCGTCCTTGATGAATCTCTGCTGGTGGTAGACGTCGTCGATGAAGAGGTTCAACGCCGCGGCGCGCTGGATCAGGCCGGCTTCGATCTTCTGCCATTCCTTGCGCGAGATCGTGCGCGGAATGATGTCGAGCGGCCAGGAGCGGTCGATCGAGCCGTCCTGCTCGTGGTAGACGGTGAACGTGATGCCCATCGCCTTGATGGCGATCTCGGCCGCCTGTTGGCGGACGGCGATCTCTCCGCCATCCATTTCGGTCAGGTAACGCATGAGCACGCGGCCGGCCGCGCGGGGTCCACCGCCGGGCCCCACGAGCTCGTCGTGGAATCCGGGGGAAGGGTATGAGTTCCAGTCGGTTTTCATTGTTGGGCGCGATACGCGAGTCAAAAATACCAGAGCCAAATGAAGCCGTTCAAATAAGTGCAATCGGGGCCGGGCGGCGCCTCGTGGTGGTGCCGGCGCGGCGAAATTGGCGCAATTTGGTGCGGACTTATCTAACAGGGGTCCTGTGTAGAATGACCGCGTGTCCATTCATGTTGCACTCAATCACGTCACGCACTATCGGTACGACCGGCTGGTTTCGCTTGGCCCCCAGATAGTCCGCCTGCGCCCGGCGCCGCACTGCCGCACGCGCATCCTTTCTTATTCGCTCAAGGTCACGCCGGCCAAACACTTCATCAACTGGCAGCAGGACCCGGAAGCTAACTACCTCGGCCGGTTCGTGTTCGAGGAAAAGACCGACGAGTTCCGTATCGAGGTCGACCTGGTCGCCGAGATGGCGGTGCTCAACCCGTTCGACTTCTTCCTGGAACCATATGCGGAGACCTACCCGTTCGCATACCAGGGGGTCGACAAGCGCGACCTCGCGCCTTATCTCGTGATGTTCCGCGGCGAGCCGCTGTTCAAGGAATACCTGCGCACCATTCCGCGCGAACGCAAGCGCACCATCGACTGGCTGGTCGAGCTCAACGCGAAACTCGCGCGCGACATCAAGTATCTCATTCGCATGGAGCCGGGCGTGCAGACGCCGGAGCTCACGTTGACGAAGCTGTCGGGCTCCTGCCGCGACTCCTCCTGGCTGCTGGTACAACTGCTGCGCCACATGGGTCTCGCGGCGCGTTTCGTGTCGGGTTACCTGATCCAGCTCACCGCGGACATGAAATCACTCGACGGCCCTTCGGGCCCGGAGAAAGATTTCACCGACCTGCACGCCTGGTGTGAGGTCTATCTACCCGGCGCCGGCTGGGTCGGGCTCGACCCAACTTCCGGGCTGCTCGCCGGCGAAGGTCACATCCCGCTGGCCTGTACGCCGGAGCCCACTGGCGCCGCGCCCGTGACCGGTGCGGTCGACAAGGCCGAAGTCGAGTTCGAGCACCTCATGAAGGTGGAACGCGTCTGGGAAGCGCCGCGCGTCACCAAACCTTACACCGAAGAGCAGTGGGTCGAGATCGAGAAGTTAGGCCACCAGATCGACGCGCAGTTGTTGTCGGGCGACGTGCGCTTGACCATGGGCGGCGAGCCGACCTTCGTGTCGGTCGACGACCCGGATGGCGCCGAGTGGAACACCGCTGCGCTCGGCCCTGAGAAACGCAAGCTGGCAGTGTCGCTCTACAACAAGCTCAAGGAAAAATACGCGCCCACCGGCCTGTCGCATTTCGGCCAGGGCAAGTGGTACCCGGGCGAACAATTGCCGCGCTGGTCGCTGAACTGCTTCTGGCGCCGCGATGGGCAGCCGCTGTGGCAGAACCCCAAACTGCTCGACGATGAGAAGGAAGGCCGCGGCGTCACCGCCGAAGTGGCCGGTGTATTCCTCGCGGGCGTTGCGGAAAAACTCGGGCTGCCGCCGGAGTACGTGTTCGAAACCTACGAAGACGCCTTCTATTACATGTGGCGCGAGCGCCGTCTGCCATCGAACGTCGATCCTTTCAAATCGAAGCTCGAAGACAAGGTCGAACGTGAGCGACTGATGCGTGTGTTCGAGCAGGGGCTCGACTCGGTAGTTGGGCATGTGTTGCCCGTTGCCAAAGACGCCAGCGGAAAGCGCTGGCAAACCGGGTCGTGGTTCCTGCGCCGCGAGCGCTGTTACCTGGTTCCGGGCGATTCGTCCATTGGTTACCGGCTGCCGCTCGATTCGATTCCGTGGGTGAAGAAGAGCGAATACCCGTACACCTCCGAGCCCGATCCAATGGCGGCGCCCGTGTTGTTACCGGCATCGGCCGACATCCGGCGCCAATTGCGCGCTGGCGTCGAACATCCGGCCGATCCGGCACCCTCCGCTCGCGGAGGCGCGAAGGCACGCGACGGCATCGTCGCGCCGGCGGCGACCCCCGGGTTCTTGCAGTCCGCCTCGGAGATAACGCGCAGCGCAATGTGCGCCCAGCCGCGCAACGGCACTCTTTATATCTTCATGCCGCCGGCCGATCGCCTCGAGGACTATCTCGAGCTGGTGGCCGCGATCGAAGCCACCAGCGCAGCCATGAATGTGCCGGTGGTGCTCGAGGGATACGAGCCGCCGAAGGACCCGCGGCTCGCGAGTTTCCGCGTCACGCCCGATCCGGGCGTGATCGAAGTGAACATCCATCCGTCCGGCAGCTGGAACGAACTGGTCGAGCGCACCACCCATCTCTACGATGAGGCGCGCAAGACCCGGCTAACTACCGAGAAGTTCATGGTCGACGGCCGCCATACGGGAACTGGTGGCGGCAATCACTTCGTGCTGGGTGGGGCGACCCCGGCGGATTCGCCGTTCCTGCGCCGGCCCGACCTGCTGCGCAGCCTGCTCGCCTACTGGCACAACCATCCGGCGCTGTCGTACCTGTTCAGCGGCCTGTTCGTCGGCCCCACCTCGCAGGCGCCGCGGGTCGACGAGGCGCGCAACGATTCGCTGTACGAGCTCGAACTCGCGTTTCAACAGCTGCCACCCGTGGGGCAGACATCGCCGCCCTGGCTGGTCGACCGGCTGTTCCGCAACCTGCTGATCGATTCCACCGGCAACACACATCGCTCCGAGTTCTGCATCGACAAGATGTTTTCCCCGGACGGCAACACCGGCCGGCTCGGGCTGCTCGAGATGCGCGCTTTCGAGATGCCGCCGCACGAGCGCATGAGCCTCACGCAGCAACTGCTGCTGCGTTCGCTGATCGCGCGGTTCTGGCGGGACCCCTATCAACCGCCGCGCCTCGCGCGCTGGGGCACCGAGCTGCACGATCGCTTCATGTTGCCGTACTTCATCGAACGCGATCTCGCCGACGTTTTGTCCGAGCAGAACTCGGCTGGCTTTCCGCTGCGCGCCGAGTGGTTCGCGCCGCATTTCGAGTTCCGCTTTCCGAAGTACGGCGATTTCTCGGCGTTTGGCGCGGACGTCGAGTTGCGCCAGGCGCTCGAGCCCTGGCATGTCATGGGTGAGGAGGGCGCCGCTGGCGGCGCCGTGCGTTATGTGGATTCGTCGGTCGAACGGCTGCAGGTGAAGGTTTCCGGCCTCGCGCCCGATCGATACACCATGACGTGTAATGGCCGGCAGATCCCGTTGCGACCCACGGGCACCGTCGGAGAGTTCGTCGCGGGTGTGCGATACAAGGCTTGGGCGCCGCCATCAGCGCTGCATCCGCTGATTCCCTCGCAATCGCCGCTCACCTTCGACCTGGTCGATACCTGGATGAACCGCTCGATGGGAGGGTGTCAGTACCACGTCGCTCATCCCGGCGGCCGCAGCAACGATACGTTCCCGGTGAATGCCTTCGAGGCGGAGAGCCGGCGTCTGGCGCGATTTGTCAGAATGGGCCACACCCCGGACGGGGTCACACCCGCGCCCGAATCGCCCAATGTCGAATTCCCGTTCACCTTGGACCTGCGTAGAGTCCCATGAGTGAATTCAACTGAAATGCGTGCGGTTCTCGAGCCGGCCGACCTTAGAAAATACGACGAACTGAACGATTCGCAGGGCGCCATGCGCGCGCACTGGCGGCCGCTCATCGATCGTCTGCGCGCCGACGAATCTCCCGACGCGGTGCGCCGCTCGCTCGAGCTGACGCGGCGGCTGATCGTCGAGAACGGCGTCACCTACAACGTCTACGCCGATCCGCAGGGCGCCGATCGCCCCTGGGCGCTCGATCCGCTGCCGTTCGTGTTGCCGGCCGAGGAATGGAAAGCGATCGAAATGGGCGTTTCGCAGCGCGCGCGGCTGCTGAACGCAGTGCTCAGCGATCTGTACGGCCCGCAGCGACTGCTCGCGGAAGGGCACGTCCCGGCCGAGCTGCCGTTCGGCCATCCTAACTACCTTTGGCCCTGCCACGATCTGAAGCCGGCCGACGGAACCTGGCTGCACGTCTACGCGGCGGACCTGGCGCGCGGCCCGGACGGCCGCTGGTGGTTGCTGGCCGATCGCACGCAGGCGCCCTCGGGGGCGGGTTACGCGCTCGAGAATCGCGAGATCCTCGAGCAGGTGCACCCGGAAGTGATTCCCGACATGTCGGTGCGCCGCGTGCGCGGTTTCTTCGGCAGCTTGCGCGAACGGATGCTGGACGCCGCCGGCGACGAATCGCCGCTGGCGGTCATCCTCACCCCCGGCCCGTACAACGAAACGTATTTCGAACACGCATATCTCGCGCGCCAGCTCGGCATGCCGCTGGTCGAGGGTTCGGACCTCACCGTGCGTGGCGACACCGTGTTCCTCAAGACATTGGGGGGCTTGCGCCGCGTGCATTCGATCCTGCGCCGGCTCGATGACGACTTCTGCGACCCGCTCGAGCTGCGCGGCGATTCCGCGCTCGGCGTCCCCGGGTTGATAGGCGCATTGCGCGCCGGCCGCGTCATGGTGTCGAACGCATTGGGCACGGGGGTGCTGGAGTCCGCCGCATGGCTCGGATTCCTCCCGCCGATCGCCGAGCGGTTGATCGGCGAGAAACTGGTGCTGCCGGAAGTCGCGACGTGGTGGTTGGGGGAGAAGCCGGCGCTCGAGTACGTGTTGGCCAACCTCGATCGTCTCGTCATCAAGCCCACGTACCCGAATCAGCGCTTCGAACCCATGTTCGGCCGGGATTTCGAAGGCAAGGAGCGCGATCTGCTGATCGCGCGGCTGCGCAACCGTCCATATGCGTACGTCGCGCAGGAGCACCTGCGCCTGTCGCAGGCGCCGGTGTGGAAATCGGCCGCGTCGTCGGAGTTGTCCGCGCGGGCGCTCACGATCCGCGTCTACGCGGTGGTTACTCCGGCCGGGGTGCGCGTCATGCCCGGCGGCCTTGCGCGAGTCGCCAATGAAGCGGCGGCTGACGTGGTGTCGACACAGCGCGGCGGCGGCGCAAAAGATATCTGGGTGCTGGCGGACAATCCGCACGAGGAAACGATCACCGCGGTGCAGTCGGGCAAGTGGGCCAGCCTGCAGCGCCAGGACTACATTCCGTCGCGCCTGGTCGAAAACCTCTACTGGCTCGGCCGTTACACGGTGCGTTGCGAAAACACCGGGCGCCTGCTGTTGCGCACGCTCGGTGCGCGCAGCGACGCGCGTGTCTGGGCGCATGCGCAGCAGATCTGCCGCGACCTGGGCGCGGTCTCCAAGGAAGTCGAGGTGTTCGACGCGTTGCGCCAGCCGGATGCGCAAGGGTTGCACGCCGACATCAAACATCTCGCCTGGTGCGCATCGCAGGTCCGGAACAGGTTGTCCGCCCGTTACTGGCGCGGTGTGGTCGGATTGCAGCGTCAGATGCAGGAAGCCGTGGCGACGCGTGGCAGCAGTCGCGAGGTGTACGAAAAGCTGCTGTTATCGCTCGCCGCGCTGACCGGATTCTCCGAAGAAGACATGATGCACGACGAGGGCTGGCGCGTGATGCGCCTCGGCCGGCGCATCGAACGCACGCAGTTCGTATCCAACATACTGGTGCGCCAGCTCGAAAGCACGCATGCCACGCGCGCCGAGACGGTCGAGTGGCTGCTCGACGTCTGCGACAGCACGCCTATCTACCGCGCGCGTTATCTCGGCACGCCCCGCCTTTCGACCATGCTCAACCTGCTGCTGTACGACGACGGGCACCCGATGGCGCTGGTGTTCCATCGCCGCTCCATCGAGCGCGATCTCGACGAATTGGGGCGTTCGCTCGGCGGCGAACGCGAACGCGAGCGCGGCGTTCCGGACGTGCCGCTGCTGCCGAATGGTTCGGCCGAGTTGCTCGATGCCGCGGGCGAGGCGGGTGACGCGGCGCGCGCCGAACTCGCGAACGACCTGCTCGGCCTCGCCAATGGTGCCGGCGAACTATCGGACCGGCTATCGCGGCGCTATTTCGCATTGATCGATTCCGACACGCAAGCGCTTGCCACATGAGCAGGAAATACCGCATCCGGCACGAGACCAGCTACAAGTACGCGGCCGACGTCGTGCACTCGCATCACCTGCTGCACCTCGTGCCGCGTCCGGCGCCGTACCAGGAATGCCTCGAACACGAGATCGAAATCATTCCCGATGCACATCGCCGCGTGAACGAAATCGACGCGTTCGGCAATCCGATGATCCGCGTCGAGCTCGCCACGCCGCATCGTGAGCTCAAAGTGGTCTCGCAGATGGAGATCGAGGTGCATCACCGGCCCGTAGTGCCGGTGTCGACGACGAATAGCTGGGAAAGAGTGCGCGACGCCTTCGCATACCACGGCGCATGGCCGTCGCGCGACCAGCTCGACGCCGCGCGTTTCCGCCACGAGTCTCCGCACGTGCGTCTCAAGCAGTCGTTCACCGATTATTCGGTGGATTGCTTCGGCGCCGGCGAACCCATGCTGGCCTGCGCGGAGCGTTTGAGTACCAAACTACACCGGGACATCAAATACGCGCCGGGTGAGACGACCATCAGCACCGCGGTGACCGAGGTGCTCGAGAAACGACTCGGTGTGTGCCAGGACTTCGCGCACCTGATGATCTCCTGCCTGCGCTCGCGCGGATTGCCGGCGCGTTACGTGAGCGGATACCTGCGCACCAACTCGCCGGACTGGAAGGATGGCGAAAAGCTGGTCGGCGATGCGGCGTCACACGCGTGGGTGTCGGTGTGGGCGCCGCCCTACGGATGGGTGGAGTTCGATCCCACCAACGGCTGCTTCGCCGGGCTCGATCACATCGCCGTGGCGTGGGGCCGGGATTTCGGCGACGTATCTCCGCTGCGTGGCGTGATCCTGGGCGGCGCGGATCACCAGCTTGCGGTTACGGTTCTGGTCGAGCCGATGTAGTGAGCGGTGTCAGGCGGGGAAAGTCGGGATAACTCACGTGCGAGCTTTGGCTGGGTAACCTGTCGAGTTATCCCGACTTTCCCCGCCTGACACCGCTCACTCCGGCGCCGACTTCTCCTCGATGGCCGCGCGCAGTTTCTCGATATCCGCAGAACTCACATAGCGCAGGATGTTGCGCCACATCGAGTGGTAGCCATAACCGCCGTCGGTCAGTTCGGCCAATGCGTCTTCCGGATTCCAGCCCTGCTCGAGGATGCGGTACATCGCACTCATCAAGCCGGTGCGATCGGCGCCGTGCTGACAGTGGATGAGAAACGGGCCATTGTCCGCGTTCTTCAACATGCGCATCACTTCGATGACGTGTTTGTCGTCGACCCGCCAGGTGAGGATCTTCGTGCGCTCGGTGCGCAGCTTCGTGCCGCGCACCTCTTCTTCGTCATCGTTGAAGGCGCGCAGGTTGATGACCGTGCGAATCCCCAAGTTCTCCAGGTTCTGCATCCCGAGCGCGCTCGGCTGCTCGCTGCGATAAAGCGTGGCGGTGATGCGATGCAGGTTGGGCACGCCTTCGAGCGTGATGGCTTCCGCCCAGTGCGCGGGACGTGTGGGTGTCGACACGGTTTTTCCGGTGGATTCCTGCGCGCAGGCGGGCGCGCCGAGCGCCATCATCAGGCAAATGGCAAATCGCTTCATGTCGTCGCGGATATTAACGCAAGCACGTCGCGCGCCGCCCGGGGTGTGGCGATTCTGTGCGCCGCCTCACTCATTACGTGCAGCCGCCCGAGCTTGAACGCGAGTGTTGCGCCGTCCACGGCCTTGATGGCCGCGCCGGCCTCGAGTAGATAGTCCGCGTTGCGCTCCTCCTGGCCGGGGATCGGCGACACCAGCAGCATCGGTTTTCCCTTGGCGAGGCATTCGGACACGGACAGGCCGCCGGGTTTGGTCACCACGAGATCCGCAGCCGTCATCACACGCTCCACGGTCGTCGTGAAACCCAGCGGGAACAACTTGCCGGGATGTTTTTTCGCCAGCGTCTGCAGGCGCTTCAGCAGGTCGGCATTGCGGCCGGCGAGCGCGACCAACTGCAGCTCATGCGGCAGGTTCAGCAACCGCCCCGCCAGATCGTCGAGACTGCCGACGCCGGCGCCGCCCGCCATCATCAACACGGTGAATTTGTCGGCCGCAAGACCGAGTTCCCGGGCGCAGGTGGCGCGCTCGAGCGGTTGCGCGAACTGCGGCATCACCGGAATGCCCGTGACGTGGATTTTCCCGCGCTGCACGCCGCGGTCGGCCAGCCGGAACGCGACTTCATCGCTCGCGACGCAGTAGTGATCCACGTGTTCGTGCACCCACAATGCATGCACGTCGAAATCGGTGACCTGAACCCACAGCGGCGGAAGTTTCTTTCCCTTGCCCTTCTGGCGCGACAGCAACTCCGCCGGCAGGAAGTGCGTGCAGAGAATCGCATCGGGCGCGAACTTCTCGATCTGCGCATTCAGCTTGCGCGTGTTGATCTTTTCGGCGGCGCGCTTGAGTTTGCCCACCAGGGAATCGCGCGTCGGGCGATCGGTTTTCGAATAGAGGTACGACCACAATTGCGGCAGCTTCTCGACCAGCTTGATGTACTGCTCGCCGTAGAGTTTTTTGAACTCACGCGGCACCAGCGACAACAGGTCGACGTGTAACGCCTCGACCTTTGGCGCCTCCGCCTTCGCCGCCGCCGCGATGGCGTCCGCGGCACGCACGTGGCCCGCTCCGGCGGAGACGGAAAGTATCAGCAGCCGCATGGCTTCAGAAATTCTCCGGATGACGCGCCATTGCGGCTGTGTACAGCGACTTGATCTTCGGCAGATCCGCGGCCACATCACCCGACGGAATGAACGGCGGCATGATCATCACCTGGCGTTTTGCGTAGTTGAGCGCCACGGGCACGATGGGCACGCCGGCTTCCGTTGCGATGTAGTAGAAACCGAGCTTCCACTCCTTCACGCGCGAGCGGGTGCCCTCGGGTGTGATCGTGATCGAAATCTTTTCGCGCTTCGCGAATTCCGCGACGCACATGCGCACCACGTTGCTGCCGCGCGCGCGGTCGATGGGCATGCCGCCGAAGCGGCGCGCCAGGATTCCGAGCGGCCAGAAGAACACGGTGTGCTTCGCGAGCCAGGTGTTATCGAGACGCAGCAAGAGATAGGCGCAGAAGCCGTGGAAGAAATCCCAGTTCGAGGTGTGCGGCGCCACGATCAGCACGTATTTCGGCACATCGGGGATGTTGCCGGCGACCCGCCAGCCGCTGAGCCGCATCAGCAGGACACCCAGCCAGCGGCGCCAGCGGGCGTTCACCTGCGGGGCATGGGGAGGCAGAGTCGGAAAGCCCCCGTTCTCGAGGGGCAGATCTGGCGATGTCGACATCGCGCGAGATGCTAGCCGATTACGCGGTTTCGATCCCGTCTATTGGCCATTTGAGGCCGCTGCGGGTCGAGAGGCGGACACCGTTCCCCGCTAGAGGGGGGATGGGGGACCGGTGTCCGCGCCTCGCCGCTTTCGGGATATGCCGATAGTTAGTTCCTCAGCTTTTGACGTAAATCGACTTGAACGAAACGATCTCGCCCGCCGAGGTGGCCTTGCACGAGGCCTTGCCCAGCAGTTCCTTCGTCTTCGTGTTGTGCGCCAGCACCGTGAACGCGTTCTTGTCGACCAGGTCGGACACGAACACGCTCGGCGACTTCACCGTGTACGACGGCAGCGGTTCCGCTTTCGAGATCGTCTCGATGAGGGCCTTGCTGCAGGCGGCGAGCGCCGGGGTCACCGCGGCCGAGCCGGCGTTCGAATAGGCGGCGAAGCTGATGAGGGCGGAAGCCACCAGAAATTTAGAGGTTCGACGAATCATGTTGCACTCCTAACAAGTTTTGAATTCCACGATAGTCAAACTACTGGAGCGGCCCCGCCACAACAAACGAGAAGATCGGGAGCTGTCATCAGTTTTCCTCAGCAGTGCGGCAGGACTCGATCAGCCACGCGCACAAAGCGCGAATGTCCTCACGGTTTTCGTCTTCGGTACGGACTAATAGGGTGTAGTCCTCCTGTGTAACCAGTTCGTCATCGAACACGCGCTTCAGACGGCCCGACGCGAATTTGCGGCGCGACAGTTCCGCGGGCAGTAGCGCGATGCCGATGCTCTTCTCGGCGGCGCGGGTGGCGGCAGACATCGAATCGATGCGCACGATTTGCGCGGGCTGCAGGTTTTTCATGCCGACGGCGGTGGCCCAGCGGTCCCAGTCGTCGCGCCGCGCCTCGTGCACCAGCAACGTGTGCGAGTTCAGGTCCTCGTAACACCGCACGGGACGCTCGGAAAAGAGCTCCGGCGAACAGGCCGGTACCATCGTCTGCGCAAACATCTTGTGCGCCACGAGCCCGTTCCACGGGCCGGTGCCGACCACCACCGAGATGTCGGCTTCCGCCGCGTGTGTGCGGCCGTGCACGCCCTGCGTCTCGATGCGCAGATCGATGCCGTCGTGCAGCTTCGAGAACTCCGACAGCCGCGGCAGCAACATCTCGCTCGCGAAGTAGGCGGGCACGTGCAGCCGCACGCTGTTGCGGCCATAACGCGCGCGCAACTGTTCGGTGACGGATTCCAGCCGCATGAACAGATCGTCTATCTGCTCGAGATAACGCGCACCGGCATCGGTGAGCGCGAGCGCCCGCGCAGCACGTGAAAACAGCGGCAGGCCCAGCTGCGTTTCCAGCGTCTTTATCTGATGACTCACCGCCGACGGCGTGATGCAGAGTTCATTCGCCGCGACGGCAAAGCTCGAATGTTTGGCGGCGATCTGAAAGGTCTTGATGGCCTTCAGCGAAGGGGTACGCATTCCATTGGATCACCCGAGGACTCAGCGAAAAAGCTGCGATGCCGGGAGTAAAGCAAGCTGCGTGCCACCCGGGGAAATGGCGTAAGTGCATGTTCTTGTTCGATGTGCACTCTTGACGCGCTGTCAGCGTTGTTCGTCGATGGCGCGTGTTTCGGCGCGTTGCACCGGGAGAGCGGTGTCAGGCGGGGAAAGTCGGGATAACTCGATATGTCATGCGATTGAAAGGTAGTCGTGAGTTATCCCGACTTTCCCCGCCTGACACCACTTTTGTCTAACCAGTCTTCACGAACTTCGAGCCGGGGTGGCCGATCGCCAGCGCCTGCTTGACCGAATCGCGCTCCATCATCCGCGCATACCAGGCAATCACCTTCGGGCTGTCTTCAAGCCGGGAAGGTGTCGTCGACGTATTCGTTGATGAGCGTCGATTCGTTCAGCACGCGCTCGTCGTGCACCAGCACCGGCGCCTGGCCGAGCGGATTGATCTTCACGAACCACGGTTCGTGTTGTTCGAAATCAATGAGCCGCATGAGCCGGCCTTCGAGCCGCACCTGCTTTTCGTACAGCGGCAGCAAGGCCTTCAGGGAGTTTGCTGCGGCGCCACCGTGATAGAGCTCGGTTGTCATGAAAGCCATTTCAGCGCCAACGGGCCTGGCGGGCCCGACTCGCAGGCAAATGACGCTTTCTTAATGCCGCCGACATCGGTGCCTTACCCCCGCAATCGCACACTGTCCCTCGCTGCAATCGGCAGCCACTCTTCCGGACACCGCCATGAAACTGCTCTCGACCCTCACGATCGCCGCCCTTATGGCGTCCGGCACCGCCTTCGCCGCCACCACCCCGACAGCCACCGCCGGCGCCACCGCGACCCCGGTCGCCGCGCCCGCCAAACACGAAGGCGGGATGCATTGCGCCCGGGAAGCGAAGGAGAAGAAGCTGACCGGCGATGCGGAGAAGACGTTCGTCAAGGAATGCAAGGAAGGCAAGAAAGCCAACTAACAACTTTCCCGTGCTGCACCCGGTGCGACGCGCCACGCCTGCCCCAACGAATGGCGTTTCAACCGACCTGTGCGACGCCACCGGGCGCGTCGTGCCGGGTGCCAGCAGGGAATTCGCAATGGACCACGAGGCCAGGCGCATTGTCGCCGAGCGTCAGCTGGGCGCGGTGCAACCGCGCCACGGCCGCCGCGAGGCTCAATCCCAATCCGCTCCCGGTGGCCTTTGCCGCGGCATCACCGACGCGCACGAAAGGCCGTAACGCGGCCGCGCGTTCCCCGGCCGCGATGCCCGGCCCGTTGTCGGACACGGACATCGAAATTCCGCGCACTTCGTTGCGCACGCTCACGCGTACCCGCCCGCCAGCGGGCACGTACTTCAACGCATTTTCGAGCAGGTTCGTGATGAGCTGCGCCAGCAGCTGGCGATTGCCGGTGAGCGGCGCGGGCTGCGGCGCATCCAGCGTCACCTCGAGGCCCGCCGCGCGCATACCCGGCGCGTACAGCTCAACCATGTTGGCCGCCAGCGCCGCGAGATCCACTTCGTCGCCGTGAGTCGTGACACCCGCCGCCTCGGCGCGTGCAATCTGCAGCAGCGTGGCGAGGGTACGCTGCACGCGATCGAGTTCCTCGAGCGCCGGCGCCACCAGCTCCTGCGTTTCGTGTTGAACCGCGCCGGCACCGCCGGCACGCAACTGCGCCTCTTCGAGCCGCACGCGTAACCGGTACAACGGAGTACGCAGATCGTGCGCGATGCTGTCGAAGGCCGCGCGCAACGTCGAAGTCTGTTGTTCGATCCGATCGAGCATGGTGTTCACCGCGCCGGCCAGTGCATCGAACTCGTCGCGCGAGCCGTCCACGCGCAATCGCTGGGTGAGGTCACCCTGGACGATGGTTTCGCAGGTGGTGGCGTAGTCGCGCACGCGGCGCGCGGTGCGCCGCGCGTAGGCGGCGCCCAACAACCACACGGCGAGCGCGGTCAGCGCGATACCCCAGAGAGTTGCCAGGCCGAAGCGGCGCAACACCTTCTGGCGCTCGCTGGTGTCGGCGCCGACCAGCAGCCAATAACCGTTCGACAGCCGCTCAATCCGCGCCTCGACCGGATGCAACACCGGTTCGCCGAGTTCCTGCGCCGCGATGTCGAATTCGACCATCGCCGCGGCATTAGTCGAAACGTCGTGCGGCCACGCGGACAGATTGCCCGCCACCGGGCGGAATTTCCCATCCGCCAGCAGGAACACCGCGCCGGTGCGGCCCCAGCTGTCGGCGCGCAGCCGCAGCGTTGCCGCAACCTGCTCCACGCCGCCGAGCCGCAGATCGTCGGTGAGGTCTTCGACCTCGGCGCGCACCACCGCGCTGATCTCGCGCTCGAGGGCGTTACGCGTAAGTAGATAGACAGTACCCAGCAGCACGCTGGTCAGCACCGTGACCAGTGCCGTGTACAGCAGTGCGAGCCGCGCCGATGACATACGCATCGGCCGGTGCGGCGGTGCGGGTTCAGCCGGCATCGCGCAGCACGTAACCCGCGCCGCGCACGGTATGCAGCAGCGGTCGTTCGAACCCCTTGTCGATGGCGGCGCGCAGCCGGCTGATGTGTACGTCGATGACGTTGGTCTGCGGATCGAAATGCAGGTCCCAGACCGCCTCGAGCAACATGGTGCGGGTGACCACCTGGCCGGCGCGGCGCGCCAGGAATTCGAGCAGCTGGAATTCCTTGGACGTGATGTCGATGGGGGTATTCGCGCGAGTCACCTTGCGGCCTAACAAGTCGAGTTCGAGGTCGGCGATGCGGATACGCGTGGTGATGTCGGGCAGGTTGCCACGGCGCAGCAGCGCTTCGATGCGCGCCAGCAATTCGCCGAACGCGAACGGCTTGGCCAGGTAGTCGTCGCCGCCGGCGCGCAGGCCTTCGATGCGGTCATCCACGGAGCCAAGCGCGGAAAGGATGAGCACCGGCGTGCGTTTGCCGTTCTTGCGCAGCATCGCCACGATCGACAGGCCGTCGAAATGCGGCAGCTGGCGGTCGGCGACGATGAGGTCGTAGCTGCCCTCGGTGGCGCGGAACAGGCCCTCGCGGCCGTCGGCCGCGATGTCGACCACGTAGCCGCTTTCGCGCAGGCCCTTGGCCAGAAATTTGGCGGCCTCCGCGTCGTCCTCGATCAGCAGCAGATGCATTTGAGGCGGAAAGTTAGCACGGCTTTCCAGGTTCCAGCTCTTACGAATACTTAACTTCGTGCAGGCTGTTCACAGCGGCGCCGTCGCCTCGCTGGCCACGTCGATCGACGGAATGAACCGCGGTCGCGGCCGTGCCTTGCTGCGTTGCTCGTAGACATAGGCCGCCTCGAGCAACTGCGCTTCGCCGAAGGCGGTGCCGATGAAGGACAACCCGATGGGCATACCCTTGATGACGCCCATCGGCACGGTGACGTGCGGATAACCGGCCACGGCCGGCAACGTGCTGAACGAACCGGTGTAGTTGTCGCCATTGAGGAAGTCGAAGCGCCAGTCGGGGCCGGTGGTGGGCGCGACCAGCAGATCGAGCTGGTTCGACTTCAAGACCTTGTCGATGCCCTCGACGCCGGCCAGCCGTTTCGAATCGGCCAGCGCCTTGAGATAGGCGGTATCGTCGAGGCCGGGCATCTTCTCGGCGCGCTCGAAGATCTCCTGGCCGAACAGCGCGGTCTCGCGCGGCTGCGACGCGTTGAATGCGATGAGGTCGGCGAGTGTGCGGGCTTTCACCGCGGCGGGCGTGGTCGCTAGATAGGCATTCAGATCCGGCCTGAATTCGGCGTGCAGGACGATGTCTTCGGCCGCATCGATCGGGTCGGTATCGCCGAAGTCGACTTCGACCAGTGTCGCGCCGGCCGCGCGCAATTGCTCCAGCGCCTGCGAGTACACGGGATCGACCGCGGGCTGACGCCCGGCCTTGAAACGCAGGACGCCGATGCGTTTGCCGTTGAGCGACGCCGCGGGCAGGGTCGCGGCGTAGTCGCGCGCGACGCAGCCCTTGCAGGCGGGCTTCTTTCCGACCATCGCGGTCAACATCAACGCGGCGTCCGTGACCGTCGCGGTCATCGGTCCCGCGGTGTCCTGGCTGTGCGAGATCGGCACGATACGTTCGCCGGACAGCAACCCCAGCGTCGGCTTCACGCCGACGATGCCGTTCAGCGAAGCCGGGCAAACGATCGAGCCATCCGTCTCCGTGCCGACCGTCGCGGCGGCCAGGCCGGCGGCCATCGCCGCGCCACTGCCCGAACTCGAGCCGCAGGCGCTGCGATCGAGCACGTGCGGATTCTTCGTGAGCCCGCCGAGACCGCTCCAGCCGCTGGTGGAATGTGTGGAGCGGAAGTTGGCCCACTCGCTCAGGTTGGTCTTGCCGAGAATGATCGCGCCGGCGGCGCGCAGGTTCGCGACGATGGGCGCGTCACGTTGTGTGAGGTTGTCGCGCAGCGCGACGGAGCCGGCGGTCGTCGGCAGCTCCATGGATTCGATGTTGTCCTTGAGCAGTACGGGGATGCCGTGCAACGGGCCGCGCAGCTTCCTGCGTTTGCGTTCGGCGTCGAGTTGGCGCGCCTGTTCGAGCGCCTGGCCATTCAGCGCGAGCACCGCATGCAGCGCCGGACCGTTCCGGTCGATGGCTTCGATGCGCGCGAGATACGCCTCGACCAGGGCCACCGAGGTGGTTCGTCCCATTTCGAGATCCGTGCGCAGCTCGGCGACGGACCTTTCGGTGAGCGCCTGCGGCTGCTGCGGGAAGGAGGGCGTTGCAAGGCTCACGCCTAACAACAACGCGAAACGGAGTGAGGTGCGCACGCGGATTCTCCTTCTGGCCCGTGAGGCCGATCGAAAACTAATTCTTCACCTGCGTCATCGCGCGGATCAGGTCGGTCGCCTGTTTCGGCGGCAGCTCGAGTATGCGGTCGTACACCGAAATCGTGATCGTGCAGACCTTGGCGCGATCGACGCGTTCATCACTCACGTGGGACATCATTTGCGCGTCAGGGCCGTATTGCTCGTACGTGGAGTTGATGACGTTGGTGAGATTTTCCTTGACGTTCCCGGCATCCGGCAACGGAACGGGGTTCTCCGCCGCGCTGCGGATGACTTCACCCATCAATTCCATCGTATGCGCCTGCGATTTCGCATCGATGAACCTGGCAACGTCGGGCGGCCCCGACACCAGCGGAAACCAGTAACGAAAGCAGGTGTCGCCCGGCTGCTTTTCGAGCGTGCGCGCCGTGCCCACCATGTCGCGGACCAGCGCGAGCACCGATTCCTGCGAGGCGTGCGCGAGGTGCTGCGTGGCCGCGAGGCTGACCTCGTAGTTCGCGAAGTTGACGAAGTCCTCACGGCGCGACTCGTTGCGCTCGAAGACCTTGTATTCCTCGACGACCTTGTCGAACAGCTGCGGCTCGTGTTTGCGGATCACGTGGTAGACGGGCAGTTTGAGCAGCGCCGAGCGCGCGCTGTAGCCGTCGTACCAGTAGCTGCCGACCGCGGCGGCGACGATCAGGACCAGGATGATGACGATCCATTTCATGCGCGCGCTTCCTGCGGGGCGAGTGTGAGCAGGGCCTGGCGGATCGCCGCGGCGTGCTGCGAGTCGAACATCTGCTGTTCGGTCAGGTTGAGTCCGCGCAGCGGCAGCGCGAGGCAGGCGCCGGCCACGATGTTGGCGGACATGGTAGCTAGTATCTCGCGCAGGGAGGCGTCGGCGTGAACCGAGCGTGGCGAGGCGTTGAAGATGGCGACCCGTTTGTCGATGAACCCCTCGAAGCTCACCAGCCAGTCGAGCGCGTTCTTGAGCACGCCAGTGACACCGTGCGCGTATTCGGGGCTGGCGATGAGCAAGGCATCGCACTCCGCGACCGCTGCGTGCATCTGGCATACCGCCGGCGGAAGTTCGGCTTCGAGATCCGGGTTGAAGAGTGGCAAGGCCGCGAGGCCGGGGAATATCTCGACGGACAGCGCCGCTGGCGCGAGCCGCACCGTCGCCCTCAGCAGGACGGCATTCATGGAGACGCGGCGCAGGCTGCCGCAGAAAGCGAGAATCGACATGGGGCGGCAGCCTAACAGCCGCCGCCCCGTTGTCACATCCGCATTACTGGAGACGCACCGCCAGGGCCTTGACGACCGTGGTCGCGTTCGAACCTAACAAGCCGATTTCCGTAAGGGCGCCGGTCGACAGGTTGAGCCGGTACAGCGTTGACTGCGTGTCGGCGGTCTTCTGCAGTGCGGCGATGGCGAGACCGTTCTCGCCACCCGCGATGTCGAAGCCGCCTTCGAGCAGGAAGCCACCTGCGACATTGAACGGACTGCCGACCGTGACCAGAGCGCCGGTGAGCGAGGTCTGGCGCACCAGTTGTCCGCCGGCGGCGAGATCGATCGCGTACTGTGTCGAGGTCAACGTGCCCGCGAAGTTGGCGTTGAAGGCCGTGCCTACTACCTGCGGCGTGCCGGGATTCAGAGCGCCATCGGCGCTGACCGTTCCGGTATCCACGTCGACGCGCAGATTCTGGCCCGAATCGCTCTGGACGCGCAGCAGGTTGTCGACCGGGCTGAAGTCGACACCGAAATGCGCACCCGCCAGGGGTGCAGACAGCGTCACGCTGCCCGACACCGCGCCGGTCGTCGTGTCGACACTGTAGATGTGCCCGCCATCGGTGAGCGCGTACAACGTTCCATTCGACGCTCGCACATCCATTCCGACGATGGCCTCACCGCCTACCAGGCCAGTCACCGCGACATCGGTATCGAACGTGCCCGGCGTGAGCGGTTTGAAACTCACCAGGTGATTGTCCGAGGTAAGCGCGAACACCGTCGCCACCGGCACCCGACCGTAGGCAAGGCTGCGGACTCGTTCGCCGCCGCCGATCGTGTCGATGCGGGTGGCCGCGCCGCTTGCGAGGTTGATGCTGAACAGGTCCGACGTAGCCGCGCCGCCCACGTTGAGCGCCGCGATACCCAGGTTGTCGAGACCCGAGATGTCGAAGCCCGCCATCGTTCCAACATCGCCGATGCCGAGCAGGCCGATGGTCTGGATGTCGCCGTTGATCGTGTTGCCGGAGGGCCGGCCGACGATCTGCAGCGCATCGGTCGTCGCGTCGATGGTGTAGTAGTTCGAGAGGATCGTGCCGACGAAACTGTTGCCATAGGCCGCGTCGCCGAACACCGAACCGGTCGGCGTCAGGTCGGCGTCCGTCTTGACCGCGCCCGTGTCGGGCGTCACGCGGAAGTTCGCGCCGAGATCGCTGTTGACCCGGATCAGGTCAGTACCAGGATTCACGTCGAAGGCAAACGTGGTCCCGGTCAGCGCGGTGAAGGGCAGATCGTCGCCGAGCTGCGCCGCGAGTGTCGCTTTCGCCGTGAGCGCGCCGGTCGCAGTGTCGAGCGTGTACAACTTGCCGGTGCTGCCGAGCGCATACATCGTGGCGTCCGCCGGACGCACGTCGATGCTGACGATGTTCTCGCCACTGTCCTGCCCGGTGAGTGCCACGTTCGTGCAGGCCTTCTGCGGTAGCGCCGCGTTGAACGAGACCAGCTTGTTGGTCTCGGTCACCGCGAACAGGTCGCCGGCAGCCTGCGTCGGCGCAGTGCCCGGTGGCGCGATGGTCGTATCGCGAACCAGTTCGTTGGCATCGAGCTTGGTCACGGCGCCCGCCGTGGCAGCCACGCCGGTAGATAGGTTGATCTGGTAGGAAGTCGGCACGCCGCCGACGACCAGCACGGCGTAACCGCTGTTGGTGCCGTCGGCCGCCGTGGCGATTTCGAAATCGCTGACCGCGGTGGTGTCGACGCCGAGCGCGCCGACCACGCTGACCGCGCCGCCATTCGGATTGGCAGTGGTGAGCAGTTGATCGGTGGCCGCGTCGATGAAATACAAACTCGTGGTGCAAGCCGCCGCGAAGGCGTTGGAATATGCCGCGCCATTGACGCCAGTGCGCGTGGCACCGCCGCTCGACAGTGGCGTGTCGGTGATCGTGGCGCCGCTGTCGACGTCGATGCGCAGGTTCTGGCCCGTGTCGCTGACGACGCGCAGGCGGTCCGCGGCCGGATTGAAGTCGACGCCGTACTCCGTACCCGAAAGCGCGGTGTACGGGTCGGTCACATCACTTCCGTCGGCGGCCAACATGGACTTCTGGGTGGCTGCGCCGGTGGTGGTGTTGATCGTATAGATGCGGCCGGTGCTGCCGAGCGCGTACAACTCGCCGGGCGTCGCGCCGCCGGCGCGGATGTCGATGCCGAGCACGGTCTCGCCGGCCTGCAGGCCGGAGATGGCGATCGCGGTGTCGAGCGCCGGGTCGGCGCGGTCGAAGGTGACCAGCCGGTTGGTGCTGGTCACTGCGAAAGTGTCACCCGAGGTGACGCCGGCGCCAGGCGCGGGGACCGGGACTACGACGGGCGGGACTACTGGCGGATTGACCGGCGGATTAGCGGGCGGATTGCTGCCGCCGCCACCACCGCCGCAAGCACTCAGTCCAGACAGAATCAGCGAAGTCGCGAGCAGGTTGCGACCGACACGTAGCGTAGTCATGGGATCCCTCGGGTGTTCGAATTGAAACCGTGTGGGGTTCAGACTACGGAGAACACTCGTCGTCGAATGCAGACAGGGACCGGAACGCGCGCGCGACAGTGCCGTCGTGGATAGTCAGCCGCCGCCTACGCGCTGGCAGGCGGCCGACATCGTTTAGTTAGGGCATCTTATTTGGCGGCCAGCAGTTCGCGGATGCGCTGTTCGAACTGGTCGCCGCGACGGTCGCCGCGGTGCAACTCGCCGAAGGCCGTCGTGGCGATCTTCCCGTCGCGCCCGATCAGGTAGAAGGCCGGCCAATACCGGTTGCCGAGGGCGCGCCAGTAGGAAAAGTCGTTGTCGATCATCACGCGATAGTCGACGCCGAGTTCCGCGATCGCGGCGCGCAGCTGCTTCGGATCGCGTTCCCGGTCGAGTTCGGGCGTGTGCACGCTGATCACCTCGAGACCCTGCCCGCCAAGTTCCGAATGAATCGCCTTGAGCCAGGGCAGCGTATTGCGGCAGTTGTAACAATCGAAGGTCCAGAACTCGATCAGCACCACGCGCCCGCGCAGGTCGGCGAGTTTGACGGGCGCGGAATTCAACCAGTCGGCGGGTGCCTGATGGGTGAATTCCGGTGCTTCGGCGGGCTGAGCCATCGGACTGCCTCCGCAAGCGGCCAGGGCCAGCAGAACGCAGTTCAGCAGCGTTTTACGCAAGGGTCATTTCCCCTTGGCCGACTGCGCTGCCGCGAGCACATCCGCCGCGGGCAATCTCACTGTGTAATCGGAATTGCTGTGCGCAAAACGGATCGTGCCTGCGCGATCGACGATGAAGACCGCCGGCACCGGCAACTCGTGATGCTTCGCGCCCTGGCTTTCTTCGAGGTCGAGACCGTATGACTTGTACTTCTCGTAGGTCGCATCGTCGAGTCGATAAGCGACGCCGAATGCGCGCGCGGCATTCACTTCGCTGTCCGACAGCAGGTGGTAGTCAACCGGCTCCTTGAGGCTTGAGACGAGGATCTGCGGTCGATCCGTGCTCAGGAACAACACGTCGTATCCCATTTCATTGATCTTCGGGATGACGGTGCGCAAATCCTTCAGGTGAGCATTGCAATACGGGCACCAGCCACCGCGATAGAAGATGAGCATCGTCGGCCGTGAAAGCTTGCGCGGATTGAATGCGAACGCCTTGCCGTCGGCCTCACGCGCCACGAAGGCCGGAGCCTTCTGGCCGGCGGCCAGTGGTTTGACCATCGAAGGGGCGGTTGGAGAGGGCGCCGCGAGCGCGGCGGCGGAGCAGGCGATGAGCAGGATTGCGAAGCTGAAGCGCCGGATGTTGGTGTGCACGTGGATCCCCTGGAATTGAATCGAGTGCATTCAAGACCCGCTGGGGGTACGGATTATTTCAAACCAAGCCGTCATGGCCGTCGGGATAAGGAGGATCAACGCTCATTTCAGCATGGCGGGGCCCTGCGCGGCGATTTCCCCACTTTCCCCACCCGGCACCGACCTGTATAGTCGCGCCGGCTTATCCAGGGTCGCGCGGTCATCGCCCCCTAAAGCTCGCAAGTCTGAAGGCGCTCTTGCTCTTGTATTCAAGAGGCTGGCGCAACGATTCGCAAAACACTCCTCGCTAATGACCGCTGCACGGCTACGGCTGATGCACTGCGAGTCTTCTGAAATCTTTTCGTAAGGTTAATTCATGTCATTTGAATCCCTCGGGCTCAAGCCCGAGCTGCTCCGTGCCGTCGCCGACAAGGGCTACACGGTTCCCACTCCCATCCAGCTACAGGCCATTCCGGCCGTGCTCGCGGGCGGCGACGTCCTCGCCGGCGCGCAGACCGGCACCGGCAAGACCGCCGGCTTCACGCTGCCATTGCTGCAGAAGTTAGGCGCCCGCCACGGCAAGAACCCGCGGGCGCTGGTGCTGACGCCGACGCGCGAACTCGCGGCGCAGGTCGCGCAGAGTATTTCCGACTACGGCAAATACGTGGACCTGCGCACGCAGGTCGTCTTCGGCGGCGTTTCCGAGAAGCCGCAGATCGAGCGCGCGCGCCAGGGCTGCGACATCCTGGTGGCGACACCGGGCCGGCTGCTCGACCTGTGCGAACAGCGCGCGATCTCGCTCTCCGAAGTGAACATCTTCATTCTCGACGAAGCCGATCGCATGCTCGACATGGGCTTCATCCGCGACATCAAGCGCATCCTCAAGATGTTGCCGCAGCAGCGCCAGAACCTGATGTTCTCGGCTACCTACTCCGACGACATCCGCCAGCTGGCGGGCGGCTTCCTGCGCAATCCGACCGCATTGCAGGTAACGCCGCGCAACGCGACCGCCGACAAGGTGGAGCAGAGCGCGTATCGCGTGCCGAAAGATCACAAGCGGCATCTGCTTGCGCACCTCATCAATGAAGGCAACTGGCACCAGGTGCTGGTGTTCACGCGCACGAAACACGGCGCGAACCGCCTCACGCAGCAGCTGGAGCGATCCGGCATCAACGCGATGGCGATCCATGGCAACAAGAGCCAGAACGCGCGCGTGAAGGCGCTGCAGGATTTCAAGGAAAACCGCATCACGGCGTTGGTCGCGACCGAAGTCGCGGCGCGTGGCCTCGACATCAAGGAGCTGCCGCACGTCGTGAACTACGAGTTGCCGAACGTGCCGGAGGATTACGTCCACCGCATCGGCCGCACCGCGCGCGCCGGCTCGACCGGCGCCGCGATCTCGCTGGTGTCGCCCGATGAAGTGAGTTACCTGCGCGACATCGAAAAGCTCCTCAAGCGGAAGATCGATTTCATCGAGCCGCCGAAGTTCGAGATCAAGGAAGGCACTCATACGCCGCGCAACGCGGTCGATGAGCATCAGCCGCACCAGGATCCGCGCCGCCGGCCAGAACATCGCCGCTCATCTGGCGGTGGTGGTGGCGGGCGTCGTGGTGGTGGAGGCGGTGGCGGCGGCGCGGGCCGACGTGAGCCGGGCCGTGCCAGCCACGATGCCTATCTACCTGCCGGTGGCGCAGATGCCGCGCCGGCTCAGGGTGGATCAGCCCAGCCAGGAGGCGATGCGCAGCGCCACGAACATCGTCGCAACGATGGCCAGCGTGCGCAGCACCCAAACCGCGGCGGCGAACAGCGCGGTGGCGGGCCACGCCACGGGCAAGCCGGAAAACCGGGTGGTCATTCGGGTGGCAAACCGGGCGGCGGTCGTTCGGGCGGCGGCCCACGTGGCGGTGGCGCTCGCGGCGGTCATGGTGGATTCGCTCGCGGCGCGCGCTCAGGTAGCGGCGGCGGCAGCAGCAGCGGATCGAGCGGCGGCGGTTTCTCGCGCATGGGTTGATGCCTGATTGCTGATTAAGAATCCCGCGCGGCCGTGCTGGCCGCGCGGGTTGTCCAACACCCGGGCGGCTATTGCCGCGGAGTCTCGGTGTCGGACTGGGGAGTGCTGGCAGGATCGCTGGCTTGCGGCATGCTCGGATCGGTCGGCGACACGGGCTCTGACTGCGGGGCCGGAGCCGGGGTCATGCTGCCTTTCATGCTGGCCTTCCACTCGGCCTTGTCGAGATAACCGTCGCCATTCGCGTCGGCGCTCGAAAACACGATCTTCGAATCCACCGCCGCCTCGGTCTGCGAAATGCGTCCGTCGCTGTTCGCGTCGAGCGACGCGAACGACGCGGCCTGGCCGGCTTTGTCACCGGCGACTGCCGCGCCCAGCGGGATCAGCGCTGCGACGGCAAGAGTGATGAGTGATTTGTTCATTGAGTACTCCTCAGCGTTGGAAGGTAGTGGCTTCGACGCACGGAATTTTTTCCCGCCGTCTGGCCACCTGCTGGGAGTCTGCAAGCGATGTGCCAGCCCGAAATCGGCCAGCAAGGCCGCCGCAGCGGGAATTTGCGCAGCGCCAGGTCGCCGTGGCCCGACAATCGAGCCGCCGCGCGACGGCGATCCGCGACAGCGCGGGCCAACCTAACTACAAACAATCACTTGCGGGTCGGCGATCGGGTACGTCGGATGCAGACCACGCGGCCGATGCAGAAACTCAAAGTAGGAATGCCTGAGCGGCGATGACGGACAGGTTGTAAACCGCGTGCGCCAGCATCGGTGCGAGCAATCCGCGCGTGCGTTCGTAGGAGTAAGCCGTCGCGAGCCCGAGCACGAACACCGGCAGCACGGATATCGGCGGATGAATGATCGCGAAAATCCCCGCGCCGGCGAGCGCCGCCGGCCAGAAGCCGAAACTGCGCCGCAGCCCGCCGAAAATCAGGCCGCGGAAGATGAACTCCTCGAACACCGGCGCCGCCAGCAGCGCGAGCGGCAACATCCACAGACCGAAAGAAACGTATTCGTTTTCGCGCATGGCTGTTTCCAGCGCGCCGCTCCACTTGAGCGCCAGCATATACGCCACTCCA
This sequence comes from Pseudomonadota bacterium, assembly GCA_039931065.1. Lineage (GTDB taxonomy): Bacteria > Pseudomonadota > Gammaproteobacteria > Steroidobacterales > Steroidobacteraceae > CADEED01. Next base: position 199,570 of record JBDTSP010000002.1, on the reverse strand, counting down.
AAAAGTGCCGCGCCGATGCCCGCGGCCATGCCGATCAGTGGCTGGCCGCCGTGCTCGCCGACGATCCGCGGCACATCCTGCGTCTTCGCCTTCGCGTATACGGAGCGCATCAACGCGTAGGTGAGGCCGCCCGCGAGCGTGAATGCGATCAACACGCGCGCTCCCGTGACGCGGCCACCCCTGGCCATCACGGCAACCGCGATCGCCTGGATCACGAAGAAAAGCATCGCGGCGATCAGGCCATCCGCGGTTGCGACCCTGGCCGGCGGTGAGGCATCGGGATCGAGCAGGTAGGGGAGCTGATCGCGCGCCTTCTGCCACAACGCGAACGACAGCAGCAACGTCAGCAGCATGAAGACGAGACGCTGGTACGGATCGGGCGTCACGATGGCGTAGATGTAAAGCGCCGAGAGCGTCATGAACAGGTAGACGTAAGCGGGCTTCACCTTCTGGTTCTGCTGCTGCTCGAGCGGATTGCTGCCGTACACGCCGAGCGCTACCGCGATGAACGCATAGATGGGAATTCCCAGGTAGGCGGTCAGCATCGCGGCGAGGAATTTCCAGTCGAGCACCGGCGCCACGCAGACGCCGATCGCGAACAGTACGGTCGGGTAGGCGAGGGTGATGACTCCCCAAAGTTTCGCCTTGTCCTTGAGCACGTCCTCGATCGAGACCGGGAAGGTGTAGAGCAGCCACAACGCGTGACCCTCGTTGTTGAGAGTCTGGAAGGCGGACATGCTGAGCGAATACGCCGCGAGTCCGAAGGCCACTGAAGCCAGCACGTTCGGGTTGTGCCACATGTCGGTCGCGATGCCCGACCGACCTAACAACAACTGCCCGCCGACTATCAGCAGCGGTACCACCAGGCTCTGGACCAGGAAATTGCGGTCGCGGCCGAGCAGCGTGAGTTCGCGCCTTTGCACCGCGCTCATTTTCGTGAGCGCCGGTCGCGAGCGGGCCGTCGGGGAGATGGCTGGCGCCGCGGTACGCGCCGCATCGCGCGCGCCGCCGGCGACCACGCCGTGGCGCAACTGGTGTCTGAGCAGTCGCACGCCCAGCCAGAGGATGATGGCGACCTGCGCCAGCAACCCGAGCGCGGCCAGCGCCATGCCGGCGGTGTCGCGGTCGTTGAGTGCGCGGACGGTCAGGCCGAGCGGCGTCCAGGCGAACCAGGCCGGAGTCGCGGCGGCCAGGCCGGTCATGAATCCGGATTTCTCCGGCAAACCAAACGAGATCGCCAGGTACAGGACGACGATCGACAGCACCGAGATTGCGGCGTTGAGATTGCGCAACTGGCTGGCGCGCATCGACAACCGCAGGCCGGTGTCGAGCAAGGTGCGGCCGAGCGCCGCGAGCAGCAGCAGCGGCCACGCCGCCACGAGGCCCACCAAGGGTGCGCTCCAGCGAAATTCCGAATACCAGGCGATGATCGTGCACACCGGGAACATCGTCAGGAATCCGGAGGGATTTACGATGCTGCGTTCGAGGATCCGCGCCCACAACAATGTCTCGGCGCGGATCGGCAGCGTGACCAGCCATTCCAGATCCCAGTCGGACTTGGCGAGTTCGCCGCCGCCGATCGTCATCAACAGGGATGCGAACCACAACACCCCTAACAGGAACGCGGCGCCGACGGTGAGCGCCGGGCTGAACTCGACGGTGCGCCAGAACGAGTCGGGCGGATCGAGCGCGCCATGCAGGTTCACGAGGGCCGTGTGCATCAGCGAGCCGAAGCCAAACACCATCAGCGGCCAGACCAGGTAGAAAACGACCTTGCTGCTTTTCTTGCCCGGGTTGCCGGTGCGCACTTTTCCGGAGAAAGCAGACTGTTGGCGCAGCGCCGTAGTCTGGTTGGCGAGGCGGCGCAGTCGCAGGCGGATCAGCAGCCACGTGCTGTGCAGCAGCGGCGCGGCGCCGTTCACGGTGCGAGGACCTGCGCGGCGCCTTCGTCGGTGACCTGAAGGAACACCTGTTCGAGCGACGCGTCCTCGTTCCCGCGCAGTTCGGCCATGGTGCCGGTGGCGACGAGTTCACCGCGGTGAATGATGCCGACCTTGGTGCAGACTTTTTCCGCCATGTCGAGCAGGTGCGTCGACATGAAGATCGTCTTGCCCTCCGCGGCGGCCTGTTTCAGCCGGTCCTGCACGTCGCGCGCCGCGCGCGGATCGAGCCCGTTGATGGGTTCGTCGAGTATCAACACTTCGGGATCGTGGATCAGTGCGCAGGCGAGGCCGAGCTTTTTCTTCATGCCCATCGAATAATTGACGGCGAATTCGTCGACCACGTCCTCGAGGCCGAATTCCCCGAGCAGCCGGCGCGTGCGTGCCTGCGCTTCCGCGGGCGGCAGGCCGTGCATCTCCGCCACGAACTGCAGGATTTCGCGCCCGCGCAGGAAATCGTAGTAGATGGGGTTATCGGGTAGATAGCCAACATGGCGCTGCACCTCGGCGCGTTGCCCATGGCAGTCGAGGCCGCTGATGAGCGCGCGCCCGGCGCTCGGCACGAGGATGCCCATCATCATGCGGATGGTGGTGGTCTTGCCGGCGCCGTTCGGGCCGAGGAAACCGAACACTTCGCCACGCTGCACAGTGAGCGTCAGTGGTTTGACGGCGGTGAAGTCACCGTACGTGCGGGACAATTCCAGGAATTCGATCATGAGCACGAGTGTAGCCAACTTTTGCGGACCGATCGTTTCGAGGTCATGCTGGGCGCCGGGGGAAACCAGGAATGACTGACAAAGTCGCATCGTCCACCGGTAACGAGCTCGCACCCTGGCTGCCGGCCGACTTGCCCGAACCGCCGCGGCCGCGGGGTCTGCAGTGGATCGGTGTCTGCGGTCCCGGCGTCATAGTGCTCGGTGTTTCGATCGGCAGCGGCGAGTTCCTGTTAGGGCCCGCCGTATTCGTCAAACACGGCCTGTCCTTGTTGTGGGTGACGCTGGTCGCGGTCTTTTTCCAGACCGTCTTCAACACCGAACTCATGCGCTACACGCTCGCCACCGGCGAACCCGTGGTGACGGGCTTCATGCGCACCCGGGGCGGCAAGACTTTCTGGGCCTGGTTCTACTCGCTGCTGTATTTCCTGCAGATCGGCTGGCCTGCCTGGGCGGCGACCGCAGCCGGCGCGATCTTCTTCGTGTTCCTGGGCAGGCTCGCGATTCCGCCCGCCGACGCCCTGACTATCTATTCCATCGGCATCGCCACCTTCCTGGCCTGCACGCTGGTATTGCTGCTCGGCAAACGCATCGCGCGCACGCTCGAGTTGCTCAACTGGGTGCTGGTGACCTGCATCATCGGCGGCTTCTTCGTGTTGGGTGTGATATTCGTGCCGCTCGGCACCTGGGGCGCGGCGCTGGCGGGGTTCGGCGGTTTCAACGTGGCGCAGGGAGGTTTCAGCTTCCTGCCCGACGGGCTCGACATTCTCCTGTTAGGCGCGCTGGTCGGATACTCGGGCGGCGGCGGCGTGCTCAATCTCACCTTGTCGAACTGGGCGCGCGACAAGGGATACGGCATGGGCAGCCGGGTCGGCCACATCGGCGGCGCGGTCGGCGGCGAGAAGAGCCACCTGGCCGATACCGGCTTCATCTTCGAACCCGACGCGGAAAACCAGCGGCGCTGGCGCGGCTGGTGGCGCATCGTGCGGGTCGATCAGTGGGGCATCTTCTTCATCGGCGCGCTGCTCGGGATGATGTTGCCGGCGTTGTTGTACGTGACGTTCGTCGCGCCCGGCGTCGACATCAAGGGGCTCGCGATCAGCGCGGTGCTGGCGCAGACCATGGGTGAGTCCGCAGGACCATGGCTCGGTGTTCTGGTCGCGGTGCTCGGTGCGTGGATCCTGTTCAAGACCCAGCTCGATTGCGTGGAGGGCATGACGCGTTCGGTCACCGACATCCTGTGGACCGGCAGCGCGCGGGTGCGCGGCTGGCGCGGAGGCGATGTGCGCGCGGTATATTACGGCGTGCTCGCCGTCGTGGTGGTGTGGGGCGTCATCGCGCTGAAGCTCGCGCAGCCTGTGATGCTGCTGCAGATCGGCGCCAACATCGCGGGCGTCGTCTTCGTGATCTGCTCGCTGCATCTGCTGTACCTGAACACGCGGGTGCTGCCGAAAGCGCTGCGTCCCCCGATGTGGCGGCGCTGCGCGCTGCTCGGCATGGCTTTGTTCTATGCCTTTTTCGTGACGCTGGTTGCGCGGTCGTTCCTGTAAGCAGAGTGGCGGCCGCCTGAAGTCAGCGCTTGCGGCTGACCTCGATGCCGTTGCCGATGTCGAGCAGCACGGAATCCATGTCACCGGCCTTGCGGACGTGCGCGCGGTACGCCTCGGCCTGCGGCCGCACCGTCTCCGGCAGCAACATGTTGTCCGCGATGATCACGCCGCCCGGCGCGAGCTTGGGATGGACCAGCTCGAAACAGGGTAGATAGAGATCCTTCCACACGTCGAGCAGTACGAAGTCGAACGGACCGTTCAGTGTCTTGAGCGAGTCGCGGCAGTCGCCGGCGTGGAACTCGACGCGGGTCGAAAGGCCGGCGCGTGTGAGCGCCTGGCGGGCATGTTCGATCTTGAACTCGCGCAGTTCGAGCGAGGTCACTTTACCCCCGCTGGCGCGCGCCGCCGCCGCCAGCCACACGGTGGAATACCCATACGACGTGCCGAGCTCAAGGATGCGGCGCGCCTGCCCGCCGGTGGCAAGTAGATAGAGCAGCATGCCGACGTCACGGCCGACCGACAGCAGCAGCTCGTCCAGGTTGGTGCCGGGCGTCAGGGTGCGGCGTTGTTCATCTTCGGCGCGGCGTTCGAAATCCGCGAGTACACGTTCAATGACAGGATCGACGAGCGGCATTGTTCACCACGTTCGGGCCGGGAGGCCGCGGGTTTTTCTTGGAGAGTCGTGCGCGCGGCTGCGCGCGCGGGCGAAATAGTGCCCGGTTGCGAAACCGTTGGCGAGTCCCCGCGACCCTTAAGTCCGGAACCGCGCAGCGCGTGTCATCTTGCTAGGCCGGCCGAACGGGAAGCGCGTGCGGTGTGCCGGGGTTTGTATCATCGGCCGCGCCGACATTTGCGGCGGGTGCTGGCAATCGCAGCGTGCGCGTGGTACCGGCGGCGCGGCCGGAATGGTCCGACATTTTCGCGAATCCGCGAGCCAGGACGGATGGCGCAACGGATTCCGTCATCACACTGAAGCGCATTCGTGCCGCGGGCGGGGCCGTTGCGTTGCCGCAAATTCGCACGCACTATCGTGCGTCCGACGGTACGGCCGGCAGGTGTCGCGGCACGGCCGCATGCGCCATCCATTCGAAACGCAAGGAACGAACATGCGCAAGTACGTTTTCGCTCGAGTAGTTAGCTTCGGCTGCGCCGCGTTGATCGCGGGCGTGAGCCTGGCCGCCGACGATGGCATCAAGCTGCCGGCCGGCTTCACCGCAACGGTGGTGCAGGAAGGCCTCGGCACGGGCCGCCATCTCGTCGTCGCCGCCAACGGCGATGTCTATCTAGCCAGCCGCAAGGGCCTCACGGCCATGCGCGACACCAATGGCGACGGCAAGGCGGATGTCGTCACACCCTTCGGCGACGTGCAGGGCACGGAAGTGCGCATCTTCGGCGACTGGTTGTATGCCTCCGACGATGTCGGCGTGTATCGCTACGCGCTCAAGAAAGGTGAACTCGCGCCGAGCGGCGCGCGTGAAACCGTCGTGGCGGAGTTCCCCAAGGAGCGGCAACACTCGGACAAGACCTTTGCGCTCGATCCGGCGGGCAAGCTGTACGTGAATGTCGGTGCGCCCTCGAATTCCTGCCAGGAAAAGGACCGGCAGGAAGGTTCGCTCGGCCAGAATCCCTGCCCGATCCTCGAGAAGTACGGCGGCGTGTGGGTGTTCGACGGCACGAAGCTCAACCAGACTCCGGCGAACGGCCGGCGTTTCGCGACCGGCATGCGCAACGCGGTGGCCATCGAATACAACGCAGGTCAGAAAGCCTTGTACGCCGTGATCCATGGCCGTGATGCGATCGACACGTTGTTCCCGGCGCTTTATAACGCGCAGGACAACGCGACGCGCCAGGCCGAGGAGTTCCACCAGATCGTCGATGGCGGCAACTACGGCTGGCCGTACACGTTCTTCGACACGAAGCTGGGCCATCGCGTGGTCGCGCCCGAATACGGCGGTGATGCGAAGAAGGTGCCCGAGGCCGGCAAATATGCGGAGCCGCTCGTGGCATACCCCGCGCACTGGGCGCCGAACGATCTGCTGTTCTATTCGGGCGAGAATTTCCCCGCGAAGTACCAGGCAGGAGCCTTCATCGCGTTCCACGGCAGCTGGAATCGCGCGCCGGAACCGCAGGCCGGCTACAAGGTCGTGTTCCAGCCCCTGAAAAACGGCAAGCCCAGCGGCGCATACGAAGTATTCGCCGACGGTTTCGCCGGCGAGATGGCGGACAACAGCCCTAACAACGCGCGTTATCGGCCGGTGGGCCTGGCCCTCGGGCCCGATGGCTCGCTGTACGTATCCGATTCGCAGAAGGGCCGCGTCTGGCGCATCTCGCACAAGAAGTGAAGCAGAACAGGCTGGGCATCGCGGTGGCGCTGCTCGGCGCCGCCGTGGCCGTTTCGTGCGCGGCCGCGACGGATGCGACGCCGACGGCCGCGGCGCCCACGCCCGTGGATTCACAGCCGCTGGGGCAACGGCTCTACGGCCGCCACTGCCTCAGTTGCCACCAGGCCGACGGCGGCGGTGTGCCCAACATGCAGCCGGCCATCAAGGGTGGGACCTGGGTGCGGGGCGATTCACGCGCGCTCGCGCTGTTCGTGATGACGGGCGGATTCGATTCCGCGTCGCGCAAGGACAGCGACCTGGGCAACGTGATGCCGCCGTTCCGCCAGTTGCCCGACGCGCAGATCGCAGAGATCCTGACCTTCATCCGCGCGAAATTCGGGGACGGCGCCTCGCCGGTCAGCGAGGCGCAGGTCTCCGAGGCACGCGCTTCCTTGCCCTGACGCCTTGCCGGGCGTTCAGCCCGCTGGCAACGCCGTGATCTGCACGCTGACGATCTTCCACACGCCGCCCTTGCGCACGTAGATGTCGATGTAGCGGTAGTTGGACTCGAACGGCTTCCCTTCGTAGGTACCTGTCATGTGCGACCGACCCGACAGCAGCGCCGTGTCGCCGTACAGCCGCACTTCGAAGTCTTCCACGGTGTACGGATTGATGGTCAGCTTCGGATCGAGGATTCCGTCGACGAACGCCTGCTTGCCTTCGATGTTGGCGCGGCGGTCGATGATGCGGAAATCCTCGGCCATGTTGCCGGCGATCGCGGCCGCGTCCTTCGCAACGATGACCTTGTCCCAGTTGTCCGAGAGTTGTTTGAGATGTGCGACTACGTCGGCGGTCTTGTCGGTCGCGAAGACGTTCGCCGCGCACATTGCGAGCAGGGCGGTGAAGAGGGCCCGTTTCTTCAGCATGGGATTCATCCTCTACTTCACGTGATACAGATACACGTAGCGGTCGGTCTTTCCCTTGATCGCCGCGTCAAAGACGTGTTTGTCGAGCTTGTCTTCCTTGTTCCGCAGGCCGTCGTAGGCCTTTTCGAACACGAAGCCGTGCGCGGTCAGGCTCTTCTTCGACCAGTCTTCGTTCAGGCGGTGCAGCTTGCCGGCCATCTCCTTGCCCGATCCCGGCGCCGCGTTGTGATCGACGATCAACAGTTTGCCGCCCGGCTTGAGCATGCTTTTCACGCCTTCGATGAACGCATCGGTGTTGATGGCGGGCCAGCCTTCGCTTTCATCGACCCAGAACACGTCGTGGTACGACATGACCATGATCGCGAGGTCGACGCTTTTCGGCGCCATCTGCAGGTAGCTGGCTTCGACCAGGTGGCGCTCGACGTTCTTGAGCCGGCCTTCGGTGAAACGCGCCTTGATGCCATCCTTCGCGTAGCTGGCATACGGCACGTTGTTGATGGCGAGCACCTTGCCGCCGTCGCCGACCACGCCGGCTAACAACTCGCTGTAGTAGCCGCCGCCCGCGAGAATGTCCGCGACGACCATTCCGGGCTTCACGCCGGCAAACGCCATGACCTCGGCGGGTTTTTCGCGCGCGTCGCGTTCGCGATCGGCGGCGGTGCGTTCGGGGTTCGCGATCGATTTTTCGATCGGGGTCGCATCGGCGGCGGCGGGAACGGCCAGGGCCAGCAGGCCGAGCGAAATCAGCAATACGGAAAGCGGTGTTTTCATGAGGTTCTCCTTGCGCGCATTATGCGAATGCCGACACCGGCAAAGGAACCAGATTTGGCGCGCAGGGTACTCATTCTGGCGAGCCGTGAACCCCATTGGGAGCTCCGATGCGTATTTCGATCAAGATCTTCGCCACCAGCCTGATTTTCTGCATGACCTGTACCGCCTTCGGGGCAGGTGGCGGAGAGATGTCGCCGCGTCAGTTGGGAGCCGATCCGAACGTCGCCAGGAACGAGACGCCGGAACACCTGGCGCTCATCCAGTACAACTACGGCGTGCGCGCCGTAGAGAAGGCCGACGCAATCAGCGCTGATGCGGCGCGACAGACCGACCCGAAGAAACAGGCGAAGCTGGCTGCCAAAGCCAGGACCGTCTATTCCGCGGCGCTGCAACGACTTCTCAAAGCCACCGAATTGAATCGCAGCATGCACGAGGCCTGGAACTACCTGGGTTACACCAGCCGCAAGCTCGGGAATTACGAGGACGCTTTGCTTGCTTACGACCGCGCGTTGTCGCTCAAGCCGGGTTATCCGGAGGCGATCGAGTATCGCGCTCACGCCTATCTCGGTCTCAGCCGCCTGAGCGAAGCGAAAGAGGCCTATCTCACGTTGTACGCCGGCAATCGCAAGATGGCTGCGCAGCTGCTCGCGGCAATGCAGGCCTGGGTGCGCGAGCATCGCGGCAACCCGGCCGGCGTCGACGGCGCCATGCTCGAGTCATTCGCGTCGTGGGTAAGCGAACGCAGCATCATCGCGGGGCAGACCGTGGGCCTCACACGCGAAGGTGCGGCCGCCGCCTGGTAAGCCGGACGTGAACATGGGCCGCGCCGCCGCCGTACTGACCTGTATTGCGGCATGCGCGCTTTCGTCGGCGCAAGCCGGCAGTTCCTACCAGTGGAAACTGCCGCGCGGTTTTCCCGAGCCCGCCGTGCCCGCGGACAACCCGATGAGCGACGCGAAGGTAGCGCTCGGGCGCCAGCTGTTCGCCGACACGCGCCTGTCGAGCACCGGCCGGTATTCCTGCCAGAGTTGCCATGCGCCCGAGCGCGCATTCACCGATGGGTTGCCGCGCTCGCGCGGCGCGACCGGGGAAACACTGCCGCTCAACGCGCCGACGCTGCTGAACACCGCTTACAACGCCTCGCTCGGATGGAGCGATGCGCGCGTGCGGACCTTCGAGCAACAGATGCGCGGACCGATGTTCAACGAACATCCAGTCGAGCTGGGTCTCGCCGGCCGCGAATCTTCGATCGAGCGCACCTTGTTAGACGACGCCGCGCTCGCACAGGCCTTCGCCGCCGCGTTTCCGGGTGAATCGCAGGCGGTCACGGTCGACAACACGATCCGGGCCATCGCGGCGTATCTGCGCACGTTGCTGTCGGCGTCTTCGCCCTTCGATCGATACGTTTTCGGCGGCGACCACGCGGCGCTCGATGTGGCGCAGAAGCGCGGCATGGCGCTGTTCTTTTCCGCCCGCAGCGGTTGTTCGGCGTGTCACGCGGGCATCAATTTCGCAAATGCCTGGATCGACAGTGAACACACTTCGGCCACCCCGGTGTTCGCCGACACCGGCACGGGACAATTCGTGCGCGTGCCGACCCTGCGAAACCTCGGGATGACCGCGCCTTACATGCACGACGGCCGCTTCGCCACGCTCGATGCGGTGCTCGACCACTACGAAAAACTCGCCGTCGACCCGGGCGCCGATGCGCGACTGCGCCGCGCCCAACTAACTACCGGGGAACGGCAGGAACTCGCGGAATTCCTCCTTTCCCTTAACGACGCTAGGTAAAAGTCACTCGACATAATGTTAGCGAACCGGCGTATCCTTGCGGTCCAGCATGAACCCGGACACATCCGTCGCCCGCCATTTCCTGCTGGCTCACCCCGGCTCGCAATCCGGCATCGCGCAGGACCTCGTGCAGGAACTGTCGGTGAAGGTCACCCGTCCCGCGCACGACCAACTCGCGCTCACCTATCGGCTGGTCGGCGACCTGGCCTCGCTGCGGCTGCCGGAACCGCGGCCCCCGCTGCGCTCCGACGGTTTGTGGCGTCATAGCTGTTTCGAAGCATTCATCGGCCACGCCGGCGCAAGCGACTACTGGGAATACAACTTCTCGCCCTCGGGCGCCTGGGCCGCCTATCACTTCACCGGATATCGCGAAGGCATGGCGGCTTGGATGAAAGGCACGGCGCCGCAGGTCACGCAGAAGATTGGTAGCGAGTCGTGCGAAGTGTTCGCCACGATCGATTTGTCCTGGCTCGCCAAATCTTCGGCCGGCATCGGTCTGCGCCTCGGCCTCGCGGCCGTGATCGAAGACCGCGCCCGGGTGCTGTCATACTGGGCCCTCAAACATCCGACCGAGAAACCCGATTTCCATCATGCAGACACCTTTGTGGTCGCGCTCGACTGAGAGGCGTCGCTTCTTGTCGGTTAAGCTAGGCCCGTGATCCAGTTCGGAATCGATCGTCTATTAGGTGACCGCAAGCTGCTCGGGGAACTCGAGGGGCGGCGCATTGCATTGCTGGCCCACCCGGCGTCGATGACCGCCGACTTCGAGCACTCACTCGATGCACTGCGCGCGGTGCGTGGCCTCGACATCACCGCGGCATTCGGTCCGCAGCACGGGCTGCGCGGTGACAAGCAGGACAACATGGTCGAGTCGCAGGATTTCCGCGACCCGGTGCATGGCATCCCGGTGTTCAGCCTGTATGGCGAAGTCCGCCGCCCCACGCCCGAGATGCTGGCGCATTTCGACGTGTTGCTGGTCGACCTGCAGGATGTCGGCTGCCGCATCTACACGTTCATCACCACTCTTCTATATGTGCTGGAAGCGGCCGCCGAATACGGCAAGACGGTCTGGGTGCTGGACCGGCCGAATCCCGCCGGCCGCCCGATCGAAGGTCTCAAGCTGCGCGCCGGCTGGGAGAGTTTCGTGGGCGCGGGCCCGATGCCCATGCGCCACGGCCTCACGCTCGGCGAGCTCGGCATCTGGTTCGTGAGTCATTTCCATCTCGCGGTGGACTACCGCGTGATCCCGATGAAGGGCTGGAAGCCGGAAGAGGCGCCGGGTTACGGCTGGCCGCTCGATGAGCGCAGCTGGGTGAATCCGAGCCCGAACGCGGCCAACGTGCCGATGGCGCGCGCGTACGCCGGCACGGTGATGCTCGAGGGCACCTCTTTGTCCGAGGGCCGCGGCACCACACGGCCGCTCGAGTTGTTAGGCGCGCCGGGGCTCGAACCCCGATCGCTGCTGACGGCGATGCATCGCATCATGCCGGGCTGGTTGCAGGGCTGCCGGCTGCGTCCGTGCTGGTTCGAACCGACCTTCCAGAAACACGCGGGCAAGTTGTGTTCCGGCTTTCAGATTCACGTCGATGACGGCGCCTATCATCACGGCCTGTTCCGTCCGTGGCGGCTGATCGCCGGCGCGTTCAAGTGTATTCGCCGGCTGCGCGGGGAATACCCCTTGTGGCGCGACTTCCCGTACGAATACGAGCGGACCCGGCTCGCCATCGATCTGATCAACGGCAGCGAACTGCTGCGAGAGTGGGTCGACGATCCCGCCGCGACGCCCGCCGATCTCGATCGCATCACCGCGCGCGACGAAAACGCCTGGGAAGAAGAGCGGTCCGACATCCTGCTGTATCGCTGAACAGCCAGGACGTCGGCGCCGCCGAACGGTTCATCCAACCTTGTTGAGCTTCGAATCGTGCACCGACGTGAGCATCGGGCGATTGATCTTGCTCACGACATCCGCCAGCGTCTGCTCATAACAACGATAGGCACGCGTTCTCTCCGACATGTTCAGGAAGCCGCCGACCAGGCCGCAGGCCTTGCGCGATGCATATTTGAGTTTCGTGTAGACCTTGGCCGCGTCTTCGGGGTTGTCGAGCGCATCCTGTGCAAAACGCACCGCGATGCCATCGGCCTGGGACTTGCCTTCGGCGAATGAGGTGGGCGCGAAAGTCAGCGCGGTGATCGTCACGGCGCCGAGCGCCGCAATCAAACTTGAACGGGTCATGGGTATTCCTCTATTGGAAAGGGCGGCAAGCAGCCGACGTCGCGCGTCGACTCATCGTTCGGATCGAATGGATAGACGGCTGAACCCGGGAAAGCGTTGCATGCGTGGGGGGCGATAAGCGACGAAGCGCTCTGCCGCATCGACGGGTAGAAAGGTGGCGGCCGATAAAATCGGCCGCACGCAGCTTTCGTTAACCCGCCACCGGTTCGATCGTCACCGACGGCACCAGGATCGTGACACTCGGCGTGAACGACGCGCGCGTGGCCGCGTGGGCATTGACGCTCAGGAGCAACACGGCGGTGATGGCGATGGCGGCGACGCTGGCGATGAGGTGTTCATGCGCGCGGTGCAAAAGATGGGCAAAGCTCGAGCGTGACATGGCGAAATCTCCGGAAAAGGGTTGGAATGGCGGCCTCGGACGGTGATCCGGGGCTTTTCTATCGTCGTGTCATATAGACGCGCGACCCGCCGTTCAGGTTGCAATGAGTAACGAAAGATTCACGCAGGGTTCGCCACCCGCGCCCGGAGCTATCAACCGGCGAGAAGCGAGAGCAGAGTCTTCGCCGCTCCACTTGGCGCAACTTTGGTCGCTTTTCGAGCGGCGCTGCGCCGGCCGAGCTTGCCGTTCTGCCAGGCGCTGAACACCGCGGGGTTGATGTACGACTTGCGGCACACGGCAGGGGTGTTGCGCAGGCCGGCGGCGACTTCCTTGACCACGGCGTTCGTGCAGCGGCGCAGCGCGGCGTCACTGTGCCGCTCGGGCAGCGGCATTTTTTCGAGCAACGTGAGCGCATGCAGGGTCGCGCGCCAGGTACGAAAGTCCTTGGCGGTGAAGTCGCCACCCATCGATTCGCGTAGATAGTCGTTCACCTGTCCGGAGTCGATGGCGCGATGGCCGCCTGCTTCGTCCTCGTACTGGAACAACGCCTGTCCCGGCAATTCCTGGCAATGCCGGACGAGCCGCGCGAGTCTTGCGTCGTCGATCGGCACGTCGTGTTCCGCTCCGCCCTTGCCGCGGAAACGCAGCGACGCCTTTCCGCGCACCGGAAAGCGCGCGTGCCGGGCGCGCAATGTGGTGAGGCCAAAACTTTTGTTGGTGCGGGCGTATTCGGTATTCCCCACGCGGACCTGGGTCGCATCCAGCAGTTTGACCACCAGCGCGAGCACCTTTTCGCGCGGCAGCCCCGGAAGTTTCAGATCGCGGCGCAGCCCGCTGCGCATCCGGCCAAGCGCCTGGCCGAAATTCAACATGCGCGAGTGTTTCCGGTCGTTGCGCGCGCTGCTCCAGTCCGCGTGATAGCGATACTGCTTGCGGCCGCGCGCGTCTCGGCCGGTCGCCTGCAGATGGCCGCGAGGGTTGGCGCAGATCCAGACGTCTTCATAGGCGGGCGGTATCGCGAGCTTGTTGATGCGCGCCAGCGTGCGCGCATCGCGGATGCGGCGCCCGGCCGCACCGAGGTAGTTGAACCGCGGAGGTGTTTTCTTGCGGCCGCGTTTTTTTCGATCCGGAAGCCGCACCCGGCGGATGCCGCGGGCCTGATCACTGACGTAGACGAGACCTCGGGGTACTGGCGCCATTCGGTCAGCCTGAGGGTCGCGCCCCGGTGCGGCTGTAGGCGTTCACGACGGGGCGGCGGGAAGGAAGGTTGTCAGGCCTGACGGTCAATTCTCAGGACGGATTTCCGAGCGCTCAGCATTTCGCGACCGGGTTGTACGACAGCCATTGCCGGGCGAGCTGCGCTGACGTGAAAAAACGCACCGACCGGTTCGTGCGGTGTTCGTAGATGAGTTCGCTGAAACGGCTGCCGTAGGCGGACGAATCGGCGATGACGATGGCGAGCCGCGCGCGATAATTGACGAACTTCTGCAGGACCTCGCCCGCGAAGCCGGTGCGCAGGTCGAAAAAATCCTCGCTCAGATCCTTTTCGTCGAGCAAGAGGCCACCGCCTTCGACGCTGGCCGAGAGCGCATTCGGAATGTCGGCCAGCGCGAGAATCTCCATCGATTTCTACTCGGCCGATTCCGCGCCGGCGGCAACAAAAGCGAGATCACTCATGTTCACCTTGCCGAGGTCGAACTTCTTGGCCGCGGCCACCATGCGCAGCAGTGCCTGCGCGATCGGCATGACGGGCTTCTTGTCGCCCGGTTTCACCTTGTGGAAACGCACCGGGTTGATACGCGCCACGACGTAGCTGCGCAGGTAGGGCGACTTCATTCCGCGCGCCTGGAGTTGCTCCACGATGCGTTTCACTTCGTTGTCGATCTCCTGCAGGCGCGACGCGTAGGCACTGCGCTCGCGCAGTCCCACCGGCAGCGCTTTGGTCGTGAGCCTGTCCACCTTCTTGAGCACCGGGCTGTATGCGCCGCCGCCGAAGCGCAGGTTTTGTTCGTAGACAAGGCCGAGCGTCAGCAACTCCGCCGCTTCGAACTCGGCGGCCAGCGACGCCTCGGTGCGAGTGGGTTCGCGTTTGGCGAGATTGCGGGCCATTCGCACGACCTCGAGGGATTTGTCCTTGAGGTTGTGCGCCTTCTCAGTGTTCAACGCGAGGATTCGGTAGGAAAGAGTCTCGTCGGGGGAGATCAGCACGGTGATCTGCTTGAGCCCGAGCATCTTGGCGGCGGCGAGACGATGCCGGCCATTCGGCGTCCAGAACCGACCGTCTTCACCACGCACGACGATCAGCGGATCGAGGAACGCCGCGGTCGCTTCGATCGCGCCCGCGAGACGCTTCGCATGAGTGGGTGAAAGATCGCGCTGGAATGGCGTGGGTTGCACGGCATTGAACGGCAGCGATGCCACCAGCAGCGGCCGTCCGCCGAGTGGCTCCCGATAGGCGCCGATCGGCGCGCCGCCGGCCTTGCGCACCAGTTCGACGACCGCCGCGATATCGGCGTGATCGAGCGGCAATGCGACTTCGGTGGCGGACAGTCCGCGCTGCACGAGATTCGGCGCGAGCTTCGCGCGTTTTACCTTGGCCTTCTTAGCCGGCGTCTTCTTTTTGGCTGCCATGAGTGACTGGATCCCGTTCGTTGCCGAGGATGATGCGCGCGCCGCGCGCGTAGGTGAAATAAGCCCAGGCCCAGTTGATGAGCACGATGAGCCGGCTGCGAAAGCCGATCAGGAAATATACGTGCAGCGCCAGCCAGAACCACCACGCAAATGCGCCGGAGAAGCTGAAGCGCGGCAACTGCGCAATGGCCGAGTGACGTCCGATGGTCGCGAGCGCGCCGAAGTCGGTGTAGCGAAACGGCTGCGTCGCCACGTTATTCAGACGCGCGAGGATATTGCGCGCCGCCCGCGCGCCCATCTGCTTGGCGGCCGGCGCCACGCCCGGAACGGGTTTGCCATCCTGCTCGAGGCTCGCGAGATCGCCGGCCACGAAGATCTCGGGATGCGCAGGCAGGGACAGATCGGGCGCCACGCGCACGCGGCCGGCGCGGTCGGTGTCGGCGCCGAGTTGTTTGCCGAGCGGAGAGGCGGCGACGCCGGCCGCCCAGAGGATGGTGCGCGTCGCGACCCGTTGCTCGCCGAAGACCAGGTAGCCGTCGCCGATGTCCGTGACGGGCTTGCCCGTCTGCACTTCGACGCCGAGACGTTCGAGCTGCTTCCGCGCCTTGTTAGACAGGGTTTCGGTGAACGTGGCGAGCACGCGAGGTCCCGCTTCGATGAGCAAAATCCGCGCCTGGCGCGAATCGATTTGCCGGAAATCGCCGGCCAGGGTGTGCCGGGCTATTTCGGCCAACGTACCTGCGAGTTCCGCGCCCGTCGGGCCGGCGCCGATCACCGCGAAAGTGAGGCAGGCCACGCGTTCGGCCTCGGTGGTGGCCGCTTCGGCGCGCTCGAACGCGGACAGGATGCGGCGCCGGATCACGAAGGCATCGTCGAGAGTCTTGAGTCCCGGCGCGAACGGCGCCCACTGATCGCGGCCGAAGTAGGCGTGGGTCGCGCCGCTCGCCACCAGCAGATAGTCGTACGGAAGCTCGCGATCGTTCAGTGCGACGATGCGCGCCACAGGATCGATGCGCTGCACTTCGCCCATGATCACGGTCGTATTACGCTGGCTGCGCAGGATGTGGCGCAGTGGAGCGGCGATCGAGGGCGCGGCGAGCCCCGCGGTCGCCACCTGATAGAGCAGGGGCTGGAACAAGTGGTGGTTGCTGCGATCGATCAAGGTGATTTCGAGCGGCGCTTTCCTGAGCTGACGGACCGCCCACAGGCCCGCGAAACCGCCACCGATGACCACCAGCTTTTTGTTTTCCGTCATGGCCGAAAAGTTAACCGATATGCCATGCGCTCGCCGCGCTAAAATGTGTCGAGGACTCAAGTCGAACTCATGAAAACCATTCGCCAGGACGATCTCATCGCAAGCGTCGCAGACGCATTGCAGTACATCTCCTATTACCATCCGCCGGATTACATCCGCGCGCTCGGCCGTGCCTACGAACTCGAGCAGTCGCCGGCGGCCCGCGATGCGATCGCGCAGATTCTCACGAATTCGCGCATGTGTGCGCAGGGGCGGCGGCCGATCTGTCAGGACACCGGCATCGTCATGGTGTTCGCCAAGGTCGGCATGAACGTGCGCTGGGACGCGAGCTTGAGCTTCGAGGACATGATCAACGAAGGCGTGCGCCGCGCCTATCTACATCCGGACAACAAGTTGCGCGCGTCGATAGTTGCCGATCCGAACTTCTCGCGCAGGAACACGAAGGACAATACGCCCGCGGTCATTCACACGCGGCTGGTCGCCGGCGACCAGCTCGAGATCACCGTTGCGGCGAAGGGCGGCGGCTCGGAGAACAAGTCGAAGTTCGTGATGCTGAACCCGTCGGACTCGCTGGTGGACTGGGTGCTCAAGACGGTGCCGCTGATGGGCGCCGGCTGGTGTCCGCCCGGCATGTTGGGGATCGGCATCGGCGGCTCCGCCGAAAAAGCGATGTTGCTCGCGAAAGAGGCACTGATGGAGCCCATCGACATGACGGAGCTCAAGGCGCGTGGGCCGGCGAGCCCGACCGAAGAGTTGCGCATCGAGCTGTACGAAAAGGTGAACGCGCTCGGCATCGGCGCCCAGGGGCTCGGCGGCCTATCTACCGTGCTCGACGTCAAGATCTTCGAATACCCGACGCATGCCGCATCGAAGCCGGTGGCGATGATCCCGAACTGCGCGGCCACGCGGCACGTGCACTTCACGCTCGATGGCAGCGGCCCGGCGAAACTCGAGACGCCGAAGTTGTCCGACTGGCCGAAGATCGATTGGGCGCCGGCGGCGGACGCGCGTCGCGTGAATCTCGACACGCTCACCCCCGCCGAGGTCGCGAGCTGGAAGCCGGGCGAATCGCTGCTGCTCAACGGCCGGATGCTCACCGGCCGCGATGCGGCTCACAAGCGCATCGCCGACCTGTTCGCCTCCGGGAAGGGCTTGCCGGCCGGCGTCGACTTCCGCAATCGCGTCATCTATTACGTAGGTCCGGTCGATCCGGTGCGTGGCGAGGTAGTTGGGCCAGCAGGTCCCACCACCGCGACGCGGATGGATAAATTCACCGAGATGATGCTCGAGAAGACCGGCCTCATCGCGATGGTGGGCAAGGCGGAGCGTGGCCCGTTGGGCATCGAGGCGATCCGCAAACATCGCGCGGCCTATCTGATGGCCGTCGGCGGCGCGGCTTACCTCGTCTCGAAGGCGATCAAGGCTTCGCGTGTGGTGGCGTTCGAAGATCTAGGCATGGAGGCGATCTACGAATTCACGGTCGAAGACATGCCGGTCACTGTGGCGGTCGACGCCAACGGCACGTCGGTGCACCAGACCGGGCCGTTGGAGTGGAGCCAGAAGATCGCCGCCGGAATCGCGGTGCGCGGACGGTGAGGTTGGCGCCTCACGCGGCACCATCCTCTAGCTACCCTCGGGGATGTCGTGCAGGCCGCGCGGGAACCAGCAGCTGATGACGCAGCCGCGTGTGCGGGCGCTTTCGATGCGCAGGCTGCCGGCCATCATCTGCGCGCGGTAATGCATGATGCGCAGGCCGAGCCCCTTGGACTGGTGCACGGCCGGATTGAACCCCGTGCCGTTGTCCTCGATCCGCAGCAGGCCGCGCTCGCCATCGCAGCGTAAAGCGATCTGAACCTGCTGCGCCGAGCCGTGCTGCGCGGCGTTGGTCACGGCTTCCTGGGCGATCCGGTACAGATGCAGTGCGTTCACCGACTCCAGGCCGCCGTCGAGTTTGTCGTCCGCTTCGCAGCGGACGTTGATGTGGAACATGGCCGAGAGCCGGCGCGCGAGTTCCACCAGCGCCATCGACAAACCACCGCGGTCGAAGGTCACCGGCGACAGGCCGCGTGCCAGCGCGCGCGTCGTAAAGATCGCATCGTTGACCAGCAGCGCCACCTCTTCGATGGCGGGTGACAACTCGGCCGCTTCGCGTTCGGCACGATTTTCGAGCCCGCGCAGCAGCAAGGCGATACCGGTCAGTTCCTGCCCGAGGCCATCGTGCAGATCGTTGCCGATGCGTTGCTGTTCGCGGTTGCTGGCCTCGAGCACTTCGCGTTCGAGCTGCCGGCGTGCGGTCGCATCCTGAAGCATGGTCAACCAGAAGCGCTCGCCGCGCAGCACCAGCGAAGTGATGGCCGCCTCGACGAACAGGGTGCCTTCGCCTTCGCGCGCGCCGTGCACCGTCAGCTCGCTCACCAGCGGCGCGCCCGAGCGTGCACCGGCCTGATCCGCCGATTCGGCGATGCGACGGTCGAGCGGCGGATCGCAGGGCAACTGGTCAAGTTGTTTGCCGACGAACGAGCCCGCCACAATGCGAAACATGCGGTCGAAGGCGGGGTTGGTCATACGGATGACGCCGCCGCTGTCCGACAACACGACTCCTTCGTGCATGACCTCGATCGCCAGCGCCTGGCTGCGCAGCACTTCTTCGCTCGTTTTTCGATCCGTGATGTCGTGCACCACGCCAATGAACCGGGTCACGCGGCCATCCGCGGAAATGACCGGTTGATTGGCCAGGTGTACCCAGCGGGTCGAGCCATGCAGGGTCTTCAGCGCCATTTCCATCTCGGTGCGTTCACCGCGCCGCAACTTCTGCCGCCGCTGCAACGCACCGGCATGATCCGCGGGCAGGAAAGCGTGCCGCCAGCCGATCCGGTTGAGTTCCTCGAAGCTGCCGCCGAAGAACTTGTCCCAGCCCGGGCTCGCCCAAACTATCTGGACTTCGCCCTTTTCATCGACCGTGGCTTCGTACACGAAACCCGAGGTGAGTTCGGCGACCGCGCGATAGCGGAATTCGCTTTCCCGCAGCGCATCCGCGGCCTGTTTGCGTTCGGTGATGTCGATCGCGACACCGACCAGCCGCGTGTACTTGCCGGTGGCGGGATCGGCGATCGGGCCATTTTTTACTTCTATCCACCGCACTTGCCCATCGATGCGGCGGATCTGCGCGTTGAATTCGATGGTCTCGCCCGTCAGGTAACGTTGAGCGCGTGCCTGGCTCTGTTCTTCCCAGCCGTCACCCACGACGAAACTCTGCCAGCCGCGGCGGCGATATTCTTCGTCACTGCAGCCGTACACGCGCTCCGCGCCCAGGGTCCATTCGAGTTCGTAATGGCCCTGTGCGTTGACGAAGTACTCATGTACCGCGCCGGCCGACAGATCGGCGACCGTGCGATAACGCGCGTGGTGCAGTGACAGGATGCGCTCGTTCGCCTTGCGCCGATTGATGTCGCGCGAGTGGGCGATCACTCCGAGCACGGCCGGGTTCGCGAGTGCGTTCACCGCCACGCTCTCGAGCCAGACCCAGCTGCCGTCCCGGTGATGGAACCGGTACTCGAAGCGATTCAGCTCGGGTTGGATGTCCTTGGCGGCCAGTACGCTGCGAAAACGTTCACGCATCGCTGCTGCATCATCGGGGTGCAAAAAATCTTTTGCGTTTCGGCCTAACAACTCGGCGACGGTGTAGCCGAGGTAACGCGCGACGGCCTCGTTGACGTAGGTAAAGACCCCGGTCACGTCCTGTACCGTGATGATTTCAAGGGCGTATTCAGTAAGTGCGCGCAGCCGCGGGTCCGACCCATCCGCCAAGTGAGGAGTCGCGCGAGTGTCTGCTTGCGTTAGCGCGCTCATGATGGGGCCGCAATTCTATCGATAGATGCGGCGCGTGATGCGCGCCTTGCGAGCGCCTGAAATCGCGGAATCAGATCGACCATGGCCGGTTGCCTCCTTACGACACGCGCCGTAGGCAAATGCCCTGTTAGGGTGCTATTGCCGTCTAACTGATTGATTTTGATACGCAAGGAGATAATTAAAATCATGCGTTCAAAACGGCCGGGTGTGTTGTTCTGCGCGCAACTCGTGCTAGTCTCGGCCCCATTGCAGGAGTTTGACGCGTTTCGTGGGTTCCGAAACGCAGGCCATCGATCACGCGGTGGCTGCGTGAGCTATTCCGTGCGGGTTCTCGGAAATCCATATTCGGCTCAATCCCTCTTGTAACCCTGTGCGCGGTGCGCTCCGGGAACAAAATTTGGGGACGAAAACAATGAAGAGTCTGCTTTCCACACGTAATCGAAAGGTCAGCGTCGGGGTTCGCCACGCGCTGTTCGTAGCCGCTGCGGCTGCCGGTGCGTTGCCTGCCTCGCAGGTCTTCGCGCAGGAACAACCGCTCGAAGAAGTCATCGTTACCGGTTCGATCCTGCGGCGCACCGACGCGGAGACCCCGTCGCCGGTCACCGTGATCAGCGCGCAGTCGCTGGAAGAGCGCGGTATCAACACTGTTTCTGAAGCGCTGCAGCGCCTTTCGGCCAACAACGCCGGCACCATCCAGCAGGGTTGGAACACGGGTTTCAACTTCGCGAGCGGCGCCAACGCGCCGGCACTGCGCGGCCTGACGGTCCAGGCGACCCTGTCGGTTGCTGACGGCCTGCGACTTGCTCCGTATCCGCTCGCGGATGACGGCCAGCGCAACTTCGTCGACTTGAACACGATTCCGAATGCCATCGTCGAGCGAATCGAAGTGCTGCGTGACGGCGCTTCTTCGACCTACGGCGCTGACGCCATCGCAGGCGTCATCAACGTCATCACCAAGAAAGAAATTCAGGGCTTTCACATCGGCGGCTCGAAGGGCATTTCCGAGCAGGGCGGCGGCGACGAAAACCGCATTGACCTGACCTGGGGCCACGGCGACCTCGAGAGCGAAGGCTACAACTTCTACATCAGCGGCGAATACCAGAAGCAGGATCCGCTCTGGGCTCGCGACCGCGATGCTCCGTTCAACACGACGGACTGGACCAACCAGTGCGGCACGGCGCCGGATGGCAGCGCGACCTGCATGCACAACCTGAACTGGAACGGCGTCACCGCTGAAGACGGCAACTTCAACGGCTTGATCTCCATTCCGGGCGTGGCTCTCGTCCGTCGCATCGACAACCCGACGACCTCTTCTACTCAAACGGGCTCGCCGTATCTCCGTTACGACTATCTGAATCCCGCGGCAGGTTGCCGTGGCTTCGCGACGGCTGACGCCACGGGTCTTTCGGGAACGTCGCCGACGACGATCTGCGAAATCGATCTGCAGAACAAATACATCATGCTGCAGCCGGAGATCAAACGTACCGGACTGTCGATGCGCTTCACCACCAACATCGGTGAGAACGCGCAGTTCTACGCGATGGCCAATTTCTACAAGACCGACACCTTCGCGTCGTTCACTCCGCTGGGTTTCAACGGTGCGCTGCCGCCGCCGAACCCCGCCGGTCTTGCTGCTGCCAACGTCGACCTTCCTGTGTACGTCTGCTCGACGGGTGTTGGCACGTTCAACAACGTCAACACGGGTTGCAATGCGGGCAATGGCGTGTTGAATCCCTACAACCCGTACGCCGCCCTGGGTGATCGCGCCCAGCTGTTCATGCGGTCGCCGAATGGCCGTACCGTCGAGACAAACTCGCGCGCCCTGCGCGCCGTTGCCGGCCTCGAAGGTTCGTTCGGAGAAGGCTGGAACTACTCGGCCAACTTCACGACCTCGGAAATCGGTCTGCAGGTGGTGCAGAACAACTACCTGATCCCGCAACGCGTCTGGGACGTCGCGGCTCGCGGCAGTTTCAATTTCGCCGATCCGGAAGCGACACCCCAGGAAGTCTGGGACTACATCGCCCCGGAGAACAGCAAGCACAACACCTCGCGTCTCTGGCAGGTCCAAGGCACCATCGCCAAGGAACTGTTCGAACTGCCTGGCGGTGCCATGCAGGCGGCAGTCGGTGTCGCCTATCGCGAAGAGTCGATCGACGCGCCGAGCGGCAATCCGGGCAACATCTCTGCTCCCTACACGCGTTTCTACTCGGTCAATGCGGTCGGTACGGCCGGTTCGCGCGACGTGAAGTCGGGCTTCTTCGAAATCTCGGCGCCGGTGCTCAAGTCACTGGAGTTTGCAGGTTCGGGCCGGTATGACGAATACTCCTCGGGTCAGTCGAACTTCTCGCCGAAGATCGGCTTCAAGTTCACGCCGGTGGAAATGATCGCCATTCGTGGCACGTACTCGAAGGGTTTCCGCATTCCTAGCTTCAACGAGGCATACGGATTACCGACCACGGGTTATGTGTCCCGAGTTGTCGATTGCGGTGCGAACCCGGGATTCTGCGCAGCTCACGGCGGCAACGCTTATGCGACGGGAGCCTACAACCTCGGCCTCACGCAGACCGGCAACGAGGCGCTCGACCCCGAGAAGTCGACGTCGTTCACGGCCGGCCTGGTGTTCGAGCCGATGCGCAACCTGAGCTTCACGCTGGACTACTGGCAGATCGAAGTGAAGGACCTGATCACTGGCGTGACGAGCACGCAGCCGGTCGAGGACGCGTACTACGCAAACAATGGTGTCGTGAATATTCCGGGATTCAACGCGGTCCCGGGCACTCCCGACCCGGCGTTCCCCAATGCCTTGCCGGTGTTGGGATTCATCGAATCGTCGTTCACCAACCAGAACAAGCAAGAGGTCGCCGGCATCGATCTGGGTGCGAACCTCACGCTGCCGCTGGGTGACGTCGTGACGTTGAAGAGCAGCCTCGAAATGTCGTTCCTGAAGAAGTTCGAGCTGACGCAGGATGACGGTCAGGTGTTCAACTACGAAGGTACGTTGAGCCCCTGCAACATCACGTCCTGCTCGGGTGCACCGGAATTGCGTGGTTCGTGGCAGAACACGGTCAGCTTCGGTGCTGCGACGGTGTCCCTCACGGCTTACTACACGGCCGGTTATGACACGGCTTCGATCGACTTCGGCGGCGTCGAGGGCGATTGCCAGGGCAATGCTCAGATTGCCTCCTCGACGGCTTCGTACGCATGGGTCGATCCGGGTCCGGATGGCTTGGTGGCTCCGGTCAACTGCACGCAGAAAGCTCAGTGGAACGCTGATCTGACCGCGCGCTACACGATCAACGACAAGTACCAAGTGTACCTCGACGTTCTGAACGTGTTCGACATCGAGCCCGAGTTCGATCCGTCGGCGGCCTACGGTCTGTTCGGCTTCAACCCCGCCTGGGGTGGCCCGAACATCATGGGCCGTTACTTCCGCGTCGGTGTGAAGCTCGACCTGTAAGCGACAGTTAGCTTGAGAAACGGGGCGGCTCTTTCGGGAGCCGCCCTTTTTTTTGGGGCCGCCGTTCAGCGGTCGCGCTTCACCTGGGTCGATACGCCGTCCCGGGTGACGAGCAGGTACGATCCGAGCGAAGCCTTCTTCAACGTGATGTTGTCGCCGACCGCGACCCGCACGTCGCTCTTGTTCCGCGACTGCGACCAGACGGTCCCGTTGTCGAGCGTCACGATGAATCGCCCGTTGCTGCGCACGCTCAGCTGCACCACCGTCGCCGCAATGACGGTAAACGCAGGTATGCGTTCTTCCTTGCGGGCTTCCTCCCGGGTCCAGCCTTCGCCTTCGCGCGGCTGGGGGATGCCGCTCGCGGGATTCTCCCCCGCGGTCGAATCGGGTGGTGTGCTGCAGAGCGCCACGAGCAGCGCGGTGACGAGCGTGGTGATACGCATGCCCGAAGATTAGCCCCATCCGGTCAGGACCCGTGAACGGTTCGTCGCGACGCGGGGCCGATCAGGCGCAAATCGGGAAGCCGCCGGATGGCGTGTCTGGCGACCCCTGAATTCGCGGACTACCATGCCGCGAAGTGCCGCAGTGCATCGTAGAAACAGGAGCTCTCATGCGTTTGCCCGCGTTCGCCGCGATGTTGTTAGCCGCGGCCGCAATCGCAAGCGCGGAAGTATCGGCCACGCGGGTTCCGGCGGAGCTGCGCAGCTGCGTCGACATCCAGCGCAACACGGAACGGCTGGCGTGTTTCGATCGAGGCATCGA
Organism: Pseudomonadota bacterium; assembly: GCA_039931065.1. GTDB lineage: Bacteria > Pseudomonadota > Gammaproteobacteria > Steroidobacterales > Steroidobacteraceae > CADEED01. Next base: position 174,992 of record JBDTSP010000002.1, on the reverse strand, counting down.
TGCGCTGCTGCAGCCGGAGGCGAAATCCGCGGCTGGTACGCCGAGCGCGGAGTCGAGCTTCGGACTGTTTGCGCAGGCGCCGTCGCAGACGAATACGGACACGCCATCACGAGCGCAGATCGAATCTCTGGAAGGACGCGTCGTGTCGATTTCCACGGCCTCAGATGGCTCGGCCCTCATCGTTCTCGACAACGCCCAGAGCTGGCGCCAGATCAGTGGTAGCGCGACGCTGCTGCTGAAGGTGGGCGATGCGGTGGTGATCCGGCGCGCCGCGCTCGGGTCGTTTCAACTTTCGACACCCAACGGCCGCTCGGCGAAAGTGAAACGCGTGCGTTGACGCGCGGAAAAATACCGGCCAAAAAAAACGGCGGGCCGAAGCCCGCCGTTCGAAGCGACGCAGCTCTTGTCAGAACTCCGCGCCAATCGTGAGGAACACCTGACGACCGAGGGCGTCGTAGGCCTGGGGCCACGTATTGCCGTTGCACGGACCCGTCGGGCAAGTGCTGCTGCCGTTGAGCGGCGGATCCTTGTCGAGCAGGTTGTTCGCGCCGAAGCGCAACGTGTATTTCTCGAACAACGACACGGACGCCGACAAGTCGATGTAGTTGCGCGCGCCCAATACCTGGTCGGTCGGCAGCGGGCCGGTGGAGAGCTCGCCAAACAACGCGAGGTCGGGGCTGAACTCGATGTCGCGTTTCGACTCCCCGTAGTAGCGCCAGCCGAGGCTCAGGTCGAACCCGCTCCATGGCGATGTCCAGGTGACGTCCGCCTTGTGACGCCACTGCGCAACCGGCGCACCATTCGGCGTGCCTGAAGTGCAGATGCCGCCGTAGAGGCCGACGCAGTCGTAGCTGAAGCCAGCCGCAAGTGTGGTGGTGTACTTGTCGAGATAAGTGCCAACCATCGAAAGCTTCAACCTGCCGGCCGCACCGATGTCGAAGCCGTAGCTCAAGTCGACGTCGATGCCGCTCGTCTCGATCTGGCCGAGATTTTCGAGCGTGTCCGCGACGAAGCCACCGGTCGATTCCCACAAAGAACCCTGCGGATCGCGATTAACCTTGCCGCAGGCGACCGGGTCGGCCGACAACGCGCAGGTCAACACGGTCAGATCGGCGTTCGGCTGCTGGATCGGATCGTCGATCGTGATCGAATACCAGTCGAGGTTCACCCGCAGACCTGGCGCGAAAGACGGCTGCAGTTCGATGCCGAAGGAGATCGTATCCGCCTGTTCCGGTTTCAGATCGGCGTTGCCGCCGATGAAGCCGTTGTACTGCGCGGCCGGGTTCGCCTCGAGATTGCCGTACTGCAAGGCAGTGACGCCGGTATTGGCGCATTGCTCGGGAGTCAGGCCCGGGTCGTCGCCCGTGCAAGGATCAATGGTGCCGTCGAGCGCCACCTGGCGTGTCGCGAACAACTCATAGATGTTGGGGACGCGAACCGCATGCTGGAAGCTGCCCCGCAGGCGCACCGAATCCACTGGCGACCACTCGAGGCCCGCCTTGTAGGTATTCGTGGTCGCCTCGAAACCGCCCGAGTAATCGGAGAAGCGATAACCCGCTTCCGCCGACAGTGACTTGGCGATCGGGATGCGCGCCTCGAAGAACAATTCCTTGGTGTTGTAAGAACCGGCGAGCGGCAGCGTCGCGCCACCTTGTCCGGCGCCGTCACCGGCGATGAAGTTGCCGTCCGGCTGGAAGTCCGTCTCCACCTCGCGATATTCGGCGCCGATGTTGACCATCACGCCATCTTCGGCCGAACCGAATTTCAGTCCGTATTTGCCGAGATCGCCCGTGAACGAAGTCTGCAGCACACGTTCGGTGACTTCACCCACCGAGATCAGCGGAATCTGCACGTAGTTGAGCTGCGTCGCATCGATCGCGCCCGGGGTGTAGACGTTATAGGGAATACACAGCGGATCGGTACCGAGCACGGCCGAACGGCAGGCCGGTTGTCCGGTGTTGGGATCGGTGATGACGTCGAGCGCCCGGCCGGTGCGCGAAATCGAGAAGTCGTTGTTGTAAGTGTTGCTGATGCGCGAGGTGCCCTGGAACAACGAGGCGTCGTAGGTCCACGCTTCACTGAGCTCGCCCTTGACGCCGATGCCGCCGCGATAAGCGGCGTGGTTCAATTCCTGCGCGCGGCCGCCACCTTCGACGTTGCGGCGGCGGAATTCGATCTGGGTATCGTCCGCCGTCGTGAGGCCGAAGTCGCCGCAGAACGCCGCGAATTCCGCGGCACCCCACAACGGGTTGGCGCAACTCACCGTGTACTTCTGCAGGAAGATGCCGCTGGGGGCGATCTGCGAATTCGACTCGTCCTTGAGGAACATGAACTCGCCGTACACCTCGGCGCTTTCGTTCAGCTGGAAGTTGAGAAACGTGCCGGCGGTATAACGCTGGTTCGGGCGCTGGTAGTAGTTGAGCGGGCCGTAATTGTACGGCGCCGGAGTGCCGGCGCCGAAGGTGTTGGCGGCGTTGTATGTGTAGTTCTCGACGTAGGGATGCAGCGGATCGTTCGGATCGACCGAGCGGAACCGCACCGGGTACGAGGTGCTGGAGCCACCGCAACCGAATTCGTCACCCGAGTTGAACGTGCAGGAGCTGTAGTCATACGAGCTCTGCAGCACCGGATCTGTGTCGCGATAGGTCGCATAGAAAGTGGCGTTGCCGCGGTCGTCGGCGAAATTCGATCCGACGGTGAAGGCAAAGGATTTGTCGTAGCCGCGGTTGACCGTGCCACCGGGTAGCTGGAAGGTCGCATCTTCCACAACTGCCTGGGATTTCGAATCGTCATTCTTGTGGTTGTAGAAGCTGTAGGCGCCGTTGATCCGCACGCCCTCGAACTTCTTGTTGATGATGAAATTCACTACGCCGCCGACGGCGTCGGCGCCGTACACGGACGAAGCGCCGCCGGTCAGCAGCTCGACGCGTTCGACCAGCGCCGTCGGGACCATGTTGATGTCGGCCGCGAAGCCGGTGCTGGTGCCCGAACTACCCGGATCGCCAGGGCCGAGGCGGCGTCCGTTGATCAGCACGAGCGTGCGATTGGAGCCGAGACCGCGGAGATTGACGGTGGCGGTGCCGTTCGAACCGTTGGAAAGATTGGCGCCCTGCGCCGAGAACACCTGCGGTAGTTCGTTGATGACATCTTCGATGGAACTGCGGCCGGTGCGCGCGACGTCTTCGGCGGACATCGAGGTGACCGGGCTGATGCTCTGCAGATTCGGCGAGACGATGCGCGAGCCCGTCACGACGACAGTGTCGACCACATCGGAATTTTCGGCGGCTTGATCCTGCGCCAAGGCGCTGGTGATTCCGCCGGTCACGCAGGCACCCATGAAGAGTGCGCGGCGAACGGCGCGAGCGATCTCGGAGTTGTGAGTCACGATTTTCTCCTGGAACTTTTGATGAATTGGAAAGCCTGTTGCTACGCACGACACGATTAAACGTTGCGTTTCAACAACTAGCCCCCTTGTGCGGCACATGCAGAAATTGCCGATCCTAGTGGGGAAATAGTAAACACTGTGGTGACGGTACAACGCTTCGGCTGGTCGCAAATTCTGGGCGGCTCGTCGACTCTCGTCGATCGGATGGGCGCACCTGCCGTTTGATACTGGCTTTCGTCCTACAGAGAATCGTGCCCGATGAATTCACCACACGATGTCGCGGCGCTGCGCGCAGTGCGGGATGCGTTACAAGTTTCCGGCGTACCCGCGGCCGCCGAACTGGCGGAGCGCGCCATCGCCTCCGGCACGGCCCACCCATTCCTTTTCAATGTCGTAGCGCTGCAGTTCGAGGCCGACGGCAGGTTGTTAGACGCCGCCGCCAGCCTGCGCCGCGGCCTCGATCTCGCAGCCGACGACCTGGGTTGCCTGCATGCACTTGGTCTGCTCGCGCTGCGGCTCGAGGAGCCCGACGAGGCACGGGTGTCCCTCGAGAGGGTCATCGAACTGCAACCGGAATTCGCACCCGCGTACGTGGCACTGGGACAGGCGCTCGAAGCGCTCGGGTTGCTGCCGGCGGCTGAGTCGCGTTTCAAGCGCGCGCTGGCGCTGCAGCCGGACAACCTGCTGGCGGCGGCCGGCCTCGCCGCCATCCTCGGGCGCCGTGGCGAGCACGGCGCGGCGCGCCAGCAGGCGCAACACGTGCTGGCGGCGCAGCCTAACTATCCGCCGGCCGCGCTGGTGGTGGCCGAGGCCGACATCGCGCTCGGCGAGGCGGCGCGCGCCGAGACCGGGCTGCGCGATCTGCTGGCCGATGTGCGGCTCAGCGAGGTCGAACGCTCGCTGGCGCTCGGTGTACTGGGCGATGCACTCGACCGGCAACGACGCGAGGCCGATGCATTCGCCGCGTACAGCGAGTCGAACGACCTGCGGCGCAGGCATTACGCGGCAAAGTTCGCAGAGCACGGCACGCTGCAATTCGCCAATGATCTGCGCGCCTGGTTCCGCGAACATCCGCCGCGCGACCTGCTCAGTCTGGTGCCGCCGGAAATTGCGCCGTCACCCGCCAGCGGTCACGCCTTCCTGATCGGCTTTCCACGCTCCGGAACCACGCTGCTCGAACAGGTGCTGGCGGCGCACCCGTTCGTCACGGCGCTCGAAGAGCGTGAGACGCTCATCGATGGCGTACGCGCATACATGCGAACACCGGCGGGGCTCGCGCGGCTCGGGCTCGCGAACGAAGCGGAACTCGCACCGCTGCGGGAAGATTACTGGCGGCGCGTCGCTGCGGCCGGCGTGGTCGTCAACGGCAACGTCTTCGTCGACAAACATCCGCTCAACGGACTCAAGCTGCCGCTCATCGCGCGCCTGTTTCCGGAGGCGCGCATCATCGTGGCCGTCCGCGACCCGCGCGACGTGGTGTGGAGCTGCTTCCGCCGGCGTTTCCGCATGAGCGCTCCGTATTACGAGTTGCTCACGCTCGCCGGCGCCGCGGGCCTGTACGACGCGGTGATGGATCTCACCCAGGAGATGATTCCGGCCCTCGCTCTGCGCGCACATTCCGTGCAGCTCGAAGCGCTGATCTCGGACTTCGACCGCGAAGCGTCCGGCGTCTGCGATTTTCTCGGGCTCGAATTCAACCCGCAGATGCGCGATTTCGCGACACGCGCCCGCGGCGTGGCGACGGCCAGCGGCGCGCAACTGGCGCGCGGGCTCAATTCTTCGGGGATCGGCGAATGGCGCCGCTACCACGCGCAACTCGCGCCGGTATTGCCGGCGCTCGAGCGGTGGGCGGCGCGCTTCGGTTACGAGGCGGCCGCGGGCGCCGCCTCATCGATACCGTCCGCCTAGTTCAGGACGCGCAACACCACGCGACGATTTTCCTGCCGTCCCGTGTCCGTGTTGTTGCTGCCAATTGGCTGGCGCTCGCCGTAACCGCGCGACTTGAGCGCATTCGCGACGCCACCGTCATGCAGATACTTGAGCACCGTCTCCGCGCGCCGCGCGGACAGGTCGAGGTTGTAGGCATCCGACCCACGGCTGTCGGTGTGGCCCGCGACCTCGATGTTGATTTCCGGGTAACGCTTGAGAGTCGCGATGGCGCCCTCGAGCACCGGAATACTCTCCGGCAACAAATCGGCCTTGTTGGTCTCGAACACCACGCCGGGTAGTTTGATCTCTTCCTTGAACGAGCAGCCGATGGCATCGACGCGATCGCCCTTGGGCGTATCCGGGCACTTGTCGGCGCTGTCGACCACGCCGTCACCGTCGCTGTCGAACTCGCAGCCCTTGTCATCGACCTTCGCGCCGGCGGGTGTATTGGGGCACTGGTCGCGGCTGTCGCCGACTCCGTCGCCATCGCTGTCGAGTTCGCAGCCGGTGGCATCGACCTTGGCACCAGCGGGTGTGCCCGGGCACTTGTCGATGTCGTTGGTCACCCCGTCACCATCGTCGTCCTGCGGCAGCGGGCAGCCACTGATGTCCACGGCGGTGCCGGCGGGCGTGTCGGGGCACTTGTCCATGTCGTCGGTGACGCCGTCACCGTCGGAGTCGAGCACGCGGCGCACGGGCGCGCCACCCCACGCGAACTGGATGCCCAGACCGGCGACGTAGTCGACGGGGTTCTCGACGGCGGAGTTGTGATCCGTGATGGCGCGGCGTGCGCCCAGGTCGGCGCGCAACTGGATGGCAGTACCATCGCTGCGCGGGGCACCCAGGTCGATCAGCAGGCCGACGCCGTACAGCGCGGCAAGATCGGAATCTTTGCCGCCCGGACTCTCGTCTGCCTTCAAGTGGCCCACGCCCACGCTCAGGAACGGGTTCACGCGGCCTTCGCGGTAGAACACGCGGTCGAGCGACAGCGCCAGCCCTCGCAGGTCGAGCGAGGCGTTGCCGGGCTGGTCGTGTTTGGAGGCGAAGCCGGATAGCTGCAGGTCCCAGTTCGCATTCAACGTGCGGCCGAATGCCAGCGTGTAACCGGCGTCGTCATCCGCGCCGCGCGCGTCATCGAGCCACAACGCATTGACCTGCGGCGCGATGTACCAGCTGCCGACCGGCGCGCCGGCCGATGCCGTTCCATACGTGAATGCCGCGACACACGCCGCAAGCACCAGGGTGCTGATTCTTTTCATGGTTTTCTTCCCCAATAGAGCTCTGGCAAGTGGCGGCGATCATAGCCGACACCCCGTTAGATGGGATACGGACTCAATGAGCCGGGAGCGCGGAATGGATTACGCGTTGCCCCGGGTGAAGCCCGAGTCTTTTCGCCTCACCACCCGCGATCTCGAGCACTGCGAGCGCGGGATCCCTGGCTCGAATGATGTCCAGAGAATGCGGCTTGGTTTGTTCGATGATTTCCTGAATGCGGCCGTGCGCGTCGATGAAAACCATGTCGAGCGGAATGTAGGTGTTCTTCATCCACATGCTGATGGGCTGCGGGCTCGCGTGGATGAACAACATGCCGCGCAGGTCAGGCAGGGCACGCACGAACATGAGCCCCTGCGACTGCCGTTGCGGACTGTCGGCCAGCCAGACCTCGAAGACGTGTTTGACTTTCTTGCCTTCGCTGATTTCGAGCTTGCCGTTCGGAAACGAAGCGAGGTCTTCGAGCGGCGCGATCTGGGCAACCGCCTGTGCCCCGAGGGCGAGGCTCAGGATGCCGATGAATGCCAGGGCGGAGCGGCGCATGAGGTCAGGGTTTCGTCGTTGCTGCATGGCGGTCATCGTCCCCGAATTCGACGCGGCCTGCAAAATCGAAACTCGTCAGGAACACCCGTTCCCCTCGCGACAGGCTCGTGGCCGGCCCGAGGCAGAACCCGCGCGCCACGACGCGGTAGATGGCACGGCCCGCTCCCAGGGTCTCCACGCGCTGCTGCGTGAGCTTGTCGACGGTGCACTTGTCGTCGCCCTGGGTGGCGAACACGCGCTTCTCGCCTTCGAAGAGGATGGTGACGTTGGTGCGCAAGGTCTCACCGTCGTGACCTTCACCCACACCGCCGATCCCGAACACCATCCGGATCCGCCGCCCGTCGCCGCGCTCGGGGCCCGCGATGCTCACGCGGACACCATTGCCCGAGGGTCGCGGTCCGCCCTCGCAATGCATCTGCGCGTTTTTCCAGTCGAGATCGAGCGTCAGCGCGCCGCGCATGCGGGCGCGCAGGTAACCGTCGCCCGCTGCGAAACAACCGCCCGCCGCGGGTTCAGCGGTTGACGGTGTAGGCGTAGTGGCCGAGGCGCGGTGCGAGAAAGTCAGCGCCATGGCAAGAGCAATGGCACAAGCGCGAGGAGGCATGCGTGTACGGTAGCACGGGCCCTATACTGCGAAAAAACCGAGGGTCCAATGGCCAAACGTCCTGCACGCGCAACTTCCGGTCGCTACGTAAGCCGGCTCACCAGCGGCACACTCGCGGTCATCATGGCCGGTGGCCGTGGCGAACGGCTCAAGGGCCTGACGGAGCACCGCGCCAAACCCGCGACGCCATTCGGCGGCAAGTTCCGCATCATCGATTTCGTGCTGTCGAACTGCGTGAACTCCGGCATCCGGCAGATCACCGTCCTCACTCAGTACAAGGCGCAGTCGCTGATCCAGCACATCCATCGTGGCTGGGGCTATATGCGGGGCGAGTTCGGCGAGTTCGTCGAGGTCATCCCCGCGCAGCAGAAGACCGGGGCTCACTGGTACCGGGGCACGGCCGACGCCGTGTACCAGAACATCGACGTCATGCATTCGCACCGGCCCAAACACGTGCTGGTGCTGGCCGGCGACCACATCTACAAGATGGACTACGGTCCGATGATCGCCTACCACGTGGAGAAGGGCGCCGACATCACCGTGGGTGTGGTCGAAGTGCCGATCGAGGAGGCCAAGGATTTCGGCGTGCTCACCGTGACCGAGTGGAATCGCGTGACGCGGTTCGTCGAGAAATCGCCGACGCCCGATCCCATGCCCGGGCGTAAAGATGTCGCGCTGGCTTCAATGGGCATCTATGTCTTCAACCCCGATTTGCTCGAAAAGCTGCTGATCGAAGATGCCGCGAAAGAGAATTCGAAACACGATTTCGGCAAGAACATCGTCCCGGATGCCATCGAGAAATTGCAGGTCTTTGCCTATCCTTTCCGGGACGTAAAGACCCGTGCGCAGTCGTATTGGCGCGATGTTGGAACAATCGACGCGTTTTACGAGGCCAACCTCGAATTGGTCTGGGTCAATCCCGAGCTCAACATCTACGACGAGGACTGGCCGATCTGGACATACCAGGCGCAGACGCCGCCGGCGAAATTCGTGCTCGATGAAGACGGCCGGCGCGGCGTCGCCATCAACTCGCTCGTCTCGGGCGGCGCGATCATCTCGGGCGCCACCGTACGCGAGTCTTTGCTGTTCTCGGGTGTGCGGGTGGAGGAACGATCGCTGGTGGAGAGATCGGTGATCTTGCCCGACGTGCGCATCGGCCAGAACTGCCAGGTTCGTAACGCCATCATCGACGAGGGCTGCCAGCTCGCCAGCGGCACGCGGATCGGCTTCGATCGGGAAGAGGACGCCAAGCGTTTCCTGGTGACCGAAAAAGGTGTCGTGCTCGTGACGCCGGACACGCTGCACCATGCGTGAGTCCTGCTCGCGCCGGACGGTCATGCTGGCGCTCACATTCCTGGCGATCGCCGGTTGCGACGTGTTGCCCAAATTCGAGGCGCCGAAGTTGTCGGTGATCTCGATGAAGGTACAGAGCGCGGATATTTTCTCGCAGCGCATGGTGGTGCGGATGCGGGTGCTGAACCCGAACGCGCGCGAGTTGCCCATCAAGGGCATCGAATACCGCATCGAGGTCAACGATGCGGAACTTGCGCAGGGCCTGACCGACACCCCGTTCGTGGTGCCGTCGATGGGTGAGGCGGAGTTCGACGTGCAGGTCACCGCGAATCTCGCGGCTGCGTTGACCAAGTTCCTGTCGCGGCGCGGCGGTTCGCCGGAGACGCTCGACTATCGGCTGATCGGCAGCGTCGCCTTATCGAGCGGCTTTCTGCGCCGCATTCCGTTCGACGAGCGTGGCAGCGTCAAGCTGAAGTAGCTCCGCGAAGAGTTTCAGATACTCGTTTGCCTGGGTCTCCCAGGAAAAATCGCAGGCCATCGCGTTCTGCACCATTTTTTCCCACAACGCGGGCTGCAGGTACCACTGCATCGCCGTATCGAGCGCCCAGGTCATGGCGGCCGCATCGAAGTCGTTGAAGACGATGCCCGTGCCTGCGCCTGTCGCCGGGTCGAAGTGAGTCACTGAATCCGCGAGCCCGCCGGTGCGGCGCACGATCGGCACGGTGCCGTAACGCAGGCTGTACATCTGGTTGAGCCCGCAGGGCTCGTACTGCGACGGCATCAGGAAGGCATCGCTCGCGCCTTCGATCCAGTGCGCCAGGCTTTCGTCATAGCCGCCGAAGAACCAGGCGCGGCCCTTGTAACGGGTCGCGAGGCCGGCGAAGAATTTTTCGTACACGGCATCGCCGTTGCCGATCACCGCAACGCGCACGTCGTTGTCCTGCAGCAACTTCGGCAACGTGTCGGTCAGCAGGTCGAAACCTTTCTGCGGCGTAAGCCGGCTGACGATGCCGAACAGCGGCACGCGGCCGCGCGTCGGCGTCATCGCCTGGCGCAGCAGGAAATTACGCTTGAGCTCGGCCTTCTTGGCGAGCGTGCCGGGATCGAAATGGATGGGTAGATAGTGGTCGCAGCGCGGATCCCATTCTTCGTAGTCGACGCCGTTCAGGATGCCGCGCACCGCGCTGCCGCGCGAGGCCAGGGCTTCCTCCATCCCGAGTCCGTAACGCGGCGTGGTGATCTCGCGTGCGTAGGTCGGGCTCACGGTCGTGACCGCGTCGGCGTGCAGGATCCCGTGTTTCAGCGCATTGATGCCGCCGGCCTTGAGGTCGTCCTGGTGGAGTAGATAGGCATCCGGGCCGAGATCGAGATCACCCACGTCGCTGGCGGCGAATCCGCCCTGGTAGCCGATGTTGTGGATGGTCAGCACCGATTTCGTGCCTGCGAAAACGGGATCATTCTTGTAGTTCGAGCGCAGCCACAGCGGCGCGAAGGCGGTGTGCCAGTCGTGTGAATGCACGATGTGCGGTTTGAAGTTCATGCGCCGGCAACATTCGAGCGCGGCGCGCGTCAACACCAGGAAGCGGCGGTGTTCGTCCGGATCGTTGGTGTAGAGACTGGGGCGGGCGTACAGGGCGTCGGATTCGACCAGGTAGACGGGAGTCGTCGATCCCGGCAGCCGGGCGCGCCAGATGTCGACCGTGTACTCCTCTTTGCCGGTGCGAATGACCATTCCCTGCAGCGTCTCGACCCGAATGGCGTCGAGCTTCGCGCGGGAGATCTGGGCATAAAAGGGCACAAACAGGCGTACGTCGTGGCCATTGGCCACGAGCTTCCGTGACAGGGCGCTGGCAACGTCGGCCAGACCGCCGGTCTTGGCGAGCGGGACGACTTCGGATGCGATTGCGCAGATCGAGAGTTTCACGGGCGGGCATTCTAGCCATGGGAGGCCGCTGGTAGCATGTCGGCAGGTCTCTCTTCCCATGCGTCGCGTAATCACAATCCTCACGGCCATCGTGCTCGTGGTGGCGTCCCTGGCCGTCGGTTCACTGACGGCGGACCTGCCGTTCTGGCGGCGCGCCTTCGATCTGCCGTTGTCGTCGAGCGAGAACTACCTGCCGACGCTCGAGATCGGCGTGGAGCCGGTCGATACCGCCGCGGCGGTGGATCCAGCGCGCATCTCGATGGATCCGGCCGCGCTTTCAGATGCGGCCGAGGCCGCGCGCGCCGCCGGCGCGGGTGCCTTGTTAGTGGCGCTGCATGGCGATCTGCAGTTCGAGCGATATTTTCAAGGCGGCGAGGACTTGCGGACGCTGCGCCCGGCCGATTTCCTGGCGCGTCCCCTGGCTGCAATCGCCGTGGGCCTGGCGCTCGCCGACGGCAGCATCAAGACACTCGACGATTCGGTCTCGAAATATCTACCCGAATGGGACGACGAGCCCCGTGGTCGCATCACGTTGCGGCAGCTGCTGACCGAAACCAGCGGCCTCGCGCAGGGCGCTGAAGCCGCCAGGGTGCTGGGTTCGCATCCGTTCGCGGACTGGTCGAAGTTGCCCGACTTCGCCACCTCGCGCGGCGTACGATTGTTGTTAGGTAACGATTTCGAGAGCACCGCGCTCGCGTTCGAGTTGCACCACGAGCCGGGCGGCTTCTTCAATTTGTCGCCGGTCAATGCGCAGCTCGCCGCGGTCATCGTGGAGCGCGTCTCGAACCTGCCCTACGAACGATTCCTCGAACGGCGCCTGCTCGCGCCAGCTTTCATGTCCTACGTCCAATTGCAGATGGATCGCCGCAGCGGCATGCCGGCGGCGCACTGCTGCCTGCGTGCGTTGTCGCGCGACGTGTTGAAGTTCGGGGAGCTGCTGCGAAATGACGGTGTTCCGGCCGGCGGTGAGCGCCTGTTGCGCGCGGGCTGGGTGCAGGAAATGCTCAAGGGCTCGCGCGCAAATCCGGAGTTCGGTCTGCAGGTCGAGCGAACCACGGTGGACGAGTTCGAGGTCTGGCACCTTGGTGGGGAACTGGGCGGGGCGATATGGATCGTACCGGGCCGTTCACTGACCGTGGTCTTATTGGCCGACCGTGACGTGAAACTCGGCCAGGCAGCGCTGAAACGGCTGTTGCTGGCGCTGCGCAAGTAACGGGTCGCGACACCACGCAGCGGTCCGCAGAATGCGGGCCATGGACATGAAAGCCACATCAATAACCGACCGCTTCGTCGACAGCCGTGAATTCGCGCGCATGACTCGCGCAATCGAATTCATAGAGCGTGAGTTTCAGCGGCAGCCCAAGCTCGCCGAGATCGCCAGGCACGTCGGGCTGTCGGTATTCCATTTCAACCGTCTGTTCCGTCGCTGGACGGGCCTCACACCCAAGCAATACCTGGGAGAAGTCACCAGCCGCGCCGCGCGCTCGGCATTACAGAGCGAGCCTTCCGTGCTCGATGCCGCTCACGCTGTAGGACTTTCGGGCGGCGGGCGTCTACATGATTTGACGGTGACGCTGGAGGCCATGACTCCGGGCGAGTTCCGGACGCAGGGCGAGGGTGTGCAAATTCGTCACGGAGTGGCCGATTCGCCCTTCGGTTCGGCGTTCGTCGCGCAGACGCCGCGCGGCCTGTGCCGGCTCGCATTCGTAGACCCCGGCAGCACCGGCCGCAGTGCCAGCGCCGAACTCGGCGCGCTGCGCGATATGTTTCCCAAGGCGAAGTTCGCACGCGACGATGCGCGCGCCGCGGAACTCATGGAAATCATCTGGGGTAACAAGACTGCAACCTTGCCGCTTTCGGTCTGTGGCACCAACTTTCAGGTGCAGGTCTGGCGTGCATTGCTCGAACTAGATCCGGGTACCGCGGTCTCATACAGCGCGCTGGCTCGGCAGCTCGGGGTTTCGAATGGGGCGCGTGCCGTGGGAAATGCGGTCGGTGCGAATCCGATCGCCTGGGTCATACCCTGCCATCGCGTGCTGCGAGCGGGCGGCGCTCTCGGCGGATATCGCTGGGGCGTCGCGCGCAAACAGATGATTCGCCGCTGGGAAGAAGCGCGCGTCGGGGCGTCATAACTTTTTGATTCCCTTGGTGTGCCGGAATGTTAGCGGTGCCATAATTGCTCCCCGCAAAAATCCAGGGCCGCCGGTTACACGATGTCTGAGACGCGCAATCTCGTCACGCCGATAAGCATTGTCATCGCCATCGTGTGTGCGGCCTGGGCTATCTACGCGACGCAGCACAAACCCGTGGCGGGCGCGGGCCCCGCCCAGGCCGCGGGCATGCGCAACAACGCGCCGTCCTACGTGACCCTGGCGCCGGTGCGCAGCGAACGCATTTCCCAGAAGCTCGAAGCGCTCGGCAACGCCCGCGCGAACGAGTCCGTGGACATCAGCACCAAGATCTCGAACATCGTCACCGCGGTGAAGTTTCGCGACGGCGAACGGGTGAAGGTCGGCCAGGTGCTCGTGCAGCTCGACGATGCGCAAGCACGCGCCGATGTCGCCGCCGCGCAGGCGGCGCTGACCGAGAGCGAAAGCCAGTACAACCGCAGCCGCGAGTTGCTCAACACGCAGGTCTTGTCGAAGTCGACCTTCGATCAGCTCGAGGCCACCATGAAGGCGAACCGCGCGCGCCTGGGCGCGGCGGCCGCTCGGTTCGAAGACACGGTCATCCGCGCGCCCTTTTCTGGGCGCGTCGGACTGCGACGCATCAGCGTCGGCACGTTGATCAGTCCCGGCGACGTCATCACCACCCTCGACGACACCAGTGTCATCAAGCTCGATTTTTCGGTGCCCGAGAATTTCCTCGCCTCGCTGCGCGAAGGACTCACCGTGCGCGCGACGGCACCCGCGTTTCCGGGCCGCTCTTTCACCGGCAAGGTTGCGAGCATCGATTCGCGGGTCGACATGACCACGCGGTCGGTCACCGTGCGCGCGTTGCTGGCCAACGACGACGGTGCGCTCAAGTCGGGCATGTTTCTCAACGTCTCGCTGGCGAACGATGAACGCGCGGCGCTGCTCATTCCCGAACAGGCGCTGTCCCCGGAGGCCGAGCGACAGTTCGTGTTCGTGGTCGCGGACGGCAAGGCCGAGCGCCGCGAAGTGCGTATCGGCGGGCGCCAGCCGGGTACCGTCGAGATCCTTGCCGGGCTCAATGCCGGTGAACACGTGGTGATCGAGGGCACGCAGAAGGTCCGCGACGGCGCCATGGTCAACGTCATTGGCTCCGGCCTCGACGAACCCATCGCCGCGAACGGCGCGCATGAGGCCAACGCGACTCCCGCGAGCCGCCGCCAATGAGAGCGGGTCGATGATCATCTCGGAACTGTCGGTTCGACGTCCCGTGTTCGCGACGGTGATGTCGCTGCTGTTGTTCATCCTCGGACTCGGCGCCATCACGCGCCTTTCGCTGCGCGAATTCCCCGACGTCGACCGGCCGGTGGTCAACGTCGAAACGCGATATCGCGGGGCGTCTTCGGATGTGGTCGAGTCGCGTATCACGCAGATCATCGAAAACGAGATCTCGGGCATCGAGGGCGTGGAGCGGTTGAATTCCGCCAGCCGTGACGAACGTTCGCAGATCAACGTCGAATTCTCGCTGGAGCGCGACCTCGACAGCGCCGCCAACGACGTGCGCGAACGTCTGTCGCGGGTTGCCGCGCGCCTGCCGCAGGAAGCCGATCCACCGCAGATCACGAAGGTGGACAGCGGCACCGATCCGATCATCTGGATGAATGTCGCGAGCAGCCAGCGGAGCATCCTCGAGCTCACCGACTACATATCGCGTTATCTCGTCGACCAGTTCTCGACACTCGATGGCGTGGCCTCCGTGCGCATGATGGGCGCGCGCCGCTATGCCATGCGCGTCTGGCTGTCGCGCGAGAATCTCGCCGCGCGCCAACTCACCGTCAACGATGTCGAGAATTCGCTGCTGCGCGAGAACGTCGAGTTGCCCGCGGGCCGGCTCGAATCGACCGAGCGCGAATTCACGCTGCGCACGGATACCAATCTGCGCACCGAAGAGGATTTCCGCAGTCTCGTGGTCGGGCGCGGACCGGATGGTTATCTGGTGCGGCTCGGTGAGGTGGCCGAAGTGCGCCTCGCCTCCGAGGACGACCGCAGCATCTCGCGCTCCAACGGAATCATCGGCACTTCGATGGCGATCATTCCGCAGTCGAAGGCCAATATCCTGGCGACCTCGAGCGCGGTGAAAGAGCGGCTCGCGGCCATCCAGAAAACCCTGCCGAAGGACATCACCGTCGAGATCAACATCGACAATGGCGTGTTCATCGCAGCCTCGCTGAAAAACGTGGTGCTCGCGTTATCCGAAACGCTGATCCTCGTGCTCATCGTCATCTTCCTCTTCCTGGGCACGTTGCGAGCCACGCTCATTCCGGCGGTCACGATCCCCGTGTCGATCATCGCCGCGGGCATTGTCATGGCGGTCCTCGGCTTTTCGATCAACACGTTGACACTGCTCGGCGCGGTGCTGGCCATCGGCCTGGTGGTCGATGACGCCATCGTGGTGCTCGAAAACATCGTGCGGCGAATCGAAAGCGGCGAACCGGCGCTGCTCGCCGCGATCAACGGCTCGAAAGAAATCGGCTTCGCGGTGATCGCGACTACGCTTGTGTTGATGGCGGTGTTCGTACCGGTTTCGTTCATGACCGGCGACACCGGCCGATTGTTCGGTGAGTTCGGCGTCACGGTCGCGGCCGCCGTGGGTTTCTCCGCCTTCGTCGCGCTGACGATGACGCCAATGATGACTTCAAAGCTGTTCGCGAACGGCATGCCGAAGTCACGCCTCACCGGCGGCATCGACAAATTCTTCCATACGCTTGATGATCGGTATGCTGCGGGGCTGTGCCGCGCCATGCAAGGGCGGCGGCCGTTGTGGCTGGTCGGCGGATCGCTCGCATTGTTTGGCGTGGTCGTGTTGCTGCTGGTCAAAGGATTTCCATTCCCGGGCCTGCGTGTGCCCTCGGAACTGGCGCCGCAGGAAGATCGCGGTTTCGTGCGCATCTTCGTCACCGCTCCGGAAGGCTCGAGCCTCGCGTACATGGATCGCCAGCTGCGCGAAGTGGAAACCATCGCCGCGGAAGAAGTGGCGCGCGGCAACGCCCGGCGCGTGATCGTGCGCACCGGCGGTTTCGGCCGCGGGGCGGAAGTGAGCACCGGCATGGTGAATCTGCCGCTCAATCTCTGGGACGTGCGCGAGGACAGCGCGGGGCAGATCGCGGATCGCTTGCGGCAACGCACGCAGAACATTCCCGGCGGCCGCATCAACGTCAACCAGGCTGGCAGTCCGCTGACGCGCAACTCCACGCGGCCGCTCGCCATCGCCTTGGGTGGCGGCGACTACGCCGAAATCGTGAAGTGGCGCGACCAGATCATGCAGCGCGTCGCGCGCGAGAATCCTCGCATTCTCAATCTCGAATCCGATTACCTCGAACGTCAGCCGCGCGTGATCGTGCAGATCGATCGCAACAAGGCCGCGGATCTCGGCGTGTCGCTGCAATCGGTGGGGCGCACGCTCGAGACGATGCTCGGCTCGCGCATCGTCACCACCTTCGAACGCGGCGGCGAGGAATACGACGTCATCCTGCAGGCGCGCGAACAACAACGCGCGTCGGTCGGCGATCTCGACAATCTCTACATCCGTTCCGACAAGAGTAGTGAACTGATCCCGCTGTCCGCGCTGGTGCGTATCGAGGAGCGCGCGGGTCCGACCGAACTGCGCCGCACCGATCGCATGCGCGCCATCGAGCTCGCCGGTTCGCTTGCCAATGGTTATGCACTCGGTGATGCCGTCGCATACATGGAAAAAGTGATTCACGAAGAAGCGCCCGAGGCGCAGATCATCTACAACGGCGAGACTTACCAGCTCAAAAAATCCGGCGACACCTTGTGGGTGACGTTCGCGTTCGCGTTGCTGGTGGTCTACCTGGTGCTCGCGGCGCAGTTCGAGAGCTTCATCCACCCGGTGGTCATCCTGGTCACCGTGCCGCTGGCCATCACCGGCGCGTTGCTCGGACTTTGGTTGTTCAATTCCACGATCAATATCTTCAGCCAGATCGGCTGCATCATGCTCATCGGCATCGCCTGCAAGAACGGCATCCTCATCGTCGAGTTCGCGAACCAGTTGCGTGACCGCGGGGTCGAGTTCGTCGATGCCGTCATCCACGCTTCCGCCACGCGGCTGCGCCCGGTGCTCATGACCAGTCTCTGCACCGCCTTCGGTGCGGTGCCATTGATGCTGGCGCATGGCGCGGGTGCCGAGAGCCGCGAGTCGATCGGCGCCACAGTGTTCTTTGGCACTGTCGTTTCACTCGGGCTCACCCTGTACGTCGTGCCGGCGCTCTATTTGCTCATTGCACGCAACACACGCTCGCCGGAATACATGTCGCGGCTGATCGAGGGCCTTATGGGGAAGGGCGCCGCCGCCCGTAGCGCGCCCACAACGGCTGAGCGCAGCGGGCACGAATCGGGTTAAACACGGGTTGCGCGGCTCCGGCTCGCCGATCCGGGCTAAAAAGCCACAGCGCAATTTGACTTAACAGCGGTTTTCGACCGCTTCGGTGGCGGGCGCTGTCAACCACTACCTGACGCCTTAAGTTTTTGTTTTTTCTGCTGATTATGGCCAGCCCAGCCGGGCCGGAAGGGGGTCGCTGGTAGACTGGCGGCCGTTCGTACTCCCCCCGCGATTCCCATGGCCCAGTCCCCGTACAAGCAGCTCGAGCAGGAATGGAAACGCCTGCACGCCTTTCGAGGCGCCATGGCCGTTCTTCGCTGGGATGCCGCGGTGATGATGCCCAGAGGCAGCGCTGATGTACGTGGCGAACAGCTGGCGGCACTCGAAACGGAATACCACTCGCTCGTCACCGCGCCGCGCATCACCCGGCTGCTCGATCGCGCCCAGGCCAATACCGCGAACCTCGAGGACTGGCACATCGCCAACATGCGCGAGATGCGCCGGCAGCGCGACTTCGCCATCGCTACTCCCGTCGCGCTCGTGTCGCGTCTCGCCAAGGCCGCCTCCAAGGCGGAAGCAAAATGGCTGTACGCACGCGAGACCGGAAAGTTCGAGGATTTCGCGCCGCACCTGGAAGAGGTCGTGCACCTGGTGCGCGACAAGGCCCAGCTTCTGGGCCAGGCACGCAATCTCGCGCCGTATGACGCGTTGATGGATGAGTTCAGCCCGGGCATGACGTCGGCCGAGATCGAGGCGATGTTCAAGTCGCTGGCGCGCCGGTTACCCGGGTTGATCCGTGACGTGCTGGCGCGTCAGGAATTGCAGCCGTCACTGCCCATCATCGGAAAATTCAGCCCCGGCAAGCAGCGCGCGCTGTCCGTTGAAATCATGAAGGCCATTGGATTTCCCTTCGATCGCGGCCGTCTCGACGAAAGCGAACATCCGTTCACGGAGGGTGTGCCGGGCGACGTGCGTGTCACCACGCGGTTCGATCCCGCGGAGCCGTTCTCCGGCTTGCTCGGCGCCTTGCACGAAACCGGGCACGCGATGTACGACGTGGGTCTGCCGGCGGAATATTCGGATCAACCCGTTGGCCGCGATCGCGGCATGGCGCTGGAAGAAAGCCAGTCGCTGCTGATGGAAATGATCGTGTGCCGCAGCCGGCCATTCGTCACGTATCTCAAGCCACTGCTCGAGAAGCACTTCGGTGTTTCGGGACCGGAATGGTCCGAGGAAAATCTGTACGCGCACCTGACCAGGGTGAAGCGCGGCCCGATTCGCGTCGACGCCGATGAGCTCACCTACACGCTGCACATTCAGCTGCGTTACGAACTCGAAAACCAGCTGCTGTCCGGTGAACTCGCGGTGCGCAATCTGCGTGAGGCGTGGAATTCGGCCACGGAACAGCGTCTCGGGGTCAAACCCGCCAACGACCTGGAAGGTGTCTTGCAGGACGTGCACTGGGCAGTCGGGTCTTTCGGCTACTTCCCCTCGTACGGGCTCGGCGCCGTCATGGCCGCGCAGTTCTACGAGGCGCTGCACGAAGCGCTGCCGGAGGTCGACGCGGAAATCGCCCGCGGCAATTTCACCGGTCTCATGGGCTGGCTGAAGCAGAACGTGCACTCGCAGGGCGCCCGCGTCAGCGCGCCGGAACTGTTCAAATTCGCGACCGGCAAGCCCTTGTCGGCGGCGCCCGCGCTGCGATATCTCGAGTCGAAGTACCTCGGGAATGAGTTGGTGGTCGGCAGCGCCGCGGCATGAGCGGCGCCGGCTGGCGCGGCTGGCTGCTGGTCGTATTCAGCGCGGGGCTCGCGATTGCGGCGGTCGTGGTGCCAGCCATGCCGCAGCCGCTCACGTATCACGCGTTCGCGGATTGCCGCACCTTCTGGGCCATCCCTAACTTCTTCAACGTCATTTCGAATCTGCCTTTCCTGGTGGGCGGGGCGCTGGGTCTGGCGCTCGTCTGGAATGGCGGCGGCCGGTTCATCGACCAGCGCGAGCAGTTGCCGTACCTGGTGTTTTTCCTCGGCGCCTTTCTGACCTGCTTCGGCTCTGCCTACTACCACGCTGCCCCCGACAATCCGCGGCTGGTCTGGGACCGGCTGCCCATGACTCTCGGTTTCGCGGGGCTGGTGTCGGCGGCGATTGCCGAGCGGGTCGACTTCAAGCTCGGATTGCGCGCCCTCTGGCCGCTGCTGCTGCTGGGCGTGATCACGGTCATCTACTGGTACGCCACCGAACGGGCGGGGCGCGGCAACATCATTCCCTACGCGGCCTACCAGGCCTGGTCGATCGTGGCGATCGTCTGGGTGATTGCGGTCTACCCGGCCAGGCGATACAGCCACGGTGGCCTGCTGGCCTGGGCGGCGGTCTGGTACGGCCTCGCCAAGATTTTCGAGACCTTCGATCTGCAGGTGTACCGGATGATGGGCGGCACATTGAGCGGGCACACCATCAAACATTTGCTGGCCGCCGGCGCGGTGTTTGCCGTCGTTCGCCAGCTGCGGCGACGCAGCGCTTTGGGCGCGGTTAATATCGCCCCCGCGCCATGAACGCCTCACGCGAAACCGTCCTCGAACCCGCATCGACACCTGGCCCCGAGTGGCCCTCGCAGACTGCCAAGAAGCTCGGCGCGCAATTGCGTGGCCTGGTCGGCAAGGCCATCGAGGACTACCGCATGATCGTGCCGGGAGACCGCGTCATGGTTTGCCTGTCGGGTGGCAAGGATTCCTATGCCCTGCTGGACGTGTTGCTGTCGTTGCAGCGCGCAGCGCCGATCGAGTTCGAACTGGCGGCAGTGAATCTCGACCAGAAACAGCCGGGCTTTCCCGCCGAAGTGCTGCCCAACTACCTGCGAGCCTTGAACGTGCCGTTCCACGTCATCGAGCAGGACACGTACAGCGTGGTCAAGCGCGTGATCCCGGAAGGCAAGACCATGTGCGGGTTGTGCTCGCGCCTGCGGCGCGGCGCGTTGTACCGGTACGCTTCAGAAAACGGCTTCACCAAGATCGCGCTCGGCCACCACCGGGACGACATCGTCGAGACGTTGTTCCTCAACATGTTCTTCGGCGGGCGGCTCAAGGCCATGGCGCCCAAACTACTTTCGGAAGACGGCCGCCACATCGTGATCCGGCCGCTTGCGTATGTCGCCGAATCGCTGCTGGCGCGTTACGCGACGGCGCGCGAGTTCCCGATCATTCCCTGCAAGTTGTGCGGTTCGCAGGACAACGCGCAACGCAAGGAAGTGAAGCGCATGCTGGCCGACTGGGAACTGAAGTTCCCCGGCCGCACCGAATCGATCTTCACGGCGTTGCGCAACGTCGAGAACGCGCATCTGGCCGATCCCCGGAGTTTCGATTTCTCAATTCTCGATGACCAACGACAGCCAACCGACAGTTAAGCCGATCGCCGAGTCGTACTGGGTCATCGAAGACCGGCTGCTGGCCGGCAAATATCCGGGCGGGAAAACGCTGCCGGAACTCGAGCGCCGCCTGGGCGCGCTGCTCGATGCCAGGTTCGATGCATTCATCGATCTGACCGAACACGACGAGTTGCCGGCCTACGAGGGCTATCTACCGCCGAACGTCGCGTACGCGCGCGAGCCGATCCCGGATCACGGCGTGCCGCGCGATCCGGCGCAGATGACCGAGATCATGCGGCTGCTGGACGAATTCCTGGCCGCCGGCCGCCGGGTATACGTGCACTGCCGCGCCGGGATCGGGCGCACCGGTACCGTGGTTGGTTGTCACCTGGTCGAGCGTGGCGCCAGCGGCTCGGCCGCGCTCGCGAAGCTCAATGAACTCTGGCAGGGCAGCGATCGCTCGGACACCTGGCCGGAAGTTCCTGAGACGCCGGACCAGATCGACTTCATTCGCAACTGGAAACCCAGGGCGGCGGCCGGCGATCCGATGGGTGCGCCGGACGTGCTCGACGCGGCCCGCAGCCTGCGCGAACGATTTCAGGGCGCGCTCGTGGGCCTCGCGTTGGGCGACGCGCTGGCGGCGCACACCCAGTTTCGCAAGCCCGGCAGTTTCGCCGCGGTCGGAGACCTGCTGGGCGGCGGGCCTTTCGACATGCCGCGCGGCGCCTGGACCGACGACACCGCCATGGCCTTGTTGCTGGCCGAGAGCCTGCTCACGCGCGAGGGTTTTGACGGCCACGACCAGGTGCAGCGCTTCGCGCGCTGGCAACGTGAGGGTTACGGCAGCTCGACCGGGCAGTGCGTCGGCATCTCCGCGAACGTAGCCCGTGCACTCGCGACCGCCCAGTACAAGCGTCAGCCGTTCGCGGGTTCACACGACCCCGAACAACTCGACAAGGATCCGCTGTCACGGGTCGCACCCGCGGTCATGTATTTCTTCGCCGACGCCGAAGGTGCGGTCGCGCGCGCCGCCGAAGCCGCCAGGATCACCGCGCAGGCGCCGCTGGTCCTCGATTGCGTGCGTCTGCTGGCGGCGATGCTTCACCAGGCGCTCTCGGGCCGCGATAAACAGGCGGTGCTGCATCCCCCGCGCGACTCCTGGGCGACCGTGACGACCCGGCCAGAGGTGCTCGGGGTGTACGACGGGTCGTATTCCCGGCGAATGCCGCCCGAGATCAGTGGCGGCGGCCACATCCTGCAGGCGCTCGAGGCGGCGCTCTGGGCTTTTCACCACGGCGAGACGTTTCGCGAGGGCGCGTTGCTGGCCGCGAACCTCGGCCGCGACTCCGACGTGGTCTGCGCGGTCTACGGCCAGCTCGCCGGCGCCTATCACGGTGTAAGTGCGATTCCCGGAATCTGGCGTAACAGCCTGATCAAGCAAGAGGTGGTCATCGAGACCGCGGACCGGCTTCTCACTCATGCACTCGTGACCCTTGGAAGCTGATTCCGCAAGTCGTGCGACTCGTTTAAATTGCGTAGCCATGCCGACCACGCGCACACCCCGCACCCGACGAACCGTACGCTCGTGGACGCGGATGTCGGACGAGCAATTGCTCGGCCTGCGCTTCTGCGACCTGAAACTCAAGATTGAACGTTCACCGCTCGCGAAACGCGTGAAGCGCCTGTACCGGGAGCTCGACAAACGCGAGATCGGTTTTCGCCCGCACGTATGGTTGTCGGAAGAATGGTTTTCCCCCGACGGCGTGCCGGGCATCGCGGTTCCTTTCTATCTTGCGCATCCGAGACTCGAACGTCTCGAGCGCCGCATGATGCGCAACGTCGAAGGTGGCAGCGCGGAGAGCGCGATGCGCATCCTGCGCCACGAAGCAGGGCACGCCATCGACACCGCGTATCGCCTGCGGCGGCGCAAACGCTGGCGCGAAGTGTTCGGCCCCGCGTCGCTGCCGTATCCCGACTCATATCGAGCGCGTCCCGGCAGCCGCCGCTACGTGCAGCACCTGGGCGAGTGGTATGCGCAGGCGCATCCCTGCGAGGACTTCGCCGAGACCTTCGCCGTGTGGCTCAAGCCGAATTCTTCCTGGCGGCGCACCTACGCGCAGTGGCCCGCGTTCCATAAACTGGAAGTGGTCGACGAGATGCTGGATGAAGTGCGCGGCACGCGCCCGCCGGTGCGCAATCGCGAAGTGGTCGAGCCGCTGCGCGAAAACACACACACTCTCGCCGATCATTACCGGCGCAAACTCAAGCGCTACAGCATGTATCGGCGCACCGTCACCGATCATCTGCTCGAACGACTGTTCGCCGCCGAGAAAAAAGGGCGCGCGCGCCGCGCGAGCGCCTTCTTGCGCGCACACGGGCTGCACCTGGTCAACGCCGCATTGCGCGAGCTCGATGCCGAGCGTTACAGCGTCGAGCAGATACTGCGCAACGCCGTCGAGCGCGCCGAAAAGTTAGGTCTGTGGGTGCGTGGCAGCCGCCGCGACACGCTGCGGCATGCGCGCTGGATGCTGGTTCATCTCACGCGTCTGTACGCCCAGGGTGAGAGCCCCCGTCTCTCCTTATGAAGCGACTGCGCACGCTGGTCGTCGTGCATTCGACGCTGGTTCCGCCCGACAGTCTCGAGGGGCACACCGAAAAGCAAATCGAGGAATGGCGTACGGAGTACGACGTCGTCTCGACTCTGAAGAAAGCCGGCCACGAGGTGCGTTGCCTCGGCATCTCCGACAGCCTCGAAGAGCTGCGCAGCGTCGTCACGGAGTGGAAACCCGAGATCGTCTTCAACCTGCTCGAGGAATTCGACGGCATCGTCACCTACGACCAGCACGTGGTCGCGTTCCTCGAGTTGCTGCGCCAGCCGTACACCGGCTGCAATCCGCGCGGCCTGCTGCTGGCGCGTGACAAGCCGCTGTGCAAGCAGCTGTTGTCCTACCACCGTATTCCATCGCCGCAATTCGCCGTGTTCAGGCGCGGCCTCAAGTTGCGGCTGCCGCGCAAGATCAAGTATCCGTTGTTCGTGAAGTCGACGACGGAAGATGCCTCGCTCGGCATCTCGCAGGCATCGATCGTGACCGACAAGGAGCATCTCAAGGAGCGCATCGAGTTCGTTCACGACCAGGTGCAGACCGACGCGCTGGTCGAGGAATACATCGAGGGGCGTGAGTTGTACATCGGCGTGATGGGGAATGACCGCCTCACGCGCCTGCCCATCTGGGAAATGAAATTCGGCTCGCTGTCGGAGTCATCGGCTGGCATCGCCACGCGCCGCGTGAAGTGGGACAAGAAGTACCAGAAGAAACACGGCATCGATACGCTCGAGGCGAAGGAGCTGCCGCCGGCGGTGGTCGCGCGTCTCGACAAACTATCGCGCCGCGTCTATCGCTCGCTGGGACTGTCGGGCTGCGCGCGCATCGATTACCGCATGAATGCGGACGGCCAGATCTACGTCATCGAAGCCAATCCAAACCCGAACCTCGCGGCCGACGAAGATTTCGCGCAATCCGCACTCGCGGCGGGTGTCGGATACGCCGAGTTGCTGGAAAAACTGCTCACGCTCGGCGCGGGTTATCAGGCAGAGTGGCGCGCCTATTACGGCTGAGCCGGAAGCGAGGTCGAGCCGCATGAATCGCTGTATGAAGACCGTTGCGCTGTTATTGATCGCGTCCGTGGCGACCACCACCATGACCGGTTGCGTGAATGCGCGGGAAAAGAACAAGCGCGAGATCCAGCGTTTTCTGCAGACCGCCACCGGTGAGTTCGTTAACGCCAGCGGCAACACGCTGATCATGGTGCCGGTGTACGCGCGCATGATCGGGCTCGACACCTTGTTCGTCGAACGAATCGCAAGTGGCGGCGGCACCAGCGAGCGCCTCGTCGCCCTCGAGTTGGCGCCCAATGGCAAGAAGATCCTGCAGCTCTCCTATGTGTTCACGACGCAGGGGCAGTGGCGCAACCTGCGCGAAAACCCCGAGCTGTTCTCCGCCTTGTTGCCGAAGGACGTTCGGCCCGCGGGCACCTGCGACATCAAGCTCTCTGAAGACCTCAACACCGCCAGCTACTCGTGCGGCGGCAGCGTGCCGGAGTCCTTCACCCGTGCGCAGCACGGCAACCCGAACTGAACCGCGCTCACGGCCGCGTGTGCGCGTCCAGCCACTCGAGCACCGTCCCGTACCACTTGATGCTGTTGTTGGGCTTCAGCACCCAGTGATTCTCATCCGGGAAATACAGTAGTTTGCTCTCGATGCCGCGGCGCTGCAGCGCCGTGAAGGTGCCGAGCCCCTGCGTGAACGGCACGCGGAAGTCCTGCTCGCTGTGTATCACCAGCATCGGCGTGCGCCATTCCTTGACGTAGTTGGCCGGGTTGAAACGCTCGTGGATCTCGGGCTGCTGGTAGTAAGGTCCGCCGTTCTCCCATTCCGTGAACCACAGTTCCTCGGTGGTGTAATACATCGAGCGGGTGTCGAAGATGCCGTCGTGATTGACGATGCAACGGAAGCCGTCTGGCCAGTTGCCGGCGATCCAGTTCTGCATGTAGCCGCCGTACGAGGCGCCGAGCGAGCAGGCGCGTGCGCCGTCCAGCCACGGAAATTTCTGCAACGCCGCCGCGTAACCTTTCTTGAGATCCTCGAAGGGCCGGTCGCCCCAGTGCTGGCTGATGGCATCGGTGAACGCCTGGCCGTAACCGGGCGAACCGTGGAAATCGATCAACACCGTGCCGTAACCGCGTGCCGCGAACGCCTGCGCATTCCAGCGCCAGTTCCAGAGATTCTGGAAGCTCGACTGGGGGCCGCCGTGAACGACGAAGGCAATCGGGAATTTCCGGGTCGCGTCGAGGCCGGGTGGTTTGACGACGTAGCCGTACACGGTTTCGTCGTTCCAGCCCTTGAAGCTGAATTGCTCGAAGGCGCCAAGGGTACGGGACTTGAGCAACGCCGCGTTGACCTGCGTCAGGCGCGCGGGCGTGTTCTTGCTGGCGGCACCCTTGCCTCCCAGTAGATAGAGATCGGGCGGATTGGCGAGATCGTGCCAGACGACGACCGCGCCGCCCGGCGCAGCGGAGAAATCACCCACCGAACCGGGACCGGACAACGGCGTGACCCGTCCGCTCGCGACTTCGATCGCAAACAGCACGCTCTGACCGATGTCGTTCGCGGTGGCCAGCAAGGTGCGGCCGTCGCGTGTGACGTCGAGATGCGCGACCGATCGGTCCCACTTGGGTGCCACTTCGCGCACGCTGCCGCCGTGAGACACCATGATCGCGAAGCGGTCGGCCTCGAAGCCGGGCCGCTTCATGGCGAGCCAGGCGAGGTCGCCGTTCGCGAGGAAGACCGGCTGCGTATCCCAGGCAAGGTTGCCGGCAGTCAGGTTCTTCGGCGCTGTGCTGCCATCAGAGGGCGCCTGATAAAGATCGAAGTTCGTCGACCACGCCTCCTCGCGGCCGGCGACACGGGCGCTGAACACGATTTGCGCGCCGTCCGGGCTGAAGGTGTATTCCTCGGCGCCGCCATCGGGCTTTGAGGGCACATCGCCTTTGAGCGCCTTGCTCACGTTGACCGGTGTGCCGGCGCGGCCGTCGGCGTTCACCGGCGCGACGAACAGGTTCGAGCGCGTACCGTCACGCCATGTGTCCCAGTGCCGCATCAGCAATTCGTCGTAGATTCGCGCCGAAGATTTGTTCTTCGCGTTGGCATCGAGCCGCTCGCGGGTGCACTTGAGGTCGGCGCAGTCCTGGAACACGTCCATGCCGAGCGCAATACGGCCGCCGCCCGAAGACATCTTGAAACTGCCCACGTCGAGTGGATAGTCGGTGATCTGCACCGCCTCGCCGCCCGACAGCGGCAGACGCCAGATCTGCATCGAACCCGCGCGCGAGGAGAGGAAGTAGATGCTGGTGCCGTCCATCGACCAGCGCGGATGTGTGTCGTTGGCGGAATGCTGCGTGAGGCGGCGCGGGCCGGCTCCGCTGCGGGTGAGATCGATCAGCCACAGATCGCTGCGCCCGCGATTCGCCTCGAGATCGGTTTCACGCTGCGTGTACACGACGAATTTGCCGTTGGGCGAAACCTGCGGGTCGCTGACCCGCGCCATCATGTTGAGGTCCGTCGCGGTCAACGCGCCGGCCGGCGCATCGGCAGCGCGCGCGTCGTGGACGCCGATCACACAGGCCAGCGCCATCGCGCCGAGCAACCATGACTTCATGAATCTCTCCTTAACTTGTTAACGCCCGATCCCGGCGATCCGCGCGATCTGCGCAATGCGTTCCGGATTCGGGGCGCTGTTGCGGCCGACGGCGCGCGCATGCGTGGGCCATTGTGCGCGGAGGATGGTGAAACCGGCGTGCATTTCGGCGCATACCGAGCGCGCCACGGCGCGAGCCGCGCGTGACCCGGCCCAACCTCGGCCCGCAGGTGTTTGAGGAGGATCCACGGACGCAGCGACCAGGAGGAATAATTCCTGTTACCCATGGTCAGCAACAATTCGCTCATCGATTCCCCCGGTAACATTCGCGTCATGGTGCTCAAGCCGGTTCGCGCGATCTGTTTCGATCTCGACAACACCCTGTGGGATGTCGAGCCCGTTCTCATGCGGGCAGAACGTATTCTCGCCGATTGGTTGCGCAGCCGGTACCCGAAAATTCCGCAGGTGTTCTCGCCGGCGGAAACGCTCGAACTGCGCGCGGCGTTACTGCGCGAGCAGCCGCATCAGGCCCACGACTTCACGTTCCTGCGGCGCGAGACGCTTGCGCGCATGGCCGATGCGACCGGCTATGACCGCGCCATGGCGCACGAAGCATTTGCGTTGTGGCATGCCGCGCGCAATAAGGTGACGCCGTTCGCCGAAGTATTGCCCGCGCTCGAGCGGCTAAAACCGCGTTACCGGCTGGCGACTCTCAGCAATGGCAACGCCGATCTCGCGTCGATCGGCATCGCGCACCATTTTGAAGTGATCCTGCACGCCGCTGCACTCGGATGCGCCAAGCCCGATGGGCGTGCTTACAACGCGCTCGCCGACGCGCTGACTCTCAAACCGGCGGAAATCCTGTTTGTAGGCGATGAACCCCATGCCGATGTGGTCGGTCCACGGACAGTTGGCATGCAAACTGTATGGGTGAATAGGGCCGGGGTTGTTTGGCCCGACGCGCTGCCCGCGGCGGACGCGAACATCTCCGGCCTCGATGAACTCGTGACATTGCTCACGAACAGCGAACGTTAGTTAGCACTCTGCGGCGGCGTCTGCCAGCGGGGGTGTTCGGTGGCGAGAAGTGGCTCCTGCGTCACGGAACGCCTCGCCGCGACGCGCTCAACTGGTGTTCGTCGGGAGCCGATACCTTGATGACGATCGGAGGTGTTTGTGACCATCCAGCCGGTTGCGAGTCTGAAAGAGTTCTTCCGCGACGCGTTGCACGACGCGTTGTCGCATCAACGTGTCGCGGTCGATGATCAGACCGAACACTACGTCGTCAACCTGCTCACGCTGTTTTCGGATGCCGACGCCCTCTACGAACGCGATACGCGCGAACCCGTGCAGCGCACCCGGCTCAAACCGCTTGCCGTGATGTTGGGCGACGCGCTCGAGGCGCCGACGCAGGAAGCGCGCTTCCACGGCCTGCAACGTCTGGGCGACGTCTCGTTGTTCATCGCCGGGTTTTTCTCCGCCGGCTTCGCGCGCAAGCTGGTGGATGTCGACTATCACATTGCAATGGGTGGACGCGCTTACGGCACACTCGCGGACAATTGCCCACCCGCGCGCAGCCGCACGTTGCGCCAGGTGTTCGCCGAGCTGGCCACGAAGTTCACGCCGATGGTCGATGCGCTCAACGAGATCAGCGAGAGTTCTTACCAGCATTCGGACAAGGACCGGCTGCGGCTCTACGAGCTGTGGGTCAAGACGGGCAGCGAACGCTCGCGCCAGTTGTTGCGCAAGCTCGGGCTCGAACCCGCGCCCGCCGCGCGCAGCCTGCGGGCGCACTGAAATGAGCGCCGACACTCTCGCGGCGCTGCAGAGTGCACTGGCCGAAATTTATGATCTGCCCGCCATGCCGGCGGTGGGCGAATTCCTCATGACGAATCGCGCGGACCTGCGCGGCTATTCCGAGGCGCGCGCCAGCGACGAACAATTGATCGTCGCGGTCGACGGCGACACGTTGTCGCTGGCGTTGTTCATCGATGGCGCGGTGTTGGCGCGGCTCGCACAACGCGACCCGTTCGCGACGCTCGATCACGGCAATCTCGCCGACTACCTCACGGTGGCTGAGGGCGTCAGTCATTTCGTCTACGTCGCCTGGAATGCCGGGCACGACAAACCGGTGACGCTGCTCGAACTCGAGCTGCAGGCGGAGATCGACAAGTACGTGCTCGGGGCATGGCTGCTGCGGGAGCAGGGCGCCGGCCGTTTTCCGCGCGAGCTGCACCGTGTGTTGTTCGACCGGGCGCGCGTGGATCCAGCCGCCGCGGCCGGCCGCGCCAATCTCTATCACACGGCGTCTAACTACGCGGCGCGATTCTGCCGGCGCGTCGCGGCGAGCCTGGCGGCATCGACGCGCCATCCCAGGCGCGGCGCCACGCGCGAGTTGCTGGCAGAGCTGCGCAGGTTCTATCGATGGGGTAATGCCCGCAAACTCGCTCACATAGAGCGGTTCGCGTAAGCCAAGGCCTACTCGGGCTCGACCTCGGTCTCAGCGCCGCTCTCGCTGCCGTCTCTGCGGGCGTCGAGTTCGCGTTTGAGCTTGATCCACTCGCCGAGTTTGCGCAGGTCGCGTTTGCCGCCCGGCTGTTTTTTCGGTTCGGGGATGTGCGCCGCACCGACACGCGCGTACGGGTCGAAGCCGCTCGAACGCGTACGTTCGACCGTCAGCTTGCCGTTCACTCCACGCGCCGGTGTGCTTTCGATGCTGAGAGGCTCCCGCTCGAGCGGCGCGCCGGCAAAGCCCGCGTCGATCCATTCCACGCGGGCGTTACCACGATCGTCGTGCACGATCTGAGACACACGGCGCCGGTTGGCGGCCTGCGGCGGTTTGTCGTTTGAATTGTTATCTGGCACGACTCGAAGTATGAACGAGCGTGCGAATTCATTGTTTGACATAGCCAACATTTCGGGCTCCCCGAAGCGCGGCCTGTGAGCCGTTTCACGCTAATTTTTAACGAGAACCGGCTCGCAAAATGCCGATGATCGTCTTCGCGTCCACTAGTTCCCCGTTGCGGGCGCGCTCCATCGCCTGCGCCAGCGGCCACCATTCGATTTCAAAAACTTCATCCGCTTCGGGCCGGGCAGCGACCGGCGTGAGACCCGTCGCCAGGTACAGGTGGATGACCTCGGTGAACACGCCGGGCGAGCTGAAATAAGCGCCGAGCGACTGCCATTCGGCCGCATTCATGCCAGCCTCTTCCGCCAGCTCGCGTTTGATCGTGACTTCGGGCGGTTCACCGGGTTCGAGTTTGCCCGCGGGCAACTCGTGGATGTACCCGCCCGCCGCGTGCCGGTACTGACGCAGCACGCAGATGCGATTCTGCGCATCGATCGCCACCACCGCGGCACCGCCCGGATGACGCACGATCTCGAGGGGTATACGCATGCCATTGGGCAGATCGACGGTATCGACGCTCACCTTGATGACGCGCCCGTCGTAGATCATTTTTCTTTCGAACGACATCGCGGCAGTGTAACCGCCCGCCCTGCCAGCCCGGATGTAGTAAGACGAACACCGACGAGTTGTTTGCCGTGCTCGATGCGCGGTTACAACAGGCGAGCCGCCGCTTGAATGGCCGGATGGCGCGTGCTCATAATCGCCGCCGTTGGTCCTGCCATCCTGCGCGGCCGAAAATGCAGATCAAAAAGGCGTCACATTCCGGCCACAGCCGGCGTGACGTCCGTCACGGCTCGCAGGGTGATTGAGCCTGTTTCCATTGCCCTTTCGTATATTGTTGGATCGATGTCTACGGCCGAACAACTTGGAAGTTTGAACGCTCCGCAACGCCGGGCTGTCACCTACGGTGAACCGCTTCCCGGTGGGAAAGGCCTGCGTTCGGGACCGTTGCTGATCGTCGCGGGCGCCGGCACGGGCAAGACCAACACGCTGGCGCATCGCGTGGCGCATCTCGCCATGAGCGGCGTCGATCCGGCGCGCATCCTGATGCTCACGTTCACGCGCCGCGCCGCCATCGAGATGAAGCGTCGCGTCAACGACATCATGCGCGAGGCCTTCGACGACAAGCTTGGCGGAGGCAAGGCGGCGCAGCTTTCGCAGCGGCTGACCTGGTCAGGGACTTTTCATTCGATCGGCAATCGTCTGCTGCGGCACTACGCCAAACACGTGGGCCTCGATCCATCCTTCACGGTAATCGACCGCAGCGATGCGGCGGACCTCGTCGACACCGTGCGCACCGAGCTCGGTTATTCGGGCAAGGGCCAGCGGTTCCCGCGCAAGGACACCTGCCTTTCGATTTATTCGTATCGGGTCAACACGCAGAAGTCGCTGAAAGAGACGCTCGACAGCCAGCATCCCTGGTGCTCGAACTGGGAAGAGGACATTGGCAAGCTGCTGCGCGGCTATGTCGAGCGCAAGTCGCAGTTCCGCGTGCTCGATTTCGACGATCTGCTGCTGTACTGGCACGCGATGATGAGCGAAGACCGCATCGCCAAATCGGTTGCGGCGCACTTCGACCACGTGCTGGTCGACGAATACCAGGACACGAACAAGCTGCAGGGCGACATCCTCACCGCGCTCAAGCCCGACGGCCAGGGCGTGACGGTGGTCGGTGACGATGCCCAGGCTATCTACTCGTTCCGCGCCGCCGCGGTCGAGAACATCCTGGGGTTCCCGGACCGCTTCCGCCCCAAGGCGGAAGTCGTCACGCTGGCGCAGAACTTTCGTTCGAGCCAGAGCGTGCTCGACGCCGCCAACGCGCTGATGGCGGATGCGCCGCGCCAGTACCGCAAACATTTGCTGTCGATGCGCGGGCAGGGTCCGCGTCCGAAGATGGTCACCGTCGACGATTTGCCGACGCAGGCTGAATTCATCTGCACCCGTGTGCTTGCCGCGCGTGAAGCCGGCATTCCGCTCAAGCGCCAAGCGGTGTTGTTCCGCACCGGCTCGCACAGCGACGTGCTCGAAATCGAACTCACCAAACGGAAGATTCCGTTCGTGAAATACGGCGGCATCAAATTTCTCGAAGCGGCCCACGTCAAGGACCTGCTGTCGGTGTTGCGCTGGGTCGACAATCCGCGCAACCAGCTCGCGGCGTTCCGCGTGTTGCAGCTCATGCCCGGCATGGGACCGGCCAACGCGAAGCGGGCGCTGGATCATTTCATCGCCAACAACCACGAGTGGAGTTCGTTCGAGAAATTCGAACCGCCGCTCGATGCGCGTATGGCCTGGAAGAAATTCAACGAGATATTCACGCAGCTCGCCGAACCGAACCGCGAGTGGCGCGGACAGGTCAACCTGGCGCGCGAGTGGTACAAGCCGCAAATGGAGCGGTTGTACGAACACGTGCATATGCGTATCGGCGATCTTGATCAGCTCGAGCTGCTGTCCTCGCAATACCCGTCCCGCGAACGGTTCATCACCGAGATCACACTCGATCCGCCACAGTCGACCAGCGATCTGGCCGGCCAGGCGGTGGGCGACGAAGATTACCTGGTGCTCTCTACCGTGCATTCGGCCAAGGGCATGGAGTGGGACAACGTCTACATCCTCAACGTGGTCGATGGCAGCTTCCCCAACGAATTCGCGAACAAGGCCGAGCTCATCGAAGAAGAGCGTCGGCTGCTGTATGTCGCCATGACGCGCGCGCGTAACGAGCTCACATTCGTAGTTCCGCTGCGGTTCCAGATCACGAGCCAGCCGAAGACCTCCGACGGCCACGTGT
The DNA here is from genome assembly GCA_039931065.1 of Pseudomonadota bacterium. Classification (GTDB taxonomy): domain Bacteria; phylum Pseudomonadota; class Gammaproteobacteria; order Steroidobacterales; family Steroidobacteraceae; genus CADEED01. Next base: position 142,265 of record JBDTSP010000002.1, on the reverse strand, counting down.
ATGGCGGCCGTAGCCGCTTCCTCACGGAAAAACTGGTGAAGTGTTTCGACGAGCAGGCTTTCCAGGGCACGAACGTCGACGTCAAGATCGAGGAGACCGCGGCAGAGTCGGGCACCATCGACGTGGCGTCCCGCCTCAAGCAGATGTGGTAGGGGGCAGCCCCCCTTTCCTAGCAAAAAGGGTCAGTCCTTCTCGAGGGCTGACCCTTTTTGCTGGGAAAGGGGGGCTGCCCCCTTCCTGAACTTGAGCGTGAACCGGTCGCTCTCGCCTATCGCCGTGTATTTCGCGCGCTCCCGATTCCCCAGCCGATAGTTAGGGGGCAGTGTCCACACGCCCTGTTCGTAGTCCTTCGTGTCCTTCGCGTTCGCATTGATCTCGCTGCGCGCCACGAGTTTGAAACCCACCGCCTCGATCAGCTCGATCGCGTAGTCCTCGTTCACGTAGCCATTCGACGCGCGCGGATCCTGCGGCTTCTTCGAATCGCCGCGATGTTCGACCACGCCCAGGATGCCGCCGGGCTTCAACGCCGTGAACATGGCGGCGAAAGCTTCCTTCGCGTAGCCGAGATTCATCCAGTTGTGAACATTTCGGAACGTCACGACCATGTCGACACTGCCGGGTGGCGCGATCGGCTCGGCGGACGGGCCCAGCGTCGTGACTTCCACCTTGCCGTAAAGGCCGGGCCGCTCGCCGAGTTTTTCACCGAAGCTGCGCAAGCTTTTGGTCACGAATTCATTGCCGGGCGCCGCCGGCAGCTGCGCGTCGTACAACTTGCCGCCCGCTGCGAGCAGCGGCGCGAGTATTTCGGTGTACCAGCCAGCCGCGCCCGGCCATACCTCGACGACGGTCATGTCGGGCTTGATGCCGAAGAACAGCAACGTGTCGAGTGGATGACGATACGCGTCGCGTGCAGCGTTCTCCGGCGTGCGATGTGCGCCCGCGAGCACCTGCTCGATGGCCGCCGCGGTTGCCGCATCGCGCGGAACGGATGGGATTGCCGCAGGCCCGGTGGGTGCGGTCGCGCAACCGGCAAAGGTTGCGGCCGCGACGAACAAGAAGATCATGCGTACGCACGACACCATCGGCGCATCTCCGTGAAAAAAATAACCCCGCGGAAAGGCAGGGTTGGTCTCGACTGCGTGGCGCGGATCAGCTCGCCGGATCAACGGCGAAACGGACCGCCGCCACCCTGACGCGGGCGCGGTGGACGTTCCTGCGCTTCGTTGACGCGCAGCGGACGGCCGCTCATCTGGTAGCCGTTGAGACCCTGGATTGCGGCTTGCGCCTCACCCGAATCCATTTCAACGAAACCGAAACCACGGGGCTTGCCCGTTTCGCGATCGTTGACCAGCTTTACGGAATCGACCTTGCCATGGCGCTCGAAGAGCACCTTGATGTCTTGCTCGGTCGCTGAGAAGGGCAGATTGCCCACGTAGATCGTCGTCATCCCGTTCTTCTCGCTCAATATGCGGTCAGCGGCAGGAACTGCGGACCCTGCATGTACCGCGGACAATTGAAAACAGGTCGATCGGCCTGCACCGGCGTTCGCGTTTCGACGAACGCGGTCGATGCTACTCCTCGATTTCGGAAGCTGTAAACATCGGCGGGTGCGCGGCTTTCGACGAAATAGCGAACCGGGCAAATAATGGGTTTTTTCGCCAGATTCGTGCAGGTGGCGCTGCGATGGTAGCGCTCCCTTCCAGGTGCTTTCAGAGCACCGACAACACTTATTCTAGATAGGCGTATCCGTTGAGCTCGCCTTCGTAGAAGCGCTTGATGCCCTGCGACTCGGCCACCGACATGCGGCCCTCGCGCACCGCGCGTTCGCAGTCGCGCGCCAGCGCCGGATGCAGGTCGGCCACGTCGTACTCCATGTATTCGAGCACTTTGTTGGCGGTGTCGCCCTTGACCACTTCTTCTATCCACCAGCCGCCGTCGTCATGGAAGCGGATGTGCACGACGTGGGTGTCGCCGAAAAGGTTGTGCAGGTCGCCGAGCGTTTCCTGATAGGCGCCGACCAGGAAGGCGGCGAGGTAGTACTCGTCCTGGGCGGTGATGGCATGCAACTCGAGCGTGCGTTTGACGTCACGCTGGCTCACGAAGCGATCTATCTTCCCGTCGGAGTCACAGGTTATGTCCGCCAGCACGCCCTTGCGCGTCGGGCGTTCGGCCAGCCGGTGGATAGGCATGATCGGGAACAGCTGGTCGATGGCCCAGCTGTCGGGCAACGACTGGAACACCGAAAAATTGCAGAAATAGATGTCGGAGAGGATCGACTCGAGTTCTTCGAGCTCCTCCGGGACTTCGTCGAGCTTGCGCGTGAGATCGCGCACCTTGGCGCAGGTCGCCCAATACAGCCGTTCGGCGAGGCCGCGCTGCTCGAGCGTGAGCAGGCCGAGATTGAACATCTGCAGGACCTGGTCGCGCGCGGTCTGGGCGTCGTGATAACACTCGACCACGCGCCGCTCGGTCACCGTGCGATACGCGTCGAGCAGGTCACGGACCGGTTGCGCCAGGGCGATGCCGCTTTCCTGGTCTTCCTTGCCCGTCACCTTGAATTGATCGAGCGCCGAGGTGCCGAGCGTATTGAAGATGAGCACGCTGTGATGCGCGGCGATCGCGCGCCCCGACTCGCTGACGATCATCGGGTGATCGATCTTGCGCGTGTTGCACACGTTGGCGATGCGGTACACCACGTCGTTGGCGTATTCGTTGAGCGTGTAGTTCATCGACGAGGAGAAATTGGTGCCGCTGCCGTCGTAGTCGACGCCCAGGCCGCCGCCCACGTCGATGTACTTGAGGCCAGCGCCTAACAACTTGAGCTCGGCGTAAACGTGCGCGAGTTCGTTGATGGCGTCCTTCACCCGGCGGATGTCCTGCAGCTGGCTCCCCGGGTGGCAATGCACGAGTTGCAGGCAGTCGAGCATGCCCTTGCCACGCAGGATCTCTACCGCCTCGAGGATTTCCGTGATGAACAGGCCAAATTTCGATTTATCGCCGGCCGAGTCGCGCCATTTGCCCGAGCCTTCGCTCGCGAGCTTCACGCGCACGCCGATACGCGGGCGCACGTTGTATTTCTCGGCGTACTTGAGGATGGCCGGCAGTTCGCTGGCGTTCTCGACCACCGGGATGATGGTGCGGCCGAGCTTCGTCGCGATGATCACCGCTTCGAGGTAACTGTCGTCCTTGAAACCGTTGCAGACGATGAGCCGCTCGGGCGAATCTGCCGTCATGGTCATGACCGAGAGCAATTCCGGCTTGCTACCGACTTCCAGGCCGAATCCGAACGGCTGGCCGTAGCGATAGACCTCTTCGACCACCAGGCGCTGCTGGTTCACCTTGATCGGGAACACCGCGGTGTATTTGTTCTGGTAGTCGTTCTCGGCGATCGCCTGTGCGAACGCGCCGTGCAGATGCTTCAGGCGGTGCGCGAGGATGTCGGAGAAACGCACCACCACGGGGGTGGTGAGCTCGCGCTCTTTCAAACCCTGCACGACATCGAACAGGTCGATCTCGCGTGCCGCGTCCATGTCGGGGCGCACCACGAGATGACCGGCCGGATTCACGCAGAAGTAACCCTTGCCCCAGGCGTTGACCTGGTAGAGCTCCGCGGAGTCGTCGACTGACCAGGAGATTGAACGCTCGCGGCGCCCGGGGGCGTCGGGAGAGGAAATGGGGTTTGGATCGGCTGCCACGATGGCGCGCACGATACCAAATAGGTTCTGCATGTAAACGTCGGAAAACTACTCGCGTTCTAGTAGCAGGCGGTCGCGATCGGCCGTTTCGGGTCGCGAATCCATTCGCTCCACGATCCGGCATACAAACGTCCGCCCGGCAACCCCGCATGTTCGAGCGCGAGCAGGTTGTGGCAGGCCGTAACTCCCGAACCACACATGGAGATCAGCGCGGACGGTGGCTGCGAACCCAGCAAGGTCTGCCAGCGGCGACGCAGCTCATCGACGGGAAGAAACTTGCCGTCAGGCCCAAGATTGTTCGGGAACGGGTGATTTCGTGCGCCGGGAACGTGTCCCGCAACCGGATCGATCGTCTCGTTGCGGCCGGCGAATCGCTCCCCTCCGCGAGCATCGACCACGAGCGTCTGCGGCCGCAGCCGCAACTCGTTCACCAAATCGCTGCTGACCCAAGCGTCCTGACTTACCGCCACCGGCAACTCCCGCGGAACCGGCGTTCGCACCTCGGTCGCAAGCGGCAATCCGGCCGCGCGCCACGCCGTCACGCCACCGTCGAGCACCGCGGCTTCGCGAAAGCCGATCCAGCGCAACAACCACCACAACCGCGCCGCATACGCGCCGTTGCCCTGGTCGTAGGCAACGACCTGTGAGCCGGTCTGGACCCCGAGCGCAGCCATCCGCGTCGCAAAGACTTCCGGGTCTGGCAGCGGATGCCGGCCGCTCACGGCCGTGATGGGGCTGGAAAGATCGTGGTCGAGGTGCAGGTAGAGCGCACCCGGAAGGTGTCCGCTTCGGTATTCGGTCTCGCCCCAGTGCACATTGCCGAGATCGAAGCGGCAATCGAACAACACGAGATCGTCGCGATCGAGTTGGCGGCCAAGCGTTTCTGCCTCGATGAGAGTGGTGTAATGGTGCATGCCGCATTTTACAATCCAGCTCACCGATGGCCATTGACGTTTTTTGGGGAAGCGGCAGTTCTTATTCGTGGCGCGTATTACTCGCGCTCGAACACAAGGAGTTGCCCTACAACAGCCACCTCCTGCAACTCGCGATGCAGGAGCAGAAGTCGCCGCACATGCTGGCGCTCAATCCCCGTGGGCGTGTTCCGACGCTCAAGGACGGTGACTACGTGGTGTTCGAGTCGCTCGCGGTTCTCTACTACCTCGAGCGCAAGTATCCCGCGAAGCCGTTGTTCGGAGATTCGCCCGAAGAGGGCGCCGTCATCATGCGGGTATGCTGCGAATATCAGGCGTACATCGAGCCGCACCTGATGCGCATCGTGCGCGCGCTGCTGTTGCGGCAGGGCGATCCACATTCCGACGAGAGCACGTACGCGATGCACATGATCGCCGGTGAAGCGCGCACCATCGAAGGCCGCCTCTCGAAGGGCCCGTGGATCGTCGGCGACAAGCCCGGCGCGGCGGACTACATGATCTATCCCGGTATCAAATTGCTGTTACGCGCGCTGGCGCGGCCCGAGGCGCGCGAGTTGTCTTCGCGTTTCATGCCGGTCGAGGCCAACTATCCGGCGCTCGGCCGCTGGCTGCAGCGCGTCGAGGCATTGCCGGGATACGAGCGCACGTATCCGCCGCATTGGCGCGACGCCAGCTGACAATCCGTCATTGTGGTATCCCCGGATGAGGGTTGATACCCTCACGCCCTGTTTTGAATGGGGCGAATTTAATGGCCGACAAAGTTCACATCGAGTTTCCAGGACGCATCGTCTTCATCGGTTTCGGCAGCATCGGCCAGGGCACGCTGCCGCTCGTGTTGCGTCACGTCGGCATTCCGAAAGAACGCGTTACCATCATCACCGGCGACGATCGCGGCCGCAAAGTGGCCGAATCGTATGGCGTCAAATTCGTGGTGCTGCCGCTGACCCGCGACAATTTCCGCCGTGAGCTCGATCAGTACATCGGCCGTGGCGATTTCGTGCTCAACGTGTCGGTCGACGTGTCGTCGATCGCGCTGATCAAATTCTGCTGGTCGAAGGGTGCGATGTATCTCGACACCTGCATCGAGCCGTGGCCGGGCGGTTACACCGATGCCACCATTCCGCACGCCAAGCGCACCAACTATGCGCTGCGCGAAGAAGCGCTGGCCTTGCGCGCACAGAATCCGCGTACGCCCACGGCAGTGATCACCCACGGTGCCAACCCCGGCCTGGTTTCCCACTTCGTCAAGATGGCGCTGCTCAACATCGCCGCCGACACCGGGGTCGATGCCGGTTCGCCAAAGGGACGCGACGACTGGGCGCAGCTCTCGCGCAAGCTCGGCATCAAGGTCATACACATCGCCGAACGCGACACGCAGCTGTCGTCGAAGCCGAAGCAGTTCAACGAATTCGTCAACACCTGGTCGGTGGACGGCTTCGTGAGCGAAGGCCAGCAGCCTTCCGAACTCGGCTGGGGCACGCACGAGAAGAATTTCCCGCGCGACGGCAAGCGCTACGACTTCGGCAACGGCTCGGCTATCTACCTGATGCAGCCGGGCGCCGCCACGAAGGTGCGCACCTGGACGCCGATGGCCGGGCACTTCCACGGCTTCCTGATCACGCACGGCGAGGCGATCTCCATCGCCGACTATCTGTCCGTGCGCCAGAGTTCGGAGACCGTGTATCGGCCCACCTGCCACTACGCCTATCACCCGAGCGATTCGGCCATCGTCTCGTTGCACGAGTTCGCGGGCCGCAACTGGCACCTGCAGGATCGGCAGCGCATCCTGCAGGACGAGATCATCGGCGGCACGGATGAGCTCGGCGTATTACTCGCCGGCCACAAGAAGAATGCCTACTGGTACGGCTCGCAGCTCTCGATCGAAGAAGCGCGCAAGCTCTGCCCGCACAACAACGCCACCAGCATGCAGGTCACGGTGTCGTGCCTGTCGGGAATGATCTGGGCGATGGAAAACCCGAACGCGGGTCTGGTCGAACCGGACGAGATCGACTACGTGCGCAATCTCGAGATTGCGAAGCCCTATCTCGGCACGCTCACCGGCGCGTACACGGACTGGACGCCGCTGCACGATCGCGAACGCCTGTTCCCGGAAGATCTCGACAAGACCGATCCCTGGCAATTCAAGAACGTGCGGGTCTGACCAGTTCTTCGATCGCTGCCGCGAGCGTGGCGTGACGGAAAACGAAACCTGCCTCGAGCAGTCGGCGCGGGGTCACGCGCTGACCCTGCACTAACAACTCGGCCATCTCGCCGAGCGCGAGACGCAGCACGCCGCCCGGGATCCACATCCACAATGGCCGGTGCAAGGCGCGCGTGAGTTCGCGCTGGAAGTCTCCCTGCCGCGCGGGTGCTGGCGCGACCGCGTTGATCGGACCGTTCAGCGAGGGGTCGTCTATGGCGAGTTCGACGATGCGCACCACGTCGTCAATATGGACCCATGACATCCATTGCCGGCCGTCGCCAATGCGCGCGGCCAGCCCGAACTTCGCGGGTATTTCGAGCCGCGTGAAGATGCCGCCATCGGCGCCGAGTACGAGCCCGATCCGCAGATTCACCACGCGGATCCCGAGGTGCGCGGCCGCGTCCGCCGCGGCTTCGCGCGCCAAACACAGCTGCGACTGGAATACCGGCTGTGAGGGCGAATTTTCGTCGAGCCAGTTGTCACCCGCCGGGCCGTAGAACCCGATCGCGCTGGCGCTGATCAGCACCGCGGGACGTTGCGTGCGCGTCGTACACCACGCAATCACCGCCGCCGTGGTCTTGACGCGGCTGTCGATCAGCAACTGCCGTCGTGCGCGCGTCCACGGTGGGCCGATCACGGGCGCGCCGGCGAGATTGACGATGGCGTCGATCCGTTCGGTCGCGGGAATCTCCGCCAACGTTTCGACGACGCGTACTTCGGCAGGCAATTTGCGGCTGGCACGTGGTGAGTTGCGGCTCCACGCCCAGACGATGTCGCCGCGCGCGAGCGCGGCGCGTATGACGTGGCCGCCGATGAATCCGGTCGCGCCGGTCACGAGCAGGCCGCGATTCAAGACTCCTCCATGGCGCAGAAGCGCCCCGTCTGGAAAAACATCTCGCCGAACAAGGGATGTGTGACCGCGAGGGTGAAACGAAACCAGCCATGGCCCAGATCGATGTGGTCGACGTGCGTGACACCCGGGGAAAAGAACAGTGGCAACGGCAGTCGCAGGCCGAATCCAAGATCGAAGTAATAGGCGCGGCTGACGAAGTGCAACACGCCAGCCGCCTCGTGCACCGCGAGCGGCATGCACAGACGCGCGGGGAGTTTTTCGATCAGGTCGCCGCCGTCGGTGATGACCTTCGTGGAACGCACGAGGTGACTGCGGCCATCGGCCCACAGATACTCGCGATTCCAGTCCACGCCACCCGCGTGCGGCCGTACGAACACCCGCGCCGGGACGTTTTCTCCGCTACGCGGTGCCACGGGTGTGCCGAACAAGGTGCCGAGCCAGGCGAACGCGCGGCCCAGGAGGCTCGCGCGCACGACCTCGAAAGCGCCGGCATAGGTGACATCGCCGGCGGTCGCGGCGAAGCGTTCGCGCACGGCTTCCGGCAGGCGACTCCAGGCCTCGCTTCCCAACACGTCGCGCAAGCCGTGACGTGTCCCCGCGCTGGCGCGCGCGTCGATCAGTATTCGCGGCAGTGCCTGGATGTCGGTCATGGCCGTTCCTTCAGTCTCCCAGCAACTTGGAGATGCGTTCGCCCATACGCATCATCTTGAGCAGCGTCTTGCGTGGCAGCCGTTTCACCGCGTCGAACCAGCGGGTCACCGTTTCGAGGAATTCGAGCTGCACGACGATGCGCTCGCGCACGGCGGCCGGCGTTTCCTTGTCGTTCTTGAGTTGCGCCGCGCATTCGCGCAGCGCGGCGAGGGTGGGATCGAGCTCGCGTTTCTTGCGGCCCTCCATGATGGCGCGGATCACTTCCCAGGTGTCCTGCTGCGCGCTGAAGAAGTCGCGCCGGTCGCCGAGCACGTGGGTGACGTGCACCAGGTCCCAAGTCAACAGTTCCTTGAGTCCGTTGCTGACGTTGGACCGCGCGATCCCGAGCGTCTCGCCGATCTCGTCGGCGTTCAGCGGCTTCTCGGATAGATAGAGCAGAGCGTGGATCTGCGCGACGGAGCGGTTCATGCCCCAGCGGCTGCCCATCTCGCCCCAGTGGACGATGTAGCGCTGCATGGTTTCGGTGAGCTGCATATTGTTTAATCTGTTATTTCTGTCTTGACAGAAATTATAGGCGCATCGAATATCCGAGCCAAGCCGAAAGTGAAACATTCATGAACGATCTCCAACCAGTTCCGCTGCCGCCGCTGCCCGAATGGCCGCAGACCCGCCAGCCGCCGTTCAGCAAGTGGTGGCCCGTCTGTTGGGGCGCGATGGCCGGCCTGCTATTGCGGCTGTTGTTCTGGGGCCGGCCGGAGTCCGCGTACGCGGCGATGCTCGACTCGTTCATCCTGGGGTCGCCTGCGCTGGTGGGCGCGGTAACCGTGTACATGGCCGAGCGGAAACAGCGTCGCTCCTGGGCCTATTACTTCATCGCCCCGGCCATCGCGACTCTTCTCTATGTAGTGGGCTCGCTGCTCATCATGGTCGAAGGATGGATCTGCGCCATCGTGATCCTGCCGTTGTTTGCGGTCGTCGGCGGTCTCTCGGGCCTGTTGATGGGACTCGTCTGCCGGCTCACGAAGTGGCCACGCAAGTCCATCGTCAGCAGCGTGGCGATCCTGCCGCTCATCACGGGCGCAGTCGAACACCGTCTGCCGTTGCCGAATCTCGAGCGCGCCCAGCAACGTGCGATTTTCGTCGCCGCGCCGCCCGCGGATGTCTGGCGGCAACTGATCGATGCGCGCGAGATCCGCCCCGAGGAAGTGGACGACGCCTGGATGTATCGCATTGGGGTGCCGTTGCCGGCGTCGGGAGCGGCGGACGTTCGCGATGGCGAGCACCTGCGGCACATCGTGATGGGCAAGGGGATTCATTTCGACCAGGTCGCGACCGACTGGCGGGAGAACCAGTCGGTAACCTGGAACTACCGGTTCGGGCCGGATTCATTTCCGCCACACGCGCTGGACGATCACGTCCGCGTCGGCGGCCATTATTTCGATGTCGGCGCGACCACCTATTCGCTGCGCCCGAGCGGCGCCGGCACGCTGCTCGAAATCCACATGAATTACCGGGTCAGCACCCGTTTCAACTGGTATGCCGGGCCGGTGGCGGATCTGCTCATCGGCAATTTCGAGGAAACCATCCTGCGTTTCTATGCGCGCCGTGCGACCGGCTACAGACCGGCTTCGTAGCGGATCGCGACGATGGTGAGTTCGCGCGCGCCGCCGGGAAGTTCGAGTTTTATCTCGTCGTCGAGCGCCTTGCGCATCAGGGCGCGGGCCAGCGGGGCATCCATGCTGATGTAGCCCTCCGCCATGTCGAATTCGTCGGGACCCACGATGCGATGCGTGAATTGTTTGCCTTCGACGTCTTCGAGAGTGACCCACGCGCCGAAGAAAACCCGCCCTGGATCGGAGGGCGATTTGTCGACCACCGTCATCCCGTCCAGCCGCTTGCGCAGAAAACGCACCCGCCTATCAATCTCGCGCAGGCGCTTTTTCCCATAGGTGTATTCGGCGTTTTCGGACCGGTCGCCCTGCGCGGCGGCCTCGGAGACCGCCTGGGTCACGCGGGGCCGCTCCACCTTCCAGAGCGCGTCCAGCTCCTGTTTCAGGCGTGCTGCACCCGCGGCAGTGATGAATTGCGATCCGGGTTTCTCTGTAGGTCGGTAACGGGTCACTACATTTAAATCATATGTGATGGGGGTCTCAGTCGCGGCCGACCTTGTCCCGGAGGTTCTGTGCAACGGCTCACAGCCGTTTTGGGGTGGTCAATCTACGATTTCCACCCATGGCAGCCCGCTACTACACGCACTTTGTCACGAGCGCAGAACCCGCGCACTCGAGCGAATGGAGTGGAGTGATCGAGCTGACGCACCCGCTCGGCGAACGCCGCGATTCGAAGGAACTGCGCCGGCTGCTGGCCGCGAACTTCGAGATCGAGGCCGAGGACATCAAGATTCTGCAGGTCGCAAGACTGCATTAGTTTCCTGGCCAGACTGGCCCCCATCCCCTAGCGGACTTCTTTCCCTTCATCGAAAGTCCGCCTTCCGAGCCCCGAGCCCCAAAAGCTTGGGGCTTTTTTTATACTCCGGGCAACGAATTACCCCGGGGATCTCCATGTTCAATCGCCTCGTCGTCGTTGCCGCCGTCGCAACGCTCACGGCCTGCGCCGCGCAGGGCCCGAAAATCGCGCCATCGCCGCCCGTCATCATGCCGTCCGCGCCGGTGCTCAAGTCGGGTCTCGACCTCACCGGATTTGATCGCGCGGTTCGTCCGCAGGACGACCTGTACCGATTCGCTGGAGGCGGCTGGCTCGCCAACACGCAGATTCCGCCGGACCGATCGAACTACGGTTCTTTCATCATCCTCGACGACCAGGCGCAGGGAGAGGTGAAGAACCTCATCGTGGCCGCGTCCGAAAAGACCGCCCGCGCGCCGGGTTCCGACGCGCAGAAGGTCGGCGATTTCTACCTCGCCTACATGGACACCGCGCGGGTCGAAAGCTTGGGGCTCGCGCCGCTCAAGGACGAACTCGCGCGCATCGACGCGCTCGCGACGCCGCGCGATGTGGCGCGCTACATCGGCCGTGCCCAACGTATCGGCATCGGCCAGCCATTCCAGTGGTTTTCGACCGCCGACAAGAAGAATTCCTCGGTCTACACAGCTTCGCTTTACCAGAGCGGGCTCACGATGCCCGATCGCGACTACTACCTGAGCCCGGATCAGAAATACGCCACCTTCCGCGCGAAGTTCGCCGTGTACGTCGAACAGATGCTGGCGCGCGCCGGCGAGCGCAACGCGAAATCCGCCGCGGCCCGCATCGCCGCGCTCGAGACCCGCATCGCCAACTACCAGTGGACCAAGGTGCAGAATCGCGATCCGGTCAAGACCTACAACCCGATGACGCTGCCCGAGTACGAGAAACTTGCGCCCGGGTTCGACTGGCTCGCGTTTTTCGATGGTCTCGGAGCTTCGGTACAGAGCCAGGATGTGAGGCAGCCCACGTTCATCAAGGGCATCGGCCAGCTCGTGAAGACGGTTCCGGTCGGCGACTGGCGCGCGTACTTCGAATTCCAGCTGCTCGACAACTACGCGCAGGTCCTGTCCGCGCAGTTCGCCGATCTCCATTTCGATTTCCACGAGCGCACGTTGAACGGCGTACAGGAGCCGCGGCCGCGCTGGCGCCGCGCCGTCGATTCGATGGACGGCAACATGGGCGAACTTCTCGGCCGCATGTTCGTCGAGGCGCATTTCGGCGCCCCGGCGAAGGCGCGCATGTTGCAGCTCGTCGGTAATCTGCTGAAGGCCTTCGATTCGTCCATCGACGGTCTCGAGTGGATGAGCGCCGACACGCGCGCGCAGGCGAAAAAGAAGCTCTCGAAGATCACGGTCAAGATCGGTTACCCCGACTCGTGGCGCGACTATGGCGCCTTTACCGTCCGCAACGACGACCTCGTCGGCAACGTCATGCGCGCGGCGGAATTCGAAATCAACCGGCAGATCAAGCGTTCAGGGGGTCCGGTCGACAAGGGCGAATGGCTGATGACGCCGCAGACCGTCAACGCGTACTACAGCCCGGTGACCAACGAGATCACGTTCCCGGCCGCCATTCTGCGGCCGCCGTTCTTCGATGCGACCGCGGACGACGCGGTGAACTACGGCGGCATCGGCTCGGTGATCGGGCACGAGATCAGCCACGGCTTCGACGATTCGGGGCGGCAGTTCGACGGCGACGGAAACCTGCGCGACTGGTGGACGGCCGGCGACGGCGAGAAATTCAAACAACGCGCGGGCGTCGTCGTGAAGCAGTTCGCCGGATACACCGTGCTCGACGACCGCCATCTCAATGGCGAACTGACGCTTGGCGAGAACATCGGCGATCTTTCCGGTCTGGCAGTTGCGTTACGCGCCTACAAACTCTCGCTGGGCGGAAAGCCGGCCGCCGAAATCGACGGCTTCAGCGGCGAACAACGCTTCTTTCTCGGCTGGGCGCAGGTCTGGCGCCGAAAGTATCGCGACGAAGATCTGCTCAAGCGCACGCTGACCGATCCGCACAGCCCGAGCGAGTTTCGTACGAATGGACCGACCAGCAACATCGACTCTTTTTACGATGCCTTTGGCGTGAAAGAAGGCGATCGGATGTATCGACCGCCCGGTGAGCGTGTCAAGATCTGGTGAGCCTTCAGGAGATTCCCATGCGCAGATTGGTGCTGAGTTTCGTCGCGGTCGCCGCGAGCGTCGCGTTGTCCGGCTGCGGTTACAACAAACTGCAGAGTCAGGATGAAGGTGTGAAGGCGGCCTGGGCACAGGTCATCAACCAGTATCAGCGGCGCGCCGACCTCGTGCCGAATCTCGTGAATTCGGTCAAAGGGTATGCCGCGCAGGAAGAACGCGTGCTGGTCGGGGTCACCGAAGCGCGCGCCAAGGCGACGTCCATCCAGCTCACGCCCGAGCTCATCAACGACCCGGAAGCGTTCAAGAAATTCCAGGCGGCGCAGGGTGAGCTCACGCAGGCGCTCAAGAGCCTGCTGGCGGTCACCGAGAATTATCCGAATCTCAAATCCGACGGTGTGTTCCGCGATCTCATGGTGCAGCTCGAAGGCACGGAAAACCGCATCGCCGTCGAGCGCAAACGCTATATCGACGCCGTGCAGGCCTTCAACGTGACGGTCCGGTCGTTCCCGACCAACCTCACCGCGGGCTGGTTCGACTTCGAAGTGAAGCCTAACTTCACGGTGGAGAACGAAGCCGCGATTTCCACGGCGCCCGCGACGAATTTCGACACTTCGACTCCGTCGCAATCGGCGACGCCGGTTGAAGCAAAGCCGGCGCCCGCGCCCGCCGCGAACTGACCAAGCGCGCGTGAAAGCTTTGCGGATCATGCTCGCGTTGGTTCTCGGCGCGAGCTGCATGCCGCGCGCGCATGCACAAATCGCGTTGCCACCGCTCGAAGCGCGCGTCACCGACCTGACCGGCACCTTGACCGCCGCGCAGCAATCTTCCCTGGAAGAAAAGCTCGGCGGCTTCGAAGCGCGCAAGGGCGCGCAGATCGCGGTGCTGATCCTGCCGACCACGCAGCCCGAGGACATCGCGCAATTCGGTATCCGTCTGGCGGAGTCGTGGAAAATCGGGCGCAAGAATTCTGATGACGGCGCCATCCTGATCGTCGCGAAGGACGATCGCGAAATGCGCATCGAAGTGGGATACGGGCTCGAGGGCGCGCTGCCCGATGCGACCACCGCCAGAATCGTCGACGACACCATCGCGCCATTGTTCAAGCAGGGCGACTTCTACGGCGGTGTGAACGCCGGTCTCGACCAGATGATTCGGGTCGTTGATGGCGAGCCGCTGCCCGCGCCCGATCAATCCTGGAAACGTGGCGGTGCCCGCAATATTCCCTGGTCGTTCATCTTCATCGGAATCATTGTCTTGAACGGCGTGCTGACGGCATTCATCGGGCGGTTGCCCGCCGCTTCGGCCTCGGGCCTTTTCGGTGGCGGCGTCCTGTGGTGGGTGACATCGAGTTTCGTTTACGCGGCTGCAGGGTTTGCGGGAGTCTTCCTGCTCGCAATGATTTTCGGCACGGGTGGCGGCTCGCGATTCGGCAGCCGCGGCCGGGGGGTCTTCCGTGACAGCGGCGGCGGCTTCGGCGGATTCGGTGGTGGCGGCGGATTTGGCGGCGGTGGCGGCGGCGGTTTCAGCGGCGGGGGCGGCAGCTTCGGAGGCGGCGGTGCTTCCGGCCGCTGGTAGTTAGCTCATGAAGTCGTTGCGCATGTTGCGTCATTTGTCGGCCACCCGGGCTGGCACCCGGCGGCGTTTTCCGAAATCTGTGCTCGATTCCATCGAGTTGTCGATTGCCAGCGCGGAGCTGCGCTGCAGCGGCGAAATCCGCTTCGTGGTCGAAACCGCCCTCGAAATCGGGGACTTGCGGGCCGGACTGAGCCCGCGCGACCGCGCGATCCAGATCTTTTCCGATCTGCACGTCTGGAACACAGAACTTCGTAACGGCGTACTCATCTATGTACTGGTGGCCGATCGGGACGTTGAAATTCTTGCCGACCGGGGCGCCGCGGCGTTGATTCCGCCCGCCGATTGGGAAGCCGTCTGCCGGCTGATGGAAGAACACTTCCGAGCCGGCCGTTTCGCCGCGGGGTCGATCGCGGGTGTCGAGGCCGCGGGCGAGTTGTTAGAGCGGCGCTTCCCTCGGGCCTCAGCAGACCGCAACGAATTGCCGAACCAGCCGGCGCTGTTGTAGTGGAATGGCGACAGCACTTACGAACCCTGCGGTGTCATACTTTGGACATGAACAAGCAGTCTGCGCTTCGCGCGCTGATCCTCCCAACGCTCACGGCCGCGCTCGTTTCTGGATGCTCGTTGTTCGGCGATGGCCCGAAATGGGGGGCGAAACGCGACGCTGAAAAGAAAGTGGCCGAGGCCGTGCCCACGTTGCCCGAGCCGGCGCCGACACATCGCTTCGAAATCACGCCCACCACCGACATCGTCGGCGTCGTGCAGAAAACCCGCGCCACGAAAGAAGACACGCTCACCGACATTGCGCGGCGCTTCAACGTCGGCTACGAAGAAATCGTGCGCGCCAACCCGGGGGTCGATCCCTGGCTGCCCGGCGAGAATCGAGAGATCGTCGTTCCCTCGCAGTTCATCCTGCCGAACGCGCCGCGCGCAGGCATCGTCATCAACGCCGCCGCGATGCGTCTCTTCTATTACCCCAAGGTGAAGAAGGGCGAGCCGCAGGTCGTACACACCTACCCGATCGGAATCGGCAAGGTTGGCTGGAAGACGCCCGAAGGCGCGACCACGATCGTGCGCCGTACCAAGGACCCCATCTGGCGTCCGACGGCGTCCATCATCAAGGAACACCTGGAAGAGCGCGGCGAGAAACTCGAGCGCGAGGTCAAAGCCGGACCCGACAACCCGCTCGGCCGTTTCGCGTTCTACCTGGGCTGGCCTACCTACATGATCCATGGGACCAACAAGCCCGCCGGCGTCGGCCTGCGTTCGAGCCACGGCTGCATCCGGCTGTATCCCGAAGACATCTCGACGCTGTTCGAGATGGCGCCGGTCGGTACGCAGGTGCGCGTGGTGAACCAGCCGTTCCTGTTCGGCTGGCACGACGGCGCCTTGCACATCCAGGCCTTTGACGTGCTCGAAGACGATCCGCGCGACTGGAAGAAGGCGCAGGCAAAGTTGTTGAACAAGGCACTGGCCGATCGCATCCAGGAAGAGCTCAAGTCGCGCAAGGAAAAGATCGACTGGGATGCGGTGTCGAAACTCTCGCACGACCCGCGCGGCATTCCCGTGTCGGTGTCGGGTGGTCCCGATCAGCTCGACGCCATCGTCGCGTCGGCGACCGTGGTGCAGAACAAGGTGGCGCCGGGCGCCACGTGGGATGGCATCTCCGATCTGCCGGTCGACGAAGCGACTTTCCAGGAATTGGTTTCCGATCGTGAACCATCGGTCGAATCCGCCGCCGCCGCGGCCGCCCCCGCGACGCCGCCCAAGCCCGTCTCCAACTAGCGTCCATTTAAGAGCTAAAAGGGGACATGCCTATTTATTGAGTGACCACATCGCCAATCAAATGGTGGTGGTCAATAAACAGGCATGTCCGCTCTTGGTCTTTTAGAGTCGCGCTATGAAATCCTTAGTTCTCGCGCTGCTCTTCGGCTTCACCGGCATCGCCGCCGCCGCGCCCGCTGACACCATCGTCGTCGGCCGCGATTACCACTCCTACGCCGACCCGACGGCCTTTCGCGTCAAACACCTCGATCTCGACCTGCAGACTTCGTTCGCGGACAAACGCTTGTCGGGCGTCGCGGATCTCACGGTCGCACGAGTCTCTGTGGACGCGCGCAAACTCACGCTCGACACGCGCGATCTGACCATCCGCCAGATCTGGTGGCTCAAGTCCGCAAACGAGTTGGTGCCGCTGCGTTACACGCTGGGCGCGCGTGACCCGATGCTCGGCGCGCCGCTCAACATCGATTTGCCCGCGGAATTGAACTCGCCCGAGTTCGCCGTTCGCATCTCCTACCAGACGCGGCCCGAAGCCTCCGGCCTGCAGTGGGTGGAGGCGGCGCAGACCGCCGACAAGACCGATCCATTCCTGTTCTCCCAATCCGAAGCGATCCACGCCCGCAGCTGGATCCCCCTGCAGGATTCCCCGCAGGTGCGCATGACGTACGACGCCACCATTCGTGTGCCGCCCGGCATGCGCGCGGTGATGAGCGCCGAACACGTGGGCGCGGAACCGGGAGCGCTCGCAGCCGATGGCATCTATCGATTCACGATGCCGCAGGCGATTCCGTCGTACCTGATCGCAATCGGCGTGGCCAAGCTCGAATTCCGCGCCACCGGCCCGCGCACCGGTGTCTACGCGGAAAGCGCCACCGTCGAGGCCGCCGCGCACGAGTTCTCCGAAACCGAACAGATGATCCAGGTCAGCGAGAAGTTGTTCGGCCCGTATCGCTGGGGCCGTTACGACCTGCTGATCCTGCCGCCGTCATTTCCGCTCGGCGGCATGGAAAACCCGCGGCTATCGTTCATCACCCCGACTTCCATCGCAGGCGATCGCAGTCTCACCGCGCTCATCGCGCACGAACTGGCGCATTCCTGGTCGGGCAACCTCGTGACCAACGCGACCTGGCGAGACCTGTGGCTCAACGAAGGATTCACCGTCTATCTGCAGGGCCGCATCGTGCGCGCGGTTTACGGCGACCGGCGCGAAGAAATGGAAGAGGTGGGCGATCTCGAGGGCCTGCGCAAGGACCTGGCGACGTTGCCGCCGGCCGACCAGATCCTCGCCATCGACTTGCGCGGCCGCGATCCCGACGACGTGTTTTCGCAGGTGCCGTACATCAAGGGTGCGTTGTTCATCAGCTGGCTGAGCGAGCGATTCGGCGTCGACACGGTCGACAAATTCCTCCACGATTATTTCGAACACTTCGCGTTCCAGAGCATCTCGACGGAACAGTTCCGCGGCTATCTCGAAGCGAACCTGTTACCGCAGAAGCCAGGCGCGGTGAGTGCCGCGGAACTCGACGAGTGGATCCTCGCGCCGGGGCTGCCCAAGTCCGCGGTGTTGCCGCATTCGGATGCCTTCGTGCGGGTGGATGCCGCGCGCAAGGACTGGCTCGCGGGCAGGACCGCCGCCGCCGACCTCCCCGGCAAGGAATGGAACACACACGAATGGGTGCGCTTCCTCGACGGGATGCCGGTCAAGGTGCCGGCGGCGAAACTTCAGGAGCTGGACGCGACGTACGGGTTGACCGCCTCGGGCAACGCCGAGATCTCGTTGGTGTGGCTCGTGCTCGCGATCCGCAACGACTACGCCGCGGCGTACGCGAAGCTCGAGAGCCATCTCACCAGCATCGGCCGTCAGCGGCTGATCAAGCCGTTATACGAGGAATTGCTGAAGACCCCGGCCGGCGCGGTGCGCGCCCGCGCCATCTACCTCAAGGCCCGGCCTAACTACCACCCGATCGCGACCACGGCGCTGGACAAGCTGCTGCTGCGCAAGGCCGCGCCCTAAGCCAGATGGTCATCCCGCTGCACGACGACAACCCGAGCGCGACCAAGGCCAGGGTCACGGCCGGGATCATCATCATCTGCACGGTGGTGTATGTCGTCCAGCATCTGCTCTTGCCTGCGGCGGGTGCGCAGCAGGTGGCCTATGCGTTCGGGCTGGTGCCGGCCGTCCTGACCGGGCGCGAATACCTGCCGGAGGAGATGCACTTCATCCCGCCCGCGGCGAGCGCGCTCACGTCGATGTTCCTGCACGGCGGCTTCTGGCACCTGGCCGGCAACATGCTGTACCTGTGGGTTTTCGGTAACAACATCGAAGACGCCATGGGTCACGTGCGGTACATCCTCTTCTATCTGCTGTGCGGGATCGCCGCGGTGGCCGCCCAGGTGATGCTCAATCCCGCCTCTGAGATTCCGATGGTCGGCGCGAGCGGGGCGATTTCCGGCGTACTCGGCGCCTACATGCTGTTGTATCCGCGTGCCCGTGTGTTGTTAGGGCTGCCGCTCGGTTTCCTGATCGTGCAGATTGGACGATATCCGGCCATCTGGGTGCTGGCGGCGTGGTTTCTCATGCAACTGGTACTCGGCATGATCGCCGCGCCGCAGGTGCCCGGCGATTCGGAAGGCGGAATCGCCTTCGGCGCGCACCTCGGCGGCTTCATCGCGGGATTAGTACTCGTCACAGTTTTCAAACGGCGTGCGGTTCCGTTGTGGCGGCGTTACTGAGACGCTGCTACATTCCGCGCAACTTTCGCGCGCCCGTTTTTTCGTCGGGTGTGCCCAGAGGACCTGATTGGCCGAGCCGATTGACTCGCAGATCCCGACCGCCGAACTGCCCGGCTCTATACGCGTCGTCGCGCGAGCCGCAACGAACATCGCCGCCTTCGTCGGCCGCACGCTCAAGGGGCCCGTCAACGAACCCGTGACGGTGCGCACCTTCGCCGACTACACCCGTGTATTCGGCGGCCTCTGGCAACCCTCCACGCTCAGTTACGCGGTCGAACAGTTCTTCGAGAACGGTGGCCGCTGCGCCGTCATCGTGCGCGTGGTCAACGGCGCGCGTCCGCCGACGTTGTCGCTGCCCACCGGCAACGGCAAGCTCATCCTGCGCGGCGTGGGCGCCGGTTCGCGCGAATTCCTGCGCGCCTCGGTCGACTACGATTCCATCGATGCCAAGGAGCCCGACCGCTTCAACCTGGTCGTGCAACGCGTGCGCACCGCGGGTTCCGAACAGATCGAGGACCAGGAGATCTTCCGAAGGCTTTCGGTCACCCCCGGTGTCGATCGCTTCGTCGCCGATGCGCTGCTCGATTCACGGCTGGTGCGCGTGCAGGGCAGCGTGCCCACCGAGCGGCCGGCCCGCACGCCGGCCGCGTTGACCGGCGCGGTCATCGGCTACACACCCTCCAATCCCGACGGCGACGATGGCGGCCCGATCACCGATTACGATGTCATCGGTTCGGCCTTGCTCGGCACCGGGCTGTTCGCGCTGCATGCCGCGCCGGACATCAACCTGCTGTGTATTCCGCCGCTGACCCGCGATCACGACATAGGCCTTTCGACGCTGCTGGTGGCCGGCCGATTCTGCCGTGAACGCCACGCGATGCTCATCGTCGATCCGCCCGCCGAGTGGGCGTCGAGCGCCGCGGCACTCGACGGCATGCGGCATTGGCCGTTCCGCAGCGAAGACGCCGCGTTGTTCTATCCGCGCGTGGTCGCCTTCGATCGGCTGCGCGGACGCTTCGAGATGTTCGCGCCCTGCGGCGTCGCCGCCGGCGTCATCGCCCGCTGCGACGAATCCGCGCCGGTATGGGCGACCGCCGAAGGGGATGCGGCCGTGCTTCGCCATGGCATGCGACCGGCCTGGAACGTCGCCATCGCCGATCGTGCCCGCCTCATCAACGCCGGCATCAACGTGTTGCAGTCGGTGCGGATTCCGTCACGCCTGCAGGCCAGCCCGCGCACGCTCGCCAGCGGCTCCGCGGCGGTCAGCGACTGGCGCTACCTCTCGCCGCGCCGCCTGGCGCTGTTCGTGATGACCTCCATCGAACGCGGCACACGCTGGATGCTCTTCGAACGCAACGCCGAGTCCACCTGGACGATGGCGCGCGCCCAGGTCGAGGCATTTCTCGATTCGTTGTACGCGGAAGGCGCGTTCACGGGGCGCAGCGGCGAGCCGAGCTATTTCGTGGTGTGCGACGAGCGCATCAACAATCTCGAAACCATTCGCGCCGGCAAGATAAACCTGGCCTTCGGTTTCGCGGCCAGCAAGCCGGGCGAGTACCACGCGTTCCTCGTCACCCACGAGCCGGCGGGTTCGCGCGCCCGCAACGTCAGCATGAACCGGTTCGCGAATTACTCGCCGAGTGTGAACCTGGAGATCGAGTCTTCGATCCTGCGGGGCCTCGTGCCGCTCGCGAGCGAGCCGCCCGCGACGGCACCGGTCGTGGAAAATGATGAGCGCTCGCCGTCGATAGCGGTGCCGCTGGAGTCCTTTCAGGACTACTGAAAAGTCCGCAAGAATCGGGCTGATCCCGTTCGCCGCCGCAACTAACCTTGCGCGCATGAACACACAAATCCACTTCGGTATCGGTGACACCTCCTTGGGGCTGGCGCTGGTTGCGGCCAGCGCCAAAGGTGTTTGTTCCATCCTCATCGGCGATGAGCCCGCAATGCTCACGCGCGATCTGCGGCGCCGTTTCCCCACCGCGGAACTCGTTCGCGACGAGGCAAGATTGCGCGGCGAATTGGCGGACGTGTGTGCGTTCATCGCGGCTCCCGCCAGGGAGCTCGATCTGCCGCTCGACCTGACCGGCACGAATTTCCAGAAACGCGTGTGGCGTGCGCTCCGGAAGATTCCGGCCGGCGCGACCGCGAGTTACGCGGAGGTCGCGCGCCGCATCGATGCGCCGCAATCATTCCGTGCCGTGGCGCAGGCGTGCGGCGCGAATCCCATCGCGCTCGCGATCCCCTGTCATCGGGTCGTGCGCGCCGACGGTGCGTTGTCGGGTTATCACTGGGGCGTCGCGCGCAAACGCGCTCTGCTGGCACGCGAAGCGCGCGCATGAGCGCGCTTCCGGCATTCGCGGCGGCGCCGGCGGTGGATTGGCTCCACCTCGCCGGCGTTCTCGACGCACAAGGCCATGCGACGCTTCCGGGGTTGCTAGGTGGCGCGGAGTGCCGCGAACTTGCCGCGTCGTACGGCGATGCGAGCCGGTTTCGCAAACGTATCGTCATGGCGCGCCACGGCTTCGGCCGCGGCGAGTACCAGTACTTCGCCTATCCACTGCCGCGCGCGCTGCAGACTTTGCGGGAGAATTTGTACACGCACCTCGCTCCGGTCGCGAATCGCTGGCACGAGCGGTTGCGCATCGACAGCCGCTTTCCCGCCACACACGCCGAATTCCTCGCGCGTTGTCATGCGGCGGGGCAGGCGAGCCCGACTCCGTTGCTGCTGCGGTATGCGGCTGGCGATTACAACTGCCTGCACCAGGACCTGTACGGCGAGCATGTCTTTCCGTTGCAGGTGGCGGTATTGCTGTCGCGGCCCGAAGAGGATTTCACCGGCGGTGAGTTCGTCCTGACCGAGCAGCGGCCGCGTATGCAGAGCCGCGTCGAAGTCGTGCCGCTCGCGCAGGGAGACGCGGTGATCTTCGCGGTCAACCATCGCCCGGTGGACGGGACGCGCGGCACGTATCGCGTCACCCTGCGGCATGGCGTGAGCCGGTTGCGCGACGGCCGGCGTGACACGCTCGGCCTGATCTTCCACGACGCTAGTTAGAGTCCGCTTTCCAGCGTGCGTATTCGGCCGGCATGCAGACTGCGCAGGGCCGGAAGCCGGCCGCGCGCGCAGTGGCCTCGTTGGCGAAGAACACCCGATTCGCGACGTAACCGCCGCGCGCGATGGCCCGCAGCGCGGCGCGACAGTCGAGCCGTCCGAAGATTCTCGTTTTGCGATGCCCGCCAAACCTGCCGGGCGCGCTGGCGGCGCGCGGCTTGCCGTTGGCGCCAATGACAGTCCAGGTGCGCAATGGCGCCCGCCCGATCAGCTCTCTTTCTTCGGCGACACGTACATGCTGATGACCGCGCGCACGACTTCCTTGCCGTTCGTATCGGTGACGGTGACCGGCACGCCGATGTTCTCCGCGCCCGCCCACTCCGTCTTGTCGAGCCGCGCGGTGGCGATCACGTCGGTCTCGGCCTTTGCGAGGTACTCGATGGTCATGCCGCGCGGAATCCAGCGCATGCCGACCGGGATGGTCACCTCGGTGCACAGGCCCGCGGCGAGCTCGCACAGGTTTCCCATCGCGAGTGCGTGCACGGTGTGGATATGGTTTTCGACCGCGCGGCGCTTTTGCATCGCGACGCGGCAAAGTGTGGGTTGCAGATCGAGGAAGCGCGGCTTGATGGTCGCGAAGTAAGGCGCGCGTTTGCACACCGTGCGCGCGAACAACCAGCGGCCGAATGCGCTGCGATGGGCACGGATCCAGGCGCGCAGCGTGGGGCCCGCCTGCGTGGTGTCGGTCATGGTCAACCAGTCCATCTGGGGCCGGGCGGGGTGTACGTCGGTTGCTACTCTGGCCATCGCGTGATCGAATCCTCCGCCTGAGGCGGAAACTCTAATCGTTGCGCACCGGCGATCGCAAACATTCGATACATATCCCGCCGGCAAACTGGAAGAGACTGTTTGAACATCCATGGACGAAAGTGTCTCAACGGCGGAAAAACGCGCGGCCGCGATCCGCGCCGCCGTGCGTGCCATCAAACGCGGCAGTTTTCTGAGCTACGGCGAAGTGGCGCGGCGCGCGGGTTTGCCCGGCCGTGCACGGCTGGTCGGGCAGGTGCTGCGCGAGTCGGGCGACGCACCGAAGCTGCCATGGCACCGCGTTACGGCCGCGGGCGGCCGCATTGCCTTTCCGGCGGGTTCAGCCAGCGCGCGCAGGCAATTGCAGCGGCTGGCGCGCGAGGGTGTCGAGACGCGCGGCAATCGCGCCGTCGTCAAACGCAGCGCGGCTGGCGCGCGCAGTCTCGACGCGTTGTTATGGAAGTTGTGAGGCGTTGTGACTGACCGTTACGTGGTTTTCTCGCACGGCAAGGATGCCGGGCCCTGGGGTGTCAAGATCACCGCGCTGGCCGGCAACGCCCGCAGCGAAGGTTACGAAGTGGAGTCGGTGGACTACCGCGGCATCGACGATCCGCGCGAGCGGGTCAACAAGCTGGTCGAGTTCTGCAAGGAGCTCAAGGGTGACCTGGTGTTGTGCGGCTCGAGCCTCGGCGGATACGTGTCGGTCGCGGCCGCTTCGCTGTTGCACGCCCGCGGGGTGTTCCTGATGGCGCCGGCGCTGACGATGCCCGGGCTGCCGGCGCTGCGCGATCGCGTGCTCGACTGCCCGACGACCATAGTTCACGGCTGGAAAGATGATGTCGTGCCGGTGGAGCAGAGCATCGAGTTCGCGCGCCGTCACGGCTGCGCGCTGCACATCCTCAACAGCGATCACCGCCTGCAGGATGAAGTGCGATTCCTGAAGTACCTGTTCGAGTACTTCCTGATCTCGCTAGACCTCCCGCAAGACGTGTCATGAAGAAGCTGAAGAGGGGGCAGCCCCCGTTTCCTAGCAAAAGGGGACAGGCTTCTCAACGCCGAGTGAAGTCATCGCTCCTTAACGAAGCCTGTCCCCTTTTGCTAGGAAACGGGGGCTGCCCCCATGACTGACGAGCTCTCATTGCTGATCCAGCGCGCTCACGCCGGCGACGAGGCCGCGCGCGAACGGCTGTTTGCCGTCGCTTATGAAGACCTGCGCGGGCAGGCGCGCGCGCAGCTGCGCGACGGCGGCCGCAATACATTGTTGAACACCACCGTGTTACTGCACGAAAGTTTTCTGCGCTTCCAGCGCGCGGGCAAGTTGGCCGGTAGCGAGCGTGGACACTTCTTCGCGTACGCCGCGCGCGTCATGCGTTCGGTCATCGTCGACTTCGCCCGCCAGCGGCAGGCGGAGCGGCGCGGCGGCAACGCGGTGCATCTGCCGCTCGACACGCAGCTCGCCGAGAACCAGCACGCCGGTGAAGATGAAGTCATCCAGATCAACGATGCCATCGAGGCGCTGCAGGCCGAAGACCCGCGCCTCGTCCAGGTGGTGGAGATGCGTTACTTCGCCGGCATGACCGAGCAGGAAATCGCAACCGCACTGGGCGTTACCGACCGCACCGTGCGGCGCGACTGGGAGAAGGCGCGACTATTGTTGTCCGCCATGTTGCGCTGATGTCCGTATCGGACCCCGCGTTGCGTCTGGGTCTTCAGAGCCTTCGCGCGAGACCGTCATGACGATTGCCGCCGCCGACTGGAAACGACTGAGTCCACTGCTCGACGCGGCGCTCGACCTCGCGCCGCCCGAACGCGCGGCCTGGCTCGCGTCGTTGCCGGCCGAACACGCGGACCTGCGTGAGCCGCTGGGCGAGTTGCTCGCGGGGCGCGCCGCCGTCGAGACCGACGACTTCCTCAATCGTTTGCCCGAATTCAGCGCGGCCCCGAGCGCGCTGACGCTCGGACCGGAATCCATCGTCGGCCCTTACCGCCTGCTGCGCGAGCTCGGCACGGGTGGCACCTCTTCGGTGTGGCTGGCAGAGCTCGTCGACCACTCGATTCAGCGCAAGGTGGCATTGAAGCTGCCGCATCTCGGGCTGGTGGACCGCGGCATCGCCGAACGCATCGCGCGCGAGCGCCAGATTCTGGCCAGCCTCGAACATCCGAACATCGCGCGTTTGTACGACGCGGGCCTGGACGAGCGCGGCCGGCCGTATCTCGCGCTCGAATACGTCGATGGCGTGCCGCCCGACGAATACTGCCAGACCGCGCAACTCGACATCTGCGCCAAACTTTCATTGTTCCTCAACATCCTGCGCGCGGTGGCGTTCGCGCATGCGCGGCTGATCGTGCATCGCGATCTCAAGCCTAACAACATCCTGATCGCCCACGACTGCGAGGTGCGGCTGCTCGATTTCGGCATCGCCCGGCTGTTGCAGCCGGATAACGCGCTGCCGGTGCACCATACGATGGCGGGCGCGACGGCCCTCACGCCGGCGTACGCGGCGCCGGAGCAATTCACGGGAATGCCCGTCACGGTGGCGACCGACGTGTATTCGCTCGGCGTGATCCTGTTCGAGTTGTTGACCGGCGCGAGCCCGTATTCGCCCGCGGGTCAGTCGCTCGGTGCCTACGAACACGAAGTGCTGCACGTGGAGCCGCCGCTCGCCAGCCGCGTCGCGCCGCCCGCGGAGGTCGGCGATCTGCGCGGCGATCTCGATGCCATCGTCGCGAAGGCGCTCGAGAAGGCGCCGGCCGATCGTTACGCGTCGGTAGAAGCGTTCGCCCGGGATATCGAGCATTACCTGGCGCGCGAACCGGTCTCCGCGCGGCCACGCTCATTTGCGTACGTCGCGCGCAAGTTCCTGCGGCGCAATGCGCTGCCACTGCTGGTGGCTTTCACGGGCGTGCTGGTCCTGAGCGTGGCGCTCGGCGTCGCCGCCTGGCAGTGGCGCGACGCCGAACGGCAACGCGCGATGGCGGTCGAGCGGCTGGCGAATTCGCAGGCGGCGGCCATGTTCACCTCGACCGTGCTCATCGAAGGCATGCAGCCGGGCGAGTCCCTGAGCTTCGAGCAGCTCATCGCGCGCAGCGAGGAGATCGCGCGTCAGACGGGCCGCGACGATCTGCGCACCCGCATCTTCGCCACGGATTTTCTCGCCAACTGGTATCGCGCCAACGGTTTGTATCGCAACGCCGAGGCGGTGCTGACGCGCACGATCGAATCGTTGCCGGCCGAGTCCGCTGCGCTCGGCGCCTCGCTGCGCTGCGCGCGCGCGGAACTCTGGAGCCAGCTCGGCCGAACGGAAGAGGCGCTGGCGACGCTCACGCGCGAACTCTCCGCCACCATCGCCGACGATGCGATCGCCTCGGAGTGCCTGCTGTCGCGTGCCGGCTTCGCGCTCAACAGCGGCGACGCGAATGGTGCGCTCGATTACGCGCAGCGCGCGTTGAACCGATTCGAGGTCGCCGGTGTCGACACGGTCTACGGACGCTCGGACATCCTGCAGTACATCGGCGCCGCCTATGGGCTGCGTGACGAGTTCGGCGCGGCGCATGCGCAGTATCGCGAGGCGCTCGAACTGCTCACCGCCGCCGGCCGCGGTCGCGGCCGCGCTGCGGCGGAAGTGCGCGAAGACTGGTCGAGCGTGTGGCTCAACGCCGGCAATCCCATTCGCGCCCTCGAGGAAACCGACGCCGCCTGGGACATCATTCACGAACTCTCGCCGAACGCGCAGATCTCCGACCGGCGCATCTATCGACGCGCGCGGATTCTCGGCCAGCTCGGCCGTTTCGGGGCGGCGATGAGCGAATTCGAACAGGCCCGCACCCTGGCCTCGGGCCGCGGCAATGTCGTGAGTGTGGCCGGCGCGCTGATCGGCGAGGCAGATGTCATCGCACAGCAAGGCAGGCTCGATGAAGCCTCGAAGTTGCTCGATCTGGCGCTGGTGTCCCTGCACGAAGCGAATCTTGGCGAGACTCATGTCGTGACCACGCGGTACCTGATGACCCGCGCGACGGTGCTCGCCGCCCAGCAGCGCGCGGACGACGCACGCACGGTGCTGACGCAGGCGATCCGCAGCTATGAATCACAGGGTTGCTGCCGCGCCCACATCTCGCTGGCGCATGCCATGCGCGGCGAACTCGCGCTGGCCGAACACGATCTTTCGAGCGCGGCGGATGAGGCCGAGAAGGCGCGTGATCTCGCGCCCAAGTTCGAAGAGGAATCCTTTTCGCGCTTCACCGGCCGCGCCTGGTACCTGACCGGACTCGTGTACGAGCAACAACGCAAGCCGCGCGAGGCGCGCGATGCGTTCGCGACGGCCGCCGTGCAGTTCGCGGGGTCATCGGGCGATAACCATCCCGACACGTTGCGCGTTCGCGACGCCATTACGCGCGCGTCAAACCAGCTGGCGATGAGCAAAAACAACTGATCTCGATGTCCTGAATTCCAGGCCGCTCGCGTCCGTTCTCCATGACACATCAAGTTATGGAGAAACGGATGAAGGCCGTGTTGCGAGAGCTGGCGCAAGCCAGGCGCCACTATTCAGGACTTCCACTGTTCGAATTCCTGCGCTCCGAATCGATCCCGGCCCGGGACCGCCTGGCGTTTTATCCGTGCATGGCGCCATTCATCCTGGCGTCGTCGGACCTGAACCGCTTCGTGCTACGTGATGAAGCTTCGGACGATCCGCACCAGAAACTGCTCAACGAACGGACTTACGAGGACGACCATCACTGGCCGTGGTACCTCGACGACTTCGCGAAGCTCGGCTTCGATCGCAGCGCGAGCATCACGCAGGTGCTGCGCTCGTACATGAAGGACGACGCGCGCGAGAGCCGCATGCTCGGAGCGCGCCTCGCGCAGCTGCTGCAAGGTGCGACGCCGGTCGAAAAGCTCGTGGTGGTCGAGGCGATCGAAGCAACCGGCAACGTGTTGTTCGAGCTCACCTCGAAGATCGCCGCGCAACTCGAAGCGGCGGGCGGGCCAGAGCTGCGTTACTTCGGGCGCTTCCATTTCCCGCGCGAGCCCGGCATTTCCCTGCGCGGCTACGACCGCTCCGCGCTCGAGACGATCGCGCTCAGCTCGCTCGAGCGCGTGCGTTGCCTCGACCTGTCGTTCCGCGTGTTCGATCTGTTCGCCGACTGGTCGGCCGAACTGCTCGGGTACGCGAAGAATTCCCTGGCACATCGCACCGTGCCGCATCTCGTTCACTCAACGGCCGGCGCGGAAGAACGCGCCGCAAAGAGACTCTCATGAAAAATCAGAACCTGAAAAACCCATTGCTGGCGGCATTGACCGGCGCAGCCGCGATCCTCGCCGCCTCGCCGGCGCTCGCGCAGGAAGCGAATTCCTCCGCCTCTGCGCCGGAAGAGATAGAGACCGTGACGGTCACCGGCTCGCGCATCCAGCGCAACGACTACGTTTCAGACAGCCCTGTCGTCACTGTGAACGCGGCGGCGATGTCGGAAACCGGATCGACGGCGGTCGAGCATCTGCTGAACCAGTTGCCGCAGTTCGTGCCGTCGATCACCACCACCTCCAACAACCCGGCCAACGGTGGCCAGGCCAACATCGATCTGCGTGGCCTCGGGACGCAGCGCAACCTGGTGCTGCTCAACGGACGGCGACTGCCGGCGTCGAACTCCAATGGCACGGTCGACGTGAACATCGTGCCGGCGGCGCTCATCGAAAATATCGAGGTAGTCACGGGCGGCGCGTCGGCGGTGTATGGCTCGGACGCGATCGCCGGGGTCACCAACTTCACGCTCAAGAAGGATTTCGAAGGTGTCGCCATCGACTCCGGGTATGCGAAAACGGCCGAGAGCGACGGCGCCGAATGGTCGAGCTCGCTCACCGTGGGTTCCAACTTCGCCGAAGACCGCGGCAATGCGGTGTTCAGCTTTCAGTACACCGAGCGCGACGCGATCTACCAGGGAGCGCGCGACTTCTCGCGCATCGCCTATGACGTCCGAAAGGACGGCCTGTTTCCGCAGGGATCGAGCTTCATTCTCGAAAGCCGTATCAATCGCGATCCGGCCAATCCGTTTACGCAGGGCGCGATCGACAGCGTGTTCGGCCGCTACGGCTCGGCGCCCGGCAGTGTCGCATCGACGCAGAACCTCGGCTCGAATCCGGACGGTTCGCTGTTCACGCTCGGCACCGGACAGCCCGGCACCGTCGTGAACTTCCGCGGCGATACCAGCGATCCCACTTTTGATGACAGCGGCTTCAGCTACAACTTCGCGCCGCCCAACGCGCTGCAGTTGCCGGTGAAGCGCTGGAATCTTGCCGGCTTCGCCAACCTGCAGCTCAACGACCAGGTCGAAGGCTACGTACAGACTTTCTTCACGACGTATGACACGCAGTCGACGCTCGCGCCGGTGCCGGCGGGCGATTTCGACGTTCCCGTGACGAATCCTTTCATCCCGGACGATCTGGCCGAGTTGCTCGCGTCGCGTGATGATCCCAATGCGACTTTCAGTTTCCGCCAGCGCATGCAGGGTGTCGGGCCGCGCGAGACTCGCGATGAATACGATGTGTACCAGTTCCTCGGCGGCCTGCGCGGGAAGTTGGGCCAGGACTACAACTGGGATGTGTACGTGGCGAGCGCGCGTATGACCGACACGAGTTTCCTCAACAACGACGTGTCGTCCGGGCGTCTGCAGGAACTGCTCGACGCGCCCGACGGCGGAGAATCGGAGTGCGCGGGCGGCTACAACCCGTTCGCCGGTCCCGCCGGTCTGTCGGCGGCGTGCGCGGATCACGTGCGCGCGTATTTCACCAATCGCACCACGCTCGACAGTTCGATCGCGGAGGCGACCTTCGGCGGCAAGGCGTTCAGCCTGCCCGCGGGTGATGCCAAATTCTCGGTGGGCGCGAGCTGGCGCGAGGAGTCCTTCAATTTCCGCCCCGATCTCGCCGTGGCCAGCGGCGACCTCGAGGGTTTCCTGCAGCAGGATCCGCTCAAGGGTGCGTTCAATGTCACCGATCTGTTCGGCGAGTTCTATCTACCGCTGCTGAAGGACAAACGTTTCGCCAAGGATGTGGGGTTCACGCTTGGCGCGCGGGTGTCCGACCACTCGCTCGCGGGCAGCTCGAATTCCTACAAGCTCGAAGGCAACTGGCAGATGCTCGATACGATGCGGCTGCGCGCTTCTTACCAGCGCGCGGTGCGCGCGCCGTCGATCGCCGAATTGTTCAGCCCCGAGAACGAAAACAATCCGCCGCTGCTGGAAGATCCGTGCGACAACAATTCCGCGGCGCGCAACTTCGGTGCGAACGCCGATGCGGCGCACGGCGGCAACGGCGCGATCCGCACGTTGTGCATCTCGCAGGGAATCGCCGCGGGCGACGTCGACACCTACACGTTCACGAACGGGCAGGTGCCGACGCGCGGTGGCGGCAATCCGGCGTTGAGTGAAGAGCGTG
This sequence comes from Pseudomonadota bacterium, assembly GCA_039931065.1. Classification (GTDB taxonomy): domain Bacteria; phylum Pseudomonadota; class Gammaproteobacteria; order Steroidobacterales; family Steroidobacteraceae; genus CADEED01. Next base: position 111,934 of record JBDTSP010000002.1, on the reverse strand, counting down.
CCGACACGGTCACCTTCGGCGTCGTGTTCGACTTCGAGCACGTGCGCGCTTCAGTGGATTACTACGACATCAAGCTGAACGATGCGATCTTCTCGGTGCCGGCAGGCGAAGTCGTGCTGCTCTGCTACGGCTTCTCGGGCAACAACCCGGATCTCGATCCCAACGATCCGGCCTGCCGCGCGATCAATCGCGCCACCACACTCGATGGCAAGGCGGCCAACGGAGAGCCATCCGTGCCGAGCCAGGGGACTGACAACGTGTCCAATCTGCGCACCGCGGGCGTGGACGTGCAGGTCGACTGGGCGGTCGATCTGGGCGCCGCGGGCAAACTCGATCTGAACCTGCTCGGCAACTGGCTGCAGAAATGGGAGATTGCCTATCTACCGGGCCTGCCGGTGATCGACTACCGGGGCACGATCGGCGACAACGTCGCGAGCGCGTTCCCGGATTACAAGCTGTTGCTGAATGCGCACTGGCAGTTACGCGACTTCGGCGCGGGGTTGCGCGTGCAGTACCTCCCGCAGATGACCAACAAGTACGCGTCGTACGACCCGTTCACGACCGTGGGTGTGCCGTCGATCACTTACCTGGATGCCAATGCCTCCTGGCGTCTGCGCGATTCGCTCGAGCTGCGTGCCGGCGTCGAGAACCTGACCGATGAACAGCCGCCTCTCTATACCGCCGCGGTGCAGATGAACACCGATCCTTCCACTTACGATGTGCTTGGCCGCCGCTATTACCTGCGCGCCAACATGAAGTTCTGATCATGCAGGCGACCAACAAGCTTGCGGCGGATTCGCCGCGCCTCGCCCTGGTGTTGGGCAGCGGCGGAGTCCGCAGCGTCGCGGCGCTCGGCATCGCCGACGTGTTGACCGGCGCCGGGCTCGCGCCTGACCTGGTCGTCGGGTGCAGTTCCGGCGCCCTGTTCGGGGCCTGCATCGCGATGGGCATGACGGGCGGTCAGGGCCTCGAAGCCGCCACCTGCCTCTGGTCGCGCGAGCTGACCGAGAAGAAACGCTGGCGGGCGTACTTCGAATTGCTGGCACCGAAGCTCATGGGCTTCGATGGCGGCTTCTCGTTGCGCGATGCGCGGCTGATCCGCGAACGCGTCGAACTCGCCTTCGGCAACTCGTTGCTGGAGAACCTGCCCACCACGTTGCGCGTCGTCACCACCGAGGTGTCGAGCGGCGATTCGATGGTGCTCACGCACGGTTCGGTGGCGGCCGCGGTGCGCGCCAGCATGGCGCTGCCGCTGGTCTTTCCGAGCGTGCAGTACGAGGGGCGTCAACTGGTCGATGGTGTGTTGTCCGATCCGTTGCCGGTGTCCGCGGCGCGCGATGCCCACGCGATCGTGACGCTCGGCTTTCGCGGCGCATTGCCGCGCCGCATCGATCGGCCCGCGCGGCTGATCGGGCGCGTGACCACCACGATGATCAACAACCTGCAGCAGGCGCGCCTGGGAGCGGCGCATGCCGCCGGGCAACGGATGTTGCACCTGACCCTCGACATCGATCGGCGCATCGGTTTGTGGGAAACCGAGGCGATGCCGCGTATCTACGAGCTCGGCCGGCGCGCCGCCGAAGGTCAGCTGCATGCGATTCGCCGTATGCTCGACGTCCCGCTGGCCGCGTGAGCACAACCGCGTCCAACTACCGGCTCATTGCCCCCGTGGTGCTGCTGACCACGCTGCTCGCCCCCGGCCTGTCCACCGGGGCGGCCGATCCCGCCCGAATCGTCGCGGCGCTCGATACCGAATATCAGGCGGCGGTCGAGCGCAACGACTGGCAGGTGATGGATCGCATCCTGCATTCCGATTTCACGCTGGTGCTCGGCAACGGCACCGTCGTGTCGCGTACCGATCTGATCGACGCGGCGCGCAAGGGAAACTTCACCTTTGACAAACAGGTCGAGATGCCCGGCACACAGACCGTGCGTATGTACGGCGGCGATACCGCGATGGTCACCGCGCTGCTGTGGCTCAAGGGCAAACGCGCGGATGCCGGCACGTTCGACTACAAGCTCTGGTTCACCGATACGTACGTGCGCACTGCGAAGGGCTGGCGGTACGCATTCGGACAGGCCTCGATGCGCCTGCCGCCCGAGAAGTAGAGGGGAATCTTCGATTTTCTGATCCGCGGATAGGAGTCAGGTTTCCCGCACCCATTCCCTGAGCACGGGGAATCTGACTCCGACTCTTGCGGGTCAATGACGCTGGCGGATGGCCTTCTCGGCGATGCGATCGATCAGCGCCGGGGCCAGCAGTTTAAGCCACCGGCCTATCTTCCCGCGCGCCGACATCACCAGCAGTCGTTGCCGTTTTTCGATCGCGCGCACGATCCCGCGGGCGCAATCCTCGGCGGTCATGATCTTCGCGACCTTCATCGGCGATGCTCCCAGCGGTTCGCCATCGGGGCCGATCGCGCGTTTGTGGATCTCGGTCACCACGAAATCGGGCGCGATCACGCTCACATCCACACCCGTGCCGCGCAATTCGATGCGCAGCGAATCGAAGAACCCGATGAGCGCGTGTTTGCTCGCGGCGTAACCCGAGCGCTCGGGTACGCCGGTCAACCCGGCGATGCTCGCCACCGCGACCAGCAATCCCTTCGACTGTTTGAGATGCGGCAATGCCAGCGAAGTGAGTCGCACCGGCGCCAGGTAGTTCACCTGCATGAGCCGCTCGAAGATCTCGAGATCCGAGACCGCGTCGAACCGGCTCCACATCGTGATGCCCGCGTTGTGGATCACGACGTCGATCCCGCCGAAGTTCTGCAGCGTGGTCTCGACCAGCCAGCCGCAGTCGACTTCGTTGGCGATGTCGGTGGGGACGACCAGCGTTTCGCCGCCCCGGGCGCGACACTCGCGTGCCAACTCTTCGAGCCGCGCGGCGTCGCGTGCCGCGAGCGCGACGCGCGCTCCCTGCGCCGTCAACGCCAGCGCCAGCGCCCGGCCGATGCCCTCGGATGCGCCCGTGAGAATGATCCTGCGGCCTGCGAGTCTGGTCATATTCATCCTTCGGCCCCTTATTCCGCGCGCACCGCTCATCGGACGATGGCCGGACCCGAGTCGGCTACACTCCGGCGCCTAACATGATAGGGCCGGGGGCGCAGGGCGAGACGCATGGATTGGTTGCTGCGACGATTCTTCAGGCTCTGGGTCCGCGCCGCCGTGCAACCGGCGGAGGCACCGCCGACGCTGACGGCTCCCGCCGCGCCGGTGTGTTTCGTGCTCGAGCGCGATTCGGTCGCGGATCGCGCGGTGCTCTGCAATGTCGCGAGTCGAATGGGCCTGCCGTACCCGGAAAAACGGTCCAGCGATCTGCCGGTCGAGCAGCGCCGCTCGTACTTCGATGTGGGCCGCCGGCGTCGCTTCTGGGATGCCACACACACCCGCCGTCCGCCGCCGCACCTGCTGGCGCTGATCGAAACGCTGCGTGGGGATTCGGTCCGCGACGTCCTGCTCGTGCCGACGGCGGTGTACTGGGGCCGTGCTCCCCAGAAAGAAGGCTCGTGGCTGCGGCTGCTGTTCGCCGAAAACTGGGCGTTGACCACGCGTGCCCGGAAATTTTTCGCCGTGCTCATCAATGGCCGCAATGTGTTCGTGGAATTCGGCGCGCCGATCAGCCTGCGTTCGCTGCTCGACGCTGCGCCGGCCACGGACCAGGCGCGCCGCGTCACCCGTGTTCTGCGAGGGGTATTGCGCCGTCAGCGCGCCACGCGGATCGGGCCCGATCTTTCGCACCGCCGTACCATCGTCGCGCGGGTGTTGCGCGCGCGGGCGGTGCGCGCGGTGGTCGCGGCCGAAGCGCGCGAGAAGCACGACAAGTTCCGGCCCGGGCTCTTGACCGCCCGCAAATACGCCTTCGAGATCGCAGCTAACTACTCACACCCGTTCGTGCAGGTCGCCGAGAAACTGCTCGGCCGCGTCTGGAACCGCGTGTACGACGGGGTGAAGTTCAATCACACCGCGACGCTCAAGGAGATCTCCGAAGGCAACGAAGTCGTCTACGTACCCTGTCACCGCAGCCACATGGACTACCTGCTGCTGTCGTACGTGATCTATCACGCCGGTTACGCATTGCCGCACATCGCCGCGGGCATCAACCTCAACATTCCCATCGTCGGCCGATTCCTCCGCAAGGGCGGCGCGTTTTTCATCCGCCGTTCGTTCGCCGGCAACGCGTTGTACACGGTGGTGTTCATGAAATACCTGGCCGCCATCATGGCGCGCGGGCATTCTATCGAATACTTCATCGAAGGTGGGCGGTCGCGTACGGGGCGCCTGCTGCACCCGAGGACCGGCATGTTGTCGATGACGGTCCGCAGCTTCCTGCGCGATCCGGTTCGGCCGGTGGTGTTCGTGCCGGTGTATTTCGGTTACGAGCGCATCGTCGAGGCCAACACCTACATCTCCGAACTCTCGGGCGCGCCCAAGAAAAAGGAGAGCTGGCTCGACCTGCTGATGTCCCTGCGGGTATTGCGCGAGCGTTTCGGGACCGTACACGTGAACGTGGGCGAGCCGATAAGGCTCAACGACCTGCTAGATGCGCAACTGCCGAGCTGGCGCGAGCAGCGCTTCGACGACGATACGCGCCTGCCGGCCGTCAACGCGCTGGTGAGCGGCCTGTCGCTGGCCATCATGCGCGGCATCAATTCGGCCGCCGCGGTCACCCCCATCAACCTTCTGGCCACCACGTTGCTGGCGTCGCCGCGCGGCGCGTTGCCCGAAAGCGGCTTGCTCCGCCAGCTCGAGCTGTATCTGAAGCTGCTGCGCAGCTCGCCCTACAGCGCGCGGATCACCGTTACCGACGCCACCCCGGCCGAAATCGTCGTTTACGGCGAAACGCTGAAACTCATCTCCCGCGTGCCTCACAAGCTCGGTGACATCGTGAAGATGAGCGATGAAAGCGCGCAGCTCATCGCCTATTACCGCAACAACGTCCTGCACCTGTTCGCGCTGCCCTCGCTCGTGGCCTGTGCATTCATCGGCAATTCCATGTTGCGCACCGAGGATATCCAGCGACTGGCGTGGCGCATCTATCCGTACGTGGCCGCCGAGCTTTTCCTGCGCTGGCGCGAGGAGGAGCTCGCGGGAGTCATCGACGGCGTTCTTGCTGCGCTCGCAGAACAAGGCGTGCTGCAGGCCAACGAGGACCGCACGGCGTGGCAGCGGCCGCCGCCGGATTCTCCCGCGGCCATGCAGCTGTCGATGCTGGCGCAGGCCACGATCCAGACGATCGAGCGTTACTACCTCGCGATCTCGCTGCTGCTCAAGGCCGGCAGTAGCGCCATAACCCAGAAGGCGCTGGAACAGCATTGCCAGCTCGCCGCGCAGCGCATGGACATGCTGTACGGCTTCAATTCACCGGAATTCTTCGATCGTGCGCTGTTCGAAAATTTCATCGATCTGCTGCGGGAACGTGGCGTCCTGAAGGCGGGCGAGGGCGGCACGCTCGAATTCGACGAAGTGCTGATGCGCGTGGCCGCGGATGCCCAGCTGGTGTTGTCGGAGCAGATACGCCACAGCATTCTGCAGGTGACCCAGGTCTAGCGACTGCTAGGGCTTCCCCCGGGATGCGGACCCTCCCTAGCTTTGGCCCCGGAAGCCGCTGCTATACTCCCGTGCAACACGTCCGCGCGAAGGCGTCCACGAGGGGGAGGCAACAGCGTGGCGAACTCTAAGACGATACGGCCCATCGGTAAGGCTGCTCCCTCGTCACTCGCAGTCAGTCCCGCGGTCTTCAGGGGAAAAGAATGAGTAACGATCTGATCCGGCGATACGTCGTGCGTGCGCTTCCGATCGTGGCAACACTGGCGCTGGTTTCGCCCGCCACTTACGCCTGGGATTTTCAGAACGACGACGGCACCTTCACGGGCAGCTGGGATACGACCCTCACCTACGGCCAGGCCTGGCGCATCGAATCACGCGATTGCCGGCTCATCGCCATTGCCGATGGCGGATGCGGCCGCTCGCCGAACATCGACGACGGCGACCTCAACTACGGCACCGACATGTTCAGCCGGGCGCTCAAGGCGCTGACCGAAGTGTCGCTCAACTACCGCGGCATCGGCGCCTTCGTGCGCGCCTCGGGGTTGTACGACGACGCAGCCGGCAACACCGCCCGCACGCCGCTTTCGGACAGCTCCGAAAAGCTGGTCGAGAGCTACACGCGTCTGCTGGACGCGTTCGTCTACGCCAAATTCGACTTGGGCAAGATGGGCGCGGAATTGCGCGTCGGCCGCCAGGCCGTGAGCTGGGGCGAAAGCACCTTCATCCAGAACGGCATCAACGTCATCAATCACTTCGACGTGTCGGCGCTGCGGGTGCCGGGCTCGGAGCTCAAAGAGGCGTTCCTGCCGCAGGAGATGATCAATTTCAGCCTGCAGTTCAACGACAACCTGTCGGCGCAGGCTATCTACATCACCGACTGGAACGCGACCGTGCCCGAGCCGGCCGGTTCGTACTTCAGCAACAACGATTTCGCGCCCACCGGCGGCAGCAAGGTGGTGCTGGGCTTCGGCTCGTTCTCGGATCAGGGCGTCGATTTCCGCCCCCTCGGCGGACCGCTGATCTCGAACTTCCAGACCGTCAATCGCCTCGCCACGGAGAAGCCTTCCGACAGCGGACAGTACGGCTTCAATCTCAAGTATTACGCGCCGGGCTTCAACAACGGCACGGAGTTCGGGTTGTTCTTCCTGAACTACCACAGCCGTCTGCCGCTGATCTCGGGGCAAACCGGCACGCAGGCGGGCATCGGCAACGCGTTCGGCGCGTTAAACGCGGTCGGCGCGGCGGCGCAGGGTCTTGCGGCGGGTCTGCCGCAGGGGGCGGCCATCGCGACAGCGGCGCAGCTGGGCGTCGCACGATCGGCTGCGGCGGGCGGCAACCTCTCGCTGGCCACGGCCACTCAATACGCGAGCCTCGGCGCGGGCACGCAGCTCGCGCGTGGCGACGTGACGGCGCAGGCGACCAACATCGCCACGCACGAATACGCGCTCACCGCCGGTTACTTCACCGAGTATCCGGAAGACATCAAGCTGATCGGCTTGTCGTTCAACACCCAGCTGCAATGGGGTGGCATCGCGCTGCAGGGCGAAGTGGCTTACCGCCAGGACGTGCCGCTGCAGTGGGACGACGTCGAACTGCTGTTCGCGGCGCTCACGCCGTTCGAGCAGGGGCTCGCGACCTTGCGCGGCACCCCGCTGCCGGCCACCTGCCCGACCGGAGTTCCCGCCGCCTCCACGCTCACACACTGCGGCCAGCTCGGCGGCTTCGGCGTGAATGAAAAAGTGCAGGGTTGGGGTCTGTATGACACCTACCAGGTGCAGTTCACCGCGACCAAGACCTTCTCGAACATTCTGGCGGCGTCGCAGATGGTGCTGGTCGCCGAAGCCGGCATGACCCACGTGCAGGACATGCCGGACAAACTGACCGGCGGCCCGAACGCTCGCGGCCTGCGTTTCAACGGTCCGGCCACCAACGTCAGCGGCAACTACGAACTGCGCGGCCGTCATTGCCCGACGCTCTCGGCGGCGGCCTGCCTGGCCTTGAACCTGGTCGAACCGCAGAACCGCTTCGCCGATGCCACCTCCTATGGCTACCGCGTTGCCGGCCGACTCGAATACCCGGGTCTCATGGGTCCCTGGAACGTATTACCGCGTTTCAACTGGCAGCACGACGTCAAAGGCACGACGCCCGGGCCTGGCGGCAACTTCGTCGAAGGCCGCTACGGCCTCACGCTCGGTGTCGAGGCGAACCTCCGGGCCACCTGGGCGGTCGACATGTCATGGACGAAGTTCGGTGGCGCCGGGCGCTTCAACGACCTCAACGATCGCGACTACGTCGCGGCCACGATCAAGTTCTCGTTCTGACCGCGACGAGGGGAATTTCCATGCTGAAAAAATTCGTAACTCCCGCATTGGGATTGATCGCGGGCCTCGCGTTGGGCGCCCATGCGATGGCGGCGGCTTCGGCGAGCGACGCCGCCAAACTCGGTGTCGAGCTCACGCCGCTCGGCGCTGAGAAGGCCGGCAACGCCGATGGCTCCATCCCGGCCTGGGACGGCGGCATCACGTCGGCCGCGCAGGCGGGCTTCGCAAACTTCCGCGCCGGGCAGCATCACCCCGATCCTTACGCGAACGACAAGCCGCTCTACACCGTGACCGCGGCCAACATGAGTCAGTACGCGAACAAGCTCACCGAAGGGCACAAGAAGCTGCTGCAGACGTATCGGGCCACGTTCAAGATGAACGTGTACCCGACCCACCGCAGCGGCGCCGCTCCGCAGCGCATTTACGACGCCACCAAGCGCATCGCGACCACTGCGCAGCTCGCGAAAGACGGCAACGGAGTCACCAACGCCGGGGAAGGCATTCCGTTCCCGATTCCGAAGTCCGGCGTCGAAGTGTTCTGGAACCACGTGCTGCGTTATCGCGGCGACGTCATCGTGCGCAACATCGGCCAGGCGCCGGTGACGGCGGGCGGCGACTTCACGATGGTCAAGTTCCGCGATGAGACGATGGTCGCGTACAGCCTGGCGGGCGCGAGGTCGGAGAATCTCAACAACACCATCGCCTATTTCATCCAGGAGACGGTCGCGCCCGCGCGCCTCGCCGGTGAAGTGCTGCTGGTGCAGGAGACCCTCGACCAGTCGCTCGAGAATCGCCGCGCCTGGGTTTACAACCCCGGCCAGCGCCGCGTGCGCCGCGCGCCGAACGTCGCGTTCGACAATCCGGGCACCAACTCGGACAACCTGCGCACCTCCGACCAGTTCGACATGTACAACGGCAGCCCGCAGCGTTACGACTGGACGCTGATCGGCAAGAAAGAGCTGCTCGTTCCGTACAACAGCTACAAGCTGAATTCGAACACGCTCAAGTACACCGACATCCTCAAGAAGAACCACATCAACCCCGACGTGGCGCGTTACGAGCTGCATCGCGTGTGGGTGGTGGATTCGCAGTTGAAGAAGGGTCAGAGCCATCTCTACAGCAGACGCACCCTGTACGTGGATGAGGACAGCTGGCAGATCGTCGCGGTCGACTGCTACGACAGCCGTGGCCAGCTCTATCGGGTGCAGGAAGGCCACGTCATCAATTTCTACGAAGTACCGACGATCTGGACGGCGCTCGAGACGGTGTACGACCTGACCAACGGCCGTTACCTCGCGCTCGGTCTCGACAACGAAGAGCCGCGCAGCCGCGATTTCTCGCAAAAGCGTTCGGTGGCCGATTACCAGCCGGCCGCCCTGCAGCGCCGCGGCGTGCGTTGATCGGAGAGTGGTGTCAGGCGGGGAAAGTCGGGATAACTCACGCCTTACGTTCGCTGCGTGATTCGCCGGTTGGTATGAGTTATCCCGACTTTCCCCGCCTGACACCACTCGCGCCCCTTTTCGTTACGCTGGCGATGTTCGCCGCGGGCGGCATTGCGCACGCGCAAATCGATCCCCACGATTTCGCCAACAAGCCGGCCGAGATCGAGCCCCTTGCGGCGCAGTCGCTGCTGCTCGACCTGGGTGTAGCGGGCCGCCGTTTGGTCGCCGTCGGCGAGCGCGGCCACGTGCTGCTCTCGGACGATCAGGGCGCAACCTGGCGCCAGGCGAAGAGCGTTCCCACGCGCGCGATGCTCACGGCCGTGTTCTTTGCCGACAACGACTACGGCTGGGCCGTGGGCCACGACGAAACCATCATCAACACGGTCGACGGCGGCGAGACGTGGACACGCTCGCACTTCGCGCCCGAGGCGCAGCAGCCGTTGCTCGACCTGTGGTTCGCCAATCGGGTCAGCGGCATCGCCGTCGGCGCCTACGGTGCGTATTTCACGACCAACGACGGCGGCCGCCATTGGGCCAGCGCGAAGTTCGCGCCACCGCCGGCGGCGAAGAAAGACGCCGCACCCGCCGCCGCGGACGACGAGCCTGCGCCTGACTACCATCTGAACCGCATCGTCGGCGTGGGCAATCGCCTGTACATCGCCGCCGAAGGCGGGCAGCTCTATCGCTCCGACGACCGTGGCGCGCGCTGGCGTGCGTTGCCATCACCTTACGAAGGCAGCTTTTTCGGCCTCGTGCCGATCCGCGGCGATGGGCTGCTGGCCTTCGGCTTGCGCGGCCATCTGTTTCGCTCGGCCGATGCCGGCGAGACCTGGCACGAACTCGATTCGCACACCACCGCGATGTTGACCGACGGCGTCGCCATCAACGATCTGCGCGTCGTCATCGGTGGCCTCGCCGGTGTGTTGCTGGTTTCGGGCGATGCCGGGGAGACGTTCCGGCTGACGCAGCAGGACGATCGCAAAGGCGTGTCGGCATTGTTGCCGGGACCGGCGGGCACGGTGATCGTCGCGGGTGAAGGCGGCGTGCGTGCCATCCAGATCGACGGTGGTAGTTAGTCGTGGCCGGTCAGGGTAATCCGGACCAGCCGCCATCCCGGCTCGCGAGCGCGCTCGAACACCTGATCTTCGGGCACCGGCTCGTCATTGTCATCGTGTTCGCGCTGGTCAGCGTCGTGATGCTGACGGTCGCCGCGCGCGGCTTGCGCATCGACGCCTCGTTCACGAAGCAGCTGCCGCTCAAACACGAGTACATGCAGACCTTCGTCAAGCACCAGAGCGAGTTCGGCGGAGCGAACCGCGTGCTGGTGGCGCTGATCGCGCAAGACGGCAACATGTTCACGCCCGGCTTCTTCGATGCGCTCAAGAAAGCCACCGACGAAGTGCTGGTCATGGACGGCATCGATCGCACGCGCGTGCAGTCGCTGTTCACGCCCAACGTGCGTTACATGGAAGTCGTCGAAGGCGGCATCGACGCCGGCAATGTCGTCGATTCGGAATTCGTGCCGACGCCCGAAGCGCTGGCGAAAGTGCGCGAGAACATCCTCAAGGCCGGCATCCGCGGCCGGCTCGTGGCCAACGATTTTTCGGGCGCGCTGGTGTCGGCCATCGTGCTCGAGAAGGACGCCACGGGTAAGCCTATCGATCCGATCGAAGTGGCACGCCAGCTCGAGCTACGCGTGCGCGACAAGATCCAGGGCAACGATGTGCTGGTGCAGGCCCATCCTTCGACAGCCACGGGCTCGGCCATCGACGTGCACATGATCGGCTTCGCGAAGGTGGTGGGCGACATTGCCGACGGCGCGTCGTCCGTGATCACCTTCGCGGTGGTGACGATCCTGCTGACGTTGCTGGCCGTCTGGTATTACGTGCAGTCGCTGAAGGTCGCGGTGGTGCCGATCGCCTGTTCGATCGTCGCGGTCATCTGGCAACTGGGTACGCTGGTCGTGCTCGGCTACGGCATCGATCCTCTCGGTCTGCTCGTACCGTTCCTCATCTTCGCGATTGGCGTGTCGCACGGCGTGCAGAAGATCAGCGCGGTGAAAGAAGCCGCGGTCGCCGGGCTCGGCAGCATGGATGCCGCGCGCCAGACATTCCGTCAGTTGTTGATGCCCGCCGTCATCGCGTTGCTCGCCGATCTCATCGGCTTCATCACCATCCTGCTGATTCCCGTGCAGGTCGTGCAGGAGATGGCGGTCACCGCCAGCATCGGCGTCGCCATCGTGATCCTCACCGATCTGATCCTGCTGCCCGTGCTGGTGTCGTGGGTCAAGTGGGACGACCAGTACCGCGCCCGCGTCGAAATACGCCAGGCGAAGCTCATGCAGCACTGGAAGCGCCTGGCGCGCGTGACCGAGCGCAAGCCCGCGCTCGGCATCATCATCGGTTCCGTGTTGTTAGGTGTGTTCGGCGTGTGGAAGGGCCGCGAGACCCCGATCGGTGACACCCAATCCGGGGTGCCCGAATTGCGCGCCGATTCGCGTTACAACCGCGACAGCAACATCATCACCACGAAGTTCTCGATCGGCGTCGATATCCTCACGGTGATCGTCGAGACGAAGGAGCCGGCTTGCACCAGCCACGAGCTCATGACGGCCATCGACAATTTCTCCTGGAAGATGCGCAACGTCGACGGCGTGCAGGAGGTGGTCTCGTTGCCGCTGGTCGCCAAGATAGCCATCGCGGGCTGGAACGAGGGCAGCCTCAAGTGGCGCAACATCCCACGCGAGCCGAGCCAATTGACGCAGTCGACCCGTTACATCGAAACCAGCACGGGACTGCTGAACGCCGACTGCAACGTCGTGCCCGTGATGCTGTTCCTGCGCGATCACAAGGCCGCGACCATCGAGCGCGTGGTTGCCGAGGTCAAGGCGTGGCGCACGCTCAACACGTTTGCGAACGCCACGTTCAATCTCGCCACCGGCAACGTCGGCGTGATGGCGGCCACCAACGAGGAAGTCGAGGCGAAGGAATACCCGATTCTCGGCTGGGTGTTCGCCGCTGTGATCCTGATGTGCCTGCTGACTTTCCGCAGCCTGCTCGGCACGGTGCTGGTGTTCCTGCCGCTCGCGCTGGTGTCGATCCTGGTCTACGCGGTGATGGCCATCGTCGGCATCGGCCTCAAGGTCAACACACTGCCCATGGTGGCGTTGGGCGCGGGTATCGGCGTCGACTACGGCATCTATCTATGGAGCCGCATGCAGGAGTACCTGAAGCGCGGCGACAGCGTGCACGACGCCTACCTCAAGACGATGCGCGTCACCGGCGCCAGCATCATCTTCACCGGAATCACGCTCGCCATCGGCGTGGTGACCTGGGTGTTCTCGCCGCTGCAGTTCCAGGCCGACATCGGCATCATGCTGACGTTCATGTTCTTCGTGAACATGCTGGGCGCCATCCTGCTGCTGCCGGCACTCGCGACCTGGCTGGTGAAGCCCGCGGCGGTGTCAGGCGGGGAAAGTCGGGATTCTGGGGGACCCGCCCCCACGCCCGATTCGACCTTTACGGAATCCCGACTTTCCCCGCCTGACACCACTGCATGACGGCGGACGAGTTCCGCCGCGCCTGCCACGAACACGTGGTCGAGCTGTTGCGCCTCATTCGTGAAAAATCCGCCTTCGGGCAGGGAGCAGGACGATGAAGATTTCAGCTTTGGCGCTTGTGGGCACTGTCGTGTGTTCGGCCGCCCTGGCGCAGCAGACGCCTCCCGCGGCGATGCCGGCGCCGCCCGACGTCAAGATCGAAACCGTCAACGTCGCGCCGGGCATCTACATGCTGGTGGGTCGTGGCGGCAACGTGGGTCTCACCACAGGCGTCGACGGCGTCGCCATCATCGACGATCAGTTCGCGGACATGGCGCCGAAGATTCGCGCCGCGGTCGCCCTGTTGTCCGACCGGCCGGTGAAGTTCGTGATCAACACGCATCTGCATGGCGATCACACCGGCGGCAACGACGCCTTCGGCAAGAGCGGCGCCGTCATCATCGCGCAGGAGAACGTGCGCAAGCGGCTCGGGGCTCCGCAGGTGAATCCGTCGACCAATGCGCCGATCGAGCCGCGGGCGCGTGAGGCGCTGCCCGTGGTCACGTTCGCGGACACCGCCACGCTGCATTTCAACGACGACGATCTCGAGTTCACGCATCTGCCCAATGCACACACCGAAACCGACATCATGGTGCGTTTCCGGAAAGCGAACGTGGTCCACATGGGCGACACCTTCACCGGCGGATTCCCGTTCATCGACGGCAACACCGGCGGTACTCTCGACGGCTTCATCCGCGCGCATGAGACGGTGCTGCCGACCATCGACGACGATACGAAGGTCATTCGCGGACACGGTCCGCTCGGCAACAAGGCCGAGCTCGTGGCGTATCACGACATGCTGGTCACGGTGCGCGACCGGGTCGCGAAACTCGTGAAGGCCGGCAAGACGCAGGAGCAGGTGCTCGCGGCCCGTCCGACGAAGGAATTCGAGGAAAAATATGGCGGTACGAACTTCAACGCCGAGCAGTGGATAGGCCGCGCGTACGTCGACCAGAAGGCCGCGTTCGAAAAACGGCGGCGCAAGTAGCTCGTCCCGGCTTCCTCCAAACCCCGGGTAACGGCTTCAAAATGCGCGATTCCCGGGCAACATAACGCGCCGCATCACGGGCTTTTTGCGCAAATTCCCCTTGGCCGGTGGCGCGGGCCTATAGACAGCAGTCGCCGGCCTCGTGAGAGTGGGCACTAGTCTCATGCAGGGACTGCGAGACGGTGAATGAAGGATTCGAGTAGTACCGCCAAGTTGTTAGAGCTGCCGTATGCGCCGGAGGCCGAGGAATACCTCGACGAACTCGAGCGCAGCGGCCAGTTCCGCGTCGGTATCGAAGCCGAGGCCGAAGACGAACCGGAAAATGCCGCGCACGCGGAATATTTCTGGGGCCGCGGATCCGGCAACGTCGCAATCACCGACTGGTGGACCGCCGGACGCCTCGATCTGCGCGTCGGTCCCGGTATCCCGCCCGCCGACGTGACGCTGGCGCGCATGAACGATTCGCTGGTGGTACGCACGCCCGATGGTTTTGATCGCATGACCATCGACAACTATCTCGGCCTGATTCCAGACGCATCCACCCTGCGCATCATCTTCAGCGACGGCACGGAATGGGCTGGGGCGGAAGTCTTCAAGCGGATCAGCAGCTGGGTGGTCGAGCTCGTCTCGAACCCCGCTCCGAACGGCGGCACGCCTAACAACTAGCGCGCCGCGGCCGTTCAATACGGATCGAGATCGAAATACCCGAGCGGCCTGCCGCTCTCCGCATCGACCAGCACCGTCCAGAAAATGTCGTGGAAACGCACCGGCAACCAGCGCAGCCGTGTTTCCGGCAGACCGGTTTCGGCGCGTGCCAGTGCCAGCCTCCCTCTGGCTTCAGGGTGGCGTTTTTCGAGCTCGCCCAGCGCGCGGGCGCGGCTGCGAATCTGCGCCACGGCGGATTCGTACGGCACGTAGAACTTCGGCCGCGCCGGTACTTCATTGCCGTCGAGTGCCTGGAACAGGGCATCGTTGTGATCCGCGGGCGGCACGACGGCTGCCACCAGCCGCGGCCCGCCGATTGGCAGACTGCGATACTTCGGATCCCGCGCCGCGAGCAGTTCCGCCGGGGCGATGTCGGCCGCCGCGACAATCTCGAGGCGATCGTGGTCGAACACCACGTAGACCGGGCGCGCGCCAGCGACTATCCACACGCCATAAGCCATCGCCCCCAGCTGCAGGAAGCCGACGACGGTGTAGTCGAAGAGGAGCTTGCCGCGGCTCTTGCGGCTGTCGTAGATGACGAGCGAGATCAGTGGCCCGAGCACCAGGTCGCAGCCCACCACCAGCAGGAACAGCTCCGCGCCTCCGACCAGCCGGTCGAAAGGATCGGGAAACCAGACCCCGAAGATGATCGCCGCCGCGGCGACGGCGAGCAGCAACGTCACCGCGAAATGAATCGTGAAAGCACGCCACTTTTCACGCCACGAAATCATCGTCGTCTCCTAATCGTGATTTCTCACTTTGCCGCGCAAGCGCTTGTTCTTCTGTGAACGGGATTTCGCATCCAGCCGTCGCTCTTTGGAAGCGCGCGTCGGCTTGGTGGCGCGGCGCTTCTTGGGAACGACCAGGGCGCGCCGGATCAGATCGAGCAGCCGTTCCTCGGCATCGCGGCGGTTCTGTTCCTGACTGCGGGTCTCGCGCGCCTGGATCAGGATCTCGCCCGCGTCGGTGACGCGCTGGCCAGCCAGCGCACGCAGACGCATCTTTACGTCGGGGCCGAGCGTGGTGTTGCGGTCGAGCGCGAAACGCAGCTGGACAGCGCTGGCCACCTTGTTGACGTTCTGCCCGCCGGGACCCGACGAACGGATGAAGGCCACTTCGAGATCCGCGTCCGGAATTTCGAGGCCCGGCCTGACTAACAAGCTCATGGGCGGTGGTTAGCGGCGCAACCCGGGAACATCGGAGGGCGGCTCGTTCTGGATGAACCGGACTTCGTGCTGTTGCACCGGAATCGTAATGCCGTGTTTCTTGAACAGGCGCCAGATCTCGCGATTGACGTCGGAGCGCACGTTGTTCACGCCATTCATCGGATCGCGGATCCAGAAACGCACTTCGACGCGCATGCCGTAGTTCTCGAAGCTCATGAGCCGCGATACCGGGCCTGGATCCTTGAGGATGCGCGGGTGGTTGGCCGCCGCATCGATCAACACCTGCAGCGCAATCTCCGGATCGTCATTGAAGCTGATCATCACGGGCAATCGTATGCGTACGCGCTGGTCGGAGTAGCTCCAGTTGATGACGGAGTTCGTCATCAGGTTCTGGTTCGGAACCAGGGTCTCGACCCCGTCCCGGTCGCGCACGACGATATAGCGGCCGCGCAGCTCCTGCACCCAGCCAAAATTCTCGCTGCTCGTGCCGGTGGTGCCGGTGAAGCTGATGACGTCGCCCGGCTTGATGGACTTGTCGAGCAGCAACACGAAGCCGGAAACGAAGTTGCTGGCGATGGATTGCAGGCCAAAGCCCAAGCCTAGGCCGACGGCGCCGGTGAGCACGGTCAGCGCCGTGAGATCGACGCCCGAGGCGTTGACGCCTAACAAGACGCCCAGCGTGAGCATGCCGAAGGTCGAGAACTTCGAGATGCCAATACGCGTGGAGATCGCGAGACCTTCGAGCTTCATGACGCGCCGTTCGACGGCGCGCGCGATCAGGCTGGTTGCGATCAGGAAACCGGCGATGACCACGCCGCCCTTGAGCAGTGCCCACAGACTGAACTGCGCCTTACCCGGGATGAGATCGATTTTGTCCAGCGTGTGTTCAATGAAATCGAACCAGCCGAGGATCTGGAACGACAGCGCCACCCAGATCACGAACGTGAGTCGCAGTTCCCAGGACCGGAACCAGGTGTTCGGGCCGAGCGAGATACTCAGGAGGTGCATGCCGAAGCGCACGATCACGAGCACTGTCGCCGAGTCCTTGGCGATGTCGATGAGCGCGGTGGGCTTATTGAAGCTGCCGAACAGGGCCAGCAGCCCGAGCATCAGTATCAGTGTCAGGACGGACGGCGCGAGGACCATCCCGGCGACGATCATGCGTCGCGGCCAGAGGCCCAGATCGACGCGCGCCGACAACGGTCGCAGCCAGTTCTTGATGTAGTGGGCGCCGCCGGAGGCCAGCAGCGTCGCCAGGATGATCACGATCACCTGGACCATGATTTCTGGCGTGGTGAGCTGCTCGAAGAAATTTCTCACGAGAGCATCTGCCGAATCCTGCTCATGCGTTCAGATCGGGAATCAGCTCGCTTTCGAGCCGGGTGATCTGATCCTTCAGGATCAGCTTGCGCTTCTTGAGGCGCTTCAACTGCAACTGGTCGGACTGGAAGTCGAGCGACAGGCGTGAAATGACCTCGTCGAGGTCGCGGTGTGCGATGCGCAGCTCGCGCAGCTTTTCAACGTTCTTGAAGAGCTCGCGATCGACGTTGTCCTGATCTTCGATATCTGTCATCGCTTGGGTTCAGCCTGCTTTCGAGACCTGGCTTTTCAGGATCCGGGTGACCGGCTCGAGACCGGCGGCAAGCTTAAGCCAGCGGCCAAGGGGATTCCACGGCACGGCGGGATCGTGAAAATCCGAGCCCATCGAGGCGTGCAGGCTGAATCTCCGGCATAACGAGGCGATGCGATCGGCATCGTTCGGGCTCATGCCCGCCATGCTCGCTTCGAGCGCCGCGCCGCCCTCCTGCACGAAGGCCCCCACCAGCTCGCGCATTTGCCCGGAGGAACAGCGGTAACGATGCGGATGGGCGAGCACCGGGACCGCGCCGCTGTCGCGCAAGGCCGTCATGGCGGCCGCCAGTGTCGGCCACTCGGCCGGCACATGTCCGGCCTTGTCGCGATTCAACCAGCGATCGAAGGCTTCCTGCGTGTCCCGGGCGTGGCCGCGTTCGACCAGCAACCGTGCCAGATGCAGCCGGGTGGGCGCGGTGGCCCGGGCGGCGATGGCGGCCAGTTCGCGGCCCGGAAGCTTGGCGCGTTTTTCGAGGCGTTCGCCGATTTCCTGCAGGCGTGCCTGGCGCCGCGCGAGCACCGAACCCAGGTGCGTCTGCAGTCCGGCGTGTGTTTCCTCGAGCTGCAGACCGACGATGTGAATAGTTTGGCTGCGCCACTGCGCGGACAGCTCGACGCCGGGGACGAAGCGAATGCCGGTGGTCGTACAAGCCGCGCGCGCTTCGGCGAGGCCGGCGGTCGTGTCGTGATCGGTGAGCGCCAGCGTGCCGACCTTGCGGCCGTGCGCGCGTTCGACCAGCGCGGCCGGCGCCAGCACGCCATCGGAGTAATGGCTGTGGGTGTGGAAATCGACGAGGGGTTCGGGGGTTGAATCCATGCGAGGTCCGTATGATACGCCCCGCATGTCTCCCCCTTCTCAGCCGAATCATTCGCCGCCCGACTGGTCGGCGATCGACGCCGTACTGCTCGATCTCGACGGCACGCTGCTCGATCAGGCCTACGACAACCACATCTGGCGCGATCTCGTGCCGCAGCGATTTGCGGTTGCGCACGCGTTGGATCTGCATTCGGCGTATGCCGAAATCGCACGGCGCTTTCGCGAACGCAGCGGCACGCTCGACTGGTATTGCATCGAGTATTGGTCACGCACGCTCGAGATCGACATCGGGGCTTTGCACCATGAAGTGCGCTCGCACGTGGCGTGGTTGCCGGGCGCGCAGGAATTCCTGACCCGGATGCGAGCGGCGGGGAAACGGCTGCTGCTGCTCACCAATTCGCACCCGATTGCGCTGGCGGTCAAACACGCGGAAACCGGCGTGCTCGACTATCTGGATGGCGCCGTAACCTCGCACGATTTCGGCCATCCGAAGGAACATGCGCCGTTCTGGACCGCGGCGTCCGCGCACTTCGGATTCGATCCGGCGCGCGCGCTGTTCGCCGATGACAATTCGAAGATGCTGGATGCAGCGCGCAGCGCCGGTATTCGCTGGGTGTACGGCGTGCGCCACTGGGATACCCGCGGCTCGCGCCGCGAGCATGTGGATCATCCCAGCGTCGACAAGGTCGCCGATCTGTAGCGGTGTCAGGCGGGGAAAGTCGGGATTACTCAGGTCGGAGCAAGTTGCGAGTTATCCCGACTTTCCCCGCCTGACACCACTCTATCTACCGCCACGGCGTGGACCGCTGCTGCCACCGGGTCTGCGCGGACCACCGCCGCCGCCGCCACCACCGGGCCGGCGTGGACCACCGCGGCCGCCGCCACCGCCGCCCGGGCGACGCATCGGACGCGGACCGTCTTCGGGGTCCCATTCCTTGTAGACGGGCGGTTTGAGGTCTCGCGCGAGCAGTTCCTGCTTGACCGGCGCGACCTCGATCTTGTGCGAGATGTAGGCCTCGATCTCGGGCAGCGCCACCGCGTATTCCTCGCAACCGAAGCTGATCGCATCACCTTCGGCGCCGGCACGCGCGGTGCGGCCGATGCGATGTACGTAGTCGGCGGCATCCTGCGGCAGGTCGTAATTGAAGACGTGACTGACGTCCGCGATGTGCAGTCCACGCGAAGCGACGTCCGTGCAGATCAGTACCGCAAGCTCGCCGCTGTGGAATTCCTTCATGAAGCGCAGGCGTTTCTTCTGCGGCACGTCGCCGGACAGGGCCTGCGCCTTGAAGCCGTTCGCGATCAGATAGGCTTCGAGTTTTTCGGCGACCCTCTTCGTGTTCACGAACACCATCGTGCGGCGCGCGTCATAGAGCCGCAGCAAACCGATCAGCAATGGAATCTTTTCTTCCATCGCCGGGAAGTAGATGAGCTGCCGTACTTTGTCCGCGGTCACACGATCAGGCTCGATGCGGATGAGCTCCGGGTCGTTCATGTGTTCGTAGGCGAGTTCGAGCACACGCTGCGACAGCGTGGCCGAGAACAGCATCGATTGACGCGCATCCGGCGCCGGCAGCCGGCGCAGGATGTAGCGGATGTCGGCGATGAAGCCCAGATCGAACATGCGATCGGCCTCGTCGAGTACCACCGCCTGCGCATGGCGCATGTCGAACACGTGCTGTTTGTAGTAATCGATGACGCGGCCGGGCGTCCCGATCAACACATCCATGCCGTCTTGCAGGCTCTTGCGTTGTTTTTCGTAGTCGACGCCACCATAAACGACGCCGATCTTGAGACCCGTGTGTTTACCCAGCACTTCGGCGTCGTTGAATATCTGCACCGCCAGCTCGCGCGTGGGCGCGAGGATCAGGGCGCGAATGCCCGTCGCACTGCGTCCCGGCAGAGGGTTCGTGAGCAACCGCTGGAACAGGGCCACCAGGAACGCGGCCGTCTTGCCGGTGCCCGTTTGTGCCTGTCCCGCGACATCCCGGCCCGTCAGGGCGATCGGCAATGTCATCGCCTGGACCGGCGTGGCGCGGACGAATCCGGCGTCTTTGATGCCCTGGGCTACCGAGGGAACGAGATCGAGCGACGTGAAGGTCAGCTCGGAAAGGTGTGTCTCTGTCATTAATGGCCGGTTATTTATGTATTCGGGATATTCAGGTCAGGCTTGGCGCATCTGGCGCTTGCAAATGGCAGGCGGACCAGTTAAAAAATGCTCCCAAGACGCGGGCTGCTCTTCACAGAGCCACGAACCGCAAATCCAAAGCTTCCTTAACCACCAGGTCTTCTTTTACCCATCAAGCCTATTAGCTGCGCAGCGCAGTCTAACCGTTTGATCGCGTCCTGAGCACGGCTTCCTGCCGGCTGCAGCGCCAGCTCCAAATCCCAGCCAATTCAACACTCGATCCCCATGCTTTTTTGTTTTTTTTCGGAGGTCCTTCCAAGTGAGTAACCCGGATATCGTCCACACCACGGACGCTACGTTCACCCAGGACGTGCTCAAGTCCGACAAGCCCGTTCTTCTCGACTTCTGGGCCGAGTGGTGTGGTCCCTGCAAGATGATCGCGCCGATCCTCGATGAGATCGCGGTGGAGTACAAAGACAAGCTCCGCATCGCCAAGATCGACATCGAGTCGAATCCGCAGACGCCGCCGAAGTACGGCATCCGCAACATCCCGACGCTGATTCTGTTCAAGAACGGCACGGTCGAGGCCCAGAAGGTCGGTTCGGTCCGCAAGCCGGATCTGAAGTCCTTCCTGGATGCCCACCTGTGAGAGGTTATCTGGGCAATCAGGGCGGCGGCCGTAATCGTCCTAACAAAGGTCCGCGCCACGACGGTGGTCGGGGCGGCGGTGGCAACAGCGGCGGCGGTGGCGGACAGCGCGACCGTGACGGCAACCGCGATCCGAACTACCGCGCCGGTGGCAACGGGGGCCCGCGCCCCGACGATCAGCCGCCCGAGGTGTTCGAAGTAGACGCATCGGAAATCATCAGCCAGGCCGATCTCGCGGCCACCAAGAGCTCGATGAATCTGTCGGTGCTCAAGGCCAAGCCGATCCACGAATTGGTGAAGATGGCCGACTCCATGGGCGTCGAGGGCATGGCCCGCTCGCGCAAGCAGGACATCATCTTCGGCATCCTCAAGGCCCACTCGCGTAACGGCGAGAATATCTACGGCGACGGCGTGCTCGAGATCCTGCAGGACGGCTTCGGCTTCCTGCGGTCCTCGGACGGCAGCTATCTTGCCGGCCCGGACGACATCTACGTGTCCCCGAGCCAGATCCGCCGCTTCAACCTGCGCACCGGCGACACCATCTCGGGCCTCATCCGCCCGCCCAAAGATGGCGAGCGTTACTTCGCGCTGCTGAAAGTCGGCGAGATCAACTTCGACTCGCCCGATTCTTCGCGCAACAAGGTGCTGTTCGAGAACCTGACGCCGTTCCATCCCACCAAGCGGCTCAAGCTGCAGCGCGGCAACGGCTCGACCGAAGATCTCACCGCACGCGCCATCGACCTGGTCTCGCCGATCGGCAAGGGCCAGCGCGGACTCATCGTCTCGCCGCCGAAAGCCGGCAAGACGATGCTGCTGCAGAACATCGCCACCGCCATCACGGCCAACCACCCGGAAGTGCACCTCATCGTGCTGCTCATCGACGAGCGTCCGGAAGAAGTGACCGAGATGCAGCGCACCGTGAAGGGCGAAGTGGTTTCGTCGACGTTCGACGAACCCGCCGCCCGCCACGTGCAGGTCGCCGAAATGGTGATCGAAAAGGCCAAGCGCCTGGTCGAGCACAAAAAAGACGTCGTGATCCTGCTCGATTCCATCACGCGCCTGG
Source organism: Pseudomonadota bacterium (assembly GCA_039931065.1). GTDB lineage: Bacteria > Pseudomonadota > Gammaproteobacteria > Steroidobacterales > Steroidobacteraceae > CADEED01. The sequence goes on along the minus strand of JBDTSP010000002.1, from coordinate 89,876 downwards.
CGCGCGCCTACAACACGGTGGTGCCGAGCTCCGGCAAGGTGCTCACCGGTGGTGTCGACGCGAACGCGTTGCAGCGCCCGAAGCGTTTCTTCGGCGCCGCGCGCAACATCGAGGAGGGTGGTAGCCTAACTATTCTGGCCACCGCCCTGATCGACACGGGCTCGAAGATGGACGACGTGATCTACGAAGAGTTCAAGGGCACGGGCAACTGCGAAATCCACCTGGATCGCCGCATCGCTGAAAAGCGCGTCTTCCCGGCGATGAACATCAACCGTTCGGGCACGCGCAAGGAAGAGCTCATCACCGATCCGGGCGAACTCGCGAAGATCTGGATCCTGCGCAAGCTGCTGCATCCGATGGATGAACTGGCGGCGGTCGAGTTCCTGCTGGACAAGATGAAGGACACCAAGACCAACGGCGAGTTCTTCGACGCAATGAAGAGATGAGGCACCGGCCTGGTGTGACGTACCGCACACCAGGCCCGTCTCTTTAAGCCGACGCTGGCGCGGCTTCCAAACCTGTTAGATCATGTCGCGGCCCCGTACCTCCGGGGCCGCCTCTTTCTCTTGGGTCTCCGTCACGATAGGAATCGCGAATGCGCCTGGGGCTCATCGTTCTGCTGTGTCTTCTGAATACCGGATGCGCCTTGTGGCGCAGGGACCGGGAAGAGCCGGTCGAGAACGGCCCGCGCAAGGAAAAGGCGGAGCCGGTGCTAAAGCCGAGCGATGTACTCAAACCGAAGTCGCTCGATCTGGCGAGCCCGGTGAGCGATCACTTCTACATGCGCGGCATCTATTTCCAGCCTTCGGTCACCACCGAACTGCGCCTCGATCAGTCCGCGGTCACCCAGGGTTCGCTGCTCAGCGCCGAGCAGGATCTGGGGCTCGACGACCAGATCAACCAGGGGCGCATGGAATTCGACATCCGCCTGAAAGAGCGCAATCACCTGCGCATCGACTACTTCAAGCTCGATCGGTTCCATCAGCTGAACCTGGCCGAGAACATCAACTTCGGTGACTTCCAGTTCCTGGCGGGCACCGCCTTTCGCAGCAAGCTCGACTGGCGGGTCCTGTCGCTGACCTACACCTATTCGTTCATCAAGTTCGATCGCTTCGAGGCGGGCGCCGGTCTCGGCATCCACATCCTCGAAGCCCATGCGGAAGGCCGGGAACCCGGCACTACGAATTTCGAGAAGGCCGACCAGGTCGGTATTTTCCCGACCATCGCGGTGAATGCGGCGTTTCGCATCTCCAAGCGTTGGGCCGTCACCGCGCGCGGACAATCCTTCTCGGCGAGCCCCGAGGATTTCGAAGGCACGATGTCCGACTACCACGCCGACCTCCAGTACCGCTGGCGCAAGAATTTCGCGATCGGCCTGGGCTACAACAAGTACGTGACCGAGCTGCTCGTCACGGACGACCGGCCGCTGCTGTTCAACATGGATGTGAGCGGTCCGGAGCTGTTTTTCCGCGCCAGCTTCTGAGGCCTGCGGGCACGCAGTTCCGTCAGCCGTGTTTCGCGCGGCGATCTTCGACATGGACGGGTTGCTGATCGAGTGCTGCCGTGGTCCCGGCGGATCACGTGAAACGCGCCGCGCCGGATGCGGCCCTCTATCTACATGCCGCGCGGCAGCTGGGGGCTGTCCCCGCCGGCGCGCGAGTCAACCGCGCGGGCCGGTCACTCCTTGAGAAAAGCCACCACGCGTTCGATCGTCGCGGCGTCGCGCAATGCGCCGCTGTGACCGAAGCCGCGTGTCACCAGAAGTCGCGCGCCGGGAATGGCTGCCGCGAGCGCCGCGCCTTGCGCGAACGGCGCGACGTTGTCGTCCTCGTCGTGTACCACCAGCACCGGCACACGCACACTGGGCGCCGCGGCGGTCACGGAAATCTCGTTAGCCGCCCGGCCGAACTTCGCCGTGAATCGCGCGCGCAGATTGGCCAACGCGGGGGGCTTCAATCCGAGCATCATGGCGAAGGATTCGAGGATGTAGTCCATGTCGCCGGGCACGCCGAACAGGCAGATCTTTTGCGGATGATGATCGGCGGTTTCCGCCAGCACCGTGAGCACCGCGCCGCCGCCGAGTGAGTGCCCGATCACCGCGTAGATGGGCTGCTGAATGCGCAACACCTGCGCGAGGCTTTCCCGGAAACGCGGCAGGTCCGCGGTTCTGCCGCGCGAATCGCCGTGCGCGGGTGCGTCGATGCCGATCACCGTGAAACCCGCCGCGCGCAGCGGCGCGACGAAATGGCCGAATCGCGATGCCCGCGAGCCCCAGCCGTGCAGCAGTACCACCGTCGGGCCGCCGTGATCCCACTTCCACAGGGTGAATTCCTCGGGTCCAAACCTGAGCGTGGATTTTTTGGCCTGCGAGACGACTTCCGCGTCGAGCGCATCGATGGCACGGCGTGGCGGGGTGAGAAACATGCGGAACGCGAGCAACCCCGCAAGCCGCGGACTCAGGCCCTGGGTCAGCGCGAAGAACTGCCGCAGGCGCCGCTGAATGTCGGGTGACACACCGGGTACCACGCGGCCGAGCACCGGTTTACGGCGTTCTTCCATCAGGTGACCCCGTACGCGGCGGAGAATTCGGGCGGCATCCGCGTGGCGCGGCCATTGTCGAGATTGAGGCAGACGTACTGCGTCGTGGCACGAGCCAGGGTGCCGCCGTCGGTTGCGTGGCGCAGCTGGAAGCGGCGCGTGACGCGCAGGCGCCGATCGGAATCCGCGATCCAGGTGGCGACCTCCACGCGCTCGTCCGGCATCGCCGCGCGCAGATAATCGATCTCGATGCGCAGCGCCGCCATGCCGCGGCGCAACCGCGTGCAGGCATCGATCGACAACCCGAGCGCGGTCGAGTGGGACCACGCGGCGATGTCGAGCCATTTCAGGTAGACGGCGTTGTTCACGTGTCCATAGGCGTCGATGTCATCCGGCTGTACGGCCACGGTTACCAAATGCGGTGCGGCAAAATCCCAGGCGTCGAGCATGCGTTCAAGTCTATGAAAGTCGTCGACAAAATACAGGGGCTGGTGCGCGGTGCTAGAGTCCCGTCACGCAAAACTCTTGAGGGGCTCCATGAAACGCATTTACGGAAGCGTCGCGGCATTGTTGGTCGCTCAGACGGCCGGCGCCGGCGTGTATGTCGAGATGGTCAATCACAACATTGCGACGAATACGACCAAACCGGCACAGACGATGTACCTGCAGGATGGCGCGGGGCGCATCGTCGACGACAACGGGCACGTTTCCATCATCAAGGGCAACACGATGTACATGGTCGACGAAGCCGACAAGAGTTACGTCGTCTTCGACAAGGCCACGATGGACAAGCTCGCCAAGAAGATGAACGACGAGATGTCGCAGGTGAAGGAGCAACTCGCCAAGCTGCCAGCCGAGCAACGTGCGCAGATGGAAGCGGCGATGGGCAAGATCCCCGGCATGGACGGAAACGACCAGAAGTGGACCGTCGAAGCGCTCGACACCGGCAAATCCGACAAGGTAGATGGGCGCGCCTGCAAGCTCTGGGACGTCAAGCGCAACGACGAACTCGACGAACAGGTGTGCGTGGTCCCGTTCGCGTCGCTGCCTGGCAAGGAAAACGTTCAGGCGGTGTTCGGGAATTTCTCGAAGGTGTTCGACGAAATGGCGAAATCCGTTCCCATGCTGGCCGGCATGATGGGTAACGAATTCAGCGCACACGTCAAAACCAACGGTTACCCAGTGCGCCTGCGCAGCTACGAGGACGGCAAGCTCGCCCCGGAAGAGACCCTCATGAAGGTGTGGCGCGAGGAAGCCGTTCCAGCGTCGATGTTCGAGATCCCCGCCGGTTACAAGCTCAAGCAGATGTCCATGGGGCCGAGCGGGAATTGAGCCTGAACCGCCGCGCAGTGAGATGAAGTACGCCGACTATTACGCCGCGCTCGGAATCGAGCGCGCTGCCTCGCCTGACGAAATCAAGAAGGCGTATCGCAGGCTCGCCCAGAAGCATCACCCGGACGTGTCCAAGGAAGCGGGCGCCGAGGATCGCTTCAAGGAAGTGGCCGAGGCCTACCAGACGCTGAAGGATCCGGAAAAACGCGCCGCGTACGACGCGTTGGGTCGGCGTCCGCCGGGTGAGGAATTCCAGCCGCCGCCCGACTGGTCGCGACAACACGCGGGCGGCGACGCCGCGGGCGCCAGCGGGAATTTTTACGACGACATCGACTTCGGCGACCTGTTCCAGCGTTTCGGCGCGCGCGGTGGACGTGGCCAGCTACCCGGGCAGGATTTCGAAGTTGCCGTCGCGATCAGCATCGAAGATGCATATCGCGGAACGACGCTCGAGCTGAATCTCTCCATGCCGGAATACGACGCGTCCGGCCAGTTGCGCCGCGCGCCGCGCACGGTGAAGGCGCGGGTCGCTCCCGGCGCCGTCGATGGACAGCGGCTGCGACTGCCCGGCAAGGGCGGCAAGGGATTCAATGGCGGACGTGATGGCGACCTGTACCTCGATATCTCGCTGAAAGCCCATCCGTTGTATCGCGCGACCGATCACGACCTGTATCTCGATCTGCCGATCGCGCCGTGGGAGGCCGCGCTCGGCGCGACGATCGAAGTGCCGACGCTCGGTGGCGCGGTGAAGCTGAAGGTGCCGGCCGGTACTTCGGCCGGGCAGAAACTGCGGTTGTCCGGGCGCGGATTACCCAGGCCGCGCGGCGGCGCGGGCGACCTGTTCGCGGTGGCGCAGCTGGTCGTCCCCGCGCAGCTCACCGACCGCGAACGCGGCATCTATGAACAACTCAGGGACCAGTCCGAGTTCGATCCGCGCCGCGGCTTCGGCGGGGAGGCTACATGACCGACAAGGAGGTAGTGTGGCTCGACGAGCACCAGGTAGTTAGTCTGGCCGAGCTGGTCGAAGTGTCGGGGTTGAGCGAGCCCGAACTGCTGGAGCTGGTCAACGTCGGCGCCATTCCCGTGCACGAGACGCGCGGTGCGGTCTACACCTTCAGCGCGCGTGTGGTGACGGTGGCGCGTACCGCGTGCCGGCTGCGCGACGACTTCGAACTCGACATGCGCGGGCTGGGTGTGGCGTTGCGCCTGCTCGAACGTGTGACGGAACTCGAGCGCGAAATCGGGCAGCTGCGCGCGCAATTGCCGCGAGTCTGATCGCACCGTCAGAAGGTGAGCTTCGGCGTATCGAGCATGACGTTGCCGAAACTCACCGGCGGCAATCCGATCGTGATGCCGCGACACTTGTCGTAGCGCTCGAAGGTGGTCAGCAGATCGTCGCGGGACTGGCACGACAGCCATCCGTCGGCCGGCTTGTCGCCGTGGACGCCGAAATACTGCTCGCGCGGAATGGTGAACAGTGCAATCTCGTCGGCGTTGTAGGCGACGCAATTGAAGCTGTCGCAGTCCGTGTGATCGACGCGCCGCGGCGCCTTGAACTTCACGGCGATCGGCGCCGTGGCGGTCACAGGATCATTGAGGGCGTCCGATTCCGTTGCAGATTCCGACTGCTTCTGCGCGGCGGCAACCACGATCTTCTGGACATTGTCGTCGTGCAGACTGAATGAAGGCGCGGCCGGGGCGGCGATGCGGACCCGAGTCTCGTCTGGATCGGGTTTATTCCCGACAGCGTCCTGCGACCAGGAATTACCGGCGACTGCCAGCAGCAGCGCCAACGCGAGCGTGGATTTTCCGTTCATGGGTCGCACCTCACTGTGCCTGGAATGCGCAATGACTCGAGGCTATGCCGGCGCTGTGCTCCCGACAAGTGCGGACTGGCGCAAGTTTCACGGGCGGCGCCGACGGTTCAGCGGCCGTTCAGTTTCGCGATCAAACTGTTAAATTGCGCCGACCGAACCGGGAGAAAAACCATGAGCGTCATCAAGCGCCGCCAGTTTGTCCGCACCGCCCTTGCCGCCTTGCCCGCAGCGACGCTGCCGTTCGGCAAGTTGTTTGCGGCGAGCGAAGCCGCCACCTTCGACGACGTCGAAGCCGTGACCAATGATGGAAAGCAGCTCGTCCTCAAGGGCGCCGACGTAAAGGATCTTGCGGCGCGCATGCGCGGAGACCTGCTGTTGCGCAACAGCGCCGGTTACGACGGGGCGCGGCGCATCTGGAACGCGGCGTTCGATCGCCACCCCGCGCTCATCGCGCGCTGCAGCGGCGCGGCCGACGTCATGGAAGCCGTGAAGTTCGCGGCGGTCAACCACATGTTGTTATCGGTCCGCGGCGGCGGCCACAGCCTCTCGGGTCAATCGGTGTGCGAGAAGGGGTTGATGCTCGACCTGTCGCAGATGAATGGCGCGCACGTCGATCCTGCCCGGCGCGTCGCGATCATCGAAGGCGGTGCCTTGTTGGGCGCGCTCGATCGCGAGTCGCTGGTGCACGGTCTTGCGACCACCGCCGGCACTGTGTCGCACACGGGAGTAGGTGGGCTCACGCTCGGCGGCGGCTTCGGCCGACTCGGCCGCCGCTTCGGCCTGACCTGCGACAACGTGCGTTCGATCGACCTGATCACCGCCGACGGAAAATTCGTCACGGCCAGCGCGGCGCAGAACAAGGATCTGTTCTGGGGTTTGCGCGGCGGGGGTGGCAACTTCGGTGTCGCGACGTCGTTCGAATTCCAGCTCCATCCGGTCGACCCGATCATGATGGGCGGTGAGTTGGCGTATTCATTCGCCGATGCGCCCGCGATGCTCAAGTTCTTCTTCGATTTCGCGATGCAGGCTCCCGATGAGCTCAACCTGGATGCCGCGCTGGTGCGCCTGCCGAATGACGTCCGGTTCTTCACGATCGATGTCTGTTATTGCGGGCCGCGCGGCAACCTCGACAAGGTGCTGGCGCCGCTGCGTAGCTTCCGCAAGCCGATCCGCGACACGGTCGTGCCGACGCCCTACGTGCAGCTGCAGGCCTCAGGGGATGAGGGTGCTGCGGTTGGCCGCCGTTATTACATCAAGGGCGGTTTCGTGCAGCAGCCCACCCAGGGCCTGACGGATGCCATGGTCGCGACGATCGCCGAGGCCAATCTACCCACCTTGCAGGCCGTCTCGATGCCGCAGGGTGGCGGTGCCTACGCGCGCGTGAAAGCGGACGCGACCGCGTTCGCCCAACGCACCGCGCCGTTCAACATGTTCGTATTCAGTGGTTGGGACGATCCGGCACAGAGCGAGGCGGTCGGCAACTGGGCGCGTGGCGCCTGGAAGAAACTCGAGCCGCACACGCGCGGGTTTTACGTCAACGAATACAACGATGACGCGCATCGCATGCGCGAGACCTACGGCGGAAATTTCGATCGTCTGGTGGCGTTGAAGACGAAATTCGATCCGGACAACCTGTTCCGGCTGAACGCCAACGTCGCGCCGAAGGCGCGCAATTCGTAAAGGCCCCCAGGAGGGCCCGAGCTAGCTTGCGAGCCCGTCGTTCGCGGCCGCGGTGCCGGTCATCATCTGGCTGCTCATGAAAGGCTTGAGCGTGCGCGCGTTCTTGAACAGCGCATCGAGCGAGCCCGATGACAGGCGCTTGAACGCATCGTCGCTGGGCAGATTGATCGTGTTGTGGCCGGGTGAGCGCAGCAGGTCGATGAAGGAGGCCGATTTGAAGGCGCTCAGCAGCGCGCTGGTTTTGCCGGCTTGCGTCGCGGCGTCGATGAGAATTTTCATGCGGGCAGTATGCGCGCTAAAGGCACGTGAAACCGGCGCCGCGGGAAAGAAACCCATATCGACGCGCCGAGCGCCGGGCACCTCGATATGGGGCGAAATATGTGGCGCGGAGCGCTAAAATTCGCGCATGTTTCATGATGCCGACGCACTGCTGCTGGCGCGAATCCAGTTCGGGTTCACGGTCAGTTTCCACTTCATCTTTCCGGCCTTTTCGATCGGGCTGGCGAGTTACCTCGCGGTGCTGGAGGCGCTCTGGCTCAGGACCGGCAAGGCGCTCTATCTAGATCTGTTCAAGTACTGGCTGAAGATCTTCGCGGTCGTGTTCGCGATGGGTGTGGTGTCGGGCATCGTGATGGCTTACCAGTTCGGCAGCAACTGGGCGGTGTTCTCCGACAAGGCCGGTCCGATCGTCGGGCCGCTCATGGCCTATGAAGTGCTCACGGCTTTCTTCCTCGAGGCCGGTTTTCTCGGCGTCATGTTGTTTGGCATGCAGAAGGTCGGCCGCCGGCTGCATTTCTTCGCCACCCTGATGGTGGCCGTCGGCACGGGCATCTCGGCGTTCTGGATCCTGAGCGTCAACAGCTGGATGCAGACGCCGACCGGCTACGCCATCAACCCGGAAGGGCAATTCGTGCCGGCCAATGGCTGGCTGCCGATCATCTTCAATCCGAGCTTTCCGTATCGCCTGGTGCACACGGTCATCGCCGCCTATCTGACCACTGCGTTGATGGTGGGCGCGGTCGGCGCCTGGCACCTGCTGCGCGACTCCACGCATCAACACGCGCGCAAGATGTTTTCGATGGCGATGTGGATGGCCGCGCTGGTGGCTCCCGTGCAAGTGTTGGTCGGCGACCTGCACGGCCTCAACACCCTCGAGCATCAGCCCGCGAAGGTGATGGCGATGGAAGGGCACTACCGCAGTCATCCCGAGGGCGCGCCGCTGGTGTTGTTCGGCATTCCGAACGACGCCGAGCAACGCATGGAACACGCCATCGAGATCCCGAAACTCTCCTCATTGATCCTCAAGCACGACTTCGATGCGCCACTTGCGGGCCTCGACACCATCGCGCCCGAGAATCGCCCGCCCGTGCGCGTCGTGTTCTGGACCTTTCGTGTGATGGTCGGTCTGGGCCTCCTCATGTTCGCGCTGGGTGCGTGGAGTTTGTTAGCGCGCTTGCGCGGCAAGTTGTACGACTGGCGCTGGCTCAAGCGCTTCGCAGTGTTGATGGGCCCGTCGGGTTTCATCGCGGTGATCGCCGGCTGGATGACCACCGAAGTCGGCCGGCAGCCGTTCACCGTCTATGGACTGCTGCGCACCGCCGATTCCGCTTCGCCATTGGCGGCGCCGGCGGTCGGCGCATCGCTGGTCGCGTTCGTCGTCGTGTACTTCGCGGTCTTCGGCATGGGTAGCTGGTACATCCTCAAGCTGATGTCGCGGCCGCCGCATCCGCACGAGAGCGATCCGCCCAATGCGCCCGCGCATGCCGCCGGCATCACGCCCGGGCCTGCGCTTGCGGCGGGCGGTGGCCAGGAGCCGTCCCATGACTGACAGCACCGTGCTCACCAACATCTGGGCTGCGCTGCTCGCGTTCGCCGTGTTCATGTACATAGTGATGGATGGTTTCGATCTCGGCATAGGCATCCTGTTTCCGGTGTTCGGCGTGGGCCACGAGCGCGACACCGCCATGAATTCCATCGCGCCCGTATGGGACGGCAATGAAACCTGGCTGGTGCTCGGCGGTGGCGGTCTGCTGGCGGCGTTTCCACTGGCCTACGCCATCATCATGTCGGCGCTCTATCCACCGCTGATCGCCATGTTGCTGGCGCTGGTGTTTCGTGGCGTCGCCTTCGAGTTCCGCTGGCGCGACCCCGCCCATCGCGCCATCTGGGATTTCGCGTTCACGGCCGGTTCTTTCATGGCCGCCTTCACGCAGGGCATCATGCTCGGCGCGCTGCTGCAGGGCATCGAGGTCCAGGGCCGGGCCTACGCCGGCGGCTGGTGGGACTGGTTGACGCCGTTCAGCCTGCTCACCGGCGCAAGTGTGGTGGCCGGGTATTCCTTGTTAGGCGCCTGCTGGCTCAACTTGAAGACGGAAGGGCAGACCCAGAGCCATGCGCGCCGGCTCATGCGGATCCTCGCGCCCGTCACTGTGCTGGCCATTCTCGCGGTCAGTCTCGCGACGCCGTTCCTCGGCGGTCAATACTTCGATCGCTGGTTCACGATGCCGCGCGTGTTGTTCACCGCGCAGGTTCCGCTGGTCATCGCGATCCTCACGTGGCGCTTCGTGCGCAGCCTGCGCCGCAACTACGAACTCGCGCCATTCGTCATCACGCTGGCGGTTTTCGGGCTCAGCTTCGTCGGCCTGGGGATCAGCATGTATCCGTACCTGATCCCGAACAGTGTCACGCTGCAGAAAGCGGCGGCGCCCGAAAGCAGCCAGGCATTCATGTTGTGGGGCGCGGGCGTGCTCGTGCCGCTGATCCTCGCGTACACCGCGTGGTCGTACTGGGTGTTCCGCGGCAAGGTCGCGCCCGAGGGATACCATTGAACCTGCCGGCCCGCGAACGCGAGGCGCCGCTGCTGCGGCGAATCGGCTGGATGGCCCTCATATGGGCCATGAGCGTAACTTTGTTAGGTGTAGTTAGCCTCGCCATCCGCTGGTGGCTAAGATGACGGGGACGGGCTCCGTGGGGACTGGCTCCGATTTGCATCCGCAAATCGGTGCCTGTCCCCATTCCCCGGTGCCGGTACCTCTCCCCATTCCCCACTAACTACAACAATCGCGCCCCCACCATGAACCTAAACACCGCCCTCTACGCGCTCGGCGCCATCCTGTTAGGCGCCGTCGGCATCTATTTCCATGAATTCGCGCAGACCTGGCAACCCGTGCCGAAGGGCATCGCGATGCACACGCCGCTCGCCTATCTCAGCGGCATCCTGCTCATCATCGGTGGCGGCGCGATCCTCAGCCGCAAGGGCGAGCGCGGCGGCGCATTGCTGCTCGCGGTGTTCTACGGTTTCTGGGTCCTGGCGCTGCATCTGCCCGCGGCTTTCGCCTCGTGGCGCCACATCGGCGCATGGAACGGCCCCGCCGAGCTCACGTTCATGACCGTGGGCGGCGTCGCGTTGTTCGCCGCCGGTGCTGGTAAATTGCGCGGCACGTTGTCGCTGGTCGCGCGCCTGCTCGCCGGTGCGAGCGCCGTCGTCTTCGGCTTCGCCCACTTCAACTACGCCGATTTCACCGCGAGCATGGTGCCTGCGTGGATTCCGTATCCGCTGTTCTGGGCCTACGCTACCGGCGCGGGCCATCTCGCGGCGGGTGTGGCGCTGCTCAGCGGCATCCAGGCCCGGCTGGCGGCCGGCGTGCTTGCCGGGATGATGGCTTCGTTCGTGGTGCTGCTGCACTTGCCGCGAGTGATTGCGCACCCCGAAGTGCACGCGGAATGGCTCATGCTGGCGGTGTCGAGTTCGCTGGCCGGCGCCGCATGGCTCATCAGGAAATACGCGACTTGAACGACGACTCCGAACGCCCGCTGCCGCCCATCGTCGTGCCGCTTGCCGAGTTGTCGGCCGACGCGATCGAGGGCGTCATCCAGTCGTTCGTGCTGCGCGAAGGCACGGATTACGGCGAGAGCGACGTGCCGTTCGAGACCAAGGTGATGCAGGTGCGCCGCCAGCTCGAGCGGCGAGAAGCCGAAATCGTCTACGACCAGAACACCGAGAGCATCGACATCGTGGTGCGCAAGCCTGCAGGTATGACGCGCTAGCAGTTAGACTCGCTCCCCAAAGGGAGGCGAGATAAATGCCGGACAGCCCAGTCACCTGGCGCGACCGACTGCGTTATCGATTCGAGAACACCCTGTCCAGGGGCACCATCGCCATCATCGGCTGGCTGGCGTTGCTGTCGCTGTCTATCGTGACGCTGGCGTCGCTGATCCTGGCGGTCATGCGGGTCGGCCAGGACCCCGAAGACCACGAACATCCCTACGGATTCTTCGAGGGCATCTGGCAGAGCATGTTGCGCACGCTCGATCCGGGCGTGGTCGCAGGCGATGTGGGCTGGAAATTGCGACTGCTCATGTTGCTCGTGACCATCGGCGGCATCTTCATCGTCAGCATCCTCATCGGCACCATCACCTCGGGCCTCGAAACGCGGCTCGCCGAGCTGCGCAAAGGCCGCTCGCGCGTCATCGAGCAACACTTCACGCTGATCCTCGGCTGGTCGAGCAAGGTGTATTCGATCATCGGCGAGCTGCTGATCGCCAACGAGAACCAGAAAAAGCCCTGCATCGTGATCCTCAGCGAGCGCGACAAGATCGAGATGGAAGACGATATCCGCGCGAAATTTCCGAACACGAAGAACACAAGAATCATCTGCCGCAGCGGCAATCCGCTCGACCTCGACGATCTCGCGGTGGTCGATCCGCACTCGGCCCGTTCCATCGTGGTGCTCGCGCCGGAGACCGAAAATCCCGACATCCACGTTATAAAGTCCGTGCTCGCAATTACCAACAACCCGGCGCGCAAGCAGCAGCCTTATCACATCGTGGCGGAGATCCGCGAGCCGCGGAATCTCGAGGCGGCGTCGTTGGTCGGTGGCAAGGAAGCCATCTACGTCCAGGGCGAGGATCTCATCGCGCGGGTCACGGCGCAGACCTGTCGGCAGTCGGGGCTCTCCGTGGTCTACACCGAGTTGCTCGATTTCGACGGCGCGGAAATTTATTTCAGACACGAGCCCGGGCTCGCGGGCCGCACCTACCGCGAATTGATCTCGGCCTACGAGGATTCGACCGTCATGGGCATCATGACCGCGGCCGGTGCTGCGTTGATCAATCCGCCGATGGAGACCGCGTTTGGCAGCGGCGACCAGGTGATCGCGATCAGCGAAGACGACGACACGTTCGTCCTCTCGGCGACCGCCGGCGGGGGTCTGCCCGACGTGAGCGCACTGTCGCACCGCGAACGGCTCCCGCCGGCCCCCGAACGCATCCTCATTCTGGGCTGGAACGAAAAAGGACCGGCCATCATCGAGGAGCTCGACAACTACGTCGCGCCCGGCTCGGAGACCATCGTCATCTGCCGGCACGAAGGCGCACGCGATGTCCTGATGAGCGTCGCCAAACGAATGAAGCGGCAGAAGCTGAGGTTCGCGGACGGCGACATCACCCATTCAGCGACGCTGGCAGCGGTGAAAGCCGCCACCTTCGAGCACGTGATCCTGCTCAGTTACAACGAATTTCCGATCCAGGAAGCCGACGCCAAGACGTTGATCACGCTGCTGCACCTGCGCAATCTCGCGGACGCCGCCGGCGTTCGCCTCAGTATCGTGAGTGAAATGATGGACCTGCGGAATCGCGCGCTCGCGCAGATCGCGCGCGCGGACGATTTCATCGTCAGCGACAAGCTCGTGAGCCTCATGATGTCGCAGCTGTCGGAGAACAAGAGCCTCGAACAGGTGTTCAAGGTGCTGTTCAGCTCCGAGGGTTCCGAGATATATATCCGCCCCATGACCGACTACATCCGGCTCGGCACCACCGTCGACTTCTACACCGTGCTCGAAGCGGCGGCGCAGCGCGGTGAAACCGCCATCGGCTACCGGCTCATGAATCACGCCGATGACAAAGGCAAAGGGTACGGAGTCAACGTGAATCCGAAAAAATCCGAGAAACACAGCTTCTCGCAGAACGATCAGATAATCGTGCTGGCGGAGGATTGATGATCACGAGGCGGCAAATCGTCGGTCTCGCCCTGGCGGCCGCGCTGGCAGCGCCCACGGTCGCGGCGAGTGCCGAGCGCGAGCTCAAAGCCATCCTGAAACGCATCGGCGGCCGTCTCGGCGTGCATGCGCTCGATTCGCAGAGCGGCAAGCGTTTCGGGATCGATGAACGCTCACGGTACGCGATGGCCTCGACCATGAAGCTGCCGCTGGCGGCCGCTTTGCTGTGGCAGGTGGATCGGGGTGCGTTCACTCTGGAACGCTCGTTGCCGGTCGCGCGTGAGAACCTGTTGCCGAATTCGCCCATGGTCGAGGCAGTGCTCGCGAAGGGGGAGTCGACCATGACCCTGCGCGAGTTGTGCGTCGCCATCATCACGGTGAGCGACAACGCCGCCGCCAACATCCTGCTCACCGGCATCGGCGGGCCCGCCGCCCTAACTACATTCATGCGCAATATCGGCGACGAGGTGACGCGCTTCGATCGCACCGAGACGTCGCTCAACAGCAATACGCCCGGCGATCCGCGCGACACGACGACACCGCGCGCCATGGTCGATTCGCTGCTGCGCATCTTCACGCAGGACGTGTTGTCGATTCCCTCGCGCGCGCTGCTGATCGACTGGTTGAGCGCAGCGAAGACCGGCCTCGAGCGCGTACACGCCGGCATGCCAAAGAGCTGGGTGGTGGGCGACAAGACGGGCACCGGCGCGAACGGCGCCGCCAACGATCTCGTCATTGCATTTCCGCCCCAGCGGCGTCCGGTGTTCGTGGCCGTCTACATGAGCGGCTCACAGCTGCCGGTGGCCGAGCTCAATGCCGCGCACGCACAGATCGGCACGCTGGTTTCGAAAGAACTCGGTCGCGATTGATCCGGGAACCGCGGCAGTGGCCTGCGAAGGCACCGTGGCGTCGCCAGGCTCTCCTCGCCCAAGCCACCTGCGTTTCGTCGACCGGGGAGGCTGTCCGTGCCGCCTGCGCCCATGCCGCGGGCCATTGCGTACGATTCAAACCGTCCGCGGACGCAGCTCATCCAATCGTGCGGAGGCTCCCATGTACAAGTTCCTGATTGCAATTGCGTTGCTGGCGCCGATGGCGTTCGCCCAGACTGCCGGCCCTAAGCCCACACAGCAACTCACTGAAGAAATCGCTGCGGCTGACGCGGCCTTGTTCGCTGCCTTCTTCGACCGCTGCGACATCGAGGCGCTCAAGGGGATGGTCACCGACGACCTGGAGATGTTCCATGACAAGGGAGGCTTGACCGCCACATCCGGCAAGCAGTTCATCAAGAACATATCGCGCACCTGCGCGCGACAGAAGACCGGCGAGGATTACCGCGCTCGCCGCGAACTCGTCGCGGGCACCATGAAGGTTTACCCGCTCAACAATTATGGCGCGGTGGAAACCGGCGAACACCGCTTCTACCAGCTGCTGCCCGGCAAGCCCGAAAAGCTCGTCGAAGTCTCGTTGTTCACGCAGGTTTGGAAGAAAGAGGCGAGCGGCTGGAAACTCGCGCGCGTCGTGAGTTACGCGCACAACCTGACGGAGTAGTGGGTCAGCCGCGCTCGCGGGCGATGGCGCGAAAGCCGATGTCGCGGCGGCACTGCATGCCCTGCCACGAAACCGCGTCGACCAGTCGGTAAGCCTCGGCCTGCGCAGCGGAGACACTCGTGCCCAGTCCGACGGCGCACAACACGCGGCCGCCATTGGTCAGAACCTGGCCACCCTCGGACTTCGTGCCCGCGTGGAACACCTTTCCGGGTAGTTTGGCCGCCGCGCCGAGGCCTTCGATCACATCATTCTTGCGAACGTTGTCCGGATAACCTTCCGCCGCCAGCACCACGCCCAGGGCAGCGCGTTCGTCCCATTCGGCGTGCAGCCCTTCGAGCCGCTTGTCGAGCGCGGCTTCGCAGAGATCGACCAGATCACTCTTGAGCCGCATCATGATGGGCTGCGTCTCCGGATCGCCGAAGCGGCAGTTGTACTCGAGCACGTTGGGGGTGCCGTCGGGATGCACCATGATCCCGGCGTACAGAAAACCCGTGTAGGGAGTGCCGTCTTTCGCGAGGCCACGAATGGAAGGTTCGATGACCTCGCGCATGATGCGTTCGTGCATCGCGCGATCGACGACGGGCGCGGGTGAATACGCGCCCATGCCGCCAGTGTTGGGGCCGGCATCCGCGTCCATCAGACGCTTGTGGTCCTGCGAGGTGGCGAACGCGAGGATGTTTTTCCCGTCGGCCATCACGATGAAGCTGGCTTCCTCGCCCGGCAGGAACTCTTCGATGACCACTTCATCGCCCGACGCGCCGAACTGTCCGTCGAACATCGACAACGCCGCCGCGATGGCTTCCTCGGCGCTGTCGAGAATGAGCACGCCCTTGCCGGCAGCGAGGCCGCTCGCCTTCACGACAATGGGCATACGCTGCGCGCGTACCCAATTCGCATCGAACGTCTGGCGCGTGAACGTGGCGTACGCCGCAGTCGGAATATCGTGACGTTTGAGGAATTCCTTGGTGTACGCCTTGGAGCCTTCGAGCTGCGCGGCGGCCCTGGTGGGTCCGAAGCAGCGCAACCCCGCGGCGTCAAACGCATCGACCACGCCTGCGACCAGCGGACCTTCCGGCCCGATGATGGTGAGCCCGACCTTCTCGGATTTAGCCAAGGCCACGAGGCCCGGAATGTCTTCCGCCGCCACGTTCACGTTGCGAACGCGCGGCTCACTTGCAGTCCCGCCGTTGCCGGGCGCGACCAGCACTTCGGACACTTTCAGGGATTGCGCGCATTTCCACGCGAGCGCGTGTTCGCGCCCGCCGGAACCCACGATCAGGATCTTCATGCGCTCGAGGTCAGTGCCGGAAGTGGCGCATGGCGGTGAACACCATGGTCATGCCATGTTCGTCGGCCGCGGCGATGACTTCATCGTCGCGTTTGCTGCCGCCCGGTTGCACGATGGCCTTGATGCCATACGCGGCAGCCGCGTCGATGCCGTCGCGAAACGGGAAGAACGCGTCGGACGCCATCGAGGCGCCCTCGACTAGCAAGCCCTCGTCCTTGGCCTTGAGCGCGGCGACGTGCGTCGAATAAACGCGCGACATTTGCCCGGCGCCCACGCCAATGGTCATTCCGTCACGCGCGAACACGATCGCGTTCGATTTCACGTACTTGCACACGCGCCAGGCAAACCACAGGTCGGCGTACTGCGTGGGAGTGGGCTGCTTCTTCGTCACGATCTTGAAAGTGTCGGGGTCGGCGAGCGCCGTGTCGCGACTCTGCACGAGCAAGCCACCGACCACGCTGCGATATTCGAGCTCGGAAGGGTTTTCGTTCGCGAGTGGTCCGACGAGCAGTACGCGCACGTTGGTCTTGCCGGCGAGAACCTTGACCGCCTCGGCCGACACACTCGGCGCCGCGATCACCTCGACGAACTGCCGGCCGGTGATGGCCATGGCAGTGGCTTCATCGAGCTCGCGATTGAAAGCGATGATGCCGCCGAACGCGGAGGTCGGATCGGTCCGGTACGCGCGGTCATAGGCGTCGGAGAGCGTCATGGAGGTCGCGACGCCGCAGGGGTTGGCGTGTTTGACAATGACGCAGGCGGGTTCCTTGAACACCCGCACACATTCGATGGCCGTGTCCGTGTCGGCGATGTTGTTGAACGACAGTTCCTTGCCCTGCAACATCCTTGCGCTGGCGACGCACGAGCCCTTGACCCCGGGTTCGCGATAGAACGCCGCCTGCTGATGCGGGTTCTCGCCGTAGCGCAGGTCCTGGATCTTTTCGTAGACCAGCGGCAGGGTGGGCGGAAAGGTCTCGGCCGAATTGCCTTCGCGGCTCAATAAATAGCTGGACACCATCGTGTCGTATCTGGCCGTGTGCGCGAACGCTTTGGCGGCGAGGCGCGAACGCGTGTCGATGCTGGTGGCGCCCGCGTTGGCGTCGAGATCGGCCGCGATCAGCTGGTAATCGGCCGGATCCACGATGACCGTCACCGATTCATGATTTTTGGATGCCGCGCGCACCATCGCGGGGCCGCCGATGTCGATGTTCTCGATGGCGTCGGCGTACGTGCAGTCGGGCTTCGCCACCGTCTGCGCAAATGGATAGAGATTCACGACCAGCAGGTCGATGGGCGGAATGTCGTGCTTCGCCATGACCTCGTCGTCGATGCCACGACGGCCAAGGAGTCCTCCGTGCACGCGCGGATGCAGCGTCTTGACGCGGCCATCCATGATTTCGGGGAAACCCGTGTAGGCCGAGACCTCGGTCACCGGAATGCCCGCGTCGATCAGCAACCGGGCTGTGCCGCCGGTGCTCAGCAACTCGACTTTGCGTGCAGCCAGCAGTTTCGCGAAATCGACCAGCCCCGTTTTGTCGGATACCGACAGCAAGGCCCTGCGAATCGTGACGAGCATGGAGGGGTCAGCCCGAGAGGCCGAACTGTCGCAGTTTCTTTCTCAAGGTGCCCCGGTTGATACCGAGGATCGCGGCGGCGCGGCACTGGTTGCCCGCCGAATAATCCAGCACCGCGCGGAACAACGGCTCTTCGACTTCGCGCAACACGAGGTCGTAGAGGTGTGCCGGCTTGTGGCCGTTGAGATTGGAGAAATAATCGGACAGCGCACGTTCGGCGTGGTTGCGAAGCGGCACTTCGAGCGCGCCGTTGCGACCGGAGTCTTTCCTGGTCCGTGAAGTTTTCGCCGTCATTAACAATGCCCCGTCGTCTGTGCTCGAGCCTGAACACTTCTCTTAAACACTCGCTGCAAATCCTCCCCAGGCTGCAACGGTGGTCTGGCTACTGGTCTGCAACCAGCCATCCAGACTTTTTTCCGACAACGCAAACTGCGACGCCGACGTTGAAGCTGCCATCAACCCCCGACGAACATCGGGCGCGTCCTGCAATTTTTCAAAATACCAACCGAGGTGTTTGCGTGCGACTCGAAGTCCTGTCTCTTCGCCGTAAAAAGCGTAGAGGGATTCGAGATGCGCGAGGATGGTATCACGCACTTTTCGAAGTGGAAGTGCGGGCGCAATTTTTCCGTGCGACAAAAAATAATTGACATCACGAAAGATCCACGGTGAGCCATGCGCGGCGCGGCCGAGCATTACTCCTGTTGCGCCAGTCAAATCAAGCACTGCGCGCGCTTTTTGTGGCGAATCAATATCACCATTCGCGAATAACGGAATTTTCACACGCGATCTGATTTCGCGAATGGTTTCGTACTCCGCTGCTCCTTCATAAAAATCTTCACGTGTGCGGCCATGAATTGCGAGCGCTGCGATGCCACACGATTCAGCGAGTTGCGCGATGCGCACGCCGTTGCGTTGATCGCGGCGGAAGCCCGTGCGTGTCTTCAGGGTTACCGGCACGCTGGACGCGGCGACCACGGCGGAAAGAATTTTCGCGACCAGAGCTTCATCAGTGAGAAGTGCCGAGCCGCACAGCCGGTTGCAGACTTTCTTCGCCGGGCAGCCCATGTTGATGTCGATGATCTGTGCGCCCAGATCGATATTGCGGCGCGCGGCTTCGGCGAGCGGTTCGGGATCCGAGCCCGCGAGTTGCACCACGCGTGGCTCGGGCTCGCCGGAATGATCCATGCGCAGTTGCGTTTTTTTCGTGGTCCAAAGACGCACGTCACTGGTGATCATTTCCGACGCGGCGAGACCCGCTCCAAATGACCTGGCGATTTGTCGGAAAGGACGATCAGTCACGCCGGCCATCGGCGCGAGCACGACAGACGAGCTCAGCTCGTAAGGACCGATACGCATCGCGCTTTGTACTTCAGCCGGCGGCGCGGCGCCGGGCGTCGTTCGCACAACCGATATTGCCGTCTTCGCTGCGCAGGCAGGCGTCGATCTCGAAGCCGATCGCGGCCTTGTCGCGGTCGATGACGTGCAATTCGGCGTCGATGCGCTGATCCGGTTCGAGCAGGCGCTGATCCGCAGCCCGCTGTGGCAGGTAGTCTCGCGGTTCGAGGTCACGCGTCGCGACGGCATTTCCATAACGGTCGCGCAGCGTGAGGCGTACCAGCGGCAGCGGCTGTACGCGCGAACTCTCGTTATGTACCGACAGCCGCACGCGCAGGTGCGTGCCATCGCTGCCTTCGGCATCTGCCCCGAGTTGCCTCACTGAATAGGCCAGGAGGTCCCAGCGCGGCACCAGGACCACGCCAAACCAACCGTAGACTTTTGAAGCCATCGGCCCGAACGACGGACTCAGCGCGAGAGTCTGCCGATTGTGGTGCAGCAGCTGGAGAATCAGCAGCAACGCCAGCACCGCGACGCCACTCACGTACTGCCAGGCCGGCCGTTTCCGGGCGGCGGGCAAGAACAGGGGCTCGAGCACCGTATCGCCGCTCGACGCGGAGACACCCGCGACGTCGCGCGCAGCGCTCACCTCCAGGGGCTCTTCTTCCTCGTTGGCGGCGGGATGCAGGACCTCTCGTTCCGCTGTACGTGAGCGTGTCGCGACGGCTTCAGCCTCCGCGAACATCTCTTCGACCCAGGGCGGATCCGCGGCACTGCTCTGTTGCAACGTGTCGTCCGTCGCGGGTTCTTCGACGACGGTGTCCGCCGGAACGCCATCCGTGCCATCGTCGATCAGCGACCAGTCTTCGGTCGCGATCGTGTCGGTGAACGTGGGCTCGACGGCTTCGAGTTCGGGCTCGGGC
Source organism: Pseudomonadota bacterium (assembly GCA_039931065.1). Classification (GTDB taxonomy): domain Bacteria; phylum Pseudomonadota; class Gammaproteobacteria; order Steroidobacterales; family Steroidobacteraceae; genus CADEED01. The sequence continues at coordinate 69,845 of JBDTSP010000002.1, read as the reverse complement.
TCGGACTCCGACTCGGACGCCGGTTCCTGCGATTCTTCCGAGAGCACCACGGTTTCGTAGCTGCCGGACGCGATGTCACTGTCGTTCGCGGGCGGAGCAATGAATATTTCGGACACGTCGGTCGCGACCGGATCGAATTCCATCGAGCCTTCGTCGATGTTTCCGGCGTCGCCGTCGAAACTCAGATCGATATCGTGGGACGGCGGCGCGGGCGCGGGCTCCGGTTCAGGCTCTGGCTCAATCGCCACGCCAGCGCCAAAGGCCGGTTCGATGGGCGTCTTCGGCTGAGTCTCGAGCAAGCGGCGATTGGCGGTGTCCGCCGCGCTGCCATTCGGGTCGCCTTCGCGCAACGCGATCAGTGCGTTGAAGACGTTGGCGCAACGGCCGCAGCGCACGTAACCCTGTCCCGCGCGCAGATCGACCGTCGTGACGACCAGCGTCAGCGTGCACTTCGGGCAGACGGTGAACAACTCAGTGTCTCCCTGTTCGATTCATCGCGCGCGCGTGCCGGCGAGTGCCGTCCATCCATCGCGGGACGCGAAAGGCTCGATATCAAACCACGGCGCGTGCGCACGTGTCACCTCGTCGGCCTGGCTGCTGAGCAACCCCGCGAGCACGATTTTCCCGCCAGGCCGCGTCAGTGCGGCGAACCGCGGCGCCAGTTCGCACAGCGGACCGCAGAGGATGTTAGCCAGCAGGATGTCGGCGCCGCCAATCGGAAGCTTCGCGTCCGCGTCGACGACGCGCACCTGCGATTCCACGCCGTTCGCGCTCGCGTTGTCATGGGTCGCGGTCAGCGCCTGCGGATCGATGTCGAAGGCATGCGCTTCGCGCGCGCCGAGTTTGACCGCCGCGACCGCCAATACGCCCGAGCCGCAGCCGTAGTCGATCGCGAGATCGCCGGACTTCGCATGTTCGTCGAGCCAGCTCAGGCACATCGCGGTGGTGGCATGAGTACCGGTGCCGAACGCCAGGCCCGGGTCAAGGCGCACGATCACCGCGCCTTCGGTGTGGACGTGCGAGTGATGCGGCGCGACCCACAGCCGCCGGCCGAAACACATCGGATGGAAGTCGCGCAGCCACTCGCGTTCCCAGACGCGATCCGCCAGCGTTTCAACGCAGATGCACTCGGGTGCGAGCCGCAGGACGTGGGTGAGTCCCGCGACGATCTCCTGCGGCGAACAATCGAATGAAAACAACGCCTGCAGGCGCGAGTGCGGCCACAGCCGGAACTCGCCGGGAGCAGGCTCGAGAATCGGATCGTCGCGCTGGTCGGTGTACGACACAGCCAACGCCCCGAATTCAAAGCACGCTTCCTCGACGCGCTCGGCATCGAGCCCGTCCAGGGACAAAGTGAGAGCTAGCTGCGGCAAGCGAGTCCTGCGATCACTTCAGGCCGAGGCGGCGCTCCAGGTAGTGGATGTCCTGTCCGCCAGTGCGGAAGGCCTGATGCGTGAATATTTCCTGGTGCAGCGCCGTGTTCGTCTTGATGCCCTCGACCACCATCTCGGCCAGCGCGTTGCGCATGCGCGCGATCGCGGTTTCGCGCGTGTCGCCGTAGGCGATGACTTTCGCGATGAGCGAGTCGTAGTGCGGCGGGACGTTGTAGCCGGAGTAGATGTGGCTATCTACCCGGATGCCCGGTCCGCCCGGCGCGTGCCACAGCTTGATCGGGCCCGGCGATGGCATGAAGGTCTTGGCGTCTTCGGCGTTGATGCGGCACTCGATCGCATGGCCGGTGAGCTTGATGTCGTCCTGCACGTATTTGAGCTTCTCGCCCGAGGCGATCATCAGCTGCGCCTTCACGAGGTCGATGCCCGTGATGAGCTCCGTGACCGGGTGTTCGACCTGGATGCGGGTGTTCATCTCGATGAAGTAGAACTCGTCGTCCTGGTACAGGAACTCGAGGGTGCCGGCGCTGCGATAACCGACCGCCTTGCAGGCGTCGACGACGCGTTTACCCATCATCTCGCGCTGCGCGGGCGTGATGCCCGGAGCGGGCGCTTCTTCAATTACTTTTTGGTGACGACGCTGCATCGAGCAGTCGCGCTCGCCCAGGTGGATGACGTTGCCGTAGTTGTCGGCCAGCACCTGGAATTCGATGTGGCGCGGACGCTCCAGGAATTTCTCCATGTAGACCTGGTCGTTGTTGAACGCTGCCAGCGCTTCACCCTTGGTGACGGCGATGGCATTCAGCAACGAGGCTTCGGTGTGCACGACGCGCATGCCGCGGCCGCCGCCACCGCCCGAGGCCTTGATGATCACGGGATATCCGATGTCGCGCGCGATGCGGTGGTTTTCCTCAGGGGAGTCGCCCAGCGGGCCGCCCGAGCCCGGCACACACGGCACGCCGGCCTTTTTCATGACGTTGATGGCCGAAACCTTGTCGCCCATCATGCGGATCACATCGGCGCGCGGGCCGATGAAAGTGAAGCCACTCTTCTCGACGCGTTCGGCGAAGTCGGCGTTCTCGGAAAGGAATCCGTAGCCGGGATGGATTCCCACCGCGTCGGTCACCTCGGCGGCGCTGATGATCGCCGGCATGTTGAGGTAACTCTTCTGCGAGGCAGGCGGGCCGATGCACACCGATTCATCCGCCAGCAGCACGTGCTTGAGGTTGTAGTCGGCAGTGGAGTGCACCGCGACGGTCTTGATGCCGAGCTCGCGGCAGGCACGCAGGATGCGAAGCGCGATCTCGCCACGATTGGCGATTACGATTTTGTCGAGCATCGGCTTGTTACTCGATCACGAAGAGCGGCTGACCGAACTCCACGGGATCGCCGTTGGTGGCCATGATCGCGGTGACTTTGCCGGTCTTGTCGCTTTCGATCTGATTCATCATCTTCATCGCTTCGATGATGCACAGGACCTGGCCTTCCTTGACCTCGGTGCCGATCTCGACGAACGGCTTGGCACCCGGAGAGGCGGATCCATAAAAAGTGCCCACCATCGGAGCCGCGACCACGTGTTCATTGGCACGGCGCGGCGCGGCGGCGGGAGCGCCACCGGCGAGCGTGGTCGGGGCGGCGGGAGCAGCGACGGCGGCAACCGGCGCCTGCATCATCGGCGCCATGTGAGTGACCATCTGACCGGTCGGCATACGACTGATACGGACCGATTCCTCGCCTTCCTTGATCTCGATTTCGGCGATGCCCGATTCCTCGAGTAGTTCGATCAGTTTTTTTACTTTCCGAATGTCCAATTTGGACTCCCTTCGTTGAAACTATTTGGCGGCGATGCGCGCGGACGCGGCCTGGATTGCAAGTTCATAGCCATGCGCGCCGAGGCCGACGATGCAGCCCACCGCGATGTCCGAGAAATACGAGTGATGCCGGAACTTCTCGCGCGAGAAAGTGTTCGACAGGTGCAATTCGATGAACGGCAGCTTCACGCCGAGGATCGCGTCACGCAGCGCGACACTGGTGTGTGTGAGGCCACCGGGATTGATGATCGCGAACGCGATGCCGTTGGCCTTCGCCGTCTGGACACGATCGATGAGCTCGTGCTCCGCGTTGCTCTGGAACGCCACGAGTTCGTGCCCCAATTTGGACGCGGCGGTTTTCGCGCGTTCCTCGATGGAAGCCAGCGTGTCCGAGCCGTAGACCTCCGGTTCGCGTTGACCCAGCAGGTTCAGATTCGGGCCGTTGAGTAATAAGAGTCGCGCCATACGGCTGGAAAGCCTTCTCCAGGATCGTGAAGGCGGCGAATTTACCGTAATCGGCGGGGATCGTGAGCAGTTTTCGGCAATCGGCTGCGAATCGGCGCTATTGGGCGCTTTTCGACTCGGTTTCGGCTTCTTCCTGGGCGCGATGCGCGGACATCTCGCGGAAGGCATCGGCGACCGCGGCCTGCGCCGCCTCGCGCGTCAAGATGCCATTGTCGATGTCCCGTAGCCGATCGAACGCGAAATTGGCTTCATCTTCGTGTAACTCGCCAACCTTCACCGTCAGGATCCGGTTCTGGCTGTCCACGAATACCGAGAACGGGAAAGCCATGCCCATTCCAAACGCCTCAGCGGCGGCCAAGCCGTCCTCTTCACCAATCAGAAGCGGGTAGCTCAGGGGCACTTTCTGCACGAACTGGAGTACATCGTCCCTGAAATCGACGGCAATTCCGACGATCTCGGCATTCTGTCCCTTGCGCTGCATTCTTATCTTATTGAGCAGCGGGATCTCGCGCCGGCACGGCGCGCACCAGGTCGCCCAGAAATTCACCATCAACGGCCGGCCCCCGAAACTCGCCAGTTTCGTGGGTTTGCCCTTCGTATCGGCCAGCATGATTTCCGGAAGCATATCGGGGACAGCCCGCTTCGCGGCCGGTGCGCCCGGATCCGCGATGACCTGCGGCGGCGGTGCCGCCGGTACAGCAGCAGCGGCGACCGGCGTTAGGGAGGCGGCCGGCGAATGCTGAAACGCACGGAACAACAGAAACCCGCCGATGCCGGCGACACCAATGATGAGAGCCGCGAGCAGCGCACGCGGCGGCTTCGATGACATGTTGCTCACGTTGCGGGTTCGGTCGCGGGTGCGACGGCCTGACGGACCACGGCCGCGAACTCCGCAGCCTTCATGAATCCGACCACGCGGAAGTTTCGCCGTTCCTCACCATCGGCGCCATAGAAGGCGATCGTTGGCGGACCAAAGATGCCGAAGTGTTTGAGCAGCTCGCGATCCTGTTCGTCGTTCACAGTCACGTCCGCCTGCAGCAGCACCGTGTTGCCCAATGCGCCTTGCACGTCGGCTTCAGTGAACGTGTTGTGTTCCATCTCTTTGCACGACACACACCAGTCGGCATAGAAATCGAGCATCACGGATTTGCCGGCCGCCTTGGCGGCGGCGACTTCGCGTTCGAGATCCGTGAGCGTCTTGATGCGTTTGAACTCGAGCTGCTTCTGCTGCGCCGAGAATTCCGCGATCGGCGCCAGCGGATTCGTCGCATGCCGCGCGGCGCCGACGATCAGCAACAACGCATAAGCGCCGGCGACCACGCCTAACACGCGCAACACGATTTTTCCCGGCGCCGATTTCGCACGCGCGCGGAACAGCACCCAGCAGAGGACCAGTGCCGGCACCGTCCACAGGATCAGGATCGCCCAGCCCGGCACGATGCGCGACAACATCCAGGCGGCGACCGCCAGGAACAGGACGCCGAACAGATTCTTGATCGTGTCCATCCACGCGCCGGCTCTCGGCAGCAGTTTTCCGGCGGATGCGCCGACTAACAACAGTGGCGTGCCCATGCCGATGCTCATGACGAACAACGCCGCGCCACCGCGCACGACGTCGCCGGTCTGACTGATGACGGTGAGCGCCGCGATCAACGGCGGTGCCACGCAGGCGGAGACGATCAATGCCGACAAAGCGCCCATGACGCCGACGCCGATATATGTGCCGGCCTGCTGCTCGTTGCTCTTGCTGCTGAGGCGCGTCTGGATGAACCCCGGCATTTCGATGGTGAACAGGCCGAGCATCGACGCGGACAACACCACGAACAACAGGCTGAACACCGTGATGATCCACGGCTGGTTGAACGTCGCCTGCAGGTTGAAACCCTGGCCGATCGCGCCCGCAGCGATGCCCGCCGCCGTGTACGTGAACGCCATGCCGAGCACATACGCCACCGACAACAGGAACGAACGCCGCGTCGACACGTTCTCGCCGCTGCCCGCGATGATGCCCGACAGGATCGGCACCATCGGCAACACGCAGGGCGTGAACGCCAGCAACAAGCCCGCACCGAAGAACGTGGCGAGGACCAGGAAGATGTTGCCGTTCTTGATCTTGGCCGCGTAGCTGTCCTGCTCCGAGACATATCCGCCGCCGGCGGGTGTCGCCGCGGCCGCCGTCGTCGGCGCACCGTCCAGCGAAATAGATAGGGCCTTGGTGATCGGCGGATAACACAGCCCCGCATCCGCGCAACCTTGATAGGTGACTTTCACATCAACCGTCTTCGCATCCGACGGCGGGACCGAGAAGGTGGCGTCGAGACTCTGCCGATACACTTCCTGGTCACCGAAATAATCGTCGTGATGCGCCTCGCCCTTGGGCAGCACGATGGCACCCACCGGCTGAGCGGCATTCGCCGGCTCGAGCTTGATGCGTTGCTTGTAGAGGTAGTAACCGTCGGCGATGCGCCAGTTGATCTGAATGTTGTTGGCCGACTGCGCTTCGGCGGTCACGACGAACGCGACCTCGGGATCGAGGAATTCCTCTTCACCCTGAACCGCAGGCTTCGCCTGGTCGAAGATCTTGTCGGCGGTCGTGGTGTGCGTGGCAGCGGCCACCTTCACGTTCGCATCCCACACGCTCGGCGGGTAGCAAAGGCCCGCATCCGCGCAGCCCTGCCACTTGAGCTTGAGTGCGACGGTGTCGCCGGCTTTCGCGCCCGACAGCGGCGCGCTCACCTTGAAGGAGCCGCGGAACACTTCCTGCTCGCCGAAGTATTCGTCCTTGTGGACTTCGCCCTTCGGATACACGGACTCACCGACGGTTACGCCGGGGCTCGCTGTGCTCAAACCGAGACGCTTCTTATAGAGGTAATAGCCCTTGGTCGCTTTCCACTCGATGGTGACGTTCTGTTCGTCGGCGGTCGCGGTGTACTGAAACGCGTCTTCGGGAGCCAGGAATTCGTCTTCGCCAATCGCCAGCGCTCGGTCCGCGCCGCACAGGGCGATCAACGAAATGGCACCCAGCAGGAAAGTCTTCGCGCTCACTCAACACCTCGTCATTTGTCGTAATCCGACATAGGGGACCGCCCGAACCGGCGAATTGTCACACCGGTCGCGCACTTAGTTCGCGAAAGACCCCTCAGTTCGGCCGCCCGGCTTGCTCCTTTGCGTCCGAAAGGCTCTGAAAACCTAAATCGAGCTTGTAAATCGAAGCTTCGCCAATACAATTAGCACCCGCTGAGGGAGAGTGCTAACCACCCCAGCCCAGATTTAATCCAATCAACTCAATTAGTTAAGGAGCAATCCATGAAGATTCGTCCCCTTCATGACCGCGTGATCGTGAAGCGTCTCGAAGAAGAGCGCGTCTCGGCAGGCGGCATCGTGATCCCGGACTCGGCCGCCGAGAAGCCCGTGCAGGGCAAGGTCGTAGCGGTAGGCAAGGGCAAGATCCTCGAGGACGGCAACGTCCGCCCGCTCGACGTAAAGGTCGGCGACAAGATCCTGTTCGGCAAGTACTCCGGCACCGAAGTGAAGGTGGATGGAGATGATCTCGTGGTCATGCGTGAAGAAGACGTCATGGCCGTCATCGAGGGCAAATAATCATGGCAGCTAAAGAAGTACGATTCGGCGATGACGCCCGCGCGAAGATGTTCCGCGGTGTGAATATTCTCGCCAACGCCGTCAAGGCGACGCTCGGCCCCAAGGGCCGCAATGCGGTGCTCGACAAGAGTTTCGGCGCCCCGACGATCACCAAAGACGGTGTCTCGGTCGCGAAGGAAATCGAGCTCAAAGACAAGTTCGAAAACATGGGCGCGCAGATGGTGAAGGAAGTCGCTTCCAACACCTCTGACGAAGCCGGCGACGGCACCACCACCGCCACCGTGCTCGCGCAGGCGATCATTCGCGAAGGCCTGAAGGCCGTTTCCTCGGGCCGCAACCCGATGGACATCAAGCGCGGCATCGACAAGGCCGTTGTGGCCGCCGTCGAAGAGATCCGCAAGCTGTCCAAGCCCTGCAAGGACAACAAGGCGATCGCACAGGTCGGCACGATCTCCGCCAACTCCGATGAATCGATCGGCAAGACCATTGCTGAAGCGATGGAGAAGGTCGGCAAAGAAGGCGTGATCACCGTCGAAGAAGGTTCGGGTCTCAACAACGAACTCGAAACCGTCGAAGGCATGCAGTTCGATCGCGGCTACCTCTCGCCGTACTTCATCAATCAGCAGGCCAACCAGACCGTCGAGCTCGAAAAGCCGGTCATTCTCCTGTGTGACAAGAAGATCTCGAACATCCGCGAGATGCTGCCGCTGCTCGAAGCCGTTGCGAAGGCGGGTCGTCCGCTGCTCGTGATCTGCGAAGACGTCGAAGGCGAAGCGCTTGCGACCCTCGTGGTCAACAACATCCGCGGCATTCTGAAAGTTGCTGCCGTCAAAGCCCCGGGCTTCGGCGATCGTCGCAAAGCCATGCTGCAGGACATCGCGGTCCTCACCGGCGGCACGGTCATCTCCGATGAAGTCGGCCTGCAGCTCGAGAAAGCCACGCTGAACGATCTCGGCGATGCCAAGAAAGTCGTCATCGAGAAAGAAAACACCACGATCATCGACGGCGCCGGCAAGCCCTCGGACATCAAGGCGCGCATCGAGTCGATCCGTCAGCAGGCTGAAGAAGCCACGTCGGACTACGACAAAGAGAAGCTCCAGGAACGTGTTGCCAAGCTCTCCGGCGGCGTTGCCGTGATCAAGGTCGGCGCTGCCACCGAGATCGAAATGAAAGAGAAGAAGGCCCGCGTCGAAGACGCGCTGCACGCAACCCGTGCCGCCGTTGAAGAAGGCGTGGTCCCGGGCGGCGGCGTTGCGCTGATCCGCGCGCTGAAGGCCCTCGACAAGCTCGAAGGTGCGAACGAAGACCAGACGGTCGGCATTCGCATCCTGGCGCGCGCGATCGAAGAGCCGCTGCGTCAGATCGTCGAGAACGCAGGCGAAGATGCCGCGGTTGTCCTGAACGCCGTCAAGGCGGGCAAGGGCGCCTATGGCTACAACGCGGGCACCGGCGAGTACGGCGACATGCTGGAAGAGGGCATCCTCGACCCGGCGAAGGTCACGCGCCTGGCGCTGCAGAATGCTGCGTCGGTTGCGGGTCTGTTGCTCACGACGGAAGTCATGATCGCGGAAGCGCCGAAAGATGATGACCACGCGCACGGCGCTCCGGGCGGTGGTATGGGTGGAATGGGCGGGATGGATATGTAAGGAGCGGCAACGCTCGTTACGTCCAGACGCTCAGCGTCTAGCTAGAGAAGATAGAAAGCCCCCGGCGGGAAACTGCCGGGGGTTTTTTGTTTGGCGACTTCGCTCGCGCCTCGTCGGCGTGCAAACCCCGTGTTACTGCACCGCGCCACTATAAGCGCGAGGCGGGATCTTCCGTTTCGTCGCCCTTCTGATATGGACCCATATTCTCGAGAATCTTGTTCTTCACATCCTCGAACTGTGTTGATCCCGCGCCGTATTTCGTGGTCCAGGCCGCGCGCAGCTCGTCGCGCGGTCCCTTGCGCAGCAGCGCGTCCACGGACTTTGCGCCTGCATCGAACGACGGCCCCATGGCGTCGAGCGTGTTGAGCCATTGGCCGCGCTCATTTCCGAATTCGACTTCGCCGCGGCCGGCGTTGGCGCCCGCGCTGACTTCCCACGCGACGCGCGCCGCGACGCCGGTACGCTTTGCCAGCAGCCGGGTGGTCGCGAGACTTTCCTGTTTGGCGTTGTCGACCACCTTGGCCATGCCTGCGATCAGCAGCGCCGAGAAGAGTACGGAGCCGAGAACGACGGCCACAGTCGTCCCGGCGGCGGCGGCATAGGGTGCGGCGCGGGCCACCAGTGCGGGACCGGGACCGATCTCAAGCTTGAGCGTGGGCTTCAGTGTCATCGAGACGTGCACGTCGCCGAGCTCGATGTCGGGCAGCCGCGCGGCCTCGAACGTGAACTCGCAATAGACGAATGTCGGTAGCTTGCTCTGCAGCCCGACCGTGGTGTCGAGGTTGCCGAACATCTTGAATTCGCCGCCAACCTTGAGCACCGCCGCTTTCTCGCTGGACTTGGGCTCGAAACTGATCTTGCCCTTGAGCTCATCGGTGAGCTTCTTTTCGAACTTCGCCGTCAGTTTGCCGTCCTTGATCACGGCACCGCCGCCCCAGCCGCCACCCTTGTCGTCCACTTTGAGCTTGAGCACGCCACCGATCTTTCCGCCGATGATGACGTCCGGGTAACGCAGCGGCGGCAGGTCGAACTCGATCGGAATGTCGATCGTCGCGCTGGATGGAACCAGCGCCTTCGGAATCTTGAAACCCGGCTCCGGATCGGGATCCGGTGTTGGTGGTGGGTCAGTGCCGATCGGCGGCAGGATCCCTTCGTCAGGCGGATCGAAGCGCAACACCTCCACACGTCGATTGCGCGCGGCCGCGTAACCGTACGAACCGGAATCGATCGGCTCCGATGAGCCTCTCGAATCCAGGTTGAGCTGCGAGGCAGGAAATCCTTCACCAATCAGGAACCGCGCCACCTTCTGTGCGCGATCACGCGCCAAGTTCTCATTGGCGCCGGCTTCGCCGCTGTCGCTGGCGTGACCGGTGACGTAGAGAATCGTCTCCGTCCGGCGAGAGAGCTTCACTTCCAGAAAATCGCCGGCCAGGAATTTCATGAGAGCCGCGCGATGCTCGGGCGTGAGATCCGTCTTCGCCACCGGGTAGTTCCACAACGTCAGGACGATGTCCTGCGGGTCGGAGTTGGGCACGGGATATTTCCGAGCCCACTCCCGTTCCTCGCGTAGCGGGACGGCCATCTCACGCTCCCGGCGTGGTCGTCGCCGCGTTCGCGACTTCGACCTTGATCGCCGGTGGCGCGATGCCGTCGCGATCGAGCAGCGGGGTCGCCGCGTCGAGCCGGGCCTTGAGCCGGCGCGCTTCGAGCTCGCGGATCTGGTTCTCGAGATCCTTGCGATCGAGATCGAGCTGAGTATTGCGCTCGAGCGAGTCCTCGCAGGCGCAGCAGTTGCCAACAATCGCTTCGGCGTACAGCGCAGGTGTTGGCAGGATATGATCCTGCGTATCGCGCGGCGGATCCTTGAGCAGGTCCTGAAGCGAGTCGTTGAAGAACTTTTCGAACTTCGAACCGCGCGCCATCTTGAGCGGCACTGCGAGCAGGTCACCCACCAGCCCCACCGGGTTGGGTTCGATCAATCCCGCCAACGCCAGCTGCATAAGCGTCGAATCCGTGGCACCCGAGCGCTCGTTCCACACCGCGAAGCGGTAGTGATCTCGGTTGCGCGGATCGTTGAGATGCGCGAGCAACGCTTCGAGCCGTTCTTCGGCTTCCGCGGTCGCGCGCAGTGGAAAAGCTTCGAGCACGCGCAGCTCGCGCTCCTGCTTCTCGATGCGCCGGATCGCTGCCACCTTCTCGTCCTTCTCCGCCTCTTCGGCGAGGAAGGCTTTCCAGGCGGCGAACGCGCTGCGGAACGCGCCAATCGTGGCGATGAGTCCGCGGTCATCGAAGGTAGGTAGTCCGCTGATGCGCGCCCACAAAACGCCCAGGGTGATGGCCGCGGAAATCGGCTCGGGGATCATCATCGTGAGGATGGCGCCGTACATCTCGTTGCGCACGGCGTCGCGCACGGCGCCATCGTTGGTGAGCTTCGGATAGATGTCATCGGCGATCGCGCTCACGATGCGATTGATGCTCTCGAACTGCGCCACGGTGTTGCTGCCCGAGGTGGCGGAGAGTCCGATGGCGTTGAGTCCGCCGAGCAGGCCGGGCGCGTAATATTGCAGCGCCTTCCTGAATGCATATCGGCGCACGTCGTCGACCGGCGGCTGCGCCGGCGTGGGCAGGGCCGGGACGCTCAGCGGGAACAGGATTGGCGTGTTGTTGATGGTGGAGAGCGTCGTTGCGAGTGTTGCCGCCGCCGAACGCACATTGTTGAGCAGCGTGCTGTCCTGTCCGCCGCCGGCAGCGGGGTCGCAATCGCAACCTTCGCACAGCACGCGGCAGGCGCGTTCGCGCGCGTCGAGAAAGCGCGCGGCGTCGAAGCCATCCGCGAGGGCGCGATCCATCAGTGCGAGGCGCAGCGGCGTCTCGTGCTCACGGATACTCGCCTGCGTGAAGTGATCGATCGCCTGCAGCGAGGCCGAGTTCACCAGCACGACGAGTCGCGCCTGGTCCGCGCGTACGAACGTGCTCACCTCGTAGTTCGCGAGGATCTCGGAAAAGGCCACGGTCAGCGTGTGGCAGTTGTTCGGGTTGCGCAGCTTGCGCGTGGTGCGGGATTCCTGGCCCTGCTCGCGGCTCTCCACCACCTTCAGCGTACGGCTGGTGCGCACGCGACTCGCGGAGCGCGTGGTCGCCTCCGTGATGGCGCCGCGCGTTTCCTTCTCGGCGTCGTTGATCCCGGTGCGTGCGTTGAAGCCCGCGGACAAGTCCGCGTTCACGACGCCCACTTTGAATCCCACCTTGCCGGAAGAGTTCGTCTCGAAACCGGTCTGGCGCGCGACGTCGCGCGCCACGTCACGCGTATCGCGGCGCGTGCTCGAGCTTTCGTTGGAGTCCTCGGAATCGAAAGAAGTGCTGGATTCCATGCTGCTCGTCAGGCGATCCCACTTGAACACTTCGATGGTCTGTTCTTCCTGAGGCGCGAGAGTGAAGGAGTTCACGAGGCGGCCCTGGTTGTAGCCGCGCAGCAACCACTGCTGGCGGAACGGCAAGTAGAGCGCGAGCTGCATCGGCGCGAGATCCACGTTCACAGCGTTCTCGAGCGCTTGCGGGGCCGCAGCCATGCCGCGCTCCGCCGCGCGCGTCTCCATCGGCTGGATCCGCTTCTCGTAGACGCGGGACTTGAGGTCCGTCCAGTCTTCCTGGTCGCCGGAGAACGGCACGGTGTTGTAGAGGCGATTGACATGCGTGCCCATGGGCAACGTCGCCGGGCCACCCACGTCCCCGAAGTTCAGGTTAAGGAAAAAGAATCGCTCGAAATCGATCGACTCGATGACGTCGTTCTGCGGCAAGTCGATGTGGCAGGACGCCACCACGGTGCCAGCAACCTTCGGATCAGAAATCATGTTTCGCTCTCCCAGTCAGTGTCCTGCTTGGTAGAGCGGAATTTCCGGTAGCCGGGGATCACCATGCCGCCATGGGCGCCATGGATTTCCAAGGAGCTAGAGAAGAAAATCCCCCCGTCGTGAAACCGGGGGAGGGTTTTTCATTCCGGACGCGAATTTCTGATCGATGAGGGCAGGTCGTGCTGCTACCAGATCACGACCTTCTTATCCCCGCTGTTGACCATGCCATCCCCTTCCTTGCAACCGAATGCCTTGGCGAACGCGTCGACATTGGAAGGTGTGCCATTGGCGCGCACGCCATCGGGCGAATGCGGATCGGAGGCGATGATCAGTTTGGTCAACTCCGGCGTGTATTTCTCGCGCCAGGCCGAAGCGAAGCCCAGGAAGAACCGCTGATCGCGGGTCATGCCGTCGGTCATCGGATCGGGTTTGCCGGCAACCGCCTTCTGGAACGCATCGTAGGCAATGTTCAACCCTCCAAGGTCAGCGATGTTTTCACCCAGCGTCAGATTGCCATTGACCTTCTCGGTCAAGCCCGCCGCCGCGGTGTAGCCGTTGTACTGCGCCACCAGTTTGCCGGTCAGCGCCTTGAACTTGGCGGCATCTTCCTTCGTCCACCACTGCTCGAAATTGCCCGAGGGGCCGAAGCGCGCGCCCTGATCGTCATAGCCGTGCGTGAGCTCGTGGCCGATGACCGCGCCGATGGCGCCGTAGTTCATCGCTTCGTCGGCGTTCGGATCGAAGAACGGCGGCTGCAGGATGGCTGCCGGGAACACGATCTCATTGCGCTGCGGATCGTAGTAGGCATTGATGGTCTGCGGTGTCATGCCCCATTCGGTCTTGTCCACCGGCTTGCCGATCTTGTCGAGCTCCCAGCGGTAGTTGAAGGCATTCGCGGCGGCAACGTTGCCGTAGAAGCTGTCGCGGCTGGTAGCTAGCCCCGTCCAGTCGCGCCATTTGTCGGGATAACCGATCTTGGTGTTGAACGCGGCCCATTTATCCAGCGCCTTCTTCTTCGTGGCGTCGCTCATCCAGGTCAGGTTCTCGATGCGCGCCTTCAATGCGTCGCGCAGGTTGGTGACGAGCGTCTGCATCTGCGCCTTCGAAGTGGCCGGAAACGCCACCTCCACATAACGCTGGCCCATGGTCTCGCCGGCGGAACCCTCGATGACGCCCAGAACACGCTTCCAGCGCGCGCGCTGTTCCTTCTGGCCCAGCAGTGTCTTGCCGTAGAAAACGAAGTGCTCGCTGATGAAAGCGTCGCTGAGATAGGGTGATGCATCGTCCAGCAGCTTGAAGCGCAGCCAGCTCTGCCAGTGCGCCACGGGCACATCCTCGAGCATCTTGCTCACTTCGCTGTGGAAGGCGGGAATGCCGAGAGAGAACCACTCGGGGGTCGCAACCTTCTGCGACTCGAAGAACTTCGTCCACGGGAAGTTAGGCGACAACTTGTCCGCTTCGGCCATCTTCACCGGGTGGTAGTACAGTTCCACGTCGCGCGACATCTGTTCGCTGGACTTCGACGCTTTCGCCAGCCGTGTTTCGAAAGCCAGCACGGAAGCGGCCTGCTTTGCGGCCTCGGCGGGAGCCACGCCCGCAAGCTCGAACATCTTCGCGATGTGCTTCTCGTAGGCATCCCGTATCGGCTTCTTGTCCGCCAGCGAGTAATACGTGGAGTCGGGCAGGCCAAGGCCACCCTGGAATGCCGACGCGATGTTCAGCGTGGAATCCTTGAAATCCGCCTGCGGCCCGAAGTCGAACAACGGGTTCTCGCCGATCGCGGAAATCGTCCGCAAGTGCTCGGCAACGGAAGGCCCATCGGTGAGCGCATCGATGGCGGCAAGGCGATCCTTGAGCGGCGCCAGCCCCAGCTCGTTGAGCTTCTTGTCGTCCATGCCCGTCGCCCAGAAATCACCGATGATCTTGTCGATGCCGGTGGCATCGGGAACGGCTGCGATGCGCTCGGCCAGTTGCTGACGCACCCCCAGCGAGCGGTTTTGCAGAACCAGGAAAGCACCCCAGCCTGGTTCGTCCGCCGGAATCTCGTTGGCAGCCAGCCACTTGCCATTTGCATAGGCTGAAAGATCCTTGCAGGCGTTCTGCGATGCATCCAGATCCGTGGCGGCAAAGCGGATCGGCTGCTGCAGCTTGCTCTCATCCAGCGTCCAGGCCGCAGGCGGGGCGACCTTCTTCTCTTCAGTACGTTGGCATCCAGTCAGCGCCACCAACAGGGCGGTCACCGAAACGGAAATGAGGCAACGGCTTGTGTCGGACATGGTCAGGTTCCTCAAAGGCGGAAATTTCTGTGCGGAAGCATAGAAGAAGGTGTGGTACCTGGTTGGGCGAATTCGCCCAGCCGTGCGATGAGCCGTCTTGCGCGGCACGGCGGTCGGCGCATCATGCGCCGATGCTGACCCGCCGAAAGTTCGCCGAAGCTGCGGCTGCCGCCGGCGCCGTGCTCGCCTTCGGAACGGGGTGCGCGAAAGCGCCCGCCTGGCGCGAGCGGCGCGACCTGTACCCGCAGGGCGTCGCCTCAGGCGACCCCGCCTCCGACAGCGTGCTGCTCTGGACGCGCCGCCAGCCGGCCAGCGGTGACACGCGCGCAGCCTATCTACTCACGGTGGAGGTCGCGCAGGATCAGGCATTCCACGACGTTGTCGTACGTGGAAAAGCCGAGGTCGTCGCCGACACCGACTGGACCTGCCGCTTCATGGCGGCCGGGCTCAAGCCCGCGACCGAATACTGGTACCGCTTCACCGACGCCGACGGAAGCGGCAGCCGCGTCGGCCGCACACTCACCGCGCCGGGCGAGGGCGACGCACGCCCGGTCCACTTCACGTTCGTGAGCTGTCAGGACATGTCGATCGGCGCCGCGAACGCCTATCGCCGCATGATCTACGAGGACGAGCGCCGCCCGCGCGCCTCGCGAATCGGCTTCGTGCTGCATCTCGGCGACTTCATCTACGAGGTGATCAATTACGCGGACGAGATGCCGGAGGGCAAGTACCGCGGCCGCCGCCTGCGCCCGTTGTTCAAGTACCCGGACGGCGACAAGTTCCGCGACTACCACCTGCCCACGACGCTCGCGGACTACCGCACGATATACCGCGCCTATCTAACCGACCCCGACCTGCAGGACGCGCGCGCCCGATGGCCGTTCGTGCCGGTGTGGGACAACCACGAGTTCTCGTGGCAGGGCTATCAGGGCATCCAGGTGTTTGGCGGCGAGCAGCGCCCCGCGCAAACGAAGAAGGTGGCGGCCAACCAGGCGTGGTGGGAATACCAGCCGGCACGTGTCGCTCGGGCCGGGGCTAACAAGGATCGCTTCGAAGCCCCCGCGGTCAAGGACACGCCGATCACGGAATTCGACGAGCACGGTTTCGGCCTCGGCGCCGACAACACGGCGGCGGTCGAGAGCCTCACTATCTACCGGGCGTTCCGCTACGGCCGCAACGTCGAGCTGATCCTCACCGACAACCGCTCGTACAAGATCGCCGACGGCGACGGCTCCGCGGTGTCGCCGGATGGGTTTCCGATGTTCATCGACGAGGATACCGCGCGAATCATCGATGACGGCCGCACCGCGAACGGTGGCAAGCCGCCCGCGACACTGCGGTTCGCGGGTAAGGACGTTCCGAACTCGGGCGTCGACCAGCCGATGCAGACCTACCTCGGGCCGAAGCAACGCGCGTGGCTCATCGAACGGCTGACAGCGAGCCAAGCGCCGTGGAAAGTCTGGGGACATTCGTTCGGCACACTCGCGTGGCGTTCGGATCTCGCCAACCTGCCTGATGGACTTGGGCCCAAGTGGCCAGGCACGGGTTTCGCGCTGGCGAACGGCGGCTATTACTCAGAGCACGGGCAGATCTACGACGCGTTGCGCAAGAAGGGAGTTACCGGGCTCGCGGTGTTGGCCGGCGACAAGCACTCGTTCTGGGCCGGCCTGACTTCCGCGGATCTGCCGCCGCGCGCCTACGACCCGGTGGGCGTCGAATTCGTCACGGGGTCCATCTCGGCGCAGGGCCTGGTCGAGATCGGCGACAGCATCGTGAAGCCTGATCATGTGCTGCGCGCCCTGTACTACACCGGTGAGCACCGCGAAATCCCTGCGATCAACTACACGCTGCTGCACGGCGTGCGCGCTGCGCTGGCGCTGTCAAAGACGAATGCCGCCGAGGCGCGGAAGCTTCACAACCCGGCGGTCGCACCGCATCTCAAGTTCGTGGATCTTGGTGGGCATGGGTACGGCTTGGTCACGGCGACCGCCGAGTGGTTAGAGACCGAGTTCGTCTGTATACCGGTGCCGTTTGAACGCAGCGAGTCGGCGGATGGTGGGCCGTTGCGTTATCGCGTGCGGCACCGCGTGGAGCGGTGGAAAGCGGGGGAACAGCCGAAGCTTGCGCAGAGCGTTGTCGAGGGGAATGCGGACTACTCGATTTGACTTGAAGCCTGCTCGTGCGCGCGCAAGCACGGCGACATGCTGGGAGACGGCCTGCGGATCAGGGAATTCCCTATCTGCCAGCGTGCACCCCTCACGCTTTCGAGGGCCTCTTAAGACCCGCCTCACGATTCCATCGACGCGCCGTTTTCCCCGGTAGCCGCAAAGGTCCATGATTGCCGGCATCTTCAAAGACAAGATTCCGTCGTGACTCTGATCCATTGCATCTACGCGAGCCGCGCGAGTGTTGCGCTGGGCGACGCCGACATCCAGGCTCTGCTCGAGCGCGCTCGCAGCCAAAACTTCGCGCGTGGCATTACCGGAATGTTGCTCTTCATCGAAGGCAGCTTCTTCCAGATTCTGGAAGGCGAGGCGGCGGCGGTGGATGAAATCTATGAAGTCATCGCGCGCGACCCGCGCCACGATCGCGTGACGCAAATCATTCGCGAACCCATCGCGCGATGCAGTTTTGGCGAATGGAGCATGGGCTTCGCGTCCGTTCAACGCTCGCATACGCAACAGCTCATCGGCGAGAACGACTTCTTCGGCAGCGCGGATTGTCTCGAACGCGTCAATCCGGGCCGCGCGAAGAAATTGTTGATGGCGTTCAGCGCGGGGCGCTGGCGCACCGAGCATACCGGCGTGCACCGCGCCCACGCGCGCGTGAGTTGAACGTCGTTGACGGACTTCGCCGCAAGCTTTGCATTCCAGCCCATTGCGGATATCTCGGCCAAGAGCATCTTTGCGTATGAGGCGCTCGCCCGGGGCAAAGGCGGCGAATCTGCCGCGAGCGTGTTCAGTGCGATCGCTGCCGACGACCTGCACGCGTTCGATCATGCGGCTCGCCTCGCGGCGGTGACGCTCGCGGGGCGGCTGGGCCTCAAGGACAAACTGTCGCTGAACGTGATGCCGGGTTGCATCGAGTCGATGCCCGAGAGCCTCGACCGGCTGATGGACCGCGCGACGCAATCGGGCCTTTCGCCCAGCCAGTTGGTTCTGGAGATCACCGAAGGTGAGGCGGTCCAACGTCCGAAAGAATTCACGCGCCTGCTGGATCGATATCGCGCGCAAGGCGTGCGCATGGCGATCGATGACTTCGGCGCGGGCTACTCCGGCCTGAACCTGCTGGCGTACTTCCAACCCGATCTCATCAAGCTCGACATGCAGCTGGTGCGCGACATCGACAGCGCCGGACCCCGCCAGGCGATCGCGCGCGCGGTGCTGCAGGTGTGCGATGACCTGGGGATCGAGGTCATCGCCGAGGGAGTGGAGACTCTCGGCGAATACCAGTGGTTCAGGCGCGTCGGCGTGCGACTGTTCCAGGGCTATCTATTTCGGCGCCCGGGCTTCGAGTCTCTCGAAGAGCCGATCTTTCCGGAATAGGCGAGAGCCCTGAGCCTGCCTCCTCGAAGCGCCTGAGAGAAGGTGGCCACGGTCCGCGGCGTTCGCCCTCTTGGCTCGTTAAGTGCATGCTGCCCTGCATGACGCTCATCACCGCCGACGAGCCTGCCGCCTTCACCCTCGAACGGCCTCATGGCCGCTCGGAATTCCTATTCGTCTGCGACCACTCAAGCCGGCTCGTGCCACAGTCGCTGCGCCCGCTCGGTCTCGATGACACGCAGCTTGCGAGCCATATCGCGTGGGATATCGGTGCTGCGGACGTCGCGAAGCGATTGTCGGCCACTCTCGACGCGACGCTCCTTCTGCAAAGCTATTCGCGTCTGGTGATCGACTGCAATCGGCCGCCGGGATCCGAAAGCTCCATCCCTACGCGCAGCGAGTACGTTCTGATCGCCGCCAATGAAGGCCTGACAACAGGCGCCGCAGCCGCGCGCGTTGCGGAAATATTCACGCCCTACCATGAAGCGATCCGCACTATTTTGGACCAGCGCCTTGCTGCCGGCACTCGGACGCTGCTGGTTTCACTGCACAGTTTCACGCCGGTTTACCTCGGCCAACCGCGCCCGTGGAAAATCGGCCTCATGTATCGCAAAGACCTTCGGCTGGGTCGCGCGCTACTGGAGTTGTTGCGTCAGGACGATAGCCTGCATGCAGGTGAGAACTCGCCCTACGCCATCAGCGACGACACGGACTACACAATACCCGTGCATGGTGAAGCGAGACGGCTCCCCCATGTGGGAATCGAAATTCGACAAGACCTCATTACAGACGCGCTCGGCCAGCAAGAGTGGGCGGCACGGCTCGCCTCACTACTCCCGTTGGCGGGCAAAGGAATTCAATGATCCTCATTCGCGCCGGCTATGAATTGATTTATGACTTTCCCAAACCCACGCCGCTGATCCTGACGCTGAATATCCACTACAGCCGGGCTTCCGATCTGGTGCGTCCCGACAGTCTCATCACCATCCCTTCCGTGCCGGTGACCTCTTATCGCGACGGCTTCGGCAACTGGTGTTCGCGACTGGTTGCGCCACAGGGCACGCTCACATTGACCGCGGACGCCACGGTCCGGGACTCAGGGTTGATGGAGCATGCACTTCCCAACACCTGGCAGCACAACGTGCAGGACCTGCCGGAAGAGACTCTCGTATTCCTGTTGGGCAGCCGCTATTGCGAGACGGATCGATTGAGCGACATCGCCTGGAAACTGTTCGCGAATACACCGCTTGGTTGGCCACGCGTGCAGGCGATCTGCGATTTCGTGCACAACCACATAACCTTTGGTTACGAGCACGCCAGCCCCATGAAAACCGCGTTCGACGCATTCAACGATCGACGTGGTGTCTGCCGCGACTTCGCGCACCTTGCCATCGCGTTGTGTCGCTGCATGAACATTCCCGCGCGCTATTGCACCGGCTACCTGGGTGACATTGGCCTGCCGCCACCCTACGCGCCAATGGACTTTGCCGGCTGGTTCGAGGCCTATCTAGGGCACAGCTGGCACACTTTCGATGCGCGCAACAATACTCCGCGAATTGGCCGAATCCTCCTGGCGCGCGGACGGGATGCAGCGGATGTGGCGATCAGCACTGCATTCGGTGAGAACACACTGACCAGTTTCAGGGTGTGGACCGACCAGGTGACCTGACCCTCGTAATCTCGACATGCACCTGGTGCGCGACATCGACAGTGCCGATCTTTCCGGGATAGGCGCCGACGCGAGTACGTTCTTCGGGGGATGCGAAACTGGCTCACTCCGCCGTCGCGAGATGCTTGCGCAGAAATGGCAGCACCCGCTGCGCAAACCGCCCATCGTCCGTCCAGGTCCGATTCCACGGATCCCCGCGGTATTCCTCCGCCTCGTGCTCGATCCCTAAATCCTCCAACTTCCTGCTGAACTGCCGGTTCGAAACTACATGCGCCTGCGTCGTATCGAACCTGCCCCAATCCAACGCCAAGCCCCGCATGGTCCGCAGCGCAGCCGCCGATTCCACCAGCGTTTCATCTAACAAGAACGCCTTCTGCATCGCCATCGCGCGATCCCCGTTGTAGACCGCCTTCCCATCTTTCATCTTCGTGTAGAAATCGCAGAAGCAGGGTGGTGCTGCGATGTTCGGCGCGAACGCCTGGTGGATAGCCCAGAAAATCTGCGTCCGCCCAAGCCCGCCGAGCTCGGCGTAACTCTGCGCTGCATACATGCCCGGCCAATCGACCTCCAGCGCCGACCACGGGATATCGCCCGTGCCGGTCGCGACCGGATGCATCGCATACGCGACGCTGAACACATCCGCCTTCGTCATCGCGAGCTTCAGCGCGCCGCGCCCGCCGAAGAAGTCCCCGACGACGGCGCGACTCTCGCGCCGCGCGAGCGTGCGGTACTTTGCGTCGATCAAGGGAACGAGCTCATCGACGGTGTAATCGATCCAGCGTCCGCTGACGGGTGAGTTCTCATAGAGGCTGCCGGTCGTGGGTCCGGTGTAATCGCCGACCACGAAGATGAACTCCGGCACGACGCCAGCGGCGAACGCGCGCTCGATCAGCCGCTGCGCGCGCCCGTCGTCGATCATCTGCGTCGGCCCGTACCAGGCGTTGTGCAGGAAATACACGACGGGGTAGCGGCGCTTCGACTGCGCGTAACCGGGCGGCAGCAGTACCTTGATCGAGCGCTCCGGATTGAGGCCGATGCGGTTGTCGCGCAGGACGCTGGAGACGAACGGTTCATCGACGACGGTGACGCGCGGCGGCGCCGGATCGCGCGCCAGCGCCGGCGGCATGATGAGAAAACCAACGACCAGCAAGCAGGGGTTCTTCGAGAACATGAGGTGGCTCCGTAAGTCAGTCGTACATGCTGATCGCGCGCCAGATCTTCAGCGTTCCGCCGCTGTCCCGACGCCAGACGAGGATGTTCTTGCCCAGGCTCACGCCCGAGGACTCGCCGACTCTCCAGTTCACAACGCCGCTCGCGTACTCGATCACGTACTCGCGCAGGTCGTCGATCCGGTGCGTTCGCAGATCCAGCTTCTCGAACACCGGGAAAGCGTTGGCGTGCGCGACGGTGTACTCATCCAGCGCCTTGCGTCCGGACACGACACCGCCGTGGTTGGCGAGCAGGATCGCGTCGTCGGCGTAGAACAACGCCCAGGTCTTGCCGTCGTGCTGGATGATCGTCGACTCCTGCAGTTTCTGGATCGCCGCGAGCTCGAGGCTGATTCCGGCCGCAACCGGCACGCGCGCCTGCAGCGCCATGTGCACGGCTGGAACCTCCGTGAATCGCAACTGCTCGGCGATCTTCGGATACTCGTCGTGGTTCCACGCGGCGGTGTTCAACTCAAGCTTGCCGGCCGCGGATTTTTCCCAGAGATCCATGTACTTGCCCGCGAGCGCGTGCGTCTCCGCCGACCCGCGCACGGCAACTGTCATCGTGAAGCGGCCCATCTCGATCACGCGCTGGCCGATATCCGCGACCTCGATGGGCTGCCGGTCATACGCGCTGACCGCGAACCGTTTCACGAACGCCCGGTAGTAGGTTGCGGCGTCGGCCTTGCCGAGAATGGTCTGCTGGTACGCGGGCAGCAGCCGGACGGTCTCGGACAGAGGTCGGACGATGCTGTCGGGCTTTGCGTCGAGGTACGCGCGCACCATTGCAGTCCGGTAAGCGTCGAGCGCGGCGCGATGCTCGGGTGACACCGCGCGGTCGACCCGCTCAGCGGCGTGAATCGCGACGCTGCCGAGCAGCGAGGCGGCCAGGAAAACCAGTCGTAATGCGTTCGTCATAACGCGCAAGGCTAGCGATTCTCGCCCGGCAGTCGTCCGATCCGATCGGCTGGTACGTCCCCGCCGCAACCGGACCGTGGCATCGACTAGACCAACCCGCTACGCTCGACGCACATGCACACCCTGCAAAGCTCGTTCTACGCGGTGGCCATCATCAGCTGCCTGCTGTGCGCGTTTGTCGTCAGCGGCAACCGTGCCCCGAAGCAGTTCAAGTATCTCGTGGTGTACCTGGTGCTCGAGTCGCTGCGGTTCGGGTTCCAGTGGCTGATGATCCAGCCCGCGGCGCCCGCCAAGTCCTTGTGGCTCGGGTTGCTGTTCATATCCTCATTCGTGGTCGCCCCCGCGCTGTGGATGTTCGCGCGTGAGATCGCCGAAGACCGCACGCCGTCGCTGCGACAATTACGCGGCCCGCACCTGGCGGTGATCCTCGCGGGCGCGCTGCTGACGCTGCCGCTGCTGCTGCGCACGCACCTCGGAACCACCTACGAGAATCCGAACGACATCGCCACGCCGCTGCACAGTCTTTTCATCCACACGACCATGCTCGCGGCCATCATCCTGTTCCTCTGCCAGGTGCCTTACTACCTGACCGCCTGCCTGAGACTGCTCGGCAACCACGTTGCGCTGTCCAAGACGATGTTCTCCGTCGTCGAACCGAGCTCGGTGAAGACGCTGCGGCTGCTGATCTTCATCGTCTGCACGAACTGGCTGGTCGGTCTGCTGCGCGCGTTGTACTGCCTGACCCTGGGCGCCGATAACGGCGTCGGCATCGTGTTCTGCGCGCTCGAGGTCGGCGTGACCGCCGCGGTCGTGTTCGCGTTGATGCGCCGGACGACGACCTTCAGCATCGAAGACCGCGCGCTCGCGCAGGACTTGAGCGTCTCGACCAAGTACGCGCGCTCGGCGCTCGATCTGCCGGCCCGCTCGCGGATCCGGCGCAAGCTCGACGAAGCGATGAGCAAGGGCCGGCTCCATCGCGACAGCAGCGTGACGCTGCGCGCGTTGTGCGAATCGCTGAAGGAAAACCCGCACTACGTGTCGCAGGTCATCAACCAGGACCTCGAGACCAATTTCTACGATCTCATCAAGAAACATCGCGTCGAAGATGCGATGAATGCGCTCATCGCCGAGCCTGAGAAATCCGTGCTCGACGTCGCGCTCGACGTGGGCTTCAACTCGAAATCCACCTTCAACGCGGCCTTCCGCCAGCATGCCGGCATGACGCCGCGGGAGTTCCGCGCCTCACGCACGAGCGCGCAGGAGCCCGCTCAGTTTCACTGAGCGCGCGCCGGTTCGTCCGGGCCGATC
This sequence comes from Pseudomonadota bacterium, assembly GCA_039931065.1. Classification (GTDB taxonomy): domain Bacteria; phylum Pseudomonadota; class Gammaproteobacteria; order Steroidobacterales; family Steroidobacteraceae; genus CADEED01. Next base: position 46,160 of record JBDTSP010000002.1, on the reverse strand, counting down.
GGGTCGGACGATCCCGCGGCACGTCTCGTTGATGCTTGGCCTCCCGAACCCGTCGTAACGACGGTCACTTGTGAGGCGCGCCGAATGAGATTCCCGAGACTGGCCCCCTGGTTCCTTTGTGCGCTCTCGACCGCGCTGCTCGCCCAGTCATCGGGGAACGCTGCGGACAAGGCGCAGCCGGCCAATCCTTTCTCCAGGTTTTTTGGCGAGTGGACACTCAAAGACGACGCCTGGTCGCAAAACTGGGGCGGGGCCAGCGAGAACATCAAGATCCCGAATCACCACACGGTTTGCCGGGCGATCAACACCGATAACAGCGTGCTGTGCATCGTGGATACGCCGCCTGCCGGCCACATCCTGTGGGCTTTCAATCCGGTCAAGAAGATCGTGCATCACCTGTCGAGCTTCGGCGAGCTGCGCATCGGCACGGGCGAGGGTTCGCTCAATGACCAGGGCGACCTTCGATTGAAAGTGTCGTTCGAAGGCGAGGCGCCAGGGACTTACCGGATTTACAACTACGTCTGGGCAAGCGCCGACGAGTACGACATGAAGTCGGTTCAGTACGACGCGAGCGGCAAGGCGACCGGGCTCTTCTACGGCGGCAGGTTCGTTCGCAAATAGTTAGGCCTGTGCCACCAGCGGCTTGCCCTCACCAAGGCACTTCCTTGCCCGCCAGCGAATAGAACTTGCCGTTCTGCTCCGGCGTCAGCTGCTCGATGGTCAGCACGATGGCGTGCGCGACCTCTGCGGGCGTGCGAGTCGGCACCGTGATCGGCTTGCCCGCCTGCGCCATGTCCGACCGTATCGTGCGCTGCATGTCGGTATCCACGGCGCCGGGTGAGATCAGAACCGTGGTCACGCCGCGCTTTGCCCCGGCGTCCAGCGCGAATTCCCGCAGGCCCATGTTCAGTGCGGCCTTGCTCATGGCGTAGAAGTACGAGGCGGGATACCCGGCACTCGCGATGGATTCCACGGAAGAGATCGAGCCATAGCCGCTGCTGATGCCGATGATCTTCCGCTGCTTGCTGGCCGCCACGAGGTCGAGAAACGCGGCCGAAATCCGCAGCGGTCCGTAGCTGTTCACCCGAAGCACGCGGACGAACTCATCTTGATCGAGCTTGTCGAGCCGCTGGCCATCGGCGGTACCGGCGATGCCAGCGTTGTTGACCAACGCGTCGATGGGGCGGTCTTTGAGCTTCATCGCCAGCGCGTCGATTCCCGCCGTGTCGGTGACATCCAGCTTTTCGACCAAGACTTTCGGATGGGTTTTCGCGAATGCGTTGAGCTCGGTGGTCTTCGCCGGATCCCGCGCCGTGGCGATGACCTGCCAGCCGCGGCTCTCGAACTCCTGCACCAGCGCGAAGCCGATACCGCGGTCGGAGCCGGTGATGAGCGCGGTGCCGGGGTTCGGTGGCGTTTCAGCAGCGAGCAATGTCGCGGGTGCCAGCGCCAACAGCAACAAAGACCAGATTTTCATGGGCGAGATTCCAGTGACAAAGAGCATGATTCCAGTATGCCCGATGCCGTTTGAGCGCGACTGGCAGGAGCCTGTAAGTTGGCCGCCATGAAAAACAGAGTGTCTTCAGCCTGGATGTTTGCCGTCGCGTTCTGCTTCGTGGGTGCAGCGCAGACCTCACCGCTCATCGCCGATGAAGAGGCCGTGACGCAGACGCTTCGTCGCATGTACGTCGCCTTGACCCAAGAGGACGACACCCTCCTACAAGCCGTCACCACTCGCGACTTCTACGCGTTCGACGGGGGTCAAAACATGACCGGCGATGAACTCATGGCGCTCATCAAGAAGTTGCACACCGCCGGCAAGACTTTCGTGTGGACGGTGCCAGAGCCAAAGGTGCGCATCGCAGGCACAGTCGCGTGGATTACCTACCGCAATCGTGGCTCTGTGCAGGATGCTGCGGGGAAGAAGGACGTGAGCTGGCTAGAGTCGGCGGTGCTTCTGAAGGAAGCAGGCACCTGGCGCATCCAGTTCTTCCACAGCACCCGGGTGCCTGCAGGCTAGCTACAGGCTGAAGAAGCCACGTCTGACTACGATCGATCTGGTGTCGCAGCGTTCGATCAACGCGCGTCCGCGAGCGCGCGGAGCACGTTCTTCGGATCATTTCGAATCGCGCGCAGCAGCGCCTTGGCTGGCCCGGTGGGCTCGCGTCGTCCTTGTTCCCAGTTTCTCAACGTGCTGACCTCAACGCCCAGCAGCGCGGCGAAATCGGGCTGGCTCAGTCGCGTCTGGGTGCGCAGTGACTTTATGTCGGTCGAAGCAACTTTGAATACGCGCGATGCGCGCCGACGCCCGGCTGCGATGCCGCCAGCCTGGTGCACGCTCTCGAGCAGTTTGTCGAATTCCACTTTCTTCATTTAAGTGCTCTTGCAGCTTCCGCGAGTTGCCTGATCTGAGCCTGCGTCAGATCCGTCCTGGCATTCTTTGAAAAAAGGTAGAGCAGGTAAATCTGGTCTTCAGCAGCTCGCCAATAATAGACAACACGCAGTCCGCCTCGCTTTCCGGTGCCATGCAAAGCCCAGCGGACTTTGCGAATACCGGCACCGCCTTCAATGATTCTGCCCGCATCGGGACAGTCCGCTAGCGACTGCTGGAATGCTGCGTAGTCGGCATCGTTCAGCGTCGCAGTCACGAGGGGCGTGAACACCGGCGTCTCAACGAAAAGCATGAGGAGCCTAGTGATTGATTGAAAGTACGTCAATGGCGTAGTCCGCCATTGGCGGACAGTCAATCAATGGAAGGTACAGGCAATTGTCCGCCACGCGACAACCACAAAACGCGTGCGTTCATGCCATTTCGAAGGGGAGACTGGCCGATGATCTTCCGCTGCTTGCTGGCCGCAACGAGGTCGAGAAACGCGGCCAAAATCCGCAGTGGTCAGTCTAGTGGCGTTAGCGCTCAGGCGACCTGCAGCTGATCGCGCCCGCCCCGCTTGGCCGCGTACAACGCCTGATCGGCACGCGCAATCAAGGTGTCGAGATTATCCTTGGGCCGTGCGTCGGCGATGCCGCAGGAGACGCTGACCTTCAGCCCGACGGCGATGTCACTCCAGTCGGTCGCGGCGATGGTCTTGCGGATTCGTTCGACCAGACGCACGGCGACCGCCTGACTGGCCCCGGGCAGAAACAGCACGAATTCCTCGCCTCCATAACGTCCGATGAGGTCGGACGAACGCAGGCATTCGCGCATGCGCTCGACCACCCGTCGCAGCACCCGGTCGCCAGCGACGTGCCCGTATTGGTCGTTGATGGATTTGAACCAGTCGAGGTCGAGCATCGCCACACATGCGGGGACACCGCGTCGCACCGCGCGCTTCACGGATTCTTCGATCCGCGGCAGCACGGCTCCGCGACTCATCGCACCGGTGAGCGCATCGCTCGCCGCGATCTTCTCGGCATGGTGCTTGGCCTTGCCCAATGCCCAGTTCACTTTATAGAGCCGCATGCGCATCGCGGAGCCGTAGTAGCCGAGCAAGGTGGTGCGCAGCGCGATCAGTGCGAAGCCCGCGCACAGCAACGCGACCTCGATGCGATCCGGATTGACCAGACCCAGTGATGGGCGTGACGGCAGCACCAGCGCGATCGCCAATCCGGCGAACGCGAGCGCCCACAACAGCAGCGCCAGGCGCAGCTCGATCCGCAGGCTGCCGAAGGCAAATACAATCGAGAGCGTTCCGATGAACAGAGGCGCAAGTTGCGGGGCGAGCGCCACACCCAGCAGCTGAACCAGGATGGCGAAGCTCATCTGCCAACCCACGAGCTGCGGATCGGGCCGCTGCTCCACGTTCCAGAACCACTGGATGAGCGAGAACAAAACGAGGTGACCCAAGCCCGCCGCGCCGTAAATCCCTACGGTCCGCAGGTCGATCGTTCCTGCCCAGGCAAACAACCCATATAAAAGAGTGTCGATGAAGTAGCTGACCCCGATCGCGCACACCAGCAGCACACGGTACAGCCGCCGGCTCTTGTCACGGTCGAGACCCGTGCGCTTCTGCAGCTTCTCGAGCCAGATTTCGTCCAATTCAATCTGCATTGCGCGATCCCGGGAAACCCCTGCGCGCCCTCCGAATCGAGGCCGCCGCTACGTCACCGGGTATCGACTCGAGAGAACCTGTGCTTTAGCTGGCGGCCGAGGCCTGGATCACGGTTTCCGCACCGACGGCAGCGCCAGCGCTGTAACTCCGAGTCGCGGCAGCGTGCGTCGGCTCAACGCAATCCAGCTCTGTGCCTACGCCAGCGCCTTCTTGAACAGTGCAAGCTTGCGCGTCCACCCTCGCTCGGCCGCTTCCGCATTGTGATTCTGCGAATCCGGCGGCATCCAGCCGTGATTCGCGCCCTTGTACACCTCGATCTCCGCCGACAACTTCGCATCGTCGAACGCCTTGCGCAGGATGTCCTTCGACGTCGGGTCCTTCTGATCGTCGTTGTCCGCGATGGCGATCAGCATGCGGGCTTTCATCGTCGGAATCAGCAGGTGAGGGCTGTCCGGGTTGGAAGTAGTTAGTCCACCGCCATGAAAGGAGCAGCCGGCGCCGATTCGTTTCGGCAGCGTGGCCGCAGTTCTCATCACGATGGGTCCGCCCATGCAGTATCCCGTGGTGCCGATCTTGCGGTGCTTGTCCACGGCCTTCTGCGTATCCAGCCAGGCGACGAAGGCCTTCGCATCCGAGACATGCGTGGTGGCACTGAGCGTGCGCGCGTAGCTGAACGCATCGTCCCGGCTGGCAGGCGTTCCCTTGATTGAACGATAGAAGGGGTTGACCGTGAGCACGGCATAACCGGATTCCGCCAACCGCTTGCCCATGGCGCGGAATGCGGGGCGAAGTCCGAAGATGTCTGGCCACACCAGCACCGCGGCCGTGGCCTTGGTGGGATGCACGAAGTGCGCATCGCAAGTGCCGTCGGGAGTCTTGATCTCCACTTCGGACTCCGAGACTTCGGCGGCCGTCGCGATCGGGGGCAGCATTGCGGCCAGCGTCGCGCCTAACCCCAAGGCGCCAAACTGGCGGCGCGAGAGCTCGTTGCCGCGAAGAATGTCGTCGCTTGAATCGTGCTCACACATGACAGACCCCCGAGGAGAAAAAGCGGAGAGGATGAATTCTAGCGGGGCTCGCAGTAGCTGGTGCGCCGTTCTGGATCTGCCTCATGTCAGCGGATCTGCCGCTTCGCGCCTACCCGCCAGGAATTCTGCCGCGAAAGATGGGCAACTGACAGCGTCGGGATTGCCCGAGTCCGATTCGTCACGATGCAGCGTTCCACTCCGGTGAACGCGGGGCAGACGGTAGCGGATCTGCTAACGTCGTCTCCGTGAAGACGCATCAATCAATTTATGCCGTTGCGCTGCTGGCTCTTGGAACCATGCTTCTCGGAGGCTGCAGCTTGGCGCCGCCGCGCGGGCCGCCGATCGATCCCGATGCGGCCCGCGCTCAAATCCGCGAGCGCATCCCGGCCACGGTTACGAATCGCGACGGATGGGCAATCGACATGTTCGCGGCCTTCGAGGCGCTCGAAGTGAAGCCGGATACGCATAACATTTGTGCCGTCGTTGCAGTCATCCAGCAGGAATCGGGATTCCAGGTCGATCCGGTCGTCCCCGGACTTCCAGCCATGGCGCGCCGCGAAATCGATGAGCGCGCCGCGCGATATCACATTCCGCGCGCCGTCGTTGACCTGGCACTGCAGGTGCGTTCACCCGACGGACAGAGTTATGCCGAGCGCTTGCGCAAGGCCAGGACCGAACAAGCCCTGAGCGAGATGTTCGAAGACTTCATCGGCGCGGTGCCGCTCGGCCGCCGGCTCTTCGCGGATCTGAATCCCGTGCGGACGGGTGGGCCGATGCAGGTGGGCATCGCGTTCGCGGAGTCGCACGTGAAAACCACGAGTTATCCATTCCCGCTCAACGATGGCGTGCGGCGCGAAGTCTTCACCCGTCGCGGTGGACTCTACTTCGGCATCGCCCATCTACTCGACTACCCCGTCAGCTACGACTCCATGCTGTATCGCTTCGCCGATTTCAACGCGGGGCACTACGCAAGCCGCAACGCGGCATTTCAGCAAGCGGTCAGTGCGTTGGGCAGGACGCGCCTGGCGATCGACGGCGATCTTCTGCGCGAGGGCAACGACGAGCCGAGTCAGACGGAACTCGCGGTGCGTAAATTGGGCGTGGGGCTCGGCGAGCGACAGATCCGTCGCGATCTCGAGCGCGGAACCGCGCACGAGTTCGAGGAGACCGAAACCTATCGCAAGGTCTTCGAACTGGCAGACGCTCGCGGGCCCGCGCCGCGTGCGCGGGTGCCCAGTATTCGTCTGCAGAGCGTGAAGATCACTCGAAAGCTGACCACCGACTGGTTCGCACGACGAGTGGACGACCGTTATCGCCGTTGCCTGCAGTGATACGGAAAGCGAGCTCACTCACGCGCGAATCCGGTATATCACTCGTCGCATTCAGCCCTCTAGAATGTCCGCGCTTCATATTCAATTATTCGGCACCGATTCAACGAAGGGGGCTTCATGGATTCGACCAAGCGCGCACGACTGACTCGGCGCGAAGCGCTGATTCTTTCCTCTACTGCAGGCATCGGACTCGCGGCGTCAAACTCCGCCGCGGCATCTGACAGCGTAAAGACGGCCGCTCACCAAGGCCCCGGCAATCTGACCACGCCACGTTCTGCAATCGCGAAGACGCAGTACGGCAAAGTGCGCGGCTATCTAGATGGCGGCGTCTTCACGTTCAAAGGCGTTCCGTACGGCCAGACAGCAGCCGGCGAGAATCGATGGCTGCCTGCCAAACCGCCGACTCCCTGGACGGATGAATATCCCGCGCTGATCTACGGCGCGAACTGCCCGCAGACCTTGCATCCCTGGACCAGCATCGAACAAACCTTCATCCAGGACTGGGACGACGGTTGGCAGAGCGAGGACATGCTCAAGCTCAACATCTGGACGTCTGCCTTGAGCGGCAAGCGCCCCGTGATGGTCTATTTCCATGGTGGCGGATACAGCTTCGGCTCCTCGTACGAATTGCCGTCACATGAAGGTGCGCAGATGGCGCGACACCACGATGTGGTGCAGGTCTCCGTCAATCATCGTCTGAACATTCTCGGGTTCTTCGATGCCGCAGAGATCGGCGGGTCGGCGTACGAAGATTCCGCCAACGTCGGGATGACGGATCTCGTCGCCGCATTGCAATGGGTCCACGAGAACATCGCCAATTTCGGCGGTGATCCCGATCGCGTCATGATCTATGGCCAGTCCGGTGGTGGTTCGAAGGTGACGACGCTGATGGGCATGACGTCCGCGGCCGGTTTGTTTCATCGTGCGGCTGCGCAGTCGGGCGGCGGCGGAAATATCCCGAGCAGAGAACAGCAACGTGAGCTGGCACGTCAGCTGATGAAGGATTTGAGCCTTGCCCCGAATGACATCGGGTCGTTGCAGAAGATGGAGTGGACCAAGCTCATGGCGGCGGGCAACGCAGCGGCGGCCAAGATCAATCCCGCTGGGCCGCCCGCGATGGGGCCGGGCGCACCGGGCACGCCGCGTGTGGGTTGGTCCCCGTGCGTCGATGGAAAGGTCATCAACATGCGATCGTTCTTCGATGCCGCGCCCGAGGTCTCGAAGAATGTGCCGATGCTGATCGGCTCGGTGAGCGAAGAAGGCAATCGCATGTCGCAACGGCCGACCGAAGAGGAGTGGCGTGCGAATCTCTCCAAGGCTTATGGAGAAGAGAAGGCGGGCGCCATTGTCAGCGCACTCAAGAAGGCCTATCCGCAGAAGAAGGCCCAAACACTCTCTTATATATGCAGCGGCGCCCCGGGGCTGAATGGTCTGTCCATTCGCAACAACGTGGTGAAGATGGCGGGGTTCAAGCACGCGCTCAACGCAGCCCCTGCGTACACGTACTACTTCACCTGGCAGACACCGATCCTGGATGGCGTCCCGGGTGCGTGGCACACCGCCGAACTTCAGTTCTGCTTCGACAACACGAAGCGCTGCGAGCAAGGCACGGGCAACACGCCTGAAGCACAGGCGTTGGCGAAGAAGATGGCGTCGTCGTGGGCCACGTTTGCGGCGACAGGCAATCCAGGTTTGCCCAAACTCACCTGGCAGCCCAGCGATCCGAAAACCAATCGCACGATGATCTGGGACAACGAGTGCCGCATGGCGGATGACCCGGATGGGGAGGCTCGCAAGATCCTTCTTGCATAGCCATTTGCGCCGATGGTCGGAACTGCACGGAAATTTTTGAGCGCCGCTGTATAGCTGCAGCGGCGCTCCTTTACGGCATTCGAAGCCCGAGAATTATCCGCCCGCAGAGGACAATCGCCGTCGATTGCGGATACAGTCGGTCCCGCGTATCTAATAACAACAAGGGAGGATGGCGCCATGGTCCTGGGACTTTCACCCGCGGCGTACACGCAGCTCCATACGATCATCAGCCTCATCGCCATCGCCGGCGGGCTCCGGTCCTGGCGGTCCAAGAAGTCTCACCAACGCAGGTACTGGCTGATCACTCCGGGATCGCGGGCCTGATCACGAACGCACTGAGCTCGGCTAACTTCTCTCCCTCAAACCGCCAGACATCGCAGCAGGCGTAACGAACCTCGTTGCCTTCGTTCATGGCTACCTCGGGCATCGGGCTATCCGGATCGCAAGTGGTCAGTCCACCGCCATGGAAGGAGGGTGATGGTGGTGGCGGGGAACCACCTGAGCTTTACATTGAGGCGTCAGAGGGCCGTCACCGGCAGGTGCAGTGTGATGCGCGTGCCGGTGCCGACGACACTATCCACATCTATGGACCCGCGGTGACGGTCGACGACTATCGAGCGCGTAATCGCCAGTCCCTGGCCGGTTCCCTTGCCGACTTCCTTCGTGGTGAAGAAGGGTTCGAAAATCTTGTCGAGATGCTCCGAGGGTATGCCGCAGCCGTTGTCCTCGAAGGTGAGAATCACTTCGGCGCCTATGAGTTCGGAAGTAATGCTGATGCGCCCGCTCGATGAGTCCCGGCCTGCCTTCTCGATGGCATGGGCAGCGTTGACCAGCATGTTGAGGAACACCTGGTTGAGCTCGCCGATGTTGCACGGGATATGGGGCAGCGATCCCAGGCACATCTCGACTGTAGCCACGTGCTTGTATTCGCTGCGCGCGATCTCGAGCGTCCGTTCCAGCGCACGGTTAAGGTCCGCGAGGCTGTGCGCGTCGGAGCCGGGATGCGAAAACTCCTTCATGGCCCGCACGATGTTCGCCACACGGCGCACGCCCTCCTGCGTACGGTCAATGGACTTCGGCAGTTCGTTCATTAGGTAGCTTAGCTCGACTTGCTCCGCCATCTCGTTTCCCTGGTCGACGCTCATCTCGTAGGCGCTGATGACCTTCACAAAGTCGTCCAGCGAATCGCGCATGAACGTCACGTTATCGGAAATGTATTGAATGGGAGTGTTGATCTCGTGCGCCACGCCCGCGGCGAGTCGCCCCAGTGCCTCTAGCTTCTGCGCGAGACGCAATTCCACCGTGAGGCGCTCCTGTTCCTGCGCCTGCGAATCGATGCGAGCCTGCATTTCGCCCTTGATCCGCGCGTCTTCGATGCTTTCCGTAATGTCAGTGGCGATGCCAATGAAATGGCTGGCCCTGTCGCCGGAAGAACAGACAGGTGAGATGGCGAGATTCAGCCACATCGGTGCACCGCCCGGATGATGGCCCCGCACGACGACGCGCACTGCCCGGCTGGCGCGGAATGCATCGCGCAACAATTCCATGTGCTCGCGGTTCTTGTCTGAGGGCATCACGAGTTCGACGGACTCACCAATCAAGTCCTCGCGCGAGCGGCCGTGCTGCAGTGCCAGCGCTTGGTTCGCGAATACGATATTTCCCTTGCGATCCGTCACCAGGACAAACTGCGCGGACGCGTCCAGAGCGGCCTCCAACAGTCCGGCATGTGCCGTCGGTGATTCCAGGATGTTCAGATTGAGTGCGGCCGGCGATTTCATACTTTCCTTGGTCCGATGGCGAGCGGCCCGCCTGCTGCCGGCGGATTCAGCTGCTCGTGCCGGTATCGGCCAGCTCAAATGTTTCCTGAGCGGTACCCGCTGATCGCAGGGCGAAATGTGATGCGACGCGCTTCCCGGCCGGCGATATGCGTTTCCGCGCTGCCACTGGCGGTACCGCAGTGCGGGTTCGCGACAATTCGGGCGGAGTGGATTCCAGCGGGCGCGCGTGCCGCCGCAGAGATGGCGCTGAGCGACATACACTGCCGCCGGTCATGCGGCTCGGTCTCCAACACACTTATTCCGCGCTACCTTCGCGGTTCTACGCGCGGGTCGCGCTCGGTTATCTCGGTGTGAAGGCGGGGCGCCGGCGAACTCCAGTCCTGGCGGTCTAGGTAGTCGCATTCGACGCTCCCGCTCGGGACCGCGCTTGGTATATAAAGCGCCTATTCGCCTGAGTGGGAGAGTTGTATGAGTGGCCAACTCGATGCTGGACGTCGCAAGTTATTGCAGGTGGTCGGCGCCGGCGCAGTTACATCCGCGATCTCGTCCGTACTCGCTGCAGAGTCGTCTGGCGTGGACAAACAAACCGGTCGGCCACTACGTTGGGGAATCGTCGGCACCGGTGGGATCGCAAATTCCATGGCGTCGATGATCAAGCTGGCCACACGCGCTGAACTGGCAGCCGTCGCCAGCCGGAAGTTAGACACTGCAAAGCAGTTCGCGAGCAAGCACGGCATTCCCAACGCGTTCGGTTCGTGGACGGAGATGTTGTCGTCGAACATCGTCGACGCAATCTACGTGGCGACGCCTACCTCCGTCCGGGAAGAAGTTTGTCTGTTGGCTGCGGCCAACGGCAAGCATGTTCTTGGCGAAAAGCCCTTTGCCAATCTGCCTTCGTTGCGCCGGATCACGGCAGCGTGTCGCAAAAATGGTGTCGGCTTCATGGATGGGACACATTTTGTACATCATCCTAGAACGGCAAGAATCAAGGCCACCATGGGCGAGAAAATCGGCTCGCCATGGACGATTGATTCGGCGTTTCAATTCGGTCTGACGGACACGGACAACATTCGTCTGGATCCCAAGCTCGAGCCTTATGGCGCGATTGGCGATGCCGGTTGGTACAACATGCGAGCTGCCGTGGAGTACACGGCGCCTGGCGTCAAAGTGATCGGCCTGGATGCTTACGTTCGCCGCGATAAGCAAACCAAGGCCGTGATTACCGGCAGCGGAGTCATCGCTTTCAGCGATGGATCGACTAACACCTGGAATTGCGGCTTCGAATCAGGCGCTCTGAACATGGACCTGAGGCTGTCTGGTGCCCGCGGTCAATTCAGTCTTGATGACTTCGTGTTCCGTCCGGGCGATGGACCCGCCGAGTACGTCTATCGCAAGGGCGGATTGGGCAACGGCGGAACTTCAGAGCGCATTGCGGTTCCCTCCGCGAAACCACCCGCAGTCTTGATGTTCGAAAACTTTGCCGCGATGGTCGGCAATTCCGATCGTTTCGAAGCAAGCGTGGCGGCGAGCGAAAAAACTCAAGAGTGGCTGGACGCGATCTGGACCAAGGCGATACAAAACGAGCGCAGCTGATCTTCAGGCTCCCTGCATCAAGGCGCCTTTACGAGTGCGATCGTACCCTCCGCTAGATTCGCCACGCGGACTCGTCCGTTCAACGCGTTGCCGTCGATCCACCCCGCGAGTGTCACCGCCGCCGGCCCTGCGGGCCCCGTTGCCGGATTCGCCGGGAAGATGCCCTCGAACTCGATTTCGACGTAGCCGTTCCGCCACCGCCCCTTCACGGATAGATCATTGCCAAACGTGCCGGACCAGCGACCTCGCAAGTTTTCACCCTCGCGGGTCAGTTTCAACGTGCCATCCATCGGGACGGCATCGGTGACGGCCTTCGCGCGCCATTCGCCAGCCGCTTCGCCACCATTGCGCACAGCGGCAGGCTTCGCATGCGTGATGCGCAGATTCGAAAACCAGGTGGTTTGCCCCGGAAAGCCCCACAAGGCGATGTGACCGGTGAGGTCTTCGCCCTTCATTCCCTGCACGATCAACCCAGGTTGCGGCGCGTCGTTGATGAATATTTTCGCGTCCCGTCCCGTGACCTCGATCTTCAGATGCGTCCAGGCTCCTACCTCCAGCGGCGAGTACGCTTCGTACACCGCCGGCCATGCGCGGCGCAGCAGCGGCCAGCTGAAGCCGGGCTCGGCCACGTATTGAATCGAATGATTGCGCTTGGCCTGATCCGGGGACGTGGCATTGCCGGGACGCAGATAGAACATCTCGTAGCCACTGACATCGTCACGGGCGCGGAATGCAATGCCACCGAAACCCGGAGCACCGGGAAACAGCGGAGTGACGATCTCGATCGCCATGTCCGCCTCGACGATGCCGTCCTGGAAATTCACGCCGGGCAGCAGCGCAAACCCATCGCCGCGCGCGGGCTGCACCATCCGCAGGGCCTTGCGACCACGGTACTCGCCCGTCGAAACCGTCACGCCGTGTTCGCTAATGCCTTCGACGTCGGCGAAATTGAATACTTGTGCGCTTGGCAAATCAGCAGCCTGCACTCCAACGACCGTTGCGAGCGCGAGCAGCGCGACCGCCAAACTGAGCAGCCTTGAGTGGAAACTTGAGCCTGAACTCGACATGGTCTGATCTCCCAATGACTTCGGCAGCAGACCCGGCGAGCCTGGAAATTATTTCAGTTCGCGCCGAAGCGACAGTCGTCTACGCCGAGCCGTTGCGGCGGCGCTCAAGGCTGCCAACCCAGAATTCGCGGATCACTCCGGGATCGTGGGCGTGATCACGAACGCCAGTCGTAACGAACCTCTTTGCCTTCGTTCATGGTTATCTCGGGCATCGACGGACTGCGCCGTTTCCGCGACCGTGCGACCGCGCTAACAACTCATTTGCCACGCATGGCGCGGAAGATGCCAATGCCGACGAAGAGCGCGACCTGGCCAACGAGCACGACAATCCATCCCGCATCGAGGAACCGGATCAGCACGGCAGAAACCGCGATCGACAGGCCGGCCCAGAGAAGGCCGGCGTTTCGGCCTGCCTCGCGCGCTTCCGCTTTCCCCGCGCCATACAGCACAAAGGCGCAGACGAACGCGAAGATCCAGTTAGCTTGCAGGAAGATCATCGTGAGAACCTTAGTCAAATCATCTTGCAGAACGGCGGCGGCGATTCTTCGCCACAAACGTCGGGCTTGGTACGAGTCGTCGTCCAGTATTTCAAAAGGCCGAGTTGCGTGGCCAGCGCCGGGAAGCCCGGATCCGCCAGAAGCCCGCGCATGCTTTGATTCCAGAAGATCGACGGCCCCGGATTTTCCTTTGTCGTCGCAATCCGGGCCGCGATCTGGAAAGCCTCGCGGTTCGCCCCAAGCTCGGCGAGCAGTCTCGCGACAGCTTCTGTCTGCTGAGTTTCCGTCAGCGCCAGGAGGGCCTCGACTGCTTGCGCCATGGCTCCGGAATCACGCGACGCCCTTGCGCGATACCCTTTCAGCAAGGCCGCGCGCAGTTCCGCGGATATCGGCAAGGTTGGGTCGAGCAGTAGATTGATGTCGCCAATCTGGGTTGCCTTGTAGATCGCAAGCCGTTGCGCAAATCCGGCATTCGGAGCGAGGTCGATCGCCGCATCGAAATGGAGTTTCGCCTCGTCTGGCTTTCCCGCGATCACGAGCGCTTGCGCCAGACTCAAGGGCGTATAGACATACAGAGCCAGCATGTTGTTGGCGTGATGCAAATCTTCGACCGCTTCGGCGGTCCGTCCAACATTGAGCAGCATCCATCCGTACTGGTGGTACTCGCATCCGCAGTCCAGCCGATGGGCGGCGACGGCGCGTTTCAACAAGTCCTCCCGACCGATCCAGTCGTGCCGATCGAGCACCATGGACTTGATATACAGGGCTTCGCTGTTCTTGCCGTCGATGGCGATCGCCCGGTCGGCCGCATCACGGCCGCTCGCGCGAGCCTCTTCGACCATCTGAGTGCTGTTTGCGCTCCCTGCCACTTTCCAATACGCACCAGCGACCGCCGCCCAGCCCCAGGAAAAGTCCGGGACGGCAGCGACGACTCGCTGCGCGGGGACCAGGGCCTTGCGTCCCTCCTTTAGATCGGGATCCCAATGTGCCTCACAAAATTGCATGTAGTCGCGGAGAACTTCGTCCGGCAGCGGCTCGTGATAGGTAGACGCTCCAAACAATCCGCAGCGGACGACGTTGCCCGCGTCGACTGCGATGTGGCGTGGGACCCTCGAGACTTCGTTGCCGTCGTACTCGGAGGTTTTGGACCACAAGGTTGCGCCCGAGCGCTCGTTGATCATGCGGGTGATGACACGGATCGCCTGTCCGTCCCGCTGGATCGTCCCGCCCAATGTGTAGTCGGGCGCTGCGCCCGGCGTGGGGGCAGATGCGCTCGAAACACCTACGGCGCCGTCGATGCTGAATGCCGCGATGATCTCCGCGTCCACCGTTTCGCGCAGCGTTGCAGGCAAGTCCGAGGACAGGAGCTGAAAGCCCGACAGGCGTACGTTCATGCCATGACCTGCGGTTTGATCTGGCCGGCGTGCCCACCAGGCCGCGCTCGCCGCAACCAACAAGAGCAGGCAGGCGGCTGCGACCGCCATCCGTCGCCGCGAAGAGAAAGCCCCAACGCGCGTAGCGGATGTGGCCACTGCGTCAGGCACTTCGGGTGCGGTCAGCGTCACACCATCGGCCGGCGGATCGATCGCTCCGATGAATCGATAGCCCTTTCGCGGGAGGGTTTCGATGTAACGCGGCACCTCGCCGACGTCCTCCAGCGCAACGCGCAGCTTGCGCACGGCGGTGTTGAGCCCGGTATCGAAATCGACCACGCCCTTCGGCCATAGCCGGGCGATCAGCTGTTCGCGCGTGACGAGTTCTCCCGGATGGGCGAGCAACTCCTCGAGAACCAGCAGCGGAAGCTGCTGAAGCCGGATCTTGCGGGCGTCCTTGACCAGCTCACCGATGTCCGCGCGGAGCTCCCAACCATCGAACGAGGTCACTCGGGACGTCTTCATCTTCGGGGCGCTTTCCATTTGTCCATCTGCGTCAGTGAGTTGGGCGGGTACAGATCGGGGTCAGAAACAATTTAGCGCACCTACAGCGCGGAAGCATGGTTCAGCGAGCCCGCCGCACGGAACCTTCGTGACACGCCGATCGCGCCACTGGCGGGATCGGTAACCGCGCAAAACACGCTCAAGGAAACAGACATGAAACTCGCCACCGCCCTCGTCGCCTCGGTCCTCTCGCTCACGACGCTCGACGCGCGGGCAACCGGCCCGACTGACGACGCCTACTCGATCACGGTCCCCTTCGGCGACCTCGACCTCAATCGCCAAGCCGGAATCGCCGAACTCTACCTTCGCATCACTGGCGCCGCCCGGCGGGTCTGCACCCAGCAGGCCAATGACCAGCGGGTGGACGAACAGGACCACGCCAGTTGCATGAAGCGAGCCGTATCGACAGCCATCGCTCGCATCGATCGCCCCATGCTCTCGAGCTACTCCGAACGGCTCGGCGGCAAGCCGGCAATGATCGCGCCCGCGAGCATCGCGGCTCGCTGAGGTTCTCGCTCCCACCGCTTTGCTGAATATCAACTACTCGGGGATTCCATATGAATATTGCCTTACACCTTTCGCACCAAGCCCGCACTGTGCTCGCCGGTGCACTGCTCGCCGTCCTGACCGCCTCGGCCACCGCGGGCGGGCCACCGCACACCGCAAAACCGGAATTCAACACTGCCACGCTGGTCAGCGAAGTCAGCGTCCCCGGTTTCGGCGACGGCTGCCCCATCGAGAGCGCCGATGGCCTGAGCTTATTTCTCGCGTCGAACCGTCCCGGCACTGCCGGCGGCAATGACATCTGGGCCGCCGATCGCGACAGCCTCGGTTCGCCCTGGGGTACGCCGCGCAATCTCGGCGCGCCCATCAACACCGCGTCCGCCGACTTTTGCCCCACGCCCGTGCTCGGCCGGTCGCTGTTGTTCGTGTCCGAACGTCCCGGCGATGGCACCGGGCCGACCCCCTGCGGCGGAGGTGACATCTACCTGTCTCGGCAGAGCCCGGCCGGCGGCTGGAGCGAACCGGTGATGCTCAGGTGCGCTCCGGAAGGCCCTAACTACGCAGGCGGCGAGCGCAGTCCCTCGCTCGTGGAGACCTGGTTCGGCACGTTCCTGTTTTATTCGAGCAATGGCAGTGGCGGTGATCAGGACATCTATATGAGCCGTCTCGGCCGCGATGGACAGTTCGGTCCCGGCAAGGTTGTCGAAGAGTTGAGCACCGAGTTCGAAGACCTCATGCCCAACGTGCGCGCGCGCGAGGATGGCAGCTTCGAGATCGTCTTCAGCTCGAACCGCCCGACGTGGGGGCGTGGCCAAGCGGCATTTGGTGGGCAGGACGTGTACATCTCGCGGTCGTGGTGGCTCACGGGGGGATGGTCGGCGCCGAAAAACCTTGGCGAGACCGTGAACACCGCGGGTGTCGAGCAACGGTCGACGTTGTCGAAAGATGGCAAGCGCCTGTACTTCGGGCGCGATGGCGACATCTTCACGAGCACGCGGAGTGGCAAGAACTGACAGGTCCTGGTCGGGTGGCCGTCATCTCTCAACGATGGCGGCCGCCCGGAGCGTGTTGAAGGAAGGGCAGTTCGAGGAGATATGGCCGCTACGCCAGCGCCTTCTTGAACAGCTCCAGTGACACGCCTGAGCCCATCACGCGCGCATGAGGGGCAACAGCTTGTCGAGGGTGACCGGATAGTCGCGCACGCGGATTCCCGTCGCGTTGTACACCGCGTTGGCCACGGCAGCGGATGCCCCGCAGATCCCGAGCTCGCCAACTCCCATCGCCTTCATCGGCGACAGCGTTGGATCTTCGTCGTCGAGGAAGATGCACTCCTGATGTGGAATGTCCGCATGCACGGGCACTTCATAGCTCGCAAGATCGTGGTTCACGAAGAAGCCGAGCTTCTTGTCCACCACGAGATGCTCCATGAGCGCCGCGCCGACACCCATCGTCATCGCACCGATGATCTGGCTGCGCGCCGCCTTCGGGTTCAGGATGCGCCCCGCCGAACACACGGCGAGCATGCGCCTCACGCGCGTCTCCGCGGTGTATGCGTCCACCGCGACTTCGACGAAGTGCGCACCGAACGTGTAGTGCAGGTGCTTCTGGCTCTGATCCGCGAATTCGATCTTGTCCTCGGCAGACATGCCTTGCGGCCCGACGGCCGTGCCAAGAGGTATACGCTTCGCGCCGGCAACGACCACGCCGTCCGTGAAGTCCGCCGATGCCGCATCCACGCCGAGTTTCTTCGCGATGTCCTCGCGCAGTTTGACGCACGCCGCATAAACGCCCGACGTCGCGCTCACGGCGCCGAACTGCCCGCCCGATCCGCACGACACCGGAAACTTCGAGTCGCCGAGCCTGACGTCCACCTGCTCGATCGGCACGCCGAGCATTTCCGCCGCGGTCTGCGCGAGAATCGTATAACTACCCGTTCCAATGTCCGTCATGTCGGTTTCGACCGTGACCGCGCCCGTCGACGCCACACGCACGCGCGCCGCAGAGTTCAGCGTGGGCGCGCCGCGATACGCGGTGGCGACGCCGTGGCCGATGAGCCACCGACCTTCCCGCATCTTGCCCGGCGTCATGTTCCGCTTCGCCCAGCCGAACTTCTCGGCACCGAGGTTCAGGCACTCGTTGAGCTTGCGCACGGAGTACGTGCGCGCCGGCTTCTCCGGATCCACCTGCGTGTCGTTGAGGATGCGCAGCTGCACCGGGTCCATCTTGAGCGCTTCCGCGAGTTCGTCGACGGCGCATTCGAACGCCATCGATCCCGGCGCGTCGCCGGGCGCGCGCATCGCATTGCCTTCCGGCAAGTCGTGCTTCGCAAGGCGTGTCGCGGTCATGCGGTTCGCGCCCGCGTAGAGGTAGCGCGACGCGAGCACGCCCATCTCGGGCGTACCGCCCTCGACGTCGCCCGACCAGGTCTCGTGCGCGAACGCCGTGATCTTGCCGTCCGGCGTTGCGCCAAACCGCACGCGTTGGATCGTGGCCGGCCGATGCACAGAGTTGTTGGCCATGAGAGGCCGCTGGATCGCCACCTTCACCGGACGCTTCACCGCGCGCGCGCCGAGCGCCGCGAGGAGCGCGTCCGCGCGGATCCATAACTTTCCGCCGAACCCGCCGCCGATGTACGGCGACAGCAGCCGGATCTTTTCCGGCGGCATGTTGAGCGTCTTGGCGACGTCGCCAACCGACCAGGCGATCATCTGGTTCGCCGTCCACAACGTGAGCTCGTCACCCTTCCAGGCGGCGATCGACGCGTAGGGTTCCATCATCGCGTGCGAGTGGCCCGGCGTCGTGTAAGTCGCGTCAACCTTGATCGGCGCCGCCGCGAACGCGCCAGGAAAGTCGCCGACGGCCGTGTCCGAAGGACCGCCCCAGCCCGGCGGCGGCATGGTCGACGAGTCCTTGAGCTTAGCGAGCTCGTATGCCCCGCCCGGTTCCGCGGTGTAGCGCACCTTGATTTTGCCGGCCGCCGCGCGCGCTTCCTCGAAGGTCTTCGCGACTACGAGTGCCACCGCCTGGTGGTAGTGCTGCACGTCCGGGCCGGCGAGTAGTTTGACCTTGTTGAAGTTGCCTTTGCCGAGCGGGCCCGCGTTCTGGGCGGTCACGACGCCGTACACGCCCGGCGCCGACTCCGCGGCGCTGATGTCCATGGCGGCGATGCGACCCTTGGCGATCGTGGCGCCCAGGATGTAGCCATACGCGGGCTTCGGCGCGATGTCGTGCCATTCATAGGCGTACTTCGCGGTGCCCGTCGTTTTGAGCTTGCCCTCAATGCGGTCGGTGGGTTTGCCGATGACCTTCTTGCGGTCGGTCGGGTTCTTCGTGGCCGGCGCTTCGTGCTTCATTTACGCGCTCCTCGACTCGGCCAACGCCGCGGCGAGCGCGCGTTCCACGAGAGTCACCTTGAATTCGTTTTCATGCGTCGGCTTGGCGCCGGCAAGCAATCTGGCCGCTACGGCCTTCTCGCCGCGCGGGAGTTCAGCCTCCGCCGCCTCGATGCGCCACGGTTTCGGCGCTACACCGCCGACCGCGACGCGGCCGCTGCCGTCGGGTTGAACCACGAGCCCCACCGATACAAGCGCGAAGGCGTACGACGCGCGGTCGCGCACCTTGAGGTAGACATGCTTGCCGCCGAGCGGCTTCGGCAGCGACACAGCCGTGATGAGTTCGCCTGGCTGCAGTGCGTTCTCCACGTGCGGCGTTTCGCCTGGCAACTTGTGGAAATCCGCAATGGGGATCGCCCGTTCGGTCCCGTCCGCCTGAACGGTGTGTACCGTGGCGTCGAGCGCACGCATGGCAACCGCCATATCCGACGGATTCGTCGCGATACAGGCATTGCTTCCGCCAATGACCGCAAGTTGACGCGAGAAGCCGGCGATGGCCGCGCAACCGCTGCCCGGCGTGCGTTTGTTGCAAGCTTGCGCGGTGTCGTAGAAGTATGCGCAGCGTGTGCGCTGGAGCAGGTTGCCCGCCGTCGTCGCCTTATTACGCAGCTGCCCGGACGCGCCCGCGAGCAGCGCTCGCGAAAGCAGGGGATACTCGCGACGCACCTTCTCGTTCGCCGCCAGGTCGGTGTTGCGCACGAGGGCGCCAATGCGCAGGCCGCCGTCGGGCGTCGCCTCGACCTTGTCGAGCTTCAAGCCGTTTACGTCGATGAGGTGCGCGGGCTTCTCGATCTCGAGCTTCATGAGATCGAGCAGGTTCGTGCCGCCCGCGATGAACTTCGCGCCGGGAATTTTCACCGCGGCGGCGGCTGCGGCAGACGCCGTCATCGCCTTTTCGTAGGAGAAAGGTCTCATGCGTTCCTCCCGGCCGCGGGGACGCCCGCGACTTCGGCGATGGCCTCGGCGATGTTGGAGTACGCGCCGCAGCGGCAGATGTTGCCGCTCATGCGCTCGCGCAGTTCCGCGTTCGTCAATTGCGCCGCAGCCGCCAGGTCCGCGCTCACGTGGCTCGGAATATTCGCCTTGACCTCGGCGAGCATGCCCACCGCCGAGCAGATCTGCCCAGGCGTGCAATAGCCGCACTGAAACCCATCGTGCTTCACGAACGCCGCCTGCATCGCGTGCATCTTGTTTGGCGTGCCGAGTCCTTCGATCGTCGTGATCTTGTCGCCCGCGTGCATGACAGCGAGCGACAGACAGGAATTGATGCGCCGGCCGTTCACGAGCACGGTGCACGCGCCGCATTGGCCGTGATCACACCCCTTCTTCGTACCGGTGAGTTGCAGGTTCTCGCGCAGCGCGTCGAGCAGCGACGTACGGGTGTCCAGCTTGAGCGCGTGAACTTTGCCATTCACGTCCAGCGAGACTTGCGAGGAGACCGGAGTGTCCGCCGGCGAATTTTGTCCTCTCGCCACGAGCGGAACGGCGGTGGCGGCCGCACCGAATTTCAAGACGTCGCGCCGGGATACTTCGAAATCGCCGGGACCTTGCATGAGACCTCCCAAGCTGCGTGGCGGACCGAGAGGTCCGAGAGCCTACGTCACTGGTAGAAAAAATGGCTGTCAGACGAATGCCCGTTCACCTCGATCTCTGCCGACACCTTCGCATGACAGGCCTCCGAGGCGGAAAAAGTGGCCGGATGGATTCTAGCGGGGCTGCTTCAACGTTCGAAGCGCTTGGCCAGTCGTAAGTGTCCGCATCTGCCGAATTGCAATTGCGTTGAGCCGCTTGAGGCGATCACCTTGCGGCAGGCTCATGTGAATGAGCTCGGCGTTCATGCCCTCAATGTTCGCGAGCACCAGCAGTTGCTCGAGGGTGGCGTGGTCGCGCATATTGCCGTCGAGCTTTGGGTTGGTATCGCGCCATTGTTTCGCGGTCTGGCCGAACAAGGCGACATTGAGCACGTCGGCTTCGCTGGCGCAGGTGGTAGCGGCTTGCGCCTGCGTGACCTGCGGGCCATGCCCCGGAAATAGCCACATTACGCCTTCGGCCGGTACTTCACGGGCAGCCAGCTGCGCCGATCCGCGGGCATGGAATCATCGATCTGCCACCACTCGCCGGTCTCCTTCGTCAACGACTGAAAAATGACCTCGCCGAACATGGCTTTCACGAACTTGTCCGCATCGGGTTCTTCCTTGACCGATATCTGCAGCGCCTGCAACTCGACGTCACCGTCGAAAATGAAACTCTTCGGCTGCTCGTCCCGCCCCCAGGTGTATTTCGCCTCCCAACGGAGCTGAACGCGATTGCCGCTCACGGCGCCGAACTTGATGCGGTTCGCCTCGAGCCGTGGAGCGTCATTTCCATACCATGCGTCCCAGTCGTCTTCGTCGTCGACTTCGATGCCGGCCAGCGCCGTCGGCGCCACCACCCGTCCGCCATTGGCGCGGGAAACGGGAATGGACTGAGCGATGGGTGATGGCGCGGAGTCCTCGCCAGAATGCTCGTCGACGATGATCTCGAGCGAGTAGTTTGCCGAAATGTGCCCCGGTCCATAGAGCCAACGCTGTTCTTCCTCATCCCACTCCTCCGTGGAGATGCTCAGGGTGAACTTCGCGGACTCGATCGCAAATGATTCGCCACCGAGCTCGAGCGGCATCACAGCAGGCTTGAGACCGAACCCGCGCACCGACACAGTCCGCTCGTGGTCTCCCATCTCGCCGTGGACCGTCACGCGGATGCCGCCGAGCATTTCGCCCCGGAAGGCGAGGTCGAAGATCTGATAGTCGTTGAACATCACGCGCTCCAGTGCGAGGCCCGCGAGAAAGCCCTCCACCGGACGATCGAGATGTTTCGCCAGCCAACTTTCCCCATTGCGGACTTCGCTGGCGATGGTTTCGCGCGCCTCGGCGTCCAGCGCCACACTCTGCGCGAGGAACTCGTCATAGGCGGCGTTGAGAGTCTTGAGGCTATCCCGCTCATATGTCATCACCTCGATGGGCACGCTTTTCCCGAGCCACGAGATCATGCCCAGATAACTGCGACCATCGGGCTGCGGCAGGAAATCCCGAAATACCGGCGCGTTGGCTTTTTCCTGGCGCACGCGATCGCGAATCGACGCGACGTGATCGGTGAAAGCTGAAGTCTTGCGTAGTGCGCGCCAGAACATCCTCAGCGCGAAGCCCAGCATCACGCCAATGGCGAGAAACATCAGGAATTTCATGGACTGGAGCATGCGAACATCGCGGCGCGGCTGCAAGTGCGCGGCCGAAGAGCCAAAGGTGTATCAGGTTGGGTAAGTGTCCATGAAGGCTGCGAGATTGAATCGCTCCAAATCGACCGCGTCGCGATTCATGATTCAGCGTTTGATCAGCGAAGCGATGCATGCGCTCGGCGTTCCGACCACGCGCTCCCCTCGCGGTGGTCACGACCGGCGAGCAGGTTGTGCGCGAGGATCTTCTGCCAGGGGCCGTGCTGACGCGCGTGGCGGCCAGTCACATTCGTGTCGGCACCTTCGAGTACTTCGCGGCTCGCAACGATCGCGAAGCAGTTAGCCTGCTGCGAAGCAGCCTCGACTCACGGGGACTTCGAGCCGTTTCTCAAGCTCCTGAACATCCTCGAGCATCCTTACGACGATCAGCCTGGCTTGGTTAAGTTCGAGCAGCCGCCGGCGCCGGGCGAACGCGTGCTTCGGACGTTCTGCGGCACTTGAGGGGCGCGCGGTGATCGCGAAGGGGCTGAATTTCGGAACGTGGAGCATCAATTCAAGTGTCGTTCCACTACGTCCAATCCCACATCTTCAGGTCGCCGGAAGGCCGTGGTGACCTGGTCGCACAGACCCCCTGGAACACGCAGGCGCTCGAAGCTCGTGCGCCAGGCGCGTAACACGCGTGCGATGCGATCGATGATCCGCGCTGCATCAGGGGACGAAAGCCCGAAGCGGCCCGCTCCCTCGAATGCATTGTCCAGCGTCGCCAGTCGGCCGCGCGGTCCGACTGCCAGATGCAGCATCCGCTCCTGCGCGACCTGCGGCCGAGGCACCACATCGTAGAGCGGGCTCAAACGCCATCCCGCGAGTGGCTCGAGCAAAAAGGCATGGTTGCGCAGGTGATCGTCGTCGTTGGACACCAGGATATTGAACACCATGCGCGCGAATAGTTCGGCGCGATCGCTCGCGATGAAACCACGTGCGCCGTGCTCGCTCAGTGCGTCGGCGATGGCCGCGTAGCTCGAATCGGGCGAGTCCTGCTCGTGCAGTGCGAGTAGAGTCAAAGCGCTCACCATGTGCCTGCGGGCCATGCCCCGATCCGAAGGCGTGCGATCGAAGCGCTGGATGAGGAGGACGTGGCGGCCATCGGCCAGCGTCTCCAGCCGAGTGGGGGGCGCGGTCAGGCCAGCCTCGCGCGCCAACGCAAGAGTGGCCCACTCGGCCAGCGGAACGTCGAAAGGATCGTTGCGCGCCGGGAATTTCGCGATCCATTCACACCCATCTGTAGTTAGAGATGCCTTGGGGCGTGCTCCGCCAAGAGTCGGGCCGCCCGCGAAGAATACTTCCAGATGCGCGGGCATCGGCTCACCCGCTTCGATGCGCGCTGCCGCATCGAGCAGATGATCGAGCTGCAGCAAAGTAGGCAGGGCACCACCAGTGGGCGCGCTGGTCGGCTCCACGCGTATATCCAGCGCACCCGCACGATGGGGCCCCGCATGATCGAGGTACACCGATTCCGGCAAGCCGTTCGGCGGCGCTCGCAGGCGGTTTTCGATCACCCGGCGGCCCCAGGCATCAGGAGCCGCGTCGCGCACGGCGCCGAACATTGCGAGGCCGGCGGCTGGCAGTAGTTCGGCGTCGATGCGACCCTGCGCGAGCGGCAGCGACACCGGATCCACCGGAAGCGCATTCGCGCGCTCCAGATAGCGGCGGCCATAGCTGAACCGCGAAGCGACCAGTTCTGTGCCCTGTTCGATCATGGTGAGCCGGCCCGCCGGCACGGCGTCCGTTTCACCCGGCAGATGTATGAACACGATCCGATCAGACATGTCAGAAGTCCAAGTCTTGTTTTGGGAGCTTGCGGCGCGCGCGCTGCGCGCGCGTTTGATTCAGCAGCGCCTCTGAAGCAGGGTCCTCGAGTTCACGGAGCTTGGGCAGCAATCCAAGCCTTTCGAACAGCGCCAGCCAGCTCGCCAGCGATGCGGAACTCGAGCCGTTTTCGATGCGCTTGGTGGTCGCCAAGCTCACGCGCGAGCGCTCCGCCAGCTCCGCCAGTGTCCAGCCGCGGGCCAGGCGTGCCTGCCGTACCAATGCACCCAGATGTCGGGTGACCTCTTGGGAGGAGGTGCTGAGAAAGTGTGTTTCGTTACGCTTCATAGCTCACAAATGAGCCATTATCGTGTTAAAAGCTCATTTGTGAGCCGTTATAAGCCCGAAGCGAAGGTTGGTCAAGGGCTGATCCAAACCATCCATCATCTTCTTTCGAACTTGCGCTCCACTCCGTGAGCGGCGGCCGGCCAAGCTGCCCTTGATTCGCCCAGCCGTGCGGCGAGCGGGCGCGTCCACGCGCCTCGGTCCATCGAGGAACGGGAAGATCCTGCTTCCTATCTCTGGAAAAGCGCCAATGCATCGACCGGCGCGGCAGTCAGTTCCGACGTGAAAGCTCCAAGCTCCGTGGTCTCTAACGTCGCGTCCTTGCCGTCTTTCGAGGGTTTCACTTTGATCAGTGTATTCCCCAACAGCAGATGGCCGGTGCGTTGCTGATCGAGCCGCAACGAAAGACTTCGCCACGCAAACGTGTTTGCCGGCCCGACGCTCCAGTCCAAGTTCACGTGTTTGCTGTTGGCGCCCGCATATCGAATCAAGAGAAGCAGGGGTCCTCCGAAATCGGCTGCCCCTCGTTCCACCACCGGTGGGAATACGCCGCGCATCGATCCGACCGACAAGTACTCCACTGTATGGAATCCACGACTTTCCACCAGCTCATATCCGACCTGCCCCCGCGCAAAGCATTGCGCCACGGGCTTCTCCTTTTT
Source organism: Pseudomonadota bacterium (assembly GCA_039931065.1). Taxonomy (GTDB): domain Bacteria; phylum Pseudomonadota; class Gammaproteobacteria; order Steroidobacterales; family Steroidobacteraceae; genus CADEED01. The sequence continues at coordinate 21,148 of JBDTSP010000002.1, read as the reverse complement.
AGTTAGGTCGGGTGTGCACCAGATGATGTCGGCGTCATACGAACTCGGGCGGCCGCTCGCAGTCACGACGACGCCGAAAAGCGGTGTGCCGGCAGGCAGCGTGATGGATTTCGATCAGCCGACGGTCTTTGCTTCGTTCGCGAGTCTTCCAGTGAGTCCGTGGGCGACCTCCGCTGAGAGGAACTGTCCGCCCGCTTTGACTTCGGTGTGACTGACCACCGGCGGCGATACGAGATGCAAGCCGGGCTTACTGATGTCAGCTTCCGCCATTCTTGCGCGAGCCTCGGCCGCATCCAGCAACGGCTGACCGGTTCGCAAATGTCCTAGCAAGGTTCCGGGCGCGATTCCTTCGATCAGCTTCGTCGTGAAGTTCCCCGCCTGCTCGCGCACCTCGACTTTGAAACGACCGAACTGATAGACGAGATCGCCTTCGGCCCTTGTCTCCAGCAATGTTGCGAATTGATCGCACACCGCAGGCGTGGAACCCGTGCCCAGGCCGCCGCCGACGCGGCGAATGATCGTGGAGTATCGAAACTTCGATTCCGGGTTCGCCTTTGTGCCGCCCTGCGCACAACTGATCTTCGGAACACCGTTCTCTGCCGATAGCTTCGCCGCAATGAGCTCCGAGCCGCTGCCCGACAGCATCACCTACGATGCGGACGCAATCGAATACTCTGCAACGATCGAAGACGGCGCGGCCGCCGACATGTCCGTGCGCTACTATGCCCCGGGCGCCAGATTCCTGGCGGACCGCGCACCACGTTCGATGCATCTAGCTTCCGCAAGCTGAGGTGCAGCTCGCGTCTGCCACCGACGCGCTGCTCACGATCAAGCTGGTGTCCGACCCCGTTGTGGCCGAGGAATGCGCGGCAGTGACTTCCGTACTGGTCGAGTGGCGTCCTGGCTTCGTGCGCTTCTTCCACGTGAATGCCTCGGGCCAGGAGCAGGAGTTCCGGCGGGTCGATCTCAGCGCCGATGCGGCTTATGTTGAATCACTGGGTGGGCAACAACTCCGCGGCGCCTCAGTGGTGATAGGGTGCTCACCGAATACTGGTTAACCACAGTATCAAAAGTAGTGGCCGACAATTCAAATGGGCCCTACCTACAGAGGGGATAGATAGTGGAACACACAAAGAGAATGCTCTTTAGAAAGAGCGCCTTGTTGAAATCGATAACGTGTTTGACGTTAGCGTTATCCGCCATCTCGATCGTTCCGAACGCAATGACTACGTCTGCCAATGCGGCAGGCCTTGGCATTTCCCCTGCAGACTTCACCAAATTCTTATTGGAAAGAAAGTCGTACGATAGTTACGTCGCGGCTTGCCTGTCTGATCTGGAAATCGACAGCATTCCGCAAATGGATTGCAATGACCTCAACTTTCGCAATCCCGATGGCAACCCTGATTTCGACAATAGTACGGACTTTGTTACGCACGCCAAGATCAACAGTGTCGTCGATGCTGTTTTCGCATGTCGCTGGGTTCATCCAAGCGAAGGTGTGAATGAACCCGTCCCAACGGGCACTCTCATTGGTGCTAGCGGCGAAATGATTGTTCACAACAAAGTTTCTGGGAATACCTGTTTCTTCAAAATGAAACCGGGAAACCTGACAAAAACCATCGAGGGCGCCGTTGCTAGTACCTATGAGCGGATTGCCACCACTAATCCGCCTTCACCCACTGGCCTATTGGGTTTTTCATTCTGGGATACGCCAGGCAAAGTAATGGGAACGGCTTGTACGCAATGTCATGCTGCGGGGCCGTGGATTGCTTCTCCGCAAATTGTTGGCGCGTTAGCGCAGTTTGGTCTGATCAACGATGGACACGACACATTGAATCAGCGTTACAACGCGGTCGGATCCAACGGCGCCAAGCTCAACCAAGATGCGCAAGATACATTGGCTGTAGGTGCAGGGCAGCGAGGTGCCTGTGCCTCCAGTTGCCATGTGATCGCCGGTACCGGTCTGAGAGACGACGATATCAATACCGTCGGTAGCACGACGAGTACGGGCTTCATCATCATTCCATCGATTACCAGGGCCATCGACGATGTCCTTCAAGGTGGTCACATGCCGCCTAACGATCCTTACAGCGATTACCGTTGGGTGAATCTTGATAATCCAGGCGGTGCCGGTGGCGACTGGGAGCGGCTAAAAGATCTGAAGGCAAAAGCGCCACAGTTTGTTTGTAAGAAGGGTGTGGCGGAAGTTCAGGCACATGTGGTTGATAGCGCTCGACGCATGTCAACGGCCGATTTCCCCGATGTGTTACGCACGTTCAACCTGCTGGATGGCTTGGCGTGTAACAACGCCGATCAACCTGACGGTCATAGCTGTGGTGATTATCAAACGCGTTATCACTGTTCAAGCGGCTGGAGCAAGTGGCGTAACACCGGCACGCCTGATGGTGCGGGTGAAGTAGAAAGTCGCGATAACTTTCCAAGCTTGTGCAGTGCACCGACCGAGATTCAAGCGAGGACAGTCGTCGATGGCTCTTGGCAGTACGGCATTGGTCCGCCCGATCGATTGCAAGAATTCGATCTGAATGGTGTGGCGTGCCGCAATGCTTCTCAACCATCTGGTCAATGTAATGACTACACGGTGCGCTTCGTTTGTAAGTAGCAAGCATATTCATCGATACGCTATGTAGCCGAGGTCCCGGTCTTCTGACTGTTGTTAGCGAACTCACTCGGTGTCAGATTGCCGAGTGAGCTGTGGGCGTTCGAGTTGCTCGATGATCGCGGATGGATCGGGCTCCACCACCGCCGAACCGGGCTCGGCGGCCGAGCGCGCTTCCATGTTCTTTTTTCCCTGGCTCGACGGTCGATGTGCGTGAAATAAATACGCCGCGCAAAACGCACTGACTACGTTGAATTCACTGGGAAAAGGAGAGAGTTCGAAAGTGATGCCAATGCGTCGTGAACCACGCGTTCTGGAATGAAGAAGGCAGGTGATAGTCTTCCGGCGATATGTCCGCAAAGCCGCCTTCACCACCTGAAATCACCCAGTTGCTCGCGCAGTGGAACGCGGGCGACAAAACGGCATTCGAGAGTCTGTTTCCGCTGCTCTATCCCACCTTGAGCCGGCTCGCGAATCGCGAGCTCCGCAAAGAGCGCCCCGGCCACACTCTTCAAACTACTGCGCTGGTGAATGAAGCCTTCATCGAGCTTGCGGGTCAGTGGCGCGTGCAATTCGAGACGCGCGGGCATTTTCTCGCAGTCGCCGCATTCGTCATGCGGCGCATCCTCACCGAGCATGCCCGCAGCCGTTCGGCCGCGAAGCGCGGCGGTGGCAGCGCGTTGCTCACGCTGCAGGATCCGGATTCACTCGAGAGCGATGCGGGTCTCGCGGAGATCACCGCCGTCGATGCCGCGCTCGACGTGCTCGAGAAAGTGGATCCGCGCGCCGCGCGTGTGGTGTTGCTGCGCTTCTTCGGCGGGCTGTCGCATGAGGAGACCGCGGAGGTGCTCGGCATCTCGGTGATCACCTGCAAGCGCGAATGGGCCTCTGCCAAGGCCTGGCTCAAGCAGGAGTTGTCGCCATCGTAAATCCGCCTGCCGACTGGCTGGATCTCAAGCGCGAGTTGCTGGAACTGCTGGAGCAGTCCGAGACCGGGCGCGCCGCGGCGCTCGCGCGCGTCCGTCTGGAGTCGCCAGGCCGCGCGATCTTGCTCGAGCAGCTGCTGCGCGACGCCGAGAGTGAATTCCTCGAAAGCCCGGCGTGGACGAGCGTCGCAGCGCCAACGCCGGCCGTCGAAGCGCCTCCCGAGCGCATCGGACCGTGGCGCATCAAGGACGAGCTCGGACGTGGTGGCATGGGCACGGTATATCGCGCCGAGCGTGACGACGGCTCGTTTGCACAGACGGTCGCCGTGAAGCTGATTCGCGCGGAGCTCGTGTCCGGCGAACTGCGGCGCAGGTTCGACAGCGAGCGGCGAATACTGGCGTCCCTCGAACACCCGAATGTCGCGCGGCTGCTCGATGCCGGCACGACCGGGCAGGGCGTGCCCTATCTAGTCCTCGAGTACGTCGCTGGCGACCCGATCGACACATTCTGCGATGCGCAGAAGCTCGATGCCGGCCAGCGGCTCGCGCTGTTCCGGCTGGTGTGTGCCGCCGTGCATGCCGCGCACCAGCGGCTGATCCTGCATCGCGATCTCAAGACCGCCAACGTGCTGGTGGATGCGAACGGCACACCCAAGCTGCTCGATTTCGGCATCGCCAAACTACTCGTGCCGGAGACCCCGGCGGACGATCTCACGCGCGTCGGCTTCGCGCGGCCGCTCACGCCGGAGTGGTCGAGCCCGGAGCAACTGCGGGGCGAGGCTTTGTCCACGACTTCGGACGTGTATTCGCTCGGCGTCCTGCTGTATGTGCTGCTGACGGGGCATCGGCCCCACGTTTACAAAAACAAATCACCCGCAGCTTTCGCGGCCGCCATCGAGGCTTCGCCGCCGGCCGCACTGCGGGTGAGCGCGGGCGCGAATCCGCCGCCGGGAGTGATCGCGCAGCGACTGCGCGGCGACATCGAGCGCATTGCGCAGAAGGCGCTGGCTACGGATGTGCGCGAGCGTTACGCCACGGTGGCGGAGCTGGATGCGGACGTCGCGCGGCTGCTTGCCGGGCGCCCAGTTGAGGCGCACCCGCGTTCGCTCGGGTACCGCTTCGGCAAACTGGTGCTGCGCAATCGCGTCGCGAGCGCCGCGGTCGCGCTCGCAGCGCTCGGACTCATGGCCGCCACGGCGTTCAGCGCGCGACAAGCAACGATAGCCCGGCAGGAGCGCGAGCGCGCGGAGCGTCGCTTCGATGACGTGCGCCGCATCGCCAATGTAGTGCTGTTCGATCTCAACGATTCGCTCGCGAACATCTCGGGCACGCTTGCCTTGCGGGAATTGCTGGTCGAGAACGCACTGCGCTATCTGGATGATCTGGCGCGCGAGACCGGTCGCGAACCCGACCTGCTCACGGAACTTGCATCCGCTTACGAACGTATCGCGGAAGTTCAAGGCATGCCGTCGTGGCCGAGTCATGGGCGCAGCGGCAATGCGCTCGCGAGCCTCGAGCGTGCGCTGGATCTGCACCGGCGTGCGAACGCAGTTGCCGGCGAGTCCGCGCTCGCCGAAGCGCGCGTGCTCAGCAATCTGGGGTCGATCCTCGCGGCACGCGGCGAATCCTCGAAGGCGCGTGACGCGCAGCGCGAGGCCGAAGCGGCATTGATGACCGTCCCTTCGAACAAAAGGGACGTCGCCTGGGTTTTGCAGCTCGCCAGGATCCAGGTGGCCGGCGGTGATGCAACGTGGGAATTGGGTGATGTTCCGGGCTCCGTAACCGACTATCAACGCGCCTTGCTCACCGTCGCAGAAGGTCGCGCGAAGTTCGCGAGCGATACGTCGCTCATGCGTCAGGTTGGCGTGGTAGAGCAGCGCATCGGCGATGCGGCCGCGGTTCGGGGCGATTGGCAGCAGGCGCGTCTGCATCATGGCGCCTCGCTGGCGGCGGACGATGCGCTGCTCGAGCGGGAGCCCGGCAGCCTCGAACTGCAACGCGACCTCGGCACCGATCTTTCGCGCGTCGGCGCCGTTGCGTTCATGTTAGGCCAGCATCGAGAAGCGCTCGCGGCGCATCAACGCGCGCTCGAACTCCGAAAACGCTTAGCCCTTGCCGACCCGGGCGACGCTCGCGCGCAGGACGACGAATCCGAGAGTTATCTGCAAACCTCGCAATCTCTCGCCGCGCTGCGCCGCATGCCCGAGGCGCAAGAGGCCGCTGCGCTGGCGGTAAAAGGTTGGCGCGGCTTGGTGGAGCGCGATCCGGACAACGCGCGAATGCGCACTTCACTCGCCAATGCGCTGGTGGCGCTCGGCCGATGTGAGGCGGCTGTCGGCAACCGTGAATCCGCCGTGGTCCGCATTGCAGAGGCGCGGCGCCTTCGCGCGGCGCTCAACGTCAGTAATCCTGATTACAAGCTGCCTGACGGAGCGATCACGAACCTCGACACGCTCGAGGCGCAGATCCGTGCGGGCAGCGCGTTGTCGGCCAACGTGGCGTTCTTCGATCCGTGGCAGAACTGACGTTGTCGTCCACCGCGCCTGATCACCGGCGCACGAATCTGAACGACCCGCTCGACATCGAGTTTTCGAAGCTGCCGGCGACTGTCAATCCGCCATCACTGACTTCACCAATCCCGGTCAGGAACCAATACATCTGGGTCGTGTACTGAAACGGCGGATCGTCCGGGCAACTCACCGTCACCTCGCGAACGATACTTCCACTACCCGAGAAGATCGCGGGCACGGTTTGATAATCCACGACCAGGCGGTTCGAGCCTGTGGTGTCGGTTACCGTCGGGATCGCGAACGTGGTCGGCGAGACCGTGCAGCCGGCGTTTTCGAAGATGAGATTGTGGAACTCGAAGGTGCCCGTGGCGACGTAACCGACGTTGGTTGAACGTCCGCCGTTATCGTAGGTGGGGTCGCGCTTCCAGGTAATGTTTGCGGTGGAGGTCTCGGCGAAGTTGACCGTGTGCTCGGCGGTGCCGCTCCATTCATCCGCGCAGCTGTCGGCGTTGGCCAGCGTTGCCTTGGCACTGCGGCCCGCGGCCTGTGCGCCGGCACTGAAGCACGCGATTTCCACCTCTTTGACGGAGTTCGCATCGACCTCGACACGGGGCACCAGGAACTGGGTGTTCACGAAGGCGGCGAATTTCGAAATTCCGGCATCGGTGCCTTCGGGTGTCCAGTCGTACTGGAACGCGGTCGCTTCGCCCGATGCGATCGGCGCCATGGTCTTCCAGAAACTGAATTCGATGTCGTTCGGCTTTTTGCGCCACAGCTCGACGGTGTCGATGTTGTAGCCCTTGCCGAAATTGGCGCCGAGTCCGACGTAGTCCTTCGTGGCCGGATCGATGTCGACGTTGAAGGACATTTTGTCGCCGATCGCGACGCGCGACTTGTTGACACGCAAAGTCCCTTTGGGAGATTCCGAGACAGGAATCGGCTGCTTCAGCGAGAAGCTCACGTTGACCGCATCGTCGTTGATGATCTTCTTGATGGCCGCCTGCAAGCCGTCGCCGGGCTTCACTCCGCCGTCGATCTTGAGATCGTAGTTGGACGCCATGGACGTGTTCTCTGCCTGCGTCGGCTCGAATGCGAGATCGAGCGACTGCTTCGGGCCCATGCGGCCTTCGATGAGCGCGACGTAACCGGCCAGGCCCTCGAGCAGCAGCGCATCCAGGCGCGCGTACGCAAAAAGATGACCGCCTACTTCCGCGTGCATGCCGTTCAGGATCTGGAACTCCTGCTTCGGCGTGAATTTCGAATCGAGGGTCAGGTTGTCGATGCCGCGGCACGAAGGCTCCGCGCCGCCGCACTCCCAGCCGATCACGGGCTTCAGATCGAGATTGAGCGTGCCGCCGATTTCGGCGCTGGCGACCACCAATGCGGCCGAAAGCTCGATGCCGACGCCGACGCTGACCTGTGGCATGACGATCAGCGAAACCCAGCCGAACACCGGAAGTTTGACGTGTGCCTCCGCGCGGCAGGTGCCCGACACGCTGATGGTCGGCTTGAATACCACGGAGGCCGTGCCGGTGAAGCCGATATTGCCTTCGAGCGCGTGCTTGCTGTAGTTAGGTGGTAGAGCGGGGTTGTCACGGTAATCCTGCATCACGAGCCTTAAGCCGGAAGTGGCCGAAGCGTCCACCTCGATGCTGGCGAGATTCGCCGCGGTATCGCCTTCGCACCAGAAGTTCTGCAGCTTGCTCGGCTCGTAGTCCTGGGTGCCTGCTTTGGCGGTGTGGCTGCGGCGCACTTTCATGATGGTCTGGTCCGCGGGGAGCGAATCTTCCAGCGGAAAGGCGGCGAGATCGATGTTCCAGTCGATGTGATAGCGCGCCAGCAGGTCGTACAGCGGCGCGATTTCGAGCGTTGCGATGAGGTCGCCGCCGCTTGCTCGCGTGGACACCACCAAGCCTGCGACGGGCGAGGTTTCGGCGGCCAGCACCACGGTGCCGGCGGCGGGCGCGGGGACTCCGCGCAGCGTCACTTCATAACGCGTTCCAACTCCAGCCACTTCTCCCGGTGGAACGCCAATGGGCGCACCGACGGATTGAACCTGAGCATCGGTGACGAGCACAGAGCCGGCCTTGGCTTCGGCAACCACCACGAGCACGGGCGCCGACACGGCGCCGCCGGCATGCGCAACGATCTGCGCGGAGCCAATGCTGGTCGCCATGACATGGCCACTCGAATCCACGTTCACCTGGTTAGGCGCAGACGAAGTCCACGTCACGGGCGTGTCGACCGGCGCGCCGGCGCCATCGACGGGTGACGCGGTGAGGGTGGACGATTGACCGATCGCACTCAGGAATACGAACGGTTTGTCGACGCTCACGCGGTTGGCGGCGGGCGCGGTGATCGTCACCGTGATGCTCGCGGCGCCCGACGCGTTCGACGAATCCTTCGCGGTCAGCCGCAGTACGTAGGCGCCGGCAGCCGTTGCCGTGAACGAGGCGCTGGCGCTGGTGGCGCCGGTCAGCGCACCGCCGTTGGCCGGTCCCGAAAAGATGACCCATTCATAGGTGAGCGCGTCGCCGTCGGCATCGGTTCCGCTGCCGGCGAGCGTGATCGCCTGGCCGGTTGCGCCCGTGAGATCCGTGCCGGCGTTCGCTGCCGGGGCATGGTTTGTCGGCGGCGGTGGCAGATTGTCGCCGTCATTTTCGCCTGAGCCGCAGGCCGCGAGTGCCAACACAATGCAGGCCAGCGCGCCGATCCGGCCGATGCGCCGTTTGCCATAAGCTCCCGCAATCTTCATGGGTTCGTCCTTAACGTTAGGTCTCACCCTAGTAAGAAGCGGGATTTCGACGCCGTTCGTATCATTCGCGTGAAAGAATTCGGCACCACCGAGTCATCGCTTGCAGTGATGGGTCGACCAACACCGAACAGCGACCTGGGGCTGTCCGGTGCTTGTGCGGGAGCCACTGCGACCTCTGGCATCGCGGATCGGCTGCGGCGATCAGGCAGCGGGCTGCACGTTGTTGTTGAGCCGGAACAGATTGCGCGGATCGTATTTCGCCTTGACCTTCTGTAGCCGCGGATACGCCGGACCATAACTGCCCGCCTCAGCATTCGGCCGTTCGTAATCGATGTTGCTGTAGTAGCCGCCAGTGTGCGGCTCGAGCGCGGCGAACCAGTCGCGCGCTGCTTTGATGACGGCCTCGTCCTCAGCCGCGTTGCCCCAGAAGCCGCCGACGGCGATCATCGTCTCCGCTTTTCGGTGTGGGAACGCGGTCGCCAGCTCATCAACACGCTTGACCGCCCCGCCGGCCGTGTGCGTGAAGAACACGATCCGCGGATCAGGACGGAAGGACTCAATCATCGCGTCGATCAGCGCGGGCGTGATCTTTCCGACCATGCCGTTTTTCACGTAAGAGCGGATGCCGTGCGCCAACCCGCCATCTTCCTGCGTCTGCATGACCATGTAGTCCTGAACCTTGATGCCATCGTCCGCCGGCTTGCCGATCTTCCGCAGCGGCGCCAACTCCTTCTCGCCCGCCGCCGGGTCGCCGTTGTAGACGACCTCCATCGCGAGCAAGCTCGTCTTGTCCGGCAACGTCAGCATGGCGGGACCCACATACAACTCGTCGGAGAGACCCTCGTACCAGTCGCCGTAAAATTCGAGCACTTGGCGAGCTTGCTCGATTGGCCACACGATCGTTCCGGACAGCACGTTGCGCTCGAACGGGTGCAGTTGGTACTCGAAGCGGGTGGCGACGCCGAAATTTCCACCGCCGCCACGCAGGCCCCAGAACAGATCGGGTTCCTGTTGTTCGCTCGCCGTGCGGATTGTCCCGTCCGCCGTAAACACTTCGGCGGACACCAGGTTGTCGATGGTGAGGCCGTACTTGCGATTGAGGCGGCCGAATCCACCGCCCAGGGTCAGTCCGCCCACGCCGGTGTGCGAAACCACCCCCGCAGTTGTAATCAAGCCGTGCTCGAGCGAGCGCGTGTCCAGCATATATAAGAGTGCGCCGCCGCCCGCGAAGGCACGGCGCTGGGCCGGCTCGACGCGGACTTCGTTCATCGGCGACAGGTCGATCATGAGGCCGCGGTCGCATACGGATTTCCCCGGCCAACTATGTCCGCCACCCCGGACGGCAACGAGCAGATCGCGCTCACGCGCAAAGGTGACGGCATGCTGAACTTCTTCGGTCGAGCGGCATTGCGCGATCAGCGCGGGCCGCTTGTCGTGCATCCCGTTCCAACCTGCGCGCGCTTTGTCGTAGTCGGCATGGTCCGAGAGGAGCAGCCGACCCGGTAACCGGCCTGCGAGCTCATCAACCGCCCGACGCTCGAGCTCGATCTCCTTGCCATCGAGCGTCAAGGCCGGGATGCCTGGTCCCGCACGCTCGCAGGCCTGGAGAAGGGGATAAGAAAGCGCGGCGTTGGCCGCGAGCGTGGCTCGGCAGAATTGGCGCCTGTCCATCGTGAACCTCCCTTTGTCACCACTAACTAGTGACGCTCGACGACATAAAGATCGTTGTTGCTGCCCAGGTACATGCGCTTGCCGTCCTGCGAGAGCGTGGCGCGCTGATCGGCAAATGGCGTATTGATCTTGTCCCCAAGATTGCGCGGCTCGCTCCACAGTCCTGTCAGCCACCACGAGCGCGCGTAATAGACATCCTGGTTGCCCTGCGCGAGCACGCCCTTGCCCCAGGTCGGCCGATCCGAGCTGAACACGATCTCGAAGTTGCCATCCGGCCGCGCGCGCACGTTCGGCATGAGCTCGTTGTATTGCGTCGTGCTCAGATCCTTGACCAATGCACCCGGACCGAACTTCCCGTTGCCACCGAGCCGGCTCATGTAAATGTCGTGATTGGTGCCGAGTCCGGTGCTCGAATAGAAAAGGAAGGTGCCGAACCAGGTTTGCACCAAAGACGGGCTGCGCTCAGCACCGGGGAAGTTAGGTCCGTCCGGATAACACTCGAGCATCGCCGGTTCGCTCCAACTTCCGCTCGGGCTCTGCCGCGACAGGTACATGTCGCCGCCACCGCAGGGCGGAGTCGGTCCGGCGTTCGTGGGGCGATCGGTGACAAAGAAGAGGGAGCGCCCGTACACGGGTGTCGGACAAAAGTCCGCTGCCGTCGAGTTGATGGGCGCGGGCAGTAGCACCGGCTTGCTCCAAGGGGAATTCAGTGTGTCCCGATCCGAAACATAGATGTCGTTCCCGCCGAGGCCGCCGGTGCTGAGCGGCCTGGTCGAGGCGAACATCAGCGACAACCCATCAGCGGTTTCGATCGGGCACCCTTCCGGCGCCTCGGTGTTGATGTCCGATGACAGTTTCTGTGCAGGGCCGAAGTCTGCGTAGGCGTGCTGCGGACCACCGGCCTCCGCGGAAGTCCAACCGGCCGCGGCGACCGCCAGAGCCAGAACAAAGTGAATCCCCTTTCTGCGAACGGATTGCATGGCAGTGATCCTTGTATGAGTGGTGTTTTCCAACCCGAGGATCACGCCGTGTATGCGAAATTGCTTGGAGAAGCTCTGAAGCTTCTGTGGAGATTCCTGTAGATTTCAGCCAGTTGTGCCAGTTGGAACCCTAACTGCTGGGTGATGCGTGATCTTTCAGTTCCGTGACTGCGAATTGGACATCGAGCGCCTCGAATTCCGGCGCAATGGCATTGCGCAATCGCTCGAGCCGCAAGTTTTTCGCCTGCTGGCTCATCTCATCGAGAATCGCCACCGGGTGGTTACGCGCAACGAGCTCTACGAGACGATCTGGAATGGACGTGTCGTCGCAGAAGCGGCTTTGTACAGCCGCATCAAGAGTGTGCGCGCAGCCATAGGGGACGATGGCGCGAACCCCATCCGCACCGTGAGCCGCACGGGCTACCAATTCGTCGCCGAGGTAGTGGAGGTTGCTACCGCGTCGAACGGGGTGCCCACACCAGGTGCCGCTCGTGCTCCAGAAGAAATCCCGCAACCGGTTCGAGCGCCGCAGCGCAGATGGGTGGCGGTACTTTCCGTGGCAGGAGTGGCCGCGTTGCTGGCAGCTGCCCTCGCGTTGTACAGCACCCCACAAAGGAATGCGCCGGTGGCGGCCAGCCCGGTCCCCACCCTTGCCGTATTGCCATTCCTGGACATGAGTCCCGGAAGTGACCAGGAGTATTTCGCCGACGGGCTTAATGAGGAGATGACCGATCAGCTGAGCCGCATCCCGGGTTTGCGCGTCGTGACGCGCACTTCGACATTTGACTACAAGGCAAAGCATCGAGATCTCCGCATGGTGGCGAAGACGCTCGGTGCGCAGAACCTGCTGGTGGGAAGCGTGCGGCGCGAAGAAAATCAAATGCGTATCAGCGCTCAGCTGGTCAACGCAAATGGCAAGCAGATATGGTCGCAGACTTTCGACCGCTCGCCGGAAGACATACTCGCGATCCAGCAGGAAGTGTCGGGCGCGATCGCGGCCACATTGAGCGTAGCGGTCAGTGCAACCGGCGCGCCGGCCGCGCGCGGCGGAACCCGCAACGTGGAGGCATACGACGCCTATCTAGCGGCGCGCGCGGCGCTCACCGATCCCTCCCTGGCGTCAGCCGAAAGGCTTGCTTTCGGCATGAGCCAACTCGAGCGCGCCACCAGTATCGACCCCAACTTCGCGGCCGCGTGGGCGTGGCAAACGATCGCCTACCACCGCGGAGGATTCATGCCGGGACGAGGCAACCCCGAGCTGATTGCCAAGGCAAATCGCGCCGCGGCGCGCGCCTACGAACTGGCGCCGGAGGAGGTGTGGGTGCTGGTGGCCTCGGCACTGGCGTCGATGAGCGAATTCAAATGGGCGGCGGCCGAAGAAAAGTTCGACCGCGCCCGTGCCGCCGCCACTGCCTACGAGAATCCACTGGCCGGCGTTTTCGCGCTGGCGGTGGGCCGGACGGATGACGCGCTCAAGTACCTGCAGGAGGCGCAGGATGCGGAATCACTGTTTGCGGCCAATGCTCTGGCCATTTCATATGCCCACCAGATCCGCGGCGAGTTCGACCTCGCGGACGCGGAGTTCGAGGTGGCCCGTCACCGCGCTGGCGCCGAACCATGGGTGGGTTTAGCGCGAATGTACCTGGCGTTTTCGCGCCGTGACCCAGCCCTCATTCGCGCCAGTGACGTTCCCGCGTGGGCATGGCATCCGCTCTACCAGAAACTCTCCCCACAACTCGATCACCCGAAAAAAGCGCTCGCTGATCTGCGTCGCCACATCATGGGCCAGAGGACCGGGAGCGTTTCCACTTGGGGCATTGGCCCTGGAATCTGGGCGGCCTATCTAGGTGATCCGCAGCTGACGCTCGAACTGTTCCGCCGGGTTGCCATGGATTCCAAATTCACGCAAATCTTGTGGGCTCCGTTCCTCAGCGACATGCGCCGCCTGCCGGAATTCAAGGCGCTGGTGACGGAGCTGAAGCTGGTCGACTACTGGCGCGCGACTGGCAAGTGGGGGGATTTCTGCAAACCGGTCGGCGCTGATGATTTCGAATGTCGGTAGGTCGAAGGCCTGCCGATCTATAATCGTTTAAATACAATAAGTTCCACTTAATTAACTGATTTCGCGAATTTGGGCTACCATGCCTGCCATGCGACGACCAGGCAAGCCCCCAACGCAAGGCGTGTCCGACTGGGTCCCGTTCTTCGACGCCGTAGATGAAGTACGGCGCAGCCGGCGGTTCGAGGCTCTCAAGCGTCTCTATTCCCGATCGCGTCGTACTCGCGAGCGCGCATTGATCAACTCAACTGCCTGCGCCCTCGCCGCGGAGTTGGGTGAGTCGCCGCCCTGGTGGGCCACGCGGCCACTGTTCCTTTCCGAGCCGTGGTTTGTCTCGGGCGTCGAGAATTTGAAGGCTTCCGCGCTGGTGGAAAGCCCCACCTCATTTCGCCGCAACAATGTTTTCGTGCTCGGCAATTTTTTGTCGCGAGTGTGATGCCACATGACCCAGCAGGAAATTCTTCGCGCGTTCCAGGCACTCAACGATGAGCTGGCTCGTGAAGGGATCAGGGGAGAAGTAGGAATCGTGGGCGGCGCCGCAATGGTATTGGCGTTCAAAGCCCGTGAATCCACACGCGATGTGGATGCGATATTCGATCCCGCAAGCACGGTGCGCGCCGCGGCCGCGCGCGTGGCTGAAGCGCAGCGGTTGCCGGCCGATTGGCTCAACGATGCCGCCAAGGGGTACATGCCGGCGGACACCCAGCCACGTTCGATTCTTCTGGATTTGCCACACCTCGCCGTGTGGACGCCACCGCCTCAGTATCTACTGGCGATGAAAGCCATCGCCGCGCGGTTCGACAGCCATGACGCGCAGGATTTGCGTACGCTGATTCGCCACATGGGCCTGCAGCGCGTCGATGAGGTGCTGGAAATTGTCGAGCGCTACTACCCACGCAATCAGATACCGGCCAAGACTCACTACTTTCTGGAAGAGGTGTTTGAGCGGCCCGGATAAGGTCTCGTCACAGTCTCCTCGCATTGCTTAGCAGTCTCGCATGCGTTCCCAGCGTGGCCGAGGCCACTGTGTTCGATGGTCCCGTCGCCGGCTTGAGGACGAAGTCCACCTTGCCAGCTCAGAGCGCGTCCACCTTGAAATGACCGCGTGCTTCGAGTGGTCCACCGAACGCCGCGAACTCGTGGTTACCTACCGCGTGCCCAAGGACCAATCTCTGCTGGCCTATGTGCGTTGTCACGGAAGGCGCGACAGCGACGGGCAGATCCCCGTCAACGAGATCCGCTGCATGAAAGAGATAGCCGGCGCCGCTTGGCAGGGCGAGCACCACAACTCGCGCTACCGCATCGATTTCGGGAAATGCGCCCGCTGCTGACCCAATCCAAAGGCCGCATCACGAACATCAGCTCGATCTCCGGCATCCTCGCCAGCGCGCGCCCTCGCGCGGTGTGTCGACGAGCCGCCCGATGACGCCTCACTACTCGAGCTGTTCCTATCTCGCGAGCGCCGCGGCGCCGTCGGCAAGTATCATCTGGAGACTGATTTCATCGGGCATGGCCTGCTGGACTTTCTTTCCGCTGGTGATGCCGCGTTCGAGCATGACGCGCGCTTCGGCACGGCGCCCACGCGCGAGGTACATCTCGCCCCGGCGAATGTTGAGGTCGGCGAGCAAGTAATCTGCCTGCAGGTCCTCGCCGCGTGCGCTGATGTCGTGCAGCGACTTGGCAGCGCCGGCAAACAAGATATCGGCTTGATCGAACTCACCCGTCTTGGCCAGGGACTTTGCGAGTCCAATGTCGTTCGTGCTGCTGACAATCTGCGCCTTCGCGTCATTCGGATCGCGGCTGGCCATGACCGCGGTCGCCTTTCGATTCAGATCGATGGCCCGCGCATACTCGCCATTGCTGTAATACAGGTCGGCGAGATTGATGCGCGTTTCCGCCAGACTCCATTGATAGTTGGCGTCGTCAGGCTTGAGCGCAAGCAGCGCCTCATCGGCGGCTATGCCTTTTCGCAGCAAGATTGCGGAGCGGGCATAGGCATCGTGCCGCGAGAGTCCGCGGCTGCCGAGCACCGCGGAGTTGTTATAGACAGCACTCAGCGAGCTGAAGCCGCGGGGGTCTTTGGGATGCGTGCGCGCGTACTCCTCGGCGGCGACGGCCATCTTGTCGAGCGAGGCTCTTGCCTCGGGCATTCGGCCGAGCGCGGCCAGCACCTCGCCCTCAATCGAATACGCGTTGCCTAGCAGGCCCATTCGCTCGAAATCGTCGGTGAGCACGGGCTTCATGGACTCGGACAGCGCGGTGGCCTTGCGTGCGATCGGCAGGGCGGCGGCGGGACCGTTCATGTAGATAGTCCGGCGAGTCTGCTGAAAGTACGTCTTGGCGAGCACGGTGCCGATGCGGCCGTTCTTCCGGTCGCGTCGATACAAAGGCTCGAGCAGCGCGACCGCATTTGCGTAGCTGCGCATGGCCCCGGTGGTATCTCCCACGTTCGCGGCGTCGACGATCCCTTGAATTTCGCCGACCTTCTTGTACGCGAAGCCAAGCTCTTCCTGGAGCGCGAGGTCTGTGCCGGATTCTTTGTGGAGCGCGTCGAGGTATTCCAGCGAGGTTTTCACCAGCATCTCGCGTGCCTTGGTGGAGCCCGGCAATTTGGCAATCTCGTCATGGAAGACAAAGAGTTTGTTGGAAAGCTTGCGCACGCTGTCGAAGTGCCGCTGCGCGATGACGCGCTGCTGCTCGGCGACACGAGCTTCGTGAATGGCCAAACCAAGGCCCACGACCAGCGAGACGAGCACGAGCGCGGCCGCGGCAATCTCGATCTTGCGGCGCCGTACGAATTTGCCAAACCGATAGCTGAACGCATTGCCGCGCGCGTGCACCGGCATGCCAGAAAGATAGTTGCGCAAATCGTTCGCGAATTGCTCGACGCTGCCGTAACGGCGCTGCGGCTCTTTGCGCAGCGCCATCAAGAGGATGTTGTCGAGGTCGGCGTCGAGCGGGCGCACCAAGCTCGGGCGCGTGGGCGTGGTGTCGCTCAGGATCTCGGCGATTCGTTGCGCGTCGCTGGTCCGCGGGGCGTAGGGGCTCTTGCCGGTCAGCAGGCGATAGAGCACAACCCCGAGCGAGTACACATCGCTCACGGTGGTCACGGTGCCGCCGCTCACTTGCTCGGGGCTCGCGTACTCCAGCGTCATCGCGCGCATCTGGGTCACGGTCTCATCGCCGGTGACGCCAGCAGCGGGGTCGGTCTCCAATAGTTTGGCGATGCCGAAGTCGAGCAGTTTGACGGAGCCGTCGGCGGTCACGAAGATGTTGTTGGGCTTGAGATCGCGATGGACGATAAGGTGCTGGTGCGCGAAGCTCACCGCCGCGCACACCTGCAGGAACAGCTGCACGCGCTCGCGCGCCGAGAGCGGTTTCGTCTCGCAGTAGCTGTCGATGGGCTGGCCATTCACAAGCTCCATCACCACGTACGGCACATGGGCAACGGTAGTGCCGCCATCGAGCAGCCGCGCGATATTGCGATGATCGAGCGCTGCAAGGATCTGCCGTTCGGTCTTGAAGCGTTGTTCGATCAGGCCGCCTCTGACATCGGTGCGCATGAACTTGATGGCGACTTGGGCGTGGTACTGATCATCATCCCGCACCGCCTCGAAAACGTCGCCCATGCCGCCGCTGCCCAACACCCCGACGATGCGGTAGGCGCCGATGCGTTCGCCGATGCGGCTGCGCGCAGAACTCGAGGAGCGGAACGCCTCGGCACGCAACTCCGTGCTCACGTCCTCGAGAAATGCGCCGGGCTCCTCATGCGCGGCCAACAGCGACTGTACTTCCGCGGCGAGAGCGGGATCGTCGAGTGATTCTCGACCTAAATGATCGGCCCGGCCTTCGGGGGGCAGTTCCAGCGCGCTCGCGAACAGCGCCTTGATGCGTGACCAGCGCTCGGGCGTCATGACGTGGCGAGTTCGCGGCGCAACCAGGCGCGCGCAATGGCCCATTCGCGTTTCACGGTGGCGAGGGAGATGCCGACGACGCTGGCGGTTTCTTCTATTGTGAGCCCGCCGAAGTAACGCAGTTCGACGATGCGGCTCTGCGGTGCGTCGATCGTTTCGAGGCGCGTGAGCGCGTTGTCGATGGCCAGCAAGTCGCCGCGCTCGTCGTTAAAGCTGGCCACGGCCTGGGCTTCATCCACTTCGAAGGCGGCTTGCGTGTCGTGCAGGCTCAGGCGCTGCGCACCATCGCCGCGCCGCCGCGCGCCGCGCTGCCGTGCGTAGTCGACCAGCACGCGGCGCATGATCTTCGATGCCAGCGACAGAAACTGCTCGCGGTTCTGCCACTCGATGGTGCGTTGACCCGCAAGGCGAATGAACGCCTCGTTCACGAGCGCAGTTCCCTGCAGCGTGTGATCGCCGCGTTCTCCCGCCATCTGCCGGCGGGCGAGCTGACGCACATCTTTATAGACCAGCGGCCACAGCGCTTCGAAAGCCGTGGCATCGCCATCGGCCCAGCGCTGCAGCAGTCGGGTGACCTCTCCGGTTTCTTTCACGCCGCCATTCTGCCGATGAACCCTGCGGCGTCAATGAGATACGTGGATTTGCCGGTTAAGTAATGTCGGCGCGAGCCATTCTTGTGAGCCGGTTTCGCCGCTTCCTGCGCGTTGGGTGTGTAGGCGAATAAAACAGGGTGGCTACAATGCGTTTCGGAACCGGTTCCTCGATCAAGTTGCTGGCCGTGCTGGCTTTCACGGCGTTGACGGCCTGCAAGAAGGACGATTCGGCGCCACCTCCGCCACCTCCGCCGCCTGCGGCTACCTACACCGTCGGCGGGACGCTCTCGGGGCTCACGGGTTCGATTACGTTGGCTAACAACGGCGGCGACGCGCGCACACTGACCGCCAACGGAGCATTTTCGTTCGCCACGGCCCTCGCAACTGGCGCCGCCTACAGCGTGACGGTCACAACGCAACCCGCTACGCAAACCTGCACGGTGACGAGTGGCACAGGCACTCTGGCTGTCAGCAACGTCGCCAGCGTCGCGGTCACCTGTGTGACTCACACCTTCACGGTGGGCGGAACGGTCACGGGCCTCGCCGGATCCGGCCTCGTGTTGCAGAACAATGCCGCCGACGACTTGGCCCGCGCAGCCGACGGCGCGTTCACCTTCGCGACGCCAGTGACGAGCGGCGGTGCGTACAACGTCACCGTGCTCACACAGCCGGCGACTCCCGCGCAGACTTGCACGCCGACTAACAACACCGGCAACGTGGCGGCGAATGTCACCAATGTCACGATCACCTGCGTCACCAATGCGACCACCATCGGCAGCGCAGTCATCGGGCCGGCGGGTGGCACCGTGAATGGTGTATACGGCGCGCAGATCATCGTGCCGCCGGGCGCGCTGGCCACGCCAGTCACCATCGGCATCGCGCGCGACGGCAGCAATTCGCCCGAGTTTGCAGTCCCGGACTTCGATGCCGTCGGCGCGACTTACGAACTCACGCCGCACGGGCAGGCGTTCACGATACCGGTGACGGTGCGTATTCCGTTCGATCCGGAACAGGTGTCCAACGACGCCGACCCGACGCTGTACAAGGCGGAGATGGCCGGCACGTTCGCAGCGCTGTCCACCACCGTGAACGGCGACTTCCTCGAATCCACGGTGACTAACTTCTCCTGGGTGATGCCCACGGCGCGGGCGAAGAAGCCGCGCATGGTGTATTCGCTCATGCGCATTTCGGGCAACGCGCCCGATCTGGTTTCGTATCGGATCAACCCCGCGACCGGCGATCTCGGCGCTCCGACGAGCACGGCGACCACCGGGCAGTACCCGACATCGGTTCTCGTGCATCCCTCGGGCCGGTTTGTCTACGTAACCAACGCCGGCAGCACGACGCTGAATGGTATAGATCCTAACAGTGTCACCAAGTACGCCTTGAACACCGCCAACGGAAAACTGCGCGCTACCGGCGTTACTTCAGTCGCGACGCGTGCGCCGGCGGGCTACAAGCCGACGATGCCAGTGGTGCATCCGTCGGGCAAGTTCCTGTACGTCATGAACTTCGGCAACGTCTCGAACAATGGCGGCGGCGACATCGACGTGTTCGACATCGACGGCAGCACAGGTGATCTGACGCTCAGCGGCAATCCCATCACCGGCAACGGTTCGCAGCCGATGGGGATTGCGTTCAATCGGCTGGGGACGCGCGCCTACGTGCTGTTCAACGGCGCGACGCTGAGCAATCCGCTGGATTCGAACGTCGCGCTGTACAACGTGGATCTGGCGACTGGCGCACTAACAGGTCCGTTGAGCACCATCTCGGCGACTGCGCCTGGCAACCATTCCTGGGCGATTGCCATCGACCCCAACGGTCATGCGCTGTACGTCGGAAATCTCTTCAGCAATGACATCGTGACGTTCGGCATCAATTCGACCACCGGCGTGTTGACCAACCTGGGTAGTTTGTCCGTGCGGGACAAGCCGGCATCGCTCGCGGTGGACAGCTTCGGCCGCTTCCTCTTCGCCGGCAAACAGCAGCCGTACTACACGGTGAATGCGCTGAGTTTCCGGATGAACGCCACCAGCGGTGCATTATCGACCGCCGGCAGCGTGCTCGCCGGCTGTCAGTTAGGTGGTTGCGTCGGGCCGATTTCCATGATCACTGAACCGCAGGGTGACTTTGCGTATGTCGTCGACCCGAACGGCGGGCTCACTCCGGTTGCAGTGAATCCGCAGACTGGCGTGTTGACCAGCGGTACTGTACTTAGCGGCGCGTCGGGGTCGGTGCCCGGGGTCGTTGGTCTTGGCATTCCCTTCACGTTCGCCGCGAGCGGTACGAGCCCGGTGTGGCAGTCGAACTGCACGCAGGGCTGCGTATTGGCGGGCGAAGTGATGAGCGGCGGCGGTGGACCTCCGCCCACCAACCCCAGTCCGCCGACCTCGCACTACCTGAGTGTGACTCAGGGTGCGTTCTTCGGCTTCGTCACGAGCTCGCCGGCCGGCATCGACTATGGACCGGCCACCAATAGCAATCCGCTCGGCCGCAACGTTTCGGCGAACCGCTTTCCGGCGAATTCAAGTGTGCAGCTGTGCACCTCGGCGCCGCCGCAACCTTCTCAAGCCTATGACATCACGTGGACCGGGTCGTGCAGTGGCACGGGCCAGTGCGCGTCGGTCACGATGAACAGCGACAAGAGCTGCAACGTGACTTTCTCGCCGGTGTCGCTACGTTAGCCGTTGAGCACAGGAGTCATCATGAAAGCGAAAATCGGATTGTTGTGGCTCTGGTTCGGTAGGTAGCTACGCACGGGGAAGGAGGGTCGACGCAGAGTTGGCGGTGAGCGAGATACACTGCCGCCGGTCATGCGGCTCGGTCTCCAAAACACTTACTCCACACTACCTTCGCGGTTCTACGCGCGGGTCGCGCCGGCGCCTGCAAAGGATCCCCGGCTAGTCGTTTTCAACTCCCTCTTGGCTTCCGAGCTCGCCTTCGATCCAGCCGTCCTCGAACGCGAAGGCGCAACCTGGTTCTCAGGTAATCAACCGCCCGATGACGCCGACCCGATCGCCATGGCCTACGCGGGCCATCAGTTCGGCGGCTTTTCGCCACAGCTCGGCGATGGTCGCGCCATCTTGCTAGGTGAACGGGTGGGGCGCGACGGCGTGCGGCGCG
>JBDTSP010000001.1:0-586673 GCA_039931065.1 Pseudomonadota bacterium | reverse complement strand
GAACCGCCGCTGCTGCCGCCACCGCCGCAAGCGGTGAGCAAGGCGATCAACGAACCGATGATCAATCTGGCGATCAATCGTAGATCCCGATGGCTGAAGTTATTAGCCGTCGCATTTTGAATTCGCAGTATCGAAGTCACTCAGGCGCCCCCAGCATTCCCGTTCGAAGGAAACCTTAGGGAAAAAATGCGGGCCGGGAAAGTTCGCAGCCGTACATTGAGAACTCGACCCAGCACGGCGATGTACGTGGCTGATTCATATGGAACGTTACGCAACGCCTCAACCCCACTTCATCTCGCCCTTGGCGACCTTCGCACCGATTTGCAGGGCTACGCCCATCCCGGCATCCGGATATCGCCCGGTCATCGCTGCGATCAGAGCCGCGCTGTCAGCGGCCTTGGCAAGCTCCGCCTCGAACGCCACGAGATAATCGCGCGTGTAGCGGATCGCCGATGCGTCGACTGCAGCGTCGGGCGCCATGTGGCCAGGAACTATCACCGCGGGCTTTCGCCCTTCCATGACGTCCAGAGCCCTCACCCATGCGGCGCGAGCTTCTGCACCCGGAGTGTCAGCGGTCCACACGTGAACGCCGGCGAACACCAGCACCCCGCCGAAGATTGCATTGAGCGACGGCACCCAGAGGTAGCGGCGATTGGCGAGACCCTCCGCATTCACGATTTCAATGGTATGACCTTCCAGAGTGAGGGTCTGGCCGTCGAAGGCTTCGGGCATCACGATGTCCGCGAGGGTCTGCGGACCGTTCTCCTTGAGCTGAGGGCCCCAGGTCGCGAGCTTCTTTTCCACGCTTCCCTTGATGGCAGCGATCGTGGCCGACGCTGCGATAACTCGAGCGTCTGGAAACGCAGCCTTGATGGGTGCAAGGTTGAAGTAGTAGTCAGGATCGCCCTGGCTGATGTAGATAGTCGTCAGCTTCTTGCCGCCGGCCGTGATGGCCTCGACCAGCGCCTTGCCGTCGGGAAGCGTAAACCCACCATCGATCAGGATGGCCTCGTGCACACCGGAAATCAGCACCGGGGTGCGGAAGAATCCGTGCTCGCCGGCGGAGAAATGCTTCCAGGTCAATTTGGAATTTGCAGCCATAGCGCTTTTTGCTCCTAAAAGGGCCGTCGCGACACCGGCGACAGATTTGATCAATGCTCTTCGTGTGGTCATGGGCTGGTTTCCAACTGATCAATCAGTGCACGCGGGTTGGAATAGCCAACGGCATGATTCAGCATCCATCGCTTCGCGCCGGATTCGGCCACTAAGGTAGGCACGCCGCGGGCGCTAAATTCCCGCATCAAATCCTGGGCGCGTTCGATACGGGCCAGGTTTGCGTCGAGCAAATCCTCGTCGGGCTGCGCGATCCTCTCGGCGGCTTCGTTGAGATGGAGCGCAGCCAGCAGAGTAGCCAACGTTGCCAGCGACGTAACGTCGCTGCCATTCACGTAGCGTGCGCGCTGTATGTCTTTCAGGGCTTCCAGCTCTCTGGCCGGCGTGGTCAACGACACGGCGGTGAGCGCCAGCGTGGCAGGCCCGCTATCTAGAAGCTGTTGCCGGTCGCCGAGAACCCGAAGGCGATAGTCATCGCTGAATCGTTGCCCCGTCATGCGTCCAATTCGCTGGTCGATGGACCAGATCGTCGCCGCGAACGCATCGTCCACTATGGTCGCGCGATCGCCGGAAAACAGGCCGGCGGGGAGCAGGTTGATGGTGAGATTCGAAATGCCAGCCAGCTCGGAAATGGCCGGGGTTGCGCCGTAGCACCAGCCACACAACGGGTCATACAGACAGTAAAGAACCTTGCTCATGCAATCCCCCGGTAGTGCGCGCGATTCTAGGTGCGGGGCATTGACTCTTAAATACATACGAGACATACACTCTGTATGCCAATAACACACGAGAAGAGCGTTCGGAGTCCCAAGAGCCTTGGCAATCTCAGACGTCTGGCCTACTTCGCCGCCGTGGTTGAGACCGGGTCCTTCACCGCCGCCGCGGAACGATTGGGCATCACGAAGGCGGTAGTCAGCCAACAAGTTGCGCGCCTCGAACGGGAATTCCGCACGTCACTCCTGGTACGCACGACGCGCAAGGTGCAAGCCACCGAAGCCGGCCAAGCCTTTTACCAGCGTTGCGCCTTGATCCTTCACGAGGCCGACGATGCCTTCGGCGAGTTGGCCTCGGTATCGTCGGAACCCACCGGCACGCTGCGGCTCACCGCCCCCTTCGACTACGGAGTCGACGTGGTGGTGCCAACCATCGCCGCTTTCACTCAGCGCCATCCCGCGTGCAAGGTCGATGCGATCCTGAGCGACCAGACGATCGACATGGTGAGCGGCGGTATCGAACTGGCAATCCGGGTTGGATGGCTGACCGAGACCAGCCTGCAGGCGCGAAAAATCGGCACCTTCCGTCAATTGCTCGTCGCTTCTGCGAGCCTTGCACCGCAAGTCGCGCGACTAACTAGGCCACGGGAGATCGCCGGGCTGCCTTTCATCGCCAATACCGCCCTGCGTGACAATCTGCGGTGGCAGTTCTCACAGAACGAGACCAAACAAGAATCCGTGAATGTGCAGGCTTCGATTCTTCTCGATGCCACGCTCGCCGTGCGCGAAGCCGTGCGCGCGGGAGCCGGCCTCTCCGTGCTCCCGGACTTCGCGATCACCGCCGATCTCGCTGCCGGGCGCCTGATCCAGGTCCTGCCGAAGTGGCGCCTGCGTTCCGGGGGAATTCATGCAGTTTTTCCGTCGGCGCGCTTTCGTTCGGCCAAGGTCCGCGCATTTGTCGATCTGTTGGCAGTCAGAGAGCAGCAACGGCAGGCTATTGCTGGTGACCATGCCGCAGACGTGGTCAGACATGCAATCCACAGTTCAGTTTGAAGTCGACGCGCACGTCGTCAACGCTGCCCAAAGAATTGGCGGGAGAGAGGGATTCAAGAAATCTGAGCACGGCCCGCGGCCGGGCTCGAATCAAAGTTCCCAGCGGATCCCGAGGTTGAACATGCGCCCCGAAAGCGGCGCCCAGACATCCACGATCCTTTGGCCGTCCGCGGCAGGAGTTGGGCGCAACAGCGGATCGAATCGGGTCTGGCGCACATTGGTAATGTTCAATGCATTGAAGAAGACGGCAATAGAGCCGAACTTCATTTCCGCGAGCGCATTGATCTCGACGTAGGATTTGCCTTCGTCGCGATAAGGGTTGTCGAGCAATACCTGGCGACCCGTGTAGGAAACTTCGATTCCGACTCTGCCACGTTCTTCGTCTTCGAGAATCGCGGCGAGCTCCGCTGCAACGCGTGGCACCAGGTCCGACCTGTGCCGTCCGCCTGCCTCTGCGACTTCCGTCACGTCGAGGTATGTGGAGCTGCCGATCACATGCAAAGAACCGGTGACATAGTGCGCCAGCAGCTCAGCGCCAACCGCGCGGCGCGGACCGCTGGCGTTGACGAGTTCGAGGCGGCCAGGCAGCGAGGCCGAACGGATGGTCAGCGGATCGCGAATCTCGGATGCAAATACGCTGCCGTTGATTTCCCATCCTTCATCCATCCATTTCACGTCGAGCGAGGAACTCAAGGCGCGTTCGGCGCGCAGGTTACGCAACGGCACTAGCGAGGCAAGGCTCGTGGCCTCGGTCTCATCCATCACGGATGTCGGCGCCGCGAACCCACTGCCAATGGATGCGCGCACCGACCACTCATCCTCCGGCCGAAACAGAATGGAGAATCGGGGGCTCACGTATGTGCCGTAGTCGCTGTGAACGTCGACGCGGGCACTTGCCGCCAGCGTCACTGACTCGGAGGGCGCATATTCGTCCTGCACGAACAACGCCGGCACCAGGTAGCTGTAGTTGGCACCCGGGGCGTCTGGTGACTGGAGCCGATCATACTGAAACGCCACTCCTAACAACCACTGATGGCCCAGATCGGTGCCGGAGATCGTGCTCTCGGCGTTTGCCGTGGTCTGAGCGTCCTGCACTTCATCTGTTCCGAAAGTGCGATCACGATCGACCTGAGTTGCCGACCATCGGGTAGTCAGCTGGCGATTGCCTGCCAACTTGTTTGATGTCACTACGCCGCCATCGAACCGCCGTGTTTGGAGCGCGTCCTGGAAAGTAGTGCCATCGGCGAGCGAGTGCCCCGGCAATGATCCGCCGTCCCGCTTTTCATCGACGAACCCAACCGTCGCCAAGACCGAGCCACCGTCGGCATTCGTCCAGAACAAGCGTGGCCGCAACGTGTAGCGACGATAGCCGGCGAGATCGGCCCAGGCGTCGCGATCAATGTCTTCCTGGGTTTGATCGTGCGCGCCCGCGGTGATCGTGTAACCGAAAGCCTTGCCTGGCGATCCGACGACAAATCCCAGCGCATCCGTTCCGCCTCGCGAGGAACGGTTCAGCAGGATTTCCGAATCGCTATCGGGCTGGCGCGAGACGAGATTCAACACGCCGCCCAGCGCCGAGGGACCGTAGAGCGCCGAACCGACTCCCTTTATGACTTCAACTCGGGCCAGATCGAGGGGCGGCGTCTGCAGCAAACCGAAGGCATCGCTTTGTGTCCCATGGAGCGGCAGTCCATCTTGCAACACCAGCGTGTGTCGCCCGGGCAACCCGCGCATCTGCAGGCTGGCGCCGCCAAGTCCTGGCGCGACCGATTGGATGCGAAGTCCGCCTAGCTCACTCAGAAGCGTGGAGAGATTTCCCGGCTGAATCGTCAGGTTCTCTTCGATCTCTTCCTGCGGCACGACTTCGACGCGAATCGGCTCGTCCCGGACGAGATTCCCGGTTCGGGTCGCTGTCACCTGAATCGACTCCAGCTCCTCGGATTCGGCGTCGTCGGTATCCGGACCCGCACACGCGACACTCAGCGGAAGCAGGAACGCAATACACAGGACGAATCGCGATGACAGGGACATTCGACACTCATTACTACAGGCCAAGGTTTGGACTGTTTCAGAGGACCAGCGCTTGTCCAATCAGCGCCTACGCGCAACCACGAGTCGCGCCGCCAACATCACTATGCGACGGCACCAGATAGACCGGGGCAAACCCGCCCCCAGCGGTGCGGAAATTGGTGGTCTGCCCCTGATACAGGCGTGCGGCAATCAGCTGTGTTTTGCCGTCGTACGCGTAATTGCGCACGTCGACTTTGAAAACCGCCCCATCCTTCTCGCTGCCGCGCGATCGCTCGCTCGGCGGGACCAGCATCTGCGCGACATAGTCGCCCCGCATCACTTCAGCGAACACTCGCCGCGTCATCTTGTCACCGCGATAAGTACCCCGGCTGCCGAAACCTTGGGCGGGTTTGAAGAACCAACGTTTTCGATCGGCCCACCACTGTTCCTGGTCACCAAGCGGGCAGACCGTGCGCGGAATGTGACGCAGAAGTACTTCGATGGTGTCGGCAGCGACACCCATGGCGCGTAGCTCGCGCTCGTCGGTCAACGTCACTAGATTTCGCTTATCCGAATACAAAGCGTGCACCCGTGGATGCGGCGTGATCACCGCCGCGTCAGCCGCATAAGCCAGCGCCAGCGCTGCGTGCGCCGGAGCATCGCTGAAATAGAAATCAGTCAATCGGTTGTAGACCATGTCGATGCGCTGACTGTCATACCACAGAGACACGCCATCGAAGGTCAATCGATCCGCTGCTGCCACGACCGCCTCTACTCCGCGAGTTTCGAAGAGTCGTTGGAAGAGCAGGAATTCGGGCAACAGGTACTGGCTCGCCGGATCGTCGTCGACGATGGCGATGCGTCCGAGTGGGCGGTCGCCGCGTGCCAGGCGCCACTCATTCATGAACATCTGGAACAACTGATCCTCTAGCTCATCGGCGCTCGGCCTGTGCTTGATGTAGTCCGCCACCTCGGGACAGCATGCTTGTTGGGCGCGACGCATTGCGACATTGAGCAATGCCCCGCCCGCATTGGTGTTGATCTCGATGAGCATGGGGCCGCTTTCCGAAACGTGAAAGTCGTAACCCATAAACACACCGCGGGTCGCGGGGACTAGACGGGCGATAGCCGGGGCACGCGACAGCGCCGATTCCCGGTATGCGGGCAGCGAGGCCACGGTTTCCACGGCATCGATTACCTGCTGCATTTGCCGCGCGTGCTCCGCCGCGATGAACACAGGCAGGTCGGAAAAAAGATGAGGGTTCGTGGCAATGATCGGGTGTGAAAGATGGCGGCTCGCGAGATCTTTCTCGAGCCACCGATGCAGTGCGGGCACATCCGTACCAACACATCGGCATTCACGATTCAGCCGATCGGCAATAGAAGGCGCTGCATTCTCTACGGGAAACATGAAGATCCTTCGTTTGGACAATACTGCAGCATTCGCTGGGCATCGATCGCTATTCCATCGGGTCTTTGTCGTGGACACCGAAGGTTCCGGGCGTCCGACGCCCAGCTGCAGCGTGCAGTCCTACATGGGCGCCACCGGCCAAGACGTCGACGGGGTTGGTGCGTTGGCCAACAGACGCTCCACTTCGCTGAGCGTACGTTAGCCGCCCGAGACTGCGCATACGTGACGCTCAACTCTTGAGTGGCGACATGCATTTTCTCAACACTGATGAAGGATGGGAAAATGATCAACACGAAACACATGCTCGCAACGTCCTGCGCCACGCTTGTCCTGCTCTTCGGTGGGGCCTCGATGGTGAGTGCCGCGACCGAAGCCCCTGCGATGACAGAAGACCACGCGACGCAAGCGCAGTTCTACACGCAGCAGGCCGCTGACTTCCGCAAAAAGGCGGAGTCGCATCGCCAGCAGGCGAAGCAGGATCATGGCAAGAGCAATTCGAACCATGCGTCGATGGCGAATCACTGCAATCGAATCGCCGACAGCCTCGAGGCGGCGGCGAAAGACAGCGACGAGTTGGCTGCTCAACATCGCGAGCTCGAGAACACAAAGAAGTGATCTGACGATCGGGCGCACGAGAACACCTGTGTCCGAGGCGCAGGGGTCAGTTCGGCCCCTGCGTCGTCATGAGGTTGGATGCCAGCACCCGTTCGAGTGCGCCGACAATCAACGCGAAGGACTAAGCTCACGAAAGCGGGCCATGCCTGCGCCTACTTGGCCACCTTATTTCGGAATTCTTCACGCCGCCAGGTCTGCTCGAGCAGCTCGGCCATGTTGTCCATGCGCGACTTCATCATCTGGTGGCACATCATCATGTGACCGCCTTCCATTCCTTCGCTCATCTTGCCCGTCTTTGCGCCATCTGATTGCCCACCGCCCATCGCCGCGCCATCCATCTTTTCCATCATGCACTGCTGAGACTTGATCGCCCCGAGTTGCTTGCGCATGGCGGCAGGGGTGCTCGTCGAGCAAACGTTCGCGCTCTGATGCAGTCCCTGCGTGCTCCGCTCGCTCGATCACGCTGCGAGTCTGCACCATGGCGTCTTTCGACTCCCCCGCGAGCGTAGTCGCCGGCGTCTTTTCTGGCGGGTGATGTCCGGCGTGCTCATCTGGCGAGGTTTGACTCCAACCGATAGTAGCGAGGGTCAACAAAAGGGCCGTGGCGAAAATCTTTGGGATAGGCATGAATATCTCCGAAATGACTCGGGCCGGTGGTACGCCGTAAGATGCAGACTAGCTTCTACGCGCTCGCATTTGCATACGTAGTCCTGCTCACATGGTCCGGATAATTTCGAACGCCGACCAGGGTTGACCCCGGTATCAGCCCGGCTGGGGAACGATGCGTTGAGCGTCTTGGGCCATCTGCCGGACACACCACTTGGCGTAGGATCGCCCGAAGAGACGTCCTAGCAATCGTGATAGTCCCATCGTCGGCAACTGGTAGTCGATAGCGACGCGAAGTTTTGCATCAGCGCCGACGGCCACGAGGTCGAATCCCATCCGATAAGGACCAATGATGAGCAGTCGCGGCTCGCCCACCTTCTCCCAGCTCTTCGTACGCGACCACGCAGCACGATGTGCGATCCCACCGCGCGACCTCGTCGCTCGTCCAGCTCCGTGTCCATTTTTCCCCAACCCATTTTCCACGAGCGCTGCTCATGTGCTGCGATAGGCGTCTCTGATCATCGAGCCCATCAAAGACTCGCTCAACCGAGGCTAGGATGGCTGCGGTGTGTCCGGCGTGCTCGCTGTACATGCGTTCCCCTCCTAACTATATCGCCGGCACAAGACCAGTCCGATCAGCCACAGGAAAGACGGGAGCAGCAATGGCCATCTGAAATCAGAGCTGAGCTGGAAGTTCGTCAGACTCATCGTTCCAACCGTGAACACACCCGCCAATGCCAGCACAGTCAAGATCACACTCTTTTGCATTTGTGAGGCGTTCATCACCACAACAATCAAGAGCGCCCCCACACCCATCATGAACCCGCCCATCACCGTAAACACGCGGTGCAACCAATCGACAATCCCAGGCGTCGCAGATTGAATCTCTTGTGTTGTTGTGCCGATGTACCGCAGGTCTTCAGGCAGCAGCGCTGGGCGCAGAAAGGCAAAATACAGTCCTAGTCCGATCAGCCAAATGCCGCAGACGATGAAGATGACCTCGAATGCGGGAGCGCGCGACCTTCGATTTTCCGCGCGGGCCATTTATTTGCCACGCAGGCGCAGGGAGTTGCTGATGACTGAGACGGAGGAGAAGCTCATCGCCAGGGCCGCGATCAGCGGTGAAAGAAGAAGGCCGGTCGCTGGATAGAGCACACCGGCCGCGACAGGAATGCCGAGCGCGTTGTAACCAAACGCGAACGCCAGGTTCTGCCAGATGTTCCGCACTGTCGCGCGGCTCAAGTGCCGCGCCCGTACGATGCCGTTGAGATCGCCTTTGACCAGCGTCACCTGTGCGCTCTCCATCGCAATGTCGGTCCCCGTACCCATCGCAATTCCGACGTGTGCGCGAGCCAAAGCCGGCGCGTCGTTGATGCCATCACCTGCCATGGCGACCTTCCGTCCCTCCTTCTGCAGCTTCTCCACGATGCGCGCCTTGTCTGCGGGCTGGACTTCGGCGATGACTTCATCGATACCGAGACTCTTCGCAACCGCTTCGGCAGTGCCGCGCGCGTCGCCGGTCAACATCACAATACGCAGCCCATCGGCCCGCAGCGCACTGAGCGCCGATGGTGTGCTGTCCTTGATCGCATCACCTACTGCTATTGCGCCCGCGAGCACGCCATCTATCGCCAGGAACATGACGGTACGCCCCGATGAGCGCAGTTCATCCACTTCGAGAGCCAGACTTTCGATCGATGCTCCTACATCCTTCATGAGCGCGGCGTTGCCGAGGGCCAGCTTTCTTGCAGCCTGTCGGCCGGTGACGCCCTTGCCGGTCACCGACTGAAAGTCAGCAACGTCTGCGGGTGTGAGTTTGCGCTCAGCCGCACCATCGACAATGGCGCGTGCGAGCGGATGCTCGCTCGATTTCTCGAGCGCGGCGGCGAGCGCAAGGACTTCGGCCTCAGACCATGGCGCAACCGTGAGCACCCGACTCAGCGACGGCCGCCCGATAGTCAGCGTGCCTGTCTTGTCCACTACCAGGGTGTCGATCTCGCGCAAGGATTCGATCGCCTCCGCATCGCGAAACAGTACGCCCAGCTGCGCACCGCGGCCGCTCGCGACCATGATCGAGATAGGCGTTGCCAGACCCAACGCACACGGGCAGGCAATGATAAGCACCGACACCGCACTGACGAGTGCGTAAGCGAGTCGCGGCTCAGGCCCAACGAGCCACCAAACGAGGAATGTCGCGATGGCAATCAGAAAGACCGTCGGCACGAACCACACCGAAACGTGATCGGCAAGCCTCTGCAAGGGCGCACGGCTACGCTGTGCCTGCGCGACGAGAGCAACGATTTGCGCCAACAGGCTGTCTGCGCCCACGCGATCGGCGGTGATCAGAACGGAGCCCGTCTGATTGAGAGTTGCGCCCACCACACGATCCCCAGGGCCTTTGTCGACGGGCAGAGGCTCTCCCGTCAACATGGCCTCATCGAATGTCGAACGGCCTTCGATAATCTTGCCGTCGACAGGGACTTTTTCCCCGGGGCGCACGCGAACTCGGTCACCCGCGACTATGCCCGCCAGCGGCACATCTTCTTCGCCGCCATCCGCATTCACGCGCCGCGCAGTCTTGGCGGCCAGGCCCAGCAACTGGCGGATCGCCGTACTCGTTCGACCGCGCGCCGCGAGCTCCAGCCACTCACCTAACAACACGAGCGCGACGATGACCGCTGCCACTTCGAAATACACGCCCACCATGCCGTGTGCGTCGCGCATTTCAGGGGGAAACGACCCGGCAGCGAATGTCGCAAACAGACTGAAGGCGTACGCGACCAGCACACCGAGTCCGATCAGCGTGTACATGTTGGGCGATCGATTGACGAGCCCGCGCCAGCCGCGGCGGTAGTAGTCGGCGCCCGCCCACAGGACCACCGGCGCGGTCAGCGCAAGCTCCGTATACCGCAAGACCCACACGCCAACGCCACTCAGATGCAGATCAAACAAGTGCGGGAGCATCGCGATCGCGACAACTGGGATGCTCAACGCGGCCGAGAACCAGAATTTTTTCTTTACCTTTCGCAGGTCTGAATTGTCTTCGTTTGCCGTCGGAACGAGTGGCTCCAAGGCCATGCCACATATCGGGCATGAGCCTGGACCCGACTGCCGGATTTGCGGATGCATGGGGCAGGTGTAAATCGTCCCCGAAGGAGTCGCGCCTGCTGGTGTAGCCGGCTGAACCGTTTTTTTGCCAGCCTGTTTGACCTCCGTGTAGCGAGTCGGATTCGCCGCGAACTTCTCCCGGCAGCCGGATGAACAGAAGAAATAGTCCTGGCCTCGGTGCTGCATGCGATGCGGAGAATCTGCCGCAACCGCCATGCCGCAGACGGGATCCCTGTATGGTTTCGCAGCACCCCCCGATGGCTGGTCGGCGCCGCGTGCGTTTGCGTGAACGTGGTCGTGAATCATTGGATAGCTTCCTCGCCCAGCGCTTTCAGGATGGGGCACTCCTTCGCCGGCCCGTGGCCCGGGCAAGCCGTCACTAACTGGGCGAGCCCGCCGCGAACGCGTTCGAGGGCCGCAATCTTCTGCTCTACCTGTGCCAACTTCTTTTCGGCGGTCCGCTTCACGCGTGCCACATCACGTTGCTTCGACAAACCCAACAGCTCGCGAACATCCTTCAATGCAAATCCCAGGTTCTGTGCGCGACGAATGAATCGAAGCCGGGCAACCTGTAAATCGCCGTAGCGCCGGTAGCCGGAAGGAAGTCGCGCCTGTGGGGCGAGCAGCCCGCTCTTTTCGTAATATCGGACAGTGTCGATGCTTACGCCCGCGCGTTTGGCCAGGGCGCCGATGCCGATTGAGTCCATGCCGATCTCCATAGGACGCGAATCCTAAAGTATGGACCGTACTCCAGAGTCAAGCGCCGGCCATAAAGGGGACTACGTACAGAGCGCGGACGGTTACGGATACAGGACGGGAGGCCGTCTACTCAGTCCTCGGACGGCTGGACCAATGGATGTGGGCGACGTGCCAGCCTTGTGGGCCGCGAGATAGAACCATCGTCTCCGTAGTGATGAGTTCCAGCGGCTTCGACCCCTTGGTCTTGATTTCCGTCTCTGTGGCGATCCAGCCCACATCACCGATGGCGTTTCCGTCGCGGGAGAGCACACGCACATCGGCGCCCTTCAGAAATGCCGCATCCGCCTTGAGGTGATGCGACGCGTATTCCGCGCGCGATCGTTCCACTTCGCCGCTCTCGTAAATCAACACTGCGGGCTC
Source organism: Pseudomonadota bacterium (assembly GCA_039931065.1). GTDB lineage: Bacteria > Pseudomonadota > Gammaproteobacteria > Steroidobacterales > Steroidobacteraceae > CADEED01. The sequence continues at coordinate 574,925 of JBDTSP010000001.1, read as the reverse complement.
AAGCAAAGTAGCGGCGCCGTTCGTATCCCCGCTCGCCAGCAGTTTCTGAAAGTCATCGACCCGAGCCGCGGCTGCCTTCGCCGCAAGCGGCAAGTTCGATTCACGCGAGCCGTGCTCGTCCCCTACCGCCGCGTGTTCGTGATGATGCGCGTGATCATCCGCTTCCTCGGACCCGGTCTCGTCGCGCTCCTCGGGGTCCATGCCCTCGTGGTGATGACCGCCCTCACCCGCCTCGATCAGCTCGTGATATGCCGCCGGCGACAGGCCAGGAAGCTTCTGCAGGAACGCCACCATCGACCAGATGCGCTCGTCATCATGAGTGAGACCCCACGCCGGCATCCCAGTCATCTTGAGACCATGCTTGATGATCCAAAACTGCTGCTCCGGCGTCGGATGCGCTCCATGCTCGGAGAGATTTGGTGGCTTGGGGTAAAGCCCGGTGCGCATCTCAGTGTCTTTCATGCCAGGGGCGAGATGACAGTCAGTGCACATCTCGGAGAACTCGCCAGCGCCACTTGCTATGAGTTTCTCGTCCGCAAGATTTCCCGGTACTGAAATATCAGCCGCATGAGTTGCGATCGAGCGTTCTCGAGCCAGCTCGATCAAACGCTGTGTCATTCCCCAATGCGGATCGTCGGCCGCGAAATTGAATATGCCGGAATAGACTGCGGCGGTAGCGAGCGCGACGAAGCCAGCGAGAACCAGCAGACTGATCTTGACGACTTTCATACATTGCCTTTATTAGAAGTTGTGAAGTAGGGAGATGAGTCGCTGGGCGTGATCAGGCTCAGCGGTCACTACTCGGGCTTCATCATCGAATGATCCATTTGCGAGACGTGAGTGAGGGTGCACATCACCGACCGAGCTGGCGCCGTCGCAGCAGCCCGTAGGCCGCGGGAATCAGAAACAGCGACAAAAGCGGCGCGGTAATCATGCCGCCGATCATCGGCGCGGCGATGCGCTGCATGACCTCGGATCCAGTACCGTGACTCCACATGATCGGCAGCAACCCCGCGACTATCACGCAGACAGTCATGGCCTTGGGCCGCACGCGCAACACGGCGCCTTCGCGAATCGCCTCGTCGAGCATCTGCGAGGTCGGCGCACCGTCGATCGGCTGTTTCGCCTCCCAAGCATGCTTGAGGTAGATCAACATGACGACGCCGAATTCCGCGGCGACGCCGGCAAGTGCAATGAATCCCACCGCGGTCGCGATCGACACTGCATGCCCCAGTAGATAGATGAACCAGAATCCGCCCATCAGCGCCAGCGGCAGCGTGGCCATGATGAGCAATGCCTCATCCAAACGGCGGAACGTGAGATAGAGCAGAACAAATATCACCACCAAAGTGAACGGGATCACGACACTAAGCTTGGCGCTGGCTCGTTCGAGATACTCGAACTGACCGGACCATGAGATCGAGTACCCGGCTGGAACCTGCACTTCGCGCGACACGCGCGCCTGCATTTCCTTGACTGCGGACTGAAGATCGCGCCCACGCAGATCCACGTACACCCACCCTGATAGGCGAGCATTCTCGCTGCGTAGCATGGGCGGGCCATCGGTGATCGACAACTTCGCCACGGTTCCCAAAGTGATTTGTGCGCCACCCTCAGTGACGATCGGAAGCTGCCTCAAGTCCGTGAGAGAGTCCCGCAGCTCTCGCGGATAACGCACGGTGATCGGAAAGCGCTCCAGGCCTTCGACCGTTTCGGAGACGGTCTCGCCGCCGATCGCCGCGCTGATGACGCTTTGCACGTCGGCGATGTTGAGCCCATATCGTGCGGCCGCCTGGCGATCGATATCTATCTCGACGTATCGACCACCCGTGAGTCTCTCGGCGAGCGCGGAGGTGACGCCTGCGACACTTTTGACCGTCTGTTCGATGCGCTGCGCGATGCGATCGATGACGACCGGATCGGCGCCGCCAACCTTCACTCCTACCGGGGTCTTGATGCCGGTGGCGAGCATGTCGATGCGGTTACGTATCGGCGGCACCCAGACATTGGAAAGACCGGGTATCCGCAGCCGCGCGTCGAGTTCTTCGATGAGCTTCTCGGGCGTCATCCCAGCCCGCCATTGATCCCGCGGCTTGAATCGGATGGTAGTCTCGAACATCTCGAGCGGCGCGGGGTCCGTCGCGGTCTCCGCGCGGCCCATCTTGCCGAATACTCTATCGACCTCAGGCACGCTCTTGATCAGCCGATCCGTCTGCTGCAGAAGTTGCGAGGCTTTGCCCGCTGAGATCCCTGGGAGCGCCGAGGGCATATACAGCACGTCGCCTTCGTCGAGCGGTGGCATGAATTCTCCGCCGAGACGCATCACCGGGATGAGTGTTAGCGCAAGCAACGCAATGCTGAGTGCGATCGTTGCACGCGGATAGTCGAGTACACGATCCAGAATCGGCCGATAGATGCGAATCAGCACCCGATTGATCGGGTTGCTCTCTTCGGGCGGAATATGGCCGCGAACGAAATAGCCCATGAGCACGGGGACGAGAGTTACGGCGAGACCCGCCGCCGCCGCCATCGCGTAAGTCTTGGTGTACGCGAGCGGCGCAAACAACCGGCCTTCCTGGGCCTCGAGCGTGAAGATCGGGATAAACGACAGCGTGATGATGAGCAGACTGAAGAACAGTGCCGGACCCACTTCGATGCTCGCCGTACTCACCAGCGACCAACGCTCAGCCGCATCGGGCTCACGACCATCGTGCGCCGCACGCCAGCGTTCCAGATGTTTGTGCAGATTCTCGATCATGACGATTGCGGCATCGACCATCGCGCCGATGGCGATGGCGATACCTCCCAAGGACATGATGTTGGCGTTTACGCCCTGGTACCGCATGACGATGAACGCCATGAGCACGCCGAGCGGCAGGGACACGACTGCGACCAGCGCCGAGCGCAGATGAAACAGGAATACGAAACACACCAACGCCACGACTATGAATTCTTCGATGAGCTTGCCGGTGAGATTGTCGACGGCGCGATTGATCAGCGCCGAGCGATCGTAGGTTTCGACAATCTCAACGCCGGGCGGCAACCCCGGCTTGAGCTCTGCAATCTTTAGTTTGACGGCTTCGATCGTGGCCAGCGCATTCTTGCCAGAGCGCATCACCACGATGCCGCCGACCACTTCGCCTTCGCCATCGAGCTCGCTGATGCCGCGCCGTGACTCGGGGCCCATCTGCACGCGCGCGACATCTCCTAACAACACCGGCACGCCGGTGGCGCTGACCCGCAATGGGATCGCGCGAATATCCTCCATGGATTTGAGGTACCCGGTCGCGTGCACGACGTACTCGGCCTCCGCGAGTTCCAGCACCGATCCACCGGTTTCCTGATTCGATGCGCGAATGGCATCGACCACCATGCGGTGCGTAATGCCGTAAGCACGCAGGCGATCTGGGTCTAACACCACCTGGTACTGGCGCACCGCGCCGCCCAGGCTTGCGACTTCGGCAACATTAGGTACCGACTTGAGTTCGTATTTGAGGAACCAGTCCTGCAGAGCACGCAACTGCGAGATATCGGACTTGCCGGTGCGATCGACAATGGCGTACTCGTAGATCCAGCCAACTCCGGTGGCGTCGGGGCCGAGCGCGGGCTGCACGCCGGCCGGCAACCGGCTTTGCACCTGGTTCAAATATTCGAGCACGCGCGACCGCGCCCAGTACAGATCCGTGCCGTCTTCGAACAACACGTACACGAACGAATCGCCGAAGAACGAATAGCCGCGAACAGTCTTGGCGCCGGGCACGGAGAGCATCGTCGTCGTCAGTGGATAGGTGATCTGATTCTCGACGATGCGCGGAGCCTGTCCCGGGTAAGGCGTGCGGATGATCACTTGCACGTCCGACAGGTCCGGTAGCGCATCGAGCGGAGTGCGCGTCAGCGACCAGACTCCCCATGCAGCGACCAGCAAGGCCGCCAGCAATACAAGGAAGCGATTGGCGAGGGACCAGCGAATCAGGCGCGCGATCATGGCAAGGCCTTTGGGTCGACCGGTGTGTCGGTCGTGAGCCTGGACGCTGTCGACCTGAGGCTCGCCTCCGAGTCGATGAGGAATTGTCCGGATAACACGATGGACTGCCCTTCGCTGAGCCCCGAGAGAATCTCCGTCATGCCCGCCGACTCGGCGCCGATTTTCACATCAGCGACATTGAAACCACCGCCCTCTCGGCCGACTATGACGACCGCACGTGCACCGGTTGTGATAACCGCCTCGCTCGGTACGACGAGTTGCTCTGAAGCCGCGGGCATTGCGAAATCCATGGACACGAACATCCCGGGCACAAGACGGGACCGTGGATTGTCGATCTCGATGCGCACCGGCAAAGTCCGCGTGGCAGCATCCACATCCGGCAGTACTGCAACTATGCGGCCCTTGAAGGACTCGCCGGGCCAGGCAGTGGCGCTGACGCTCACACTTGCATGTTCTGCCACTGCCGCGATGCGCGCTTCCGGAATCTGGGCGTTCACCCAGACGGTGCGCAGGGAGTTGATCCGGAACAAAGGCGCGCCGCTGGCGAACGACGCGCCTTCGCGCACGGCGAGCTCGGTGAGCACGCCATCTGCGGGCGAGTAGATAGTGGTAGCAGAGGGAACCGTGCGTTCTGACTCGAGATGCCCGATCGCCGCCTCGGACACTCCTAGCACCGCGAGTCGCTGACGAGCGGAATCGCGAATTTCACGCCCCCGTTCCGTTTTTGAATCAAGCAGCGCGAGGTACTCCTCCTGCGCCGCGATCCAGACCGGCGCGACAACCTCTGCCAGTGCCTGGCCTCGCCGAACGGTTTGTAGCGGCGCCTTTACATGCAATCGAGTGACATACCCTTCTACCCGAGCCTGCACGAGTCCGAGCAAGCGCTCATCGAAGGCAACCGCACCGACTGCCGTGAGACGGGGCTGCAATCTCGTACGCTCGACCTTGCCCATCCGAACACCAAGAGTCTGTGTGACGCTGGCGTTTACGCTGACCTGGGGTCCAGTCGTGCCCGCTTCATCCGCATAGACGGGCACGAGCTGCATGTCCATGAAGGGGGACTTCCCGGGCTGATCGAATTTCGTGGCGGGGACCATGGGGTCGTGCCAGTACAAAACCTTGCGCTGCGAAGCCGCGGCAGACATGGGTTCTGACGGTCGAAGCCACACGGACGCGCCGTAGCCGATGGCGCCACCGACCATCAGCACGGCAAGCAGAGTCGTGACAGTTTTTGGGTTGTACATGTCAGTGCCCCCCGGCCGGTGAAGTGCGATCTAGATAGCGCAAGTAGGTCCAGGCCTCGGCGCGCCCGGATTCCAACGTTGCGCGGTCGATCAGGAGTTCAGCCTCTTCTTCGAATGCCGCGAGCGCCGGCGGCAGATCTCCTTGGCCGGCGCGATAAGCGGCCAGCGCCACGCGCGAGCGCTCGCGCGCCAGTGGCAGTTGTTCGTTTTCATTGAGCGCGATCTGTTGACCTAACTGCTGCCACGAGATGAGCATCTGCTGCAGCTCGGATCGATGCATCTGCAACTCGGCGTCACGTTCAGCTTGCAGTTGGCGCACCTCGGCGCTGCGCGCCGCGATCATGGGGTTCTGACGCGTTCGGGCAAACAACGGCAGATCGATGGTGAACTGCAGCGACGCCATGTCGGAGAAGTCCGGGCCGCGTTTGGCGTATGACAACTCGGCGCTCCATCCCGGGCGGCGCTCCGCGCGCGCAATGTCGACGCCCACCTGCGCGGCCGCGATGCGCGCGTCGAACGGCAGAATGCCGACGTGTAGATGCGCAGACTCGCGCAGCACTTCCACGCTGCCAGGCAGTTCGTCCATCGAGGGCATTGATGCTGGAGTCGAGATCGCATCGTCGCCGATCCAGCGCGCGAGTTCCGCCTTGCTTCGGTCGCTGTCGCCTTGCAGTTGCAGCAGCCGGCTGCGCAAGCGGATGACTGCCGCCTCGGCGGCAAGTGCGTCCGCGGCCGAAGCGCGCCCCGCTTTGAACGCGCCTCGCGCAGAAGTGGCTGCCAGTTCCGCTTCGGGTTCGATCAAGCACAACCGTTCGACCGCGGTCAGCGCGGCGGCATATCGAACCCACGCCATCGCAGCTTCGCGTGCGACATCGAACCGCGTGGCCGCCAGTTCTGCGCCGGCCACTTCGACCTGCGCATCCGCACGTACCCGCTCCAGACGGCGCTTGCCCGGCGCCGGGAATGCCTGCATCACGCCGACCTTGCGCATCGTCATGAAGTCGCGCGTCGTGGAAAACGAATCCGCGCCGTTGACCGGCAAGTTTTCGATGCCGACGACCGCCTCCGGATCGGGCAATCGTCCCGCGCTGATTCGCAAGGATTGCGCAGCATCCAGTGCGGCTGAACCTGCCGTGAGTTGCGGCGCACGCGCCAGCGCCAGATCAACGGCCGCATTGAGAGTCAGAGGAGGCTTGGGCTCAGCCCACGCGAGCGGGCTGAACAGCAGCAGGCACAAACAAAGTGGACGATGCATGGGAAATTCCTGAGGAATCCGAAACGGAAACGCACCGACGACGGCGTGTCATGCGCGAGGGCGCGAGACACGAACAAACAAGGTGCTATTGGCTGACCAGCCGTCAGCGGCTCAGGAATGAGCTAAAGGCGCAGTCGCCCGGTCACTAGATAGGCAGGAGATTGACTGGAAAATGTCGCATTGTCGTCCGACTGCCGAGCCGCGTGAAACTGGGCGGCCAGAATATTGCTTGCGAAATACCCAAGCATCGCCGGGAACGCGGGCGGACTCGGTTGGACGTCTTGAAAAACGAGTTCGTAGTTAGCTACCGCTGTTGGAGCGCCCGCTTGAACGGGTGCGGGGGCACAATGCGCGGAAGAACGATTGACTGGGGGCGCACCCTTCGAGGGACACTCACCGCAGGGCGCCGGGACCCCGGCCGGGCAGCAATCAGCGTTACGCGAGCTGTTCGCGCACGCCATGGCTGGAACTGCAACAGACAGCAGTCCTAACCAAATGACGAACAGACTCGATAACCGCCGCATCGCCTCACAACTCCTGAAAGCCCAACAGCTTGACCACGTGCGTCCGTGGATGTTCCGCGATTCTGCGCCGACAGGTCAATTTTGACCTGAGGCGGGTCACAAATCCGCCCACCCATACGCCAAGGCGGTGAATTATGGCCCCGAAAACCCGTGATCGATCGGTTTTCCAGAGACGGTTTTCTTATTTGTGCTCGTGCTGGTGGTGGGCATCAGGAAAATGCGCATGAGAATGTGTCTGCGGCTCGTGGCGATGCCGATGTGTGTGGCGCGCCGCTGCTGGCGTTTCAGGTGAATGCGCATGGTCGTGATGCTCGTCGTGCTCATGCTCGTGCGAGTGTTCGATCGCGGCGTGAAGATGCGCGTGTTCGTGACGCTCAGTCAGATGGAGCCACACACCGACGCCCATCAGCGCGCCGGCCAGCGCAACCTGGATCGTTATCGGTTCGCCTAACCAGATGAACGAGACGAGTGCTCCGACGAAAGGTGCCGTGGAAAAGTATGCCGTCGTGCGCGCCGCGCCGAGATGACGCAGGCCGACGACGAACAAAACCAGACTGACGCCGTATGCGAACGATCCGATGACGAGCGCGGCGGACGTTGCGCCGATACTGGGCCACGCAGCGCCCGCTGCCGTCGCGATCAGCAAGTTGGTCGCGCCCGCCGCCAGCCCTTTGACCGAGGCGAGCCAAGTCGCGTCGTGCAGCGACAGCTTGCGCGTAAAGTTGTTGTCCACCGCCCATGCCAAACAGGCAGCGAGAACCAGCAGCGATGGCCGCACGCCTTGCAAGTTCGCATGGGAATTCCACGACAGCACTACGACGCCTGCAACAATAGTCAGCATCCCAAGCGCAACGCGACGATCGACGTTCTCGCGAAATACAAACCACGCGAGTAATGCGGTGAACACTCCTTCAGCGTTCAAGAGTAGCGACGCGCCAGCGGCAGGCATCGATACGAGAGCCGTCATCAACAAGGCAGGAGCGGCGACTCCTCCACTCGCAATTGCGCCGGCGAGATACCACCGATCCGGAGGAGTCAGATGCACCCGAGCCGCGGGTCGAAACAAGCGCGCGGCGGTAAGCCCGATCCCGGAGCCGGCATAGAGCAAACCCGCCAGCAGCCACGGATTGACGTCGCTGACGAGTTGCTTGGCGAGCGGCGTTCCCAACCCAAACAGCGCTGCCGCAGCGAGCGCCGCGAGAACGCCTCGATTCAGCAATCCATCGCGCAACCGGCCATTGGTCATTGACCGGCATTCTGCACGGACGACGGCGTTGGCGCGAGGAGCGCCGCGGCTTTGCACGCCGGGCATTACAACGAGTGTCAGAAAGACAGGTGCTGCGTCTTTCAGCGCTTACCTCACCCTCGAAATGCCTTCTTTCCAAGCGCTCGCTTCTCGATTGCGGGATCGACGCCGTCCGGGACCTGGCACCGGGCCAGCTGATGACGCCCTCTCGCCTTCTCGAGTGGGACGTCTGGATATACGCCCAGGGCCAGAGTCTTTTCCTTTCCGTCGAATCGATAGTTGTAGCGCCAATAGCGACTGCCACTCGGCTGAACGAGTAGGTAGAGGCCGCGACCATCCGTGAGCTTTCGTGCGTGACGCAAAGGTTTGGCGTTGCAAACTTCGGATTCCGTCAGCATGTGGCGCGCTGAGTTCTGGTGCATTCAGAGATTCTCGACCTAACATCCTGTGTCGATGCTCGATTCCAAAGTACTTTCAACAACCGGCCTCCCTGTCGAGCGCCGAGTCGGAACGAGAATTGCCGTTTGCGAATTCGGTTTGCCAGTTCGATGCCGGCAATCGTAATCGCCGCGGTCTCGAACGAGTTCAAGCCCAACATCGACGCGCATCGACCTTTGATCGCACGATGATCCTGTTCCGCAACGTTGTTGAGGTAGCGACAACTGCGAACCAGCACGGACTTCCACCGCGGGCCCTCATTTCCCAACAGCCGCAAAACTTTGTGACTCGCGGCGTTGCCGTCGAGATTCACTTTGTGTGGCCATTGCGACCGATGTGTGGTTGCGGCTTTGCGAAGGAGCGCTTGCGCAGCGTCCATTCCGCGATCCGCGCGCAGAAGTGAATCCACCGGCTTCCCATGCTTGTCGACGGCGCGGTACAGATAGTGCAGCCCGCCCCGCACGGGGACTGCTGTCTCATCCATGCGCCAGGAGGAATTGACCGGGCGCGCGTAGCGATCCCAGCGCTTTTGGTCCTCTGGCTCATAGCGCAAAACCAACGCATGATCGTCGTGTGCGACACGACAATCCCGCTGTCGGCCATCTTGGCGACCAGATCCCGATAGCTCAGTCGGTATGTGATGTACCAGCGAAAGCAGAGCTCAATGGTTTCAGTTTGGTACCTGCGGCCTCGATAGATCGGGTCGCGTTGTATTGCTTGGGTCATTCACGCGTCTGCTAGATGACATGAATTCCCCCTCTTTCCTCCAATGCACCAGAACCGGGGAATACCTCGCCAGAAGACGCTAATGCGAGCACTCCAGTCGGCGTCTTTTTGAACACGACAATCGACGCGCAGCTAATCGGCGAACTGCACTCGCAAAAAGGGCACCCAACCGCCGCCCAGATTGCGTCAACCGACACCGATCCAAGGCTGTCGTTTACATCCCCGTCACTCATTCCCGAGGCGTCGGACGATTCCGAGCTGCAGTGTTGTCACTTTCTGGTCCTCAAGCCGATACAGTTCCGCCGCGGCACGTAACGACCAGCGAGAACCGGGATGGTAGGAGACTCCCAACGAAACCATAGGGTCCAGGCGGCGATCCGTGCCGTGCACTGACTGTCCACCCGATCGCGCCGTCTGAAGGTTTTTCCAGTAAAAGAGGCCCGCGCGTCCGAAAAGCTCGAAGCGATCGCTCAACGGCAGTGTCGCCAGCAGCGCAGCTTGCGGGCCTTCGCCAGAGCGAGGGTGAGCGCGGCTGATCGCCCCGAGATAGATATCATCCAACGGCGTGCTGCCGTTTATTCTCGAGTCCATTCGGCCAAGCGTCACATAGCCAAGCTCGAACGAGAAGCGACCAAGTTCGCAGCCTGCGAACAGTGAGCCGCCGAAGCGATGCTGTCCGGAGAGTGTCGTGGTCGTCGTATAGCCTTCAGCGGCGAGACGGCGGTCCATCTCGGCGGCCCCGTCACTATTGTGAACGCTCACTACACTCAGTCCCGCGTACCAGCGATGCACGACGTCAGAAGGCTCAGCTCCATTCGCTATGAGAGGGCCTATCAACAGCGGGGCCATCCAGGTACTACGCTTGCGCGCCAGGCGCAACGCAACCAGCATCATCAGCCCCAGTATTTCGATACCCACCGCCCCTCCTCCGCCACTGCCGCCCTGACTGCTTCCCGTCACTACGCCCTCCACTCGCTGCGCGACTCCGCCGAGGGATGTCATCGCACCATCCTTCTGTGCGTCGCCGTCGTTCGGGCCACCGTCCTCAATCGTCACCTGAACGCAGAGGTCGCCAGCCCGCAGACCCGGTAGATAGGCCGAGCTGCCCACCGTCGGACAGTAGCCCGGCGTGCCAGGAGCGGACGCGAGGTGATTCACGCCGTTCTCAACAAAAGTCATCCAGCGATTGTTTTTTGGGTCCCAGAGCCGGTACACAGCGTTGGCCGGGATGGCCGCTCGCTGCGGGATCACCATCACGGCGCCGTTAGGTGAGCCCAGATCCCACGCGTCGACGCTGAAGATGCCGCCCACGTTGGCGACTACGTCGCGTGCGGTCATGCCATAGACAATTTCCGTGTCGATTCGCGCGCCATTGCCGCCATTGAGCAGCGCGTATACACCCACCCGCAGCGCCTGATCGGGCGGACCTTCCACGAGGTAGCGGTCCGTGACGGGGGCGTCTTCGGGCAGCACCTGTCGCGAGGAGTCGCGGCTCAGGTAGACCGGGATGCCGTTACCCGAATCGCCCCAGCCTTCATCGGTATCGCTCACACCGTTGCCGTTGGCGTCACCAACGCCCAACACAAGCGACGCGGCGCGTACGGCTAGCTGTCGCGAAGCCTTCGAAGACAGCCGAGGTGTGCCGCTGTCCGTGACTTGCACGTCGAACTTGCTGATGCCCACATTGAAGCGCGTGGGATCGAAGGTGATCGAACGTCCGTCGGACGAAGTCTGTACGGTGAGGCCCGCCGGCACCGTCCAGGCGACCACGTGCGTGTCAGCAGGATTCGGGTCCTCAATATCCACGCGGAGGGTCACCGGCCCGCCATCCTGCGCCACGAGATCGCCTACGCGCGTCGACTGCGTGGTCACGATGGTGGCGCGCGGCGCTTCGTTGGCGGATATCAACGCGATGTCCAGAGACGTGCGCGCGCCAAGGTTCGCCGCCGGATCGAGCGAGACAGTCAGGTGCTGCACAGGCATCGACGTGCCCTGCGGCAGCGCGTTGAAATTCACCGCGACTTCGGTGCCGGAAGTGAACGTCGCGGTCCCCGACGCCAGGTTGTGCAGGCTTCCGAATCCAGGGCCACTCACCTCGAAAGCGACGGCGAAAGGATATTCAGGCGAATCGCCATTCAGCACCACCGCGAAGGCTGCATCGGAACCGAACCCAACGGTCAGATCATTGCCCGCCGAAATCATCGGCCAGACATCGAACTGCTGCTGCGTCGTGCTCTCGCGGCCCTGCGCATCCACCGCGCGCCAGGTCAGCAGATGACGGCCCGGACGCAGCCGACTCTCTCCCACCAAGATGACGGCGAGCGGATTGCCATTCGCGTCGCGTGCCGCGGGTGCGATGCTCGTCGGCACGTCGGCAGTCAGTGCTCTCGCGTTGATGCGAGCCGGAGGCGCGGGGTCGAACGACGGGCCCAAGCGCGAGAACGTCGCGCTCACGGCGCACGCGGCCGTGATTGCCGCCGTCGTGTACGTGTTGCCACTCAAACTTCCACCGCAACCGGTTACGCCCGTAGTGGCGTAATCCGCGTCGGGCGTGATGGCGAACGTGGTCGTCGCGCCGTGGGTCACCGAGCGCGACGGCGGCGTGATACTTCCGCCGGACCCGGCGCTAGAGGTCACCGTGTAGCTGTTGGTGGTGAACGTCGCGGACACTGAGCACACAGTTGTGATGGGGCCCGTTATAAAGGTGTCGCCACTCAGCGAGCCGCCGCAACCCAAGACCGTACCGATGGCGTGACCCGCATCCGGCGTGATCGTGATCGTGCCCGTGGCGCCCTCCGTCACGAGTTGTGAGGCTGGCGTCACCGACCCGCCCGCGCCCGCGCTGGCGGTGACCGCATGGTTGTTGTTGCTGAAGGTTGCCGACACCGAGCACGCACCGGTCACTGCACCCGTGGTGTACGAGTTACCGCTGAGATCGCCGCTGCAGCCACTCACCGTGTCGATGCTGTAGCCCGTGGCTGGCGTCAACGTGAATGACGTGGTGCTTCCATGTGTCACGGACTGCGATGGCGGCGTGATGCTGCCACCCGCCCCAGCGCTCGAGGTCACCGTATAGCTGTTGGCGCTGAAAGTTGCCGACACCGCGCACGCCGCGGTGACCGGTCCGGTGGTGTAAGTGTTGCCGTTCAGAGAACCGCCGCAGCCCGCAGCGCCCGCGATGGAGTGGCCGGGGTCCGGCGAAATCGCGAACGAAGTGGCAGAGCCGCTGGCGACAAGTACTGAACCGGGTGTCACGGAGCCCCCGCTTCCGGCAGCGCTGGTGACCAGGAACGACGGCACACCCTGCGAGATGAATGTCGCCGACACCGCGCACGCACTCGTGATACTGCCCGTAGTGTACGAGTTGCCAGCAAGCGAACCACCGCAACCCGCGACACTGGCGATGTCGTAGCCCGAATCCGGCGTGACCGTGAAGCTGGTTGTGCCTCCGTACACCACGCTGGCATTGCCCGGAGCGATCGCCCCATTCGCGCCCGCGCTGGTCGTCACGTTGATCATCACCGGCGAGAACGTGGCGCTCACCGCGCAAGCATTGGTGATGGCGCCCGTGGTGTACGTATTGCCGCTGAGATTGCCACCGCAGCCGGTGACGCCGACGATCTGCTGGCCAACGTCGGGCGTGACCGTAAATGAAGTGGTGCTGCCATCGGCAACCACCGCGCTTGCCGGCGAGATGCCGCCACCGCCAGCCGCGGTGGACGTGACGTTGTGCGTCGGTACGCTCGCGCTCACGAAGCTCGCTGTGACGGTGCACGCGCCGGCGATTGCACCTGTCGTATAGGTGCCCCCTGCGAGAGAGCCTGAGCACCCGCTGACGCTAGAGAGCAAGTAGCCGCTGTCTGGCGTCACGGTAAATGCGGTGGTGGCGCCATCCACGACGGTTTGACTGGCTGGCGAAAGGCTGCCATTGGCGCCAGCCGACGTGGAGACCAGGTAGCTAGGCGGCGCGGCGCTCGAGAAGCCGTTGTAGTCAGTGATGCTGCCTTGGTCTGGCACCGTCACCGAATCATCGTTGGCGCCGGCGATCTGGTACCAACCGCCCGGCAGTGCACCGGTCGCGGGAATCACGCTGACAATCCAGCTTTCTGCCGGCACCACACGCTCGAAATATCCGTTCGAGTCCGTGTCGACGACGAAGCAGTTGTCGCCCACCGGGTTGGTGCAATCCGCGCCGGACTTGTGGATCTGCACGCGCACGCCGCCGAGCGGCGTGTCATTGGCCGGATCGAAGCTCAGGGAATTGCCGCTGGGACGCTGGAATACGTAGCCCTTGAGCACGCCGCTGGCGGCCGCGAGCACGGTCACATCTTCCACGCTGCTGAGCAGTGGATCGAAAAGCATGACGCCTGCGCCGGAGGGCGCGCTCACGGCGAGTTCATTCTGATAGACGCCCGCGCCGTTGACCGCGGCGACGTCGGCCTGGAACACGATCACCAGTGTGCCGCCGGCCGGAATCGACAACCCGGCCCAAGTCGGCTGCGTCGAGCCAGTGTCCGAGGCGTCGAAGGTGGGTTCGGTCGAAACGCCGCCGACCGTAGCGGTGGCCGGACGATATGAGAAGCCATTTGGCAGCGAGTCGATGACGGACACCGGCGAGACCGGCGAACCCAGCGAGTTGCTGGCGATGATGGTGTAAGTCGCAACTCCGCCAGCGGATGCCGTTGGCGTGGACGTCGACTTCGCGAAGGTGAGGCCACCCACGGCGGTGACCGTGCTGGCATTCACAGTGGTGGCATTCGTGGCGGTGACACTACCCATGTTGAGGAAGCTGCCGCTCGCGCCGGTGGGGAAAGTCTGCACTTCCAGCGTGGCGTTTTCGCCAGCTCCCACAGTGCCCACATTCCAGTCCACGTCCCCGCCGTTACCCACTATCGGCGAGGAAGTCGCTGCAGGCGTAGCTGAGTTGTACCCGAAGGCGGAATGCAACGATTCGCGCACCTGCACACCGGTGGCGTCCGCGTCACCATCATTGCGGTAGGTAAGTGTGACGGGTGCTGCGCCGACTACTGGGGCGCCGCCCGCCGCCGTGATGAGGCTATCTACCGTCAGTGTGCGGGCCGTCATCGAGACGACGCGCGCCACTTGGCCATTCACCTGCACGAGCTGGTTCACTTGAAGTCGATCGGTACGATCCACCAGCAACACCGTGCCCGCGGATGCGCTCGATAGTGTCGTCGAGGGATAAGTGACCGAAGCAGGCGCGGTCTGCGTCAACGCAAGTACCGCCGACGCCGAGGCAGTCACGACGGCTGAGTCAATTTGCTGCGGAGCATTGAAGGACGTCGCGGTCGCTGTGCTCGAGATGAGAGTATTACCGCTATTCAGCGGTGAACGCACACGTGCTCTGAATGACAGCGTGACGCTTGATCCCGAAGCCAGCGTGCCCACGTCGAACAACACACGATTGTTGACCGCGTCGAAACTGGCGCTGCCCTGCCCCGCGGAAAGATTGCCCACGTAGTCGGTGTTCGCGGGCACCGGGTTCGCGACCACGACTCCGCCGGCATTGGCGGCGCCGCCGTTGCTCAGCGTAATGGTGTAGGTGAGCTCGGTGCCCGGATGCACGTTGACGGTCGGCGCGACATTGTTCAGCAGTCCCAATGACGGGTTACCGTTCACCGCGACGGTCACCGTGTTGCTGGTCGCCGAGAGCGACGAGTCGCCGGTGGCGCCGAGGTCGTCGCCAAGCAGCGTCACGCCGGCCGGCAGACCCGACGTACCCAC
Organism: Pseudomonadota bacterium; assembly: GCA_039931065.1. Lineage (GTDB taxonomy): Bacteria > Pseudomonadota > Gammaproteobacteria > Steroidobacterales > Steroidobacteraceae > CADEED01. The sequence continues at coordinate 559,762 of JBDTSP010000001.1, read as the reverse complement.
GTTCATGCTGTACGTGAAGCTCTGCGAGGCACCTGGTGCGAGCGACGAGATCGTCGGCCAAGTCGCGGTTCCCGCAACGACGCCACAGCTGCCGAAACAGCCGCCATAGGTGTAGTAAGCGCTCACCGGCAGGGCATTGCTCACCACCACGTTGTTAGCCGTACCGCTGCCGGTGTTGACCACGGTCGCGGTGTAGACGACCGCGCCGCCGGGCGCGACGGTGCTGCGATCTGCGGACAGGCTCAACGAGAGCGCGGGCACGGCGACGCTGCCAGCAGCCGCGACATTGGTCGAAGCCGACGCATTCAATGCGGTAGTTTGGTCACTGTCCAGCGTGCTGGTCGCGGTAAGCACGTTGCCGGCCGTGGTGCCAGCCGGTACGGTGCCGCGGACGTAGACATTTCCCGTTGCGCTGCCCCCGAGCGTGCCGAGGCTGAACGTATGCGATTGCGGTGAGCTGCCTAGACTCGAGCAATTCGCCCAGGTGCTGTCGTTCGTCGAGTATTCGCAGCTGGTGAAGCCGGTGGGAAGCTGGGCCACCAGCGAGGTGTTGTTGGCACTGGCACTGCCAGAGTTGGCATAGCTCAGCGTGTACTTGAGCGTGGGCGTCGTCGCCTCGACGATCGAAGCGGAGCTCACGCGCTTGGCCAACGTAAGGTTGGCCGGCGGCGTCACGCAGTACGAGGCGTTGGAGTCGGCGAACGTGCTGCCGCCCGAGATGGCATTGGTCACGGTGCCACCGAACTGGAACTGAACCTGCACCGTCAGGCTGTTGTGGTTCGATCGCACCTGGTACACCCACAGCAATCGATGGCCGTTGGCCAGCGTGCCCGAGGGCGTGATCGTCGTGGACAGCAGGCCTTTGGTGCTGCCGTTGAATAGCGTGTTCTGCTGCGCGAGCTGTGTCGTGCCGCCCGTGGCCGAGTTGTAGTCGTACACCGTGGCCTGGACGTTCAAGCCCTGGCCGTTCGCTCTATCTATATAGATGTTGGAGGTGATGTTGCCGTCGAAAGGCACGTCATTGGAGGTGGCCGGATCCTGGTAGAAGCGCACCGCTTCAAGATAAGCCGAGCCTGACACCGGAGCCGTAACCGTGACGCTCGAGCCCGTGTCTCCCGAGACCGGTACCGGCGACACATTGGCGATGCGCTGAGTGCCGGCGTTGCCCACGTTGGCCGTGGTGTTGCGGTAGTAATAGATGCTGCACGCTTGGCCGGTGATGCCGGTCGACACGCTCGCATTCACTGGCGTACCACCACTCCACATGAGGCTGGCATTGTTGGTCGCCGGGTTGCTCGCGGTGAAAGGCGTCGCGGCCGTCAGCGTCACGGTGACCGAACCACTGCCGCCTGCGGCAACGGTCCCGAGATTCCAGGTGACTGTGCCACTGCCTTGACTGCAGCTCGCGCTGCAGGAACCGAAGCTCATGCCCGAAGGCAGCGTATCAGTGATGCTCACGCCGCTGCCGCTGGCGCTGCCGTAATTCTGGTAGCTCAGCGTGTAGGTGATCGAACCACCGGGCGCCATGGTGGCCGCGCTCGCAGTTTTCACCAGCGTGAATGCGGCGGAGCCCGAAACTGCGACGCCCGTGACCGCGACCGTTGCAGACGCGCTCGCGCTCACCGTTCCACCACCCGGCGGCGTGGCCGACAGCGTCGCGCTGTTGGCCAGCGAGAACGTGGTGATGGTGTTGGCCACGTTGACGGTGAGCGTCACCGTGCCGCTGGAGTTCGCGGCGATAGACCCCAGTGTCCACGTGACCGTGCCGGCCGCGTTCGAACACAGGCTGCCGCCGCTGCAACCCACGTAGTTCACATGAGCGGGCAGCACACTTGTAATGCTCGCCGCCGTGACGCCGACCCCAGAGTCGTTAGCGTAGCGCAGTGTGTAGACGAGCGATGTAGCGCCATCGGCTGCGATGCTGTACGCGCCCGGCGTCATCGAAAGCGACAAGCGCGCGGAATCGACCGTGGTGCTCGCAGGCGAACTGGTGAGCGTACCGAACGAGCTCGCAGAGAATGCGGTTACGCTGTACACGCCGGGCGTGCTGCCGGCGGTAGCTGAGAATGCAAGCGTGGCACTCTGCCCAGGCGACAGCGACAGCGGCGCACCCGGCGTCCAAGTCAAAGTCTGCGACGCCACCGTGGGGTTCGTGGAGGGCAAACCATTCGTGCCGCTGGTCGACGCGTTCACATAAGAGAATCCGCTGGGCAGCGTGGCCGACACCGAGCTGAAGGTCTCGGCCTGCGAATTAGCGCTCGGGTTAGCGAGAGTCACCGTGTACGCCACGGAACCGCCCGCCGCGACGCTCGCGGGCGTCGAGCTCAGCTCTATCGTGGGAGCCACGCCGCAGGCGTTGATGGCCGTACCCACCAGTGCCACCTGTAAGCCCGTAACGGAGGGGTTGCCGTACCAATTCTCCGTGCCGCTGGGCGTCTGCACCGGTGAATGCGCCGGGAATGACGCTTGCTGGCCGCTCTTCCACGCATTCCCGATATAGATCTCACTGTCCGTGTCGCCGGATAGATAGGAGAACGTGCGATTGTCGATGCCGGAAGGCGTCGCACCATCGTCCACCAGTGTGTTGTCGTCTACGGCTTGCACGCCGATCAGGTACTTGCCCTTCGCGAGAGCACCAGCGTTCCAGCTCGCTTGCCAGGCGTTGAGCGTGCCCGATTTGAGCGTCGCGGCGCTGGCCGAGATCCACTCGCTACCCGTGTCCGCAGCGTTGGCGAGGCCGTCGCCATTGCGGTCGTACCAGTAGAAAAACTTCACCGACTTGACCGTGTGCGTGACCACCCCGCTCTGCACGGCGAGTGTGTCCTGCACCGTGGAGTTCAGCGAGTAGTTGCCCGGGCAGCTGGCAGGCGGCGTTGCCGATACGGCTGATACGATGGGCTGCTGGTAAGGCTCGGGGCGATTGAACGAAAGATAGTCGCCGAAAGGAGCTGGGCGCGCGGCGTCGGCAGTCCACTGGCGGTTGATAGCGCAGTCTTTCTGGAAAGGATTGGTGAGGCTGTTCGCGGTGCAGAACAGCATCGAAATGGGCGTGTCGCGAGTGATCGCCGGGCCGCCCACGGAGGTCGCATCCAGCATGGCTACCGGGATCTGGTAGTCGACGAAGTATTCGCTGCAGGGGCTGCTGCTGACCAGTTTCGCGCGCGTGGTGCCGTAGTCCCACTGCGTCTCGGCGGCGCCATTGGGCCAGGATTCGTCCGGGCTCAGCGTGCCGTGGAAGTTCATGAGGCGATTCGACGGGCCTACGAAGGCCGTCGGGTTGTGGCCGAGCACCAACACGTTCGGATCGGCGTAATCGATAGACTGGTTAGGCGTGTTGCTCCAGATGCCGACGAGCATGTCGACCGGCTCGGCCGGTGAACCGGAGGATCCATTCAGATGCGCGGCGAGCGTCCGATAGCCGGAGCCCCCCACGTCGAAGAACACTGTCCACTGCGCCGAACTCCATGGGCTGCTGGCACCGTAGTTGCCGGGGCTCGGACCCGTGGCGTAATTGTGCGCGGCCGATTCCACGCGCCAGCGGAACATGATCACGTCGTCGGCCGGCGTGGCGCCGCGATGTAGATAGTAGTAGACGCTGGGCGCCGACTTGTCGGTGCACGACGAGGCGACGTTGACGTAGCTCTGCGGGGCGGTGCCGCCGTTGGAAGGATCCTGCGTGCGCGCGTCGCCGATGGGATTGCGGAAGCGGGTATAGGGTTTCCAGTCACCGCAGTTCGCGCCGCAGTTGACGGGGTTCGCGGGTTCACTCGGCCAGGCGACGGGCTGGAAGTGCACGGCGGCGCCGGCACCATTACCCCAGAGCCCTGGAAAGGGATTTGCAAAAACCAAAGTGCCAATCGCAAAGGCCGCGACCAGCACCCATCGCAGGCGGACGGAAATCGACATCGACGGACCTCTCTTTCCGCCTCCGTCGTTCGAAGGCGTCCGTAACCGCTATCGGCGCCTTTCTGACTGCATGAACCGACTTCCTAAGAAATGAGAATCTGGACAAGGGGGCGGCAAACCTTTGACTTAGGGGGATGGCGATTGCCTCATCGCAGCCTGCGCTTCAAGGCAGTCGGTACCGACACCAGACCGAAAGGCTCAGAGCATCTGGTCAAAGATGCTACGGAGGCGCATTGAAAGGCTGACTCGCGTCGAAATTACGAACAAACTCGCATCCAACGTGCAAAGAGACGTGTTCATGTGTTGCGAAGTGGACCACCACAAGCTTTCCTGCTGATCATCGTCGACCACGATATGCGGCTTTTTAACCTCATCGAGCCGACGTGCGAGGACACCGACTGGAATCTCCTGGTCTCCGATGCCCAAAAAGATGGGCGCGACATTAGTCTCGATGAGTCGCCTCCCATAGCCGTCACGCGTGACGAACAAATTGCTGAAATACGGAAGCGGTTGAACTGCGAATACACCGAGGTATTGCTGCTGTAGTTCGTGGGTGAAAAGTATTGGCAAAGTTATCCCGTCGCCGAGACTGAAGAGCTTCGGCATATCCAACGGCTTAAGGTCGGAACTGAGATCAGATGTGACCTACAAAGCGCCGGTGCTCATCCGTCAGGAATAAAGTGCTAAGTTCCGTCCTCCGCATCGCAGCGCTCGGCTGAGCGCTTGGATGCAAGCCCACGACCTTCTTGAGACTTTCATGAAACTGATACTCGCCTCTATGTTGTTGCTCTCGATCAGCGCATGTGCGCTTGCCCCAAGTGGTGGAAGCGGAAAAGCCGGCGGTGACACCGTGATGGTTTGCCACAAGGGAAAGAAGACACTTGAGCTTCCACGTAGTGCGGCGGAGGCTCACCTCGGTCACGGAGACAGAAGTGGACCGTGCTAGCTTCACGTTAGACTGATAGCAAGGCCTACGTCGCTACGCCAATTCGCTTCGTGCAACGATTCGGTGGCTCGTCCACATCTCGCGGCGAGTTGACGAAGGCGTACCTGCTCCGTGCTCGCTTGCGCGCCGATCGACGCAGTTCGCGGAAGTCTGGCCGGCAGCCGCATCCACCACGTTGCTCCTGATCGCCGCCGACGCCATGTTCCGCTTTTACCTGGCGAATATCGCTTCGTTGAACGCCGTATACGGCGCTTTCGGTGCGATAGTCACACTGCTAATGTGGATCTATCTTTCTGGCGCCGTCTTCATTTTCGCCGCATGCCTTTGCGCAGCGGGCGAGGAGCCGCATGATTCTGAGGAAATGAGCGCGGCGACGGCGGGCCCGCGCGCTCACGGCAAGCGTAGCCTTCACCGTCGCCCTTCTTGGGTACGGGTTCTACGCGGTGTATCTGAAGCAGCGCGGCTGTGCAACCGGTCTGCAATGCGACTCGTGCCGAACCGGTAGATTGACACGCGTGAGTTTGTGGATTGCAGTAGCTATCGCGCTCGCGGGATTTGCCTTTGAGTACATCGAGCCGTCGTTATGACTCGAGGCCGGCGCGAAATGTGCGGTTCTAATCGCAGCAGCCGTGATCGGATTTGCAGTTTGCACCGCACGCGGTCTTTCATTGCTCACCTGCGGCGTGCCGCTTCACCACCGATCGGGCGATGAACATTCCAGCGGCAAGAAAAGCGACCAGCCCGCCGACAACGGCGAAGGCATTGTTAGATAGCCAGCCTAAAGTGGTGGCGACCGCTCCCCCGAGTCCAAGAACCCCGACAATTGGCAATGCGCAACATGCCGCGCACCCAACGAGCAGCGCTACCGTGCCGAGCGTGCCCTTGCCTTTCAAAGAATTTAAGTTCATCAGCATCCTCCACCGTATTCGAGTCAACGAATCCTGCGACTTAAAGGTTACTTGAAGTCAATCGAAGAGATGGGGGCGACGCGGGCCCGTGCTCGATCGCTCGCACCGGCGAAGGCATCGAATCCGCGTCGAACTCCTGCTGGGAACGCGATCGCCGAGGGAGCCGCAGCTCTCAACAGTTAATTGGCGTGCGCCGGGACTCCAACCGATTCGCCACTCTGCGTTGACCGACCGATTGTCGGCGTCAGCCACATCGATGCCCCGCGGCTGTTGGTGGCGATCTAACTCCTTAGCCGCCCGCTCCCTAAAGCAGTAAACGTCCGGTGGTGAGCTATTTAGACGCAACTCGCGAGCCGCGCGGTGGTAGGTCCGTGGCAGTCGCCGGAACCGGATTCCTCTCTAGATCGGCAATAAGAGCATCCATTTCGGCGATTTCCTTCACTTGGCCCTCGATGATCCCGTCGGCCAGACGCCGGACGCGCGGATCGCGAATGTGGGCGCGCTCGCTGGTCATGATCGCAATGGAGTGATGCGGAATCATCGCCTTCATGTAGGCGGCATCGCCAACGGTTTCCTGGCTGCGAACCAGCCACAGCGCGACGCCAAAAACCAGCGTGCTGCCAACGAAGATGCCCAGGTTCTTGCGCTTGTCTTTGTACATTCCCAGCATGAACGCCAGCATGACGACGGCCATGGCTGCCCCCATGACAAACGCCATCCATAGGCGCGTCTGGCTAAAACGAACGTGATCAAAAGCATATGAGTTGAGGTACATGAGAACAAACATGACCAGGGTGGAGGTCGCGAGCATCGCGGCGAATCGTGAATACTTCATCATGTCAGCCTCCAGCCTCGATCAAGGAGGATCGGGAACCTCCAGAACCATACTGCCGCGGCAGGCACCTGAAGTAGCCGCGATTGAGACTCTTTAGTTTAGGAAACCACTGACAACCACGAGCAGGAAGCACGTCCTTACGAACTGCCCCCCACATCTTTTTCCACATTACTGCCGTCTTCGGCAATCAATGCGCTGAACGGATCACTGCCAAGGTGGGCTGCGACGGCTTCTCCGGAGACGACTCGGTGTGAGTCACGCCGCTTCAGCCAGCACGCGCTTGCCATGCAGCGTGACGCGCTGATCGAGAAAGCGGCTCTTCCCGCGGCTTGGGATCGAACTCATCGAAGTATCGGCCGAATTCTCCTCGATACTCTCCGCTGATTTTCTGGCGGTGAGCCGCGACATCGTCAATGCTGGCCGAAGAATTGGCGGAGAGAGAGAGGGACTCGAACTCGGGCGAGGGGTGAACAGAATCAGCAAGTTGCTGATACGCAGCGCCGCCCTCGTCCCCTCCGCTCACCGCCAACCTGGTGTTTGGTTGGCGGCGGCTGCATCGGCGCGGATTGCTCGAGCGCCAACGCGAGTGGATAGAGACCGTCGGAATGCGGCGCTGGTTCTCGGGAATGAACGCTGCGGCGCAAATGACCGGCAACGTGGCGATCCAACAGACGAAGATCTTCTTTCCCAGGCGATGCATATGTCCTTCACTCTTCAACGCGGCGCTGGATCCAGTCCGTAAACCGCCGCGGCCGTGTTCCTCCACAGCCAGTCACGCTCCGAGGCTGACAGCCTCGAGCACCAGCGCTCGATGATCGCCGTGGTTTCCGCGTGCGAGGCGACCAGCGTGCAGACTGGCCAATCCGAACCAAACATCAATCGGCGCGCGCCAAACAACTCGAGGGCGGCATCGAGATACCGGCGGATATGTGTTTCCTCGAATGCGCCACTCGCATCGTTGGCTTCGGTGACGATGCCGGACAATTTGCAGACCACGTGTGGTAGTTCTGCCAGCGGCTTCACGTCTCGCAGCCAGGAGTCGAACTGCCGGTTTCTGATGTCGGGCTTGCCGAGATGATCTAGTACGAGCCAGTGACTATCTAGCGTGCGGCAAAATTCCGCCATGTGCGGCAACTGTTCGGCAGAGATGAGGAGCTCGTAGATCAGCGCGCGCTGTTGCAGGAGCGAGACGCCACGACGAAAATCTGCGCTGGCGACCAAGTCTCCGGCCGCAGGATCGTTCTGCAAAATGTGGCGAAAGCCTGCGAGGCACTTCGCATCGCGCCATCGTTCGAGATGCTGCGCCAGCCGATCGTTCGCGAGATCAACCCAGCCGACGACGGCCGCGATCCACGGATACATCGCCGCAAGCTCGAGAAGAAAATCGGTTTCCGCTTCGCTCATGCGCGCCTGGACAGCGACGCAGCCGTCGATGTCCGCCTGCTGGAATAACGCATGCGCGTCCGTCGTAAGACAATTGCGCCTGAGCGCCCGCATGTCCTCGCTCATCCACGGATAATCGGCCGCCGCGAACCGCCAGAAGTGCACGTGCGAATCGATTCGCATCACACGCGGCACGCCCGGACGCTCTGGCGCTGTTCGCCCAATCCGTCGATGCCGAGCCGTACGGTATTGCCCGGTCGCAGGAATACCGGCGGCTTCAAGCCCAGACCCACGCCGGCCGGTGTACCAGTCGAAATGACGTCACCGGGATGCAGGCTCATCATGCCGCTGAGGTAGCTCACGAGATGCGGGATGCGAAAGATCATGTTGGCGCTGTTGCCGTCCTGGTAGCGCTTGCCGTCGACTTCGAGCCACATGCGCAGCGCATGCGGGTCTGGAATCTCGTCGCATGTCACGAGCCATGGCCCCAGAGGCCCGAAGGTATCGCAGCCCTTGCCCTTGTCCCAGGTGCCACCGCGCTCCAGCTGGAATTCGCGTTCCGACACATCGTGAATGACGCAATAGCCCGCCACGTGCGACAGCGCATCACGCTCGTCGATGTAACGGCCGTATCGGCCGATGACCACGCCGAGTTCCACTTCCCAATCCGTTTTCTGTGCGCCGCGAGGAATTTCGATGTCGTCGTTGGGACCGACGATGGCGCTGGTCCATTTTCCGAACACCACCGGCTCGGCCGGCACCGGCAGGTTCGACTCGGCCGCGTGGTCGGAATAATTGAGGCCAATGCAGATGAACTTCCCGACTGCGCCAACGCAGGGACCTATGCGCACTCCGGCCGGCACCTGCGGTAGTTTGGTCGGATCGAGCGTCGCGAGCTTCGCCAGCGTCGCCGGGCCGAGCACGTCGCCGGCGATGTCGGAAACCATAGCGCTCAGATCGCGGATATTTCCCGCCGAATCAAGCAGTCCCGGCTTTTCCTCACCTGCCGGGCCGAAGCGCACGAGCTTCATGGCTGCGCCGTCAGGCTGTAGATATGCTCCATGATCTGCCACTTTCCTGCCGGCGACACGCGCTGCGGAAACGGCAGGTCTTGCTGCAACTCTGACATCAACGTCTCCCAGTCCCGCACGTGCGGACTGTCACTGTTGTCGGTGGCTTCCGCGACGGCCGCGAAATCCTCACCGGAATCCATCACCATGAACAAGCGGTTGCCGACCAGATAGATGTCGAGCGCGGCAATACCCGCCGCGCGCAGCGCGCGGGTCACTTCGGCCGGCGGCCCGCCGGGGCGATGCCAGTGCTTGTAGCTTTCGATTGCAGCAGCGTCGTCCTTGAGATCGAGCGCGAAACATTGCCGCCGCAGCGCCGTCGCACTCACGTCGCCCAGCCTCCATCGAGCAGATGCAACTGTCCGGTCATGAACCGCGATTCGTCGCTCGCCAGGTACAACGCCAGCGCTGCCACTTCTTCGGGTGTGCCGAGCCGCCCCATGGGCTGACGCGCGATGAAGGCGGAACGCGCAGACTGATAGTCACCCGTCGCGGCCATGCGTTCATGCAGCGACGGCGTATCGACAGTTCCCGGACATATCGCGTTACAACGTATTCCGCGGGCCACGAAATCCAGTGCGGTGGATTTCGTGATCCCGACGATTGCGGCCTTTGTCGCCATGTAGGCGAAGCGGCCCGGCACACCTTTGACGGCGGCGACCGAGGCGACGTTTACGATCGAACCGCCACCAGCCGCCAGCATCGCCGGTAGAAAGGCACGGATGACGCGGTACATCGGCGTCATGTTCAGATCGATCGAGTCGCGCCAGGCGGCCTCCTCGCACTCCAGTATGTTGCCCGCGTGAACGTACCCCACGCAGTTGAAGAGCGCGTCGACAGCCCCGACCTCGTCCGCCAATGCGGCGATGGCGAGCGGATCGCGCGCATCGAGGCGGCGAGGCTCGCAGCCGTCCAGCGTCGAGAGCTTCTTGAGGTCGATATCCGCGGCAATGACGCGCGCGCCTTCGCGCCGGAACAGCTCGGCGGTTGCACGCCCGATTCCCTGGGCAGCGGCGGTTACCAGCGCAGTTTTCCCGGCGAGCCGTGACATTCGAGTCCCCGAGGCTGCGCCTCAGCGCACCGACTTGATCGGCAGGACGAAGAACGATCCGGCGAACACGAACACCATCGCCGAGATGAACAGCCATCGGTAATCGTTGCCGGAAAGATTCAACAACCACGCGCACCATACCGGGCTCAGGATCTGCGGCACGTTGATGGCGCTCGAGAGGATGCCGAGATCCTTGCCGGTCGAGTCTCCATCCGCGCCCTTGAGCGACTTCGGCAGCACCTGCGTCATGAGCGCCATGTCAACCGACATGAATGCGCCATAGCCAATCCCCATGAGCGCGGCGTACCAGATCATTCCGGGTATCGACGGCACGAATAGTGGCACCGTCACCGCGATTGCCATGAGCAGACTTGCGATGAAGACCAGCGGCTTGCGCCGGCCGATCGCGTCGGACAGCAATCCCGAACCCAATCCGGCGATCACGAGCGCGACGAAGGTCACCGTCGACAGCTTGGCGATCATGTGATTCGCATCGTCCAGCCCCAGGCCGATGTAACCCTGCAGGATATAAAGTAGATAGGTGACGATTCCCTGGTAGCCCATGTAGATGGCGAAGCGTCCGAAGAACGCCCAGGCGAAATCGGGATGTTCGCGCGGACTGACCCAGAAGCTCCTGAAGAATGCACCGGCGCGCCACGGCGGCGCAGGTGCGCGCGCGACGCGCGGCTCAGGATTGAGAAGGACGAAAGCCAGGCAACACACGGCGATCGGCACGGCGAACAGTGCATAGGCGAGCGTGAGCGATGAGGCCGTGTAACCGGCGACAATGATGCCGACGGTGCCACCGGCGGTCATGCCGGCGCCGACGAAGCCCGACACCGTGCCGCGCTCCTTCTCTGGAAAGCGATCGGCGACGATAGTAGTCAGCGCAGCTTGCATGGAATTGAGCGAGGCGCCCGCCAGCACCCAGAAGAAAGTGATGGTCCAGAGCGTCTGCATCTGCGACGAGATCATCAAAGAGGCGCCGCCGAGCAGCGCGCCGGCAACGATCCAGGGGGTGCGTCGGCCCCAGCGCGTGCGGGTGCGGTCGGACAGCGCGCCGGCGATCGGCGTGATAGTGGTACTGAAAACCGAAGTGATGGCGAACACGATGGCGAGATTGCGCGCCTTGTTGGACGGATCGATGGCCTGGATCTGGTTGGGAAGCAGGACCGACAACACGCCGCAATACAGCGCCAGCAGGATGAAGAATACCGTCGCAAGCGAGAACAGCAGCAGCCAGCGTTGCGCACCGCTCACGTGCGCCGGATTTGCCAGCGCTGCACCTGGCATGGCCAGTGGTGGAATGCTCATGAGCGGCTCTCAGGGACTCGACGGGCGCAGCCGCAGCTGCGGCGGCACGTGCGACTTCTCGTCGCGCAACACCACTTCGGGGCGACGCCACGTGCGGCGCGCGAGTTCGTTGACCACCAGCCCGTGGCCCGGCGCTTCGGAACCGAAAATACGGCCGTCGCGGATTTCGTAAGGCTGCTCCACGAGGTGCTCGAAGTTCTGGAACGAATACTCGAGCCACTCCACTCCCGGCAAGGCGAGCGCCATGTTGACGCCGACTTCGAGGAACGTATTGCCCATCGAGATCCTCGCGCCCATGTCGGCCGCGAGCCAGCCGATGCGCATGACGTCGGTCACTTGGCCGTGGACATTGAGCAGATCGCAGACCCGCGCCTCGAGCAGTTTGCGCTTGCCGCTCGCGTCCAGGTATTCGCCGGCGTTGACCAGGGTCGGGCCGCATTGATCCTGGATCAGTTTCAGGCCCGCGAAGTCATCGCGCAGGATCGGATCCTCGACCCAGTAGATGTCGTGGCCGGCGCGCTGCATGAGAGTCAGGTTGCGCACCGCCTGCTTCGGCGTCCACGCCTCGTTTGCGTCCACCATCACGAGCGCATCGGCGCCGATGACGCGCTTCAGCAGGGCGAGACGATGCAGGTCCCGTTCGAGCTCAGGATGTCCAACCTTGATCTTGAAGGCACGGAAGCCCTGCCCCGCCGCCTGCGCGAATAGCCGGCCGAACTCCTCGTCGCTCAGGTGGAAGTCGAGCCCACTCGCATAGGCGGTGATTTCGCGGCGCTCGGCGCCTAACAACTTCCACAACGGCAGGCGCACGGACTTGGCGAACAAGTCCCAGATCGCGTGCTGAAGCGCCTCTTCGAACGGCAGGCCCAGGCGCCGCACGTTGCCGCCGCGTGGGCGGCGTACCGCATGCGCCAGCGCTTCGACGTGCTGGCCTTCGATCGAAGGCCAGCACTCTTCGCGGAAGGTGCGCTCGATTTCCTTTTCCGCCGGCAGCGGATGGAACAAGGACTGCATGAAGCCGAGCCCCGTCTCGCCGCGCTCGCCGATGAGCTCGAGCGTGGCCATGTGGACTTCGTCCGCACGCACCTGGCTGTCGCCGATGACGCGGTCGCGCGGGAACTGGAAACGGGTGATGCGAAAGTCGACGATTTGCATTCGAGCTGATTCTGGAGAAAGCGCTGTTCTGGCACCCTGGTGAGACGTGGGGTTCGTCAGACGGCTGGGGCGTCGAAAACGCTCCAGCCGTGATTTCCGTCAGAACTTCATGCGAACACCGAGGGAGAACCGCCGGCCGACCGTGCGATATTCCTGAGTGTTTTGAATGACGTTCGCATAGTGGAACTCATACGAATCCGTCAGGTTGATGGCATCGGCCGTGAGGATGATGTTCGGCGTCACGTTGAACTGAATGCCGGCGTCGAGCTGATCGTAGCTGTCCACGAACTCAGGCACGCCAGTTTGTGTCTGCGGCGCGAACAGATACTGATCTCTATACGTATACGAGAGGCGCGCCTGCCATGGGCCCTTCTCGTAGAACCCGACGGCCGTATACGAATTGTGCGAGAGCCCCGCCAAGGTGTAATGGGATGCAGTCGGACGCGCAGGATTCACGTAGTCCGCGTCGCTGTCCGTGTACGTGTAGCTGATTTGCGTACCGAGACCATCGAATGGCGCCGGCAGATTCTTGAACACGGTCTGGTAGCTCACCTCCAGGCCATTGACGCTCGCGCCTTTGCCGTTCACGGGTTCGTCGATGATGAAGGTCACCTGATCGACCTGTTGCTGGCTCACACCGCGGGTGATGAACGAGTCGATCGACTTGTAGAAGAAGGTGCCCGAGAGAATCGACAGATCGTCGTAATACCACTCGAGCCCCGCTTCGATCTGCGACGCACGGAACGGCAGCAGATTGGGATTGCCTCGGGAGATGCGTTCATTGCCCGGGTTGCTGGTGATGTTTTGCGCCGGCGAAAGATCCGTCAGCGTCGGGCGCGAAATCACACGCGAGGCCGCCGTTCGCAGAACCAGGTCGTCCGTGAGGTTCAGACGTACGTTGAGCGACGGCAGGATGTCGGTGTAGTCGCCGCTCAGGCTGACCGGCACGATGGGCGACAACACGATGATGTTTTGCCCCGTTCCATTCGGCACTGCGCTGAGGACGGTCTGGCTGGCGCCGTCGGACGTGAAGCCCGTCTTTTCGAAACGCACACCGGCGTTGATGGCGAGCGGCATGGAGCCCAGGTCACCTTTGAACTGCGCCATCAAGTAGGCGAGCGAGACTTTTTCCTCCACGGACGAACTGCCGGCGGGATTGGGGACCGGGAGCTCGAAGCTGCCGTTGTGCAGTGCCGGGTTGGCCGTGGTATTGGCCTGGATCATGGCGGCGATGAGTGCGTCCGTGTCGTAGTCCACCCACTCGCGCTCGGTGTCTGCGTTGACATCCCCCATCCAATTCAAATGCGTCACGCGGAACAGCGACGCGGGCAGGATCACATCGCTACCGCAATAGGCGCAGGCATTGGGCGAGGTGAACCCTTCCGTATCCTTGGTCCGGTCCGAATAGCCCACGCCGCCAAACAATGCGACCGCGCCATCGTTATCCCACGAGACATCGAACCTGGCGTCGTAGATCGTATCGTCGTAGTTGAGACCTTCGGTGCTGACGTAATGCGCATTGCGGTGAGAGACGTCGGTCGCCGCGGGCGAGAACGGTCCGCTGGTTGAAAAATCCGTCACCGGCGTTCCATTCGCACGGTCATACGTGAAGTCCATGTCCTTCAGGCGGACCGTCGTGAAGTTGCCGTCCGGATCGCGGTACTCCGCTTTGCTCATCGACGCGTCGAAGCTGGCAGCCAAAGGTCCGTTTTTCCAGTCCCCACGGAATCCGTAGAGACTCACCAGACGTGTTTGCGGGCGATCCTCGACGATCTCGTCGACGGTTCCGCCCTGGAACGTTTCCGCCATCGCCGTGCCGCCGACATGCACGGTGCGAACGTGGCCGGCGACCGTCTCGGTCGTATCGGTGCCGCCCACGACGACCTGATTGGTCAGCGTGCCGCCGCTGAAGTCCGTCACGATGCTGGAGTTGTGAAAGTAATGATCATCGTGCGAGACCATCGCATCGAATGTCAGGCGCAGATTGTCCGTCGCGTCGTATTGAACGGTCAGGTTTCCGCCGGTGCGCTCGCGTTCGGAGATCTCCACCTGGTTGGCGAAGTTGTGATACATGTCCACGTCGCGGAACAGGGTCACGTCGTCGGCGATGCGGGGTGAACAGACTCCGCCGGTCACGCTTCCGACGCAGAGATTTCCGCCCGAGTCGTTGCCGACTGCTCCGTAATATCCGTCGTCGAAGCTGCGCGGAGAAGAGCTCGCGCCAGGGAAGAAGTTGTCGGTGCGCTCGTCCTTCTTGTCATAGATGACGACGCCGGCAACGCCAAACCGGCCAGCATCGTTCTTCCAGGTGAAATACCCCGCCGCCGATGGCGTCGTCTTGTCTCCAAGCTCCGCGAGATAAGCGTGAACCGAACCGCCGCCTTGCAGGCCGGCCTCCTGATCGAGCGGCCGCAGCGTCTTGATGTTGACGGTTGCGCCAATGCTGGCGCCGTTGATATTGGCCTGCGGGCTCTTGTACACCTCGGCGCCCGCGATGAGCTCCGACGGCACGACGCTGAAATCGAATTCCCGGCCCGCGCCGGTGGTGGCCACGACGCGCCCGTTGACCGTCACCGTATTGAACTGTGGACCCAGACCGCGGACGGTTATCGAATTGCCGACTCCGCGACTGCGGTCGATGGTGATGCCGGGTATGCGCTGCAGCGATTCCGCGACGTTCTGATCCGGCATCTTGCCGAGATCTTCGCTGGCAATCGCGTCGACCGCGTTGACCGCGGTGCGTTTGACTTCAATCGCATGCTTTTGACTGGCGCGAATTCCCGTAACGACGATTTCTGCCGTTTCCTCACCAGCCACCTGGGCCTGGGCCGGCGACGCACAGAACAGCGCCAACGTCGTATATGCCGCGCCGTGATACAGATTTGGTCGTTTCATGATACTCCCCCGCTTTGTTGTGAAATATCATAACTGCGCTCTGAAATGTACACAACACGAAGATGAAATCTTATGGCTGCGAGGAAATCGGCATCAAAACCTGCGGAAACCCATTGAGATAACATCGCGCATGGTCAAACGATCCAAGCCCAAAACTTCATCCAAGCCGGTCGCGGCCTCCGCCCCCGCGGAAGTCAGTGGCAGGAGCCTGGGCGAAACGGCGTATCAGGCCATCCTCGAAGGACTCTTCACCCGAAAGGTTCCCGCCGGCGCCTATCTTTCGCAGAACGACTTGGTCCGTTTGTTAGGATTGCCGGTCCAGCCCTTGCGCGATGCGCTCAGGATCCTGGAGACCGAGGGTGTCCTCACCATTCACCCGCGCGCCGGCATCGAGTTCCTCAAACCCGACCTAGAACTTGCGCGCAGCACCTATCAATTCCGCTCGATGATCGAGCGGACTGCGGCTCGCACCTATGCGGAAAGCGCAGACGCGGCGGCGATCGAAAAGTTGCTCAAGGATCACGAGACCCTCGTCAGACAGATCACGAGCAAAGGCCTGGAGCCGGAAAATCTGCAGCAACTCGAAGCGCTCGAAAGCCGTCTGCATGGAGGGATGGTTGCTAGCCTGCGAAATCCGCTCATCGAAACCGCCGCCAGGCGCCTCAAGAACTATCTCATCCTCATCAAGCTTGATCGCCGAATCACAGCGCCGCTCGCGTTGCGAACCCTCCGCGAGCACGTCGAAATTCTCGAAGCCTGCGCTCGCCGCGATGCCGATCAGGCGGAAGCAGCGTTGGTGCGCCACTTCCAATCAGCGCTTCAACGCATTTTCGGCATGGGATGAATGCCCACGCCGCTCATGGAACGACACGCCGGCATTCGTCCAGGCGCGCGCAGTTGTCTCAGTTAACGCGGTTCGGCTCAAGCCAGCGGCGTAGAGACGCGGACCGCCCTCACCCGCAGACACTCGGCGGCGCGAACGCCATGCTGCCGTTCCACCCGAGTTCTTTCATGCCGGCCTCGCTCGAGAAGTAGGTCTCCGAGACGGCACCCTTGATCCCGTCGAAGGCTTTCCGCGTCGGATCGATGTCCGGCAGGTTGGAAATCTTCGTGAGCAGCGCTGTCGCTTGGCTTTCCGTCAACGCTTTCCACGACACGCCATGCGCTTCGCGAGCCTCGTGCTCGAACGCGCCGAGCGACTGCATGAAGCGCTTCTGCGTCTCCGTCGATTCGACCGCAAGAAGCCGATCGAGGAATTCCGGCACCGCAACCGCACGCGCGCCGGGAACGATCTGCTCACTCAGCAACGCGAGCGTGTCGAACGCGTGGCGATCGAGGAAGAGCAGCGTCGAGTCCGCGCCAATTGCTGCTGCCGCGGCCTCGGGTTCTGTCGCCGCGTGATGTCCGTGCGCCGCCGGCGCTCGCGACGCGAACACCACCGCGCCGGCGCCGGCCACGAGCGATTGCACCACGGCGCGTCGTCCCACACGAAAATGACGCAGCGGTCCTTCTCCCGAATCGGCATTTACAGCTAAAGGCTCGTTACGCACGTCGTTATTCATGACACCTTCTCGGTCGCGTTGTGACCGCAGTATAGTCCGGCGCAGTCCTTCGCCAAGTGTCCCAGGAGTGCGCATGCAGAAGCTAGCCCGGCCTCAAGAGTACGATGCGATTGTGGTCGGTTCGGGAGCTTCCGGTGGGTGGGCCGCGAAGCGCATGAGCGAAGCGGGCATGCGCGTCGCCCTGGTCTGCGCCGGCCGGCCGCTCAAGGACGGCGACTACCGCGAGCACGTCCAACCCTATCAGCTCAAATACCAGGCGCGCGCCAACGATCTGATCCGGCGACAGCGGCCCGTGCAGAAAGACTGCTACGCATGCACCGAATACAACGAAAGCTGGTTCTGCAACGACATCGACGAACCATACACCACCGCGCAGGGCAAGCCGTTCTCGTGGCAAGGCCGCATGCGCGTGACGGGCGGGCGCACCAACGTCTGGGGGCGGCACAGTTATCGCTTCTCGCAGCAGGATCTGAAAGGTTATTCGTTCGACGGCCAGGGGGCTGACTGGCCGCTCGATTACAAGGACCTCGTCAAATACTACGGGCTGGTGGAGGACTACGTCGGCATCTGCGGCATGGTCGAAAACGTGCCAGAACTGCCGGACAGCAATTTCCAGCCGCCGATGGCGCTCACCTGTGTCGAATCCAAAGTCCGCGGCGCGATCAAATCGAAGTTCGGCCGCACGCTCACCATCGGTCGCATGGCCAACCTCACCAAGCCGATCAACGGCCGCGCGCCCTGCCACTACTGCGGCCCGTGCGAGCGCGGCTGCGTCACGCATTCATATTTCAACGCCGCCTTCACCACGGTGGCCGACGCGTTGAAGAGCGGCAACTGCACGCACATTCCGAACGCGATGGTCTACCAGGTGATGATGGACCCGGCGACTAACAAGGCGCGCGGCGTCACCTACGTGGACCGCATCACGCGCGAGACGCGCGAGATCCGCGCCAAGACGGTCGTGCTGTGCGCGCAGGCGCTCGAGTCGACACGCATCCTGCTGAACTCGGCGAAGGATGGGCTCGGCAACTCGAGCGGCGTGCTCGGTGAATACCTGATGGATCACATGTGGGCCGCGGGTGGCGCTGCCGGCGAATTCCCCGACATGCCGGGCAAGCCGAGCTTGAACACCGCGCGGCGGCCGACCGGGCCGTACGTGATCCGGTTTCGCAATACCGCGAATGGCGAGCGGCACAAGGACTTCGTGCGCGGCTATGGATTTCAGGGCGGTAGTAATCTCAGCTTCACGATGGGCGCGCCGGGATTCGGCCAGGCGTACAAGGATGCCGTGAAGAACGGCCAGTGGACGATGAACCTGGTCGGCTTCGGCGAGTGCCTGCCTTACAAACACAATCGCGTGACGTTGAACAAGAGCGTGACGGATGTGTTCGGCATCCCCGTGCTGCACATCGATGTCGGCTGGGGCGAAAACGAGCGGAAGTTGATCCGCGATATGGCGGTGACTGCCGGGGAGATGTTAGAGGCGTCGGGGGCGAAGAACATCAGCACGTTCGCGCACGAGGACCGCGTTCCGGGTTACGGCATCCACGAGATGGGATCGGCCCGGATGGGGGCGGATCCAAAGCAGTCAGTGCTGAACCAGTTCCAGCAATCGCATGATGTGAAGAATCTGTTTGTGATGGATGCGGCGGGGTTTCCGTCGGGGGCGTGTCAGAACCCGACTTTGACGATTATGGCGATGGCGGTGAGGTCGACGGACTATTTGATGGAGCAGTTCAAGATGCGGAATCTTTGATACGACTCGATGGTTTCGGACTGGAATCTGCGACGACGATAAATCGGGTCGCGCGACACAGGTTAACTAGCCGCTGAGAATCGCCCGATCTTCAGCGCTACTGCGACGGCCTGAGGGGTCTACGTTTACGCTTTCACCCACTGCGCAAAGCGCCAGCCACTACACGTCGCACAGAACGACCGCCTCCCGCAACGACGTCAAAGGATCGCGCGTAGGCACGAATTCGTGCGCCATATAGCCGGTAAAGCCCGTGTCTGCGATGGTCTTCGCGACCGTGCGCCAGTTCAGCTCCTGCGTGTCGTCAAGCTCGTGGCGACCGGGCACACCGCCGGTGTGATAGTGGGCGAACCACTGGTGGTTGTCGCGGATAGTGCGCATCACGTCGCCTTCCATGATTTGCATATGGTAGATGTCGTAGAGGAGCTTCACGCGCGGCGACTCGACTCTTTTCACCACCTCCACGCCAAACCAGGTGCGGTCGCCCTGGTAATCCTTGTGGTCAACCTTGCTGTTGAGTAGTTCGACACAGATCGTCAACTCGTGCTCCTCGGCCGCTTTCTTGAGGCGGTTGAGGCCGATCACGCAATTCTTGATCGCGTCGTCATCGGAAATGCCTTTGCGGTTGCCGAAAAAGGCGATGATGTTCGGCACGCCCGCCTTCTTTGCCCGCGGCATCGCGTCGATGATGCCGCCCACGATCTCGTCATGGTTCGCGGGATCGTTCAGACCATTGGGAATACCTCCAGGACTCGTGTTCCAGGCCATCGAACAATGCAGACCATGGTCGGCGAGAACGCCCCAATCTTTCTCGTCCACCAGGTCAATAGCGGTGAGACCCATCTCTGCGACCGCCTTGCAGAACTCGGGGAGCGGTATCTTCTGATAGCACCAGCGGCAGACCGACTGCTTGAGGCGGCCTTTCTGAACGATGGGATTGGCCTTCGGCGCGGCAGCAGATGCGTGCGTGGCTCCCGCAAGGACGGCTGCTGCGGCGGTCAAGGCGTCACGTCGTGTCACTTGGGCCATCTTGATCCACTCCCTATCCAGGCAAAAAATGAGGTCCGACCCGTGAGCAAGCGCGATGCCATTGGCTGATCCCCGCCCGGTCCGTTCCGCAAAAGAATATAACAACGGGATGACCTGAGCGAGTACGCGACTCAGGCGATTACGCGCCGGTTCTGGTCCAGGCGCAGCACGAGATCGGCACGCGCCGGCATCTCGGCCAATACGTGACGTGTAAGGCGCTCGTAGTGCTGCACGAAGTGCACGATCTGCGCGTCCGTCATGACGCCGCTCGCATCGGGCCGCGCCGCACGCAACTGCTGCTCCTGTTCGATGCGCCACTGAGTCACGATTTCGAATGACGGCGCCGCCAGCAAGACTAGATAGTCGATCGGCGCAAACAACTCCTGATATTCAAGCGACAACGCGTCGTTGACGTAGTGCCGCCAGCGGCCATCGGCGTCCTCCTGCGCCTCGAGCGTATTGATCGCCGCATCAAGCTGGTGCGCCGCTTGCGGCGTCGCACCGACGCACCAGCCCTCGAACAGGATGAGGTCGAGCGGCGCATCGACGGTGTCCCAGAGCTCCTGCGGAAGACGATCGTCACGGGCCTTGTCGAAGCGGGGGATCCTCACGCGCTCGCTCGCTCCGAGCGCGCCAAGCGTGCGCACGCCTAACAGGACTTCGTGCGTGCCCGGCACGCCTCGGGTGCAAAGCAATGGATGAACCTTCAACGCCAGGATCTCGCGCGCCTGGCGTGGCAGATACAGATCGTCGATCGACAGGACGGCGACACGGATTCCCGACGCTGCCGCGGAATGGGCGACGTAGCGGCAGACGGTGCTCTTGCCGCTGCCCTGGCTGCCGCAGATGCCGACCAGCAACGGCCTTGCGACGTCGTGCCGTGCGAGACGAGCGCGAATCCGGACCTCGATCAGCTTCGCCGTGCTCGCAGGATCTTCATTCATTCGGCGGTCGCGAAAGAATCTCAGGCCACACGGTTCGGCAGCGGACGTCCGGCGAAGAACGCATCCAGGTTGTCGGCCGCCTGCATGCCCATCGCGGTCCGTGTCTGCAGCGTGGCGCTGCCGAGGTGCGGCAGCAGCACGACATTGTCGAGTTCGAGCAACGAGCCATGCACCGCCGGCTCCGCTTCGTAAACATCGAGGCCGGCGGCGGCGATCGAGCGCCGCGCCAATGCTGCGGCGAGCGCCGGTTCGTCGACTACCGAGCCACGCGCGGTATTGATGAGGATCGCAGTGGGCTTCATGCATGCGAAGGCCTTCGCGTTCATCAAATGGCGGGTCGCATCGCCGCCCGGGCAATGCAGCGACACGATGTCGGACGCAGCCAGCAACGCCGGCAGCGAATCATGGTAGGTAGCGTGCAAAGCGCTCTCGTCTTCTGGCGAAGCCCGAGTGCGCGAGTGATATGCGACGCGGACATCCAGCAAGGCACGCGCGCGCCGCGCCGTTTCGCGGGCGATGCGTCCGAATCCGACCAGGCCCAGCGTCTTCCCGCGCAAGTCCTGGCCCAGTAATTGGGTAGGTGTCCAGCCGCGCCACTCTCCGGCGCGCAACAGGCGCTCGCCCTCGCCCACGCGGCGCGCCGCCATGAGCATGAGAAGCAAGGCGAGCTCCGCGGTTGCTTCGGTGAGCGCGCCGGGTGTGTTGGTGACGGCGATGTCGGCGCGTTTCGCCGCAACGAGATCGATGTGCTCGATCCCTGCGCCGAAGTTGGCGATGACGCGAGTGCGCACTGGCGACGACTCGAGCAGCGCGCTATCGAGCCGGTCGGTGATGGTCGGGATCAGCGCGTCGTACTCGCGCAGCGCACGCGCCAACTCAGCCCGGGCGAGTGGCAGATCGTCGGTATTGGCCGTCAGTTCATATCTGATTCGCAAACGCTCGTGGACCGCCTCGGGGAGGCGGCGCGTGATCAGGAGCCTGGGAAGTTGCATGTTGCTCACGTTGAGGGTGCCAGAATGGATTTGTCGATATCACCAATGGCGCGCACTCCGGTGAGCGCCATGCCGGTACGCAGTTCGCGCGCGAAAATTTCGAGCAGTTGACTGACGCCTCCCTCTCCACGTGCCGCCAGCGCAAACGCCCAGGCCCGGCCTAACAGGACACCGCGTGCGCCAAGCGCAAGCAGCCGCAGCACGTCGAGACCCGAGCGCACGCCCGAATCGGCGAGCACCGTGAGGTCATTGCCCACCGCATCGGCAATCGCTGGTAATGCGCGCGCCGATGAAAGTGCCCCATCGAGCTGCCGGCCGCCGTGATTCGACACCACGACGCCATTGGCGCCGAGGCGCAGCGCCGAGCGCGCATCGGCGGGATTGAGTATCCCCTTGATGATGAGCGGACCGTCCCACGTCGCGCGTAGCCAATCGAGATCGGCCCAGCTTATCGCCGGATCGAAATTCGCAGCGAGCCAGCCCATGTAATCGTTGAGTCCATTGCGTCCTTCGAGAACCTTCGCGAGATTGCCGAGCGTGTGCGGCCGGCCGCAAAGTCCAACGTCGAATGCCCAGGCGGGTTTGCCCGCGGCCTGAAGGATCCGCCGTGCGACGCCGAACCGTCCGGACATTCCGGAGTGCGCATCGCGGTGGCGAACGCCGGGTACTGGCATATCGACCGTGAACACAAGCGCCGTGGCTTTCACTTCTTTCGCCCGGGCCAGCATGTCGCGCATGAAACCGCGATCCCGGATCACGTAGAGCTGGAACCAGAGCGGCCCGGCACTCGACAGAGCGACCTCTTCGACGGAACAGATCGACACTGTCGAGAGCGTGAACGGGATCCCGGCGCGGCAGGCCGCTCGTGCCGCCTGCGCTTCGCCGCGACGCGCGCACATCCCCGAAATCCCCACCGGGCCAAGCACGATGGGCAGCGACTGACGCACGCCAAACAAAGTGGTGCCGAGATCGATGTGCGAGACATCGCGCAACACGCGCTGGTCGAGCGCGACGTCCTGAAGGTCGCGAATATTGCGCCCGAGTGTCGTTTCCGCGTTGGCGCCGCCATCGAGGTAATCGAAAAGAAAACGCGGCAACCGGCGCCGTGCGACGCGACGAAAATCTTCGCCGGACGCGACGTTCATGTGCTTACCGGTGTGGGCGCGTCTTCGCGCAATAATCGCAGTTCGCGCAGCTCTTGCCAGCACGCCGCGGGTATCGAGGTCGACATCCAGCGCGCCGCGTCGCCGACTTCCTCCGCACTGCACATGCCGGGAATCACCGTGAGGACTGCAGGGTGCGCCAGCGGAAACTGCAGCGCAGCTGCGGCCAGCGGCACGCCGTGCCGAAGGCACACTGCAGCCATCGCCTCGACGCGCGCGGTGACCTCTTCGTCCGCGGGACAATAGTCGTAGTTGGCCAAAGCGGCCGTGCGTTCACCACGCGCCAGAACGCCCGAGTTGTATGGTCCGCCGATGATCACCGCTACACCACGTTGAACGCACAGCGGCAAGAAGGAATCGAGCGCGCCCTGCTCCAGCAATGTGTAGCGGCCAGCTAACAGGACAGCATCGAGATCCGCCTGCGCGAGGACCTCTTCGCATATCTGCCACTCGTTGACACCGAGGCCGATCGCGCGCACAGCTCCCTCGTCACGGAGGCGTCGCATCGCCGCGTATCCCTCGTCCATGAAGAGCTTGAATTGCGCCGGATGCCGCTCGCCGTGCGTCCGGCGACCCAGGTCGTGAGCGAAGAGAATGTCGATGTCGCGTCCGAGACGCCGGCGGCACTCCTCGAACGATCGCAAGACGCCATCGCGGCTGTAGTCGAACGCGCTTTCGTACGGCTCTGGTGAGATGAATCCTTGACGCGACACGCGCAGATCCGGCGCGATGCTTGGGATCAATACCCTGCCGACCTTGGTCGAGACCACAGCTTGCCGGGCGGGATCGACTTCGCGTAGCGCGTCGCCGAGCCGACGTTCGCTCAGACCGAAGCCGTAGTGCGGAGCGGTATCGAAATACCTGACTCCGTGCTCGATCGCGGCGGACACGGCGGCACCGGCTTCCAGCGCATCGATTTCCCGGTACAAATTGCCGATGGCTCCCGCTCCGAATCCAAGGCCGCGCATTTTGGCAAGCAGGGGTGGCGGTACTGACATATCAAAACTGAAGCTTGGTCACCTTCTAACGATTTCTAATATATCAATAACTTCCCCACTCCCCAATGCAATCTTCTGCGCAGAAATTACGCGAGTCTCCTCGTGCCCTGAAGTTCTCTTTTTTTTGTCTTCCTTGGCGAAGTAGCCGCGCTGCGCTGCGGAAGGATATCCAGAACAATTTCCGACGGCCTGCACAGGCGCGTTCCACTCCCCGTGATTTCGATCATCGCTTTGCGCTCGAGCCGGGAATTCGTCGGAGCGCGCCGGATAAAAAATCATTCTCCAGCGCCAGCTGTCCGATCTTGGCGTGCAGCTCTTTGATGTCCACCGCCGCGGTTTCTCCGTCCTGTGGCGCGATATCCTCGCCCGACTAAGGCCGGCTTTCCACTTATCCCGCTGACTGATTAACCGGGACCACTTCTATCGAACTATCGAAGTGAAAAAGAAACGGTGAGTTAGAACTGGCCAAACCGACAGCATTTTTCCTAACTACTCTATGTGCGGTAGCGCATAGATAACGCATTTGTGTAGCTGGGCAACCACAGACCTCCGCTGACGCGAAACCCCTTCGGCGCTCATCATTCTTACAGCAGGAATTGATCACTAATGAGGGCAAACTCTGGGGCGTAGAGACCGCGTTCCAGGGAGCCCAGGAGCGATTGTTACCCATCCACATGACCGCTATGGTGGTGGCGCTCGGAAGCGAAGAAGCTGGCAAGGAGATTGAAGACCCTTGGCAATCGTGATCCTGGGTGGCCTCGTGACGAGCACCATGTTGAATCTCTCCGTATTACCGGTGCTCGCGCTGCGTTACGCGAACTTCGCGAAACAAAACTCGAACGGCGCGGCACCCTCACCTTCCATGAATGAGGCTTAAGTGACCGACAACCTCGCTTCCGATCGATCGTTCAGGCGTGCCGTCATGTTTGTTTGCCTGGCGAATCTCGCGTATTTCGGCGTCGAATTCGTCGTTGCCACTTCCATTGGCTCCGTCTCGCTCTTCGCCGACAGCGTGGATTTCTTCGAGGACGCCGCGGTCAATTTTCTGATCTTGGTAGCCTTGGGTTGGACGGCAGTCTGGCGGGCACGAGTGGGAATGCTGTTGGCCGCTATTCTGTTGATGCCCGCGCTGGCGTTCCTTTGGGCGCTTTGGAGCAAGTTCAACGCACCGATTCCGCCCGCCCCTGTGCCGCTGACGATCACGGGCCTTGGGGCGCTCGCAATCAACCTGACTTGCGCTTTTATGCTCTCGCGCTACCGCTCACATGCAGGCAGCCTTACAAAGGCCGCGTTCCTGTCGGCTCGCAATGATGCGTACGCCAATATCGCCATCATTGGAGCGGGCTTGGTCACGGCCATTGTTCCCTCGGTGTGGCCTGACGTGATTGTGGGTCTGGGTGTCGCCATCATGAACATTGATGCAGCCAAAGAAGTGTGGGAGGCGGCGCGGAGCGAACACGAAGTCGCCAGCTGAACCGGCATTCTTGATCCAACCACGCTAAGCCCATTGACTTCCTATGCGCCTCACTCCTGAGTCGGCATCTGTGCGCCGTCGACGAATGGATCGGCAATGTCTTTTGGACGGGTGACACGAGCCGTCTGACGCTCCATGGTCGGTGACGCGGAGCTTGTTCATTCGAGTGGAATTACAGTGCCACCTTGATCGCAGGTCCGAGTAGGTGACTTCAACTTGTCGTATGGCGAGCAAATAGCCGATCGCTTTCTGTTTTCACGACGCCGTAACACTCGCAGGAGCGCTGTTCAACGCCTCCGCGGTCCAGTACGGTGATCTCGCCGTCGTCGTAGCGAATCAAGCCGGCGTCGCTCAATGCGCCGGTTGCCCTCGAGACCTGTGCGGTCGCGAGCCCCAGCATGTTCGCGATAAGTTTTTCGGTCATGCTGATCCGACCTGTCGGCAGACGATCCAGGCTCAGTAACATCCAGCGGCACAGCTGCTGATCCACAGTGTGATGACGATTGCACGCCGCGGTTTGCACCATTTGCGTAATCAGCGCCGACCCGAATATCAGGAGCGAATGCATCAGGGCATTCCCTCGATAGAACTCGTCTTTCAGAACTTGCGCCTTGAGGCGATAGGCATGACCCGCGTTCTGCACGATCGCCCGGCTCATGGTCGAATCGCCACCCATGAAGAGAGCAACCCCGATCATCCCTTCGTTCCCGACAATGGCGATCTCCGCGGACTCGCCGTTTTTCATGACGTACAGTAGCGAAATAACGCAGTCGGTCGGGAAGTAGGCGTGGCTCATCGTTTCACCGGACTCGTATAACACTTGACCCAGTGCGAGAGGCACGAGTTCGAGATGGTCGGAGAAACGCGCTCGCTCCGCGGATGGAAGCGCGGCGAGAAGTGAGTTTTTTTCGATGCGACGAATAGCGGTTTGGGCGGCGGGATTCATCCTGACCTCCAGAAAGAAATGTGCGCTGACGGCCGCCCTTCAATGGCGCGCCAGCTGTCGCAGGCCAAAGGCGTCAGACAAACCTACACATTTGCAGCTAAGAAAGCCGTCGGAAGTGGCCGCGTCAGGACACGCCGGTGTTTCCCTATCTACATGAGCGCTGCCAGCTCGAATGCGAATTTGACTGTAGCTGCCGTAGGACCGGGACGACATACGCCGAAAACGTTTGTATTTGGATGTCGGCACTTCAAATCGTACGAAGCACGGTTTCGACAATCGCAGCAACTATGCTGCCGCCTCAGCTTCTTGCGGTTGCGGCGCCAACAATCGGTCGCTTTCTTTCTTGACGACCGCATAACACTCGCACGAAAGCCGCTCCAGGTGCGACCGGTCAAGGACGTTAATCTTGCCGCGCGTATACCGGATGACGCCCAGTTTCTGCAGTTTTCCGGCCGCTTCGGTGACACCTTCCCGGCGCACGCCGAGCATGTTTGCGATGAGTTCCTGAGTCATTGCCAATTGATTGCCTGAAAGACGATCGAGCGATAGCAGCAGCCAACGACACAGCTGCTGGTCGAGCGAGTGATGCCGATTGCACACCGCGGTTTGCGCCATCTGTGTGATGAGCGATTGGGTGTAGCGCAGCAAGATGTGGAGCATTTCGCCGTGGCGGTTGAACTCCAGCTTCAGGCGCTTGCCGGTAAGTTGGTAGGCAAAACCGGCGCTCTGCACGATGGCGCGGCTCGGCGTGGTTTCGCCGCCCATGAATAGCGATACGCCGAGTGCGCCCTCATTCCCCACGACCGCGATCTCCGCTGAAGAGCCATCCTCCATGACGTATAGAAGTGAGACGATTGAATTGGTAGGGAAGTAGATGTGACGCAGCGCCGCGCCGGATTCGTACAACACCATTCCCAGCGGCATCGGCATCAACTTCAAATGGGGAAACAATCGCTCGCGCTCCGCCTGCGGGAGCGCTTTGAGAATGTGGTTGTCGAGTGGAGTGATCGTGCTCTTCATCGTTAGCCGACTGTACGCCCAGCCCCGCCACAATGTTCGCCACCACTCTGAGCGCAAGTGCTGACGAACAGACGGGTAGATTTCCTCCGTGTAAGGTTGCTCCGACGACGCAACGCCCGATGGCTCGCGGCATTGCCGTGCAAGTTAACCGTGGCCGGCCATCGAAAATGAATTGCAGCTAGCCTTGCGTGAGGGATCCGCGCGGCAGTGAAATTGGCGGGAGAGAGGGATTCATATCGGCTCCCGGAGAGCTTGTTTCTAAGGAAATTTTCGAAGTTACCGAATATCCATACCTCAGGAAATACCTCGCGAGAAAACGTCAATTCGACCGCTCCGCCGCCTATCTTTTTTAGCATGCCAATCGACCGACGACTACCTCCTGTATTCGCCTACATGAACCAGGCGGCGCTAAGGCCGGTCGAATCTCAAACGTGCTCGCGAGACTCGCTGTCTGATCACGCACTCATGAACGTGATCGTTGACCAAGCCCATCGCCTGCATAAAGGCATACACCGTAGTTGGTCCGACGAACTTCCAGCCTTGCTTCTTGAGTTCCTTCGACAGCGCGAGCGATTCCGCTGAGATAGACACCGACTGCGGCTTTGCGGCTTTCTTTGCGCTGGGCTCATACCGCCAGATGAACTCCGCCAATGAGCCTTCGCGCTTCACTATCTCGCGTGCGCGGCGCGCATTGTTAATTACCGCCTCGATCTTGCCGCGGTGCCGTACGATTCTCTCGTCCTTGAGCAGTCGCGCTGTGTCGCGCGGCGTGAACCGAGCCACCTTATCAAAGTCGAATTCGCAAAAGGCCGCACGGAAATGGTGTCGCTTCGCGAGAATCGTGCGCCAGCTGAGCCCCGACTGAAAACCTTCCAGGCTCAGCTTCTCGAATAGGCGGCGATCATCAGCGACCGGGAAACCCCACTCGGTGTCGTGGTAGTCCAGAAACTCGGGAGCCACGAAGCACCAGCGGCATCGCGCCTTGCCGTCGGCACTCAGAATCGTCGTGCTCATTCAATCCTCCTTGAGGAAATACGCTCAATCTGACCTGAACTCGGAGATCCCAACCTTGCCAGCCTGCGGGGCAAGCAGGCTATTGCAGATCGTCGACCCCAGTCCTCGCAGACTGCGGAGTCGCCGGCATCAGAGCTGCTTTCTTGGCGGCAAGTTCTGGATGCCAGTTGGAACTCCGAGCCCCTTTATCGTTGCGGGTCTTGCAGCAACGCGCTCGTACCACGAATTGAGAGCAGCGTGTTTCTCGAACGGAAATTCGAGTTTTACCATGGCGCTCATCCACGGGAAGAACGCGATATCCACGATCGAATAGCCGTCGCCGAGAAAATAGGCTCGGCTTCGCAAAAGTCGATCCACCACTTCGTAGACGATTTCACCCTGCTCGTCATACCGTCGGATTCCGTACGGCACCGTCTCCGGTGCAAAGTAATTGAAGTGGGCACGTTGGCCAAACATCGGTCCCACCAGCGATGCCTGTAGGAACATCAGCTGCATGGCGCGTGAGCGATCTTCAGGTTCAGCGGGAAACAGCTTGCCGGTCTTCTCGGCCAGATAGAGCAGAATCGCGTTCGACTCGAAAACCGTCTGACCATTTTCGGTGTCGCGAATCGCGGGGATTTTTCCAGCCGGACTGATCTGCAAGAACCAGGGCACCTGACCTTCGCCGACGAAAACGTTCACGGCCTTGACCTGGTAAGCGAGCCCTAACTCTTCGAGCGCAATCGCGATTTTGTGTCCATTGGCTGTGCCGTGTGTGAATAGTTCGATCATTGGTTTCTCCTCGAGTTCTTATGCGCTAGCCTAGGGCGCACCGACCGAGCGCCAAGAGCGCTTCAGTCTCGATTTCATGTCTCAGAGTCCAAACGCTTAAGACCAGGAGAAAGCCACGTGGATGTATTGTCGGACGTACTCGCCGCGGCAAGACTCGGCTCGGTCGTGGTCGGCCAGAACGAGTACCTCATTCCCTGGGGAGTCGAAATCGACATTCCGTCAGCGGCAATCGTGCATGTCGTACAGCGTGGCAGTTGCTGGATAAAGCTGCGGGGAGACCGGTCGGCGGCCTTGCTCGCCGATGGCGACATCGTTTTGCTGCCGGGCGGCGCGGCGCACTCGCTTGGCGACACCCCAAGGCATCGCGCCAAACCGTTTCTCACGGTCAACGAACAGATGAAGCGTCGCCTCTCAAAGTTGCCCGAGGGTTGTCGCGATACCACAGCAGTGTTTTGTGCCAAGTACCGATTCGAGCAGGTTGGGCCGCATCCATTGCTGTCGATTCTGCCGAGATTCATTCACGTCAGGGCGCGCGAAGCCGAAAGGCATCCCCAGCTGCAGTTGTTGCAGCAGCTGCTGCGCCTAGAGGCGCGCCACGGAGGCAACGGCAAGGAGCTCATATTGCCGCGCCTGGTAGATAGCCTGCTCGTGTACGTCGTGCGCGCCTGGCTAGAGGAACAACCGCTGCGCGACGGCGGCTGGTTCGGGGCGCTGCGTGATGCGCGTATCGCGAAGGCGCTCTCACTCATGCATGAGCGCCCTGCGGACGACTGGACGGTTGCGAGCCTTGCGCGGGCAGCCGCCCAATCGCGCGCCGGGTTCGCGAAACGCTTCCTCGAGTTTGTCGGAGAGACCCCCCTCGCCTACCTCACTCGATGGCGAATGTTCATCGCGGTGAAGATGCTGCGGGATCGGCAGCGCCCGCTCGGCGACATTGCTGCCGCCGTCGGATACGAATCGAGCGCGGCATTCTCCAAAGCATTTCAGAGACAGTACAGCACGCCGCCTGGCCGTTTCCGTGCTGCAAACGGCGAATGAGGAGCGTCGCCCTTTACGCGAGACGGCGATTCTAGGCTTGCTTGGGCAGTGAAGCCTGAAATCCCTTGAGCTGACTCACACGCCTGAACCACTGTTGGGCCTTCGGTGACTGCTGCTGAATGCCCGCGAACGTGAGCTGATATACGCAAGATGCGAGTGACAGATCTGCGATCGTTGGAGTGTCATCGACGAGAAAGCTCTTGCTCAGCCCGTCCTCAAGTATCTGCAGGAGATGCTTCAGGTGTTCTCGGCCTCGTTGTGCGGCAGCTTTGTCGCCTTTTTCCCCAAGCCAGGCCCGACGGGTCATCGAAAGCTGGCGTATCGAGTACAACACCGAGCGCACTCACAGCTCGCTCGGCGACGTGACGCCCGAGGAGTTCGCCGAAGAATGTTAAGCGAGACGGAAAGACGGAGTATCTTCAACCGCAGACTCTAAGTCCGGGCGGGACTAAATCGGGTGTCAGGTCGGCTCTACAATCGAATGCGCCGCCACAGTCATCTTGGTGGCTTGAGCCCCGAGCAGTTTGAGTTGGTCCTCAAAACCAGGCGGCGAGGCGTCCACTAAAGTCTTGGAAGTCCACCTCAAGGAGATTCGCTTTGCATCCCTATCCGCACCTCTACCGTGCTTCCGCCTCGGGAGCACCCGCAGGCAGTGTCATCGTCTCCTCGCCGCAGTTGCCCAATCTCGAGACGGCTCCACCTCCAGAGTTCGATGGACCCGGCGGGATCTGGTCGCCCGAGAGTCTGCTCTGCGCGGCGGTGGCGGACTGCTTCATCCTGACATTCCGCGCTGTCAGCCGCGCCTCGAAACTGGAGTGGCTGAAGCTTGAGTGCCGAGTCGAAGGCGTGCTCGAACGCGTCGACGGAATTTCGCAGTTCACTCGCTATACGACGCTCGCAACGCTGCAAGTGCCGCCTGACGCAGATACTGCCAAGGCCCGTGCCCTGCTGGAACGTGCGGAGCATGGCTGCCTCATTTCGAATTCGCTGCGTGGAAATCGCACTCTGGAAGTGGAGGTCGTCACGAGTCCGTAGATGTCGGAAATATGATCGTGTCTTCGACCGTTGCCATGCGGTGCACTTCGCAGGAGCGATCCTCAACGACACTCAAGTTTGTACTGGCGCAAGACTCTGCGCGTTACTTCATGACCCAGATCCCGACCAGCGCGAATAGAGCAACGAGAACCAGAAATCCGTTCGTCACAACCAACACCCAGAAAGGAATTCGACGCACCCCCGGCAATGGTGGCGGCACTCCGGCATCCAGGCCCCGACACACGGCGGCGATCAGGCAGAACCCGCTGAAAAGGATCAAGACCGAAGCGCTGATTCCTGCAAACCAGGAAGGGACAACACCGGACAAGAGTGCTTTGGCTCCGACGCCGGTGGCCAGTGCAGCCAGCGCCGTGCGTACCCAGGCGGCGTAGGTGCGCTCCGCAGCCAGCAAAGTTCGAGTCGCCGCCAGTTCCGTGTTTCGATCCGCACTCACCTCGACGGCGTCGGCCGATCGCCGGAGCTGCGTCGCGCTCTCTTCCACTTCGGCGACTTTTTGTTCCAACAGGTTCGGTTCGCGTGCCATCGGCTGATCCTGGTTTCGCGGAGATCATATCGATTGCACCTATAGCCGACCGCTTCGGCTCGGTCTATCGGAATTGATCGCCTGCGACCGTACGGGAAATCGACAAACAGATCGCCAGCCGCAACGCCTGCAATCAGCTCGATGGTGATATCGCACAGTCATAAAGATTACGGTCATTTGACTCTCACTCTCGAGTAGCGCGTCAACATAAGTCGCCAACTCGGTCATAGCAGATCACGATGCAAGCATTCCTCCTGCGGCTGACCTGCTCCCACCGCGTGATCTGGCTCTGGCGCAGATCGAACCGTTCCGCCGGCTGCCATAGCAGCCCTGTTTCTCTAACAGGGACTGATGCAATTTCGGCTCTGAAGCTCGTCAGTGATTGGGTCGCGATCGTCGAGTTCAGGGCGCGCTGGCGTCAACCTATCTAGTCTTGCCGAGTGTTCGCCGGTTTCCCGGCATTCTTCTGCTCACGCATTTCGTCACGGGTAGGCGAAAAGAAATAGCCATAGACAATAAAGAGACCGAGAACCGCTAAGACAACGCCCTTCGCGCCGCGACCGAAGAAGCCGAAATCGAAGTAGTAGTTGGCAGTACTGAAAAGGATCGCGAGCACGAAAATTCCCGCGAGAAAACTATGGGCATTGTAAGTAAATTGCGTCATGCAATTGCATACCTTCTAAGGCTTCCCGCACGATGTCTCAAGTGGCGCAAAGTCGGGACTGATGAAAGTAACGGAATCGATAAGAAGGCCAGTAGTGGCGCCTGCGGCCGCTGCGTCGGAATTAAAAACCCCCGCACGAACTGATCTACCGGACATCCCTATGGCCCTGAACAGCGTATAGGTCGAAAGACTTGCCGCCATGTTAAAACCCCCGCTCTTGATGTTGCTCCATCCCGAGCTTTTCCGTCCGCACGTCACGACTCGAACTTTACGCATCGAAAAATGGATACTTCTTGGCGGAATGACGCGGAGCGCCTCGCTACACGCCGGCCTCGATGAAGCCAGCGCTTTCATTTTAGCCATTTCACATGGTTACGGCTTTGATCGTGCGTCGCGTCGCCGGCCGGTGGGCTCGCGGTGGAAATCAACCGAAGGCTGATTCCTTGAGCATGAACTGCAACGTTGGATCGCTCGCCCAATCAAACGACAGGCGCTCGGGCGGCCGTGTGGTCGACAATTGTAGTAACGGATGGGTGGAGGGAAGTTCTGATGAGAGATCTGTTCCGGCGAACTTCATCGAAACGAGTACGGAGACCGGAAACATCGCGAAACCAACCGCGGGGTAGTTCATCAGCCGATAGATCCCGGCCGCTTTGCCCTCGTCACACATCAGCAGATGAAGATCGAGCGCATTCTCGACGTCGCGCCAGAACTCGTCACCTTCACCTGCGCCAGTGGCGACTTTTGCGAAAGGATGATCGATCGAAGCAAAGCGGGACCTGCCTGCTTTATGTTGCAAGATTTCGGCGGCGACTGCTTCAACTAAGGCCGGGTAGGAGTCCTCTTCCGATGATTTGGATCGCACTCCGTCACGAGCCACTTTCAACAGTGCTTTCGCAAAGTCGCGTTGCAACCTTTCGTCACCAAGACAGAATCCGTTTGCGCCCACCGCTGACCCGGATGTAGACGGCCTTGATGCATTGTTCGAGAAAGTTGCCGCGGAGTTCGCTGCGCCGCTCATGCGCCTGGCGCGCGCCCACGAGGCGGATACCCATCTGCAACTGAGATGCCGCAAGCGGCTCGAAGGCTGCCACCACCTCAGAAGCGACCCGATTTGAACCCCCTGCCTGTTTCGAGCGACCTTAGTAACAGGAGAGGCACTGCAATCGATGGACGACCAGACAGAACGTGCGATGGACGGGTATCTGATCGCGCTCATTCGGGGCGGATCGCGCGATGGGTTCGACCAACTTGTACGTCGTTGGACTCCGAAACTCCTCCGATATGCCACGCGTGTATTGGGCCGTCCGGAACCCGCACGCGACGTCGTTCAGGAAACATGGATAGGGGTGATTCGAGGGCTGAAGCGACTCGACGACCCTGCGCAATTTCCCGCATGGCTCTACAGCATTGCGCACAGGAAAAGCATCGATGGCATTCGACATGCTCAACGACAGCGGCGGTTGATCTCGTGCGTCGAACAGGAGTCCGCGATTGCGGCCGCCGGCAATCAGCGTCCCGCCGAGCCGCTTGAAAATTCGGGCCTCACAACGGCGATCGGGCGATTGAGTCAGGAACAGCGCGACGTCGTGCACCTGTTCTACGGAGAAGACCTGAGCATCGACGACATCGCATCGATTCTGGCGCTGCCTGCCGGGACTGTGAAATCTCGACTGCATCACGCCCGTGAATCACTCAAGAACCAACTTGGAGAATGAAATGGAAAGCATCGATGAACGAATTCAGAAGGCCTTGTCATCTGAGGATCAGGCGTTCCTGGCGCAGATGAATGCTGATGGCTCCCTCTATCGAGACATCACCGCCATGTTTCGAGGCCACACGCGTTGGCTGAACGCCTTTGCGTGGCTGCTCGCCTTTGCCTTGTTTGCCCTCGCCGTCGTGTGCGGCTGGCAATTCCTAGTCCAAACGGATTTACGCAGCATGCAGCGATGGGGGGTCGGCACCATCCTTGCATTCATTGCACTGGGAATGATCAAGCTGTGGTTTTGGATGGAGTTGCAGAAAGTTGTCATCTTGCGTGAAATCAAGCGGGTCGAGTTGCAGCTGGCCAGCCTGACCGCCGCGCTGCGCTCCGGTAAAACGCAATGAACGGTACGGCTCATGCCGTCAGTCCGCGCGTCTCGACGAGGCAGGCACTGCGTCCGTGACCAAGGGGACTCGCAGGCGATATCCAACTCCCGGCTCCGTCACGATGTACTGCGGCCGCGAAGAATTCGCTTCGAGCTTCTGGCGCAGATTCTTGATGCACACTCGAAGGCTCCGGGTATCGCCGAGTCGACCCGGGCCCCACACTTCCCGAATCAACTGGTTCGCCGTGACGATCATCCCACCCTGTCGCGCAAGGCAATCGAGCACACGATATTCGAGCGGCGTCAGATGAACTTCCGCGCTTGGGGAACGCGCTTCGCGCCGCGTCAGGTCGATCGCGATGTTTCCAAGTTGCAGAACTGGCGGCTGTTCGATATTTCGCGCGCTGCGACGCAAGGCCGCGCGGACCCGGGCCAGGAGCTCCGGCGCGCTGAAAGGTTTGGTCACGTAGTCGTCGGCGCCGGCGTCCAGCGCGGCGACTTTCTGCGCGTCCATCGTCCGCGCCGACAGCACGAGTATCGGCACTGTTGACCAGGCGCGCACTTCTTTAATGACCGTGATGCCGTCACCGTCCGGCAGCCCGAGATCGACGAGCAACAGGTCGGGCCGATGCGTTCGCGCCTCAATATCCGCGCGTGCGGCCGTTTCCGCTTCGACGACGCGATACTGCTCGGCGCATAACAGGACCCGCAGCACGTTGCGAATTGCAGCGTCATCTTCGATGACGAGAATCCGATGCATCGCCTGAGTCACGAGGCTGGCTCTTTGGTTGGCAGCGTGAATTGCAGTCGTGCTCCGCCGCCGGGCCTGTCGCCGGCTGTGATGACTCCGCCGTGCGCCTGAATGATGGTGCGGCAAATTGCGAGGCCGAGCCCGACTCCAACTACCGACCCTTCATCCTGGCCGCGCTGGAACTTGTCAAAGAGTCGCTCCCGCTGCGCGGCGGGAAGCCCCGGGCCTTCATCATCGACAGTCACGAGTACCAGAGCGTCGTCCACTTGCGCCGAGATGTGAATGGGTGTGTCAGGGGGCGTGTACTTGGCGATGTTGTCGAGAAGATTCACGAGAGCCTGAACGACCAAGTTCGCGTCGACAAACAGAGCGGGCAGCTCGGGGGGAATCACGATCTCGACAGGATGGCTCCGAATGCGTTCTTCGACGCGCCCCAGCGCCGAGCCGACCAGATCGTCGAGCGTTTGCCAGTCGCGACGCAGTGCGATCTGGCCCGACTCGAAGCGCATGAGGTCGAGTACGTTCGACACCAGTTCGGACATCTCGCGCGCCTTGGTCTCCACAGCCCTTGCGAGCGATTGGCGCGTATCCTCGTCAAGATCGCGACCGCGTTCCACGAGCGTGCTGCTGGCGCCGGCAATCACCGAAAGGGGTGTCCGCAAATCATGTGAAATCGAGGCGAGCAGCGTATTGCGGAGACTTTCCGTCTCGGCCGACACGCGCGCTGCCTCCGCCTGGTCTGCGAGCCGTGCCCGTTCCATCGCAAGGCCGAGTTGCCCTGCGAACGTCTCGAGCAAGTGTCGCTGCTCGGGCAGCAAGACCCGCCGACGATTCGCAGGCAGAACCGCGAGCACACCCAGCCGTTGAGGCTCGTCAGTCAGTGGTAGATAGAGCGCCGGTGCCGCCGGCAACGTGTCCGACCCGAGGCCCGCGCGTTTGCCGTGATCGACGACCCATTGTGCGATCGACAGGTCCGCGTTCTTGAAGGAGACCTCGACCGCGGCTTCGCCCGGATGGCGCAATCTGCCGCCAGAATCCGGCAGGAGCACAACGGCCTGGCAATCGAAAACTTCGGCGATATGACGAACCGCGACGACAGCCATATTGTTCAGCCCGCGCGTGGCTGCCAATTCGCGGCTCATCGCATAGAGCAGCGAAGTGCGGCGCTCACGTGCGCCCGCGACGCGAGTTTGTTGGCGCACACTCGCCATGAGGTTGGCCAGCGTGACCGCCACGATCAACATGACCGCAAAGGTGACGATGTACTGGACGTCTGCAACCGAAAACGTGAATCGCGGCGGCACAAAGCAGAAGTCGAAAGCGAGCACATTGACCACCGCCGCGAGAACAGCAGGGCCGCGACCGAATCGAACGCCGGCGATCGTCGAGGCCAGTACATACGCCATCACGATGTTTACGAGTTCGAAATACGGGAACATCGCAAAGGCAACTGCCGTCGCGATCGCACTCGTAACCAGTGCCCACACGTATCGTTTCCAGTGAACAGGCGCAGCGAACTCCGCAAGCACCGATGG
Organism: Pseudomonadota bacterium; assembly: GCA_039931065.1. Lineage (GTDB taxonomy): Bacteria > Pseudomonadota > Gammaproteobacteria > Steroidobacterales > Steroidobacteraceae > CADEED01. The sequence goes on along the minus strand of JBDTSP010000001.1, from coordinate 522,976 downwards.
CGCCGGGCGTCCAACTGGCGGGTGCATCTCATCAGCGAGACCGATCGTGATCACGTCGAAGCCACGGGCGTTGCGAATCAGCTCAGAGGTTGTCGAAGGTCGCAGCCAGGCCCACACTCCGCGCCGCTTCGGCGCCCCGATCACAACGCGCGTGGCCTTCCTGGTGAGCGCGTATTCGAGCAACACCTGTGCCGCGGACGGCCCGTCGAGTGTGACCGTCTCGGCACCCAGCGACTCGGCCAGCCTCAGCAGGTCGATGCGACGATTGCGCTCGGCGGCAGACAGCCGCAGTAGTTCGGGAGTCTCTACGTAGACCACTGACCACTCAGCGTCCAGCCCGTCGGCTATTCGTTTGCCCGCTCGCACAAGCTGCTCGGCCTGGGCGTCGGGGCCGATGGCGACCATGATGCGGTCTCTGGCCATCCAGGCGCGTGAAGTTCGATCGGTGAGCACCGATGCACGCGCGGCCGCGTCCACGCGATCGGCGACACGGCGTAATGAGAGCTCGCGCAGTGCGATCAGGTTCGACTTTCGAAAAAATCTTTCGATCGCAGTCGGGACCTGTTCGGGTACGTAGACCTTGCCCGCCTTCAGCCGCCCGATCAGGTCGTCAGGCGGCAGGTCGATGAGCTCGATTTCGTCTGCTTCGTCAAAGATGCGATCGGGAATAGTCTCGCGCTGACGCACTCCCGTGATTTGCGCCACCAGGTCGTTCAGGCTCTCGAGGTGCTGCACGTTGACAGTAGTCCACACATTGATGCCCTGCTCGAGCAGTTCTTCAATGTCCTGCCATCGTTTGGCGTGCCGGGGTGCCGGGTCGCCATCGATGAGATTGGAGTGCGCAAGCTCGTCCACCACGAGGATCGCCGGCCGGCGCGCGAGGCTCGCGTTGAGATCGAACTCGCGCCGGAGTGTGCCGCGGTAGTTCACCGGCATCGTCGGCAACTGTTCCAGGCCTTCGAGCAGCTTTTCCGTCTCGATGCGGCCATGCGGCTCGACATAGCCGATCACGATATCGACTCCGCTCGTGCGAATGACGCGGGCAGCTTCGAGCATCGAGTACGTCTTGCCCACGCCGGCGCTGGCGCCGAAAAAGATGCGCAGTTTGCCGCGCCTGGCACGCGTTTCGTCTGCGATGACCTTGGCTAACAACTCATCGGGGTCAGGTCGTGGTTCGTTCACATTCCAGAATTCAGGTACCGGGACTGGCGTCCAACGAGAGATTCAATTCGAGCACATTGACACGCGGCTCGCCCAGAATGCCGAACGTGCGCCCGACAGTCGCCTGTTGCACGAGCTTGCGAACGTCCTCCTCCGGCATTCTCCTGGCCCGCGCAACTCGTGCAATTTGGTACTCCGCGGCCGCCGCGGAAATGTGCGGATCCAGCCCGCTGCCCGATGCCGTCACGAGATCGACTGGCACCCGAGCGGGGTTGCCCGGATCCGTGCTTCGCAATGCGGCGATGCGATCTTTCACTGCCGATTCCAGTACGGGGTTGCTAGGTCCCTGATTCGAACCGCTCGAAGCGGCGCCATTGTACGGCTGCGGGCCGGTAGCTGACGGCCGGCTCCAGAAATACTTTTGACCAGAGAATGGCTGTCCGAGAAGGCTGGAGCCCATGACCCGCCCTCCCACTTCGATCTGACTGCCGTTGACCTGCCGTCGAAAGGCCACATGCCCAACGCCAGTCACCATCATTGGATACAAGAGGCCTGTGATGACGGTCAAGAGAATGAACACCACCAAGGGCGGACGCATTTCGTTCATAGGGACACACACATGTCGATAATCTTGATTCCGACGAAGGGTGCGATGATGCCGCCCAGTCCGTAGATGAGCAGATTCCGCCGGAGAAGAATTCCGGCGGAGGCGGCCCGCGTCTTGACGCCGCGCAGCGCCAGCGGCACGAGCATCGGAATTACCAGCGCGTTGAAAATGACGGCTGAGAGAATCGCGCTTTGTGGCGTCGCCAGTCTCATGATGTTGAGCGCACCGAGTGCCGGATAGGTAGCGGCGAACGCCGCCGGGATGATCGCGAAATATTTTGAAACGTCGTTGGCGATCGAAAAGGTCGTCAAAGCTCCGCGCGTCACCAGCATCTGTTTGCCGACATCCACGATTTCGATCAACTTGGTTGGATTCGAATCGAGATCCACCATGTTTCCGGCTTCCTTTGCCGCCTGGGTTCCCGTGTTCATCGCGACGGCCACGTCAGCCTGCGCCAATGCCGGCGCATCATTGGTGCCATCGCCGCACATGGCGACGAGCCGGCCCTCCGACTGATGCTGACGGATGAGCTCGAGCTTCTTTTCCGGTGTCGCTTCGGCCAGGAAATCGTCGACGCCTGCTTCGGCCGCGATCGCCGCGGCGGTCAATCGATTGTCGCCCGTGACCATGATGGTCTTGATTCCCATCTGACGGAGCTCAGCGAAGCGCTCGCGAATTCCACCCTTGACGATATCGCGCAGCTCGATGACGCCCAGCGCGCGCCGCCCATCGGCAACAACAATGGGTGTCGCGCCAGTCCGTGCGATTGCATTGACAGACTCGCCGATCTTGACGGGCCAAAGCCCGCCTTGCTCCTCGATGAACTTCCGTATCGCGTCGGCCGCGCCCTTGCGAAGTTGCCGATCCTCCAGGTCGACGCCACTCATTCGCGTTTGGGCCGAGAACTTGTGAAACACGTGCGTCGTCGCGGCCAGATCGCGTCCGCGGAGCTGGAACTTCTGCTTGGCGAGCACGACGATCGAACGCCCCTCGGGCGTTTCGTCGGCCAACGAGGCGAGTTGCGCCGCGTCCGCGAGCTCCTGCTCGGGAATGCCGGGCGCAGGTGCGAAGGTGAATGCCTGACGGTCTCCCAGCGTAATCGTGCCGGTCTTGTCGAGCAGCAGAACATCCACGTCGCCCGCGGCTTCGACGGCGCGACCCGAAGTTGCGATGACGTTCGCCCGCACCATGCGGTCCATCCCGGCGATGCCGATCGCCGACAGCAGCGCGCCGATCGTGGTCGGAATCAGGCACACCAGCAGCGCGATCAATATCGTGAGGGAGATCGCCGATCCCTGACCCGCGGCATCGACCGCAAACTGCGAGAACGGCGCAAGTGTCGCGGTCGCGAGCAGGAAGACCAGCGTCATCATCGCAAGCAGGATCGACAGCGCGATCTCGTTCGGCGTCTTGCCGCGTTTCGCTCCCTCCACCATTGCGATCATGCGGTCGAGAAACCCTTCGCCTTCCTTGCTGGTGATACGCACGATGATCCGGTCGGACAACACGCGCGTGCCACCGGTCACCGAGGAGAAGTCGCCACCGGCCTCACGCAGCACCGGCGCGGACTCGCCGGTCACGGCACTTTCGTTCACCGATGCGACACCTTCGACGATCTCGCCGTCCGCAGGAATCACCTCGCCGGCCTCGATCAGCACCAGGTCGTCGCGCTTGAGCGAGCCCGCATCCACGATCTGGTACTCGTCCGCCTTGCTGCCGAGCAGTTTCTTCGCCTGGACATGGCGCCGCATCGAACGCAGCGTCGCTGCCTGTGCCTTTCCTCGCCCTTCGGCCACTGCCTCGGCGAAGTTGGCGAACAGCACCGTCAGCCATAACCAGGTCGCAACCGCGAGGATGAAACCTGGCGGGCCTTCACTCGGAAATTTCCCGAGCGCCGCGCCGACGCCAATGACTGTCGTGAAAATGCTTCCGACAAAAACCACAAACATCACTGGATTGCGGATCTGCAGGCGCGGATTGAGTTTGCCGAATGCACCGACGAGGGCACCGCGAACGATCTGGCCCGTGACATAGGGAGCGCGAGTTCGTGCCCCGGCTTTCGATTGAGTATTCATGTCAGGTGCTCGTTCTGTTCACTGTAGAGCAGTTATTTGCAGATGCTCAGCGATCGGTCCGAGCGCCAGCGATGGCACGAATGTCAGTGCACCCACCATGAGCACGACGCCCACGAGTATGGTGATGAAAAGTGGTGTGTGCGTCGGCAGCGTACCCGCCGTTACGGCCGTGCCCTTCTTCGCAGCCAAACTACCCGCCAGCGCCAGCACCGGGACCATCAACCAGTATCGGGAAGCCCACATCGCGACGCCGAGGGCGATGTTGTAGAACGGCGTATTGGCCGATAGCCCGGCGAACGCACTGCCGTTATTGTTGCCGGCCGAGGAGAACGCATAGAGGATCTCGGAAAACCCGTGGGCGCCCGGGTTTGCGACGCTCGCGACGGCGGCGGGCGCGACGCTCGCAATGGCGGTCCCTACCAGCACCAGCAGTGGAGGCACCAGCAACACGATCGAAGCCATCTTCACTTCGTAGGATTCGATCTTCTTCCCCAGATATTCCGGCGTGCGTCCCACCATGAGACCGGCGATGAACACGGCGATGACCGCAAACATCAGCATGCCGTAGAGCCCGCTGCCCACACCGCCGAAAACGACTTCTCCCAGTTGCATGAGCCACATCGGCACGAGGCCGCCGAGTGGCGTGAACGAATCGTGCATGGAATTCACCGAGCCATTCGATGCGGCGGTCGTCGCACTCGCCCAAAGCGCGGAGTTGGCGATGCCGAACCGCACTTCCTTGCCTTCCATGTTTCCGCCGGACTGTATGGCAGCGGCGAGCTGATCGACACCGAGCGCGTCGAAGCGCGGATTGCCGGCTTGCTCGGCGACGTAGGCGCCAAACACCAACGGGACAAAGATCACCAGCATGGCGGCCAATACCGCCCATCCCTGACGGGTGTCGCCAACCATTCGCCCGAACGTGTAACAGAGCGCCGCAGGAATCAGCAGGATCGCGAGCATCTCCAGGAAATTCGAAAACGGCGTCGGGCTTTCCAACGGATGAGCGGAGTTCACGTTGAAGAAGCCACCGCCGTTCGTACCGAGCTGTTTGATCGCGACCTGGCTCGCCGCCGGTCCCAGCGGAATCGTCTGGTGCGTGAGCTGCTCCGCATGGGTGGCCGGTTCCAACAGCTCAGCAGTCTGATAGGCAGAGAACGTCTGCACGACGCCCTGCGACATGAGCACGATAGCGAGGATCAGCGACAACGGCAGCAGGATGTAGAGCGTGCCGCGCGTGAAGTCGACATAGAAGTTGCCGATGGTGCTCGACTGGCGCCGCGTGAAACCGCGAATCAACGCGATCAGCACCGCCATTCCGGAAGCCGCCGAAAGAAAATTCTGCACTCCGAGCCCAATCATCTGCGTGAGATAGCTCATCGTGCTTTCGCCGCCATAACCTTGCCAGTTGGTGTTGGTAGCGAAGCTCACCGCGGTGTTGAATGCGGAATCCGGGGCGACTGCGGCAAAGCCTTGCGGGTTGAAGGGCAGTACGCCTTGCAGCCTCTGCAGCAGGTACACCACCAGAAAACCGATGAAGTTCATGATCAGTACCGCGATCGTGTAGCGCTTCCAGTTCGACTCGGAATTCGGGTCGATGCCGGCTGCTCGGTACACGACTCGTTCCACGGGTCCAACGACCGGCGAAAGAAAAGTGCGTTCGCCCTGGTACACCTTCGCCATGAAACCGCCCAGCGGCTTGACCAGTGCGAGCAGCACGCCGAAGTACAGGAGGATCTGAATAACGCCAGCAGCGCTCATTCGAATTTCTCCGGCAACAGCAGCGCGACGATGAGGTACACGCCCAATCCGACGGCCAGCGCAAGGCCGATCCAGTTCATGACGCTCATTTGCGCGGTTCCAGTGCGGCGATCAGCCTGAATAGCAGCCACGTGACGCCGGCCAGCAGCAGCGTGACGATTGCGATGATGGTTTCCACGGCGCGAGCTCCTTCGATTTCCGCGCTCAATCTAGTAGTTCGCGCGTGAGCACGTGGTGAGGAATTCTCTAGCGCGCGGCCGGAAACCTGGTGTGAAAACTCACACCGCGCTCACAACCTCATCGATATCGTGGCGCATTCCCGCAGGGACCTTCGCGACGTGGAACGCCGAATCGATTCCGTCAATCTGGCTGTCAAGACGCCAATGATGGGCGGCCTGTTCGAGACCGTGCTGCCGATCGCCAACATCCTTGCGGCCGTGACAATGGTCTTCAGCGCATCCATGTTGCTGCCGCTGATCACCGCCGTCTTCTTCAGTCACGACGCCGCGCTGCCGGCGTTCCTGAAAGCATCGGTCATCGGTATCGCGACAGGCGCGATCACCTGGCTGCTCACTCGCAAGGCCAAACGCGAACTCAAGATTCGCGACGGCTTCTTGCTGGTGGCCCTGACCTGGACGCTCATTCCTCTCGTCGGATGTCTGCCTTTGATGCTGCACTTCGGCGAAAGCTTGAGCTTCACGGACGCGTACTTCGAGATGGCCTCGTCGATGACCACGACCGGCGCGACGATCTTCACCGGCCTCGACACGATGCCGCCATCGATCAATCTCTGGCGCCACCTGGTGCAGTGGTTCGGTGGCATGGGCATCATCGTGCTGGCCGTCGCGATTCTCCCGCTGCTCGGTGTCGGCGGCATGCAGCTTTTCAAGGCGGAAACGCCCGGCCCGATGAAGGACAGCAAGCTCACGCCGCGTATCGAACAGACCGCCAAGGCGTTGTGGCTCGTTTATGCCGCGATCACCGCGGCGTGTGCCGTGAGCCTGCGAATCGCCGGCATGAGCTGGTTTGACGCGATCTGCCATGCCTTCTCCGCGCTGGCACTCGGCGGATTTTCGACACACGACGCGAGTGTCGGGTATTTCAATTCGATACCGATCGAAGCCGTGCTCACGTTCTTTCAGGTGCTCGCGGCTCTGAACTTCGCCACGCATTTCCTCGCTTGGCGCTCATTGAGCCTCGGCGCGTACGTGCGCGACACGGAAGTCCGCTATGTGATCGGCTTGCTCGCGGTGAGTTGCATCGGGGTCGGCACCTATCTCTACGTGACCGGCACGTATGGCACCTTGGGCGAATCGTTTCGCCACGCCACGTTCAACCTCGTGACCATTGCGACCGATTGCGGGTACGCCACGCAGGACTTCGCTGCCTGGCCCGTGTTCGCACCCATGTGGATGCTGTTCCTGAGTTGCATCACCGTGAGCTCCGGATCGACCGGCGGCGGGATCAAGATGATTCGTACGCTGATCATCGGTCGGCAGGCCGCAAAGCAGATCAAACAACTTCTGCACCCGCGCGCTATCCTGCCGCTGCGGATCGGTGGTCGGGTGATGCCGGAGAACCTGCCGGCGGCGATACTCGGATTCACGTTCCTGTATTTCATCAGCGTTGTGACATTGACCTTCGCATTGTTGCTTTCCGGCCTGGACTTCATGACGGCGTTCAGCGCGATCATCGCCTGCATCAACAATATGGGCCCGGGGCTGGGAACTGTCGGCCCATCTACCAACTACGCGAGCCTGACCGACTTCCAGAGTTGGGTTTGCACACTCGCCATGATTCTCGGGCGACTAGAAATATTTCCGCTGTTGGTACTGGTTACACCGGCCTTCTGGCGCCGGTAACGCGGTCTGGGAACGACCGCACTCGAGGTGCTTCCGTGGCAGGCAGAAGGAGAGCGCATCGCGAATTTCCCACGAGTTGTTAGCTCCTTGCATGCGCATGTACGCAACTCTCTTTGATCGCTCATTTCGCCCGCACTGGGTGGAACTCGAAATTCGGCTTCAGTCCGACGCAGACGTGCTCGGGCAGTAGAGCTGGCAGTAGGCTGGCAATACGAAACTCTTGGTATTCCACCAAGCTTCGTAACGTATTGTTTTTCGCCAACCTAAAATTGGCGGAGAGAGAGGAAGCAATACGGGCGCGCAAGCAGTTGATTCACAAAGCCCCGTTTCGAGCATTGATTTTTCATACCATCAATCTCGCACGAACAATTTGTGGCTGAGATCGCGGCAAATATGGGGTGGTTCTCGCCACTGCTAGCAGCCGCCCGCAGATGTTCCTCAAGTATTCGTTGAGAATTCGGCAGGCCGAGAGCTCATGCCCAGATCAGTTGTCTGAGATATGTGGCGTTAACGCGCGCCTATCGTTCACAAAGTAAAAGACCAGATGGCCGATGCCCGTTGCACCGGCGAGGACGGCCACGAGGCCCGGCGACACTTCTTTCCAGTCCAACCAATGGATCAACCCGAAGCCGAAAGCCAGCGCGATCAGCACGATGCCCCAGCGCAATGAAGACAGACGTCGTTGCCGCTCCTGGTCACGCAACAGCGCATTCGCGAGCTCCGTCGAGCCGTCAGCCGCCAGCAGCAACTGGCGGCGAGTTCGTGCCTCGACCACCACCCTGATGGCATAGACGATGCCGAAGATCAGAGTGATGGGAAGGAGTATGTCCATGTTCATTTTGGTACCTCGGCACTATAGATACGGTCAACAGGCTGCCGGTTGCAACGGTCGGCTTGCAACCGTTGATCGCGCCGCCGTATCTAAAGCGGTATGCATGACGACTCGCGCAGGCCTGACCGCGACATGGTCGAGGCCGTGCTGGCCCGGCGCCCGCGAGCCTTTGAAAACCTGGTGCGCCAGTACCAGGGGCTGTGCTGGCACGTCGTTCACCGCATGGTTCGAGACCCCGACGACGCCCTCGAGCTATGTCAGGACACATTCCTTCGCGTACACCGCTACCTGCATCAATACCGCTTCGACAGCCCGCTGAAGTCGTGGATCGGTCGCGTCGCATACACGGTGGCCTTGCGTCACCTCGAACGAAAGCGCATCCCGCTGGTCGATTGCGCCGATGACGCCGAGCATTCCGCGATGATCGACAACATCCGCCATACCGACGACCTCGAAGCCGCGTACAGCGAGGAGGAGTCGGCGAAATTCCTGCACGCGGCCATCGAATTGCTTCCGCCGCTGCAACGGACCTTGCTCACGCTGTACTACCTCGAGGAAATTTCGATCCCGGAAATCGCACGAATGACAGGTGTTGCGGGCGGAACAATCAAGAGTCACTTGTTCCGCTCACGGCTGCGCTTGCGCAAGATGCTGGAATCACCACAGGAGTCAGGAGATGAATGAAGACATCGACGAACACGAATGGCTTGCCCAGGAGCGAGCCATGTCGGGCGAACTTCAATCGCCCGGATTCGCCGAAGGAAATGCGCGTGCCCGCTCGTATCGCCTCATTGCACACGCGCTGCGCCAGCCACCGCCCGACAACTTGCCGCCACACTTCGCTCAACGAATGTCGCGAATCGCCGCGGCGGACGACGCGCCGTTCGAATCCGTGCTGATCTCAGTGTTGGTCGCCGCGCTCGTGATCTGCGCCATCATCACCGTGGCACGTTTTGGGAGCCAATGGGCGTTTGATGCGCGAACGAGCGGATGGCTGCTCGCGTTTGCCGGATGTCTCGGCGCGTCATGGCTGACGGAGGCGTGGCAACGGCGCGCCCGGTGATGGACGCGCCGTCGAGACACATCAGCGGACGACGTCCGCGCGGCGAGCGCGTTCGCCCATCAGGATCCGGGGTTCGACCTCGAGCGCCGTGACACGGCCGCCCTCTCGCTGGAATCGGAAGCGCGTATGACGGGTGCGCTCTTCGAACAGGTCTGTGCCGATGGGCACCAGCTCGAGCCGGTCCGCATCCGCGCCCGCGGCGTAGAGGCGATTTCGCTCCCGCGACACTGTGAGCACCTTCGCGCCCTCGAGTAGATAGCGCCCCGCAAGATCGTTCAGCCGGTCCTCGGCAATCGCAATCTCTGGCGTGTCCATGGAAATTGCGAGGGCGCGCGCGGCCAGCTTCACCGCGACATCCTGCGGCGGCGTCAATGGTGGAGACGCGTTGGCCAGCACGGCGACATAGAGGTGCGCGGCCGGGACTCGCAGTACATAGGAGTTGAAGCCATTTATGCCACCGCCGTGCTCGAGCGTGGCAACCGGTCCGACTCGACCGACAATCCAACCGGCGCCATAACGCGTGGGCGTGCCATCCGAGAGTGCAAACGAGGTACTGGCGCGCTGCCAGGATGAGGGCTTCAACAATCCGCCGCTTTCGATGGCTGCATTCCAGATAGCGAGATCATCCACGGTCGACGTCAGCCCTCCCGCGGCATAAGGCTGGCTCATGCTCACGAAGTCAGCGTTACGCCACGTCGCACCGTCACGCATGTAGCCCGCCACCCGGCCTGGAGTGATGCGCGCCGTATTGTCATAGCTTGAGTTCTGCATGCCCAATGGCCCGAAGATCCGGGTGCGCAGAAAGTCGGCGTAAGGCTGACCCGAAACCTTTTCGATGATCGCCCCTAACAGCACGTATCCGGAGTTGTCGTACTTCCAGCGTTCGCCCGGCGTGAAGTCGAAAGGTTTGTCCTGAAAGATCCGGATCAGCTGATCCGCCGACACATCACTGCGCGTGATCGACTGCCAATCCCGAAGTTCGGTGTAGTTCGCGATGCCGGAGGTGTGCGACAGCAGGTGCTGGATCGTCACCCGATGTCCCTGCGTGTGATAGTCCGGCAGGTACTTTGTGATCGGATCGGAGAGATCGAGCCGCCCTTGTTCGGCCAGGAGCAGGATCGCGGCCGCCGTCATTTGTTTGGTGATGGAACCGATCCGGAATACGTGCTCCGCGCGCAGAGGTACGGACAATTCAAGGTTCGCGAGACCGTGAGCGCCGCGGTACAGAGTCTTGCCCTCATGCACGACGATCACCGCCGCCCCGGGGGCGTCATCTGGATAGGACTGCTGAACGATGGCTTCAAGATCGGGGCGCGTTTGGACACTGATTTGGATAGCGTCCGCGGCTGCGCTTGAAGGCAAGAGTGCCAGGTAGATCAAGGGCGCGAGCAGGGTTGTGTGGAGCGATGGCGTCATGAGTTTTCTCTCGTGAGTTGGTCGCTTCAAGAGATACGGGCGAACACCCGTCGGTTGCGGATGTGGACTCGACCCGTTTAGGTAAACGGGTCGTCATTAGCGCGCTGTTGCTCGCGTACTCACCACGCTCAGGAGCTAAGACAACGAAATCGGCTGAGGTATCGGCCACATTTCGCGCGAAACCTGGCACGGACTTGCTCTTAGCAAGGTGCGATGATTTCGGTGGCCGACTCTAATAATTGGCGGAGAGAGAGGGATTCGAACCCTCGAAGGGCTTTTGGCCCTTACGCCCTTAGCAGGGGCGCGCCTTCGACCACTCGGCCATCTCTCCGTACCCGGTTTACCGCATTTGATGAGCGCGGCATCCGCCCGGCCAGCCGGCCGGGGGCGCAATCATAAAGAGATGGAGTCGTACTGGCAAAACCTCGACGAAAACGCTCAGGCGGGCAGACTTTCCCGCGGAACGTTGATATTTTCGCCCTCGGCCGGGGCATTACCCTCGCCTGCCGCTCGGCCGCTCTTGATGCGTTCGAAGATCTCTTCGCGGTGTACGGCAACGGTCTTCGGCGCATTGATGCCGATGCGCACTTGATTGCCCTTCACGCCGAGAACCGTGACTGTCACGTCCTCGCCGATCACCACAGATTCGCCGACCCGCCGCGTCAAAATGAGCATGTTTCGGGCCCTCCATGGAGCCTCTTTATTATTGCCATCCGAGCCTGAAAACCCGGCTGGACAACGGTGCGGAACCTTAGCACTCGCCCTCCGCGCTGACCACAGATCGGCGTCTCATAACGGGCGGTTAAGTCCCAGATCCTGGTGCAGGCGTTTGACACAAGATTCGAGTTTGTCTTCCGCGACCAACACGGCGATCTTAATCTCCGACGTCGAAATGAGCAGCGCTTTCACGCCCTGCGCCGCAAGCGATTCAAAGAGTTGCACCGCGACGCCCGCGTGGGAACGCATCCCGACTCCAACCACTGCGATCTTGGCGACTTTGTCGTCGCAGGACATTCGGGCACCGGCGAATTCGGCCGTTATGTTTCGGGTGAGTCGTTCAGCTTCGAGGAAGTCGTCTCGATGCACGGTGAATGACAAGTCCTTAAGGCCCTCGCGCGCGGCCGCCAGCACGATCATGTCGACCTCGATGTTAGCGGCGGAAATCGGCCGCAACACGCGCGCGATGCAATCGGCGGTGTCGGGCAGCCCCGAAATCGTCAGCTGGGCTTCGTCCCGATTGAATGCGATGCCTGAGATGAGGGGAGCTTCCACGTTCGAGTCCTCTTTGCATATGAGTGTGCCGGGTCCGGGACGGAACGAGGACAACACTCGTAAGGGCACCTGGTATTTCGCGGCAAATTCGACGGACCGCAGGTGCAGGACCCGTGAGCCCTGCCCGGCAAGCTCGAGCATTTCTTCGAACGAGATGCGCGACAGCAACCGCGCTTCAGGAACCATGCGGGGATCGGTGGTGTAGACGCCGTCCACATCGGTGAGTATCTGGCACTCGTAGGCTTTGAGTGCGACCGCGAGCGCAACCGCACTCGTGTCGGAACCACCGCGACCGATGGTGGTGATGTCTCCATCGTCGTCGACGCCCTGAAATCCCGCGACCACCGGCACCTCTCCGTTGTCGAGAGATTGCTGCAACCGGCCGACTTCAACCGCCGTGATACGCGCGCGCCGATGGATGTTAGTCGTGCGTACGCGCACCTGGCTGCCGGTGAACGAACGGGCGGGAATGCCGCGTTCGCACAGCGCCATCGCGAGCAACGACATCGACACCTGCTCTCCGGTGCTGAGCAACACGTCCATCTCGCGGGGATTCGGTTCGCGCGCGATACCGGCGGCAAGATCGACCAGGCGGTCGGTGTGATCGCCCATCGCCGAAACCACGACTGCGATGCGATCGCCGCGCTCCCGCACGGCCGCGACCCTGGCAGCGACGCGCTGGATGAGCGCAACCGAGCCCACCGAGGTGCCGCCGTATTTCTGGACGATCGTTCTCGTGATGGTGCTCAGGCGCCGAGCTTGGCGCGGACAAACTCTTCAACGCTGGCCAATGCGGCGCCCAATGCTGCGGGGTTGTTCCCGCCGGCCTGGGCGAAGTCCGGGCGGCCGCCACCCTTGCCTCCGACCTGCGCGGCGACGTTGCCGACGAGCTCTCCAGCTTTCACCTTTCCAACCTGGTCGGCCGTGACGCCGGCCACCAGCGTGATCTTGTTAGTGGCGTCGACCGATGCCAGAACGATGACGGCCGACTTCAGCTTGTCCTTGAGCTGGTCGACCGCGTTACGCAACGCGCCGGCGTCGGCGCCTTCGACCTGCGCGGCGATCAGCTTGACCCCGCCGATGTCGCGCGCGCCCGCGGACAGATCGGTGCCCTGTCCGCTGGCGAGCTTGTTCTTGAGCTCGCGGTTTTCCTTTTCGAGCTGGCGGATGCGCTCGAGCGCGTCCGCCACCTTGGCGCGCACGTCTTCTCGCGAACCCCGCACGAGGCCGGCAACCTCTTTGACGAGTGCATCGGTGTGTTCGACGTAGTCGAGCGCACCCTCGGCGGTGATGGCCTCGATGCGCCGCACGCCCGCGGCGACGCCGCTTTCACTCAGGATCTTGAAGATGCCGATGTCGCCCGAACGGCCGACGTGGGTGCCGCCGCAAAGCTCCATCGAGAAATCGCCCATACGCAGCACGCGTACGTCTTTTTCGTATTTCTCGCCGAACAAGGCGATGGCGCCTTCCGCAACGGCAGTGTCATAGGGCATCTCGCGGGTTTCGGCCGCGGTGTTGTTGCGAATCTCCGCGTTCACCAGCCGTTCGATCTGCGTGAGTTCAGCGGCGGTGATGGCCTGGAAGTGGGAGAAATCGAAGCGCAGTTTATCGGGCGCGACCAGCGAGCCTTTCTGCTGGACGTGGGTGCCGAGCACCTTGCGCAGCGCTGCATGTAAGAGATGAGTGGCCGAGTGGTTGGCCATGATGGCCTTGCGGCGTGCCGCGTCCACATTCGCCGCCAGGTTGTCGCCGATCTTGATGACGCCTTTTGTGAGCGTGCCAAGGTGCGAAAACGCTGCGCCGCGCTTTTGCGTGTCGACGACCTGGAAATTCGCGCTGACGTTGCCGAGCTCGCCGGCGTCACCGACCTGGCCGCCGGACTCCGCATAGAAAGGAGTGCGGTCGAGAACGACTTCGCCTTCGTCTCCCGCATTGAGCTCCTGCACCGTTGCGCCGCCCTTCAGCAACGCGACGACCTTGCCGACTTCCGTGATGGCTTCGTAGCCGAGGAAACTGGTTCGGTCTTCGAGCTCGATGCCACCCGCGACGCCGACACCGAACTTGCTGGCCGCCTGTGACTGCTTGCGCTGCACTTCCATCGCGGCTTCGTAACCCGCGTGATCGATGGACAAGCCGCGTTCGCGCGCGATATCGGCGGTGAGGTCTACCGGGAAGCCGTAGGTATCGTACAGCTTGAATACCGTTTCGCCGTCGAGCGTCTTGCCGCCCTTTACCGCGGCGAAGGCGCCGTCGAGGAGCTGCATGCCGTTCGCGAGAGTCTCGGCGAAACGCTCCTCTTCCTGTTTGAGCACACGCTCGGCCAATGCCTTTCCGGTAGTTAGCTCGGGGAATGCGACGGCCATCTCGGCCGCAAGCGTGGCGACGAGTTTGTAGAAGAACGCATCCTTGATGCCGAGCTTGTAGCCGTGGCGGATGGCGCGGCGAATGATGCGCCGGAGCACATAACCACGGCCTTCGTTCGAGGGCGTGACACCGTCGATGATGAGGAACGTGCAGGCACGAATGTGATCGGCGATCACGCGCAAACTGCTGTTCGTAAGGTCGGTGGTGTTGGCGAGCGCGGCCGCGGCCTTCACCAGGTTCTTGAACAGATCGATGTCGTAGTTGTTGGTGACGCCCTGCATCACCGCCGACATGCGCTCGAGACCGCCGCCCGTGTCGACCGAAGGTTTCGGCAGCGGTGTGAGCTTGCCGTCGGCCGAGCGGTCGAACTGCATGAACACGAGGTTCCAGATCTCGACCCAGCGATCACCGTCCGCGTCGGGTGAGCCGGGCGGACCACCCGGGATCTGCGCGCCGTGGTCGTAGAAAATTTCGGTGCACGGGCCGCAGGGGCCGGTTTCGCCCATCTGCCAGAAGTTGTCCGAACCGCCGCCCGGTTTGTCGCCGATGCGGACGATCTTCTCTTTCGGGACGCCCGCTTCTTTGTGCCAGAGGTCGAACGCCTCGTCGTCGGTGGCGTAGACCGTGACCATCAACCGCGCCGGGTCGATCTTCAGGGTGCCGGTGACGAAATCCCAGGCGAAACGGATCGCGTCCTTCTTGAAGTAGTCGCCGAAGGAGAAGTTGCCCAACATCTCGAAGAAGGTGTGATGGCGGGCGGTGTAGCCGACGTTCTCGAGGTCGTTGTGTTTGCCACCGGCACGCACGCAGCGCTGGCTCGTGGTGGCGCGCACGTAGTCGCGCTTTTCACGGCCCAAGAAGCAGTCCTTGAACTGCACCATGCCGGCGTTGGTGAACAACAGCGTCGGGTCATTGCCCGGAACGAGGCTGGAAGATGCGACCACGGTGTGGCCACGATCGCGGAAAAACTCGAGGAAGGCGCGACGGACGTCCGCCGCGCTCATATAAGGCGGTGTGCTTGGCATGGGACTCGGAAGGTTTAAATCGGATCGGGTTCGCTGCCCGGATCGAAGTCCGATTCATCATCGGGGGCTCCATCCAAAACAGCGCGGATATGATCCGTTGAAAAGCCCCGGTATTGCAAAAATCTGGCTTGCCGCGCGCGTTCTTTGCGGTCTTTGGGGATTTCGTCACCAAACTTGCGGGTCCGGGTGGCCCGAGCCAGCTTCAGGAAGTCCGGACCGTCCTCTTTTGCCTGGTCCATCGTGGACTGGACCGTCTCGGAATTGAGGCCCGCCCGGCGCAATTCATTGCGGATGCGCCCGGGGCCCTGGCCGCGGCGCGCACGTGACACCACCAGGTTGTCGCCGTAGCGGCGGTCGTCGACGACGCGACTGGATTCGAGGTCTGCCAAGGCGGAATCGATGGCGGCGGCCAGATAACCGCGCTCCTTGAGCTTGCGGCGCAAGTCGGCGGTGGAAAAGTCCCGGCGCGCCAGAAAGGTGATCGCGGCGGTGTGGGCAGCCTTGGGATCGCCTGCGACCTTCTCGTCGAGAGGTTTTTTTCCGCCCGGGCGACGCATGAACTGCGGTCGAGATTGCATACGAAACGGGGGCAGACTTTACGTCTGCCCCCGCTCGAGAGTTACCCGCATATCCATCGATGGGAAGCTCAGTCCTCTTTGCCGCCGACGCTCTTGAGCTCGGGGCGAGGAGCCTTCACCGGCACGAGCTTGGCGCGGATCTGCAGTTCGATCTCCTTCGCGAGCTCGGGACGCGATTTCAGGAAATCGCGCGCGTTGTCCTTGCCCTGACCGATGCGCTCACCGTTGTAGCTGTACCAGGAGCCGGACTTCTCGACGATGCCCTGCGCCGAACCCATATCGATGATTTCGCCTTCACGCGAAATGCCGAGGCCGTACATGATTTCGAATTCGGCTTCGCGGAACGGCGGAGCGACCTTGTTCTTCACGACTTTGACGCGCGTCTGGTTGCCCACGACTTCTTCGCCCGACTTGATGGCGCCGATGCGGCGGATGTCGAGGCGGACCGAAGAGTAGAACTTGAGCGCGTTGCCACCGGTGGTGGTTTCCGGGTTGCCGAACATCACGCCGATCTTCATGCGGATCTGGTTGATGAAGATGACCATGGTGTTCGAGCGCGAAATGTTGCCGGTGAGCTTGCGCAGCGCCTGCGACATGAGACGGGCATGCAGGCCCATCTGCGGCTCGCCCATTTCGCCTTCGATTTCGGCCTTCGGTGTCAATGCGGCGACCGAGTCGATGACCACGAGATCGACCGCGCTGGAACGAACCAGCATGTCGACGATCTCGAGCGCCTGCTCACCCGTGTCCGGCTGCGACACGAGCAGCTCGTTGACGTTGACGCCTAACTTCTCGGCGTAAGACGGGTCGAGCGCGTGTTCGGCGTCGACGAATGCAGCGGTGCCGCCGAGTTTCTGGATTTCGGCAACGACCTGCAGCGTGAGCGTGGTTTTACCGGAAGATTCCGGGCCGTAGATCTCGATGACGCGGCCGCGCGGCAAGCCGCCGATGCCGAGCGCAATGTCGAGACCGAGCGAGCCGGTGGAGACGGCTTCGACGTCGTACGAAGCGGCCGCGTCGCCGAGACGCATGACAGAACCCTTGCCGAATTGCTTCTCGATCTGGCCCAGTGCGGCAACGAGTGCCTTCTTGCGGTTGTCATCCATCGCGAAATCCCCTTTGACTGCTGATCGTTTCGATGGAAAAAAATTTATCACAGGTCCCTGTATAAATACACAGCTATTTCTCTGCGAAATACTGAGTTTCTCGGCTATCCAGTGCCCATGAGTCGACGACACTGTATAGCGAACCCGCCTCCGTCCGACGACTCTCCATCAACACAAATCGATCGGCGCGCATCACCAACGGCGCTGCCAGCGGACGCGGCCACTCGAGAGCCGCCGCCACCTCGCTGTGCACCTTGCGTCCCAATGTGAAATGCGGACGGAACGTTTTGATGTCTGGAGAAAAACCCGCGGCGATGATGGCCTCGCCAAGATGTTGCGCGAGTTCGGCAGCGTGCCGCGCGTCACCACCAATCCCTGCGGTAGCGCACAGGATCTTCGGCTGCTCCCACACTTCGAGCGAATTGAATGTCAACGTTGCCCGCGCGCCACGCATCGTCGCCGCGACCGCGCGCAATGCATCGAGCTTTTCGCTCTCGACCGCGCCGACAAAACACAACGTCGCATGCAGATTTTGCGCGGGCACCGGCTGAGCCTGCAGCTGCGCGACCAGCGGCGCGACTTCCGCCACCAGCGATGCCGCCGGTTGCGCACGCGGCACGAGCGCAAAGAAAAGCCGCACCGTGCTCACGGCGGTGGCGGCAGCGCCTTCAATAGATGCAGCGCGTATTCGACCGCCTGACGCCGCACCGCATCACGATCGCCATTGAATTGAATGAGGTGACCCTCGCACTGCACGCGATCGGAAAACTTCACCGCCAGCGCGAACCACACCGTGCCGACAGGTTTACCGGCACTCGCCCCGCCCGGGCCTGCGATTCCACTGACCGCGATCGCGACATTGGCGCCGGTCCGCGCGAGCGCGCCCTCGGCCATCGCGCGCACCACGCTGTCGCTGACGGCCCCATCCATTTCGATCAACTTCTCGGGCACGCCCAGATCGCGCGCTTTCGCGGCGTTCGAGTAACAAACGAATCCGCAGTCGAACCAGTCCGAACTGCCGGCGATGTCGGTCACGAGTTTGGCGAGCCAGCCGCCCGTGCAGGATTCCGCGGTGACCAGCCGGCGCCGCGACTCATTCAGGCGCAAGCCCACGTCCCGCGTGAGCGCAGACAATTCCGGGTCGGAGGGTATATTCATGGCCTGCGATTCTCGCATGCGGACGCTTCGCGTAGGCTAGCCACCCGCACTTTCGGCCCCGCGATGAACCAGAACGCCACGAGCCAGCACACCCCGATGATGCAGCAATACCTGCGCATCAAGGCCGAGCACCCGAACACGCTGTTGTTCTATCGCATGGGCGATTTCTATGAGCTGTTCTACGACGACGCGCGGCGCGCCTCCAAGCTCATCGATATCACGCTGACTTCGCGCGGGAATTCGGCGGGTGAACCGATTCCGATGGCGGGCGTGCCTTATCACAGCGTCGATACCTACCTCGGGCGCCTGGTCCGTAAGGGTGAATCGGTCGCGTTGTGCGAGCAGATCGGGGACCCGGCAAAATCGAAGGGTCCGGTCGAGCGGCAGGTTGTGCGCGTGGTCACGCCGGGCACCGTCACCGACGATGCGCTGCTCGAGCAGCGTCGCGAAACGCTGCTGGCCGCCGTCGTGCGCCGTGCCGATAAAGAAGGAGTGCGATTCGGCCTGGCCTGGCTCGATCTCGCCGCCGGACGCTTCAGCGTGCTCGAGTGCGACGGCGACACCGCCCTCGAAGCCGAGCTCGAACGTCTCAAACCCGCTGAGTTGTTAGGCCCGGAGGACCAGGCGCGCGATCTCGGCGGGATTACTCAGGGCGAGCTGCGTTCGCGCCCGCCGTGGCATTTCGAACTATCCAGCGCCTCGCGGCTGCTGACCGATCAGCTCGGCACGCTCGACCTGCGCGGCTTCGGCGCCGACGATCTGCCGCTGGCCATCGCCGCCGCGGGCGGTCTGCTGCAATACGTTCGCGAAACCCAGAAGACCGCGTTGCCACACATCAATACGCTGGTGGTCGAGGAACGCGGCGACGCGTTGCATCTCGACGCCGCGACACGCCGCAATCTCGAGATCGACGTGTCGTTGTCAGGCCAGGATTCGGCGACGTTGTTCGCGCTGCTCGATGCCACCGTGACCCCCATGGGCTCGCGCGCCTTGCGCCGCTGGCTCAATCGACCGTTGACGAATCAGCAGGAGCTGCGCCGCCGCTACCAGGCGATTGCCTTGCTGGTCGACGCGCGCCGCTTCGAAGGATTGCGCGATCCACTACGCGCGATCGGCGACGTGGAGCGAATCATCTCGCGGGTCGCGTTGCGCAGCGCCCGGCCGCGCGACCTGACTTCCCTGCGCGCTTCCATCGGCGCGCTGCCCGGCCTGCGCGCGGCTTTGAAGCGAATCGAAGCGCCGCTGATCGTCGAGCTCACCAACACCATCGGCGAACACGCCGACGTATTCGACCTCCTGCAGCGCGCGATTGCCGAAGAACCCTCGGTGGTGTTGCGCGACGGCGATGTGATTGCGCCGGGATATGACGCCGAGCTCGACGAGCTGCGTCAGATTTCCTCGCATACCGATGAATTCCTGTTGCAGCTCGAGCAGCGCGAACGCGAACGGTCGGGCATTCCCTCGCTCAAGCTGTCGTACAACCGCGTCTCGGGTTTCTTCATCGAAGTGAACCGCCAGCATGCCGACCGCGTGCCGAAGGATTACATCCGCCGGCAAACGGTGAAGTCCGCGGAACGTTTCATCACCGCCGAGCTCAAGGGTTTCGAAGACAAGGTACTCGGCGCGCGCGAAAAGGCGCTGGCGCGCGAGCGCGAAATCTACGACATCGTGCTGACGCAGCTCACTGATCGACTCGGCGCGCTGCAGGCCACGGCTGGCGCATTGTCTTCGATCGATGTGTTGACCGCGCTGGCCGAACGCGCCGCCGAGCTCGGCTGGACCGAACCTGCGCTGGTGTCGGAGACGCGCCTCGAGATTCGCGGCGGCCGGCATCCGGTCGTGGAGCATTTCATCGAAGGCGCGTTCGTGCCCAACGACCTGGTGCTCGACGCTTCGCGCCGCATGCTGATCGTCACCGGACCCAACATGGGCGGCAAATCCACCTACATGCGCCAGGGTGCGTTGATCGCCCTGCTCGCGCACGTTGGCAGCTTCGTGCCCGCGGAAAAATGTGTGTTGGGCCCGCTCGACCGCATCTTCACGCGCATCGGCGCCGGGGATGATCTGGCGGGGGGCCGTTCCACGTTCATGGTGGAGATGACCGAGGCCGCCAACATCCTCAACAACGCCACGGACAAGAGTCTCATCCTCATGGACGAGATCGGACGGGGCACGAGCACCTTCGACGGGCTGTCTCTGGCCTGGGCCGTGGCGCGGCACATCGCGCGTGTCAACCGTTCGTTCACGTTGTTTGCGACTCACTACTTCGAATTGACCAGTCTCGCCAACGAGATCGACGGCTGCGCCAATGTGCATCTGGATGCCACCGAACATCGGGATGGCATCGTGTTCCTGCACGCGGTGAAAGAAGGCCCGGCGAGCCGAAGTTATGGTCTGGCGGTGGCCCAACTCGCCGGCGTGCCGCGCGAAGTGATTGCCGCCGCGCGCGAATATCTGGTGGCGCTGGAAAAAGGGGGCGGCGCACAGACCGAGGCTGCGCACAATCCGCGCTCGCGTGGCCGCGCCGCGGCGGCGCATACGCCGCAGGCCCAACTGCCGCTCGAACCGCCGGCCGCACCTCCACCCGACCCGCGCCTGCTCGAGCTCGAAGCCGCCCTGCGCGCCGTCAGCGCGGACGACCTCACGCCTCGGGCAGCGCTCGATCTCGTCTACAAGATGCGTGCGCTGCTTGGCTAAACCAGGCGCGCTCTAGGTCCAAGGCCGCACTCGCAGGGCCTACGTCTTTAGACCTACGCCTTTTTTCCGCTAACTAACTAGTGTGACGCGCTGCTCCGCGCGCGCATCGTTCCCTGCCGCGACACAAAAGCCCTTGTATCGTGCGGACACTCTCAGGCCGGAAGCGTCAGTCCATGTTCCAGATCCCGCGCGCGGTGTTTGCCACTGCCAGTTGTTTGTTCATCAGCCTGTTGCTCACTGCGTGCGGCGGTGGTGGTGGCGGAGCTGGCGGGAGCACGCCCGCCCCCGGGGCCGACACGGTCGCACCGACCACGACGATCGACACGCAGCCCGCGCCGCTCACGCCCGAGATCGTCGCCACCTTCACCTTCTCGGCGAGCGAATCCGCCACTTTCGAAGCCAGCCTCGACGGCGCGGCCTTCGCGACGGCCGCGAACCCGCTGACGCTGACTGCGCTCGATGCAGGCGCGCACCAACTGCGCGTCCGCGCCCGCGACACCGCAGGCAACGTCGACGCCACGCCTGCCACCGCGAACTGGATCATCGCTCTGACGGCTGGCGATGAGACGCCGCCCACGACCACGATCGATGTCTATCCCGGCCCCCTGGTGCCGGTGGGCACCGCGACGTTTTTCTTCTCATCGAGCGAGATGGCTTCGACTTTCGAGGCGAGCCTCGACTTCGGAGCCTTCGAAGCCGTCACGAATCCGCTGGAATTGACCGGCCTCGCGGCGGGCACGCACAACCTCCAGGTCCGTGCGCGCGACGCCGCGGGCAACGTCGATCCGACTCCCGCCTACTCAATCTGGATCTACGACCCCGTCGTGCCGGACTCCACGCCGCCGACCACCTCGATCGACTTGCAGCCGACGCCGGTGAGCGCCACGACTGCGGCGACGTTCTATTTTTCATCGAGCGAAATCGCGACCTTCGAGTACAGCCTCGACGGCGCGGCCTACGTGGCGACGGACAGCTATCTCGAGATCACGAATCTCACCGAAGGCGCGCATGAACTGCTAGTCCGCGCGATCGATACCGCGGGCAACGTCGACCCGACGCCGGCGAGCTCGCGCTGGATCGTCTCGACGCCCGCGCCGGACACGATTCTGTTCGCTTCCCCGCCCCCGTTCACGCGTTTGGCCACGGCCACCTTCTCTTACGGTCCGGTCGAGCCGGGCAGCACGTTCGAGGCGCGGCTCGACGGCGCGCCGTTCGCAACGGTGTCGACCGCCATCACGTACAACGACCTCGGCCAGGGCACACACACGTTCACCGTTCGCGCGCGTAATGCCGCGGGCATCGCCGACCCGACACCAGCCACCTACACCTGGGCGGTCGACAACACGCCGCCCTCGGCGCGCATCGTGTTCCCCACCAACAACTCGTACACCGATGCCGAGACGATCGCGGTGCGCGGCAACGCGAACGACACGATCGGCGTGTTATCCGTAACCGTGAACGGCGTGCCCGCGGTATCGATCGACGGCTATCTCAACTGGCGTGCCGACGTGCCGCTTGCGCCCGGCAACAACGCGCTGGTGGTGAGCGTGGCGGACATGGCCGGCAATACGGCCAGCAATGCGGCTTCCGCGACGGTGCTCAAGGGCGGTGCGCTGCTCAACAATCTGCGCGGCATGGATTACGACCCGACCGGCGAACGCGTCGTCGCGGTGGATCGCAACCAGAACGTCGTCTACGGCGTGCCGGTCGCCAACGGCTTACCGCAAGTGATCTCGCCGGCGGCCGCCGCCGGACTTGGCTATCTACTGCCCGCCGACCTCGCCGTCGACACGCCGCGCAACCGCGCGATCCTGCTCGACGGAGTCAGCAACCAGCTGATCGCGGTCGACCTGACGACGGGCGTACGCACGACCGTGTCGGCGCCGCCCGTCGAGGACGAACTGCAGGTGGCGGACAATTCCCATATGACGCTCGACGTGCCTGACAACCGCGCGTTCGTCACCAATCCGAACTGGGCCACCATTCTCGAGATCGATCTCGCCACGGGCACGCGCGCCATCGTGAGCGGCTTCGGCGTCGGCGGCGGCAGCGGCCTGGGCTCGATGGCCGGCATCGCCTACGATGACGTCACGACGCCGGGTACCCCGCGGCTGCTCGTCTCGCATGGCTCGATCAGCACCCCCAGCCGGCCCGAGCGCATCCTCGCCGTGGATCTGGCTACGGGTGTGTGCTCCCCATTGTCGTCCTATACCGAATCCGTCGGCCTTGGCACGGCGCTCGGCCGGCCGACCTCGCTCGAGATCGACGCGCCCAATCACCGGCTGCTGGTGCTCGATCCGGATGCCGAGCGAATCATGGCGGTCGACCTGGTCACGGGCGAACGCAGCGTGGTCGACGACAGCGGTATCAGCGCAGGTCCGCGCAACCCCAACATCCGCGGGTTCGCGTACGACCGCGCGCAGAACCGTTTGTATGTCTCGCAGTATCCGCAACAGATCATCGGCATCGACCTCGTGACGAACGCGCACGACACGCTCTACGAAGTGCACGTCGGCAGCGGCACACACATCGACGACCCGGATTCCGTCGTGATCGAGCAGCGCACCGGCACCGCCGCGACACTGCTGCTGTCGAGCCGCGGCATCGGTGAGGTCATGCGCCTGAACCTCGCGTCGGGCGCGCGCGTCCCCGTGGCCAACTCCACCGTCGGCGCGGGGCCGGACCTCTACGACATCGTCGGCGTCCTGCCCGACACGCGACCCGGCTACAGCACCTCGCTGGCGCTGGTTGCGGGTTCGACGAATTCGCTGTTGCAGCTCGACACTGTGAACGGCGCGCGTGCGCCGATCGCGAGCATCAGCGCGCCTGCTCCCGCGCCCGTCGTGAGTTTTCCGCGGGCGTTCCAGCTCGATGCCACTAACAATCGCGTCTATCTGTCGGACACGACCGGCGGCGGCGAGTCGTTGTATTCGATCGACCTGTCGACGTTTCCGAGATCGTACAGCCTCGTGAGCGGCGCAAGCCGCGGCACGGGACCGATCCCCGACCGCGCCTCCAACTTCGTGCTCGAGCCCGCCGATAATCCCACCCGCGCCATCCTCGCCGATGAAGGCCCGGGCGGTCTGTACAGTGTGGATCTCGCGACCGGCGATCGCAGCCTGTTCCTCGCGCCGTTCGCAGAGGATCCGCTGCCCGGCAGCAGCGTGATCACCGCGAGTTTCCTCGACTCGCAAAACTCGCGGATTCTCGGCTTGCGCACGGGCACCGCCAGCGGCCTGCTGTCGATTCCGTTGTCGGGCGCGGCGCCGCAGTTCCTGTCGGGCCGCGATCCGGTTTCCGGTCTCACGACTGGCCAGGGGCCGGTGCCCTACGGCTGCCTTTCGCTCGACGTCGATACCACCGACAGCGTGATCTATCTCGCCTGCCCGTGGATCTCGACGCTCATGATGATCGACCTGGTGTCGGGAGACCGCGTGGTCATCGGGCGCTGAACCGCCCGTGCGCCTGGATAGGCGCGCCAGGACCATGACCGTCATCAAGCTCGAGGACAACTGGAAGCACGAAGCGCGTTTCAAGATGCCGTAGTACTGCGGTCAGGTCACCGTGACCGCGACGCCGCTCGCGACCGGTTCGACAGCGATATGCCGCTGCGTGAAGCGTTCGATGACGGCGATGTTCGATCGCAGATGCGGCGTCGCGCGCGCGGTGATGAACCTGCCACCGTCGCCGAGCGCCATGGGCAACACCAGTTGATCGGCCAGGTGCTCACCCACCGGCGCACTCGCTGAAAGATAGTCGCGCGCTTCCTGCGCCACGCTTTCGGCCACTTTTTCCGCGCGGACGCCGCGCTCCCCGAAGCCGGTGAACACTTCGGTGACGTGCTCATGCTCGAGCGTGATGGTCACCGCGTTGCCGGGACCCACGTCGTTCGGCAGCGCCTGCAACAGCAGTTGTTCGTGTGGCCACGACAACGCACGGCCAATGACCTGGAGTTCGCGTTGCGCGACGTCGGCGGGAATCGCGGCAACGTAGGCCTCCGCGAGTCCGCGGACCCAGGCGCCGCGTTGTTCGAGCTGCAACGAGCGCAGTCGAGCCACGGGTGCGATGCGCGCGCGGATCTCGCCGCCACCGCGTGGATAGAATCCGAAGCGCGCAAGCGTGAGCTCGACATGAGCGCCCATGCGCCCTAACAAGGGCAGGAAACTGCGCGAGAGGAAATCGAACGGCGGTGAGCCGCGGTTATGGGTGCCGCCGGTGATGCGAACGCGGCTCTCACCCGCGGCGGTCAATAGCGCCGGAAGCACCGTCTGGAATACCAGCGTGCAACTTCCCGCCGTGCCGATCTCGAAGGTGTAATCCCCGGCGGCGAGACTGCCCGGCCGGAAAGTGAGGTGCCGCGAGCCAAGTTCCGCGCCATCCAGTTCGCCGGCGCAGATTTTCGCGGCGGCGGTCACCGCCGTGAGGTGCTGCCGCATGAGGCCCGGCTTCTCGCGATTCGCACGAATGTTCGTGATACGAAACGGCTGCTGCGTGCAGATGGCGAGCGACAGAGACGAGCGCAGGATCTGCCCGCCACCCTCGCCCTCGGACCCGTCGATCTCGATCATCGTCGCCGGCTACGCGCCGAAGCGCCCGCGCTCGAGGAACTCACCCACGTGCCGCGCGACGTCGGCGGAGATGAGCATCCCCATGTGGCTCACCGGCAAGGTCACGTGCGCGGTGTGGCCCGGTAGTTTGGTCTCGCTGACGCCGATGGTGCCGTCGCAATCCTCTTCGAAGCGCGTGAAGAAGCGCCCGAGACCGAGCGGCCGCGAACCCGCGATCAACCCGAGCTCGCGCTCGCTGCGCCATTCGCGCGTGCCCGTGGGCGTCACCAGTTCGTTGACCACCATGCGGCCGACCATGCGCGACAGGATCGGCAGCTTGCCGACGCGCTCGGCGGTCCGGCTCTTCACCGCGGGCGAACCGAGGAACACCACGCGGCCCGGGGGAAGTTCGCGGGCAATTTCGAAATACCGATGCAGCACGATGCCGCCCAGGCTGTGACCGACGAAGTGCAGGCGGTCCGCATCGATGTTGCTGACGAAACGCGTGAGGCGCTCGAGCACCGGCTCCATCGAACTACCCACGGTCGGGTAGGTGAAGCTGTGACAGGCGAAGCCGTGTTTCGCCGCGAGCCGGCGCCGCAAGAGCGCCGACTCGGCGCCCGTGAGCCACAAGCCGTGAACGAAAACCGCGGCTTCGCGCGCCATCAGCTCGTGGGCGGGGGTGTGCGCACCCGGATATGCACTTCACGCAGCTGTTTCTCGCTGATCTCGGTGGGCGCGTCGGTGAGCGGATCGGCGGCGGTCTGCGTCTTCGGGAAGGCGATGACGTCGCGGATGCTGTCCGTGCCGGCCATGTGCATCACCAGGCGATCGAGGCCGAACGCGATGCCACCGTGCGGCGGCGCGCCGTACTTGAGCGCATCGAGCAGGAAGCCGAACTTGAGCTGCGCTTCCGCAGCGCCAATGCCCAGGAGATCGAACACCGCCGACTGCATGTCCTGCCGGAAGATACGCACCGAGCCGCCGGCGATTTCGCTGCCGTTCAGCACGAGGTCGTAAGCCTTGGCCAGCGCGCCATCGGGCTTGGCCTGCAGCGCGGCGACGTCGTCGTTCACCGGCGAGGTGAACGGGTGATGCATGGCAACCCAGCGCTTCTCGTCCGGGTCGTAGTCGAACATCGGGAAGTCCACTACCCACAAGGGCTTCCAGCCTTCGGTCGTCAGCTTCTGATCGACACCCACTTTCAGGCGCAGCGCCCCGATGGCGTCGCTCACAACCTTGGCGCTGTCGGCGCCGAAGAAAATGAGATCGTTGTCCTGTGCCCCGGTGCGCTCGAGGATGCCCTTCACGGCCTCTTCGCTCAGGAATTTGACGATCGGCGACTGCAGGCCTTCCTTGCCTTTCGCCTGCTCGTTCACCTTGATGTATGCGAGGCCCTTCGCGCCGTAACGCGCGACGAACGCCGTGTAGTCATCGATCTGCGAGCGCGGCATGGCGCCGCCGCCCGGCACACGCAAAGCGGCCACGCGACCTTTCGGATCCTTTGCCGGACCGGCGAACACCTTGAAATCGCAGCTGGCGACGAGGTCGGCGACGTCGACGAGTTCGAGCGGGTTGCGCAAATCGGGCTTGTCCGAACCGAAACGGCGCATGGCTTCGGCATACGCCATACGCGGGAATGGATCGGCCAGATCGACGCCGATGCCGTCCTTGAAGAAGTGACGCGTCAGCTTCTCCATGAGCTCCATGATCTGTTGCTGCGAAAGGAACGAAGTCTCGATGTCGAGCTGCGTGAATTCGGGCTGACGATCGGCGCGCAGATCCTCGTCGCGGAAACATTTGACGATCTGGTAGTAACGATCGAAGCCCGCAACCATCAGCAGCTGTTTGAAGATCTGCGGCGACTGCGGCAGCGCGAAGAACTTGCCCGCGTGGGTGCGCGACGGGACGAGATAGTCGCGCGCGCCCTCGGGAGTCGCCTTGGTCAGCACCGGCGTTTCGATGTCGACGAAACCCGCGTCATCGAGATAGTTGCGCATCGCGCGCGTGATCTTGTGACGCAGGCGCAGTCGCTTCGCCATCTCTTCACGGCGCAGGTCGATGTAGCGGTACTTGAGGCGCACTTCCTCGCTGACGTGTTCGTCGAGCTGGAACGGCAGCGGCTCGGCCCGGTTTAGGGTTACCAGTTCGCGCGCTAACAACTCCACCTTGCCCGAGGCGAGGTTGGCGTTGGCGGTGCCGGCCGGGCGCTCGCGGACCAGGCCGCGCACCTTGATCACGAACTCGTTACGCAGCTTTTCGGCCTCGCCAAACTGGGTCTTGTCGTCCGGGTCGAATACCACCTGCAACAGGCCTTCGCGGTCGCGGATATCGACGAAAATGACGCCGCCATGATCGCGCCGGCGATGGACCCAGCCGGCAACCGTAACCTCTTGACCGACCAGCTTTTCATTGACCTGGCCGCAGTAGTGAGAACGCATGGAAACCTTGGGTTTTGGCGATTGGGAAAGGGCGGCGATGTTACCGGGTTGGCGGCGGCCGCGGAAACAATGCCGTTCAGCCCCGGTGCACCCGCCCTGCCCCAGGCTGCCGGGGTGGTTTAACTGTCGGGCCGCTCGTGGAATCATCCGCCCCGGCGGCGGTCGTATGGGCTGGCCCGCCCCATATAAAAGGAATCGAGGTAATCATGAAGCGTCCGTTGATCGCTCTCTTCACCGCTGCCGCCCTGCTGGCGGCCGGCTCCGCGACCCAGGCCGCGACTTTCGTGGCGGGCAAACACTACAGCGTGTTACCGCAGGCCCAGCGCACCTCGGTCGGCCCGGGCAAGGTCGAAGTGATGGAAGTGTTCTCGTACGGCTGCCCGGCCTGCAATCACTTCCGGACCGCCATGAAGAAGCTCAAGGCCGCGTTGCCCGCGAATGCGCAGGTGACCTATCTGCCCGCTTCATGGAACACCGCCGAGAACTGGCCGCTGTTCCAGCGCGCCTACCTCACCGCGCAGTCGCTCGGCGTCGCCGAAAAAGCGCACGAAGCGATGTTCGAGGCGATCTGGACGACCGGCGAACTCGGCATCCTCGACAACAACACGCAGCGGATCAAAAGTCGCTTGCCGTCGATTGAAGACATGGCGAAGTTCTATCAACGCGTTGCGGGCTTGAAAGCGACCGATTTTGTGAGCGCGTCGAAGTCGTTCAGCGTGGATCTGAAGATGCGCCAGGCCGACACGCAGATCATGGCGATGCAGGTGTCCGGCACGCCCACGCTGGTGGTGGCCGGCAAGTACCGCATCAACAACGAGGCGTTCAAGAGCGATGAGGAGATCATCGCGGCCGTGAATTACCTGGTCGCGAAGGAAACCCCGGCCGCGGCGCCCGCACCCGCGAAGAAGACCTAAAGCTAGAGCTGAAGTGGTGTCAGGCGGGGAAAGTCGGGATAACTCGCGACTGGCGCTGACCCGAGTTATCCCGACTTTCCCCGCCTGACACCACTTCAGGTGCGCAGGTACCAGGCGTAGTCGAGTTCGCTGACCTCGGCTGAAAACCGGGCGCACTCCTGGTTTTTGATCGCGAGAAAGATCTTCAGGAATTCCTCGCCGAGGGTGTCGCGCAGGAACCCGGAAGCCGCCACGGCGTCGAGCGCCTCGCGCCAGGTCGACGGCAATACGCGCGCGGCCGATTGCGTATATCCATTTCCCTGGACTGCAGGGCCGGGGTCGACCCGATCGCGTAAACCCCGCGCAGCCGCGCCCAACACGCAGGCGACGGCGAGATACAGATTGGCGTCCGCCCCGGCGATCCGGTGTTCGACGTGCCGCGACACGGGCGGCCCGGCCGGCACACGCAACGACACCGATCGATTGTTGATGCCCCAGATGGGCGCGATCGGCGCGTAACTCTCGCTGACGAAACGCCGGTAGGAATTTGCATTGGGCGCGAAGATCGCCATCGATTCGGCCATCGCGGCCTTCATGCCGCCGATCGCATGGCGCAGCGCTGGGGTACCCGCCGGATCGTCGCTCGCGAACACGTTGACGCCATTCACGTCGTTCAGACTGACGTGCACGTGCAACCCGCTGCCGGCGCGACCGGTGAACGGCTTCGCCATGAAACAGGCGATGAGCCCATGTTTGCGCGCCGCACCGCGCAATATCCGCTTGAACATCACTGCTTCGTCGACCGCACGCAACGCATCCGCGCGGTGATGCAGCGTGATCTCAAACTGCCCCGGGGAATACTCCGACATCAGCGTTTCAGCCGGCAGACCCTGCGCGGTCGCCGCACTGAAGACGTCGTCGAACAACGGCGCGAGGTCGTCGAGCCGCGTCAGGCTGTATGCGTCTATCTTCTGACGCTCGCTCGCGCGGCCGCCCCCGGCCGGCACCAGCTTCCCGCCCGCCTCTTCTCTAAGTAGATAGAACTCGAGTTCGCAGGCTACGACCGGCGTCAGGCCCTGCCGCGCGAACGACTCGACGACGCGCACCAGCGCGTGGCGCGGATCCGCCGCGGCCGGCTGGCCGCGCCCATCGAACATGGTGAGCATCAACTGGCCGGTGGGCGCCGAAATCCACGGCGCCCGCACCAGGCTGCCCGCGAGCGGGCGCGCGGTCATGTCGGCATCGCCTGTATCCCACACGAGCCCGGTGTCGTCGACGTCCTCGCCGGTGATGTCGAGGCCCAGGATCGAACCGGCCACCTGCCGGCCGCTGGCGAAAATACGTTCGAGTTCGGAGGTACGCACCGCCTTGCCGCGCAGCACGCCCGAAGCATCGGTAATCATGATCTGCACGGCCATCACGTCGGGATGCGCCGCGACAAACGCCACGAGCTCCTGAGGGTCGGCAATCCGGACTGCACTCGTCAAGGCGCGCTCCCAACTTCTTTTAGGCAGGCCGACAGGTGTTCGAGCAACGTGTCGGCGTGGGTGGTGGTGGTCACCGGTGAGCACAACATCATGTTGTGGAACGGCGTGAGCAACACGCCACGATTGAGCAGATAGAGATGGATCGCGTGTTCGAGTTCCGGCCACGCGGCGCGCTCGCTTTCCACGCCGTTGCGCGCCGGCTTGCCGAAGCCGAACTCGAGCCGCGCCCCGACCCGCGCCACGTGCCACGCGAGGGATTGCGCCGCAAACACCCGGCCGAGACCTTCCGAGAGATAAGTCGCGCAGGCCTGCATGGCGTAGTAGTTCGCGGGGGTCATCAGTTCGTCAATGCAGGCCTCGAGGCAGGCCAATGCCAGTGCATTGGCCGACAAGGTGGTGCCCATGCCCGAATGTCCGCCCGCGCGATCCTCCTGAACGCGGCGCATGCCCGCTTCCACCTCGGCGGTGAAACCGAACACCGCGCACGGCATCCCGCCGGCGATCGCCTTGCCGCAGACCCAGATGTCGGGCTGCAGATCCTGCGCACGCGCGTACCCACCGCGCGCGGTAGATAGAGTGTGCGTCTCGTCGAGTATCAGCAACACGTTGAGCCGGCGGGTGACCTCGCGCAGCCTGCGCAGGAAGCCCTCTTCGGGCAGCACCATGCCGATGTTGGTCATCACCGGCTCGGCGATCACCGCGGCAGTGCGGCCACGCGCCAGCACTCTTTCCAGCGCCGCGATGTCGTTGAACGGCACGGCATCGGTGGTTGCGCTCACGTCGTGGTTCATGCCGATCAGGCCGGCGCGTGCGCGGGTCCCGCCCTTGTCCTTCATCTCCGGCAGCGCACGCACCAGGGTTTCCTCGACCGTGCCGTGATAACAGCCGTCGAATACCAGGATGCGTGCACGCCCCGTGACAGCGCGCGCCCAGCGCAACACCGCGCGATTCGCGTCGCTCGCGGTCTGCGTCATCTGCCAGAAAGGCAGGCCGAACAGCGCGGCGAGTTTCTCGCCGACGCGGGCCACACGCTCCGCCGGCAACATCGAGGTGATGCCCGCGGCACCAGTCTCGGCCAGCGCACGCGCAATCGCGGGCGGCGAGTGGCCGAACATCGAGCCGGTGTCGCCGAAGCAGAAATCGATGTAGTGGTTGCCGTCGACGTCTTCGACGTCCACGCCATTCGCGCGCCTCACAAACATCGGATGCGGCGTACTCCAGTCACGCATCCAGTGCATCGGGACTCCGTTCAGCCAGTGTGCGGCACTCGCACGTGCGAGCCGCGCGGATTCGGCATGGTTGGTGACGAAACTTTCGCGCTCGCGCGCCGCGAGCCTGCTCAGTGCTTCACTATCGATGCCGGGACGCCGCGCGTAGTTCACGGCGCCAGCCTATCTGCGCTTTGGGCGCTTCGCCGTACGCGCGGGTTTGGTTTTGCTCTTGGCCCGCGCCGCGGCCGGTTTGGACGCCGACTTGCTGGCCTTTTCGGCCGCGGGCTTCGCGGCATCGGCCTTGGGCGTCTCGGTTTTAGGCGCCTCGGTCTTCGCTTCGGGCTTGGTTTCCGCCTTCGAATCC
Source organism: Pseudomonadota bacterium (assembly GCA_039931065.1). Classification (GTDB taxonomy): domain Bacteria; phylum Pseudomonadota; class Gammaproteobacteria; order Steroidobacterales; family Steroidobacteraceae; genus CADEED01. Next base: position 491,056 of record JBDTSP010000001.1, on the reverse strand, counting down.
GTCTTGGTCTCGGCCTTGGACTCTTCTTTATCCGCCCCGGCCAGGTTGCGCTGCTTGTCCTTGTCTGACTTGAAGTCGGTTTCGTACCAGCCCGACCCCTTGAGCCGGAACACCGGCGCAGACATCAGCTTGCGCAGGCCGTTTTTGCCGCAGTTGGGGCATTTCTTGAGCGGCTTGTCGGAGACCTTCTGCAGCGCCTCTTCGTGGTGGCCACAGTGCGGACATTCGTATTCGTAGAAAGGCATGAGATCCCCGGAAAATCGACCGGGGCGATTATAGCGGGGCTGCGTGGCAATCGCCTCGCCCAACCTCACGCCCGGGCGGCGACTGCAACTCCGATGACGATCAGGGCGGTTCCAATCGCGTAACGCGCGTTGACGGTCTCGTTGAAAAACAGATACCCCGCCGCCGGCACCAGGACGAACGCCAGTGCCACGAACGGATAGGCACGGCTCAACGGCACCGTGGTCAGGATGCGCACCCACAGCAGCGTCGATACGGCGTACAACGCGACCGCTACCCACATCGTCGGAAGGCGCGCGAGCTCGAGCAACCAGCCACCACCGGCTCCGGGAGTGATCTGCGCCGCCGCGCGTTTGAAAAGAATCTGGCCGGTCGCGATTGCCACCGGAAAACAGAGTAGTTCGACCCACTGGCGCAGCGACCCGATCAACTCGCACCTCGCTCTTCGATGTACAGGAGATCGCGGCCGACGACCTCGCAGCGCGCGTTCGTCGGAACGGGGATCACGTGCCGCAGGAAGCTGTGCGGGTACGGGAAGAAATGAACGTGTGGATTGAAGGTGAAGCGATACTCGCGCTCCAGCGGCACGACCACGAGCAACCGCCGTCGCGCCACCCGGCGCAGCTCCGCGATCGCATTCTCGATGTGGAGCACATGCTCGAGGACGTGCGTGCACATGACTGTGTCGAACTCACCACTGGCGAACGGCAGCTTTTCGATGTCCGCCTCCCGGAAATGAAATTTCGGATGCCGCTCTACGATCCCAGGCTCTATCTGAAAGTCGACCCCAGTGAACTCGTGAGCTGTGGCGACGCTGCGCTGCGCCAACACGTCCATCAAATAGCCAGTGCCACAACCAACGTCCAGGACCGATCCGGGCAGCAGCAGCGTGGCGATGCGGTCAATGCAGGCGACGCTGTTGTCGGTACCAGCCTGGATCCGCGGCATGCGCCGATAAATGTCGGCGTACTGCTCGGGCGTGACGTTGTGAATGTTGGCACGAAATTTTTCCAGGTCGTCGACGAACCGTCCCCAGTAGAGCCGGAACAACCAGCGCATCGGCGCGGAGTCGCGCAGAGCCGGCGGAATCCACTCCTCGAGCAGGTAGCGGATCGCGTTGACGGACTCGCGTTTCACGGGCCCCGGTCGATCTCGTAAAGCCTGGAAAAAACCTGCCCCGCTGGCGTCAACACTTCCCAGCGCTTCTTGAATTGCGGCGGCAACATCGGAGTGGGCGCAAGCAGATCCCGTTCGAGCGGCGACAAGAGCTTCCGCATTTCATTGAGGTCAGGCGTTTCCTTTGCATTGGCGTCGCGCACCAGCGTGATGGTGTGATGTGCCAGGACATATCGAACCTCGTTGTTGCCGGCGAGGAGTTCCGCCGGCGTCAGGTGCATCAGTCGCGCGCTTTCAAACGCCTTGGCCGCATGTTGCGGGGTCAGCAGGAATACATCGGCGATGACACTGCACTGCGAGTGATAGCGCACCCAGTGGCCCGTATCGAGATCTCCGAGCACGATGCCAGGCCGTTCGTCGCACAACTTCTTGAGCTCTGGAAAGGTCGAGCGGATGTTCCCGTACGCGAGATTTCCGCCCAGCGACCACCGTAACTGCCAGTTTGCGATCGTGGGCCAGAAACAGATTGCGAACAGCAGCACGCTGCCCGCGAGCACGGGTTGGCGGAATGCCGGTTTCCACTCCGAGAGCATGCGGGCGGCGAGCAGGGGCATCAGCAACATTGGCAGCTCGCCAAAGACGCTGAAGCGAAATTGCAGCTGCAATATGGCGAGTCCCATCGCGCTCGAGATCGCGACGAACTGCATCGCCGGGTCGCGCAGCCGATAGACCCACCACAGGCTCAGCAGCAGCATCGGCAAACTCAGCCACATCAGCCACGAGAAAAAGCGCGTGGACATTTCCTCACCCATCGAGCGATACAACTCGTAGGGGCTCTTCGCTTCGACGATGTTACGGATGGATTCGAGTTGACCAGAAACAAATTCACCGGCGAGGCTCAGCGTTCCCAGAACTGGCACCAGCGCGACAGCCGCAGCCAGCAGCAAGATCACGAGATTGCGGGTATTGAATCGAAGCGTGGTGAGCAGCAAAGCAAATACGGCCACACATGCGGCGATGTAGAAATGAAACCAAGACAGAGTGTAGAACTCGAAGAAGCCCCGTCGCCAGGGCTCGGAGGGAATGCAGACCAGCAGTGTCATCAGGAGCAGCGCGGCGCCGAACGAGACCACCGAGCGGCGCTCCGGCAAGGGCAATCCGCGTATCCAGAACAGCGCGAGCGTCGCGGCAATCGGAATCTGCAGGATAAAAAGTCCGTTGTGGATTGCGAGTCCAGACCCGAGCACGCATCCCAGCGTGATGCCGGCGCCAACAGAATTGCGCCCGGTGCCGAACCAGCGAATGCCTGCACTCATGGCCCCGAGTGTCCACAAGAGCTCGGCGAAGTGATGGTCGATGTTGCCGACGGCGAACTGCATGTACACGAGCGGCAGCGCGCTGAAACCCATGACGAGCAGCGTCGCGAACAAAAACGGCAATGCAAGCTGGCGGGCGATGATCACCACGAGTCCGACGGCAATTGGCGCCGCCGCGGGCGGAATGTTCATCAGCACACGGTTCGCATCCGCTTCGCTCGAGAACGGACCGAACATTCGCGTGATGAAAGTCATCAGGGTGTCGTAGCCCCAGGGCCAGGTCACCCAACTGCCTTCCGGCACGTGAATATGGGTGTCGAACTGGATGACGGGCTCGCCGCTGAACAGCGAATCCAGGATCCGACGCGCGTGGTAGAACGCATCGGCATTCGACGGCAGGAACTCTCCATCGGCGTGAGCGGCTGTGAGCAGTGTCAGTGCGGCGATCACGACCAGCGTGGAACCCGCGAGCCACAGCAGTGTATATCGGAACGTCGGTGTCATCGGCTGTCCGTTTCGGTCGACGCCGACCGTACGTGCAATAGATAGTGCATGCGCTTCAGTTCCCGTCGGCCGCGCGTCACGGTATCGAGTATGAGCCCGCACACGAAACTCATGACGGCCACGAGCATGAGACCCACGGAAAGGACGGCGGTCGGAATTCGCGGTACGAGGCCGGTTTCGAGAAATTCGATCAGCAGAGGAATCGAGAGCGCGATTGACGCGAGCACCAGCGCGCTACCGATGGTGGCGAAGAAGGCGAACGGGCGCTCTTCCTTGACCAGGCGTGCGATCGTACGGAGGATGCGCCAACCATCCCGGTAAGTATTGAGCTTGCTAGCCGTGCCGGCGGAACGCGCGCCGTACGGAGTCGGATACTCGGCAATCGGGACGCGCAGATCGAGCGCATGAACGGTCAGTTCGGTTTCCGTCTCGAATCCCTGCGAAAGGGCCGGGAAGGATTTGACGAAGCGGCGGGACATGACGCGATAGCCGGAAAGGATGTCGCTCACGCGGTCGCCAAACAATGTGGCGACGAGACCTGTGAGCACGCGATTTCCGAGACGGTGACCCTGCCGATACGCCAGCGCTTCGCTGTCGATGCGTTTGCCACAGACCATATCGAGCTGCTGGTCCGCAAGCAGCTTGAGCATCGCTGGCGCGGACCGGGCGTCGTAAGTGCCGTCTCCATCGACCAGCAGGTAAGCGTCGGCTTCCACGTCCGCAAACATGCGCCGCACCACATTGCCCTTGCCGCGCATCGGCTCGTGACGGACTCGCGCGCCTGCAGCTGCCGCGACAGCGGCCGTGTCGTCCGTAGACGCATTGTCATAAACGTAGATGGCCGCGCCAGGAAGTACGGCACGAAACCCCTGCACCACACCCGCGATCCCCCGGGCCTCATTGAGGCAAGGAATGAGAACGGCGATCCGCAGGGCAGTACCAGTTACGGCTTCGGGAGTGGGAATCACCGCCGCATTATGGTGAAAGCATATCTGCCTCGGAAGACCTTATTTCACGTTTTGGCGACATCGTGAGCCCCCCCCGATCACCGGCACACGACGGTGAGCCCCCGGCCTTTTTCCGCTTTGTCATGACAGCAATGCCTGCGGAACGCAGCTCGTCTCGGCGGGAAACACCGGCTTCCGAGCAGCCGGTTAGTTAGCCCGCGCGTTCAAAATTCAAAGAGCCGTTCTCCACGCGACCGGCGATGCGGTCGCCAGCCGAGAATTTGCCCGAGAGAATCGCCTGCGCCAGCGGGTTCTCAACCTGCTGCTGGATCGCGCGCTTGAGCGGCCGCGCGCCATACACCGGGTCGTAACCGGCCTCTCCCAGCTTGTTCATCGCGGCATCGTCGAGCGTCAGCTCCAGATCGCGATCTAACAACCGGCGCTTGAGCTGCGCGAGCTGGATATCCACGATCGCGCGGATCTGCGCCGCGCCCAGGGGGTGGAATACGCAGATATCGTCGATGCGATTGATGAACTCCGGCCGGAAGTTGGCCTGTACCACTTCCATCACCGCCGATTTCATCCTGGCGTAGTTGCCCTCGCCCGCGAAGGTCTGGATGACGTCCGAGCCGAGGTTCGACGTCATGATGATCACGGTGTTGCGGAAATCCACGGTGCGGCCCTGGCCGTCGGTCAGACGGCCGTCGTCCAGCACCTGCAGCAACACGTTGAACACGTCGGGGTGAGCCTTCTCCACCTCGTCTAACAAGATGACGGCATAGGGCCGGCGGCGAACCGCCTCCGTGAGCTGGCCGCCTTCGTCATACCCCACGTAACCTGGCGGCGCACCGATGAGCCGCGACACCGAATGTTTCTCCATGTACTCGGACATGTCGATGCGCACCATCGACTCTTCGGTGTCGAACAGGAATTCCGCCAGCGCCTTGCACAGCTCGGTCTTGCCGACACCGGTGGGGCCGAGGAACAAGAACGAACCATTGGGGCGGCGCGGATCCGCCAATCCGGCGCGTGAGCGGCGGATCGCGTTCGACACGATGTGCACGGCCTCGTCCTGGCCGACGACGCGTTTGTTCAGCGCGTCTTCCATGCGCAGCAGCTTTTCCTTCTCACCCTCGAGCATTTTCGAGACGGGGATGCCGGTCCACTTGGAAACCACTTCCGCGATTTCCTCTTCGGTCACCTTGTTGCGGACCAGCTGCGTTTCCTTGCTCTCTGCGATCGTCGCCTGCGCGAGTTTGCGCTCGAGCGCGGGCAACACTTCGTATTGGATCTGCGCGACACGGGTGAGATCGCCCTTGCGACGCGCGACGTCCATTTCCGCTCGCACCTTTTCCTGCTCGGTGCGAACGTCGGCCGCGCCCTGCTGCGAAGCCTTCTCGCTTTTCCAGATCTCTTCGAGATCGGCGTACTCGCGCTCCAGACCCTTGAGCGTCTCCTGCAAGGTGGCCAGACGCTTCTTCGTGGCGTCATCCTTCTCTTTCTTGAGCGCTTCCTGCTCGATCTTGAGCTGGATGATGCGGCGCTCGAGCCGGTCCATGGATTCGGGCTTCGAATCCATCTCCATGCGAATGCGCGCGCCCGCCTCGTCGATCAGGTCGATGGCTTTGTCCGGCAACTGGCGATCCGCGATGTAGCGATGCGAAAGCGTCGCCGCGGCCACGATGGCCGGATCGGTGATCTCGACGTTGTGGTGAGTCTCGTAACGTTCCTTGAGACCGCGCAGGATGGCGATGGTGTCTTCGACCGTCGGCTCATTGACCAGCACTTTCTGGAAGCGGCGCTCGAGCGCGGCGTCCTTCTCGATGTACTTGCGGTATTCATCGAGTGTGGTCGCACCGACGCAATGCAACTCGCCACGCGCCAATGCGGGCTTGAGCATGTTGCCCGCATCCATCGCACCTTCTGCCTTGCCGGCGCCGACGACGGTGTGCAACTCGTCGATGAAAAGAATGACCTGGCCTTCCTGCTTGGCAAGATCGTTGAGCACACCCTTCAGGCGCTCTTCGAACTCACCGCGAAATTTGGCGCCTGCGATCAAGGCGCCCATGTCGAGCGCGAGAATGCGTTTTCCCTTGAGCCCTTCCGGCACCTCGCCGTTGATGATGCGTTGCGCGAGGCCCTCGACAATCGCGGTCTTGCCGACGCCGGGCTCGCCGATGAGCACCGGGTTGTTCTTCGTGCGGCGCGCGAGCACCTGCACCGTACGGCGGATTTCATCATCGCGGCCGATGACCGGGTCGAGTTTGCCGCTCAACGCACGCGCGGTCAGGTCGACGGTGTATTTCTCGAGCGCTCCGCGCTTCTCTTCGGCCTGGGGATCGTTCACGGCTTCACCACCTCGCACCTGCTCGATGGCCTTCTCGATGGCGGCCTTCGAGGCGCCGGCATCCTTGAGTAGTTTGGCCAGCGTGTTCTTGTCTTCGAACGAAGCGAGCACGAACAGCTCGCTCGAGATGTATTCATCCTTGCGCTGTTGCGCGAGCTTGTCAGTGACGTTGAGCAGGCGGTTGAGATCCTGCGACACGTGTACGTCGCCGGGCGTGCCCTGCACCGTCGGCAACTTGGCGATGGCGGCGTCGAGGTCCTTGCGCAGTTTGGCCACGTTGGCGCCAGCCTTGACCAGCAGCGGGCGGGTGCTGCCATCCTGCTGATCGAGCAACGCGCCGAATACGTGCGCCGGCTCCATGAACTGGTGGTCGCGCCCCACGGCGAGAGATTGAGCGTCCTGCAGCGCGGTCTGGAACCGGCTGGTAAGTTTGTCCATTCGCATAGGCGCTCAAAGTGGGGCCAGTGCGGCGATGGTTCAAGCCCTTTATCGAGCGGTGCCCACGCGGCAGGCCGACGGCAGGTATCTATCCAACAGGTCACTGCCGGAAGGACCGTCCGCCGGAGTCACCCCGGCCGGATGCGACGCGTTGCCGCAGCTCCAGCGGATTTCTCCCTGGGCGTCGGCACCGGGCAGGAGCGCGATGCGCTTGCCGTTGAGTACAGGGTTGGCTCCTTTGCCGTAGGTGATGACGACGCTACCCGACGCCACCCCCACCGACGAGACGTACTTGCCAATCGGCGCGGCCAAGTCCAGGTCCGCCTGCTCCGGCCAGCGGCGGTTCGATTCCCAGTACTCGGCAACCTGCGCCTTGACCGGCGTAGCGAGGTTCAGACCCTCCGTCACCTGCGCGCGGATCGTGTAGTCCTGGTAAGCCGGGATCGCGATCGCGGCCAGGATGCCGATGATGAAGATGCAGAAAAATGCCATGCCGGCGCAGACCGCGAGCATGACAGCCAGCCCCGTGCCGCCGTCGCGTTCGAGGCGTGCAAGCTTCTTCTCGGGGTTCTGCGCGAACGCGCGCGGCATCCGGTCGACCAGGTTGCGGATGTGCCGCCAGTACAAGGCGTTGGCGAACATCGGCAGCACGAACCACGGCGCGGCCAGCAAGACGAGGAACAAGACCCCGAAGATCACCGGATTCGCCTGCCTCGATCCGATCAGGAACGCAAAGGCGATGCTGCAGAAGAATGTCAACACGAATGGATAGACGAGGTTCAAGACCCCGACCAGCCACATCTTGCGATACAGGAACCAGGGCGTCGTTGCGAAGAACGCCGGCCAGTGCCAGCTGAGCTGCGAACCGCCGGCTTCGAACTCCTCGAAACGCGGCAGGTAATACTCGACGTTAGGGCCAATCGCCGTCTCGTAGTCGGCGATGCGCGGGTTGTCAGGCGGCAGATTCTCCATCGTCGTCTCCCTGGCCTGGCTTCTTAGTGAGCATGATTTTCGGCAAACGCGATGATCGCAATACCGCAGCCAATGAGCAAAACCTGCGTGATGCTCGAGCGGGGGTCGACCCGGCGGTGCAGACCCGGGATGAGGTCGGCGACGGCGACATATAGAAGACTGGCAGCGGCCACGGCCAGCGCGAACGGCAGGGCGGCCAGCGCCGTCTGCAGCGCGAAGAAACCCACCACGCCGCCGATCACGGCGGTGAGGCTGGTCAGCAGGTTGAGCGCCAGCGCCCGGCCGCGCGACATGCCCGAATGCAGCAGCACCGCGAAGTTGCCGACTTCCTGCGGTATCTCGTGCGCCGCGATCGCGGCCGTCGTGACGATGCCGAGGTGGGCATCGGTGAGGAATGCGGCGGCGATCAACACGCCATCCAGCACGTTATGCAGCGCGTCGCCGACCAGCACCAGCGAACCGCTCGCCTTCAGGCGGGCGTGGTCGTGGGAATGCCCATGCGTGACGGTGTGTTCGTCGCAATGATCGTCGTGGCAGTGGCGCCAGAGCAGGAACTTCTCGAGCACGAAGAACAGCGCGATACCCGCTATCAGCGCAATACCCACTTCGTGCACGCGGTCGGTTCCGGCGCCGAGCACCGCATGCGGGATGAGCGCCAACAACGCGGCACCTAACAAGGCACCGGTCGCGAAGCTCACCAGGTGCGGCAGCGCGTTTTCTCGCTGTTTCGCCGGCAACGCCAGGAACACGCCGGCCGCCAGCACCGAGAGCACGCCGGACGCCAGCGTGGATAGAACGATGAGGAACAGGGTATTCAAGGGGCGGAAATCCTAACACGCATGTCGAGCGCGGCCCTTCACGCCTTCCACACGAGCGCCGCCATCCGGCCACCCTTCCCGTCGCGGCGGTGCGAATAGAAGCGCTCGCGGTCCGCGAAGGTGCACCACTCGCCGCCACTGATGTCCGTCACGCCCAGCACCTGCAAACGGCGGCGCGCGAGCCCCACGAGGTCCGCTTGCCAGCGACCGCGATCGTTGGCGGCGAAACACGTCGCGGCGCCGCTGTCGGCAGCGACGAATCCGGCGCGCACCTCCTCGCCCACCTCGAAATGCTGGCGCGAAATCGCCGGGCCTAACCAGGCGGTTATCTCTGTGCCGGGCACGGCCATCGAGGCCACGGTGCGCTCGAGCACGCCCGCGGCCAGACCGCGCCAGCCCGCATGCGCGGCGGCCACGACTTCTCCATCACGGCTGGCGAACAACACGGGCAGGCAATCCGCCACCATCACCACGCAGACGCGACCGGCGCTGCGCGCGATCGCCGCATCGGCGGTCTCGGGTACGGCCGCGGCGACGCCGGCATCGAGTGCCGAGACCGTGACCCCGTGCACCTGGTTGAGCCACGACGGCTCGGCCGGCAGATTCAGCAACGTCCGCAGCCGCGCGCGGTTGCATGTCACGGACTCCGGCGCATCCCCGACGTGCGAGGCGACGTTGAACGAATCCCAGGGCGCCCGGCTTTCTCCGCCTCGGCGGGTCGTGAACGCGGCAGTGACGCCACGCGGCAAACGCCAGTTGAACTGCAGCAGCGAATCGCCGGCGGCCTGCTCGCTCATTTGCCGCCTTCGCGCCGGTCGCGCTCCAGCGCATCTAACAACCCGGCGAGATCGGCGGGTATGGGCGCTTCGTATGACACGGGTTCCCCCGTTTTCGGATGCGCGAACGACAAACGCGCTGCGTGCAACGCCTGGCGATGGAAGCCTTCCAGCGCGCTCTTGAGCGCAGCACTCGCGCCCGCCGGCAAGCGCTTCCGGCCGCCATAAACCGGGTCGCCGACGATTGGATAATTGACGTGCGCCAGGTGCACGCGGATCTGATGCGTACGGCCGGTTTCGAGCCGCACGCGTGCGAGTGTGTGCGCGCGGAAGCGTTTTTCGATGCGGTAGTGAGTGACGGCTGCGCGGCCATCCGCGCGCACCGCCATCTTGATGCGTTGTGTGCGGTGACGGCCGATCGGCTCATCGACGGTGCCGCCACCGGTCATCGCGCCGGTGCACACCGCCAGGTATTCGCGCTCGATCTCATGCGCGGCCAGCATGGCCACCAGCGTGGTGTGCGCCGCGAGCGTGCGCGCCACGACTAACAACCCGCTGGTGTCCTTGTCGATTCGATGGACGAGCCCGGCGCGCGGCACGCGCCGCAGTTTCGCGTCGTGCGCCAGCAGCGCGTTCTGCAGAGTGTGTTCGCGGTTACCCGCCCCTGGATGCACGACCACGCCGGGCGCCTTGTTCAATACGATGACGCTCGCGTCCTGGTGGACGATATCGAGCGGCAGCTTCTCGGCGGCGATGCCGGTCTGCTCTTCGATGCGGGCCTCGATGCTGGCCGTCTCGCCGCCGGTCACGAGGTCACGCGCGCGGGGCACGAGCCCATTGACCAGGACCGCCCCGCCGTCGATCCAGTGCTGGATGCGGGTCCGCGAATACTGGGGCAGGAGCTGCGCCAGGGCCTGATCGAGGCGCCGGCCGGCGAATTCGAGGGGCAACTCGAGGCGATGAGTCTGGAACTTGGGGGTCAACCGTGTGGTCCGAGTCTGTTGGGGGCCGCTATACTTCACGCGTCCGGCGACCATTTCAAATTCTAAAACCCGGCAATCTAGAGAAACGGCAAAACCCTGCATGCGATTACTGCGCACGGCCAGCATCCTGGCACTCTTATCTATATCCCTGGGCGTGAGCCTCACCGCCTGCAAGACCAAGGATGGCGTCGAAGGGCCCATGACCGATCCCGCGGTGGTCTACGAGCGGGCCCACCGCTCCCTGATGGCCGGGGACTACCCACTGGCCGTGAAGATCTACGAGGCCCTGATGGCCCGTTATCCGTTCGCGGCCGAGTCGCGGCAGTCGCGCCTCGACGTCATTTACGCCTATTACCGCGCCGGTGAGTCCGAATCGGCCATCGACGCCGCGGACACCTTCATCCGCGAGAACCCGACCCATCCGCGCATCGACTACGCCTGGTACCTCAAGGGCCTGACCGATTTCGAGCGCCTGCCGAACTTCCTCGAGCGCTGGTTCCGCGTCGACCTCAACCAGCGGCCACCGACCGAGGCCCGCCGTTCGTTCACGGCCTTCGCCACCGTCGTCGAGCAATATCCCAAGAGCGACTACGCGCACGATGCGCGCCGGCGCATGGTGTACCTGCGCAATCGCCTGGCGGATTACGAAATCGCCGTCGCGCGTTACTACGTCGGCCGCGGCGCGTATGTCGCCGCCGCGCAGCGCGCCAAGGTCGCAATCGAGGAATTCGACGGCGCTCCCGCGGTGAAAGAAGCGCTCGAGATCATGGCCTACTGCTACGACAAGATGGAGCTCAAGGAGCTCGCCGCGCAGACCCGCACGATGTACCGCCAGAATTTCGAAGGCGAGATGGGCGAGAAACGGGTCGCGCCGAAGCGCAAGTGGTACAAGTTGTGGCTGGCCAGCTGAAGCTCGCCTAACTACCGCCTTACTACCGACCTCACTACCGACGATAGCCGCTGGTAATCGGATAACGCCAGTCGCGGCCAAAGGCGCGGCGGCTCACGCGAACGCCGGGCGGCGCCTGCCGGCGTTTGTATTCGTTGCGCTTTACCAGGTCGAGCACCCGCCCCACGGTGGGCCGGTCGAAGCCCCGCGCGCAGATCTCGTCGACCGAGAGATCCTCTTCGATGAACGCTGCGAGGATCGGGTCGAGAATCTCGTAGGGCGGCAGCGAATCGCTGTCTTTCTGATCGGGCCGCAGCTCGGCTGACGGCGGCCGATCTATCACGCGGCGCGGAATCACCGGCGACACCGTGTTGCGGTATTCGGAGAGCCGGTACACGAGCAGCTTGCTGCAATCTTTGATCGGCGCGAAGCCGCCCGCCATGTCGCCGTACAAAGTGGCGTAACCGACCGACATCTCGCTCTTGTTGCCGGTGGTCAGCAACATCTTGCCGGTCTTGTTGGAGATGCCCATGAGCAGGACCATGCGGCAGCGGGACTGGATGTTTTCTTCGGCGGTGTCGGGTTTGCGGCCGGCGAATTCGGACAGCAAGGTCGCCTCGGACGCTTTCATCATCTCGCCGATCGGCAATACGCTGTATTTCACGCCGAGGATTTCGGTCTGGGCGCGGGCATCGTCGAGACTCATCTGCGAGGTGTAGGGCGACGGCATCATGACCGCGTGAACGTGATCCTTGCCGAGCGCATCCACGGCGATGGCGAGCGTCAGTGCGGAGTCGATGCCGCCCGACAGCCCCATCACCACGCCCGGAAAGCCGTGTTTGCCGACGTAGTCGCGCACGCCCAGCACCAGCGCTCGGTAGACACTTTCGGTATCGCTCAGCATCGGGGCGATCGCGCCCGGCAGCGCGCGTACCACGCCATCGACACGTTCGAACTCGACTTGATACAGCCCTTCTTCGAACGGTGGTGCGCGCATCACCACCACTCCCGCGCCATCCATGACGAATGAGTTGCCGTCGAACACCAGCTCGTCCTGGCCGCCCAGCATGTTCACGTAGACGACCGGAAGCCCAAGATCCTTGACGCAGCGGCGCACGATGTCCTCGCGATTCGCCTGCTTGCGCTGCTCGAACGGCGAGGCATTGAGCACCACGAACATCTCCGCGCCCGCCGATCGCGCCAGTTGCGCAGGTTCGGGCTCCCAGATGTCCTCGCAGACCAGGATGCCGATGCGAAAACCGCGAAAATCCACCACCGTCGGCTGGCCACCTGGTTTGAAGTAACGCTTCTCGTCGAACACCTTGTAGTTAGGCAGGGCGCTCTTGCGATGGGTGGCGCGTACTTCGCCGCCTTCGATCAGCGCGGCGGAGTTGAAGATCTGGGTGCCCGAATATTCCGGGAAACCGAGCACCACGCCGCAGGAAGCCTTCGCCCCGCGCACGGTCTCGAGTCCCTTCTCGACCTGCACGCGGAAGCCGCGGTGGAACAGCAGGTCTTCGGGCGGATACCCGGACAACGTGAGCTCGGGCAACACCAGCAGATCGGAGTGAAGTTCGCTGCAGGCGCGCTCCGCCGCCGCGACGATGCGATTGGCGTTGCCCGCGATGTCGCCCACGAGCAGGTTCAACTGCCCGAGGGCGATCCGCAGCTTGGATTGGGATGCCACCGCCGTCGCGCGTTATTTCGCGCGCCGCGCCGTCTTGGATTTCTTCTTCGCGGGCTTCTTCTGGGCCTTTTTGGCGGCGGCCTTTTTGGCGGCGGCCTTTTTCGGAGCCGCTTTCCTCGGAGCCGCCTTCTTCGCAGCCGGCTTCTTCACCGTCTTCTTCGAGCGCTGCTCGATGATGAGTACGGGCGGACCGACCGGCTTCTTGAGCGGCTTGGCGCGGCGCTTGGCCAATTCTTCCGCCATCGCCTTGCCGAGGTCGGCCGGCGATTTCACGGTGCGCGCGCCGGCCTTATCCAACGCGCGGAATTTGTCAGCGGCCGTGCCCTTGCCGCCCGCGATGACCGCGCCGGCATGGCCCATGCGTTTGCCCGGCGGCGCGGTGACACCCGCGATGTAGGCGACGACGGGTTTGGTGACGTATTTGTGGATGAAATCCGCGGCGGCTTCTTCGTCTGTGCCACCGATCTCGCCGACCATGATGATGCCTTCGGTCTGCGGATCGCGTTCGAACAGTTCGAGCACATCGATGAAGTTCATGCCGCGCACCGGATCGCCGCCGATGCCGACGCAGGTGCTCTGGCCGAGACCCTTGTTGGTGGTCTGGAACACGGCTTCATAGGTGAGCGTGCCGGAGCGCGACACGATGCCGACCCGGCCTTGTTTGTGGATGAAGCCCGGCATGATGCCGATCTTGCATTCGTCCGGCGTGATGATGCCCGGGCAGTTAGGCCCGATGAGACGCGTGCCGGAACCCGCGAGCGTGGCCTTCACGCGCACCATGTCGTTGATCGGAATGCCTTCGGTGATACACACCACGAGTTCGATGCCGGCGTCGCTGGCTTCGAGTATCGCGTCGGCCGCGAACGGCGCCGGCACGTAGATGACGCTGGCCGTGGCGCCGGTTTGTTTGACCGCATCCGCCACCGTGTCGAACACCGGCAGATTCAGGTGCTTTTCGCCACCGCGACCGGGCGTGACGCCGCCAACGACCTTGGTGCCGTACTTGATGCTCTGTTCGGTGTGGAACGTGCCCTGCTGGCCGGTGAAGCCCTGGACGATGACGCGCGTGTTCTTGTTTACGAGGATGCTCATGTCTTACTTCTTACCGTTGGCGGCGAGCGAGACGGCCTTCTTGGCCGCATCGGTGAGGTCGGAGGCCGGCGTGATGGCGAGCGCGCTGTGCGCCAGCATCTCGCGGGCCTGCTCCGCGTTAGTACCTTCGAGACGCACGATCACGGGCACGGCGACGCCCACCTGCTTGACCGCGATCATCACGCCTTCGGCGATCAGGTCGCAGCGCACGATGCCGCCGAAGATATTGACCAGGATCGCGCGCACCTTCTTGTTAGAGAGGATGAGCTTGAACGCCGCGGTGACCCGCTCGGCGGTTGCACCACCGCCCACGTCGAGGAAGTTGGCCGGATTGCCGCCGTGCAGCTTGATGAGGTCCATCGTGGCCATCGCGAGACCCGCGCCGTTGACCATGCAGGCGATGTCACCGTCGAGCGAGACGTAGTTGAGATCGTGTTCGCTGGCCTGGCGCTCGATCGGGTCTTCCTGCGAAGGGTCGCGCATCGCGGCGAGCGCCTTCTGGCGGAACACCGCGTTGGCGTCGATGTTGATCTTCGCGTCGAGGGCGACCAGCTCGCCGGCCTTGGTCACGATGAGCGGATTCACTTCTAACAACGCCGCATCGCGTTCGAGATAGATCCGATAGAGAGCCATGAGGATCGACTGGAACTTGCCGATCTGCGGGCCCTTGAAGCCGAGCCCGAAAGCGAGCTGGCGGCATTGGTAGCCCTGCAGCCCGGCGGCGGGATTGATGTCGACGCGCAGGATCTTTTCCGGCGAGTGTTCGGCGACTTCCTCGATGTCCATGCCGCCCGCCGCGGAGGCGATGACCGCCACGCGGCCACGTTCGCGATTGAGCGTCAGCGACAGGTAGATCTCGCGATCGATATCGGAACCCTGTTCGACGTACACCGTTTCGATGGGCAGGCCTTCGGGACCTGTTTGTTTGGTTACCAGCCGCTGGCCGAGCATGTCGGCGGTCGCGGCGCGCACCGTGTCGAGGTCGCGGGCCAGCTTCACGCCGCCGGCTTTGCCGCGACCACCCGCGTGCACCTGGGCTTTGACCACCCACAACTTGCCGCCGAGTTTCTGCGCCGCGGCGACTGCCTCGTCGGCGCTCTTCGCCGCAATGCCTTCCGGCACGGGAATTCCGAACTCGCGGAAAACTTCTTTTGACTGGTACTCGTGGAGATTCATAGGCCCCGAACTTGGAGAGGGAAAAAGAGCCGGTATTCTCCCGGAATCGTGCTGCGGTCGCCAGTTGGACTGTGCGCTGCAACTCCTGGTGTCTGCTACAGTTGCGACCGATGTCGCTTGCCGTAGCTCCCACCGCTCCGACCGATCTAGCCTGGCGCGTCATTGGCCTGGTCAATCTGTACCGGCTGCTGGTTCCGCCTGCGTTGTATGCACTGTTGGTGTTCGCAGGCGCAAACAGCACGCTCGGCGAGGCGCGGCCGCAACTGTTCCTGTGGACCTGCGTGGTCTATTTCGCCGCCGGCATCGCCATAGTCGTCGGCGGCCGGCGCCTGCTGCCCAACCTGCGCGCCACCACCTTCGTGCACGCGATGGTCGACGCAATCGCCATCAGCCTGCTGATGTTTTCGAGCGGCGGCGTCGCGAGCGGCCTCGGCATCCTGTTCGTGGTCCCGGTGGGCGCCATGGCGCTGCTGGCGGACAATCGCGACGCCTTCGTGCTGGCCGCGCTCGCCACGATGGCCTTGTTCGCCCAGCAGATAGGCGGGCACGTCACCGGCACCGCCGACGCGGCGGACTACCCCGCCACCGGTATCTTGGGCGGCATCGTGTTCCTGGTGGCCCTGCTCGCCTGGCCGCTGGCCCGCCGCCTGCGCGACAGCGAGGCCACCGTCCGCCGCCAGCAGGTCGACCTCGCCAATCTCGCGCAGTTATCGCAGTACATCGTGCAGCATCTGCGCGAAAGCATCGTGGTCATCGACCACGAAAACCGCATCCGCCTCATCAACGAAACCGCTGCGCAGCTGCTCGGCGACCGCAGCGCGTATCCGGGTGCGCTGCTCGGCGAAGCCTCGCCGCAGCTACTCTATCTACTCGAGACCTGGCGCGCGCGCACCGCGACGCCAGCCGCGCCATCACACACCTTCGTGGGCGCCGATGGCGGGCACGTGATCCAGCCGCATTTCGCCTCGCTCGGCGGCGCGGAACCATCCCCGGTCATCGTGTTTCTCGAAGACACCGAACTGCTGGCGGCGAAGATCCAGCAGTCCAAACTCGCGGGACTCGGCCGCCTGTCGGCCAGCATCGCGCACGAAATTCGCAATCCCGTCGGCGCCATGAGCCATGCCGCGCAATTGCTGGGCGAATCCGCCTCGCTCTCGGACGAAGACAAGCGGCTTACGGAGATCGTCCGCACCAACGGCGATCGCGTGCGCCAGATCATCGAAAACGTCATGTCGATGGCGCGCCGCGAGAATTCGCGCCCCGAACGCGTGGTGTTGTCGACCTGGCTCGCCGGCTTCCGCGACGAATTCTGCGCCACCATGCAGATTCCGCCCGCGCGCCTCGCGGTATCCGCGCTGCTGGGCGACGTCGAAGTGCAGGTCGACCCGTCGCAGTTGCGGCAGATCGTCTGGAACCTGTGCGAGAACGCTGTGAAATACGGCGCGACCGAGCCCGACACCAACACCATCGAACTGCGCATCGGCCGCCTGGCCTCCACGGCGCGCCCGTTTCTCGAAGTGGCGGATCGCGGACCGGGTATTCCGGTGCAGCATCGCGAGCGGATCTTCGAGCCGTTTTTCACGGGAAATTCGCGCGGCACAGGCCTCGGGCTGTTCCTGGCGCGGGAGCTCGCGCAGACCAACGGCGCCACCCTTCTATATGAGCCGCGCACCAGTGGCGGCAGCCTTTTCCGCATCGTGTTCCGTGACCCCGAACGCTGGGTAGCCTGAGGGACGCCCGCGGGCACACGCCTATGGCGCAACCACTGGTACTTGTCGTCGACGACGAACCCGATCTCGTCGAACTCGTGGGTCTCACCTTGTCTCGCATGCAGCTCGCGACGCAATCGGCGGGCGATGTCGCGACCGCGAAAAAATTGCTCAAGGCGCAGAAGTTCGACCTCTGCCTGACCGACATGCGGCTGCCCGATGGCGACGGCCTCGACCTGCTCGAATGGATGGGCAGTCATTGCCCCGGCGTCCCCTGCGCCGTCATCACCGCGCACGGCAACGTCGAATCCGCGGTGCGTGCGCTCAAGCTCGGCGCCTTCGACTTCGTCTCCAAACCGCTAGATCTGGGTGGGCTCAGGCGCATCGTCGCGACGGCGTTGAAACTGTCGCAGACGTCGGAGGGGGGTGGCACGAGCACCTCCGCCGCCAGCCAGTTGATCGGCAACGCGCCGACGATGGAAAGACTGCGCGAGATGATCGCGCGTGTCGCGCGCAGCCAGGCGCCGGTGCACATCTCGGGGGAATCGGGAACGGGCAAGGAACTGGTCGCGCGCATGATTCACGGCACCGGGCCGCGTGCCGAAGGCCCTTTTGTGCCGGTGAACTGCGGCGCCATTCCCTCCGAACTCATGGAAAGCGAATTCTTCGGTCACAAGCGCGGCAGCTTCACGGGCGCGGTTACCGACAAGATCGGGCTCATCCCCTCCGCCGAGGGCGGCACCCTGTTTCTCGACGAAGTCGCCGACCTGCCGTTGCACATGCAGGTGAAGTTGCTGCGTGTCATCCAGGAAAAGACCGTGCGCCCGATCGGTGAGCAGCGCGAGGCGCCGATCGACGTTCGAATCCTGTCGGCGACCCACAAGAATTTGGCCGACCTGGTCGCACAATCCAGGTTTCGCGAAGATCTGTTCTATCGAATAAATGTCATCGAACTGCGCGTGCCCGCGCTGCGAGAGCGCGCGGAAGACATCCCGGATCTCGCGGCGGCAATCGTGCGCCGCCTCTCACGCCGGTTGGGAATCGAGACCCCCGCGATCACCGAAGCGGCGCTCGACGTCCTGCAGAATTTCTCCTTTCCCGGCAATGTCCGGGAACTCGAAAACGTACTCGAGCGCGCGCTCGCGCTGTGCAACCAGGGCCGCATCGAAGTTTTCGACCTGCAGCTGCGATCGATGGCGCGCCCGGAAAATTCCGCAATCGCTCCGGAAGCTGCGGCCGCACTGCGTGCCCTCCCATCGCCGGTAAATTCTTCGGCAAGCGATAACGGCGGTCGGCCGGCGCTCGGCGAGCAACTCGAGGACGTGGAGCGAGCGGCGATTATCAAGGCGCTTGAAGAAACCCGTTACAACAAGACCGCGGCAGCCAAGGCACTGGGCATGACCTTTCGAGCACTGCGCTATCGCATCAAGAAGCTCGGAATCGAGTGACGCAAAGTGACCTTCAGCGTCACTTTGTGACGCTGCGAGTTCAGAGACGTGCGAATTGGACGACAGGACTACGTTAAATTGCCGATCACGTCGCAAAAAAACAGTCAAGAAATCAGTAAGTTGATTGAAGGGCGACCGGGCTGGCACATGCCTTGCTCATTCCCCTGCCAACTGGCGCCTCCGGGTGCCACGCGCACACTGATTTTTTGGTCTCGTTTTTATCTCAGGAGTTATCTCAATGAAGGCTATTCAAAAGGGCTTTACGCTCATCGAACTGATGATCGTGGTTGCCATCATCGGCATTCTGGCCGCGATCGCGATCCCGGCTTATCAGGATTACACGATCCGCGCGCAGGTGACTGAAGGTCTGAACCTCGCGGGCGCCGTCAAGGCGTCGGTTGCCGAAACGTTCTCGCAGACTGGCCTCTGGCCGGCGAACAACACCGCTGCTGGTGTTGGTCTTGCCAACGAGGTGACTGGTAAATACGTGACCGCGGTCACCGTTGCGGCCGGCGGCATCACGATTACTTACGGTGCCCAGGCGAACAACAAGATCAATACCGAAACGCTCGGTCTGATGCCTGCGACGAGCTTGAACAACGACGTGGTCTGGGTTTGTGGTCGCAAGGCCGCTCCTGCCGGTGCCACGGCCGCTTCGGGCGCGACGGCGACAACGAGCGCTGGCCTGCTGGACAAGTATCTGCCGCAGACCTGCCGCGTGTAATTGATCAACCTAATGGCGTACTCCGGTACGTCAGACCGTTGCAAGAAAGCCCCTCTCACGAGGGGCTTTCTCTTTTGGGAGCCTGTTCACGGGTGGGACCGCTCGCCTATGCGACCATTACGCACGGATTTAACAATTGCCTGTACAGGGTCCTTGAGTAGACTACGGACCCCAGCGGGTATCTTCGCTTGCACGTAACCGCATGAATGACAACGCATCTCTAGCGCTCGGCGGAACCAACCGCTCGGGTCTTGGCGGCTTGCCGCAAAGACTCGTCCAGGACGGCGTGGTCGAAGAATCGGCCATGCTCAGCGCCTTGCAGACCGCAAAAGATCGCAAATCGAGTTTTGTCACGCAGCTCATCGCCGCTGGCGCCGCAAAGGCACGTGACATCGCCATCGCGGCTTCCGCTGAATTCGGTGTTCCTCTGTTCGACCTCGACTCACACCAGGTCGACCTCGATACGATCAAGCTGGTCCAGGACAAACTAGTCCAGAAGCATCGTTGCCTGCCGCTCTATCGCCGCGGCAAGCGGTTGTTCCTCGCCGTCGCCGACCCGACCAATCTGCACGCGATCGACGAGATCAAGTTCCAGACGGGCCTTGGCATCGAGGCGGTGGTCGTCGAAGACGACAAGTTGCAGAAAGCCATCGACAAAGCCGTCGAGCAGGCCGACACGGCGATGCCGAATCTCGTCGATGACGAAACCGGCTTCGACCTCGAAAACCTCGATGTCTCCGGTGGCGACGACGACAATGAAGGCCCCGGTGTTTCGCGCGACGACATCGAAGATGCGCCCATCGTGCGCTTCGTCAACAAGTTGTTGTTAGATGCCATCCGCCGCGGCGCCTCGGACATCCATTTCGAACCGTACGAAAAGATGTACCGCATCCGCCTGCGCATCGACGGCGTGTTGAAAGAAGTGGCCCAGCCGCCCGTGCAGCTCGCGATGAAGCTGTCAGCGCGCCTGAAGGTCATGTCTCGTCTCGACATCGCCGAACGCCGCGTGCCGCAGGACGGCCGCATCAAGATGAAGCTTTCGAAGACTCGCGCGATCGACTTTCGCGTGAGCTCCTGCCCGACGTTGTTCGGTGAAAAAATCGTCTGCCGTATTCTCGATCCGTCATCGGCGATGCTGGGCATCGACGCACTCGGCTACGAACCGTTCCAGCGCGAGATCTATCTCAAGAATCTGGCCAAGCCGCAGGGCATGATCCTGGTCACGGGCCCGACCGGCTCCGGCAAGACCGTGTCGCTGTATACCGGCCTCAACATTCTCAATCGAGAAGACACCAACATCTCGACTGCGGAGGATCCGGCGGAAATCAACCTGCCGGGCGTCAACCAGGTCAACGTCAACAACAAGGTGGGCCTCACCTTCGCGAGCGCGCTGCGCGCGTTCCTGCGCCAGGATCCGGACGTCGTCATGGTCGGCGAAATCCGCGATCTCGAGACGGCGGAAATCGCCATCAAGGCCGCGCAGACCGGCCACTTGGTGATGTCCACCCTGCACACCAACGACGCCCCGCAGACCCTCACGCGGCTCGTCGACATGGGCGTGAAACCCTATGCCATCGCCACTTCGGTCAGTCTGATCATCGCGCAGCGTCTGGCGCGCAAACTGTGTTCGCAGTGCAAGGTGATCGTCGAAGTACCGGCGGAAGCGCTGCTCAAGGAAGGCTTTCAGGAAGCCGACGTGAAAGCGGGCATCAAGATTTACGGCGCCAAGGGTTGCTCTGCCTGCAGCGACGGATACAAGGGGCGCTGCGGCATTTACCAGGTGATGCCGGTTACCGAGGCTCTCGGCCGAATCATCATGGAAGGTGGCAACGCCATCGACATCGCAGACCAGGCGGCGAAGGAAGGCGTGTGGGACCTTCGCCGAGCGGGACTTGAAAAGGTCAGGCAGGGCCTGACCAGTCTCGAAGAAGTAAACAGCGTCACGATCGAATAAGGACCTGCAACTCATGGCAACTGCTGTAGCAACCCAAGGCTCAAAAGGCGTCAAGCGCGACGCCCCCTACTCTTGGTCCGGTATGGACAAGAAGGGCAATCGCGTCACGGGAAAGAGCCTCGCGCCCGATGAAGCCGCATTGCGCGCGGACTTGCGCCGCCAGGGCATTGCCGTCAGCCGCATCAAGAAGCAGTCGCAGGCTTTCAAAGGCGGCGGCAAGGTCAAGGCGGAAGACATCGCGGTGTTCGCCCGCCAGCTCGCCACCATGCTCGCAGCCGGTATTCCGCTCGTGCAGGCTTTCGAGATCGTCGGCACCGGCAACGACAAACCCTCGATGCAGAAACTCATTCTCGACATCAAGGGCGACGTCGAAGGCGGCACCTCGCTGCACGAAGCGCTCGCCAAACATCCGCTGCACTTCGACGACCTGTTCGTGAACCTCGTGGAAGCGGGCGAACAGGCCGGTGCTCTCGAGACGCTGCTCGACAAGATCGCGACCTACAAGGAAAAAACCGAGGCGCTGAAGAAAAAGGTGAAGAAAGCCTTGTTCTACCCGGCCGCGGTGATGGTCGTCGCCATCGTCGTCACCGTGATCCTGCTCATCTTCGTGATCCCGCAGTTCGAATCGCTGTTCAAGGGATTTGGCGCCGATCTGCCGGCGTTCACCCAATTCGTGATCGACATGTCGCGCTGGCTGCAGGACAACGGCATCTTCTTCGGCCTGATGGTCGCAGGCGCGGGCTGGACGTTCATCTATTTCCACAAACGTTCAAAGGCCATGCGCGAGTTCCTCGATCGCGCAATGCTCAAATTCCCGATCATCGGCCCCATCCTGTTCAAGTCGGCGGTCGCACGTTTCGCACGCACGTTGTCGACCATGTTCGCGGCTGGCGTGCCGCTGGTCGAAGCGCTCGAGTCGGTCGCTGGCGCCACCGGCAACATCGTGTTCGAAAATGCCGTACTCAAGATGCGCGACGAAGTCGCCACCGGCCAGCGTCTCCAGCGCGCGATGGAAAACACCGGTCTGTTCCCGAACATGGTCATTCAGATGATCGCGGTCGGTGAAGAAGCAGGTGCGCTCGACGCGATGTCCGGCAAGGTCGCGACGTTTTATGAAGCGGAGGTCGACAACGCGGTCGACAGCATGTCGTCGCTGCTAGAGCCGCTCATCATGGCGATCCTGGGCGTCCTGGTCGGTGGCCTGGTCATCGCGATGTACCTGCCCATCTTCAAGCTGGGCGCAGTGGTGTAACCCACTCGACGCTCTCGGACCCGAAACGCCGCGCTCATCCCGCGGCGTTTCTTTTTCAAGAGATTAACGACGGCCCCATGGAGCTACTCAACGTGCTGGCGGCGCATCCCGCCTTTTTCATCGGCTGCTGCGCGGCAATGGGCCTGCTGGTCGGCAGTTTTCTCAACGTCGTGATCTATCGCGTTCCGATCATGATGGACAACGAACTGCGCGCCGAATGCGAAGCGCTGAGGCACGGACCGGCGGCGGATACGCCGGTCGAAACACCCGTGCCCGCTCACCCCGAAAATACTTCAGAACCCATGACGTCGCCGGAAGCGGTGGCCGCAGTACCCGAGGCTGCGGTCGAAACACCGCTCGCCGAACCGCCTGCGTTCAATCTCGTCGTGCCTCGATCCGCCTGCCCGCACTGCAAGGCACCGATAACCGCGCTGCAAAATGTGCCCGTAGTGAGCTGGCTCGTGCTGCGCGGCAAGTGCGCTAACTGCCGGGCGCCGATCAGCGCGCGCTACCCGGCGATCGAGCTAGCTACCGGCCTGCTGTCGGGTTTCATCGCCTGGCACTTCGGCTTCGGCGGAGTCGCCCTGGCCGCCCTGGCATTTACCTGGTTCCTGATCGCGCTCACGATGATCGATTTCGATACCCAGTACCTGCCCGACCAGCTGACCTATCCACTGCTGTGGCTCGGACTGATCGTGAGCCTATGGCACCCGTCGTGGGGCGGGGACCCGATCGGCCCGCGTGACAGCATCATCGGCGCGGCGGCGGGCTACCTCTGCCTGTGGAGCGTCTATTGGGCATTCAAACTGCTCACGGGCAAAGAGGGCATGGGATACGGGGACTTCAAGCTGCTCGCCGCGCTCGGCGCCTGGCTTGGCTGGCAGATGCTGCTGCCGATCATCGTGCTCTCGTCCGGAGTGGGCGCCGTCGTTGGCGTGTTCGTCATGTTGCGCCAGCGCAAGGGCAAGGATATGCAGATCGCGTTCGGACCGTTCCTCGCGGTTGCCGGCTGGCTCGCGCTGGTGCTTGGCCATTCGTTCATGGCCCGTTACCTGCCGTTCTTCGTCGTCAGCTGATTGTGGCGCCCGTGTTCAGAGTGGGGCTGACAGGTGGCATCGCCTGCGGCAAAACCACCGTCGCAAATCTGTTCGAAGCCCTCGGCGCCACCATCGTGGACACCGACCAGCTCGCGCGCGAGGTCGTGGCGCCGGGTTCGCCCCTGCTGCCGAAGATCGCCGCGCATTTCGGCGCGGATGTGCTCGACGCCGACGGCAGCCTGGACCGGCGCGCCTTGCGCACGCGCGTTTTCGCCGACCCGGCCGAGCGAGTCTGGCTCGAACAGCTCACTCATCCCGCCATTCGCGAACTCACCGACGCGCGCAGCGCGGCTTCCAAAGGAGCCTATGCCATGGTCGCGATTCCACTGCTGGTGGAGACCGCGGGCGCAAAGCGTTTCGACCGCGTGCTGGTCGTGGATTGCGAGCCTGAAGTGCAGCTCGCCCGCCTGCAGGCGCGAGATGGCACCACCCGGGCCGAGGCGCAACGCATGCTCGACGCGCAGGCGACTCGGGCGGACCGCCTCGCCGTGGCCGATGACGTGATCCGCAACGATGGCGACATTGCTGCCCTGCGCGACCAGGTCGAAAAACTGCATCGCCAATACGTGGCCGCAAGGCGCATGCAATCGGATAAGGTCGCGACATGAACACGGACGACGAACGAGGGGAATCTGCGCGGTTTACGCCGGAGGGCGCGCACGCGCAGAATACGGCGATGTCCGAAGAGGCCCAGATTCAACCCACCAGCGCGCCCGCCGCGGCGCCGCTGATATTCGAGCAGCCGCTCAACGAGCGGATGCGCACGTTCCTGCGCCTCGATTTCCTCTACAGCCAGGCGCTGTATCACAACGAGATGCAGAGCCAGTGGGGCAGCCGCGCCGCCATGGGCAGCCTGCTCGACATCCTCGCCATCGCCGCGCGCGGCGACGTGCGCGCCGATGTGCAGAAGGAACTCGAGCGCCACCTGGCGCAGCTCAATGTGTTCCAGAGCAAGCCGGGGGTCGACTCGGCGCGGCTCCGGACCGTGATGAGCAACCTGCTGCGGCTGCGAGCGGATCTGGTTGCCTGCGGCTCTAACTATCTTGCGGGGTTGAAGGATTCGGAATTCTTGTCCGCGATCAAGCATCGCAGCGCGATTCCGGGCGGCACTTGCGAATTCGATCTGCCGGATTTCTTTTTCTGGTTGAACCAGGCGACGGATGCACGGGCGCGGTCGTTCAACGACTGGTTGGCCACGTTGCGGCCATTGTGTGATGCGATTGCCGAGTTGTTGTGGATTACTCGGCAGCATGGCAAGCCGCGGCAGGA
The DNA here is from genome assembly GCA_039931065.1 of Pseudomonadota bacterium. Lineage (GTDB taxonomy): Bacteria > Pseudomonadota > Gammaproteobacteria > Steroidobacterales > Steroidobacteraceae > CADEED01. The sequence goes on along the minus strand of JBDTSP010000001.1, from coordinate 466,299 downwards.
GATTGCGCGCGCGGGCGTTTATCACATCACCTTCGAACGGGATACGCCTATCCAGTTGGTACGGATCGCGTTGCCGGCGGATTCGGGGTTGTATCCGGAGACCAGTGGGTCTCACTACCGGTGTTCGGTGCGGTTGTTAGCCTGGAATGGGTTGCAGACGCGGCCGGTGCAGACTACTGATGATGTGCCGTTTACGCTGACCTGCTGCACCTGAATCATTACTGATTCCGCGCCGCAGCGCGCGGCACCCTCCCGCGTTGGAATTGGCTGCGCTTCGCGCAGTAGTGGATACATGAAATCCACTTGGAAAAAACGCATGGGTGCGCTCGTCCAGATAACTATCGCGCTTGTTCTCCTGTTTGCGGTGTTCGCGGCCTACTTTCGATATGCCGTCTGGTCAGTAGAAAAGAGCGCGCAAACGTTTGCAAAGAGATCGAGATTGGCTCGGATGTATCTTTAGCAGTAGCGCGCGCGAAAGCCGGAAAGATCCGCTATCGGTCCGATCACGGCTGTTTGTTCCAGTTTCCTATCGCCATGTTCGACACATCGGTCTGCGGCTTCCAACGACAACAATGGCAAAAGTCCTGTCGAAATTGCGACACCCGGAACGGGACCAACTAGCGTGACGCCGGTGTCGGCACATTCAAAGCGTTAGCCACGAACCCGAACTGATCGGCGACGTCCTCGATCTGCATCCACACCGGCTTGCCCGCGCCATGCCCCGCGCGTGTCTCCACGCGAATCATCACCGGGTTATCACACGCCTGAACCCGCTGTAGTTCGGCGGCGAACTTGAAGCTGTGCCACGGCACGACGCGATCATCGTGATCGGCGGTCGTCACCAGCGTCGGCGGATAACAAACCCCTGACTTCAGGTTGTGCACGGGCGAATACGCCTTCAGCGCCTTGAACTCAGCCGCATCTTCCGATAGACCAAAGTCGGTCGACCACTGGCGCGCGTTCGCGCTAGCGGTGTGGTAACGCAGCATGTCCATCACACCGACGGCCGGCAGCGCGGCGCCAAACAACTCGGGCCGCTGCGTCGTCACCGCCCCCACCAGCGTGCCGCCGTTGCTGCCACCGCGAATCGCAAGGCGCTTCGGGCTCGTATATTTCTCGCGAATCAGGTACTCGGCAGCCGCGATGAAATCGTCGAACACATTCTGCTTGAGCAACCGCGTGCCGGCGCGATGCCACTCTTCGCCGTATTCACCGCCGCCGCGGAGGTTCGCGACGGCGTAGATGCCCCCCATCTCGATCCACGACTGGATTGCCGGATTGAACCCGGGCGACACGATCACGTTGAAACCGCCGTAGCCATAAAGAATGACCGGCTGGTTGCCATCGCGCGGCGCATCTTTTCGGCGCGTGATGAACATGGGCACGCGAGTGCCGTCCTTGCTGGTGTAGAACACCTGCTCGGTGACGAACGGCGTGAAATCCGCGGGCACGTTCGGCGTGCGGAAATCGCTGACGACATTCCTGGCGACATCCAGACGAAGGATGCGCTGCGGAGTCGTGAAATCCGTGTACGAGAAGAACGTCTCGGAATTCGTGCCGGTGCCTTGAAAGCCCTTGGTCGTGCCAAGCCCGGGCAATTTCACTTCGCCCGCGAATTTTCCGCTGGCCTCGTACAACCGCACGGCACTGCACGCATCGCGCGAATACTCGACCACGAAACGTCCACCAATGTAGTTGGTGCTGATGATCGCGAGCTCGTCCTGCGGCACCACGGTGCGCCACGCGGTGGGCGCGGGATTGTTGGCATTCACCGCGATCACACGTCCGCGCGGCGATTCATTGGTCGTGAAGAAATACAGCTCGTCGCCGTTGGAGCCGAGGAACTCGTACAACGCGTCCCATGCGGCGAATATGTCTTTCGGCTTCGCACTCTTCTTGCGCAGATCCTGCACGCGAATGGCGTTGGCGTCGTAGCCGTATGAAAGATTGATGATGAGATAGCGGCCGTCTTCGGTGACGTGCCCGGTGGGAACGTAGGTGGGGTTGTCAGCCACCTGGTAGACGAGGCGATCGGCAGATTGCGCGTCTTCGAGCTTGTGGAAGAACACGTCGGGCCGGCCGGCGTCGTCCCCACGCTCGGCCGTGTCGGCGCTGTCGCCCGGCTTGAGTGGATAGCGGCTGTAGTAGACGCCGGAGTTGTCGCGCGCCCACGAGACCGCATGGAACTTGCTGAACTTGAGAAACACCGGCAGATCGACACCGTCGGCGACGCGGCGGAAATGCCAGGTGTTCCAGTCGCTGCCGGCATCGGAGAGCGCATAGGCCAGGATTTCGCCGTTCGGGCTTGGCACGAATTGCGACAAGGCGATGGTCGCATCGTCGCGCTTGCCGTTCGGGTCCATCAACACGCGTGGCGGCGCGTCGAGCCCGGCGGCCACGTACAACACGCTCTGGTCTTGCGTGCCGTCGTTGCGCAGGTAGAAGTAGTTATTGCCCTCGCGCTCGGGCGCGCCGAACCGGTCGTAGTTCCAGAGTTGCTTGAGGCGTTCGCCGAGCCAGGCACGCTGCGGCAGCCGTTCGAGATAGGGCTGCGCGAGCGCGTTTTCCGCCGTGACCCAGTCGCGCGTGCTCTGCGCGTTGGGGTCCTCGAACCCGCGATAGGGATCGGGAACACTTACGCCGTGGTAAACGTCGACGACATCGCCGCGCGCGGCCTGCGGGTATTGAAGTTTGGGCGGGCTCACGGGCGGGGTGTATTCGGCCTTGGGTTTCGTCGCGCAGGCGATCAGCAGAACGACGAGCGACCCGGCAAGTACCGCGCACAGGTAGCGATGACTCGTGACCATCCCTAAACTCCCGCCATGATTTTGAATGGCAGTGTAACAAACGGCGTACGCGCGCCTGTCCGGCGCGACGTAATTTCTTCTCGTCTCGGCGCGGCCTTCGTGAGCGCGGCGCTGTTGTCCCTGTTCGCGCTACCCGTCGTGGCAGGCAAGTTGTCGCTCGAGCGGTTGTTTGCGGCGCCCGACCTGTCGGGGCCGACCTTGCGCGGGGTGAAGATTTCTCCGGACGGCAAGCTCATCGCCTACCTGCGTGCGCGCGAGGACGACAAGGATCGCTACGACCTCTGGGCCTACGATGTGGCCGCGAAGCGCGATCGCCTGCTGGTCGATTCGCGCACGCTCGCCGGCGCGGACAAGGCGTTGTCCGCCGATGAAGAAGCGCGGCGCGAACGTCAACGCACCGCCGCTTATTCGGGCATCGTCGAATACAGCTTTGCGCCCGACAGCCGCCACCTGCTGATCCCGCTCAATGGCGATCTGTATGTCTACGATCTGAGCCGCAAGGCTGCCGATGCAGTGCGCCGGCTCACGGCGACCGAAGGCTTCGAGACCGACGCGCGTTTCTCGCCGCGTTCGCATTTCGTGAGCTTCGTGCGCGATCAGAATCTGTACATCATCGATCTCGCGAACGGGATCGAACGCGCGGTCACGCGCGAGGGCGGTGGTCTCGTGAGCTTCGGCATGGCCGAGTTCATCGCGCAGGAAGAGATGGACCGCGACACCGGCTACTGGTGGTCGCCCGACGAGCGTCACATCGCATTGGCGCGCGTCGACGAAACGCCGGTCGCCGAAGTTGAACGCTTCGAGATCCAGGCGACGGGTGCGCGCATCGTCCACCAACGATATCCAGCGACGGGCGCGGCGAATGCCCGCGTCGATCTGCTGGTGGCGGATCTGGCCGCGGACAGTCGCCTGCAACTCGATCTCGGGCCGCAAGCCGGCATCTATCTACCGCGCGTCGACTGGTTTCCGGATTCGCGCGGCCTTGCGGTGCAGCGCCAGAGCCGCGACCAGAAGACGCTCGAGCTGCTGCGTTTCGATGCGCTCACCGGCCGCGGCCGTGTGCTGCTCACTGAACGCAGCGACACCTGGGTGCCGTTGCATCACGAGCTGACGTTCCTGCAGCGCGCGCCGCAGTTCATCTGGGCGTCGTCGCGCGACGGTTTCCAGCATCTTTATCTGTATGGCAACGACGGCACGCTGATTCGCCAGCTCACCTCGGGCGAATACATGGTGGTGGGCGAATCGCCGGATGCCGCGATTCGCGCGGTGGATGAACGGGCGCGCCGGGTGTACTTCGTGGCCAACCTGCCCTCGCCGGTCGAGCGGCAGATGTTCTCCGTGTCGCTCGATGCGCAGGCGGCACCCGCGCGTGTGACGGCGGGTGCGGGTTGGCACAGCATCGACATGTCGCAGGATGCGAGTGTGTTCGTCGATACTTTCTCCAACCTCGACCAGCCCCGTAGAGTCACGCTGCGAAGGGCCAGCGGTGCGCCGCTGTCGGTCATGTTGCCTAACAAGCTCGATGCCGCGCATCCGTATGCGCAATATCTCGATGAACACGTGAAAGCGGAATTCGGCACGTTGGCGGCGGCTGACGGGCAGCTCATGCAGTACAAGCTGCTGAAGCCGCGTAACCTCGTGCCCGGAAAGCATTACCCCGTGTTGGTCGATGTGTACGGCGGTCCGGGCGTGCAGAGCGTGAAGAACAGCTGGGGGGCGTTGTTTCACCAGTACCTGGTGCAACACGGCTATGTCGTGTTCGCCCTCGACAACCGCGGCACCGGCCTGCGCGGCACGCGTTTCGAGACCGCGCTCGGCGGCCGCCTGGGCGGCATCGAGGTGGCGGACCAGGTACGCGGCGTCGAATACCTGCGCGGCCTGCCGTACGTCGACGCGAAGCGCATCGGCATCTTTGGCTGGAGTTACGGCGGCTACCTGACGCTGATGTGCCTGATGCAGACGCCGGATGCCTTCGCGGCGGGGGTTGCGGGCGCGCCGGTCACCGACTGGGCGCTGTACGACACGCACTACGCCGAACGTTATCTATCTACCCCGCAGGCGAACGCCGCGGGTTATGCCGCCAGCAACGTGCTCACGTACGCGGACCGGTTGAAGCGGCCGTTGCTGCTGGTTCACGGGATGGCGGACGACAATGTGTTGTTCGCGCACACCACGGCGTTGATGAAAAAGCTGCAGGATCTGCAGAAGCCGTTCGACCTGATGACCTATCCGGGCGGCAAACATGGCCTCACGCGGCAAAGCGCCACTGGCCTGCACGCCACCGCGCAAATCGTGCGCTTCTTCGACCGCGAACTCGGCCCGGACCCGCGCTGAGACCAGGTCCGGCCCCTTTTGCTAGGAAATGGGGAGTGTCCCCATTACAGCTTGATGCGGCCGCCGGCGGGGGCGCCGCCCATGCCGCCGGCGTCGGGCACCACGATGCGGGAGGCCTGTTCGCGGCGCATCTCGCGCGCTTCTTCGATCGCCTGTTCGATCGCGATCTTCACGGCTTCGGGGAATTTGTTGCAGGCGTCTTCGAGCGAATCGGCTTCGAGCTCGAACGACAGCGGCAAGACGCCGGCGGGCGTCAGTAGCTGCGTCTGACCGGAGTACAACACGTGACGCGTGGAATCATCCCTGCCGTCGGCGAGCACCGGCATCAGCCGGCGCAACGTGCCCGCCTTGCGGTCGGTGAAGATCTCTTCGCGATATAACTGGGTCGCGTCGAGTTTGATTTCGGGGAGTTGCTGTTGATCCTGTGCCATGGTCGCTTCCAGAAGTTAGTTCACGTTTAAGATAATCGCTGCAGCGCCGTAATGAACGGCGTGTCAGCCGGCAACATGCGTTCATTGCCGAGTGACTGACAATCCACCCACTTCAATTGCTGTCCGTCGAGCCCTTGCGGAGATCCGCTCGTAAGCGTCGCTCGCCACAACACCAGGTCGATCGTGCGATCGGGATAGTCGTGGCTCCGCTGCATCACTTCGTGGTCGGGCCGCGCTTCGACACCCAGCTCCTCGCGCAGCTCGCGCACCAGCGCCTCGGTATCGCTCTCGCCATTTGCGACCTTGCCGCCGGGGAATTCCCACCAGCCAGCCATGTGTTTGCCCGCGGGCCGCTCGGCGATCAGCACGCGGCGCTCGGCATCGAACAGTGCCGCGGCGACGACGCGCAAGCGTGGCTTACTCAACACCCTCGAGCACGCCGTGGCAGTTCTTGAATTTCTTGCCGCTGCCGCACGGGCACGGCTGATTGCGACCCACCTTCGGGGCCGTGCGCACAGGACGCTGCGGCGGCATCTGCGAGGGCGGCGGGGGCAGCTGGCGCGCACCCGGGGGCGGCGCCTGCGGCGGCGGATCGCCGGCAGCGCCCAGCTGCGCGAGCTGCGGCGCTTCGGCGTGTTGCAGCTGCAACGCGCGATTGAGGCGCTCGCGGCGCGCCTCTTCTTCGCGCTCGATCTGCTCGGGCGATTTCACCTGCACGTCGAGCGTGGCCAGCAACGTCACGGTGTCGAACTTGATGCGCTCGAGCATCGCGGCGAATAGTTCGAACGCTTCGCGCTTGTACTCGTAGCGATAATCTTTCTGCGCGTAGCCGCGCAGATGGATGCCCTGGCGCAGGTAGTCCATCGCGCCCAGGTGATCGCGCCATTGCTGGTCGAGCACGTTGAGCATGATCTTCTTCTCGATGAGCCGCATGATCAGCTTGCCATCGGCATCGGCGCCGATGCGCTCGACCTTCGCGTCGTACATCGCATCGATCGCACCGGAAATTCGGCCGCGCAACGTCGACTCTTCGAGCTCGGGCTGATCCTTGAGCCACCGCACCGGATCGACCTGCGTGGCGAAATTCTTCGCGATCGACTTGGCCAGCGCATCGAGGTTCCATTCCTCGTGGCTGACGTTCGCCGGCAGGAACTCGTCGAGCAGGACGCTGACCACCTCGGCGCGGATGCCGCGCACCGCATCGGCGAGATTGTCGGCGCCCATGAGCTCGGTGCGCTGCTGGTAGATGACCTTGCGCTGATCGTTGGCGACGTCGTCGAACGTAAGCAGCTGTTTGCGCACGTCGAAGTTGTGCGCTTCCACCTTGCGCTGCGCCTTTTCGATCTGGCGCGTGAGCATGCTGCTCTCGATGACCTCGCCTTCCTTCATGCCGGCCATGGCGAGCAGGCGCTTGGTGCGCGCCGGGTCGCCGAAGATGCGCATGAGGTTGTCTTCCATCGATAGATAGAAGCGGCTCGAGCCCGCGTCGCCCTGGCGGCCCGAGCGGCCGCGCAGCTGGTTGTCGATGCGGCGCGATTCGTGGCGTTCGGTGCCGACGATGTGCAGGCCGCCCGCGGCCAGCACCTGATCGTGCCGCATCTGCCAGTCGGCGCGCATGCGCGCGGCGGTGACCTCGTCGAGTCCGGCATCGCCGGCCGCCACTGCCGCGGCTTCGAGTTCCGCTTCGAGATTGCCGCCGAGTTTGATGTCGGTTCCGCGGCCCGCCATGTTCGTGGCGATCGTCACGCGACCCGGCATGCCGGCGTTCTCGACGATGTGCGCTTCGCGTTCGTGCTGCTTGGCGTTGAGCACGTCGTGCGGGATGTCGTGTTCCTTCAGCACACCCGAGAGCAGTTCGGAGGTTTCGATCGAGGTGGTGCCCACCAGCGCTGGCTGGCCGCGCTTCACGCAGTCTTCGATGTCCTCGATGATCGCCTTGAATTTGTCCGACTGCGTCAGGTAGACGAAGTCCGGGTTGTCCTTGCGGATCATCGGGCGATGCGTCGGTATGACGACCACCTCGAGGTTGTAGATCTGCATGAACTCCGGCGCTTCGGTGTCGGCCGTGCCGGTCATGCCCGAGAGTTTCTTGTAGAGACGGAAGTAGTTCTGGAAGGTGATCGACGCGACCGTCTGATTCTCCGCGCGCACCCGCACGCCTTCCTTCGCTTCGACCGCCTGGTGCAGGCCATCGGACCAGCGCCGGCCCGGCATGGTGCGGCCGGTGAATTCGTCGACGATGATCACTTCGCCGCCGCGGACGATGTATTCCACGTCGCGCTTGTAGATGGCGTGGGCGCGCAGCGCGGCCGTCAGGTGGTGCATCAGCCGGATGTTGGCCGAGTCGTACAGACTCTCGCCTTCGCGCAGCAGCCCCGATTCGGCCATCAGCGCTTCGACGTTTTCGTGCCCGACTTCGGTCAGGTGAATGTTCTTCTGCTTCTCGTCGACCGAGAAGTCGCCCTCGCCTTCTTCCTCGAGCTGCTTTTTGAGCCTCGGCACGAGTTTGTCGATCTTGATGTAGAGCTCGTCGTTCTCCTCGGCGGGGCCCGAGATGATCAATGGCGTGCGCGCCTCGTCGATGAGGATGGAGTCCACTTCGTCGATGATCGCGAACGACAGGCCGCGCTGCACGCGCTCCTCAAGGCTGAACGCGAGGTTGTCGCGCAGGTAGTCGAAACCGAACTCGTTGTTGGTGCCGTAGGTGATGTCGCACAGGTAGGCGGCGCGTTTCTCGGCATGGTCCTGCTGGTTGCGGATCACACCCACCGTGAGGCCCAGGAACTTGTAGATAGGCCCCATCCAGTCGGCATCGCGCTGCGCGAGATACTCGTTGACGGTGACCATGTGTACGCCGTTGCCGGTGAGCGCATTGAGATACGCGGGCAAGGTCGACATGAGCGTCTTGCCTTCGCCGGTGCGCATCTCGGCGATGCGGCCCTCATCGAGGGTGAGGCCGCCGATGAGCTGGACGTCGAAGTGACGCATCTTGAGCGTGCGGCGCGCGGCTTCGCGGACGACCGCGAATGCCTCGGGTGCGAGCTCGGCAGTGGTAGCGCCGTCGGCAATACGCTTGCGGAATTCGGCGGTTTTGGCGGCTACGCCTGCGTCGCTCAAAGCCTGCATGGCGGACTCGAACGAAGCCGCCTTTCGCACCGTTGCCTCGTAGGCTTTGACGATGCGGTCGTTGCGGCTGCCGAAGAGCCGCGTCAGAAGATTGAGCACGAGAGATCCTTGCGAGAAAACTTCAAGGCCGACAGATACTTAGATCGGGCGTAACGCGACCGGGCCGGTATTCTACGGATAGACCCGAGCGCACGGAACAGGTTTCCACCGGGCGAAGCGGCCAGAGATGGGGCTGGACCTTCCGGAGCACAAGCGGAAATGAAAAAGCCCCGGTTGGCCGGGGCTTTCTTGAGTCGGGATTCGGGCCTGATCAGTTGCGGCCGATGAACGTCAGCGGATCGATCTGCCGGCCGGCCTTGAGCACTTCGAAGTGCACATGAGGACCGGTGGAGCGGCCCGTGGAGCCGACGTACGCAAGAGTGTCCCCCCGGGCTACGGTGCGGCCAACGCCAACGGCGAGGCCCTGATTGTGGCCGTAACGCGTGATCAGCCCATTGCCATGGCTGACCTCGACGAGATTGCCGTATCCGGCCTTCTCGCCCGCGAACGTGACGACGCCGGCGGCAACGGCGACGACATCCGAACCCTGCGGGCTCGCGAAGTCGATGCCCTTGTGGAATGCCTGGTGGCCGTTGAATGGATCCTGGCGCTCACCGAAATACGAGGAGATGTGGCCTTCGCGCACCGGGCGGCCATCGGGGCGGATCTGCTCGTCGAGCTTCCTCGAGAGCAGCGCGTTTTCGAGCGCGCCAAGCTGCGCGTCGCGGGAAGAGATCTTCTGCTCGAGACCGTTCAGCAGCGAATTGAGGTCGGGGGCCTGCATCGCCGCGCCGATGTCTGATTCCGGACCGCCGACGGCGGGCTGGCTCTCGAAGTCGAATTCACGGTTGTCGATGTTCGCCATCTGCGTGAGGCGCTTGCCCAGCGCATCGAGGCGAATCACGTGGGCATTCATCTGGCCGATTCGCATCGCGACCGCGTCGACGCGGCGCTGCAATTCAGCCTTGAGTTCCTTGATCTCGGATTGCTGCTCGGCGAGTGCGGTCGACCAGGTGGCGACGCCGCGCGGATGGGTCTTGCTCTCGCCGATCTTGAGCCCGAGGCTGAAGGCGGTGGCGAGGATGGCAACCAGCACCGTGGCGAACGCCGCAACGGCCAATGGATGCGCGAGATTGAAGTGCTTGGCACGTCCTTCGCGGCGCGAGAAAAAGATGATGTTCATCGCGCCCGCTCCAGGAAAAGACGGCAAACCGGATCTTTACGATCCTGTTCTTTGTGCTTCAATGACTTGCACCTCGCTGGCAACCTCATCCGTCGACTCCCATTGAGAGTTTCTGTCCGGCAAAACCGTAAGGCCCAGCAGGCGCGAAACTATGCCCAAAAGACCCCTCCGAAACAAGCAAACGGTCCGTCCGGGTTCGGTTCCGAAGACGGTCGGCGACTTAATGTCGGCGCGTTTGCCAGCTCTCGCCCAGCGTGCCCTTTCGCCACCCCCGGCTTCCGAGTGGCAAGTCGCAGTACTGAACGCGTTTGGAAGCACGCTGGCCAATAAGGTAAATGGCGTCAGCCTGGATAGCGGAACACTTACGGTTATCGCGGAATCCTCTGCCTGGGCCGCCAGAATGCGGTTTTCGCTGGCAGACCTGGAACCCACGCTGCGCGAGCGGGTGCCCGGATATCGCGAGTTCGTGGTGCGTGTACGGCCGCGTCGGACGGCTCCGGCGAGGCGTTAGAGGGAGGCTAGAGGTCGCCCGACGCGAGCCGGTCGGCGGCGTGGTTGGCGGCCCGTGCGGACAGTGCCATGTAGGTCAGCGACGGGTTGGCGCATCCCGAAGAGGTCATGCACGACCCGTCCGTGATGAACAGGTTGGGGACGTCATGCGCCTGGTTGTGGGCGTTGAGCACCGAGGTTTCCGGGTCCCGCCCCATGCGCGCGGTGCCCATCTCATGGACGCAGCTGCCCGGCGGCGAAATCTCCGGGTACAGGTTGCGTACGTTTTCGCAGCCCGCGGCCACCAGCATGTCGTATGCGTCCTGCTTCGCCTGCGCGGCCAGTTTGAGGTCGTTTTCCCCATGGGTGCAGTCGATATGGACCAGCGGAATGCCCCATTTGTCCGTGCGGGTCGGGTGCAAAGTGACGCGATTGTCCGCGCGCGGCAGCATCTCGGTGAATCCGTACAACAACATCTGCCACGGCCCGGGGTCGCGCAGCCCCTGCTTCAGACCGGCGCCGACGCCGACCTGGTCCACCCCGCGATCCCAACTCGGACGTTCGCCCTTGCCCTGGAATCCATAGCCGCGCACGAACTGCGCGGAGTTGTCTTCGGTGACGTTCGCGTAACGCGGGATGTAGATGCCGGTCGGCCGTCGACCATAGTAATAACGATCGAGGAATCCCGGCATGGTGCCGATCGCGCCGACGCCCTGCACGTGATCCATGAGGTAGCGGCCGACCGCGCCGGAACGATTCGCGAGCCCGTTCGGAAAATATTCGGAGCGGGATGCCAGCAGGATCTGCGCCGTCGGGATCGTCGAGCCATTCACGAACACGACGCGCGCCTGGAAGCTGCGCCGTAGTTTGGTGTTTGCGTCGATGACGCGCACGCCGGAGACGCGGCGCTTGGCATGATCGTAATCGAGACTTTCCACGACCGTATCGGTGATCACGGTGAGATTGCCGGTGCGTTCGGCCGCCGGCAACGTGCTGCTGAGGGTCGAGAAGTACGCGCCATAACCGCAGCCGCGGTCGCAGACACTGCGCAGCTGGCATGGTCCACGCCCGAGCTTGATGTGTTCCTCGGTGGGTTCTGACAAATTCGCGCAGCGGCCGATGGTCACGCGCCGGGTCGGGCGCTCCTTCTCCAGGCGCTCCTTGAACGCGCGCTCGGCGCAATTGAGCTCCATCGGCTGGAGAAACTGCCCATCGGGTAGCTGCTCGAGGCCCTCGGAAGCGCCTGAAATACCGGCAAAACGCTCGACGCGGTCGTACCACGGAGAAATGTCGGCGTATCGAATCGGCCAGTCGACGCCGTGACCATCTTTCTTGTTAGCCGAGAAATCGATGTCGCTGTATCGATAGGACTGACGAGCCCAGGTGAGTGAACGTCCGCCCAGGTGGTAACCGCGCAGCCAGTTGAACGTCCGGCCATCGGGTGTGCTGTAGGGGTGTTCGCTGTCCTTCACCCAGAACTGCTTGGTGCCCTCGTTGAACGCGTAGCTGGTCGACTGGATCGCGTAGTGCTCCTTGATCTCGTCTTCGGGTACGAGTCCGCGGTTCGGCAACTCCCACGGCGGGCTGAAATCCAGGTAGTCCTTGCGATGATTGACGTGACGCCCGCGCTCGATCAGGAGCGTGCGCAGGCCGCGTTCGCACAGCTCTTTCGCGACCCAGCCACCGCTTATTCCGGACCCTACGACAATAGCGTCGAAATCCATTTCGAATCCTCAGGTCCAGAACGCGGTGGCGCGGCCGACTTCATTGAGCGGCATACAGCTTCGCCACGCGCCCGGCACGAGTTCGAAACGCAGCTCCTGCGTCGCGCCGATTTCCGAGTGGTAATAGCCCAGCAGCACCATGTGCTTGAACTTGCGGTACGCCGGATCGTGGCTCTTGATGGAATCCTCGTCGTAGGAGCGCATCAAGTCGAGACGCTGCGAGTCGGGTAGTTCGAGAAACCTGGAGCCGTGTTTCGCCCAGGTGCGCTGCTCTATCGCCTCGAGCACAGAGGCGATTTCGGCGCGCGATTGCGGGCTGCCCCAGTTCATGAGCAGGTCGCGGATAAAAACCGGTACACCGACGCCGATCGCGCCGGGAGTGTCGGTCGCCGGGATGATCACCTCGGTGACCTGTTCGAGCAGCGCGAACTGGTCGGCGGAGAACGCCGGCCCACGGGCCGGGTTCGCGCTGGACGTGCGCGTGAAACGCGTCAACGCCGCGGCGCCGCCCACCAGGAAAACGGCGCCCAGCAGCATCGCCCGGCGATTGAGTTTTTGATCCACGACAGACACTTCGAAGGCTCCTCCGCCCCGATCTATCGGCCACGTTGCATCGATCTGGATGGGGAAGCCGTGCGCCGCATCAAACTATGCGAGTGCGTCGAAACGGGCCTACACAGGCGCGGCAAAACCTTGCCGCCCCGGGCAGCCGGGTTCTCGGCGGACAAGACGGGAAAAGGCTTTAGATCGTGGAGCCGGCCGGAACCGGCGGCGGCTGCACGTAGGCGATGGGAGCGTCCGAGGGTTTCTCGAATACCACCGATTCCCACGCTGCGGTGTCGGCAATGAGCTTGCGCAGCAGCTGGTTGTTGAGCTTGTGGCCGGACTTGTGGCCGCTGAACTCGCCGATCAGGCTGTGGCCGAGTAGATAGAGATCGCCGATCGCATCGAGGATCTTGTGTTTCACGAATTCGTCCTCGTAACGCAGGCCGTCTTCGTTCAACACGCGGAAATCGTCGAGCACAATGGCGTTGTCGAGATTGCCGCCGAGCGCTAAGTTGCGCGCGCGCAGCATCTCGAGATCGCGCATGAAGCCGAAGGTGCGCGCACGGCTGACTTCCTTCAGGAATGAGGTGGTCGAGAAATCCATCGACGCGGTCTGCGCACGGCGCTTGAACAGCGGATGGTTGAACTCGATCTCGAAGTTCACCTTGAAGCCGTCGAACGGCCGGAATTCAGCCCATTTGTCGCCGTCTTCGACGCGCACACGCTGCTTGATGCGGACGAATTTCTTGGGCGTTTTCTGATCTTCGAAACCCGCCGACTGCAGCAGGAACACGAACGGGCCCGCGCTGCCATCCATGATGGGCACTTCCGGCGCGCTCACTTCGACGTGGGCGTTGTCGATCCCGAGACCGGCGAAAGCCGACAGCAGATGCTCGACGGTGGAGACGCGTGCGTCACCATTGTAGAGAGTGGTGCCGAGCTGGGTGTCGCCGACGTTGTCCGCGGTCGCGTGAATGTCCACGGGCGGATCGAGATCGGTGCGCCGGAAAACGATGCCCGTGTCGGGAGCCGCGGGGCGCAACGTCATCAACACCTTTTGACCGGTGTGGAGACCGACGCCCTGGGCGCGGATGGAATTTTTGAGAGTGCGTTGTCCGAGCATCTGCTTTGCATCTCCCGTTGAACACGTTTGACGTGTACGGGAAGCGCCACCTTGGGCCGACGGGGAGCGAAGCCGCCATGCGCCGGGACTTTCGTCCAGACACCAGCGGCACCGCGACCCAAAAAGGGGCGCTACCGTAACACAGTTGTCCTGGTCAGTCTTGCGACCGGCCAGCGTCGATTCACCTGGCTTCAGTCCGCCTGGCGTCGCAGAAATGCCGGAATATCCAGCACATCTTCGGCATCCGGGGCGGAATGCAAACCATCACCGACGGCGCGTTGACGCTGCACCGCCGGTTTGTCGAGCGCCGCGTAGTCGGCGGCCGTCAGCGGGCGTCGCGGGACGACACGCATCGCGGGTTCCGCAGCCGCTGCCGCCTGGGCCTGGGGGGCCACTTTCTGCAGGGTTGGCACTTCGCGACCGTAGTTTCCGCGGGTGTTGGCCACCACTTCCGGTTTGCCGAGGCCCGTCGCCACGACGGTGACGCGCATTTCATCCGACAGTTCCGGATCGATGACGGTTCCCACCACGACGGTGGCGTCATCCGAGGCGAACTGTTTGACGATGTTGCCGACTTCCTGGAACTCGCCGATCGACAGGTCCATGCCCGCCGTGACGTTCACCAGGATGCCGTGCGCGCCCGAAAGATTGATGTCTTCGAGCAGCGGCGAGGAGACCGCCGCTTCGGCCGCTTCCCTGGCGCGATTCTCACCGCGCGCGGAGCCCGAGCCCATCATCGCCATGCCGGTCTCGCTCATGACGGTTCGCACATCGGCGAAGTCGACATTGATGAGGCCCGGCCGCGTGATCAGTTCGGCGATGCCCTGCACCGCGCCCTGCAACACGTGGTTGGCGCTCTTGAAAGCGTCTAACAACGTGGTCTTGGCGCCGAGCACGGTCAGCAGCTTCTGGTTCGGGATCGTGATCAACGAGTCGACGTACTTGCCGAGTTCGGCGAGCCCGTGATTCGCGACCAGCGAACGTTTGTTGCCTTCCATCTCGAAGGGACGCGTGACCACGGCCACCGTGAGGATGCCGAGTTCCTTCGCGACCTGCGCGACCACCGGCGCCGCGCCCGTGCCCGTGCCACCACCCATGCCGGCGGTGATGAACAACATGTCGCAACCTTCGATCATCTCGATGATGCGATCGCGGTCTTCGATCGCGGCCTGGCGGCCGATCTCGGGATCCGCGCCGGCGCCGAGACCCTTCGTGATGTTGCAGCCGATCTGCAACGCGGTCTTCACCTTCGAGTGCTTCAATGCCTGCGCATCGGTATTGATGCAGAGGAATTCCACGCCCTCGATACCGCTCGTGACCATGTGCGCGACCGCGTTGCCGCCGCCGCCACCTACCCCTATGACCTTGATTACAGCGTTCTGGCTGTAAGCGTCCATTAATTCAAACATTTGTGTCGCTCCTTCACAGTTATAAATCGATGCTGTCAGCTTCGATGCTCATCACCCTAACAAGGGGCTTCCTCGTGGCAGACCCACTCAGAAGCGCCCCTGAAACCAATTCATCATTCGTTCGGCCATCGTGCGGGCGTTACCCGTGATCGACTGGCCGCGATTGCCCGCGATCGCGTTGTCGCGCGCGTACAGCAACAGGCCCGCGCCGGTCGAGTAGATAGGATTGCGCACGACATCCGAGAGCCCCTTGATGTACTGCGGCAGGCCGAGCCGCACCGGTACGTGGAACACTTCCTCGGCGAGTTCGATCGCACCTTCCATCTTGGCGCTGCCGCCCGTCAGCACGATTCCCGAGGCGACGATCTCCTCGAAGCCCGAGCGGCGCAGTTCTTCGCGCGCCAGGCCAAACAACTCTTCGTAACGCGGCTCCACCACCTCGGCCAGCGTCTGGCGCGCCAGCCGCCGCGCGGGACGGTCGCCGACCGACGGAACTTCGATGCTCTCGTCGGGATTGGCGAGCTGCGACAGCGCGCAGGCGTATTTGACCTTGATGTCCTCGGCGTACTGCGTCGGCGTTCGCATCGACACAGCGATGTCGTTGGTCACCTGGTCGCCGGCGATCGGAATCACCGCCGTGTGGCGGATGGCGCCGTGCGAGAACACCGCGAGGTCGGTGGTGCCGCCGCCAATATCGATGATGCAGACGCCGAGTTCGCGTTCGTCGTCGGTCAGGCAGGCGAAGCTCGACGCGAGCTGCTCGAGCACGATGTCATCGACATCGAGGCCGCAGCGCTGGATGCATTTCTCGAGATTGTTGGCCGCGCTCTCCGCGCCGGTCACGATGTGTACTTTGGCTTCGAGGCGCACACCCGACATCCCGATGGGATCGCGGATCCCTTCCTGCCCGTCGATGATGAATTCCTGCGGCAGCACATGCAGGATCTTCTGGTCCGCGGGAATCGCCACGGCCTTGGCCGCATCCACCACGTGCTGGACATCGGTCTCGCTCACTTCGCGATCGCGGATCGCCACCACGCCGTGCGAATTCAGGCTGCGTACGTGGGAGCCGGCGATACCGGCGAACACCGAACGGATCTCGCAGCCCGCCATGAGCTCGGCTTCCTCGATCGCGCGCTGGATCGATTGCACCGTCGATTCGATGTTGACGACCACGCCCTTCTTGAGGCCGCGCGAGGGCTGCACGCCCATCCCGATGACCTCGATCGAGTTGTCCGCGTGAATCTCGCCGACCAGCGCGGCAACCTTCGACGTGCCGACGTCGAGGCCGATGATCAGATTCTTGTCAGGGCGCTTAGCCACGAATATTAGCCATCCGAATTGTCATCCTCTGCTGCGCCAACCGCCACGCGCTGTCCGCCCGCGCGCCAGCCGATCGCAAATCCATTGGTGTAACGCATGTCCACGTAGCCGATGTCGCTGGCGTGCGCGGCGATCTGGCCGACGCCGGCGGCGACGAAACGCGCGAAGCGTTCGTCGATCTGCCGGCGGCCGAGCCGCACGGTGATTCCGTTGTCGAGATCGAATTCCCACGCGCCGCGGGCGTCGAGGCGCACCGCGGTGAGCCGCATGCCCGCTTCGATGAGCTGGCCCTGCGCGGCGAGATAACGGCGCGCGACCTCGTTTTCGCTGCCGCGCGGACCGGAGAGGCGCGGCAACTCGGGCGGGATGTGCCGCGCCTCGGAGATGAACAATTCGCCGCGCGTATTGAGCAGCCCGTTCGCGCCCCAGCGCGCTGCGGCCACCTGCTCGACCACCCGGATGCCGAGGGCGCGCGGCCACTGGCGATCGACGGTTGCACTATCTACCCAGGGAAGCTGCTCGACCGCGCGTTGCACGGCGACCAGATCCACGCTGATGAGGCCGGTGTCGCGCACCCGCGCCTTGACGGCCTGCTCCACTTCGATCGGCGAAACGCGCTGGAAGCGGCCGGTCACCGAGACCTGCGAGATGTTCTGGTCGAGCGTGCCGAGCGTGAGCGTCACCGCGATGCCGAGCACCGCCAGCACCGCCGCGGCGATGCCGAAACGCGCCAGCAACACCGCGGAAATCTTCCAGCGGTGTTCCTCGTTCTTGCGGCGGTTTTTCGGTTTGCTCCACATCAGGCGAGTACCACGGTACGGCTGAAGCTGGTCTCGAGGACCTGCCAGACCAGCTGTTCGAAATTGATGTCGAGCGCGCGCGCTGCCATCGGCACCAGGCTGTGGTCGGTCATGCCCGGCACGGTGTTGATCTCGAGCAGATAGGGCTTGCCGGCCTTGTCCATCATGAAATCCGCGCGACCCCAGCCCTCGGCACCCACCGCGGTGAAGGTCGCCTGCGCAAGGCTCGCGAGGTGCTTCTCGGCTTCGGCCGACAGGCCCGACGGGCAGTGATACTGCGTGTCGGTGCGGAAATACTTCGCCTGGTAGTCGTAGAAGGTCGCCGGCGTCTCGATGCGGATCGACGGCAACGTGCGCCCGTGCAACACAGCCACCGTGTATTCTGCACCCGTGATCCAGGCTTCCGCGAATACGTCGGGCTCGAGCATCGCGGCCGCCTGGTAGGCGCCTAACAACTGATCGGCTTTCTCGACCTTGGTCATTCCGACGGAGGAGCCCTGCGTCGCCGGCTTCACGATCATCGGCAGCCCGAGACGCTCGATGCAGTTGTCGAGATCGGCGGGTGAACGCAACACCATGTAGTCGGTGGTGGGAATGCCGACGGCTGCGGCCAGACGCTTCGTGCGCAACTTGTCCATGCCGATGGCGGAACCCATGACGCCGCTGCCCGTGTACGGCAGCCCGAGGAATTCCAGCGCGCCCTGCACCGTCCCGTCCTCGCCGCCCGGGCCGTGCAAGGCGATGAACACGCGATCGAATTTTCGCGCGCTCAAATCGGCCAACGGCTTGTCGCGCGGATCGAACGGATGCGCATCGACGCCGCGCTTCACCAACGCCGCCAGACAGGCATTGCCCGACTTGATAGAGATTTCGCGTTCGCTCGACGTGCCGCCGAACAACACGGCGACGCGGCCGAACTCCTTCGCATCGGTTACGTGCCTGACGATATTGGGGTCGTGACGCAGGCGCATCAGGCTTGCTCCCCGACCGTGCGGAACTCAGGCACCAGCGCGATGTTGAACTTGCGCTGCACCTCTTCCTGGATGTGCGCGACGAGTCTGTCGACGTCGGCGGACGTGGCCGCCTCGACGTTCAGCAGGAAGTTCGCGTGTTTCGGCGAAACCATCATGTCCCCGATCCGAAAGCCCTTGAGCCCGGCGGCTTCGATCAACCGCGCGGCGTGTTCGCCCGGCGGGTTGGTGAAGGTCGAACCGCAGCTCCATTCGCCGATCGGTTGCGTTTCCTTGCGCTTGGCCAGCAATTCGCGCATCGCCTCGTCGCTGAGGCCCGGCTTGTATTCAAATTCGAGCGTCGCCGCGAGGAAGTACTCGCCGACCACGGGCGGCACGATGTGCCGGTAGCCGTACGTGTATTCGCGCGCATCGCGGCGACGGTCTACGCCGCGCGCATCGCACACATCGACGCTGCGCACCCGCGGCCAGGTTTCGCTGCCAAACGCGCCGGCGTTCATGGCGAGCGCGCCGCCCAGCGTGCCGGGAATGCCGGCGAGGAATTCGGCGGGGCTGAGGCCCCACTTGATGCACTGGCGCGCGAGGCGCGCGCAGGGCACGCCCGCTTCGCAGGTGACGGTGGTTTCGTTGGCGCGTTCGAGCCGCGTGAGGCCACTCTGCGTGTCGATGACCACGCCGCGGATACCGCCGTCACGCACCAGCAGGTTGCTGCCGAGTCCTAACCAGAACAACGGCGTCCCCACTGGCAAGGTTTCGAGGAACGCGAGCAGATCGGCGCGATCGCGCGGGCTGAAGTAGACATCGGCGGGCCCACCGACGTGCCAGGACGTGTGGCGCGACATCGATTCGTCACGCCTCACGCGCGATTCGAATGCGGCGTCCACGACCAGCGTTCCGGCGCTCATGAAGGCCGGCTCCCAACCGAGTTTGTTGCGGGCGGTACGCACGTCACGCCTGCCTCCGGGCCGAAGCGGCCCCTAACTTCCCGGGCAACGCATGCGAGACCGCGCTGATCGTGCCGGCGCCCATGGTCACGAGTACGTCGCCGGCCTTGAGCACGGCGCGCAGCGCCTCGTGCAGGTGTTCGACCTTTTCGACGAATACTGGCTCGACCTTGCCGCGGGTGCGGATCGCGCGGCAGATGGCGCGGCCGTCGGCGGCGGGAATCGGCGTTTCGCCCGCGGCGTAAATCTCCGTGACCAGCAACACGTCGCCGGTGGAGAGCACCGTGGCGAAGTCGTCGAGCAGATCACGAGTGCGCGTGTAGCGATGCGGCTGGAAAGCGAGCACCACGCGGCGGCCCGCGTAACCCTGGCGAATCGCGTCGAGCGTCGCCGCGATTTCGGTGGGGTGGTGGCCGTAGTCGTCGACGATCGTCACCGGATCGCCGCCCCCGGCGAGTTTGACGTCGGCGACGTGGGTGAGCCTGCGATCGATGCCCTGGAAATTCGCGAGCGCACGCTGGATCGCTTCGTGCGCGATGCCGATCTCGAACGCGACGGCAATGGCCGCGAGCGAATTGAGCACGTTGTGCACGCCAGGTAGATTGACGGTGACGGGCAGGCGCAAGCCATCGGCGCGCCGGACCACATCGAAGTGGGTGCGCAGGCCGTCACGGCGCAGGTTCTCGGCGCGCAGATCCGCGCCTTCGGAGAAGCCGTAACCCACCACCGGGCGATTGACCTTGGCGAGGATGCTGCGGATGTGGGCGTCGTCCACGCACAACACCGCGAGCCCGTAAAACGGCAGGTTGTGCAGGAACTCGACGAAACTTTGTTTGAGCCGCTCGAAATCGCCGTCGTGGGTGCCCAGGTGATCGTTGTCGATGTTGGTGACGATCGCGATCATCGGGTTCAGGTGCAGGAACGACGCGTCGCTCTCGTCGGCTTCCGCCACGAGGTACTTGCCCGCGCCGAGCCGGGCATTCGTCCCGGCGCTCTTCAGGCGTCCGCCGATCACGAAGGTCGGATCTTCGCCGCCCTCGGCGAAGATCGAGGATGTGAGGCTGGTGGTCGTGGTCTTGCCGTGTGTACCGGCAACCGCGATCGCGTAACGAAAGCGCATGAGCTCGCCCAGCATCTCGGCCCGCGGCACCACCGGGATGCGGCGCGCCAGCGCGGTGGCAACTTCGGGATTCTCCTGCGAGACCGCGCTCGAGGTGACCACGACATCGGCGCTGCCGACGTTCTCGGCCGCGTGCCCGATCATCACGCGCGCGCCGAGCCGCACCAGCCGCTCGGTGACGGAATTGGGTTTCAGATCGCTGCCCTGCACTTCGTAGCCCAGGTTCACCAGCACTTCGGCGATGCCGCTCATGCCGCTGCCGCCGATGCCGACGAAGTGGATGCGATGGATGCGGCGCATGCGATCGCTCATGCGGCCGCCAGTTGTTCGAGGCAGACGGCCGCGAGATCTTCGGCGGCGCGCGGTTTCGCCACCAGCCGCGCGCGCTCGGCCATCGCGAGTAGTTTGCCGCGCCCCTCGCACAATACCTTGAGCTCGGCGGCCAGGCGATCGGCGGTCAGGTTGCGGTCCGCGATCAACACGGCGGCGCCCTCGCGCACCAGGAACTGCGCGTTGACGGTCTGGTGGTCATCGACCGCGGCGGGAAACGGAACCAGCACCGCGGCCACGCCGACGGCGGCGAGTTCGGAAATCGTCAGTGCTCCGGCACGGCAGATCACGAGGTCAGCGTCCGCGTAGGCGCCGGCCATGTCGTCGATGAATGGAGATACGTCCGCGCTGACTCCCGCCTGCGCGTAGGCGGCGCGCGCCGCATCGATACCGCGCTCGCCGGCCTGGTGCCGCACGCGCAAGCTGAGCCCGGACTGCGCCACCGCGAACGGCACGACGGCGTTCAGCCGCGCCGCGCCCAAACTGCCGCCGACGACCAAGAGGCGCAGCGCGCCTTCGCGGCGCGCGAAACGGGTCGCCGGTGCCGGCTGCATCACGATCTCCGCGCGCACCGGGTTGCCGACGACACGCGCGTCGATGCCTTTCGGAAACGCATTCGGGAATGCCGCCAGTACCTTGCGCGACAGGTGCGCGAGGCAACGGTTCGAATAACCGGCGATCGCATTCTGTTCGTGGATCACCAGCGGCCGGCGGGTGAGCCAGGCCGCGATACCGCCCGGGCCGGTGACGAAACCGCCGAAACCGACGACGAGTTGGGGCCGACGGCGGCGCATCACCGACAAGGCCTGCCAGATCGAATGCGCGAGCTTGAACGGCGCGGCCAACAACGTGGCGAAGCCCTTGCCGCGCAACCCGCTCATCGCGAGCCACTCGATGTCTATGTTCTCCGCCGGCACGACGCGCGCCTCGAGCCCGCGCTGCGTGCCGAGCCACACGACTTCGTGTGATGCGGCGCGTAACAGGCGCGCCAGTGCCAGCGCCGGGAACACGTGACCGCCGGTGCCGCCGGCCATGATCAATATCGTGCTCTTCGCGGTATTCATGTGGTCGCACCCGCAATACGTACGGGGCGAGAGTCGTCCGCGGCTCCTCTTTCGGAGCGGCTCACGCTCGCCATGCCGCGCGTGTTCTGCATCGCCTCGTGATAGACACGCAGCAGCAACCCGATCCAGGCGAGCGTGACGATCATGCTAGAGCGGCCGTAACTCATGAGTGGCAGCGTCAGGCCCTTGGTGGGCAGCACTCCCATGTTCACGCCGATGTTGATGAGCGCCTGCGCGCCCAGCCACAGGCCGAATCCGGCGGCGAGATAAGACTGGAAGCGCATGCCCGCGCGCGAGGCGAGTTGCGCAATCCAGAAGGTGCGCCACACCAGCGCGATGAACAGCGCCAGCGTCATCACGACGCCGACCAGGCCGAGTTCCTCCGCCAGCACCGCGAACAGGAAGTCGGTGTGCGCCTCGGGTAGATAGAACAGCTTCTGCACGCTTTCGCCCAGGCCCACGCCAAACCATTCGCCGCGGCCGATCGCGATCAGCGACTGCGTGAGCTGGAAGCCGCTGTTGAACGGATCGGCCCACGGATCGAGGAAGGACGTGACGCGCGCCATGCGGTACGGCACGAGCATCACCAGCAATGCCATGGCGCCCGCGCCGGCCGCCGCGGCGATCAACACGTAACGCAGCCGGGCGCCCGCGATGAACAGGATGCCGAAGCCGGAAATGAACAACACCGACGCCGCGCCGAAATCCGGCTCGGCCAGCAGCAGCAGCGCGATGAACCCCAGCAGCGCGATCGGTTTGACGAGCCCGATCGCGGAGCTGCGCAGTTCCGCCTCGCGGCGCACGGCGTAACTCGCGATGAAGATCAGCACCAGCACGCGCGCGAGTTCGGACGCCTGGAAGTTGAAGCCGAGCACGCGGATCCAGCGCCGGCTGCCGTTGACGACATGACCCAGGCCCGGGATCAACACGAAGAACAACAACGCGACCGCCGTGATCAGGATCGGCCAGGCCATTTTTTCGAGGTATTCGGTGCGGATGCAGAACACCAGCGCGGCCAGCACGAACCCGATCAGGCACAACACCAGTTGGCGCTCGAGATACGAGAACGCGTCGCCCGATTCCTTGCTCGCGATCGAGATCGATGCCGAGGTGACCATGATAAGGCCCAGCAACACGATCGCCGCGACCAGCGACAAGGCAACCGCGTCGATGTGCAGCGTGCGTGCCTTCGTGCTCATTTCGCACCCGCCCTGGAGCCGAGTTCCTGCACGGCGGCGCAGAACACGTTGCCGCGATGCGCGTAGTCACGAAACATGTCGAGGCTCGAACAGGCCGGCGACAACAACACGGTGTCGCCGGGTTGTGCGAAACGCGCCGCGGCCTGCACCGCCTCTTCCATCGAATTGACTCGCGCGCTGTGGCAGATCCCGGCCAGCGCGGTCTCGATGAGGCTGGCATCGCGGCCGAACAATACGGCGGTGCGCACCTTGCCGCGAAAACCCTGCGCGAGCGGCGTGAAATCCTGGCCCTTGCCGTCGCCGCCCGCGATCACCACCAGCGGACCGGACAAGCCGTTCACGGCCGCCAGCGTAGCGCCGACATTCGTGCCCTTGGAATCGTCGATGTAACGCACGTTCGCAATGTCCGCGACCCACTGCGAGCGGTGCGGCAGCCCGGTGAAATCGCGCAGCTCATCGAGCATCGGCGCGATCGGCAATCGCAGTGCGTCGCCGAGCGCCAGCGTCGCCAGTGCATTCGAGGCGTTGTGCCGGCCGGAGATCTTGAGCGCCGCCAGTGGCAGCAGCGGCGAACCGCGCCGCGCGAGCCACGGCTGCATGTCCGAAGGCGGCGTGAGCAGACTGAAATCGGCCGTCGCATCGCGCAGGCTGAACGAAATCACACGTTGTCCCGCGCGCGGCATACGCACCACTTCGGGCTCGTCGGCGTTCACCACGGCGGTTTCGCTGTTGGCGTAGACGCGCGCCTTCGATGCGGCGTAGTGATCGAGCGTCGCGTAACGATCCATGTGATCGGCGGATACGTTGAGCACGACCGCGGCCTTGAGCTTGAGCGAGTGTGTGGTGTCGAGCTGGAACGAGGACAACTCGAGCACGTAAAGGTCGGTCGGGCCGCGATCGAGCAGGTCGAGCGCCGGCTGGCCGAGATTGCCGCCGACGCGCACGCGCACGCCGGCGCGCTCGGCCATGCGGCCTAGCAACGTGGTCACGGTGCTCTTGCCGTTGGTGCCGGTGATCCCGACCACCGGGGCATCCGCGGCGCGCGCGAACAGTTCGATGTCGCCGACGATGTCGAGGCCGCGCGCACGCGCCTGCACGAAAAACGGATCGTCGAGCGGCACGCCGGGAGAAGTGACGACGATATCGGCCTTTTCGAGCAGCCGCGCGTCGAACCCGCCGGTGCGCGCCACCACGGCGGAACCGAGCGCCTTGACGCCGGCCAGCTCCGGCGGCGCCTCGCGGCTGTCGGTCAACGCGATGCGAAAACCGCTGCGCTGCAGGTGCCGCGCCACGGACAGGCCGGTGCGGCCCATGCCGACGATCACCGCGTTGCGCGCGACGGCCTGGACCGAGGTCATCAACGCAGTTTCAGGGTAGCTAGCCCTGCCAGAACCAGGAGGAAGGCGATGATCCAGAAACGCACGATCACCTTGGGCTCGGTCCAACCCTTCAGCTCGAAGTGATGGTGGATCGGCGCCATCCGGAACACGCGTTTGCCGGTCAGCTTGAACGACGCCACCTGGATGATCACCGAGGCGGTTTCGATCACGAAAATGCCACCCATGATCAGCGCCACGACTTCCTGGCGGACGATCACGGCGATGGTGCCGAGCGCGGCGCCGAGCGCCAGGGCGCCGATGTCGCCCATGAACACCTGCGCAGGGTACGTGTTGAACCACAGGAACCCGAGGCCGGCGCCGGCGAGTGCGGCACAAAAGATGAGCAGCTCGCCCGCGCCGGGGACCGCCGGTATGTCGAGGTACTGGACCAGTTTCGCGTTGCCGCTGGCATACGCGAACACGCCCAGTGCCACGGCAACCATGACGACCGGCATAATCGCGAGGCCGTCGAGCCCGTCGGTCAGGTTCACCGCGTTGCTCATGCCGACGATCATGAAGTACGACAGCAGGATGAACCCCGCGGCCGCCATCGGCACCGCGAAGTTCTTGAAGAACGGTAGATAGAGCGTGGTCTCGGCCGGAGTCTTCGCCGTGTAGAACAGCAGGATGCTGGCGCCCAGGCCGATCAGTGATTGCCAGGAATACTTGTAACGCGCGATCAGGCCCTTCGGATTCTTCTTCGCGAGTTTCAGGTAGTCGTCCCAGAAACCGATCAGCCCGAAGAAAAGGGTGACGCCGAGCACCACCCACACGAAGCGGTTGGACAGGTCCGCCCACAACAACGTGCTCACGAAGATCGCGACCAGGATCAAAAGGCCGCCCATCGTCGGCGTACCCGCCTTCGAGAAATGCGACTTGGGACCGTCGTCGCGCACGACCTGGCCGATCTGCCCGCCCTTCAGGCGTTCGATCATCCACGGCCCGATGAACAACGCGAGCAGCAGCGATGACATCACCGCGAAAATCGCGCGCAACGTCAGGTACGAAAAGACGTTGAAGGCCGAGAAGTGAGGCGTGAGTTGTTTGGCGAGCCAATAGAGCATTTTTTCAGTGTCCGTGACTTGCGCCGCTGCCGGTCAGGGCCTCGACCACGCGTTCGAGCCGATTGCTGCGCGAGCCTTTGACCAGTACGCAGACCTCGCGCGTCAGCTCCGCATTGACCGCGCGCGCCATCGCTTCCGTATCCGAGAACCATTCGCCGCCCGAGCCGAACGCCTCGACCGCCAGCGCCGACAATTTGCCGGTGGCGAACAAACGGTCGATCCGGTGATTGCGCGCGAAGCGCCCGATCTCGCCGTGGCTCGCAACGCCGTGATCACCGAGTTCACCCATGTCGCCCATGACCAGCCAGCGCCGCGCGTCGACGTTGGCCAGCACTTCGATGCCGGCTTTCATGGAACTCGGATTGGCGTTGTAAGAGTCGTCCACGATCCAGGCGCCACTCGGCGCGGTTTTGAACTGCAATCGGCCAGGAACCGGGCGCATTGTGGCAAGCCCCAGACGCACGTCATCGAGCGAGGCGCCCGCGGCGCAGGCGGCGGCGGCGGCGCACAAAGCATTGGCGACGTTGTGTTGGCCTGCGAGGTGCAGTTCGATCGGGATTGCGCCGAGCGGCGAGAGCAACTTGAAACGCGTGACGAATCCGCTGCCGTCGATGGCGGTGTGTACGTCGCTCGCGGAAAAATCCGCCGGGCTCTTGATGCCGAACGTGACGATGCGCGCGCGCGTCATGCCGCGCCACAGCGGCGCGAATTCATCGTCCGCATTGATGATGGCGGTGTGCTCGGCGTCGAGCTCGGCGATCATCTCGCCTTCGGCGCGCGCGGCCCCTTCGATGCTCCCGAACCCTTCGAGATGTTCGGCACCGGCATTGGTGATGAGACCGACGGTCGGCCGCGCCAGCTTGCAAAGCGCCGCGACCTCACCCGGGTGATTGGTGCCGATCTCGATGACAGCGAACCGATGGCTCGTCTCGAGGCGATGCAACGTGAGCGGCACGCCGATGTGATTGTTGAGACTGCCACGCGTCGCGAGCGTCGCGCCGGCCCGTGCCAGGATGACGCCCGTCATCTCCTTGACCGTGGTCTTGCCGTTGCTGCCGGCGACGCCGACCACGGGCAGCGTGAACTGCGCGCGCCAGGCTGCGGACGAACGGGTCAGCGCTTCCTGGGTATCACCCACCAGCACCTGCGCCAGCGAACGGTCGACGCGTGTGTCGACGACGGCTCCCGCTGCGCCGGCGGTTTCGGCCGCGGCGATGAATTCGTTGGCGTTGAAGCGCGGCCCGCGCAGCGCGACGAACAACTCGCCGGGCTTGAGCGTGCGCGTATCGGTGGAGACGCCCGAGAACGCGCGATCGGCGCCGATGAGCTCGCCACCGCAGGTCCGCGCAAACGCCGAAAGGCTACGGTTCATGCCGCACCCGAAGCACCGAGACCGAGCGTCGCGGTCACGACCCGCTGATCGCTGAAGGCCCGCTTCTCGCGGCCGTAGATCTGGTAGTCCTCGTGGCCTTTGCCGGCGATCATCACGACGTCATCGGGCGCCGCGCCGGCCAACGACTCGGCGATGGCACGGCCGCGATCGTGTTCGACCCGGAATGCGCGTCCTGCCGGAATTCCCCTGGCGATATCCGCCACAATGGTCTCGGGCGATTCGGTGCGTGGATTGTCGTCCGTCAGCAGCACGTCATCGGCGAGTTCCGCCGCGATCGCGCCCATGAGCGGACGTTTGCCCGCATCACGATCTCCGCCGCAGCCGAACACCACCACCAGGCGGCCGCTGCAATGTGCGCGCGCCGCGGACAACGCCTTGCGCAGCGCGTCGGGTGTGTGCGCGTAGTCGACCACCGCGAGCGGCGTGTTGCTGCCGCCGAAAGTCTCCATGCGGCCGGGCGCGGCGCGCACCTGCGACAACACGCTGATCGCCTGTTCGAGATCGAGGTCCCAGTCGAGCAACACCGCGATCACCGTCAGCACGTTGTCGACGTTGAAATCGCCGACCAGCGGCGTGGTCAAGGCGCCCGTCCCCCAGCTCGAATCGAATTCCAGTTCGATGCCGCGCGTCGACAACGACACGTTCATCGCGCGCACGAACCCCGCGGCGGCGCGGGTGTGCGACTGGTGCCCGCGGCTGGTCACGATCAGCCGGCCGCGGCCTTTCGGATCGATGGCCAGCTGACGTCCGAAAGCGTCGTCGACATTGATCACGCGCGACTTGAGATCCGCACGCGTGAACAGGCGCGTCTTGGCGGCGCCATAATTTTCCATCGAGCGGTGGTAGTCGAGATGATCGCGCGTCAGGTTGGTGAACGCGGCGGTGCGAAAGCGCACGGCGCCGACGCGCGATTGATCGAGCGCATGGGAGGAAACTTCCATCGCGACACTGGCCGCTCCGCCGCGCCGCAATTCGGACAACGTCCGCTGCACGCTGATGGCGTCACCGGTGGTCAGCGAACTCGCGGTCAATTCACGCGGCCGCCCGGTGCCGATGGTGCCCATGTACGCGGCCGGACGGCCGGCGATCTCCAGGGCCTGCGCAAGTAGATAGGCGCAGGTGGTCTTGCCGTTGGTGCCGGTGATACCCGCGATTGACAGTGACTGCGACGGGGCGCCGAAAAAACGGTCGGCGATCGCGCTCGCGTGTTCGCGCAGGTTGGCAACGGGCGCGACCACGATCTCGGAAGGCAGGTCGGGCACCACGGCGACGGGCGCAGGTTCCCACAACACCGCGCGCGCGCCGTTGGCAACCGCCTGCGGCGCATAAGCGAGCCCATGCTCGGCGCTGCCGCGCACCGCCAGGAACGCGCAGCCCGGACGCGCGGCGCGTCCGTCCTGCGTGAGATCGCTTACTTCGACGTCGTGCGGCAATTCGGCCAGGCCGTCCAGCAACTTCCGCAGGCTATGGCTGGTGGCGCTCATCGCGTCGCCACCTGCCGGTGCGTCTGCGGCGGTTCGGTTTCATCACCCACCGGCACGTCCGGCGGCACGGCCAGCAATCGCAAGGCGCCGCCCACGACGCCCGAGAACACCGGGGCGGCCACGTCGCCGCCGTAATACTTGCCCGCACCGGGCTCGTCGATCATGACGACCGCGGCGAGCCGCGGATTACTCGCCGGCGCCACGCCGCCGAACACCGCGAGATACCGATCGGTGGCGTAACCACCGGCCGTGGCCTTCCACGCCGTTCCGGTTTTGCCGGCCACGCTATAACCGGGGATTGCCGCATGTTTGCCGCCGCCATCCGGCGCCACCACGGCCTCCAGTAGATGGACCAGCGTGTGCGCGACGGCTTCGTCGAGCGCGCGCACGCCTTCCGGCGGCTGCTCGACCCGCAGGAAGGAGATCGGACGGGCGACGCCGAAAGCGGCGACGGTCGCGTACGCATGCGCGAGCTGCAGCGGAGTGATCGACAGGCCGTAGCCGCGCGACATCGACGAGATACCCACGGGCCGCCAGTGCGAGTAGTGAGGCAGCAATCCCGCGGACTCTCCCGGGTAACCGGACGTGGTCACCTGGCCGAAGCCGAGCGCGGTCAACGTGCCGTACATCTGCGCCGGCTCGAGCGACAGCGCCACCTTGGTCATGCCGACGTTCGAGCTCTTCGCAAGGATGGTCGCGAGGTTGATCGCGCCCAGGTTGTGCGGATCCTCGAGTAGTTTGGCGCCGACCTTGATGTAGCCGGGGTTGGTATCGACGATGCTGTGATCGTTGAACCGGCCCGAGGCCAGGCCCGCGGCGACGACGAACGGCTTGATCGACGAACCCGGCTCCACGATGTCCGTGACCGCGCGGTTGCGGTACATCTTCGCGTTCATCTGGTCGCGATCGTTCGGGTTGTAGGTGGGCTGGTTCACCATCGCCAGCACTTCACCGGTGGCGACGTCGAGCACGATCACCGAGCCGGACTTGGCGCGCTGGTCGCGGATCGCAGCCTTCAGCTCGCGATACGCGAGGTACTGGATGCGCAGGTCGATCGACAACACCAGGTTGCGCCCGGGACGCATCGCGCGAATCTCTTCGACGTTCTGCACGATCTTGCCGTAACGATCCTGGATCACGCGCTTCGCGCCGTCTTCGCCGGCGAGCCAGTGATCGAACGCCAGTTCGAGACCTTCCTGGCCTTCGTCATCGACGTTGGTGAATCCGAGGATGTGGCCCGCGACTTCACCCGCCGGGTAGTAGCGGCGATATTCGCGCATCAGATACACGCCGGGAATCTCCAGCGCGCGGATCTTCTGCGCCTCGGACGGCTGCATGTGCCGCGCGAGGTAGAGGAATTCGCGATCGAGATTCGAGGTGAGCCGGCGCGCGATGTCGTTCTTGTCGCGCTTGAGCGCCTTCGCGAGCCGCGGCAGCTGATCACTCGCCAGCGCCAGTTCCTTCGGATTCACCCACACCGAATCGACCGGCGTCGAGACGGCCAGTGGTTCGCCGTAACGGTCGGTAATCGTGCCGCGGGTTGCCGTGATCTCCGCGACGCGCGTGAAACGTGCATCACCCTGCCCCGCGAGGAACTTGTGGTCCTTGAGCTGCAATTCGACCGCGCGCCAGGTCAAGCCGAGCGCGGCGCACACCAGCAAAGCGAGCACGAAATTCGCGCGCCAGCGAAAACCCTGCGCTTCGTCGCGCGGCGCGCCCGCACTGCTCTCGCTGCGCCCGCGCTGCGCGCGGCGCTTTGCGGAGAACATTTTCATGGCAGCGCTTTCACGGCGACACCAGCTCGATGTCGACCGGCTTCGGCATCGCCATCTTGAGCTTGGTGCCGGCCACGTTTTCGACGAACGCATGTGTCGACCAGGCGCTCTGTTCGAGCTGCAACTGGCCCCACTCGATTTCCAGGTTGTCGCGCCGCACATTCAGGCGCTCGAGTTCGACGAACAACTCGCGGGCGCGATGCTTCGAGTAGATAGCCCCGGCGGCGGAAGCCAGTGCCGCGGCCCACAATACCGGGACCACGAGCAACAGCAGTTTGTTCGACGGCCCGGCCATCAGCGCAGTTTCTCGGCGATGCGCAGGACACTCGAACGCGAGCGCGGGTTGGCGGCAGTCTCAGCCTCGGTCGCACGCGTCTTGGTGCCGATACGCTTCAGCCGCGGTTGCGCCGAATCGGGAATCACCGGCAGGCCCGCCAGTACCGGGTCGACGGTCGAATGCCCCTGGATGAACTGTTTGGCGATGCGATCTTCGAGCGAGTGAAAACTGATCACCGCGAGCCGGCCACCGACCTCGAGCAACTCGAGCGCGCCGGCCAGCGCGCGGCGCAGCTGACCGAGTTCGTCGTTGACATGCATGCGCAGCGCCTGGAAGGTGCGCGTCGCGGGATTCTTGCCAGGCTCGCGCGTGCGAACGGCCCGCGCAACGAGCTCAGCCAGCTGCAGGGTGCCCGTGATCGGATTGGCGGCGCGGTTGGCGACGATGGCCCCTGCGATGCGCCGTGCGAAGCGCTCTTCCCCGAGTGTCGCAATCACCTCGCGAATCTCAGGCTCGCCCGCTCGCGCGAGCCATGCGGAAACCGGTTCGCCGCTCGTCGGATCCATGCGCATGTCGAGCGGGCCGTCCGCCCGGAAGCTGAAACCGCGTGCGGGGTCGTCGAGCTGCGGCGAAGAGACGCCGAGGTCGAACAAGATGCCGCGCACGGCCCGGCTCGAAACGAGCCCCGGCACGCGCGCGGCGATATCGGCAAACGGCGCGCCGACGAGCGCAAGCCGCACTTCGTCGGGAAAACGGCGGTGGCCGGCCTCGATGGCCGCCGGGTCGCGGTCGAACGCGAGCACACGCCCTTCGGGACCGAGTGCCCCGAGGATGAGTGCCGTATGACCGCCGCGCCCGAACGTCGCATCTATATATAGGCCGTCCGCCTGCACAGCGAGGGCTTCGAACGCTTCCCGGGCAAGCACCGGAATGTGTGCGTTCAAACCACTGGCTCCTGTCAAGCGGCTGTCAGTCCGCCCCCGTTTTCAAACACCTTTGCCACATGGACGTCAGCCGCTTCGCGGCCTGACGCCCCACCCCATGATCGTCCACCGTCGCATTCACGACGGATCGTCATCAAATCAAATCTAACTACCGGCGCTTGCGCGCCGGAATTCACAATGTCAGCGAATCCAGTTCTGCTGCGAGTCCGGTCTCGGCCGCTTCGTTCGAAAGCCACAGGTTGCGGCGCTCGTTCCAGCGGCCCTCTTCCCACAACTCGCAGCGGTTGCCCTGACCGACCAGCATTCCGCGCCGCTCGAGCAGCGCGAACTCGCGCAACTCGGCCGGCAGCAACAATCGTCCATGTGCGTCCAGATCCAGCTCGGTCGCGTGACCCACCATCAGTCGTTGCAGCCGGCGCGCCTGCGCATGCAGGGACGGCAGGCTCATCAACTTGCGCTCGATCTGTTCCCAGTCGGGCAAGGGGTAAAGGAGAAGGCATTGATCCCGGTCCACCGTGACAACCAGTTTTCCCTGGCTTCTTTCGAGCGCGTGCTCCCGATACCGGGTGGGCAGAACCATCCGGCCCTTGTCGTCCAAGGAAACTTTTGCTGCACCGCGAAACATGCATGGACAGGCGACTTAAGCCCATTTCTCCCCACTTTTTCCCACTTGCCGCCACTATAGGAATGGCAGAGGGCGCGGTCAAGAATTAAGTCACAAAATTTTCCCGTGCCGACAGTCACTTACGTCGAATTTGGGTTGTCGCGACGCAATCCGCCCATAGCCAGGCTCTTACCGATCAGTGGCTTGTAATCGCAAGTTCATACAGTAGGTCACGAACTTGGGAGCTGGATGCCTGCCAGACCTGTCGCCCCAAGGCCTTTTGAACCACTAATGGATTAATTGTGCCGTATCGGATGGTATTGATCCAGAGGCTACCACGAGATCCACGGGTTCGGCATCCATCGCCACCCACCGGTGAAGGACGGCAAGGTGCCG
The DNA here is from genome assembly GCA_039931065.1 of Pseudomonadota bacterium. Lineage (GTDB taxonomy): Bacteria > Pseudomonadota > Gammaproteobacteria > Steroidobacterales > Steroidobacteraceae > CADEED01. The sequence continues at coordinate 434,021 of JBDTSP010000001.1, read as the reverse complement.
CCCGGGCCGGCGCGCGCGTATCTAACAACCGCGAGTTGTTAGGCGGCTACCAGTCCGCCAGCTAACTAACAAAAGAAGGAGTCGGCCTGTAAGCCGGGTTCTGTCGAGGACGATCATTCCTCTGGAATCGCCGTCACCGGCGACTTCAAGCGGCCTACCCGGAAGCGCAGGGGGACACCCGCTGCCACTTGCGTGGCGACTTCCCTATTTGGCCTTGCTCCAGGTGGGGTTTGCCGTGCCGTCGAATGTTGCCACCGACGCGGTGCGCTCTTACCGCACCGTTTCACCCTTACCGGCATCATTGCTGACGCTTAGGCGGTTTGTTTTCTGTTGCACTTTCCGTCGGCTCACGCCGCCCAGGCGTTACCTGGCACCTTGTCCACAGGAGCCCGGACTTTCCTCCCCATTTCGCGAGAAATGCAGCGACCGTCCGGCCGACTCCGGGGCGCACCATATAGACATGCCCCATCGTTCACAAGCAGTGCGGTTAGGCGCCTGGGCGCTTTTCGATGAACGGGTCTGGCGCCGATTTCGCCGCTCAGTCGGCCGCTTTCGAAAGCGCGAGCGCCAACGCATAAGCTTCGTTGCGCTTGGCTCCGGTGAGCCGCGCCGCAACTGCGGCGGCCTTGCTCGGCGCAAGGTCAGGAAGCAACGCTCGCAGCGCCGCCTCGAGCGTCACGAGTGCGCCCTCCGCAACCGGCGCGCGCGCCGCACCCTCGACCACCACGGTGATTTCACCGCGGGTGAAGTTAGCATCGCTGCGCGCAATCGCGGCCAGCTCCATCAGCGTTCCCCGGTACACGGTTTCAAATACCTTCGTGAGCTCACGCGCCACGCTTGCGCGACGCGTCGCGCCAAATGCGGCGCTCATGTCCTGCAACGCCTCGGCAATGCGATGTGGCGCTTCGAAGAAGACCTGGGTGCGCGTCTCGACCGCGAGCTCGGCAAGCCGCGTGCGCCGCTCCGCAAGCCGCGCCGGAAGAAAACCTTCAAATGAAAAACGCTCGGTCGGCAATCCCGCGATGCTGAGCGCCGCTGTAATCGCAGAAGGCCCCGGCACCGCAACCACCGTCATGCCTTCCTGCGCGACACGCCGCACCAGCTCGAAACCCGGGTCCGACAACAACGGCGTGCCGGCGTCGCTCACCAGCGCGATGCGCGCGCCGCCGCGCAGCTTCTCCAGCAGTTCGACGATGCGCTCGGACTCATTGTGTTCATGCAGCGACACCAGCGGCCGCGACAACCCGAGTGTTGTCAGCAATTGCCCCGTTCTGCGCGTGTCTTCCGCCGCGATCAGCTCGGCAGCCGCGAGTTCGTCGCGCGCACGCGGCGACAAGTCGCCCAGGTTGCCGATGGGCGTCGAGATCACCGCAAGACGCCCCAAGTTCGCTGCCACTATACTTCTCCACCGCGCATCGCCATTGCCACCCGTGAAGGCTATTCGACGTATGACGTCTAAGAAAGCTCTGCACCGATCAATCTCACCGGGATTTTTCACAGCCCTGGTCGTCGTCGGGACGGCGTTGCTCCTGGCGGGCTGCCCAGCCACACCGCGACGCGGCGGGCCGCCCAACGTCGATCGAGCCGAAACGCTGATTCGTTCCGGCGATCACGCGGGCGCCGCGGCCATTTACGAGCGCCTCGCCACCGAAACCACCGGCAACGACAGTGTCGAGTTTCGCCTGCGCGCCATCCGCGAGTGGCTGGCCGCGGGCCGTGCCGCGGAAGCCGATCGCGTGCTCGCCACCCTGCCCGGCGGTCTCACGCAGCAGCAAGCGCTCGAACAGGGGTTGCTCCGAATACAATCGGCAGTCGCTCAAGGGCGCGGTGACCAAGCCTGGCGTGAAATAACCGCGATGCAGACACCTACCGCGCCGGCCGCCGCCGCGCGCTATTACGAAGCACGTCAGCACGTGGCGGTGGCCACGGGGCACCTGGTCGATGGCATCCGCTCCGAACTGGCGCGCGAACGGCTGATCGGTCCCGGCGACGCGCGCAACGCGCGCTCCGAGTTGTTAGGCCAGCTGCGGGCGGCAGCCGAACGCGGCGTATCGCTCACACCGCCACCCGGCAGCGACGTCACCATTCGCGGCTGGCTCGAGGCTGCGTCAGTGGCTGCGGACAACGCCCGCAATCCCACGCTTGGCGCCTCGCGCATGGCCTCCTTCCGGGCGCGTTTTCCATCACACCCGGCGCTGGTGGCGCTCTCGGGTGAACCCGGCGTCGGCATCGATGAGCAGGCCGCAAAGCTCGATTCCGCGCCGCACCTGGCGCTGATGCTGCCGCTCGGCGGGCGCACGTCGTTGTCCCAGGCCGCGGCACAGATTCGCGACGGGTTCATGACCGCGTATTACCAATTGCCCGCCAACGCGCGCCCGCGCCTACGCGTCTACGACACCGCCACCACCTCGATCGCCGACAGCGTGGCGCAGGCAAGCGCGGCCGGCGCCGAATTCATCGTCGGCCCGCTAACCCGCGAAGAAGTGGTCGCGAGCGCCGATCTGCTAACTACCCGCCCGCCGATGCTCGCGCTCAATTTCCTGCCGGCCGACCGCGCGACGCCCGAGAGGTTTTTCCAATTCGCATTGTCGCCCGAGGACGATGCCCGCGCCGTGGCGCGTTACATCGGCGCGAGCGGCCGGCGCCGCGGCGTGGTGCTCATACCCGAGGGAGACTGGGGCACACGCGTCGCCGCGGCATTCGACGAAGAATTGCGCTCGGCCGGCGGCTACGTACTGGGCCAGGCGAGTTACAACAGCGCCGAGAAGGATTTCACACCCAGCATCATGCAGGTGCTGCGCACCGACGACAGCGTCTCGCGCCAGCAGCGCATCCAGTCCGCGATCGGCCAGAAACTCGAGTTCGAGACGCCGCGCCGCCGGCCCGACATCCAGTTCATCTTCGCGCCGAGCCATTACATCACCGCCCGCCAGTTGCGGCCACAACTGCGATACCAGTTCGCGGGCGACATCCCCACCTTCACGCTCGGCGACGCATATGAGCCGCACCCGTCGGCCAACCAGGAGATCGAGGGAATGATGTTCCCCGACATGCCATGGATGTTAGGCAACGACGAACTCGTCACCGACGTTCGCGAAGTGGCGCGCCAGGCCCTTGGCGACTCCGCCGCGAAGCGCGGGCGCCTGTTCGCTTTCGGCTATGACGCCATGCGCGTCGCGGCAGCGTTGCAGCGCAATGCCCCGATCAATCCGCAGGGGCTCACCGGCACGTTGAGCATCGACGCGCAAGGGCGCGTACGCCGCGAGCTCGACTGGGTGCGCATCAAGAGCGGCGCGCCGACTCCGCTCGACGGCAACGCAACGACGGCGGCCGCCCCCGCGCAATGAACAGCTGAGGTGGCAACGGCATGGATCGCCGTCAGACCGGTACGCTGGCCGAGAACAGCGCCTGCGCCTTTCTCGAAGCGCAAGGGTTCACGATCGTCACGCGCAATTTCCTGCGCCGCATCGGCGAACTCGATGTGGTCGCCCGCGCGGGCGACCTGCTGGTCGTCGCGGAAGTCCGCACCCGCGCGAGCGATCGTTTCGGTGGCGCCGCCGCGAGCATCACCCGGCCCAAGCAGCGGCGCATCGCCGCTACCACTTCATTGTTATTGCAGCAGTTCCGCGAGCTGCGTAACTGCCGTGTGCGATTCGACGTCATCATCGTCCGGGACGGCCAGGTCGAATGGCTCAAACACGCCTTCGACGCCTGAGTTCCAAACCCGCGGTTTTGCCAAACCGCACGCGGACGTTTAAGGTCGCGCCCACATGCGCACCCTCGACGAGCTCTTCCAGAGCAACAAAGCCTGGGCGGACCAGATCCACCGCCAGGATCCGGAGTTCTTTTCCAAGCTGTCGCGCCAACAATCGCCTCACTATCTGTGGATCGGCTGCGCCGACAGCCGTGTGCCGGCGAACCAGATCGTGGGCCTCATGCCCGGCGACGTCTTCGTACATCGCAACATTGCGAACATGGTCGTACACACCGACCTCAACTGCCTGTCGGTCATGCAGTTTGCGGTCGATATCCTCAAGGTGAAACACATCCTCGTGGTCGGTCACTACGGCTGCAGCGGTGTCATCGCGGCACTACGCCGCTCGCGCGTCGGGCTCGCCGACAACTGGTTGCGTCACGTGCAGGACGTGCACGAAAAACACTCGCACACGATCGCCGGCTGCCCGAGCGAGACGCTCGCAGCGGACCGCCTGTGCGAACTCAACGTGATCGAGCAGGTGGCCAACGTCTGCCACACAACGATCGTGCGCGATGCATGGGAACGGGGTCAGGAATTGAACATCCACGGCTGGATCTATGGCATCAAGGACGGATTGCTGAGCGACCTGCGCACCACGGTCTCGGATTTTCGCGAAGCCTCGCAGGTCTACCAGACCGCGCTCGCGAGCCTCGCCAGCGTGCGCCCGGCCCGCGAGGCGTGAAGTTCACGAGGGCGGCGCGACGGTTGACCGGCGCCGCTCGCGAGTGCAGCGCGCTGCTGCTGCTCACGCTGCTGGCAACGGCGGCGCTGGCCGATTCACACGCGCCGCTGCAGCACGCGCTCAACGTCGACGGACACACTCTCGCCCTGTGGGAAAAACGCGCGCGCCACGCGCAAGGTGTCGTGTTGCTGGTGCACGGCCGCACCTGGAGTTCGCTGCCCAACTTCGATCTGAAGAGTCCGGGCGAAAACCGCTCGGTCATGGATGCGTTCGCGCGCGCCGGATTCACCGCCTATGCGCTCGACCTGCGCGGTCAGGGCCGCTCGCCTCGCGATCCGAGCGGCTGGCTCACGCCGCAGCGAGCGGCCAATGACGTATCGGCCGCGCTCGACTGGATAGCCCACGAGAATGCGCCGCTGGCAGGGAAAATCACGCTGCTCGGATACTCGCGCGGCGCGCAGGTGGCCGTGCTGGTCGCGCAGCGTCATCCCGCCCATCTCGCGACGTTGGTGTTGTTCGGATTTCCGCCCGGCGTGCGTATCAGCGCGCCGGCCGATGGCGGCCCGCCGCGTGAGCCCAACACGGCCAAGGCGGCGGCCTCGGACTTCATCACGCCCGGCGCGGCTGCGCAGCCGGTCATCGACGCGTACGTCGCGCAGGCCCTGGCGTCGGATCCGGTGCGGGTCGACTGGCGCGACGAACAACAGTTCGCATTCGAGCCGCAGAAGATCGTGGTGCCCACACTGATGATCTATGGCGTGAACGATCCTTTCAGGAACGCTGCGGCGGGCGAATTCTTCGCCGCGCTCGCCACAACCGACCGCAGTTTCAGCGTGCTGCCGAATTCCGATCACGCCGCGCATGTCGAAGACACAGGGCGCGCCTGGATACACGCGATCGTCGAGTTCGTGCGCCAGCCGCGCCCGTCGAACTAGCTACTTGACGACCTTGAGCTGCGGCCGGCGGCTGCCATCTTCCGGCGGCACGGGTTTGGTCGGCGGCTCGGGCCCCAAATCCTGCTCCGAGAACACCATCCCCTCGCCGGTCTCCCGCGCGTAGATACCCAGCACCGTGCTGACCGGAATACGCACGTGGTGCACGACGCCGGCAAAGCGCGCTTCGAATTCGATCCAGTCATTGCCCATCACCAGCCGCTGCGTCGCGGTGGATGAGAGATTGAGCACGACCTTGCCGTCCTTGACGTAGGCGCGCGGTACTTCGACCCCGGCCTTTTCCGCATCCACGATGACGTGCGGCGTCTCGCCGTTGTCCATCATCCAGCCGTGCATTGCGCGTATGAGATATGGGCGCTTTGAATTGCGCGCGCGATCGTTCATGCCAGCCGCATCTCCCGCTCGTTCTCCGACAGGCTGGTGCGAAAGGCCGGCCGCGAAAAAATGGTGCTGGCGTATTTCAGGATGGGCTGCGCCTGCGGCGGCAGGTCGATCTCGTAACGCGGCAGGCGCCACAGGATCGGCGCGATGGTGGCGTCCACCATCGAAAACTCATCCGACAGGAAGAACGGCTTGAGCTTGAACAGGTCCGCGCTGCCGAGCACGTTGTCGCGCAGCACTTTGCGCAGCTGCGCCATGTCTTTGTTTCCGGGCGCGTCCATCTTGCGTGCGAGGTCGTACCAGTCGTGTTCGATCTGGTAGAGCGCCAGACGCGCGCGCGCGCGCGACACCGGATCGACCGGCATGAGCGGCGGATGAGGGAAACGTTCGTCGAGGTATTCCATGATCACGCGCGAGTCGTAGAGCACGAGATCGCGATCGATCAGCGTCGGCGTCGTGTGATACGGATTGAGATCGAGCAGGTCTTCGGGATATTTCCCCGGCGCCACATCGACGATTTCGATGTCGATGGCCTTTTCGGCGATGACGATGCGCGTCCGATGACTCCAGGGGTCATCGGGCGTCGAAAACAGCGTCATCGTTGCGCGGCGGCTCGACACTCAGTGTTCTCCCCGCCCGACGGCGAGATGCGACTTGCTAGAGCGAGCAAGGGGAAGAGCGCCGTTCAGGTGACGTCCTTCCAATATTCCTTCTTCAGCATGTATGCGATGCCGGTGAACATCAGCAGGAACAGCACCACCCAGACTCCCAAGCCTTCGCGTTCGAGCTGAGTCGGATCGCTGACGTACTGCAGGAAGTTCACCGTGTCGCGCACGAACTCGTCGTACTTCTCCGCAGACAGGCTGCCAGTCACACCGGGCTCGAACTTCTCGAACTCTTTCGTGACGACGGGTTTGCCGTCTTCACCTTTGTGCTCGATGTCTTTCCAGACGGCGGTCTGCACGCCCTGCAGGCTCGCGAGTACGTGCGGCATGGCGGTCTGGGGGAACTGCAGATTGTTCACACCCGTCTGCCGGCTGGCCGAGTCGGCGTAGAACGTCGTGAGGAAACTGAACATCCAGTCCGGGCCGCGCAACTGCGCCTCCAGCGACAGATCCGGCGGCGCCTTGCCGAACCATTCGATCGCGTCCTTCTCGGGCATGGACGCCTTGATGTAGTCTGAGAACTTCGCGCCCGGCTTGACCAGGAACTCGTCGCGCAGGTTGTCCGGAATCTTGAGGTCTTCGGCGACGCGAGAATAACGGATGTACTTCAGCGAATGACAGCCGGAGCAGTAATTCATGAAGTTGCGCGCACCGCGCTGCAAGGACGGCAGGTTCGCGACTTCGTTGTCGGCCGGGCGAGCCCACCCGGCGTGCCCCCCCTCGTTGGCGGACACCGCGGCCGCGCCCAGCAACAGCGCGACCATCGTGGCTAACGCGTACTTGTTAGTGAGCATTGTAGGTCACTCGATCGGGAACCGGTCCGTTGCCATCGGCCTTGGACACGAACGGCAGCAGGATGAAGAAGGCGAAATACAGCGCCGTGAAGATGCGCGCCAGCAGCACGTAGAGGCCGTCGGCCGGTTTCAGGCCTAGCCACATCAGCGTGCAGAACGTTATGAAGAATGCGGCGAGCAGCAACTTCGAGGCGATGCCGCGGTAACGGATCGACTTGTTCTGCGCACGGTCGAGCCACGGCAGAAACAGGAAAGCCATCACCGACAGCGCCATCAACAACGCGCCCATTTTCTGATCGGGCACGGCCCGCAGGATTGCGTAATAAGGCGTGAAGTACCAGACCGGCGCGATGTGCAAGGGCGTCGACGACGGATTGGCCGGCTCGAAGTTCGGAGCTTCCATGAACAGGCCACCGAAGGTCGGCACGAAGAACACAACGATAGCGAACGCTGTGAGGAACAGGCCGACGCCGACGATGTCCTTCAGCGTGTAATAAGGATGGAACGGAATGCCGTCGACCGGCGTGCCATCCGGCTTGAGCTTCGCCTTGATCTCGATGCCGTCAGGGTTGTTCGACCCGACCTGACGCAAGGCAACCAGGTGCAGACCGATCAGCAGCGCGATGATGAAGGGCAGCGCGATCACATGCAGCGAGAAGAATCGCGTCAGTGTGGCATCGCCGATGCCGTAATCGCCGCGGATCCACTCGACCAGATCCGGACCAATCCCCGGAATCGTGCCGAACAGGTTGATGATCACCTGCGCGCCCCAGTACGACATGTTGCCGTACGGCAGCACATAACCCATGAACGCCTCGGCCATCAGCGCCAGATAAACCAGCATGCCGATGACCCACAACAACTCGCGCGGCGCCTTGTAGCTGCCGTACATGAGCGCGCGCGCCATGTGCAGGTAGACCACGATGAAGAAGAAGGAGGCACCGACCGCATGCATGTACTGCAGCAGCCAGCCGAACGGAACCTCACGACGCAGATATTCGACCGAGTTGAATGCGGTCGCCTCGCCCGGCTTGAAGTGCATGGTGATGAAGATGCCCGTCACGATCTGCATGACGAACACCAGCAGCGCCAGTGAGCCGAAGAAATACCAGATGTTGAAATTCTTCGGGGCGTAGTAGCCGGTCAGCTGATCGGCCATGAACTGGTCGACCGGGAGACGTTTGTTGAGCCAGGCGCGGAAGCCGCCGTTATTGATCGTGGTGGCCATCAGGCGACCCCCTTCGCAGGCTGGGAATCGACGCCGATGACGAGTTTGTCGTCGCCTTCGAAGCTGTACGGCGGAACTTTGAGATTGACCGAGGCCGGCGAGCCCTGGAATACGCGACCTGCGAGGTCGAATTTGGAACCGTGGCAGGGGCAGAAGAAGCCGCCCGGCCAGTTCGCCATGACGGAGGCATCACCCGGGGCGAAACGTGTTTTCGGCAGGCAACCCAGGTGGGTGCAGGTGCCGATGAGCACCAGGACATCAGCCTTGAGCGCGCGCGAATCGTTTTTGGCGTACGCGGGCTGTTCCGACTCCTCGGACTTTGCATCCTTGAGCTCGCCATCGTGCGAGGTCAGCGACGTCAGCATTTCCTGCGTGCGTTTGACGACGTAAATGGGCTGCTTGCGCCAGAAAAAGGTAGCCATCTGACCCGGTTCGATCTTCGACAGATCGACTTCGGTGGGCAGGCCCGCTGCGCGAGCACTCTCCGAAGGTTTCCACGATGCCACGAAGGGCACCGCCGTAAGCACCGCGCCAACCGCGCCGGTACCGGCGGTGGCGGCTATCAGAAACTTGCGCCGACTCTCGTCGACTTCGGGGACGGTATCGTCGGCCGCGTGATCGCTCATTCTTGACCTCAGGATCGTTCATTCGTCCCGGCGCGAGCCACACGCCAAATGCGCGGCTGCGAGACCCCGGGAGGCGGCGCATTATACACATGCCGATCAGCGCTAAGACCTTCGCCCGACGAGGATTATCCGGCTCATGTCGACTCGACCGTTCCTGAGAATCATTGCTTTCATTGCGGCCTCTGTGATCTTCGGACTGGCTGCTGCGTTCATAGCCGTCGTGCTACGGCCGGAACTGATCGCGCGCCATTCGCCCCCTGCCCAGCCCGCGGCGCAGGCGCCTGCCACAAAGCCCGTCAGTGCACCTGCGCCGGCCGCCCCGACACCAGTCGCCGAGGCGCCGCGCGCCGTCAGTTCCTATGCCGAGGCCGTCGATCGCGCCGCGCCGGCGGTGGTCAACATCTATACGGCGCGGCTCGTGACCGAGCTCATCCGCCCGAACGCCATCGAGCAGTTGTTTGGCGACGCCCAGCCTCGCTACCGGCAGCGCGTCGAACAAAGCCTGGGATCAGGCGTCATCGTCGATTCCGAGGCGCACGTCATCACCAATCATCACGTCATCGCCTCGGCCGACCTGATCCGCGCCCAGTTGGCCGACGGGCGTGTTGCCGACGCCAAAATAGTCGGCCGCGATCCGGACACCGACCTCGCGGTGTTGCAACTCGACCTCAAAAAAAATGTGCCCGTGATGCCGCTCGGTCATTCCGACCGGCTGCGGGTCGGTGACGTGGTGCTCGCCATTGGCAATCCGGTCGGCCTGTCGCAGACGGTCACCCAGGGCATCGTCAGCGCCACCGGCCGCGACCAGCTGGGCGTGGCGACCTTCGAGAATTTCATTCAGACCGACGCGCCCATCAACGTGGGCAACTCGGGCGGCGCGTTGATCAATGCGAATGGCGAATTGATCGGCATCAACACCGCGGTGCTCGCCAAGAACCTCGGCGTCGAAGGAATCGGCTTCGCGATCCCGGTGAACCTGGTTCGCGGCGTGATGAGCGAGATCCTCACCAAGGGCCGCGTCGTCCGCGGGTGGATAGGCATTGTCCCCGTGGACGTGGATCAGCAAGAGGCGCGGCGCTTCAGCCTGACACAGCCCGGCGTGGTCGTCGCCAAACTGTACGAGCAGAGCCCGGCGACGGATGTCGGCATGCAGCTGCGCGACATCGTGCTCACCGTCAATGGAGTTGCGGTGAAGAGCGCGCAGGACACGCTGACGCGCATCGCCAACGTGAAGCCGGGCAAGAAGATACAAATCACGGGTATTCGCGGCTCGGAACGTTTCGCGAGCGAAGTGCTGGTCTCAGAGAAAAGCCCGCCAAAACCCTGATGGGCGGCGAGCGATCGGCTTCTTACTGCAGGCAGACCACGACGTTGGCGGCGTAGCTGCGCCAGTTGATCGGGATCACGAACGAACGGCCGGTGGTCGCCGCCGCGGTCGACGCGTTGGTGCGATCGCAGATGGTCGGCGTGCTGATCACGAAGTTGCGGCCGAAATCGCGGCGCGCGTTGCCCGAGATCGTGTTGGCGACTTCACCCACCAGATCGCGGACGTTCTGTTCGCCGGTGTCCGTTTCGTTCATGCACATCAACATGACCGACAACATGCCGCGCGGCGCGGTGAAGTACACCTTGCCTTCGCGGTTGCCGGAGATGCCGATGACGCCGGCGTAGTCCTGGACCACGGCCGACTTGTCGATACACAGATATGGCGAACCGACCGTGGCGGCATGACCCGTCGCGGTCTCGAAGAAGTGCACGGTGCCCTGCACGAAAGTTCGAACTTCTTCAGCGTCAAACATGTCCCTTACTCCCCAATCAACTCGGCGAGAGCTTCATTGAGCTGGTCGTCCGTAAAAGGCTTGCATAGAAATCCGTTGGCGCCTTTTTCGATGGCTTCGACCGCTGTGGCTTTATCGGCCAGGGCCGACACCACGAGTATAAGCACATCGGGTTTGATTTTTATCACGTGCTCGACGCACTCGATGCCGTCCATTTCGGGCATCGTCAGGTCGAGTGTCATCACGTCGGGCATCAACTGCTTGAACTTGGTGACGGCATCGAGTCCGTTCACCGCAGTGCCGACCACCTCGAGGGCGTCGTTCTGCTGGGAACGTTCGATGCGACGGCGCATCACGTTCGAATCGTCGACGATCATCATGCGCAATGGCTGGTTCGGCTTGGGCACGGCACTCATGGTCTAAAAGTCTCCCTCAGGCCGCGACGACGCCGGCGGCATTTGCCTGCGCCGGGAACGACAACGACAGCTTCATGTTCTTACCGATCTCCGAATTCAACGAGATGCGGCCACCCAGACGCGCCGCGATCTCGGCGATCACGTCCATACCCACGCCGCGGCCGGCGTCACGGGTGACGTCATCGGCGGTCGAAAAGCCGGAACGGAACACCAGCATCATCGCTTCCTGGTCGGACAGCGCGGCGGCATCCTGCTGCGTGATGATTCCCTTCGTCACCGCGGTCTTGCGCAGATTCTCGGGCGTCAGGCCGCGGCCATCGTCCTCGCACTGCATGCGGAACGCGCGGCCGTTCTCGACCATCTCGAAATTGATGCGGATGTGACCCTCGGCCGACTTGCCCTGGCCCTGGCGTTCGGCGGGCGTCTCGATGCCGTGCACGACGGCATTGCGGATGAGCTGGATCAACACGTCCTTGACCGGGCGGCGATAACTCTCGGGCACCTGGTCGTGACCGCGGCAAGTGACCACGACTTTCTTGCCGTAATCGTTGGCGATGCGATCGGCGAGCTGCTGCGCGGAGGCCACGAAGCCTTCGCGAGCCGAACGCTGCAGCGTCTGTTCCGCCGCCTGGTTGGCTTCGATCGAATCGGCACTGAGCGCGCGATGACGCGAGGTCGTGTCACCAGAGCTGGTCGAAACATGGCCACCACCGGCAGGCGCATGGCCGGCCTTCGGCGCGAAGCTGTCGCGGAAACTCGCAAGCTTGGTGACCATTTCACGCACCGACTGCGAGTGCGACACGAGATCGTCGAACTTCGTCAGCAGCGGCAGGAAGTCGTCACCAGTGAGATCGGTACGTTCGCGCAGTGCGGCGAGATCGCTCTCGAGGTTGTGCGAACGCGTTTCCATGCTGCCCAAGCCGATGGCCGACGCTTCACCCTTGATGCTGTGGATCTGGCGGAACAGGCCGTCGATCTTGCGGCGGAACGAGGCGCTGTCGCGCGCCGGGTCACGCAGCGTGGCATTGATCATCTTGAACGCGACATCCGAATCGTCGAGGAACGACGAGAGCTGGTTCGGATCGACGTGCAGGATCGAGAGGAACGCGTCCATCTGCGTCTGCGCGGAATCCTGGGCACCCTTCAACTGAGCGGCCAGAGCAACGCGCGCGGTGACGTCTGCCACCGAGACCAGCACGTGGGTGATCGCGCCTTCGCGACGCACGCGGTGGAAGTTGAATTCGAGATAGCGAAGTTCGCTGTCCTTGCTGCCCTTCTCGCCGACCTGGAGCTCCACTTCGTTGAGCGGATTGATCGAACGGATGAGATTTTCCTTGGTGCGTTCGCTCCACAGCACCTTGACGAACTTGGTCGCGATCTGCAGCGTCTTCGGGGACACCAGGTTGCGCAACAAGTCTTCGAAGGTGATACCGGCGACCGATTCGCGCTGGAACAACTGCGCGGTCGCGTCCGAGTGAATCTCACCAATCTTGAGGTCGGCGTCGAGCAGGAACAGACCCTCGCGCACGGTGCGCAGAATGTCTTCCGTCTGCTGACGGGCAGCAGTCGCCGCCGCGGCCTGCTTGCCACGCGCGAGCGAGAGGTACCCGACGAGCGCCGCGAGTGCGCCGGCCAGACCCACGCCGATGAGCACAACCGAGCGCAGCGCGGTCGCCAAGGCGTCGGAGGAACTTTGCAGACCCGAGATGATCTGCGCCAGGTTCTTTTCCAGCTGCGGCGTGTATGCGCGCGACTGGGTGACGGCGTTCGTGACCTTCTGCTGAAGATCGCGGCCGTCGACGTTGAGCTGCGTGCCTTCACGCTCGCTGTCCGAATAAGGAATCGAGCTGAAATTCGCGACCGGCGCCAGGGCCGGCTGATATTTCTTCCACGCCTGCGTCATCTCGACGATCGTGTTGTGCACGTCATCGTCGTTGCCCAGACCGCCGAAGGTCGACGCGCCGCCGCCCGCTTCGAGCGTCGCCGTCGCGCTCTCGAACTGCACCGTGGCGCGTTTCAACTGTTCGATCGAATCACGCACGAAGCCGCGGGCGCGCAAACGATCCTGGATCGAGTTGAGCGCCGCCTGCATGCGCGAAGGCTGCTGCTGCAGTTCGCCGATGGCGCGAACCGCCGTGTTGTTGTCCACCAGTCGCCCGGCGAAGTACCAGGCTGGCGCGAGAACGCCTACCAGGAACGCCAGGGCGAGAATACCCACCGCCACCCACACGGCGCGAGCGCCCTGCATGCGTGTCGAAAGCTTTTTACCGGTTACCGTCTTGGTCTTGATCTTGCTCACAAATACTCCCTCCATCACTCCGGCTTGAAGACGATGCGCTGAACCGCCAGACGCGAGTCAGCCGATTCGAACTCTTCGAACCGGGCGCCTTCCATCGCCGCGATAGCCGCCGCATCGAACAAGCCCGCAGGCTCGCTCGACAGGACCCGCACGCGTTCCGTGCGGCCTTCCGGCGTTACATAGAATTCGACTCGCACCCAACCTTCGACGCCCTTCGCGGCGGCCGGATACTTCGGTCGCGGCGGACGCGACATCTTGAGAGGCGGTAGTTTGGGCGCGGCCGCGGCCGTGGCCACAGCCTGCCGGGCGCTGGCGACCGAAGCCCGCAAGTCGGCGAGATCGGCATCACCGCCGAGGCCTTCCGCGGCATCGATCAACGCGGCGGCGTCGGACGGGCGACCGGCTGAAAGCCTGGCGCGCGCATCCGAGAGCAGGCGCGAGCGAACGTCCTTCACGACCTGCAGGGTCGTCGGGTTACGCACGTCGAGCAGTCGCAGACGCTCCGCGTTCGAAACGGCCGAATCGTTGGCCGGCGTCAGCAGATTTCCGCTGGCCAGGCGATCCTGGGCGGCCTTCGCGAAGCGGGCGATGTCCTCATTGGTACGCTGCTGTTTCTGCGAAGCGGCGGTGATGTCGCGCTGCGCGGCATTGAGCGCGGCGGCTGACACGCCGTTCTCGCGCGCGGCGGCCAGCATGGCATTCATGCCGGCCTGATCGCCCTTCGAGGCGGCATCACGCGCGGCAGCCATAAGCTTCTGGTTCAGATCGTTATTGAGTCGCGACACCAGTTCGGCGGAAGCGCCGGCTTCGCGCAGGGAGGCAATCGCATCCTTCGCGGATTCGTCATTCGGTGTCACGAGGCGGCCGCTGTTCAGGCGCGCTTCGGCACTGGCGATCAGGCGGCCGACCGTGACGGAGCGGCGCTTGCTGTCGAGTTCCTTCGAGAGTTGGGCGATCTGCGCCGGCGGCAGCAATGCATCTTTCTGCGCGGCTTCGAGCAGCGACTGCGCGCGATCGAAGTTCTGCGCGGCGAGCGTCGCCTGGATCTGCGCGAGCGCGGTCTGAGCACGCATGGAGTCGAGCTTGGCGTCGACCTCGACCAGTCGCTGGTCGCTCGGGTCGATGCTGCGCGCGGCTTCGAGTTCGGCCAGCGCGTTGTCGAAGCGGCGCTCATCGAGCGCAGTGCGGGCGCGGGCGATCAGCAGGCCGCCCAGGCGCTTCAGGCCTTCGGTGGCTTCGGCATTGCCGGGTTCGAGTGTCAGAACCGTGCGGAAATAGTCGAGGGCGTTGTTCTTGACGGGTTCGATGTAGCGACGTTCGTCCATCGCGAGGCGCGCGCGTTCGAGCACTTCATCGAGTGAAGCGGCGGGTGCGGCGGCAGACGAAGCGCCTCCCGCGGCGGGAGTGTTGGCAGCGGTGGTCGCGGCGGCAGGCGTGCCATCCGAACCCTTGTTCATGAAGAACCAGGCGCCACCGGCGATCGCGAGGACGGCGGCGGCGATGCCGACCATCATCATCGGCGACTTGGATTTTTCTTCACCGCCCGAGCTGCCGCTCGAGGAACTGGTGACGGCGCTGAGCGCATCGGCGGTCGAGGAGATGCGCGCGGCATCGTTGACGGCACGCAGCATGGCGGCCGGTTCGATCGGCGCATCGACCAGCGCCTGCAGGGCGCCTTCGAGCATCAGGGCATCGACCGTGCCGGCCGACGCGCCATCGCGGATGGCGATGACGACCGGGTTATGGGGACTCGCGCTGATCGGCGCGAAGTCTTCGGGGTTCATGCCGCGCAGATCGGCGATCAGGATGGTGCGCGTGCCCGGCTTGAGCATGGCGGCCGCACTGATGAGGCTGTCGGCGTGCCGCAGCGCGCAGGTCGATTCGAGCATGGGGCCGAGTTGTCCCCACAATTCGAGGTCCGGGGTGGCGATCAGCGCCAGCGGCTTCTTCGACTTGAAGGAACTCGATCCCGGATTGCTCCGCCCGGCGGATGATTCGCTGTGCGCAGCCGCGCCAATTTCTGAACGTGCTTGCATGGATCCTCGACCTCTCATCGAATTGGTTTGCTGGCGATCGATGTACACCGGGGACAGGACTTCATGGCCCGTCTCCAGTGGACGACAGTGAGGGACAGTATTAAGTCAGCGCGCTGCCGTTGAACGGCAATGCGTCACATCCGGCACAGAGGACCGCGCCGCGAAAGGCGGTATCGCGACCTGGATCACAAATGGTGCAGTAGGACATCTCGATTTCCCGGCAAATGGGGGCGTGCCTGACTAGTGACGCCGTCGAGCCGCTAAAACCAGCGTTTGCACGCGCTTCTAGTTTGGAACCCGGCGGATCTGCGCGCCGATCTGGGCGAGCTTTTCCTCGAGCGCCTCGTATCCCCGATCGATGTGATAGATGCGCTCGATTTCGGTCCGGCCTTCGGCCACCAGGCCGGCGAGCACCAGGCTCGCCGAGGCGCGCAGATCAGTGGCCATGACGGGCGCCGCGGTGAGTTTGGGCACACCCTTGATGATCGCGGTATTGCCCTCGAGGCGGATCTCCGCGCCGAGCCTGCGCATCTCGAGCATGTGCATGAAACGATTCTCGAAAATGGTTTCGACGATGGTGCCGACGCCATCCGCGATGGTGTTGAGCGCGGCGAACTGCGCCTGCATGTCGGTGGGAAACGCCGGATACGGAGCAGTGCGCACGTCGACCGACTTCGGCCGTTTGCCCTTCATGTCGACTTCTATCCAGTTGGGTCCGATGCCAACCTTCGCGCCGGCCTCCATGAGCTTCTTCGTGACCGCATCGAGATGTTCGGGCGTCGTGTTCTTGATACGCACGATGCCCGAGGTGATCGCGCCAGCGACCAGATATGTGCCGCCTTCAATTCGATCGGGCAGCACTTCGTAACTGGTGCCGTGCAGTTTCTCGACGCCCTGGATGACGATCTTGCCCGTGCCTGCGCCCTCGATTTTCGCGCCCATCGCGATCAGGAAGTTCGCGAGGTCGACGACTTCCGGTTCGCGCGCGGCGTTTTCGATCACCGTTTCGCCGTCCGCCAGCGTCGCGGCCATCATGAGATTTTCGGTACCGGTCACGGTGACCGTTTCGAGGTTGAGGCGCGCGCCCTTGAGCCGCCCGGCGCGCGCGCGGATGTATCCGCCTTCGATGTCGATCTTCGCACCCATCGCCTGCAGGCCCGCGACGTGGATGTTCACGGGCCGCGCACCGATCGCGCAGCCGCCCGGCAACGACACGTCGGCCTTGCCGAAACGCGCCACCAGCGGGCCCAAGACCAGAATCGACGCACGCATCGTCTTGACCAGTTCGTAGGGCGCGAAACATTCGCGCGTGGTCGTGCCATCGATTTCGATCTGCATCTTCTCGTCGATCGTCACTGACACGCCCATGCGGCCTAACAACTCGATCATGGTGGTGACGTCCTGCAGATGCGGAACGTTGCGGATGGTCACCGGCCCGTCGGCGAGCAGGGCGCCGGCGATGATGGGTAACGTGGCGTTCTTGGCGCCTGAAATCCGCACCTCGCCCTCGAGCGGAATTCCGCCGTTGATCTGCAATTTGTCCACGGAGAGTCTCGGAGGGGTCTGACCCCATTTTTGGGAGTGCGAAAACTAGCAAATATCTCGCGGACGGATGATAGAAAAGGGGTCTGACCCCTCTTCCCACCGCGCCATCTATTTCGCGGAGTACTCGGCCGGCGTCAACGCTTCGATCGACAACGCATGGATCTCCCGCCCCATGAGGGCACCGAGCGTCTGGTAGATGAGCTGATGACGGGCGATGGCCCGCTTGCCCTCGAAATTTGCCGAAACCACCCGCGTCGCGAAATGGGTGTTGTCGTCGGATTCCACGCTGACGGTGGCACCTGGCAATCCGCCGCGAATCAGCTCGGCGACGCGTTCGGGGGTCATGACGTTGGAGTTCATGGCGCGATCTTAGCGGACCTTAAGCGTTATGATTCCTGCATGAATGCCCAGGTCAAACCCGATCCGGCCTCGCTCATCGCCGCGGGCCGCCGGGCCATCGAGATCGAAGGTCGGGCGCTGTCGGCGCTGATCCCGCGGCTCGATGCAGGCTTCGCGCGCGCCTGCGAGATTTGCCTCCTCTGCCCGGGCAGGGTCATCATCACCGGGATGGGCAAGTCCGGCCACATTGCCGGCAAGATTGCCGCGACCCTGGCTTCGACGGGCACCCCCTCCTTCTTCATGCATGCCGCCGAAGCCAGCCACGGCGACATCGGCATGATCACGCGCAGCGACGTATTGCTGGCGTTGTCCAATTCCGGCGAAACCGCCGAGGTGCTGCTGCTGATCCCGCACCTCTCCCGGCTGGGCGTTCCCATCATCGCGGTCACCGGGAATCCGAAGTCGACGCTGGCGCGGGCCGCCAGCGTGCATCTCGACGTCAGCGTCGATGAAGAAGCCTGCCCTCTCAATCTCGCGCCCACCGCCAGCACCACCGCGACGCTGGCGCTCGGCGACGCGTTGGCCGTGGCGCTGCTCGAGGCGCGCGGCTTCACGCCGCAGGATTTCGCCCGCTCGCATCCCGGCGGCGCGCTCGGACGCAAGCTGCTGTTGCACGTTGCCGACGTCATGCGCAGCGGCGACGATCTGCCAATAGTTAGTCCACAGACCGTGCTCGCCGAGGGCCTGGTGGTCATGTCGAAGAAAGGCCTCGGCATGTGCGCCGTCGTCGAGGCCGGCAAGTTGCTCGGCGTCTTCACCGACGGCGACCTGCGCCGCGTGCTCGACCGCCGCGCCGACGTCCACGCCGTGACCATGCGTGAAGTGATGAATTCGCCCGGCAAACGCGTCGCGGCCAGCGAACTCGCGGCGGAAGCGGCTCACCTGATGGAAAAACATCGCATCACCGCCCTGCCCGTCACCGATGCGGCGGGCGCGCTGGTCGGTGCGCTCAACGTGCACGACCTGCTGCGCGCCGGAGTCCTGTGAGCGAGGTCGCGAGTTTCCACCCGGCCCTGCGCCGCGTGCAGTTGCTGGTGCTCGATGTGGACGGGGTTCTCACCGATGGGCGGCTGTTCTACGGCGCGAAGGGCGAATCGCTCAAGACTTTCCACGTGCGCGACGGACACGGTATCAAGCAGGTGAGCGCCGCCGGCGTCACCGTGGCGATCATCTCGGGGCGCAAGTCGGCGGCGGTCGCGCGCCGCGCCCGCGAACTGGGCATCAAACACGTCGTGCAGGGCGCAACCGACAAACTCGCCGCGCTCACGCGCCTCGTGAGGGCGCGCGACGTGACGCTCGAACAATGCGCCTGCGTTGGCGACGACACGCCCGACGCGGCAATCCTGCGGGTGGCGGGGTTGGCCATTGCGGTGGCCGATGCACATGCCGATGCGCTGGCCGCGGCGCACCTCGTCACCTCGCGGCCGGGCGGACACGGTGCGGTGCGCGAAGTCTGCGACTGGCTGCTCGAAGCGCGCCGGTTGCGCGGATGAAGTCCTGGTCGCGCACTTTCGGCTACGTGTTGGTGATGGCCGTCATCGCCGGCGCCTATTTCATCGGCCGCGCGGGTCGTGGCGATACGGAGGCGGATGCGACCACTCCACTCCCCGATCCCGGTTATGCCGCGCTGGATGCCGAAGTCATAGAGACCGGGTACGACGGGCGCGAGCGTTACCGGCTCAATGCCAAGGTCATCCGCCAACAGGGCGAATCCGGAGTCATCGATCTCGAAGCTCTCGACATGGACTATCACCCCGGGGCGCAAGGCACCGTGCCGGGCGAAAAGCTACCGCCGGACAAGGCAGCCGGCGAGGTCTGGCACCTCAAGTCCGATCGCGGGCAGGTGCGTGCCGACGGCGACGATGTTCAGCTCACCGGCAACGTGGTCGTGACCGGTCACGCGCCCGGTTCGGGCGCCCCGCTCGTGTTGAGCACGGATAACATGCGTATCAACACGCCGACCGAATACCTCGAGACCAGCGCGCCGGTGAAACTGAGCTGGGCGGGACACGATCTCGATGCGGTCGGCATGCAGGCCGACTTGAAGGCCGGCACCCTGCGTCTAGAATCCGAAGTACATGGCAGTTTCTCGAACAAGTAATACCTTCTTGCGCCTGTGCGCCGCGCTCGCCGTCGGATTGTTAGGCGGGGGCGCCCGCGCAGCGACGCTGGACGCCGCCTGCGCCAATCCGGCGATCGTGGTCGAGGCCAAACCGGTCGAGATCAACTACCGCAGCGAGACTACCGTGCTGCGCGACGTGACTATCCGCCAGTGCGACAACCGCATCGAGGCGGCCGAGGCGCGCTCGACCGGCGGCATCGCCTTCGAGAACAGCCGCTGGACGTTCTCCGGCAAGGTGCGCATCCAGGCGAACGGCGGGAATCTGAGCTCCGACAAGGCCGTGGTCGAATTCCGCAACAACCTCATCTCGGAGGCCGTCGTCACGGGCAAGCCGGCCGAATTCGAACAACACGGCGAAGACGGCAAGACCTCGCGCGGCCACGCCAACACGATCGCGTACGAAGCACTCGGCGGGCGCATCAGCTTGCGTGAAAACGCCTGGTTGTCCGACGGCTGCAACGAGATCACGGGCAAGCAGCTGGTCTACAACATCCTCCAGCAGAAAGTGGAAGGCCAGTCCCGAACCAGCACGACGCAAACCGCCGGTGACCGCATCATCATCACGATCCAGCCGAAGACGGAATCAGGTTCCGGCGGCCCGTGCACGAAGCAGGCGCCGGACAAGAAACCATGAGCGTCTTACGCGCCTCCCATCTCGCCAAGAGTTACAAGAAACGCCAGGTCATCTCCGATCTCTCCGTCGAAGTTGCGAGCGGCCAGATCGTGGGTTTGTTAGGCCCGAACGGTGCCGGCAAGACCACCGCGTTCTACATGATCGTAGGCCTCGTTCCACCCGATAGAGGGACGGTCACCATCGACGATCGCGACATCACGCATCTGGCGATGCACCAGCGCGCGCACGCTGGCATCGGATATTTACCGCAGGAAGCTTCGGTTTTCCGCAAGTTGACGGTCGAAGACAACGTGATGGCGATCCTCGAGACGCGTGAAAATCTCGATGAGACCGGCCGCCAGGAGCGGCTCGAGCAGATCCTGGGCGAGCTGCGCATCGCGCATGTCCGCAAGAGTCTCGGCATGGCGCTGTCGGGTGGCGAACGCCGCCGCGTCGAAATAGCGCGTGCGCTGGCTGCCGAGCCCCGTTTTGTGCTGCTCGATGAACCATTTGCGGGCGTGGATCCGCTCTCGGTCATCGACATCCAGAGGATCATGACGGAGCTCACCGACAAGGGCATTGGCGTGCTCATCACCGACCATAACGTCAGAGAAACCTTAGGTGTTTGCGGTCGCGCTTACATCGTTTCCGGAGGAACCGTAATTGCATCCGGTTCTTCTGAGGAAATCCTTGCCAACCCCCAAGTCCGTGAGGTGTACTTGGGCCAGTCTTTCCGCATGTAGCAGCCTTCAGGGCACGTCGGAAAAAACCATTTTTTTCATAGCGTTGGGGGCACCTCCGCCCGTGTCGATGATGAAGCCGTCATTGCAGCTGAAGCTGGGTCAGACACTGACCATGACCCCGCAGCTGCAGCAGGCTATCCGCCTCCTGCAAATGCCTGCCATGGAGCTGCAGGCGCACATCCGCGAACAGCTCGAAAGCAACGTGATGCTCGAGCCCGTGGACGAATACGACGCCACCGGCACGTTCGAAGCGCTCGAACCGCATCCGATGCCGGAGGAGAAGCGCGTCGATGCCGCGCCGGCGCCCGAAGTCACCGTCGAAGCCGAAGTCGTCGAAGACAACTGGAGCGAACGCAGCGCCGGTTCCGATTCCTGGCGCGACGACGACGAGCGCGCCTCCGAAGTCGCCGACGACGTCACGCTCTCGCTGCAGGATCACCTCGTCGGCCAGCTCGAATATGCCAACCTCGCGCCGCGCGAGCTCGCGATCGCGCGCGCCATCGTCGATGCAATCAAGGACGACGGCTACATCACCGAGCCGCTCGACGAAGTGGCGAAGACGCTGCTGCCCGAAGTCACGGCTGACGCCAGCGAAGTCGAGCGTGTCCTCAAACTCGTACAGACTCTCGACCCGGCCGGAGTCGGTGCACGCAATCTAGGCGAATGCCTGACGCTGCAGCTGCGCACGTTGCATCCGGACACTCCCGGCCTGCGCCTGGCGCTCGCCATCGCCGACAAACATCTCGATCTGCTCGCTGACCGCGAGCTCACACTGCTGCGCCGTGAACTTTCCGCGTCGGACGACGAACTGGCGCAGGCAGTGGCACTGGTGCGCGGACTGCATCCGCGTCCCGGATCGACCGTTTCGAGCGCCAAGGCCGAATACGTCGTGCCCGATGTGTTCGTGCGCCGCACCGATCGGGGCTGGACCGTGGAAGTGAACAGTTCGACGCTGCCGCGCGTGCGGCTCAACCAGAGTTACGCCGACATGCTCGGACGCGGCGCCGGACATTCATCCATGCGCGCGCAACTGCAGGAGGCGCGCTGGCTGCTCAAGAGCCTCGAGATCCGCAACGAGACGCTCATGAAGGTCGCGCGCAGCATCGTCGAGCGCCAGTCCGCGTTCCTCGAACACGGCGAGGAAAGCATGCGGCCGATGATCCTCAAGGACATAGCCCAGGCCATCGACATGCACGAGTCCACCATCTCGCGCGTCACGTCCAGCAAATACATGCACACGCCGCGCGGCGTGTTCGAACTCAAGTATTTCTTCTCGAGCCAGGTCGAGGCCGCCGATGGCGGCGGCGCGTCATCCACCGCGGTGCGCGCCAAGATCCGCAAGCTCATCAAGGAAGAAGACACCGGCAATCCGCTGTCCGACAGCCGCATCGCCGAACTTCTTTCCGGAGAAGGCATCGCCGTGGCCCGCCGCACCGTCGCGAAATATCGCGAAGCGCTCGGGCTCGCGCCTTCGAACGAACGCAAGGCCAAGGCAGCCGGCAACCGTTGAGAAATTCTGCAGCATCAAAGTAGATAGGCCAAAAAAGGAGACGAATCATGCAATTGTCGCTTTCCGGTCACCACGTCGAAGTCACCGCGTCGATGCGCTCATACGTCGAAAAGAAGCTCGAACGTATTTCCCGTCATTTCGACCATGTAATCGACGTGCATTGCGTTTTGACGGTTGAGAAACTTCAACAGAAGGCCGAAGCCACTTTGCACGTGCGTGGCAACTCCATCCATGCCGATGCCATCCAGGAAGACATGTACGCCGCCATCGACCTGCTGGCCGACAAGCTCGACCGCCGCGTCATCAAGCACAAGGAAATGAAGGCCGACAAACATGCCGCGGAAGCGCGCAAAGCCGTGAGGACCTGAAGACGCACATGCGGCTCATCCTCGTCAGCGGG
The DNA here is from genome assembly GCA_039931065.1 of Pseudomonadota bacterium. GTDB lineage: Bacteria > Pseudomonadota > Gammaproteobacteria > Steroidobacterales > Steroidobacteraceae > CADEED01. The sequence continues at coordinate 411,074 of JBDTSP010000001.1, read as the reverse complement.
CTGTCCGGATCCGGCAAGAGCGTGGCGTTACACATGCTCGAAGACGCCGGGTTCTATTGCGTCGACAACATTCCGGCCGCCCTGCTGAAGCCGTTCATCTCCCACACGCTGCGTGGCAACGAGTCGCAGTACTCGCGCGCAGCGGTGGGTGTCGATGCCCGCAATGCGGCGGCCGAAATCGAAACCGTGCCGCCGCTCATCGACGAGCTGAAGAAGAGCGGCATACAGTGCGAAATCGTGTTCCTGCTCGCCAACGACGATGAGCTGCTGCGCCGCTTCGCCGAGACGCGCCGCAAGCACCCGATCAGCACCGACCATGTTTCGCTCAAGGAAGCCATCGCCATCGAACGGCGGTTACTCGAGCCCATCCTCAACGCCGCTGACCTGGTGGTCGATACTTCGCGCATGGGCGTTCACGACCTGCGCGAACTCATCAGCCAGCGGGTGGAGAAACGCAGTTCCGGCCGGTTGTCGCTGCTGGTCGAATCGTTCGGCTTCAAGAACGGCATTCCCGGCGACGCCGATTTCGTATTCGATGCGCGTTCGTTGCCAAACCCGTACTGGGATCCATCGTTGCGCGCCCTCACCGGCCGCGATCCCGACGTCATCCGCTTTCTCGAGGCGCAACGCAGCGTGCCGCGCCTGAGCGACGACATCCTGCAGTTCGTCACCGCGCGGATTCCCGAGCACCAGGCTGCAAATCGCCGCTACCTGACCATCGCCATCGGCTGCACGGGCGGCCGCCATCGCTCGGTCTATCTCGCCGAGCGCATTGCGGAGCGCCTGTCTCACAATCACCCGGTCGTGGCGATCCGCCACAATTCTCTCGGCGAGGTGCGCTCGATCACGCGCGCACCCACGCTCACCAGCGCCCCCACTCTTTCCGGCAGCTCCGTCGCGTAGGGGACGGTTCCCGATTCCTGGAAAAAGGGGGCGCGCCTCGCCAGGTCGGGCGTGGAAGAAAACTCGCGTGAGGCGTGTCCCCTTTTTCTAGGAATCGGGGGCTGTCCCCCTCTACACTCCCGCGCGTCATGGAAGCGACTCGCACACACACGAAAGAACGCCGCCTCGCCGCATTACGCGGCGCGCTGCGCGAGGGTTCGTGGCGTGGGGCGGCACGAATGGTCGCCGGGATGCACCCGGCCGAGATCGCGCTGTTGATCGAATCGCTGCCGCCCGCGCAGCGCGAGGTGGTCTGGAACTTCGTCGAGCCTGAAATCGAAGGCGACGTGCTGGTCGAGCTCAGCGACGGGGTGCGCCAGTCGTTCATCGACGGCATGGACGCCGAAGAACTGCTGGCGGCCGCCGAGGACATGGAACTCGACGACCTCGCCGACCTGGTCGGCGATCTGCCCGAAGCCGTGAGCATGCAGTTGGTCAAGTCGATGGACGCGCAGGACCGCGACCGGCTGAACACCGTGCTGGCCTTCGAGCCCGATACCGCCGGCGGCCTCATGAACACCGATACGGTGAGCGTGCGCGGCGACGTGACCGTCGAGGTGGTCCTTCGTTACCTGCGCATGCGCCGCGAATTGCCCGACAAGACCGACCGGCTGTTCGTCGTCGATCGCAACGACCTGTATCTCGGAACGCTGGCACTGACGCGGTTGCTGACCGAAGACCCCGAAAAGACGGTGGGCGACCTGATCGATCCCGAGGCCCAGCGCATCGCGCCCACCACGCCCGCGCACGATGTCGCCCAGCTCTTCCAGGACCGCGACCTCGTGTCGGCCGCGGTGGTTGACGATGGCGGGCGGTTGTTAGGCCGCATCACGGTCGACGACGTGGTCGACGTCATTCGCGAGGAAGCGGCGCACGAAGTCATGTCCGCGGCCGGTCTGCACGACGAGGAAGACGTGTTCGCGGGCGTGTTCCCATCAACGCGCCGCCGGCTGGTGTGGCTCGGCATCAACCTGGTCACGGCATTCATGGCTGCCGCGGTCGTCAGCCGCTTCGAGGGGACGATCGAAAAAGTCGCGGCGCTGGCTGCGCTCATGCCCATCGTCGCGAGCATGGGTGGCATCGCCGGCACCCAGACCGTGACGCTCATCATCCGCGGCATCGCGCTCGGCCAGGTCGAGTGGGTGAATGCCAAGTGGCTGCTGTGGAAGGAGATCGCCGTCGGCGGCCTCAACGGCATCATCTGGGCGGTCATCGTCGGCAGCGTCACCATTGTCTGGTACGGAACCTGGAAGATCTCCGCGATCATCGCGGCCGCCACGCTGATCAATCTACTGTGCGCGGCCGCCGTCGGGGTCATCGTGCCGCTGCTGCTGCGGCGCATGCGAATCGATCCTGCCCTGTCGGCGGGCGTCATCCTCACCACCTTCACGGACTGCATCGGCTTCGCAACTTTGTTAGGCTTGGGCGCGTTGTTCCTGACCTGACCGCCTGCCGGGCGAAAGAGGTTCGCTGTGCCCGACTCGACGACTCCCCTGCGGCTGATTGCCCCGCTGCTGGCCGCCTGCCTGCTGGCCACCGGCTGCACGCTCGCCGGGCCGCGTTACAACACCTTCGTCGGCAATACGCTCGCGCTGCGCGAAGCCGGCCTCGAGAAGGTGAAGATCGGCGAGATCCGCAAGGATCCGCAAGCCAAGGGCAACGTCGACAAGGTCAAGGCACGCGCGATGAACGTGACCTCGCCGTACGGCTCTTACACCGCCTACCTGCGCGAAGCGCTCGCCAGCGAATTCGACCATGCCGATCTGCTCGATGCGGCGTCCCCGATCAGCATCGACGGCGTGTTGCTCGAAAACAGCCTGGCGGGAGCCGCGCACAAGGAATTCGCCGCACTGCAGGCGCAGCTGACCATCACGCGCGATGGCAAGACCGCCTGGCAGGGGATCAAATCGGCGCGCTACGAATGGGATTCCGCCTTCCTCGGCGAAATTGCCATCCCGCGCGCGATCGCGAACTACCAGATCGGCGTGCAGCGCCTGATCGCCGCGTTCATCGCCGATCCGGAGTTCGCCGCCGCGCTCAGGAAACGCTGAGCGCGGCGCGAGACTTCAGAGATAGAGGGCCTGCCGAGAACCTGCGATTCCTTTGCCGAATCGCTGCCGAGACGTTTGGCTTCCGCGGTCACGAAGTCCTTCGATTCGTCGGTGTTCAGATCGGCGATGGCCTTGAGCGCGATGCTGTGGTCCTGCCAGCTCACCTGCGCATCCTGGTAGATGGACTTGAGCAGGCCGAACTGCGTCGTGGCGCCGATGTTGCCGAGCGAGGCGATTGCCGCCTGGCGTACGTACTCCTGCTCGTCCTTGGCGAGCCCTATCAGGGTGTCGATCGCGGCCGGATTGTTGGTGAACCCGAGCGCGTAGACGTCGAGGAAACTGTTGGGCGTGCGGGTGCCCTTGATCTTCGCGGTCAGCGTCTTGACCGTGTCGTCACCGGCGCGATAACCGTAGACCAGGTTCGCGATCTTGCTGGCGAACTCCTGGATGCCGAGCGACAGCGGCTGGTTAAACACCGGATCGATGATCTCCTCGAAGCTCCATACCGGCGTCTTGCCGCGCGTGACGAACACTCCGACACGACTGGTTTTTCCGGCGGCTTCCACGTCCGCACTGATGTAGGTGAGCGTGACAAACGGCGTGTACGCGTTCGTGCGCATGTTCTCCATGTGATAACTCTTGAGATGGATCGCCGGCGGCGCCGTGCTCCTGTCCGACACCTTGGCCGGCAGGCCGCGCGAGACGAATTCCGCCTGCAACTGGGAAGCGAGGAACGGCAGCGGGTCGATCGGCACATTGTCGATCTTGAGTTCCGCCGGCAGGATGCCGTGGCTGAAAACCTTGCCGTCGACCCGGCGTTCGTCGAGCAGCGAAAAATTCGTCTCGGCAGGCTGGCCGGTGACGAGGTACTTGAGACCGGATGGTGACGGCGCCTTGATGTTGTAGTTGGGTGGCGCGCAGGCGATCAGCACGAATCCGGCGCACGCCGTGGCGTACGCAAGCAGATTGCGAGAAATCATGGAAAGCTCCCTGTAATTGTTATGTCGGCGAGCTAACTATCGCCGAGCCGGGCGGCGGCGTCAAAGACGGCGCGGAGTCTCACGCCCCGGCGCCCATCTCCGCCGGGCGCCATTCACGTGTCGCCACCGTCACCCCGCGGGTCGCGCCGGGCGCCCGCAGTGCAAGCGCCAGCACGTGCTCCTTCGAGGGTGCGTATTGCCAGAAGCGCCAGTCCGAAGCGTCGTACGCGGCGAACGAGAGTCCCTGCAACTGGTGGTCGTCATCGAGCGAAAAAGAGGCCTTATCGAGACCGGCGCCGACGCCGCGTCCGGTCGCCTTCATCCAGGATTCCTTGAGTGTCCACAATGAATAGAACCGCTCCGGCTGGCGCGCGAGCGGCAGGGCTTCGAGATCGCGCGCCTCTTCCGCGGTGAAATAGCGGCGCGCGAGCCGCAACGCCGTGGTGCGTTCATGGATGTTTTCGGCGTCGAGGCCGATGTCGCGGTGGCGCCCCACCGCGAGCGCCACCAACCCCACGGTGTGCGTGAGGTTGAAGTGCAGGCCGAGCGACTCGAACTCGGGTGCGAGCGCGGGTTTGCCGTGTTCACCCGTCACGAAGCGCAGCGCCGCCGGATCCACCCCGAGCGCGTAGTTAGCCAGCACCGTGCGCTGCATGGCGCGCGCGGCCAGGATCCGCATCCGGTTTTCGGCCGAATGCGCGCTGTCCAGCCGTTCACATTCGTGGTGCTGCAGGATGGAGGTCAGCTGGGTGAGCGCCGGCTCGTCCGCCGGCCGCTCGAATGACATCCACAGGTGTATTTCGTCTTCGGCCAGATTCATGGCGTCAGGAACGCCGTGACTTCGTCGCGCCTGGCGAGGGTGTCGCGAAATCCGAGTTCGATGAGTTCGCGCGTATACACCGCCTCGAACATCAGGTAACTCGCGAGCAGGCTGCCGGATGCGCCGCGCGCACCGATGATGCGCATGAGCGCGCGCAGGCTGATCGGCAAACTATCGATGTGGCGCAGCGCGAGCTGCGAAGGATCGATGCTCGGCGCGATCATCAGCGTCTGTATCTGTCGCGTGCCCACGACGGTGCCAGCCTGCGCCGAAAGCCGGTTGATGCGATGGAGGTTCTCGAGATCGGCGGAGATCTGGTCGCTGAACAGGGTGTCCAGCATGTAGCCGAACAACTGGCCGGGCGTCGGCGGAGAATCGGACGCTACGAAACGCGGTATGAGATCGAGATGCGTCGGGCGCACGCCGACGACCAGCAGCCGGTCGGCGCCGAGATGGATCGCCGGACTGAGCGGCGCGGTCTGCCGCATGGCGCCATCGCCGAAATATTCGCCGTGCAGGCTCATCGGCGGAAACAGGAACGGAATGCCGAGACTCGCCATGAGGTAGTCGAGCGATAGCGGCACCCGTTCGCCGTGACGCTGGGCGCGTGACCATTCACTCACGGTGGTCTCCGCTTCGAAGAACGACACCGATCTTGCGGTGAAGTAACTCGTGGCGCACAGCGCGAGCGCACGCAGGTCGCCGCGCGCGACGTTGGCGCGGATGGCATCGAAATCCGTGACCTTCGACAGCAACTCGCGCAGCGGCGAATTGTCGAGCAGCGACTTCGGTGGCCCGATGGCGCCGCCCGTCAGCAGCGAACCCATCCAGCGGCCGCCGGCTTTGAACATGGCGATGGCATCGGAACGAAACACCTGGTGGACGCGAAAATTGGCCCACACCTGTTCGATATCCGAAACGGTCTGGTGCCAGCGCAAGACGTTTCCGGCGAGGATTGTCGCGGCCACCGCGCCGGCCGACGTTCCCACGATGATTGGAAAAGGCCATTCGGGACGCGGATATATCTCCGCAAGCGCCTTGAGCACACCCACCTGGTATGCGGCACGCGCACCGCCCCCGGTCAGGATCAGTCCTGCGCGAGTCACGTTACCGGCGACACTGCTAATATCCGCCTCCCCCACGACGCCCATATTTGACGGAGAACATCATGCTCGCACTTCGAAGGATTTTGGTCACCGCCCTCGTGACGGCGACCGCAAGTGTATGCGTCCTGGCTGGCGAAGCCGCAATGGCTCCCGCCGAAGGCAGCGCCGCACCGGCGTTCAAACTACAGGATCAGGGCGGCGCCTGGCACTCGCTCTCCGAATACAAGGGAAAGTGGGTGGTGCTCTATTTCTATCCGAAAGACGAGACTTCCGGCTGCACGACGCAGGCGTGCGAGCTGCGCGACAACATCTTCGCGTTTCGCAAGGCCGACGCGGTCATCCTCGGCGTAAGTGCCGACGACGTCGATTCTCACAAGGGATTCGCCGAGAACCACAAGCTGCCGTTCACTATTCTCGCGGACCCGAAGAAGGAAGCCATCAAGGCCTACGGCGTGTTGTGGAGCCCCGCTCCCGGCGTCGAATTGGCGAGCCGCCAGACTTTCCTGATCGGGCCCGACGGCAAGATCGTCAAGCATTGGGCGAAGGTCGACCCCAAGGGTCATTCGGACATGGTGCTCGCGGAGATCAAGGCGCACGCACCGGCGAAGGCCGGCTGATCACCGCCGCACGAACTCTTTCCACGTTCATGAATCACGCCCGGCGCGGGGAACCGCGCCGGGCGTTTTTGTTGAGGTCGGGTGTTTCAGCTCCCGCATGGCTGCGTCGAGTCCCTGCAGCGTCAGCGGAAACATGCGGTTACCGATCAGCTGCCGAGTGATCTCGACCGAAGCGGTCCACTTCCACCGTTCCTCGGGCTCGGGGTTGAGCCACACCAGCCGCGGGAAATGCGCGGCGATGCGCTCCATCCACACCCGGCCGGATTCTTCGTTCCAGTGTTCGACGCTGCCACCGGGTTGCTCGATTTCGTATGGGCTCATCGTCGCATCGCCGATGACGACCACGCGGTAGTCGGAATTGAAAGTGCGCAGCAGCGCCATGGTGCTGGTGCTGACACTGAAGCGCCGGCGGTTGTCCTTCCACAGTTTTTCGTAAGGAAAATTGTGGAAGTAGAAATATTCGAGGTGTTTGAACTCGGCGCGTGCCGCTGAGAACAATTCCTCGCAGATCTTCACGTGCGGATCCATCGAACCGCCCACATCGAGCAGCAGCAGGAGCTTCACGGCGTTGCGCCGTTCGGCCACGAGTTTCAGGTCGAGCAATCCGGCATTTCGCGCCGTGGCGTCGATGGTGCCTTCGAGGTCGAGCTCCTCGGGCGCACCCTCGCGCGCGAATCTCCGCAGCCGGCGCAACGCCATCTTGAGGTTGCGCGTACCGAGCTCGACGCCGTCGTCGAAGTTGCGATAGTCGCGCGCGTCCCACACCTTGACCGCGCGCCGATGCCGCCCCGCCGTTGAACCGATGCGCACGCCTTGCGGATTGAAACCGCCATTGCCGAACGGCGAGCTGCCGCCGGTACCTATCCACTTGGTGCCGCCTTCATGGCGTTCCTGCTGTTCACGCAGCCGTTGGCGCAACGTCTCGAGTAATTTGTCCCAGCCGCCCAGGCCTTCGACCCTGGCTTTTTCCTCGTCGGTGAGCAGCCGCTCGGTCAATTGCCGCAGCCACTCGGGCGGCAGTTCCGCGACGATCTTCTCGAACACCTGCTGCGCGCCTTCGAAGTGTTCGGCAAACACGCGATCGAACCGGTCGAAATACCGCTCGTCTTTCACGAGCGCGAGACGCGCGAGGTAGTAGAATTCCTGCGCCGACAAGGCCGCGACGCGCGCTTCCAGGGCTTCGAGCAGCGACAGGAATTCGGGCAGCGACACCGGCACACCGCCGGCGCGCAGGTCAGTGAAGAATCTGACCAGCATGTGTTGCGCTCAACGCCCCGCGCGGCGGTTGAGGAACACCAGTTGCTCGAACAGGTGTACGTCCTGTTCGTTCTTGAGCAGCGCGCCGTGCAGGACGGGAATCGTCTTCTTCGGATCGTCGCTGCGCAACGCGTCGGCCGGTATGTCCTCGGCCAGCAGTAGTTTGATCCAGTCGAGCAGTTCGGACGTCGATGGCTTTTTCTTGAGGCCCGGCGTGTCGCGGACGTCGAAGAAGGTGCCGAGCGCTTCGGCCAGCAGCTCCTTCTTGAGATCCGGAAAATGGACGCGGACGATTTTCTCCATCGTCTGCGCGTCGGGGAACCGGATGAAGTGGAAGAAGCAGCGGCGCAGGAAGGCGTCCGGCAGTTCCTTCTCGTTGTTGCTGGTGATGAGGATGATGGGCCGGTGCCGCGCCTTCACCAGTTCGCGTGTTTCGTGCACGTAGAATTCCATGCGGTCGAGTTCGCGCAGCAGGTCGTTCGGAAATTCGATGTCGGCCTTGTCGATTTCGTCGATGAGCAGCACCGGCTGCACGTCCGAATCGAACGCCTCCCACAACCTTCCCTTGACGATGTAGTTGCGGATGTCGCGCACTCTTTCTTCGCCGAGCTGCGAATCGCGCAGGCGTGAGACCGCGTCGTATTCATACAAGCCCTGCTGCGCCTTGCTGGTGGACTTGATGTGCCACTCGTACAGCGGCCGCTCGAGCGAGCGGGCGATTTCTTCAGCGAGCTGCGTCTTGCCGGTGCCGGGCTCGCCCTTGATCAAGAGCGGCCGCGCCAGTGTCACCGCGGCGTTCACCGCCATCATGAGATCGGGAGTCGCGACGTATCTTTCGGTACCGGTGAAGCGGGCATTAGCCATACATTTCGCTCTAGGGAACGGCACCCGTTGGCCGCAACTCGAGCTTATGCGCTGCCGGGCCCGGCAGGAATGGCGTCGGCACACCGCTCACCCAATCGCCAAATCCGCTGCGATAAAACGGCGACAGCGGATGCCCGGACGATCCACCCGGCAACTCGAGGTAACCCTCCGTCTCCCGTCCCGGCGAGACCGCGAAGCGCTCGGAGGCGCCGAACGAGCCGTCCTGCACGCGTGGCATGTGGTGATCGCCGGCCAGTTCCATCGTCGGCATGTCGAGCAGCCGCGACAGCAGTGGTATCGCACGCGACAAAGGATGGCGCACCCGCACGGGATCGCTCTGGCCGAACGTGCAGCGGGCAAGCGTGCCGCATTCGTCGAGCAAACTCCTGATCGAAACATCCAGCTGCTGCAACAGGAATTCGCGCCAGTGGGCGGCACCCGGCGGCGCGATCGAGTCGGGGCGTTCATGCACCAGCCGCCAGCTCGCCGCCTCGAATTGCGAAGGACGGTGTGCTTCGAATTGCTCTCCCAGCAGTGCAGCAGTGAGGCCGTGCCACAACGCATCCTCGGTCTTGCCGCGAAACTCCCGCACCAGTCGATAACCGACCGCATCGGTGCTCGCCTCGGCTTTCCAGCGGCTGACGAGTTCGCGGAATTCGCGCCGCCGCGGCGCGTCCTTCATCGCGTCTTCGTCGATGAGCCCGAGCAACAAGTCGCGCCAGCGGGCAACGAACAACGCGCGCGAGTCGAGCTGCACCTTCAGCATGTCGGCTTCCGTCGCCGGGTGCGACAGGCTCAGCAGGTCGTCACGAATCTGCCGCGCACGCGCGCCGATGTCGTAACCGCCGGCGCCCACGTCCACTTCATCGTCGCCGACGACGGCTTCGAGTGCGCCATCGACCACGCGCTGGTTCGCGGTCCACAGCCGCCCCACCGGCGGGTCCGCGATGCGCGGGTGATCGGTGGCGTCGCGGAACTCGAGCGCGCCGAACAGGCGATCCGGTCCCGATCCGCGTGGCACGCGGCCGAGCAGTGTCCAGGCGATGCGGCCACGCCGGTCGCCGACCACCAGGTTCTGGCCGGGAATACCCACGCCCGGGGCCAGCGCCAGCACCTCGTCGATGTCGTGCGCGCTCTCCATGCCTAACAACCCGAAGTTGGTCGCCTCCGGACGGGTCGCGAGCCAGGCGACCTGCGCGCACTCGCCCTTGGCGACATCGCCGTCGTAGTCGGCGCCATCGAGCACCACGCCCGCGCCCACGTCGTGGAACTCGATCTCTGCGGCATCGGCGCCGCGCACCAGAATCTGTTCGCGCCGCACCGAAAAGTCAGCGCTCGCACATCTACCCCAGCGCACGTCGGAGAAATCGCCGTAGCTGTTGGTGAAGCCCCAGGCCACCTGCCCGTTCGACCCGGCGGCCACGGCCGGCGTACCGGGCAGCGTGACGCCGGTGATGTCGAGCGGCGCGGCGCCGGTGACGCGCAGCCGCGCCGGGTACCACACCGCGGGAACCCCGAGATCGAGGTGCATGTCGTTGGCGACGAGCGCCGCTCCGGAACGGGTGTGGATGCCGGCGACCGCCCAGTTGTTGCTGCCGGGTTTGGCCTCGCCCGGCCCGGGCGCCGCCGGCGCCGCCGCAAACCGCAACATCTCCGGAAACGGCTGCGCGAGCACGCGCGCGCTCATCGTGCAGGCGGCCTGCACACACGGCGCGTCGGCCGAATAGTTAGGTGTGTCCCACTCGGAGTGACCCGCGTACACGAACGTGATGAGTTCGTGGGCCGCCGCGAGCGTCGACGCCGCGGCCGCCGCGCGCTCGAGCCGGCGGCGACCGAGCTCGGCCGTGATGGCGCCGTACTGCAGCTGCCACCACATCGAATGGATGACCAGGACCGAATCTTCCGGCGACCAGTCGCGTGGGCTGGCGCGCAGCAGCAGGTATTCCCAGGGCCGGGCGCGCAGCGAATGCAGGCCGGCGTTCACGCCGCGTGTGTATGCCTCGACGACCGCGCGTTCCCCGGCCGGCGCCGTCTCGATGACGCGGCGCGCCACCGCGCGGAATCCGAAGCGCCGCGATCGTGTGTCGGTCTGCAGGGCAATGGCGCCGAAGACCTCGGACAATTCCCCGGCCGCGAGGCGCCGCGACAAATCCATCTGGAAGAATCGATCCTGCGCATGGGCGTAGCCGGTGGCGAAGGCGAGATCGTTGCGGGAGGCGGCGGCGATGACTGGCCGGCCGTTGGCGTCGCGTTCGATCGAGGCCTGCGCGCCGAGCGACGGCGCGTCGGCGCGGCCATCGAGCTGCGGCAGGCTCTGCCGCAGCGCCCACCAGGCGAGCCCGAAAGCGGCAAGCGCCAGCACCGCGACGACGATCAACGTCCATCGCGCACCGCGCAGCCACTTCATAGGACTAACTAGTCCTGCGGAACGCGCAGGATGGTGAGGGCGTTGGTGCCGCCGGTGATGCCGGTGAGCTCGCCCTTCGTGACGATGATCAGCTCGCCTTTTTCGACCAGGTCGAGCTGCAACATCATCGAGAGGATGGCCTTGAACAGCTCGGCGGTGCGCACTTCGGGAATATCGAACGGCACCGGAAACACGCCGCGATACATGGTCACGCGGCGTCGCGTGACCTCATGGCGCGTGAACGCGTAGATCGGAATGTCCGAACGTGAGCGCGACATCCACAGCGGCGTGGTGCCGGACTCGGTCAATGCGACGATGGCGCGGACCTTCATGTGGTTGGCCGTGTACATCACGGCCATCGCGATGGCCTCTTCGGTGCGGTCGACCATACCTTCGAGGCGGTGACGGATGGGGTTGTGCGTGAGCTGGTATTTCTCCGCACCGTTGATGACGTCCTCCATCGCCTGGATCGCCTTGATCGGGTGTTTGCCGACGGCGCTTTCCGCCGAGAGCATCACCGCGTCGGTGCCGTCCATGACCGCGTTGGAAACGTCGGACACTTCGGCGCGCGTCGGCACCGGACTCGTGATCATCGATTCCATCATCTGCGTGGCCGTGATCACGACCTTATTACGCGTACGCGACTCGTGGATAATCGTTTTCTGCAAACCCGGTATCGCGGCGAAGCCCATTTCCACGCCGAGATCGCCACGCGCGACCATGACCACATCCGACGCGTCGATGATTTCGGTCAGGTTGTGGATGGCCTCGTGGCGCTCGACTTTCGCGCACAGGTGCGCGTGACCGCCCGCGGCGCGGACGAGATCGCGCGCGAGATTCATGTCCGCGGCGTCGCGCGGGAAGGACACGGCGACGTAGTCGACGCCTTTGCTGCACGCGAACTTGATGTCTTCGCGGTCCTTGTCGGTGAGCGCCGGTGCGGAGATGCCGCCGCCCTTGAGGTTTACGCCCTTGCGGTTCGAGAGCTCGCCGCCCGCGATGACGACTGTGTCGATGCGCGTGCCGGAAACCTTCGTGACCTTCAACTCGATGAGACCGTCGTTCAGCAACAGGATGTTGCCGGACTTCACGTCCTTCGGCAGATCCTTGTATGCGCAGCCGACGACTTCTTCATTGCCGGCGTTGATGTCGTGCGCGGTGTCGAGCGCGAACGCCTGGCCGTCCTTGAGGTCGACCTTCTTGTTGGTGAAACTTTCGATGCGGATCTTGGGGCCGCCCAGATCGGCGAGGATGCCCACATAGCGGCCAGCGCGGCGCGCGGCTTCGTGCACGAGGTCGATACGACGTCCGTGCTCTTCATGTTTGCCGTGGGAAAAATTGACGCGTGCGACATCGAGTCCAGCGCGGACCATGTCGGTGAGTACTTCGATGGAGTCCGTGGACGGACCCAGCGTGGCGACGATCTTGGTTCTGGAGTGCAACTGGGGTATTGGCATGGCGGCGCATTCTGCCATGCGAATCGGCGCCCCGGCGCATAATCCAAGACGTAATTACAAATGGAAGGGGATGACGATGTTGAAGCAATCCTGGCTGATTCTTTCTGTCGGGCTCGTTCTGGGTGCAAGCCTGCAGTGGGTGCACGCAGCGGACGCGCCGGTAGCGGGCCGCGTCTACGAATTACGCACTTACCACACGTTCCCGGGCCGGCTCGATGCCCTGCACAAGCGGTTTCGTGAACACACCATGAAGGTGTTCGAGAAACACGGCATGACCAATGTCGCGTACTGGACACCGCAGGACAGCCCGGCCAAAGAGACCACGCTGATTTATGTGATCTCGCATGCGAGCCGCGAGGCGGCGAAAGCGAACTGGGCGGCGTTCAGCGCGGATCCCGAATGGAAGAAGATCGCCGCCGCGTCGGAAGCCGATGGCGGAAAGATCGTAGAGAAAGTGGAGTCCGTGTTCATGGACGCGACTGACTACTCCCCGATGAAATAATGGGGGCATTCCTCGTTTCCTAGCAAACGGGGAATGTCCCCACTAACTACCGTTGGCGCGGGACTCGAGCATGGCCACCGCGGGCAACGTCTTCCCCTCGACGAACTCGAGGAACGCGCCGCCACCGGTGCTGATGTAAGAGATTCCGTCTTCGACGCCGTATTTCTCGATCGCCGCCAACGTATCGCCGCCACCGGCCAGTGAAAACGCCGGGCTCCTGGCAATGGCTTGAGCGATGGTCTTGGTGCCTTCGCCGAACTGATCCCACTCGAAGACCCCGACCGGGCCGTTCCAGATGATCGTGCCGGCGGTCTGCAGGATTGCACCCAGACGTTCGGCCGTATCCGGGCCGATATCCAGGATCAATTCATCTGGACGCACATCGTGGATGGTGCGCACGTCGGCGTGCGCCGTGGCGGCGAATTCCTTCGCGACGACCACATCGGTCGGCAAGGGAATCTCGGCGCCACGCGCGCGAGCCTGATCGAGCAGCTTGCGCGCCATGTCGAGCATCTCGGCTTCGTGCAACGACTTGCCCACGTTGATGCCGGTGGCCGCGAGGAAGGTGTTCGCGATGCCACCGCCGACGATCAGCTTGTCGACCTTGGCCAGCAAGGATTCGAGCACCGTCAGTTTGGTCGACACTTTCGAGCCAGCAACAATCGCCACCAGCGGGCGCGCCGGCTTCGCCAGCGCCCGTTCCAACGCTTCGAGCTCGCCCACCAGCAACGGGCCAGCGCAGGCGATCTTCGCGAACTTGCCAACGCCGTGAGTGGACGCCTCGGCGCGATGCGCCGTGCCGAACGCGTCCATGACGAACACGTCGCACAGCGAGGCCATCTGCTTCGCGAGATCTTCCTTGTCCTTCTTCTCGCCCTTGTTGAAGCGCACGTTCTCGAGTAGCACCGCGGTGCCCGCCGGGCAGTCGACGCCGCTCAACCAGTCCTTCTTGAGGGGAACCGGCATGCCTAACAAGTCCGACAACCGCGCGGCCACCGGCGCCAGCGAAAATTCTTCCGCGTACACACCTTCTTCCGGACGGCCGAGATGCGAGGCGATGAACACCTTCGCTCCCTTCTCGAGCGCAAGCTTGATGGTCGGCAGCGCCGCGCGGATGCGCGCGTCGCTGGTGACCTTGCCGCCTTCGATGGGCACGTTCAGATCTTCACGAATCAGGACCCGCTTGCCAGCGAGGTCCTGGTCCGCCATACGCAGCACTTTCATGGGCTAAAGCCTCAGGAGGCTTTCGACCAGGCGATCGTCGTGTCCAGCATGCGGTTCGAGAAGCCCCACTCGTTGTCGTACCAGGAGCACACCTTGACCAGCGTGCCTTCGGTGACACGCGTGAGCGTGGAGTCGTAGGTCGACGAGGCCGGATCGTGGTTGTAGTCGATCGAGACGAGTTGCTTGTCGGTGAACGCGAGCACGCCCTTCATGGCGCCGTCCGCGGCTTCCTTGACCAGTTTGTTGATTTCTTCGACCGTCGTCGCGCGCTTGGCCACGAACGTCAGGTCGACCAGCGACACGTTGATGGTCGGGATGCGAATGGCGAAGCCGTCGAGCTTGCCCTTGAGTTCCGGCAGCACGAGGCCGACGGCCGCGGCGGCGCCCGTCTTCGCCGGGATCATCGACATCGTGGCGGAACGAGCACGGCGGATGTCCTCGTGATAGACGTCCGTCAGGCGTTGGTCGTTCGTGTACGCGTGGATCGTCGTCATCAAACCGCTGACGATGCCGATCTTGTCGTTCAGCACCTTGGCGAGCGGCGCGAGGCAGTTCGTCGTGCAGGACGCGTTGGAGATCACGCTCATGGAGCTCTTCAACACGTTGTGGTTCACGCCGTAGACGACCGTCGCGTCCACGTCCTTGCCACCCGGGGCCGAGATCACGACCTTCTTCGCGCCCCCGGCGAGATGTTTGCCGGCGTCCGCTTTGGTGGTGAAGAAACCGGTGCTTTCAAACACGTATTCCGCGCCGACCGACGCCCAGTCGATCTTGGCGGGGTCGCGCTGCGCAAACACCTTGATCTTGTCGCCGTTCACGACGATGGCATCACCTTCGACGCTGACCGTGCCGGGAAATTTGCCGTGCGCAGTGTCGTACTGCGTGAGGTGCGCGTTGGTCTGCGCGTCGCCCAAGTCGTTGACCGCGACGATCTGGATTTCGTTGTTGCGCTTCGCTTCGTAGAGCGCGCGCAGGATGTTGCGGCCGATGCGTCCGTAACCGTTGATACCTACTTTAATGGCCATCTGTCCCGTTCCTCTCGTTCAGTAATCGTAAAAAATCGAAATCAGGCAATGAGTTGTTCGAGCTGCGCCTTGATGTCCGGCGTAGTTAGCCCGAAATGTTTGAACAGGTCCGGCCCCTTGCCAGAGGCGCCGAAAGTCTCGATGCCCATGACACGTCCGGCGCTGCCGACATACCGCCACCAGGACTGCGTGACACCCGCTTCGACCGCGAGGCGGCGCGTGACCGACGCCGGCAACACGCTCTCGCGATAAGGCGCAGGCTGCGCATCGAAGGCTTCGCAGCACGGCATGGACACCAGGCGTACGCGTTTGCCCGCGGCCTGCAGTTCCTTGACCGCCTCGGCGGCGATACCGACTTCGGAGCCGGTCGCGATGACGATGGCTTCGGGCGGACCGTTGGAGTCGATGAGCACGTAGCCGCCCTTGCGCAGCGCGACCAGTTGTTCGGGCGTGCGCGGCTGCTGGGCCAGACCCTGGCGCGTGAAGATGAGCGCCGTCGGACCGTTCTTGCGTTCGAGCGCCGCGATCCACGAGGCCGCCGATTCCACCGCGTCACATGGGCGCCAGATATGCAGATTCGGCATCGCGCGCAGCGACGCCAGATGCTCGACCGGCTGATGGGTCGGACCGTCTTCGCCGAGGCCGATCGAATCATGCGTGTAAACCAGCGTGACCGGCGCGTGCATCAACGCCGCGACGCGCACCGCATTACGCGCGTAGTCGGAGAACACCAGGAACGTGCCGCCGTACGGGCGGAAGCCGCCGTGCACGGTGAGCCCGTTCATGATCGCGGTCATGCCGAATTCGCGCACGCCGTAATAGGCGTAGTTGCCGTGGAAATTTTCGGCCGTGAGATCGATCGAATCCTTGCGCTTCGTGTTGACCGAACCGGTGAGATCGGCCGAACCGCCCAACATCTCCGGCATCTTGGGTCCGAGCACGTTGAGCGCGACCTGCGAGGAAGCACGCGTCGCCTGCGAGCCGGTGACGGCCGCAGCCGCGGACATGGCTGACTGCACGACGTCGGCCCAGTCGGCCGGCAGATCACCCTTCATGCGGCGTTCGAACTGCGCGGCTTCGTTCGCATGTTCGCGCTTGTAACGGCGCCAGACACGCAGCCATTTCTTTTCGGCCGCCGCGCCCGCTTCCTTGTGGTCCCAGGCGCGGGCGATGTCTTCGGGAATCACGAACGGCGGGGAATCCCAGCCGAGCGTCTTGCGAGCCAGCGCGACTTCATCCGGGCCCAACGCTTCGCCGTGCGCGGACTTGGTGCCCTGCTTGTTAGGCGCGCCCCAGCCGATGGTGGTCTTGCAGCAGATGAGCGACGGCTGATCCTTGCGATTGCGCGCCCGCTTGATGGCCGCGGCGATCGCGTCGGAATCCTGGCCGTCCACGTTCCTGACAACGTGCCAGCCGTAGGCTTCGAAACGCTTCGGCGTGTCGTCGGTGAACCAACCGGCGACCTTGCCGTCGATCGAGATGCCGTTGTCGTCGTAGAACACCACGAGCTTGCCGAGCTTGAGCGTGCCGGCGAGCGAAGCCACTTCGTGCGAGATGCCTTCCATGAGGCAGCCGTCGCCGACGAAGCAGTAGGTGTGGTGATCGACGATCGCCAGACCTTCCTTGTTGTACTGCGTGGCTAACAACTTTTCGGCCAGCGCCATGCCAACCGCGTTGCCGAGGCCCTGACCGAGCGGGCCGGTGGTGGTCTCGATCCCCAGGCGCAGGTCGCGCTCGGGATGACCCGCGGTGTGCGAGCCCAGCTGACGGAATTTCTTGATGTCGTCGATCGTCAGCGGATAGCCGCTCAGATGCAGCAGCGAATACAGCAGCATCGAGGCGTGGCCGTTCGACAGGACGAAGCGGTCGCGATTCCACCACCCCGGGTTTGCGGGGTTGTGCTTGAGCACGTCATGCCAGAGCACCTCCGCGATGTCGGCCATACCCATTGGCGCGCCGGGATGTCCCGAATTCGCGGCCTGCACGGCATCCATGGAGAGCGCACGAATCGCGTTGGCGAGCGTACGGCGGCTGGGGGTTGTGGCTGGGGTGTCCATAAAGGGCGCGCATTGTCCGACACGGGGGAGCCCGGGGGCAACCTAAAACACCGGAAAACTCTTGGCGGGGGGCGGCAACTTTGTCCCACAGGACATGTCATCGTCAGGCAACGTTGCCCGCTGCCGCGCTGATCAGGCGCGTTCGGCCAGCACGATCCATTTGTCCGACAGCAGCGGGGTCGATACGCGGATGACCTTGCGGATCGCGAAACCCGCGGCGGCAAACTCCTGGTCGAGTTCCTTGCGCGAAACACGCGACAGCGGCGTGCGGCCGAAGCCAAGCCGGCCGAAAGTGTGCGTGAGCACATAACGGAAGGTGTAGCAGTGCCGATAGTCGACGATGACCCAGCGTCGCGAGACACGGCCAAACTCACGCAGCATCCGCACTCGCGTTTCAGGGTCCACGTGCATCATGAAACGGATGCTTACCACGCAATCGAGCGAGTCATTGCGCAGCGGCAGCGCCTCGGCATTGGCCTGCACGTAACCGCGCACCGTCGGCAGCGCGGCCTGCGCCGTGACGGCGGCGGCCTTTTGCAGCATCTCGAGAGAGATATCGCTACCAACTATCTCGAACCCTTCGCGCGCGAGCCCGCCGGTGAAGCGGCCCGTGCCGCAGGGCAGATCGAGGATGGTGCGCACGCCGGTCGCTTCTCGCAGTGCGGCGCGAATCGCAGCCCATTTGCGTGCATTACGCTTCTGGCGTTCCGGGCTGCTGAAGCGGTGAAAATCGTAGTCTTCCGCGACCTGCGAGCTGCGATAGAACTCGCGCTTGTAGTCGTAGCCGTCTTCCCGCGGCCGGCTCGGATCACTCTTGCCCGGTCTCTTCATGTCGGCCGACACTTTAATCCCCTGCAGCGGGCACGCAAGCGTTCATAACTGGTCCAATATTTCATGTCCGATTTACCAATGTTCGTGACCCCGAAATGCCCCCTCGGAAAGTCGCTATATACAGACTCTGCTTCACATTTTTTTCCCGGTAGTTTGCGACCTGGTTCACCACGTTGCAGAGCCATGAACCGTGACGTGACGTACATCACCGGCGCACTCCCGCCATGTTTGTAGAGTTCGAATGAATGATCGCGATAAGAGTCATCCAGTTCACGGACCCACACCTGTTCGGTGACACCGCCGCGACCCTGCGCGGCGTCAATCCGTACGAAACGCTCGAGCGATCCTTGTCGGATGCGTCGGGCCATCTTGCCATTTGTGACGCCGTCCTGGTGACCGGCGATCTGGTGCAGGACGATGCGGGTGGCTACGAACACTTCCGCCGTCTGTTCGCGCGCCTCGGCAAACCGGTACTTTGCATCCCCGGCAATCATGACTTCGTTCCGCAGATGCGCGCGGCGCTCGCGGGCCGGCCGTTCGAGCTCGACGGCCCGGCCGATATAGGCGCCTGGCGAATCGTGTTGCTCGACAGCGTCGTGGCCAACCAGGCCGGCGGCAGTCTGAGCGTCGAAATGCTCACCAAACTCGACGAAGATCTCGGCCGCGCGCGCCAGCGCCACGCCATGGTCTGCCTGCATCATCACCCGGTCGCGATGCACAGCCGCTGGCTCGACAACGTCGGCCTCTCGAACGCCAACGAGTTCTGGTCCGTGATCGACAGCCATCCGCAGGTCAAGGCGGTGGTGTGGGGCCACGTGCATCAGAACTTCGAAGGCATTCGCCGCGGCGTGCGCCTGCTGGCAACACCTTCCACCTGCGCCCAGTTCCAGCCGCGCTCCGATCAATTCGTGATCGACAATCAGCCGCCCGCGTATCGCCTGCTGACCCTGCACTCCAACGGCGCCATCGATACTGGCGTGCATTTCCTCACTGCCGCAGAATCCGCGGCATGATTTCCCCTGAACCGCTGAAGCGAGGCCTCGCACGCGGCCTCGCCGGCCTGCTTTTGTTCGCCTCCTGCGCTGGCCTTGCGCAAGCGCGCGGTGAAACCGCGGTGTGGTCGATCAAGGGTGCGCGCAATACCGTCTACCTCGCAGGCTCGGTGCACGCGTTACCCCGGGAACACGCCGAACTGTCGCCGCAACTCGAGCGCGCCTACGCCGCCTCGCAAGTCATCGTGATGGAAGTCGATCTCGACGACCTGAATCCGCTCGAGGCGGTGCAGTACGTCACCTCGAATGGCACCTTGCCGGCCGACCAGGATCTGAAAGGCGTGATGGGCGCGGACCGTTACGCGACCGTCGCCAGACTCGCCGCATCGCTCGACCTGCCTGAACTGGTGATCGCACGGCTCGAGCCCTGGGCTGCGGCCATGGTGCTCACGCAGTTCGCGCTGGTGAAGTCCGGTTTCGACCCGCAGCTCGGCATCGACATGCAGCTCACGGAACGTGCCAAGGCCGACGGCAAGCGCATCGACGGTCTCGAAACCGTGATCGACCAGCTGAGCATCTTCGATTCGCGCAGCCTCGAGGAGCAGAGCAAGTTCCTGGTCGATTCGGCCAATGACGTGCCGCAGATGTCCGAAGACCTGGGAAGGCTGGTGTCCGCCTGGCGCAGCGGCGACATGCACGGCCTGGAAAAGGAATTCGTGAAGGAACGCGCGCAGGCGCCGGCGCTTTACGACGAGTTGTTAGGCAAGCGCAACCGCAAGTGGCTGCCGCAGATCGAGGCGTTGCTCGACGATGACCAGGATTACCTGGTGCTGGTGGGGACACTGCACTTCGTGGGCAGCGACGGCCTGCTCGAACTGCTCACACGCGACGGTCACAAGCCCCTGCCGCTGCCCGCGACCCCCCGCTAAACCCGCCCGATGCGCAGCTTCGCGATTTTCATCGGCCTCATCGCGCTGGGGCTGGCGGGGATGGCGTTCCTGGCCTATCCGGCCTGGGTGCTGCTCGCACCGCATTTCGACCTCAAGTTCCATCGCGTCGCGAGCCGCATCGGGATGTTGCTGCTGGTGGCCGGCTTCATCTTGATCGCGAGGCGCCTGCAGGTCGCGGATCGCCAGAGCATGGGATATGGGCTTCCGTTCCGGGCCTTCATCGCGCAGCTCTCCAAGGCCGTGGTACTCGGCATCGTCATGATGATGCCGGCGCTCGCCACGATGATCGCGTTCGACCTGCGTCAGCCGGTCGGCGCTCCGCTTGATGCCTACCACTGGTTCCGGCTGGCGATGAGCGGCCTCATCACCGGGCTCACCGTGGCGTTCATCGAGGAGACCTTCCTGCGCGGCGCCATGCAATCGGCGATCACGCGCGAATCGGGCGCGAAGGTCGCCATCGTGCTGACGTCGCTGGTATACGCCGCGACGCATTTCATCGGCCGCGCGCGCATCGCGCCGGCCGAGGTGAATTCGAGCAGCGGCCTCGTCATGCTCGAGCGTGCGCTATCGGAATGGGCGCATCCGCTCGCCTTCGTCGACGCATTCGCCTGCCTGGCCGCGGTCGGCGTGTTGCTCGGTATGGTGCGTGCGCTCACCGGCAATATCGCCGCATCGATCGGACTGCACGCCGGCTGGGTCGCGGTGATCTACGTGGTGCGCGAGACGTCCGAACGCCGCCCGACCGGACCTGCGACCTGGCTGCTGAGCGACTTCGACGGATTCATCGGCTGGCTGGTGCTCGCCTGGATCGTCGCGCTCGGATTCGCGCTGCACCGCTGGTACAGCGCGCAGGCGCCGTTCATTCCGCGCCTGGCTGTGCCTGGCGGGGATTAGTCCCTACCCGGTACTGCTTTCGTCGGGGACCACCGCCATCAACGCGGCGAGTCGTGCGATCGGGTCTTCCATCTCGAGCAACGCCTGCTTGTCGTTGATCTCGATCGGCAGGAGTTCCGTCAACCGCGCACTCACCCAGGCCGCGTCATCGAACCGCTTCTCGACGTGTTGATAGTGCTCGGCCAGTTCGGCCAGCGCGCGCCGCACTGCCGACGACAGCCGGGCGTATTCCGGGGGCAGCGGCAACTCGGGCTCTGCCGGCACCCACTGCACCTCACCCATGTTGAGACCATCCGCGGCCCGCCACAGGCGCTGTACGCGAAACTTGCGCTCGCCCACGCACGCGATGCCTAGCAATCCATCGTGCAAGGTGTGGAAATCCGCGATGCGTGCGGTGCAACCAACCGTCGCCGTGGTCGCCACCTCGCCCGCCTCCTCGCCTTCCTGGATCAACAACACACCGAACGGTTCACCCGTGCGCATGCAGCGGCGCACCATGTCGGTGTAGCGGGTTTCGAAGATGCGCAGCGGCAGCGGCCCGCCGGGGAACAACACGGCGTGCAGCGGAAACAGGGCAATGACGCTGTTTTCCGCCGTCACGTTCTACGGCCTCCGGGCCAGCGCCTCGAGTAGTTTGCCGTGCAGGCCGCCAAAGCCGCCGTTGCTCATGATCAGTACCTGGTCGCCCGCCGCGACGCTACCTGCCAGCCCCGCGAGCAATTCATCGAGCGAGCGGGCCACCTTTCCTTTCGGCCCGAGCGTGGCGACCACCGCACCCGCATCCCAGCCGAGGTCGGGTGGCGCAAACATCCACACCGAGTCGGCCCCGGCCAGCGACGGCGCGAGCGTGTCGCGATGCACACCCATGCGCATGGTGGCCGAACGCGGCTCGAGCACCGCGATGATGCGTTTGGTGCCGACCTTGCGGCGCAATCCGTCGATCGTCGAGGCGATGGCGGTCGGGTGATGCGCGAAGTCGTCGTACACGGCGACGCCATTCACTTCGCCACGCAGTTCCATGCGGCGCTTGACGCCCTTGAATTCCCCGAGCGCCGCGATGGCGCGTTCGACGCTCACGCCGGCGTTGCGGGCGGCGCCGATGGCCGCCAGCGCGTTCTCGGCGTTATGGGCACCTAACAGGTTCCAGCGTACGGTGCCGAGCGCCCGGCCCGATTCGCAAACTTCGAAAGTGGAATAGTCGCCGCCCCCGTCGCTGGACGCGGGTAGTTTGAGCGTCCAGAGTGCATCGCCTTCGGCGCCGCTCGCGAATCCCTCGAGCGGCGTCCAGGATCCCATGTAGAGCACGGCCTTGAGGTTCGGGTCGCGCGCATTCCAGAGAATCCGGCCCGAGCCGGGCACGGTGCGCACCAGGTGATGAAACTGTTTCTGGATCGCGCCCAGGTTGTCGTAGATGTCGGCGTGATCGAATTCAAGATTGTTGAGGACCAGCGTGCGCGAGCGGTAGTGCACGAACTTCGCGCGCTTGTCGAAAAACGCCGTGTCGTATTCATCGGCCTCGATGACGAAGAATTTCTTTCCCCCGAGCCGCGCGCTGACCGAAAAATTTCCCGGCACTCCGCCGATCAGAAACCCCGGCTCGAGGCCCGCGTATTCGAGGATCCACGCCAGCATGCTCGAAGTCGTGGTCTTGCCGTGTGTGCCGGACACGCCGAGCACGTGGACGTCGCGCAACACCTCCCGCGCCAGCCACTCCGGCCCCGAGGTGTAGGGAATGTCCGATTCGAGCAGCGTCTCGATCACCGGCATGCCGCGCGTCATGACATTGCCGACCACCACGACGTCGGGCCGTGGTGTGAGTTGCGTGGCCTCGAAGCCCTGCGTGAGCTCGATGCCGAGCGCCGTGAGCTGCGTGCTCATGGGTGGATAGACGTTCTTGTCGGAGCCCGTGACCTTGTGGCCCGCCGCTTTCGCTATGGCAGCGATGCCGCCCATGAACGTGCCGCAGATGCCGAGAATGTGAACGTGCATGCTGGAATTTACGCTGCTAGACGGGTTTCTGGGAATCGCCGAAGACCAGCGACAGGATGATCATCGGCACGAAGTTCGCGGCGAGCACGAACAGGATCGACCGCGGCCAGGTCCATTCGAACGCCGCGCGCACGATGCGGATCAGGATCACGACCATCCAGATCCCGATGAACGCGGTCAGGAAACTCGTCATCGCAGGGGGTTGCGAGGTCGCGCCTTTCGCCATGTACGGCATCAGCGAGCCGACCATCGCGAGCGCCGGGATGAACAAAGTGCTGGTCGCGAATATCGCGGTCGCCGTTTGCGTGAATCTTTCCGGTTTGCCGGCGAGCTGGAATGCGATCCGGAACCAGGCCAGTTCGAGCAGCGCGGCGCAAACGATCTGCAGCGCCCAGGAGCGCGGCGTCGCCGGTGCCGCCGGCAGGATGAAAGCGTTGTAGGCAAGCGCGTAGAGCGCGACGTAAACCACGACGACGATGCCGAGCAGGGTGTTGGACGCCGGCATGTTTTCCGGGCCGCGCCGCAGGAAGACGATGTCGACGACGACGCCGAACAATGCGCGCAGATTCGCAAGCATAATGCGGGCGGGATTGTACACGTCACCCGGAGAACGTCGCCCTTGATGATCGACTCGGCCGATGCGCTGACAGCATTCGTTGCCAGCGCCGCGCAGGCGCCGGTGCTCGCGCTCGACACTGAATTCATGCGCGAGAAAACCTACCGGGCCGAATTGTGCCTGGTGCAGATCGCGCACGGCGCCAACGCGGTGTGCATCGATCCCCTGGTTCTCGCCCAACGGGGTGCCGACCTGAGCCCGCTGGCGCCCCTGCTCACCTCGCCCGGCAGCGTCAAGGTGATGCATGCGGCGCGGCAGGATCTCGAGGTCATGTTGCCCGCAGTCGGACTGTTGCAGCCCGTGTTCGACACGCAAATCGCGGCGGCGCTCGCCGGTCACCCGGCCCAGATCGGTTACGCCGAACTCACGCGCCGGCTGCTCGGCGTCGAATTGTCGAAGGCGCACACCCGGGCCGACTGGGCGCGCCGCCCCTTGAGCGCCGCGGAACAGGAATACGCGCTCGACGACGTGCGGCACCTCGCAGCCCTGCGCACCAGTTTGTTAGACACTCTCACCGCCCAGGGCCGCATCGCATGGCTCGAGGAAGACCTCGCGGCACTCGCCAATGCCGATGCGTTGAGCGTCGACCCCGAGGAGGCGTGGCGCAAGGTGAAGGGTTTGCCGTCGCTCGACCCCGATCGGCAGCGCCTGGCGCAGAGCCTTGCCGCGTGGCGCGAGCGGCGCGCGATCGATCGCAATCGTCCGCGCGGCTGGATCATCGACGACGCCTGCCTGCGTGAAATCCTCGTGCGGTTGCCGCGCGACGCCCAGGCGTTGGCGGCATTGCCGGAAATGCAGGAATCGGTGGTCCGCAAATGCGGCGACGAACTGCTCGCGCTGGTGCACGACGCCGCCATCCCCGATCCGCCGCCGCCACTGCCGCGGCGCGAACGCCCCGATCCGGCGTTGCTGGCGATGGTGAAGCGGCTGGCCGACGTGTCGGCGGAAATCGCGAAGGGCCTGGAGATCAGCGCCGAAGTCCTGGCCACGCGGCGCGAGCTGGAAAAACTCGTGGCGGGCAAACGCGACGTCAGCCTGTTGCGCGGCTGGCGCAAAGAGATCGTCGGCGAGAAGTTGTTAGCGGCGCTTTGAGGCGCGCCGGGTCGGACGCGCCTTGCGCGCGGCCTTGCGAACCGCAACACGCTTGCGCGCCGCCGGACGGCGCGCCGCTTTCGCCTTCACGGCCTTGCGGGCCGCCTTCTTGCGAACGACCTTGCGGGCGCGAGCTTTTGGTTTTGATTTGGGCGCGACGCGGCGCTTGGCCGGACGCTTCTTCGGGGCGCGTTTCGAAACAAGCGTGCCGCCACCGGCGCTGAGCGTGTCGAGCAGACGCTTGGTAACCACGTCGATGTCGCCCTCGGCGTCCACCGTACGCACCAGCCCGGTGTATGAATAGAAGCCCGACACCGGCTTGCGCGTCTTTTCTTCGTATACACGCAGACGTTCACGCACCGTGTCTTCAGCGTCGTCCGGGCGCTGCACGACTTGGTGAACGCTCCGGCCCGGAACACATTCCGGCGGAACCGACGGCGGCGCGGTGTGCACGTTGAACACGTTCTTGCACAGCTCGCAGACGCGGCGGCCCGAAAGGCGCTTGATCAACTGGTCGTTGTCGACTTCGAACAGCACCACCGCGTCGAGCGGCGTGCCGAGATCGGACAGCAGTTTCCCCAGGCCATCGGCCTGCGCCACCGTGCGCGGGAATCCGTCGAGGATGAACCCCATCTGCGCATCCGCTTCCGCCAACCGCGCGCGGATGATCGCGAGCATGGTTTCGTCGTCGACGTAGCCGCCCGCGGCCATGATTTCCTTGGCGCGCATTCCGAGCGGCGTGCCCTCGGAAAGATGCTTGCGCAGGATGTCTCCGGTCGAGATCTGCGGGATTCCAAAATGCTTTACGAGACGCTGGGCTTGAGTGCCCTTGCCCGATCCGGGCGCGCCCATGAATACGATGCGCATGCTAAATTCTTGATCCTACGACCTGCCCCCTAGAAGGGGCGTCACAGTACCCAAACCACTCACGTTCGGCAAACGCTGCCGAGACATTCCACGAGACACACGAGAGAAACCGATGAAACGCCCTGCCGCCAAGAAACATAAGCCCATGAACGCGTTTTATGCTCAATCGGGCGGTGTCACCGCGGTCATCAACGCCTCGGCCGCGGGCGTCATCGAGGCGGCGATGAAGTCGAAGAAAATCGCCAAGGTCTACGCCGGCCGCCACGGCATCGTCGGTGCGCTCACCGAAGATCTCATCGACTGCAGCAAGGAATCGCGCGCCACGATCAAGGGGCTGCGCTACACGCCCGCCGGCGCCTTCGGCTCCGCGCGCTACAAGCTCAAGAGCTTCGAGCAGGATCGCGCCAAGTACGAACGCCTCATCGCGGTCTTCAAGGCGCACAACATCGGCTATTTCTTCTACAACGGCGGCAACGATTCGATGGACACCGCTAACAAGGTGTCCCAGGTCGGCGATCAGCTCGGTCACAAGGTCATCTGCGTCGGCGTGCCCAAGACCGTCGACAACGACCTGCCGCTCACCGACTGCTGCCCGGGCTTCGGCTCGGTCGCGAAGTACGTCGCGATTTCGACGCGTGAAGCGGCGCTCGACGTGGTCTCCATGGCCAAGACTTCGACCAAGGTATTCGTGATGGAAGTCATGGGCCGCCACGCCGGCTGGATCGCCGCCGCCGGTGGATTGGCAGGAAACGGTCCGGGCCAACCACCGCACATCATCCTGTTCCCGGAAATCGCGTTCGAGAAGGAAGCCTTCCTCGCGAAGGTCAAACAGTGCGTCACCGATTTCGGCTACTGCGTCATCGTGGTGTCGGAAGGCGCGCACTACGCGGACGGCAAGTTCCTCGCCGACGCCGGCACGAAGGATTCCTTCGGCCACACGCAGCTCGGGGGCGTGGGCCCGGTCGTCGCGAACATGGTACGCGAAGCGCACGGCTACAAATATCACTGGGCCGTCGCCGACTATCTACAGCGCGCCTCGCGCCACATCGCCTCGAAGGTCGACGTCCAGCAGGCGTATGCGATGGGCAAGGCGGCGGTGGAATTGGCGACCAGCGGCCACGATGCCGTCATGCCGGTCATCATCCGCAAGAAATCCAAACCGTATAAGTGGGTCGTCGGTCACGTGCCGCTGTCAGCGGTGGCGAACGTGGAGAAGATGGTGCCGCGCGACTTCATCACGGCGGACGGGTTCGGTATCACGGAGAAGTGCCGCGCCTATCTTCAGCCCCTGATCGAGGGCGAAGACTACCCGCCGTACAAGAACGGCCTGCCCGACTACGTGCAGATCAAGGGTGTCGCGGTGAAGAAGAAGCTCAATACCCCATTCACTCCGTGAGACGGGCAAGCGCTGACGAAACCGGCGGCGCGCGCCGCGTTCAGTGACGGTATAGAACCGCCAGGTTCGAGTACGGCTGGACACCTGCGAGGTTGAGTGCCGGGTCCGTCACGACGGAGAGCCATGCCTTTGGGGCGTACATCGCGCAGGCGTGTATCTGATCACCGGCCCCTACCGCGGGACGCGTGCAGCGCGAGGGTTGCGCCTCGCAGGATTCGAGCAGCCTAACTACGTGGGCCTCGAAGGCTTTGCCCGGAACCGCCTGGACCGCCGCTCCATCCCTGACGATCTGGATCTCGCCGCTGGCCAGCGCGACGTCGATGAGGCTACTCAGCAGAAGGATGAACAAGGTCTTCATGACGCCGCTCTCGTGGCACGTGAGGAAGGTGAGTATCGGTCCGGAATCTGTTCAAAAACAGACGTCTGCGCCCCGCAACTCGCCATTAGGCGCAGCGCGATGCGACCGGTAGCGCTGTCCCCCGTTGTCATCGTTGTCCCGAGGTTGGCCGCCCGGTCACTCGTTGTTATAGTGCGCGCCCTCTCGGGGTAGCCGCGTTGGGTGGCGCTCTCTTAAAACAACTAAGTATTTGATTTCTTAAGGAGTCCCGCATGGTTGCCACGACGTGGCTGTGGCTGGCGATTGGCGCCGGTGTCATCGCCGTTCTGTACGGCGTGTTCTCGATGATGGCAATCCTCAAACTGCCCGCTGGCAATGCCCGCATGCAGGAAATCGCCGCAGCCATTCAGGCCGGCGCCAAGGCGTATCTCAACCGTCAGTACACCACCATCGCCATCGTCGGCGTCGTGTTGTTCGCGATCATCGGTCTGACGCCGCTCGGCTGGTACTCGGCCGGCGGGTTCGCGATCGGCGCGATCCTTTCGGGGCTCGCGGGCTATATCGGCATGAACATCTCGGTGCGCGCCAACGTGCGCACGGCGCAGGCGGCCAATAACGGTCTCAACGCCGCGCTGCAGGTCGCCTTCAAGGGCGGCGCCATCACCGGCATGCTGGTGGTCGGTCTCGGGTTGTTAGGAGTGGCCGGCTACTACGCTTTCCTCGAGCCGAGAATCGGCTCCGACGCCGCGTTACATGCGCTGGTAGGCCTGGCCTTCGGTGGCTCGCTCATCTCGATCTTCGCGCGCCTCGGCGGCGGCATCTTCACCAAGGGCGCCGATGTCGGCGCCGACCTCGTGGGCAAGGTCGAAGCGGGCATCCCCGAAGACGACCCGCGCAACCCGGCGGTCATCGCCGACAACGTCGGTGACAACGTGGGCGACTGCGCCGGCATGGCGGCGGACCTGTTCGAAACCTACGCCGTGACGCTGGTCGCCACGATGTTGTTAGGTGGTCTCGTGATGTCGGGCCTCGGCGAAAACGCCGTGCTCTACCCGCTGGCGCTCGGCGCCGCGTCGATCGTCTCCTCCATCGTCGGCACGTTCTTCGTGAAAACGTCGGATGGCGGCAAGATCATGAACGCGCTGTACAAGGGCGTAATCGTCTCGGGCCTCATCTCCGCGGCCGCGTTCTGGTTCATCACCGAAAAGCTGATGGCCAATACGGACGCAACGCCGAATCTGCAGATGAACATGTTTTATTGCACGCTGATCGGCCTCGCGCTGACGGCGGCGATGATCGTGATCACGGAGTATTACACCGCGACCGAATATTCGCCGGTGCGCAAGGTGGCCGCGGCTTCGCAGACGGGTCATGCAACCAACATCATTGCCGGCCTCGGCGTGTCGATGAAGTCGACCGCGCTGCCGGTCATCGCGATCTGCTTCGCGATCTTCGGCGCGTACCAGCTGGGTGAAGCGAGCGGCGCGGGCCACGGCCTGTACGGCATCGCGATCGCCGCGACGTCCATGTTGTCGCTGACCGGCATGGTCGTGGCGCTCGACGCCTACGGCCCGATCACGGACAACGCCGGCGGTATCGCCGAAATGGCGGGTCTCGACAAGAAGATTCGCGACATCACCGATCCGCTCGATGCGGTCGGCAACACGACCAAGGCCGTGACCAAGGGTTACGCCATCGGCTCGGCAGGTCTGGCCGCGCTGGTGCTGTTCGCCGATTACACCCACAACCTCGAAACACACCTGCTGGCCACGGGCCGCGAGATGGTGTCGTTCTCGTTGTCGGATCCGGCGGTCATCATCGGTCTGTTCATCGGCGGCATGGTGCCCTATCTATTCGGCGCCATGGCGATGGAGGCCGTGGGCCGCGCCGCGGGTGCGGTGGTCGAAGAGGTGCGCCGACAGTTCCGCGAGATCAAGGGAATCATGGAAGGCACGGCGAAGCCGGAATACGGCCGCGCGGTGGACTTGCTCACGAAGGCCGCGATCAAGGAGATGATCATTCCTTCGCTGCTGCCGATCCTCATCCCGGTGGTCATTGCCTTCGGCATGAACTGGCTGATGGGTCCGGGCGCTGGTATCAAGGCGCTAGGTGGCTTGCTGATCGGCACCATTGTCACCGGCCTGTTCGTCGCCATTTCCATGTGCACGGGTGGCGGCGCGTGGGACAACGCCAAGAAGTACATCGAGGAAGGCAACTTCGGCGGCAAGGGATCGGATGCGCACAAGGCGTCGGTGACCGGCGATACCGTCGGCGATCCGTACAAGGACACGGCGGGACCCGCCATCAACCCGTTGATCAAGATCATCAACATCGTTGCACTGTTGCTGGTGCCACTCCTCTAAAGGGGACATTCCGAGTTTCTGTTGCTGGAAGGGGACGCGCCGCGAGGCCCGTCCCCTTTTCTTTTGGCCAGGGAATATCGTCCCCATATCGCCGGTCCTGATGGTTCAAGCCCCGAGGAGCATTCAACATGGCGGTAGAGAAGTATGGCGTCGAGAAGTCCGCGCAGGAGTGGCGGCAGGAATTATCCGCCGATCAGTTTCGCGTACTGCGCGAACATGGCACCGAACGCGCCGGCAGCAGCCCGCTCAACTTCGAGAAACGCACCGGCATCTTCAACTGCGCCGCCTGCGGACAGCCGCTGTTTGAATCGAGCACCAAGTACGAAAGCGGTTCGGGCTGGCCCAGCTTCTGGAAGCCGCTGGCCGGGGCGGTCGCCACCTCGACCGATGCAACCCACGGCATGACGCGCGTGGAAGTTCATTGCAGGAATTGCGGTGGCCATCTCGGTCACGTGTTCAATGACGGCCCGGCACCGACCGGCGAGCGTTATTGCATGAACGGCGTTTCGCTGAAGTTCGAACCGAAATAGGGGCAGCCCCCTTTTCCTAGCAAAAGGGGGCTGCCCCTACCTGCGTTTCATCCTCGGACGCACCATCTCGCCGGTGGACTCGAGCTTGTCGTTGTTGTTAGCCGCTTCCGCCATCGGACCGGCATTGACCAGCACCGCGCTCACGAGTTTGTTCAGCCGAGTGCAATAGGCCGCGACTTCCGGCGCGCCTTGATCCTGGAAATTCTCGAGTGCGTGGGCGATGTCATGGAGCCGCCGCTCGATGCGGGGATCCATCCTGAGCGTATGGGTCACGCAGGCGCTTACACAGGCTGTGATCTCGGCGTCGAGCTCACGGGCTGCCGTGCCCGCGATGCTGAGACCGCGCATTTCGGGCGGACAACCCGCCTGCAGATGCTCACGCCACATTTGCGACAGTTGCATCGCGATCTTCTCCCAAAATCCGCTTAGCGGCCGAAACTACCCCAAATTGTTGCGGTCGTCAGGCGCAATTTTTTGCAACATGCCCCGGTCTGGTAAGAAGCGATTGGCGCCGAACCCACAACGGGAACAGCGTTGTCGCCGGGTACCTTGGCAAACAACCATCGCCAGCGCGTAACCGGTTGATTGATCTGGTGTCCGACGGTCGGCGCGCGCGAGTTCCGGAAGGCATTTCCCCAGCCAATCCTGTGGCGGGAAAGCGATGCTCGCCTGACAAACAAGTTGTGCTCCGCCAGCCGAAAAGACCGATTCCAGCCTTATGACCGTCAACCTGGAGACTTCGATGAACCTGCTGTCGAAAACCGTGAGCCTTCATTCGAGCCTCGCCCACACCCTCGACCGCCTGCGTTCGCCGCTGTTGCTCGGCACACGCCTCTGGGTCAGCTGGCAATTCCTCAATTCGGGCTGGATCAAACTCATGGCCTGGGATTCGACCGTCGAGCTGTTTCGCTACGAATACCAGGTGCCCCTGCTGCCGCCCACCGCCGCCGCGGTCGCCGGCACCTTCGGGGAACTGTTCTTCCCGCTGTTGTTAGTGCTGGGATTGTTCACGCGGGTCGGCGCGGTGGGTCTGTTCGCCGTGAACGCGATGGCGCTATTTTCCTACTGGCACGTGCTCGGCGGCGAAGGCTTCGAGGCGGCGCGGGGCCAGCACTACCTGTGGGGCTACATGTTGCTGGTGCTGGTCACCTGTGGCGGCGGGCTCTTTTCGCTCGACAAACTACTCGAGAAGCGGCAGCCGGGCTGAAACACGACGCCACCGGTAGTCCGCCCGATGGGCGGAATGATTGCGAATGACGAGATGCGCGTTGACGATGCGCTCCCCTATACTCGGCGCAACCACCACGACTGTTCCCAAGATCATGCCAGGGGACGACGCAAACGACGCACTGAAACAGCAACTGCAGCGGGCCGAACGCGAGCTCGCGCATCTGCGCGCGCAGAACCGTTACCTGCGCGGAGAGCTGCAGGCGGTTCACAACTTCGACGAGATCATCGGCGCCAGTGCCGGTCTCACCCGGGTGCTCGAAAATGTCAGCCGCGTGGCGCCCACCGAGGCCACCGTCCTCATCGTGGGTGAATCCGGCACGGGCAAGGAACTCATCGCACGCGCGATCCATGCCGCGAGCCGCAGGCAGCTCGGCGCGCTCATCAAGCTCGATTGCGCGGCGTTGCGCGACCAGGACGTGCCGCTCGATGCGACCTTCGCGCTGGCCCATGGCGCCACGATCTTCCTCGATGAAATCGGCGAGCTCAACCTGGATTCGCAGGCCGAACTACTGCGCGCTTTGCAACGCCAGGAAGCCGATCGCGCCGCCCAGGGCACCGACGGCCGCATCGATGTCCGCATCGTCGCCGCCACGAATCGGGATCTGCGCCGCCTGACTCACGATGGGCAGTTCCGCGAAGA
Source organism: Pseudomonadota bacterium (assembly GCA_039931065.1). GTDB lineage: Bacteria > Pseudomonadota > Gammaproteobacteria > Steroidobacterales > Steroidobacteraceae > CADEED01. The sequence goes on along the minus strand of JBDTSP010000001.1, from coordinate 379,038 downwards.
CCTCTATTACCGGCTCAACGTGTTTCCCATCGAGCTGCCGCCCCTGCGCGCGCGCCCCGACGACATCCCGCCTCTGGTGCAGTTCTTCGCGCAGAAGTACGCGCCGCGCGCCGGCCGCCGTGTCGACGGCATCGACCCGGACACACTCGCCGCCCTCACGCGATATCCCTGGCCGGGCAACGTGCGCGAACTGGAAAACCTGGTCGAACGCGCGCTGCTGCTGAACACCTCGCCGATGCTCAAGATCCCTCCCGAGATGCTGGCGCTGTTCGCACCGGACGAGCGCGGTGAAATGGCCGCGGCGGCGACCGGAATGCACCGCATGCCCGTCTTTCAGTCCGCGCCGGGCATCGACCTGGAAAACACTGAAATCACCGGGTTGCACCACGTGCAACGCGAACACATCCTGCGAGTGCTGCACGCCACACACTGGGTGATCGAAGGCAATTCCGGCGCTGCGTTGAAGTTAGGCATGAAGCCCGCCACGCTGCGGCATCGCATGAAGAAGCTGGGTATTTCCCGCGCGCAGGCGGCCCCAGCGCCCGCCGCCGCTCCCTGATCACATGGCGAGTGCCGCCGAGCATTACGAACGCGTCCTCTCCCCGGTGTACGCCTGGATGGCCGGGGGCGCCGAGGCGGCGCTCGCCGCCGGAAAAGCCGAACTCGAGGATCTGCAGCTCGAACTCCCGGCCGGAGCCCTGGCGGTCGACCTCGGCGCGGGCTTCGGCATGCATGCCATCCCGCTCGCACGTATGGGTGCGCGGGTGGTGGCGGTCGACAGCTCGGCCGTGTTGTTAGGCGAACTCACGCGGCTGGCCGGCGACCTCGCGATCAAGACCGTGCACGACGACCTGTTGTCGTTCCGTTCGCATGTCAGCGAAAAGCCGAGCGTCATCTTCTGCATGGGCGACACGTTGACGCATTTGCCCGAACACACTCACGTCGATTTCCTGGTGCAGGAAGTCGTCCAGTCGCTGGCGCGCGGCGGCCGCTTCATACTCTCGTTTCGCGACTACAGCGAGCCGCTGCTCGACGAAAGCCGCTTCATTCCCGTACGCAGCGACGAGCGTCGCATCCTCACCTGCTTTCTCGAATACGAAGAAGACAATGTCGTGGTGCACGACATCCTGCACGAGCGCCAGGGCGATGCCTGGGAAACCAAGGTCAGCAGCTACCGCAAACTGCGGCTCACTCCCGATCGGGTGATATCCAGCCTCGAATCGTTCGGCTTCGAAACGCGCCGCGAACAAGGCCCCCGCGGCATGGTGCGGCTGGTCGGCGAGATCGACTGAGGCAATAGTCCTACACCCCGGCCGGCTTGCCCCGCTGCTGACCGCGAAGCAGCGCCGGTATCCTCGCCCCGCATGCGTACGATCCCGATTCCACTCGTTCTGGGCGTGGCCCTTGCTCTCATCGCCGCGGGCGCCGTGTTTTTCCGGCGCGGCCGCCGCGAGCCCGGATGGGTCGCGACCTTATTGGGTTTCGTGCTGGTCGGCGGACTCGCGTTTGCGTATCTCACCGGACGTTTCGGGCCGGAGCGCCCGTGGTATGACGCGCCATACTTCTACGTAGCTGCCGCCATCTTGTTAGTCGGCGCTGTGTTGTGGCTGCTGCAACCCGCGCCGATCCTGGTGCGGTTCGGACTGCCGCTCATGTTCCTCGCGGTGGCGGGCGGCGCGCTCGCGCTCAAGCGCACGCTCGGCAGCGCCGCGCCGCTTGCCATGTCGATGCCGACGATGAGTCAGCCCGCGCCCGCGCTCACCTACTTCGATACGAACGGCAAACTGCGCGCGTTGTCCGAACTCAAGGGCAAAGTGGTGCTGCTCAACTTCTGGGCGACCTGGTGCACGCCATGCCGGCGCGAAATGCCGATGTTGTCCAAGCTGCAGGCTGTTCACGCCAACGATGGCTTCGTCGTGTTGTACGTCTCGCTCGAGGATCCGCCGGTGCTGGCCGACTTCCTGCGCACCAATCGCTTCGACGGAGTTCAAGGGCGATTGGCGCAAGCCGCGCCGTTCTACAACGCCGGCAAGTTCTATCCACTCAGTTACCTGATCAGCCGCGATGGCCGCGTGGAAAAGCGCTGGAGCGGCCGTCCGACCGAGGCGTGGATCGATTTGGCGATCCGCGAGGAATTGCAATCCCCGGGTTGATTGCGGCCGCAGCGAACCGCTCAAAAGGTGACGCGTTTCCGCGGGTGGCTCCCACCATTTGTTGTCGCGCCCGTTCTCAGGAAGAACGCCGTGGCCGCGGGTTCCTGGCGGCCGGGCGGCGCGCATTCGAATCGCGCAATCGCGGCCGGCTGCTGGCGCGTATGCCGCGCGCGGTCGACATACAAAGCACACCGGCACGCGTTCGCGTGGCACCGGTCATCAACGGCACGCGGCTCGCGGGACGGGCAACGGTGGGGTGTTCGCCGCGAAAGCGGCACGGCGCGGCGTTCTGGCTGTGCACGAGTGACATCGAAATCTCCCGAATCTTTCCTTAACTGGTTAGTCAGGCCGCGAGCATCAGCCGGGCCGGCCGTGCAATCACGAACCCCTGGACGAAATCGACGCCCATCTTGCGGGCGACATCGAGCGCGGCGTTGTCTTCGACCTGCTCGGCGATGATCTTGAAATTGAGCGTACGCGCCAGCTTGATCATGGCGGTCACCATCGTCTGGCTCACCGAATCCCGCGCCAGGTTGCGCATGAACGATCCGTCGAGCTTCAGATAGTCGAGCGGCAGGTTCTTGAGGCTCGAGAACGACGCGACGCCGGAACCGAAATCGTCGATCGTGAATTTGCAGCCCATGCCGTGCAACACGCCGACGAAGCGGCGCGCCTCTTCCATGTTGCCGATTACGGCGTTCTCCGTGATCTCGAAACAAACCTGGTCGGGCGCGATCCCGGTGCGATCGAGCATCTCGACCACGAATTCGAGGAACTGCGGGTCGCCGAGAGTCTGACCTGAGATGTTGATAGCGACGCTGCGATCGGGCGCGAGCTGGAACGCGTTGCGCGACAGCGCCGTGAAAGTGGTCTGCACGACCCAGCGGTCGACCGACGCCATCAATCGATAACGTTCCGCGGCCCCGACGAATTCGCCGGGCGCGATCTCGGCGCCGCTTTCATCGAGCATGCGCAGCAACACTTCCATCGATGGACCTTCGGTATCCGCACCGTAGGCCGAAACGATGGGCTGGTAGTAGAGCGCGAAACGCTCTTCCTTGAGCGCGGACTGCAACTTCTGCAGCCATTCGATCTCGCCGGTGCTGCGCGCCATCGCTTCATCGCGCGCCGAGTAGACCGACACACGGCCCGCGCCTTCTTTCTTCGCGACGTAACAGGCCGAGTCGGCGGCCGCCAGTAATTGCTCGACGGAACCCGCCTCGCGGCCAATCTCGATCAGGCCGATGGATACCCCGACGTTGAACACGCGGTCGTGCCACACGAAGCGATAGGTCGCGATCGAACGGCACACGTCGTCGGCGATCTGCCGTGCCTTGTCGAGCGGGCAGCCAACCAGCAACAAGCCGAATTCATCGCCGCCGAGCCGCGCAACCGTGTCGGAGTCACGTACCGCTTCGCGCAGCAGCTTGGCAACTTCACGCAACATGCTGTCGCCCGCGAGGTGCCCGCTGGTGTCGTTCACGATCTTGAAGCGGTCGAGATCCAGGTAACAAAGCATGTGTGTGGCTTCGCCACGCCGCGCGACGTCGGCGGCCTCATCGAGCCGGCGCTCGAACTCGCGCCGGTTCACGAGCCCGGTCAATGCGTCGTGTGTCGCCTGGTACGACATCTGCCGGTGCAGGCCGCGCAGTTCCGTCACGTCGTGCATGAGGACAACCGCGCCAACGAGTTCGCCATGTTCATCGCGCAATGGCGATGCGGCGAGCTCGATGGCGCGCTCCTCCCCGGAAGTCTTGCCGAGCAACACTGCCCGCCGACTCAAATTGTGGGGTGTGCCATCGCCGCCGCCGATGGCTTCCTTGACCGGGTCGGCAAGCAGCTTGCGATCGTTGGAATCCATGAGCCCCACGATTTCCTCGAGCAGGCGCCCCATTGCCTGGGCTTTGCCCACCCCCAGCAGCTTTTCGGCGGCAGGGTTCAGATACACCAGGTGGCCATCGAGATCCGTCGTCACGATGGCCTCGCCCAGCGACTGCATGGCGAAAACCTGCAGCGGCGGGACGGGCGGAGGCGGCGGCGGCAACGGCGGCGCGACCAGCGCGGCGCGCGCCACGGCTTCCTTTTCTTCGATCTTGCCGCTCGCGAGCGCGCGCAGCTTCTTGGTGGGGATCACTTCGACGCCGGTGACCAGCAGCGCCGGGTTGCCCTCGAAATCGATCTGTGCGGTAGTTAGCTCGAGCAGGCTCACCTGCCCCTGCATGCCCACCATCTCGACTTCGAAACGCTCGGCGCCATGCGCGCCGGCCAGCCGGCGGCGCAGGTTTTCGGCGACCAGGTCAGCGTATTCGGGGGCGACGAGGTCGGCCAGCCGGCGGTCGATCAGGTTGACGCGGTCGACGCCGACGAAACTCGCAAACTGGCTGTTCGCGTACAGGATCACGTCGCGATGCACGAGCACGGCTTCGTGAATCCGCTCGCCCAGTTCGGTGAATAGTTTGGGACCCGCGCGCTCGCGCCCGGTGGTGCGCGTGGCGCGCAGCAATAACTGGTTTACCGAGACTCCGAGCGCCTGCACATCGAGCTGATCGTGATCTTTCTCATCGATCTCGATGCGCTGCGGCAAGCGTTCGCCGCTCACCGCCCGCTGTACCGTCAGCGACAACTCGGAGACCGCCCGCAGATCGCGCCGCTGGAATAAAAACAGCACGAACAGCAGCGTCGCTACGAGTGCGAGCAGCACACAGATCAACCCAAGAATCGACATCCCGCAGCAAACCTTCGTTGTTATTAGTCCGTTGTTCTTTTGCAGGCATCCGTGCCCCGAAGCCAGAATAGCGGAGCGCTTCAAGCGCCCATGCGACATTAACCATAAAAACCAGCGATATGCCGACCAGTTCCGCGCCGGATCGAACCACTAAAAGTCCTACGTTTCGCCGGTTTCGGGCAGAATAAGTAGCATCCCAGTCAAGGAGTTCTCCATGCAGACCGAGTTCGCGCGCGTCCAGATGATCACGCAGCAGATTCGCGCGTGGGATGTGCTCGACGACCGCGTGCTCGACGCCATGCGCCGTACGCCGCGCGAATTTTTCGTGCCTGAAAGATTTACCGAACTTGCCTTTGCCGACACCGACATTCCGCTGCGCGACGGTCAGCACATGCTCGCGCCGAAAATTGTCGGAAGACTCCTTCAGGCATTGGCCGCCGCCCCCGGCATGCGCGCGCTGGTGGTCGGATGCGGCACCGGTTACGTGCCGGCCTGTCTCTCGGCGATGGGCGCGAGCGTCCGCGCCATCGAAATTCATGCGGAGCTTGCGGCGGCTGCCCGCAGCAATCTCAAGCGCGCGGGGTTTGGCCAGGTCGAAGTGATCACGGGTGACACTTTCAACTTGGAACTGGGTAAGGACTATGCGCTCATTGCGGTATGTGGAGCCCTGCCCTTGTACGACGATCGCTTTGCCCGTGCGTTGGCACCGGATGGCAAGTTGTTCGTGGTCGTCGGCGAAAAACAGCCGCAAGAGGCATTGCTGGTCACGCGTACTTCGCAGGACGCCTGGAACAGCGCGGGTTTGTTCGAAACGGCGATCGACGCGCTCGAGAATGCGCGCCGACCCGAATCGTTTCAGTTCTGAACTCAGGCAGGCTGCCCGATGATTCGCGAAATCCCGGCCTCCGAGCTCAAGGCCCGACGCGACCGCGGCGAGAAACCGCTGGTTCTGGACGTTCGGGAAGGCTGGGAACTGCAACTTGCGAGCATTCCCGACGTCGTACATGTGCCGATGAACGAGCTACCGGGGAGACTTGCGGAGTTCTCGCGCGAGGTCGAAACGATTGTCATGTGCCACGCGGGTGGTCGATCGATGCGCGTGGCTCATTTTCTTGCGAACCAAAGGTTTACCAACGTCGCCAACCTCTCCGGCGGAATATCGGCCTGGAGCGAGTCGGTGGATGCAACCGTTCCCCAGTACTGAAACGTCTAAGTTTTTCAGCCGATGAATTGCCTCGGCCCACGGGTCAGGTGATATAGTGAACTACAACACTAAAGAGGACTCTTATTAATGCGCCGTTTACTCGCCCTGGGCCTGGGATGCCTGGCTACCGTTGCCGCTTCCGGCGAAGACCTGCTCACGATTTTCGACCAAGCCGTGGTCAATGACCCGCTGGTGCGCGAAGCGGAGTACACCCGCAAGGCGACGCGCGAGGCGCGTCCGCAGGCGTGGGCGGCCTATCTGCCGCAGATCGCGGGCCAGTGGAGCAAGACCAAGGAGGAAGGCAACGGCACCAGCACCTCGCAGCGCCTCATCAACGACCCGACCGTCCCGCCGGGCACGGTCCCGATGCCCCAATCCATCTTCACGCAGACAGGCAGTGGCAACTCCACGACCGACAGCACGAGCTGGGCGGTGAATCTGCGCCAGAGCATTTTCAACTGGGGCCAGCTCGTGCAGCTCAAGCAGGCCGGCCGTATCGCCGCGCAGGCCGATGCCGATTACGGCGTCGCCCAGCAGGATCTCGCGCTGCGCGTCTCCACTCGCTATTTCGATGTGCTCGCCGCGCTGGACAATGTCCAGGCGCAGCAGGCCTCGCTCGATGCGATCTCGCGGCAGCTTGAACAGGCCGACAAACGTTTCGAAGTCGGCCTCATCGCGATCACCGACGTGCAGGAAGCACGCGCCGCGCGTGACACCTCCGCCGCCGACCTGATCGCGGCCAAACGCCAGCTGGCAACCTCGCAGGAACTGCTGCGCGAGATCACCGACATGCAGTACCAGGTGCTCGCGACGCCGCGCGGCACGATGCCGCTCGCGATCCCCGAGCCCGCCGATCCGCAGAAGTGGGTCGAGGCTTCGATGGAGCAAAACCTCGCATTGCAGTCGAGCCGCCTCGGTTCCGACATCGCGCGCGATGACGTGCGCGTGCAGTTCGGCGGACACCTGCCTCAGGTCGACCTGGTCGTCGGCAAGTCGCATTTCGAACAGGATCAGGACAACGAATTCCCGGCGGTGCCCGGATTTCCCACTGGCGGCACGTTGACCTCCAACTCGGACAGCGACACGGACAAGGCGATCACCTTGCAGGTCACGGTGCCGATCTGGTCGAGCGGCGGCACCACCTCGCGCGTGCGTCAGTCCTCGTATCGCTGGCAGGCTGCGAAGCAGCGCGTCGAACGCGTGTCGCGCGAAACCGAGCGCACGGCGCGTGATGCTTATCTCGGCGTCATGTCGGAAATCTCGCGCGTGCAAGCGCTCAAGCAGGCGCTGGAATCCTCGGCCACCGCATTACGCGCTACCGAAGCGGGCTATGACGTGGGCACGCGCACCGCGGTCGACGTCCTCGCCGCGCGCCGCACGCTGGTCGCGGCGCAAACGGCGTATTCGCGCAGCCGCTACGACTACATGCTCAACGTGCTGACGCTCAAGCAGGCCGCCGGCATCCTCGACCGCAAGGCGCTCGAAGACGTGAACGGCTGGCTCGAGACGCCGCCGCCGCCGCAGAACCCGCCGACCGTCGACCCGGTTACCCCGCCGGCGCGGTAGTTAGGGAAGCAGCGGCTCCAGGAACGCCATCAGGCGTCCGACCGCGCCGCGATTGCCTTCGATGGCCTTCTTGCCGTTCGCGCCCATCTGGGTGCGGGCGGCTGGGTCGGCCAACAACTTGCCGATGGCAGCCGCGAGTTCTCCGGCATCGTGCACGATTCTCACTGCGCCACATTCGACCAGCAGTTTCGCGATATCCGCCGCATTGAAAGTGTTGGGTCCGGTCAACGTGGGCAGCCCCAGCGACAGCGGTTCCAGCAGGTTGTGCCCACCGATCGGAACGAGGCTGCCGCCCACGAAGGCCACATCCGCGGCCGCGTAGAACCCCAGCAGCTCGCCAAGCGTGTCGACCAGGAAGACTTCGGTGTCGTCGGCAATCGCGGCGCCACTGCTGAACGTCACGAACTTCACTCCGTGGCCGCGCAACGCGTCCGCGACTTCACCGAATCGCGGCGGGTGGCGCGGCACCAGCACCAGCAATGCCTGCGGAAACTGCGCTCGCAGGTTGCGATGCGCGGCCAGGACGATGTCTTCCTCTTGCGCGTGCGTGCTGCCCGCCACCCACACCGGACGATCCCGACCGAGTGCACTGCGACGGCGCTGCCCCTGCTCTTCGATGTTGGCTGGATGGCTGTAGTCGAACTTGATGTTGCCGACCACGTGAGTGTGATCGGGATTGGCGCCGATGGAGCGGAATCGTTCGGCGTCGGCCGCACTTTGCGCGGCGATGAAGATGCCGTTCGACAATGTCTCGCGGAACAACCCCACCAGCCGACGATAACTCCTGACCGAGCGCGGCGAGATGCGCGCGCTGGCCAACACGAGCGGCACGCCGAGTTTCCCGCAGCGGTGATACAGGTTGGGCCAGATCTCCGTCTCGAGTATCACCGCCAGCTGCGGGCGGACGCGCCTGAAGAAGCGGCGCACCGACCCCGGCAAATCTATCGGCACGAATCGCGCGTCGACGCGGCCGCCGAACAAAGCCTGGGCACGCGCGCGGCCGGTGGGCGTGACGGTGGTCAGCACCAGCGGAATATCCGGGAATCGTTTGAGCAGGGCTTCCACCAGCGGCGCGGCCGCCTGCATTTCGCCGACCGAAACCGCGTGCACCCAGATGCTGCGGCTCGCGACGGTAGCGCCGAAGCCGAAGCGTTGCGAAAAACCCCGCCAGTGGCTGCGGTCGCGGAAGCCGCGCAGCGCCAGGGCGCCCGCGACGATCGGCGAGAGTAGATAGGCAATGCAGATGTAGACGAAACGCACGCGTTCTCAGACGAGAGTCGACTGCGGCAGCCCGGCGGATTCGCGGTAACCGGCCAGCAGCGAATGCCAATCCTCGTCCGTGAAACTCTGCGGTGCGGCCAGCAGCGTCACCTTCTCGAGCGAGCGATACAGCCGCACGAGTGTGGTGTCGGCCCACCAGCCGCGGCTGCGCAACTCGCCGCGGTCGAAATCGATCAGGTAGACCTGCTCGGGTGTCAGCAGGATGTTGTGCGCGTTCAGATCGGCGTGGAAAACTCCGGCGTCGTGAAAGCGGCGGATGCAACGGCCGATCGCGATCCACTGCGTGAACGACAGCGGCCCTTTCGCGAGCCGTCCGGCCAGCGATTCGCTGTTCTCGATACGCTGGGTGATGAGGTCCGCGCGATAAAAGAGGCCGTGCCGCTGGTAACGCGCCGCGATCGGGGTCGGCACCGGAAGCCCGGCGCGATGCAGGTGATAGGTGAGATACCACTCGGCGAAGGAACGTGTTTCGGCCTCACCGCCCCACAGGTAGGCGTCCTTTGAAACTTTTGCCATCAAGCCGCCGCGGCGGTAGTGACGCAGCACGAAGCTCGAATCGCCGGCGCGGATGAACCAGGTGGTGCCACGGCCACGCGCCGTGCCCTCGATGGCGTCGTGTTTGCGCCAGTATTCGGGCTCGAAAAAATCCACCGAGAAATTGCCCGTGCGTTGGGTGTCGTATAGCATCCGGCCCCCATCGAAGGCGGCTTCGCTGACTTCCGCGCCCACGGGCCAGTGACGCCTCATCCCCTCACTTCCACGGATTCACGCGTGCCGGCCATTCCATATTCGCAGGCGACCCCGCCGGAAAAAGTCTGCCTGCTCCGGCTCTCGGCGATCGGAGATACCTGCCACGTCGTGCCGCTGTTGCGCACGTTGCAGGACGCGTGGCCACGCACCCGCTTCACGTGGGTGATAGGCAAACTCGAAGCGAAATTGATGAGCCTCATTCCGGATGTGGAGCTTATCACCGTGGACAAGGACGCCGGCCTTTCGGCGTACACCCGCTTGCGCACGGACATGATTCGCCGTGGCGCCTTCGATCTGCTGCTGCACCTGCAGCTGTCGCTGCGGGCGAGCGCCAACGCGGTCTTGATCCCTGCGCCGGTCAAACTCGGCTTCGACAAACCGCGCGCCCGCGAGATGCAGTGGTTGTTCACGAATACTCGCGTTGCGCAACGCCAGCGCGAACACGTACTGGATAGTTTTTTAGGCTTCGCCAACGCGCTCGGCGTGACCCACAAGCGGCTGCGCTGGGATATCCCGTTGCCGCCCGAGGCGCAGGCCTACGCGGAAAATCTGATTCCCGACTCGCAACCGACGCTGGTCATCAGCGCCTGTTCGAGTCATAACGCGCGCAACTGGCTGCCGCAGCGCTACGCCGCGGTGGCCGATCACGCGGCAAACAAACATGGCATGCGGGTCATCCTGTGCGGCGGCCCGAGCACGCTCGAACGCGAGATGGCGCAGGCGATCGCCAGAGAGGCGACCGTGCCGGTCGTCGACCAGGTGGGTCGCGATACGTTGCCACAGCTGCTGGCGTTGCTCGCCCGTGCGACGGTGCTGGTCACGCCGGATTCAGGCCCGGCGCACATGGCGACCATGGTCGATACACCCGTCATCGGCCTGTATGCCGCGACCAACCCGGCGCGCAGCGGCCCGTATCTCTCGCGCCGCTGGTGCGTGGATGCCTACGACACCGCCGCGCGGAAGTTTCTCGGCAAGACCGCGGCCGAGTTGCCGTGGACGAGAAAAATCGAGCTGCCCGGCGTGATGGAGTTGATAGAAGTTGCCGCGGTCACCGCGAAGCTCGATGAGCTGTTAGCCTTGCCGCAAGATTCGCGGCTGCTTTGAAATATCCATGAAAGACATCCTGGTTCCGATTTCACCCGGCGAGTTGCTCGACAAGATCACCATCCTGCGAATCAAGGCGGCACGCATGAGCGATGCCACCAAAGTTGCCAACGTCAGACACGAATTGTCGCTGCTCGAGAAGACCTGGCAGGAATCCGGGGCCGCGGCCGCCGATCTCGGCGCGGAGGAAGCCAATCTCACGCGCGTCAACGAGGCGTTGTGGGTGATCGAAGACGACATCCGGGACGAGGAACTTGCCCAGCGCTTCGGCGAGCGGTTCATCGAGCTGGCGCGGGCGGTGTACGTGACGAACGACGAACGCGCCGCGATCAAGAAGCGCATCAACACGTTGTCAGGCTCGACCATCGTAGAAGAGAAATCCTACAAGCAATACAAGTAGTGCCGGGTAGAGATTAGCGGGGGCGGCGCAGATGCAAACCAGTCGACGGCAGATCCTGATGGGCGCGGCCGCGCTCGGCGCGACGGCATTGCGCCCCGGCCGGCTGCTCGCCGCCGACCCCGCGGCCGGCCTCAAACCGATGACCGGCGACGTGACGCCGATCTCCCGCACCGAATACGTGGCGCGCATCGACAAGGCCCGCAAACTCATGGCTCGGCACGGCATCGGCGCCCTGCTCATCGAGCCCGGCGCGTCGCTGGTCTATTTCACCGGCATCGAATGGTGGCGCAGCGAGCGGCTCACCGCCGCCATCCTGCCGCGCGAAGGCGATATCGCCATCGTCACGCCGCATTTCGAAGAGCCCTCGGTTCACCAGAGCCTCAAGGTGCCGGCCGATATCCGCGTCTGGCACGAAGACCAGGACCCGCTGCAGACCGTCGCCGGCATCCTGCGCGACCGCAAAGTCACCTGGCCCGTCGGCATGGAAGAAACCGTGCGTTTCTTCGCAGTCGACGGTTTGCGCCGCAACCTGCCGGGCGTCGAAATCGTGAATGGCGCGCCGGTCGTGCGCGGTTGCCGCATGGTCAAGTCCGCCGCCGAACTGGCGCTAATGCAGAAGGCAGCGGACATCACCATCGCCGCATATCGGTACACCGCGCCGCGCATCGAACGCGGCATGACGCCGACAGACATCGGCGCGATCATGGATTCCGCTCACACCGCGCTTGGGGCAGCGCCCGAATTCGCGCTCATCTTGTTAGGTGAGGCCAGCGCCTATCCGCACGGTTCCCGAGAGCCACAGAAGGTGCGCGACGGTGAAGTCGTGCTGATGGACTGCGGCTGCAACGTCCAGGGATATCAATCCGACATCTCCCGCACCTTCGTCTTCGGCGAAGCGAACGCCGAGCAACGCAAGGTCTGGGAGCAGATGCACACGTTGCAGCGGATCGGCAACGACACCGCCCGGGTCGGCCTGCCGGCGGGCAAGGTCGACGACGCGGTGCGCGCACAACTCGAGAAGTGGGGCTACGGTCCGGGCTACAAGCTACCCGGAACCTCGCACCGGACCGGCCACGGCATCGGCCTCGACGGGCACGAACCCATCAACCTGGTGCGCGGTGAGACCACGCAGCTCGCGGAAGGCATGTGTTTCTCGAACGAGCCCGGCATCTATCTACCCGGGAAGTTCGGGATCAGGCTCGAGGATTGCTTCCACATGGGAGCCGAGAAACCAGCCTGGTTCTCGACCCCACCGCCGTCCCTGGATAAGCCCTTCGGCTGAACATTACTGCCGACGTGGGGCATCAGCCCCTGGAAAGTACATACTCCGCGCTGCAGTACGGGCACTTGGCCCAGCCGGTTTGCTCGATCGCCAGATAGACGCGAGGGTGCGAGTTCCAGAGATACATCTCCGGCATCGGGCACGCGAGCGGCAGGTCGCTGGCGTCCACTTTGTATTCGTTCTGCGCGTTCGGCTGGATGAGCGGTTTGGTGACTGGCATGGGGCGGATTATAGAGGCGCGGGCGGCGCGTTTTCATCCATCGTCGCTTTCCAGATCGCCGTCACCGCCGCCCGTTGCGCGGCGAATTCCGCAGCGTCGACAACGGGTTCCGACTGTTCCAGCGACAGGTGATGCGAGCGTTCACGGTATTTCCGGTACGCGTCCGTCAGCACATCGACCGTTAGCTGGGGCACCAGGTCGGCGGATGCGACCGATTCGAGCTGCCGGATCGTATCGGCGAACATCACCACCGGCGGATGCGTGCCGGCATGCAGCAGCGCCCAGTACTGCGCGAGGAACTCGATGTCGGCGGTGCCGCCGGCATCCTGCTTGATGTCGAACTTGCCCGATCCGGCTCGCGCGCGGCTCAGCTCCTTGCGCATGCGTTCGCGCATGTTGCGCACCTCGGTGCGCAACGTGTCGCGCCGGACGAACCGCATGAGTGCGTCGACCCGCACTCGTTCGAACTCCGCGCGCAACGCGCCATCGCCAGCGACTGCTCGCGCGTGCAACAGCGCCTGGTGTTCCCAGGTCCAGGCTTCCTTCTCCTGGTACTCGGCGAACGCGCCGACGCGGGTGATCAACATGCCGCCCTTGCCGGATGGCCGCAGCCGCACGTCCACCTCATAGAGCCGGCCGGCCGCCGAGTGCATCGTCAACAGGTGCAACGCGCGCTGGGCGAAACGGATGAAGAACACCTGGTTGTCGACCGGTTTGGCCGCGTCGGTCTCGGCGCCCTCCGAGCCGGAATCGTGCAGGAACACCAGATCGAGGTCCGACACATATCCGAGTTCGTTGCCGCCTAACTTCCCGTAACCGACGGCGCAGATCCTTACGACGCGCCGCTCGGCGCCAATCCCGCTCATGGGCACGCCGAACTGGGCGGTGATCTGCGTCCAGGCGAGGCGCATCGCCTGCTCGACGATGATCTCGGCGATCTCGGTCAGATAGTCGCTGACGCGCATCAACGGGATCCGGCCGGTCAGATCGGCCATCGCCACGCGGAAGATGGCGGCCCGCTGGAACTGCCGCAGCACCTCGACCTGGCGTTCGGGCTCATCCTCGGAAAGGTGCCCGACGCGCGCCGCCACCTCGCTCTCGAGTTCGGCGCGCGGCGGCGGCAACCCGACGGCGGCATCGCCGAGCAACTCATCGAGCAGCAACGGATGCGAGGCGATCTGCGCGGACAGGAACTCACCCAACGCGGCCAGTTCCACCAGCCGCTTGCGCACCTGCGAATTTTCGTTGAGCAGCGCGAAGTAGGCGGAGCGCGAGCCAATCGCTTCGAGCACCTTGAGCACGCGACGCAGCACGTCGGCCTGCGAGGACGGCTGATCCGATTGCAGATCGGCGATCGCGGCCAACAACCGCGGCAACAACATGTCCAGGCGTGCGCGGCCGGGCGCATCCAGTCGCCTCACCACGCCCGCGGCGCGGAATTCGACCAGCATGCCGGCGACCCGCACCGGGTCGCGAAAGCCGCGCGCCGACAGCGCGCTGCGATAAGTCTCGGCATCCGCGCCGCGCGCCCACGCCTCGACGATGCCGCTGACTCCCGGCATCTCGGCGCTCGCCGCCTCGTCACGCGCGAACAACACTTCCTGGAACGCACGCGTGACGCGCGCCCGATGCAGGTCCAGTTCGGCGGCGCAGCTTTCCCAATTTCGGAACCCCATCGCGAGCGCCATGCGTTCGCGCGTCAGCGGGTCGGCGGGCACCGTGTGTGTCTGCGCATCCGCCAGCATCTGCAGGCGGTTTTCCAGGCGCCGCAGGAATAGATAGGCGGCCTCGAGCTCCTGCGCCACGCGCGCCGGCAGCAGCTTGCCGCCCGCCAGCGCCGGCAGCACCACCAGCAACGACTGCGTCTGCATGCGGCGGTCCTGTCCGCCGCGGATGAGCTGGAACGCCTGCACGATGAATTCGATTTCGCGGATGCCGCCCGGGCCGAGCTTCACGTGTTCGGCAAGGTCACGCCGCGCGACTTCTTTTTCGATCAGCCCTTTCATTTCACGCAGGGATTCGAACACGCCGAAATCGAGGTAACGGCGATACACGAACGGCCGCACGCTCTCGGCCTGGATCAGCTTGTATTGCTCGATTCCCGTGATCGCGCGCGCCTTGATCCAGGCATACCGCTCCCAGTCGCGGCCGTGTGTTTGCAAATAGTCGTCGAGAAAGGCGCCACTGACGGCAAGCGGACCGCTGTCGCCGAAGGGGCGCAGCCGCATGTCGACGCGAAACACGAATCCGTCGCCGGTGCGTTCGCCCAGCAGACGGATCACGAGCCTTCCCAGCCGCGTGAAGAAATCCTCGTTGTCGATGGCGCGGTGACCCGTGGTCGTGCCCTTCTCCGCAAACACGAAGATGAGGTCGATGTCGGAGGAGAAGTTGAGCTCCCCGCCGCCGAGCTTGCCCATGCCGAGCACGATGAACGCCTGCCACTCGCCGGCAAGGCTGCGCGGCTCGCCATAGGTGTGTGTCAGATCCTGCATGGCATGGTCGACCGCCGCGCCGATCGCGGCATCAGCGAAGGCACTGGTATCGGCCAGCGTCTCGGCCAGCGTGGCGGAACCCGAAAGATCACGCCAAGCGATGCGCACCATTTCCCGCTCGCGTTGCCGGCGCAGCGCAGTCATGAAACCCGCCTGATCCGGCGCACCGGCCAGCGCCGCCGCGAGCCGCAGCGCCATCTCGCCCGGCGCCAGTACGGCTGACATCCGCGCGTCGTCAATCAACCATTTGGCGAGCGCAGGATCGCGGGCCAGGCTCGCGCAGACGAAATCGCTGGCGGCGAGCACGGTGGGCAGGGAATCGCGTAGTTCGGACGCTGACTCCAACAAGGCCAACGCGCCGGAATCGCGCACGCGTGCCAGTTGCTGCTCACAGTAAGCGGAGAGTTCCGGTGTCACCGGCGCGCACTTTACTCGAAATACCGCTTGCAGACGCCGCGCAACGGCCTACGATTCTCGCCATGAAAACCCGTATCGCAGCGCTCGCCGGCGCCGCCACCCTCACGCTTCTCGGTGCCTGCGCCAAGCAAGAACGGGTGCGCGAAATCGATTGGGCCAAAGCCGCGCTGGCGCGCAACCCCGCCTTCGAAATCGTCGCGACCGATGATTCCGCCGGTGTCTTCACGGTGCGCGACACCACAACCGGCATCGTGCGCACGTTGCGCCTCGAAGATCTGATCGCCACGCCGCTGCCGCCCAAAGCCGCCACCCAGCCTGAGCTCGTCGCGACGACGCCGGCGCTCGACGCCACGGCAGCCGTGGAACCCGAAACGCCCGTCGCTCAAACTACCGAAACCGTCAAGGCTGTCCCTGCGAGCGAAGGCAAGCCGGTTTCCGAAGGGCCCGGTTACAGCATCACGCGCGGCGCCACGGCGGCGGTGGCGAGCAACGATGCCGCGCTCGAAGGCCCCGGCTACAGCATCACGCGCCATGAAAACACCAAGAGCGCGACCGAGGCCGAAGCGGTCGCGTCGAACGTCGAGAAGCGTACCGATCCCATCATCTGTCAGGGCGACCGCCTGATGCGCATCGATGGCGAGACCATCGAGTTCACGGGCGATGCCCTGATCGTCGAGAAGGGTTGCGACATGTACATCAGCAACACGAATATCCGCGCCGGCGGCGTGGGCATCATCGCGCGCCAGTCGCGCGTGCACATCGTCAACAGCAAGATCGGCGGCTCGCGCGGTTCATACGAGGCTTCCGAAGGCGCCGAGATCTACGTGGCGCGTTCGACGTTCACCGGAATCGGCCGGCGGTTCGATTCGGCCACCATGAACGACCTCGGCGGCAACGCTTATAAGTCGGACTGATAGTCCGGCCGCTTGGCCCACAAACCCACCAGCTCGGGGATTCGATGACTTACTGCATCGGGGTCCAGGTCGATGAAGGCCTGGTGTTCCTGTCTGACTCGCGCACCAATGCCGGCGTCGATCACGTCAGCACCTTTCGCAAGATGACTTTCTTCGAGATGCCGGACGAGCGCGTCATCGTGCTGTTGTCGGCCGGCAATCTCGCCGTGAGCCAGTCGGTCACGGGGTTGCTGCGCGAGCGCGTCACGCAGGCGAAAAACAGCCTGCTCACCGCGCGCACCCTGGCCGATGCGGCACGCCTGGTCGGCGACGCGGTGCGCGACGTGTACACGCGCGACGCCGGGCCTCTCATGGAACACGGCATCGAATTCAACCCCGCTTTCATCATCGGCGGACAGATCGGCGGCGAAGCGCCGCGGCTGTTTCACGTCTATTCGGCCGGCAACTTCATCGAGACCACGGCCGACACGCGTTACTTCCAGATCGGCGAATCCAAGTACGGCAAACCCATCATCGACCGGGTCGTGAAAGCCGATACGTCGCTCGCGGCGGTGGCGAAGTGCGCGCTGATTTCCATGGATTCCACCATCCGATCAAACCTCTCCGTCGGCATGCCTCTCGACCTCGCGATCGTGCGACGCGACGCGCTGCGGATTTCGCTGCATCGAAGCATTGGCGCCGACGACTCCTATTTCAAAGTGATACGCGACAGTTGGGGAGAGTCGTTACGTAATGCATTCCACGCGTTGCCGGACCCGCCCATCCCATAACACCGGCCTGCGGGCTCGAAACTGGGACATCACACCGTGCGGCGCGCACGTTTTGGCGCGACGCTGTTTCCTTCACGCAAATACAGGCGTAGCTTGATCCGCATGAGGGTCGGGCCGACAAACCGTCGCATGGCACTGCAAGCGCTGCTCGCGCTGGGTGGGGGGATCTGTTCCCGGGATCTGTTCGCCGAGCCCAATTTCGCCTCGCGGATTCCCGGCACTCCCGAAGATCTTTCCGGAGCGCTCGCCGACCCCGAACCTTTGTTTGCCGCACCGACGCGCCTCGACCGCATCGGCCGCGTGATGACGCACGTCATGGTCAATGGCAAGGGCCCGTTCCGTTTCGTCATCGATACCGGCGCCAGCCGCTCGACTCTCGCACCGCATCTCGCCAAGGCGCTGAATCTCGTTCCGTCCGTGGGCCGCAACGTCATGCTGAATGGCGTCACTGGCGCCGCGGAAGTCTTCACCGTTGCCGTCGACAGCATCGAAATCGGCGCGCTGCGTTTCGAGAAACAGGATCTGCCGGTGATCTTCACTTCGATCATGGGCAATGCCGACGGCATTCTCGGCGTCGCGGGCTTTCAGGATCAGCGCATCGACGTCGACTTCAAGCGCGACCGCGTCAGCGTGCTCGCGTCGAACGGCAAGCGCCCCCACTACAGCTTGGTCACCGCGCGTGCCGAGCGTAACGACAACGGCCTGATGATCGTCGACGTGCGCGTCGGCCGCCGCATCAAGGCCAAGGCCGTGATCGACACCGGCGCGGAACGCAGCCTGGGCAACCTCGCGTTGCAGCGGGAGATGAACCGCAACCGCCGCAAGAAACGCGAAGTCGTTTCAGCGGTGGTCCATGGCGCGACTCCCGACATCGCCGACGGCGACGTGCAGGAGATCAAGGAAGCGACCATGGGCGACATGACGCTGACCAACATGGAAGTCATCTTCGCGGACTTCCACGTGTTCAAGCTCTGGGGCCTGCACGAGCAGCCCGCCATGCTCATCGGCATGGACATGATCGGCGTCCTCGATCGGCTGGTCATCGACTACCGCCGCAACGAAGTGAGCATGTACGGCGATCGCACGACCGCGCGCATCGTCCAGCGTTAGCCGGTTCGCGCCGGACCGGCGACAATCCCTACCCGGTACCACTGGCAGCCGTTAAGCTGCCGCCAATCCATGGCGACGAAAGCTTCCGCACCGATACGCGAATGGCGTGACGTCAGCCCCGACGTATTCCGCAACGAGATCGTGCCCTCGCACCAGCCCGCGCTGTTGCGCGGCGCGCTGCGCGACTGGCCCGCGGTTCGCGCTGGGCTCGAGTCGCCGGTCGCCATGGCTAACTACCTTCGTGCGTTTGACACCGGCGCCACGGCCGCGACCATGTATGGCGATCCGTCGATCGGCGGCCACTTCTTCTACAACGACGAACTGAACGGGCTCAATTTCGAACGGCGGCCGGAACGCCTCGCAGCTTCGATCGAACGCCTGCTCGCCCTGCTCGACGCGCCTGCGCCGCCGGCTGTGTATGTCGGCGCCGTGCCGATATCCGCGGGACTGCCGAACTTCGCACGCGACAACGTATTGCCTCTGCTGGATGCCAGCATCGCGCCGCGCTTGTGGCTGGGCAATCGGGTCACCGTCCAGACGCACTACGACATCTCGCACAACGTCGCCTGTGTGGTCGCCGGAATGCGCCGCTTCACGTTGTTTCCGCCCGGACAACTCGCCAACCTGTATGTCGGTCCGCTCGAATTCACGCTCGCCGGTCAGCCCATCAGCATGGTGAAGCTGCACGCGCCGGATTTCGAGAAGTACCCCGGTTTCGCCACGGCGCTCGAACATGCGCAGGTGGCGGACCTCGAACCCGGCGACGCGTTGTTCATCCCTTACATGTGGTGGCACCACGTCGAATCGCGCGAACGATTCCACGTGCTGGTCAATTACTGGTGGGAGGAAACCCCCGCCTGGCAGGGCTCG
The DNA here is from genome assembly GCA_039931065.1 of Pseudomonadota bacterium. Classification (GTDB taxonomy): domain Bacteria; phylum Pseudomonadota; class Gammaproteobacteria; order Steroidobacterales; family Steroidobacteraceae; genus CADEED01. The sequence continues at coordinate 359,780 of JBDTSP010000001.1, read as the reverse complement.
GCGTTCGAAGTGCTGTTACACGGCATCCTTTCGATCCGCTCGCTGCCGCCGGAGAAGCGGGAGATCTGGCGCGCAATGTTCGAACACTACGTGTTTCAGACGGGCGGGGATCCGGTCGCGCATCTCACGCCGCGCCAGCGCGGCATCCAGGGTACCGCGGCGCCGCAGATCGCCGAGATACTGCGCGCCAAACTACTGCAGGAACTGTCACGCCGGCGGTGGTAGGCAGGCCAGCGTAAATTTTCCGAGCGCCTTCACGCGGCCGTTCAGCAGCGCCTCCACCCGATGCACACCCACGTAATGTTTGCGCGTGGTGAGTTGTTTCAGCGTGATCTTCTTCGACAACTTCACGTGCCCGCGTGGCGGCAGATCCACCGCCTTGAGCTTGAAGGTCTTCGCCCCGGTACCGCGCGACTTCACGAAATGGATCACGAGGTCCGCCATCACGCGTTGCCGTTTCGCGGCCTTGTTGGCCAATTCGAAAGACACGGTGACGTTGCCACCGATCTTCACTCGCGCCGGCGCGATCGACACCTTGCGCAAGACCACATCCGCCTTGACCCCGAACCCCAATGCGGCGAGCGCGCCCGCGTCCGCGCGTTTCACGGCCGATCGCAGCGCATGACTCACGATCCAGCGCCGTTCGGCGCCCGCCCCCCTCAGCCAGCGTTTCGCAACCGCGGTCAAGATCTTCGGATGATCCTTGCCGATATCGTTGAGGTTGTTCGCCACCGAGCGCCGAACATACAGCGCCGGGTCGTCTTTCAGCAGCTCGAGCAATTCGAGCACCGGCCGCGGATCTTTCTGGAATGCGCGCAGCCTCGGTGCCCACGGCAGCCGCGGCCGCGTCCCCTCGGATACCAGCCGGCGCACGTGTTCGCTCGGATCGCTCGCCCACTGCCGCAACCGCGCCAGCGTCGCCTCAGGGTGTTTCTCGAGAAACGCGCGGATGCTGAATTCGGCGGTGAACAGCTGCGTAAGCGCGTGTTGGGCGTGCATCGATTCCTCAAAGTGGTCGAGCCCGTGGCGCGCGATGAAGAACAGGTGCGGCATGTACAGAAACGGCGCCATGCCGCCGCCTTGATGGTCGTGCGGCTGCGTGGCCGACTCGAGCAACACCGCCAGCGCCTGCGGGTAATCCTGCGGCAGATGTTTTCGCAGCGCCGCCGCAATGTGAAACCCGCGGCCGGTGAGCGACAACGGCCCGTACCCGTCGAGCGTATCCCGTAAAAATGCCGCGCGTGGAAATCGCGGATACACGGCGACGATCATTTTCGCGATCGCACGCGGCACACTTTCCCCGAACTGCGCCTTGAGTTCCCCGGCCATCGAACTACAGGAAGTTATTGGGCCAGATCATCGAACGCCACATGTGCGCGACCGGCGATCCGTCGAATCCCAGGCCTTCCTTCGGCTGCCTGAAGTTTCGTCCGATGATGTCTTCGAACATCGCGGGATCGATTTCCAGCCCCGGCTCGAAGGCGTACTTGTCGAACATCGTCACCAGGCGCGGGCGCCGTTGGAGATGTCGTGCAGGAAACAGGCGATGATCACTTTCTCGTTCTGCCCCGCTTCGAGCGCCCGCTTCGCGGACAGATAGTGATGACGGCGCGAAATCGAGCCAAATCGCAGCCGGAAGAAATCGAGCAGCGTCGGTTGCTCCGGCATACGAGGCGACGCCGGGTTGCCACCCATCATGAAGACGGCGCCCTGCTGCATCGCCTCGAACAACTCGGGCTCGCGGAAAGTCGTCGGCCGGGTCGTTCACTGCCGGGCGGTCGCGAGTCTCAGGCCGAGCGCGATGAACATGACGCCCGCGACCTTGTTGAGGACGTTGGCCATCGACGGGCGCCGCAGGAAGGCGCCGCGCAGATGCGCCGCACCGACGGCCAGCACGACACACCAGACCACGCCCAGCGCGACGAAGGAAAGTCCGAGCGCGAGGAAGGCAGCGACCTTGTTGGTGCTGCCGGCGGTGATGAACTGCGGCATCAAGGCGAGAAAAAACAACGCCACTTTGGGATTGAGCAAGTTCGACAGGACGCCCTGCCTGAATGCAGCCGATCGGCTGTCACCGACAGCCGCGCGATGCTCGCCCGGCAATCCGCTCGCGCGGCTCAGCAACGCGCGCGCCCCTATGTAGATGAGATAGGCGGCGCCCGTTAACTTCACCGCCATGAACGCATACGGAGAAGTCGCCAGCAACGCCGAAAGGCCGAGTGCCGCCGCGAAGGTGTGGATCACACTGCCGGCGCTGATACCGAGCGCCGCGGCGATCCCGGCGGCGCGCCCGCCCGACAGGCTGCGTCCGAGAATGAAAAACGTGTCCTGGCCCGGCGTGATGACGAGGACGATGGCGGTCGCAAGAAACCACCCGTAGTGATGAATGCCAAGCATGGGCGCCACTCTGCAACGCCGGCCCCACGCTTGGCAAACCTTACGAAACGAACGCCGCAGGTACCGGCTCTTCGCCGACCGCCTGTCGCAACACCGCCCAGTGCATCGCTTCGTCGCCAAGAATGCTGGCTGCCGCCTTCGACAACTCGCGATCCTTGAACAACGGCACTGCGCCGAGATACGCGCTCACCGCACCCTTCTCCAGATTCGCGGCGAAGCGCAACACATCGTTCTGCGTCTTCAGAGTCTCGACCGGGAAGCTGTAGCTCGATCTGGCCGCGTTCGGTGTGCCGCCGAGTTTGGTCACCGCGCCCGCCAGCACCTCCGCGTGTTGTTTGTGGTGACCCTGGAACGTGACGGCCAGCGCCAGCACGCCACCTTTCAGGAGTCCGCTGCCCGCACCCACGCTATAGGCGGCAATTGCCTCGAGTTCCGCGGCCAGGGCGCTGTTCAGGATGGCGACGTCGTTGGCCGGATTGGCGGACTTGTCGCTGGCGGCGGCCAGCGCGTGATTTCCCGCCAGCAGCGCAATCGCGGTGCCGGAGAGCGCGGTGCCGGTAACGCCCAGAAAGGCGCGTCGGGAAGGCAGGACCAGCTCGCGTGCTGAAGTCAGGAAAGACATGTATTTCTCCTCGGGTGGGTTGCTCATCCAGGCAAATGAGCCCACCCGGCAATTTGTTCCCGCCGCGGAACTGGATGCAGCGCCGGCGCCACTCGCCCGTCGGGACCTTTTCATACCAGCGGGTGGATGTTTTCTACGTCCATGTCCACCAACCCCTTGTTTCAGAGCGCACTGCGGACGGGTAACGTCCGCGGCGCCCGCGGTTCCGGCAATCAAGAAAAAGTTGCTTGGGATAAACTCCGGCAGCTTTTTTCTCCCCCCGCTCCGAAGGATTCGAAGCCATGCTGAAGAACCCGCGCCGTCAATTCCTCGCCCAGACCGCCGCCCTCGCCGCCGCACCGCTCTTTTCGGGCGTCGTCACCGGGCAGACGCCCGGACGCAAACTCGGCGTCGCGCTGGTCGGGCTCGGCAATCTCTCGACCGGGCAGATCGCGCCCGCGTTGCAGAAGACACGCAACTGCCGGCTCGCCGGCATCGTCACCGGCTCGCCGTCGAAGGCCGCCGACTGGAAACAGAAGTACGGTTTGTCCGACAAGAGCATCTACGACTACAAGTCGATGGGTCGCATGGCGGACAACAAGGACATCGACATCGTCTACGTGGTGACGCCGAACGCCCTGCATCTCGATCACGCGCTGGCCGCGGCCGCCGCCGGCAAACACGTGTTCTGCGAGAAGCCGATGGAGATCAGCGTCGATCGTTGCCAGCAGATGATCGATGCGGTCAAGAAGGCCGGGAAAATGCTCGGCGTCGGCTACCGCTGCCAGTTCGACCCTAACCACCTCGAATGCGTGCGCCTGGCGCACGAGAAGGTGCTCGGCGACGTCAAAGTGATCGACGCCAACTTCGGTTTCGCGATCGGCGACCCGACGCAGTGGCGCCTGAAGCGCGAACTCGCCGGCGGCGGTTCGCTCATGGACGTCGGCATCTACTGCCTGCAGACCACGCGGATGTTGACGGGCGAGGAACCCATCTGGATCAGCGCCACCGAGGTCAAGACCGACGCGGTGAAGTTCAAGGAAGTCGACGAAACCGTCAGCTGGCAGACCAAGTTCCCGGGCGGCGTCGTCACGCAGTGTACGAGCACATATGCGGCCAACGGCCTGACCGGCTTTCGCGCCGCGACCACGCGCGGCTCATTCGGTCTCGAGCCGGCGTACTTCTATACCGGCAACCGCGGCAAGCGCAGCGACGGCGCCGAAATCAATTTCCAGGTGCCGGACCAGTTCGCGCTGGAACTAGAAGACTTCGCGGATTGCATCATCAACAAGCGCCCGACGAAGGTGCCCGGCGAGATGGGTTTGCAGGACGTGAAATATCTGACGGCTATCTACGAGTCGATCAAGAAGGGACGCCCCGTCTCGCTGATCTAGCCGACGTAGCGGGGACTGCCCCCATTTTCCGTCCGCGGAAAATGGGGGCAGTCCCCAAATGCGCGCTTCACGACGTCAGCGGCACCCTATCCAGACCTACCTAACAAAGTCCTCTTCTCCGCGCCCATACAACCCTCACTTCCCGACCTGAATCTCAAACGGCCCCACCGGCAACCCACTGGTGTCGTACAGGTTGCACAACGGACTGTCAGCCCAGCAAAACCGCACGCGCGTAGCCGCGCCCGCCGCGGCATCCTCCAGGTGCACCGCCCCACCTTCACGCAATTCCGCACGCACGAAGTGGCAGGTGTCCTGCGTAGCACCGCACAACTCGAATCCACTCGGTTCTTTCGCGCCGATCACGCGCAGTTTGCCGTCGAAGTCTCCCAGCATCACATCGACGCCCGACGATGCCTGCCGTGCCGATACCGGCGCCGCGCCCGACGCCGACACCTTCTCTCCATAAACGACATGCCGCGCCGCGCGCGCCAGCCGCCGGCCGACCTCCTGCTTGTTGGTCGGATGAATGTCGTCGCGATTGCCAATGTCGATGGTGACGGCAAGCCCCGCATTTCCATCCGCCGCGACCGCGCGGCGCTGCGCATCGCGCAGCCGCGCCCAGCCGCTATCCACATTGGTGTCCGCGAGCTTGCCGAAGTTGGCCAGCTGCACGACCAGAAACGGCAGCGGCGCCTGGAACTGCTTGCGCCAGTCGACGAACATCCCCTGCAACAGCGCCTGGTACTTGAGCGCATCTTCGAGAGACGCGTTCGCTTCGCCCTGGTACCACGCCACGCCGCGCAACCCGTAATTTCCGAGCGGCGCGATCATCGCGTTGTAGAGCACGCTCACGCCGTTCAACGATTCCCACGGCGTATGCGGTGGCCAGAGGTTTGTCGGCGCCAACTGGTATTGCCAGCCCGTGATCGGAATACGCGTGCCATCGGCCAAAAGCAGTGCGCGCTGTTCGGCCGGCCCATACAAACCACCGTCGCCCCAGAAATCGTGGACGTTCACGACGACGACGTTGTCCCCGGCCTTGAGCAGCTTCGCCGGCAGGTCGTACACGCGCGCATCGAGGCCGAAGGAATTGCCCACCGCGCGGCCGTTCATCCAGGTCACGTCGACGTCGTCGATCTGACCCATTGAAAGCTTCGCGGCCTGTTTCGCCTGCGCCCGGGTCAGTCGCACATTCGCGCGGAACCACACCATGCCGTCATAGCGGCCGAGGGCAGGCACCCCCCAGGTCTCCCAGTAGTTGAGCTGTTCCGGCGCGCGTTGCCAGCCGGACTTGTCGTAGTTCGCAAGCCACGGTTGCCTGCCCTTGTTGACCGGCTGCGCCAGCCACCACTTCTGCCAGATCTCGCCCCAGTGCCAGAAGGCCACCGGGCGGTTGGTGCGGTACTCGCCTAACAACTCGAGCGGCGCCTGATAACCGTCGATGGCGCGCAGACTGGCCTCGCTCATCCACGGCTCGATGCGGCTGCCGCCCCAGTTCGACGAGATGATTCCCTGCGGCGCATCCACTGTTTTCGAAAGCTCGCGCACGAAGTAGTAACAGGCGGCCGAGAAATGCTCCGTCGTCGCGGGGCCCGCCACTTTCCATTCGAGCGGCGCGTCGAAGTGCGCGAGCGGCGCGGCGCTGTTGGCGCGCGCGATCGTGACCTGGCGGATGCGTTCGTTCGCCGACAACGCGACTTCCGAACCCGCATCGAGCGTGTTGCGTACCGGCCATTCCATGTTCGATTGGCCCGAGCACAACCACACATCGCCGACCATCACGTCGGTGGCGTTTTGCGCGGCCGTGTCCGTGCGCGCCGATAACGTGAAGGGTCCGCCCGCGGGCTGGGCCGGCAACCTCAGCGCCCATTGACCCTGGGCGTCCGCCCGGGCGGTCTGCGTCGCATTGGCAAACGTGACGGTGACGGTAACGCCCGCCGTAGCGCGCCCCCGGACCTCGATGGGCCGGTCGCGTTGCACGACCGCGTGATCGGTGAACAAGGCATCCATGAGCATCGTGTCGGCGCGCGCCGTGATCATCATCGTTGCCGCAAGGCTGGCCCCCGCCAGCTGCACGGCGATTCGCTGTAACATCACTCACTCCTCATGTCTGAACGCGCACAAATACTGGTCCGTCACGGCGTCGATCTCAACACGTTTCGTGAACAGATCGTGACCGCCGGCGTTCCGGTGGTGATGAAGGATCTGGTCGCCGATTGGCCGGCGGTGCGCGCCGGGCGCGAGTCGCCGCGCGCGCTCGCAGATCTGATCCGCCGTTTCGACCGCGGCCGCGTCGCGAAGGTCATCGAGGGGCCGCCCTCGATCCGCGGGCGCATCTTCTATCGCGAAGATTTGCGCGGCCTCAATTTCATCCGCACGGACGGGTCGATCAGCGCAACGGTCGAGCGGCTGCTGGCGATCGCACAAAACCCCGACCCCCCGCTCATCTTCCTCGAGTCGATGAAGTCGGATGACTTCCTGCCGCAGTTCGCGGCCGCGCATCGCAATCCGCTGCTCGCCGAAGACATCCGGCCGAGGATCTGGATCGGCAACGACGTCAAGGTGCAGACTCATTACGACCTGCTCAGCAACATCGCCTGCGTCGTCGGCGGCCGGCGGCGCTTCACGCTGTTTCCGCCCGATCAATTGCCGAACCTCTACATGGGTCCGATCGAATTCACGCCGTCCGGCACGCCGATCAGCCTCGTGCCGCTGAATTCTCCCGACCTCACCCGTTTTCCGCGGTTTGCCGAAGCGCTGCGGCATGCGCAGGAAGCGGAACTCACACCCGGCGACGCGCTCTATATCCCGTACGGCTGGTGGCATCAGGTCGAATCGCTCACGCCGTTCAACGTGCTGGCCAACTACTGGTGGAATAGCGCCACCAGCTACGGCTCGCCCTACGGAGTGTTGTTGCATGCTGCGCTGTGCCTGCGCGATCTGCCGGCGGAACAGCGCGCGGTATGGCGCACGATGTTCGAAGAGCTGGTTTTCAAGGATCCAGAGCAGGCGCTCGCGCACCTGACCCCGGCGCAGCGCGGTTTGTTAGGCCCGCCGACCCCGAAACGGGTGCAGGAGGTGCGTGCGATCCTGGCGGAATCGTTTTCGAAACCTATTTAGTCTTCGAGGGTATTCAATGAGCAGATTTTCGAACGCAGTGTTCACCGCCGCCCTGACCGCGAGCCTGGTCGCCTGCGGTGGCGGTGGTGGCGGCGGTGGCGGTTCGCTGCCGCCACCCGCGGGCGGTGGCGGCGGTACTCCGCAGTTGCCCAGCCCCGCGAGCGCGCCGGCTCTGAAGACCGTCATCGCCACCAACTTTGGCGTGGCCAATTTCCCGATCGGCGCCGCGATCGAAGTGGCCTCCACGGGCGGCCCCGACTCCGCGATCCTCATCAAGCACTTCAGCAGCATCACCGCCGAAAACGCGATGAAGCCGGACACCATCTGGCCGAACATCCCCGGCACCGCCCCGGGTCAACCCGCAGCGCAACCCAACTTCGGACCGGCCGATGCGCTGGTGGCTTTCGCGGCCGCCAACAATATGCAGGTTCGCGGACATACCCTGCTGTGGCACCAGACTGTGCCCACGTGGATGGTCGTCGGCGACCTGAGCGACGCCGCTAACTACCGGGTCACGGTGCAGCAGCACCTGCGCGACTACATCACGGCGGTCATGACTCATTTCCCGAACGTGTACGCCTGGGACGTGGTGAACGAAGTCGCGACGGACACTCCGAACGCAGTGGATCCCTATCGTCACGACAGCCTGTGGTACGCGGCGTACGAGAACGGCGGCATGTCCGGCAAGGACTACGTTGCCGACGCGTTCACAATTGCGGCGGACGTGCGCGCGCACCTGCCGGGCGGCAAGAACAGCGCCAACATGAAACTCATGTTGAACGACTACAACACCGAGATTCCCGGGAAGCGCGCCAATGTGTTGAAGATCGTGAAAGAATTGATCGACGCCGGCGTCCCCATCGACGGCGTCGGCCATCAGTTTCACTTGAGTCTCGGTGCCGACGTCTCGCAGGTCACCGCCGCGTTCGCGGCCGTCGAAGCGCTCTCCAGTACGCTCACCAATCACGTGACCGAGCTCGACGTCTCTATCTACGCCGATCCGGGCACCTGCTTCGCGCAGCGCACGATTCCGCCCTGCCTTCCAGACCTCGGCGCGAGCCCGACGCAGGCGGTGCTCTCGCAGCAGGCCACTCTCTATCGCGCGTTGTTCACGGCCTTCAAACGCCCGAGCGTCACTTCCGTGAGCCTCTGGGGCGTCGCGGACAACCACACCTGGCTCAATAGCTGGCCGGTCACTCGCACCAACCGCCCCTTGTTGTTCGATACGGCCGGGAACCCGAAGTGGGCTTTCTGGACGGTCGTGGACTCTTCAATCACGGTTCCCTGATCGCGCATAATCGGCCGGTTTCGATGAAAGGTACGAGCGCGCTTTAAACCGGCCAGCGCCGGGCGGGGGAATCTTGAAAGGACTCAGTCTGGGAATGACCGTGGGTGCGTTGTTGATGGCGCCCGCCGTTGAAGCCGCCGGTGTATCGATCACTGTCACGCAGGATCTCGACACCGCGCGCCCGGGCGCCATCGTCTCCGTGCCCTTCAAGCAGATCGATTCGGTCGCGCCGGGCCTGCGGATGTTCCATGTCCTGGTGCGCGACCCCAAGGGCCGCGTCCTGCCGTCGCAGGTCACTAACTACCAGCACGATCACCGGGGCGCGAGCTACGACGACCTGGTGTTCTCGTACGATTTCGCCGCGGGCCAGAAGAAAGTGGTGTTCACGGTCGACACCACCGCGGTGGCGGCCGCGCCCGAGAAGTCCTGCGCCTACGCGCGCTTCATCCCCGAACGCCTCGACGACATGGCCTGGGAGAACGACCGCATCGCGCATCGCATGTACGGCGCGGCGCTGAACAGCGAAGTCGCCGCTGCGGTCGGCGAACGCCTGCGGGGCAGCGGCATCGACGTGTGGGCCAAGAAGGTCACATACCCGATCGTCGATCGCTGGTATGCGAAAGGCCACGACCAGTTCCACAAGGATGGCGAAGGCGAAGGCCTCGACCTCTACAGCATCGGCGGCGCACGCGGCGCGGGCGGCACCGGTGTGTGGGACGGCAAGAAGTTGTGGACCTCCGACAACTTCGCGACCGGCCAGGTGCTGGCGAACGGGCCGCGGCGCGCGGCGTTCAAACTCAACTACGCGCCGTTCGATGCGGGCCAGGGCACCGTTTCGGAGATCAAACAATTCACGGTCGACTGCGGCGTCAATTTCGACGCGGTCGAAAGTGTGTTCGATTTCCCGGGCGCCGAAGGCACCATCGGCATCGGGCTCACGCAGCACAAGCCGGGAGAAGGATTCCCGGCGGCCGTGATCACGCGTGATACGGACGGCCGGTGGCTCAGCCTCTGGGAAGAAAGCAAGGACGGCGGCGTGGGCGTCGCGGCGATCCTGGCGCCCGGCACCGAATCACCCGGCATCGTGAGCGATGGACCGGATGAGCGCGGTGTCACCAATCATCTGCTGCTGGTGAAAGCCGCCGACGGCGCCCCGGTGCGTTATTTCACCGGCGCCGGCTGGAACCGCAGCGGCCAGTTCAAGGGCCGCGCCGAGTGGGAGAGTTACGTCCGCAGTTTCGCCGCCGGTGTGGCGCATCCGCTTACAAGCGAAGTGAGCGCGCGTCCATGAGAGCGCGCGGATTGTTGTTAGCCGTGTGCCTGCTGGCTGCGGCCGGCGCCGGTGCGCAGAACAAGAATTTCGCCGACTGGCCCTCCGGCACCGATCCGCGTGAAGTGGGCAAACGCCTGGCCGAGCGATTCATCCCCACGCCGCACATGGAGCTGAATGCACATGGCGTCAATGCCTTGCACTACGCAGCGGTGAATACCTGGGTGGGTGCGCTGCAATTCGCGCAGCTCACCAAGGATACGGAGCTTTCAAATCGGTTGGTGGAGCGCTTCGAGCCGTTCCTCGCGACCGATGCGCCGCGCGTGCCGCGCACCGATCACGTCGACGGCGCGGTGTTCGGACAGTTGCCGCTCGAGTTGTACCTGCAGGCACGGCGCTACCAGTACCGCGCCATGGGTCTGACGTTCGCCGACGCGCAATGGGATCGGCCCACGCCCGACGGACTCACAATCCAGACGCGGTGGTGGATTGATGACATGTACATGATCATCGCGCTGCAACTGCAGGCGTATCGGGCCACGGGCGATACGAAGTATCTGGAGCGCAGCGCGCTCGAGATGGATGCATACCTGAAGAAGTTGCAGCAGCCCAATGGGCTGTTCTTCCACGCGCCCGACGTGAAGTTCTACTGGGGCCGCGGCGATGGCTGGGTTGCGGTGGGCATGGCCGAGCTGCTGCGGGAGTTGCCGGCGGCTCACAAGCTGCGCAAGCCGATACTCGCGTCGTACCGGAAAATGATGGCGACGTTGCTCGTGCACCAGGCGGACAACGGCATGTGGCGGCAGCTCATCGATCATCCCGAGAGCTGGGAGGAATCCTCGAGCACGGCGATGTTCACGTTCGCGTTCGTCACCGGCGTGAAGAACGGCTGGTTGCCCGAAGACACGTACGGCCCGGCGGCACGCAAGGCGTGGATCGCGCTGGTCGGTTACCTGACAGCCGACGCGGACCTGCGCGAAGTGTGCGTGGGCACCGGCAAGCAAGACGATCTGCAGTATTACCTGGATCGCCCGCGCGTCGCCGGCGATGCGCACGGACAGGCGCCGATGTTGTGGTCGGCGACGGCCCTGCTTAGGTGAAGAGTTAGTGGTGTCAGGCGGGGAAAGTCGGGGTAACGCGCGAGTCGCGCGGATCTGCGTTATCCCGACTTTCCCCGCCTGACACCACTAACGGAGATTCGGCGAACTGACGTCTTTGATTCGAATACACGAGGGGAATCGTATGAAGGGGACTTTCCTGTTTTTGGCGCTGGCGTTGTCGACCCTGGCGGCGGCCTCACCCAACGGCGGACCGCTGGGAGACTTCGAAGCACACGGTGACATCGGCTCGCCCAAGATCGGCGGCTACTCCGCCTGGAACGCGGCCTCGCAGGTGTACACGCTCAGCGCGGGCGGCGTGAACATCTGGGCGAAACGCGACGAGTTCCAGTTCGCGTACCGGAAGATGAAGGGCGACTTCATCGTACAGGCGCAGGTTGAATTCCAGGGTCAGGGCACGGACCCGCACCGCAAGGCCGGGATCATGGTGCGCACCTCGACCGCCGATTTCGATTCGGCCTATGTCGATGGCGCGGTCCACGGCGATGGTCTCGTCTCGCTGCAATTCAGGAAAGCCAAGGGTGAGGACACGGCGCAAATCGAGATGCCGGCCGCGAAAACCGCCACCGTCATCCAGCTGGAACGCCGCGGTGGCTTGTTCATCCTGTCGGCGGCCCGATTTGGCGAACCATTCGAGGTCGCGCAGGTGGACAACGTACCGAACGTGCCCGAAGAGGCGTACGTCGGATTGTTCCTGTCAGCACACAACGTCGATGTGAAAGAGACGGTGGTGTTCCGCAACGTACGCGTGATCAAGCCGGTGAAGGTCGGCTTCACGCCTTATCGCGACTACATCGGCAGCCGGCTCGAGATCATCAGCGTCGCGAGCGGACATCGCAGCGTCGTCTACTCCTCGAAGGTGCCGTTCGAAGCGCCAAACTGGTTGCCGGACGGTTCCGCCCTCCTCTACAACGCCAGCGGCGGCGACCCGGCTACGCGCGGCCGGTTGTGGAAGTTCGACATCGCGACGCGCACGCCTGCGCTGATCGACACGGGTTTCGCGATCCGCAACAACAACGATCACGTGTTGTCGTTCGACGGCACGCAGATCGCCGTCAGCGATCAGAGCCAGGACAAGAACCAGTCGACTATCTACACGCTGCCGACCGCCGGCGGCACGCCGAAGCGCATCACGCCGCTGACTCCGAGTTATATGCACGGCTGGACGCCCGATGCGAAGTGGCTCATCTACACGGGTGGCCGCATTCCGAAGGGCGGCAAGGACAACGAGTTCGACATCTACAAGGCGGCTTCCGACGGCAGCGGCAAAGAGATCAACCTCACCCACTCGCCGGGCCTCGACGACGGGCCGGAAGTGAGCCCCGACGGCAAGTGGATCTACTTCAATTCCACGCGCTCCGGGCAGATGCAGGTCTGGCGCATGGGTCTCGACGGCAAGAACGTCGAACGCGTGACCAACGACGACAAGTGGAACGACTGGTTCCCGCACTTCTCGCCCGATGGCAAGTGGATCACGATCATTTCGTACGGGCTCGACGTGGAACCGACTAACCACCCTTATTACAGGCATTGCATGCTGCGCATCATGCCGACCGACGGCAGCGCGAAGCCCCGGGTGATCGCGTACATCTACGGCGGCCAGGGCACGATCAACGTACCGTCGTGGTCTCCCGATGGCACACACGTCGCGTTCGTATCGAACTCCGACGAGTTGTAATGATGGGCGGTGTCAGGCGGGGAAAGTCGGGATAACGCGTGCTTGCGTTGATCGAGAAGTGGCAGCTTCTCGCGTTATCCCGACTTTCCCCGCCTGACACCACTTCCCGCAACTTCCTCCTTCACTCCGGCACCACTACCGCGCAACTGTGCGCCCCGCGGCGCGGCGCGGTGCAGCGGGCCGTGCGCAACAACTCGCGCGCGTCAGGGAGCGCCGCCAATCCATTGTTTGTCCGTGGCACACAACTTGAATGTGCATTCACAGAAGGTGGTGCACACTCCAGAGCGCGCATGTCCGGCTTTCGGTGCGCGGTCCGTCTCTCAAAGAACAATCAGCTGGCGGGTGGGAATCTATGAATCGAACCGTGTCGCGCCGCGACTTTCTGAACATTGCAGGCTCGGTCGGCGGCTCGACCGCCATTTATCGCGCCGCCATGGCACTGGGCCTCATGTCGCAGGCACGCGCCGAACGGCCCGATATCGCGGCAATCGCCAAACCCAGGAAAGTATTGATCCTCGGCGGCGGCATCTCCGGCCTGACCGCGGCCTATGAGCTCAACAAAAAAGGCTACGAGGTGAAGATCCTCGAAGCTTCGTTCCGCGCCGGCGGCCGCAACATGACCGTGCGCAACGGCGACCGAATCGATGAGACCGGCTTTCCCCAGGTCTGCAACTTCGACAAAGACCCCGACCTCTACTTCAACTGCGGCCCGGCGCGTATTCCCGGGCATCACGAAGCGCTGCTCGGTTACTGCAAGGAGCTCGACGTCGAGCTCGAGCCGTTCATCAACGACAACCGTCTGGCCTGGGTCCAGGACGACGCCATGTTCGGCGGCAAGCCGATCCGCGCGCGTGAATACATGACCGATTCGCGCGGCTTCGTCGCCGAGCTCATGTCCAAGTCGATGACCCCGGAACAATTCGCGGCGCCGCTCACGAAAGACGACTACGACCGCCTGCGCGAATACGTGAAGTACCTGGGCTCGCTCGATCCGGGCTTCAAGTACACAGGCTCGAGCAACGCCGGCCTCGCTAAACACGACTACACGAATCCGGACTTCCTCAAGGTGCCGCTCGACGGCCGCGAGCTGCTGAAGTCGAAGTTCATGCAGATCATGAGTTTCGGTGAAACCGACGACCAGGCCGCCATGATGATGGAGCCGGTCGGCGGCATGGATCGGGTGCCGGCGGGTTTCCTGCGCAAGATCGGGCACCTGGTGCAGCTCGAATCGCAGGTGCAGGCGATCAAGGTAATGCCGAAGGGCGTCGAGGTCACGTATCGCCGCAACGGCGAATACGTCACCGACAAGGCGGACTACGTCCTCAATTGCATCCCGATGCACCTGCTGGCCGGCATCGAACACAACTTCCCCAAGGAATATGCCGCGGGGCTGACCGCCATTCCGCGCGGTAAGTTGTTCAAGATCGGCTTCCAGATGAAAGAACGGTTCTGGGAGAAGGAAGGCATCTACGGCGGCATTTCCTGGACGCTGCAGGACATCCAGCAGCTGTGGTACCCGGCGCATGGCATCCATCGCAAGAAAGGCGTGATTCTCGGCGCCTATACCTTCAGTCCCGATGCCGGCGAGAAATTCGCGCGGCTCGCGCCCGCGGACCGCTTCAAGCTCGCGATCGCGCAGGGCGAGAAGATCCATCCGGGATACGGTAGCTACGTCGAAACCGGCGTGAGCATCGCCTGGCACCAGATGAACCACATGCTCGGCTGCGCCGCGCAGTGGGATGACGAACTGGCGAAGAAATGGTTCAAGACCTTGCAGACGCCCGTGGGCAATCACTTCTTGATGGGAGACCAGGTGAGCTACCACCCCGGCTGGCAGGAAGGCGCGATGGCCTCGGCGCATCACGCGATCGCGGAAATCGATGCGCGCGAACGCGCCGGCAAGAACGCGGTGGCCGCATGAACATGAAAAAGAAACACTGGATTGCTTTGCTGGTACTCGGCGTCGAAGCGGTGCTGGCAGCCGGCAGCGCGCGGGCCGAGAACAAGTTCGACTACTGCGTGCTGTGCCACGGCAGCGACGCCAACGGCAATATCGGCATCCGTGCGCCGAAGATCTCGGGCGTGGAGCCCTGGTATTTGAGCCGGCAGCTCGAGAATTTCGCGGCCGGCGTGCGCGGCGTGCCGGCGGACGACGTCGCGGGGCACGAGATGGGCCCGGTGGGCATGCGCGTGAAGCATGAAGGCACGCTTGCGGCGGCGGTTGAATATATCGGCACGCTCAAATCGAAGCGCCCCGCACCGACCGTGAGTGGCGATGTTGCGCGCGGCAAGACGCTCTATTCGAACTGCGCGAGTTGCCATGGCGCCAAAGGCGAAGGCAACCAGGCGTTGAATGCGCCGGCGTTGGCCGCGCGTTCGGACTGGTACATGGTCGTGCAGCTCGCGAACTACCAGAAAGGTTTGCGTGGCACTGATGAACGCGACGTGTACGGCGCGCAGATGCGCGCGATCGTCTCGACGCTGCCGGATGAGAAGGCCATCACCGATGTGGTGGCGTATATCAATACGCTGAAATAGCAGAAGCGGTGTCAGGCGGGGAAAGTCGGGATAACGCGTGCTCGCGGTGAGCCAGGTTGTGCCCTCGTCTCGCGTTATCCCGACTTTCCCCGCCTGACACCACTTCCAGTGACACCCCTTCCCACCCAAGGAGCTCTCATGCGAAAACTATCTACCCCGTCCTCCCTCATTCACGCCGCGATCGGCTGCGCCCTGGGGCTGAGCCTGGTCTCATCCGCCGGCGCCGCCGAGGTCGTACGCCACCCGCTCATGGGCGGCAGCACCTTTCCGATTGCGCGGGCGGTCGAAGTGCCGGCTGGCAAGACCATCATCTTCCACAGCGGCACGACACCTGCGCCACTCGATCCGAAGGCGGAAGTCGGCTCGCCCGCTTATTGGGGTGACACGAAGACACAGGCTCTGAGCGCCTTCGGCCGCATCAAGGAATCGCTCGACACGATGAAGCTGGGGTTCGGCAACGTCGTCGCGATGACGGTCTACCTGGTCGGTGATCCGGCGAAGGACGGCCACATGGATTTCGCGGGCTTCATGGAAGCGTACACGCAGTACTTCGGCACCAAGGAGCAGCCCAATCTACCGGCGCGCTCGACCGTCCAGGTCGCGGGCCTCGCCGCTGCGGGCATGCTGGTCGAAATCGAAGTCCAGCTCGTCAAGTAGCTCGCGGCAATCTTCGAGGGTGAGCGAGCGAGCCCTGACGCTCGCCCACCCTCTCCCTTCACATCAGAACGAAAAGACCATCTTGCCGTAGTAGTACGCGCCGTTGATGCCGAACGGCGAGAACGACGGGCGGCCCGCGACATAACTATTGTCACTGTTACCGAACTGCGCGGCCCGGAAGATGCCGTTGCGCTTGTTGGGATACTGGTCGAACACGTTGGTCGCACCCACCGTGAAGCTCAGCGTATCCATGGCCTTGAAGGACACTTCCATGTTGGTGATCGGCGTCACCGGGATCTCCGTCCGCATGTACCGCAGCCCGGTGACCGGATCCGGATCGGGAGTTCCGGCAGGTATGTCATCTCCGTAGAACGCATCGATTGCGCCGCCGTCGTTCTCGTATTGCGCCGACTTGCCATACACAAGCTCATGCACGCTGAAAGACAGGCGATCCCACTCGAACTTCGCCCCGAGGTTCAGCAGGAACTTCGGCGCGGTTTCGGTGAGATCGGCCAACGCCACCTTGTCGAACAGGGCCTGGTCGCCGAGTTCTGTCGGGGTATCGCGAATCGACAGTACTTCGGTCTCGTTATAGGTGCCCGCCACGCTCCAGTCGACGTTCGCGCTGCCCATCTCCATGCCGTAGTTGAAGGCCACATCAACACCGCGGGTACGGGTGGTCACACCGTTGGTGAACAGATTGATGCCGATATCGCCGTTCTCGGTGACTTCCGGATCGAGCACGTTGCCGTTCGCGATGATGGCGTCGACGATGGCTTGCGAGAACAACTCGCCATTGATCGTGCCGTAGAAAGTGCTGGTCGCCGCGATTCGGTTGCGCACTTCCACCTGGTACATGTCGAAGGTCAACGACATCGCCTTGTCCGGGCGGAACACGAAGCCCAGCGAGTAGTTGGTCGACTTCTCGGGCTGCAGTCCCGCTCCGAGGCCCAGCAGCGCGGACGCCGGGGCATTGGGCGGCATCTGCACGAATGCCGTGGTCGGACCGACGTTCGTCGCCGAGTAGTAAGACTCGGCCAGCGTCGGCGCCCGGAAGCCCGTGCTGACAGTGCCGCGCAACGCGAAGGAGTCGGTGATCTCGTAGCGGGCGCTCAACTTGCCGACGGTGGTGTCGCCGAAGTCGCTGTAGTCCTCGTAGCGCACGGCGAGGTCGAGGCGTAATGCCTCGATCGGCGAGATCACCACGTCGACATAGGCGGCCGTGACGTCACGCTCGTGACTGCCGGAGTCCGAGGTGCTGATGCCCGGGAACGACTGACCACCTTCGAAATAACGCGAGAATTCGTCGCCCGGCGAGGCCGTCCAGGTTTCCTTGCGATATTCGGCGCCGAACGCGAGGTTCATCGGCGCCGCAAGTCCCATGTCGATCTCCTTGGTCACATCGAGATTCGACGTCCACTGGGTTTGAACGTAGTTGCCGTCGTAGAAGGCGGTCGGGGTTTCTCCGGTCTGACTGAACAACGTCGCGTTCGCCGAGTCGCGCGTGAAGATGTCTATGTCGTCCTTGCCGTAGGACGTCGAAATGTCCCAGTCCCAGGTGCCGGCGCTGCCCTTGAATCCCACCGCCGCCTGGTGATCGGTCTCCTCGGATTCCTCGCGCGGATTGAAACCGAACGGCGCGAAGTAGACGCGCTCGCTCGCAGGCGCACCCGGCGCCAGATACGAAACGCGGGTCGGAACGCGATAATTTTCGAACGACGCCGCGTGTTTGTCACCGTAGGTGCCACTCGCATACAGCTCCGCGTCATCACCGATGGGGATGCCGGCGTTCAGCGAGACGAGTTTGATCTCGTAGGCGGCGTCGCCGAAGATGTGATTGATATACGGATAGCCTTCTGCCAGCGGCATGTTCGATCCCGGGAACGTGGCGATGTTGGCCGGGTTCACGCCGCGCGGGTCTACGTCGCCGCGATCGGTGTGGGCGTGATCGCGATACTCCGCGGTGATGTTGAAGAAAGAACCGCCTTCCGCCCCGAGGCCGATGTTGCCCGAGTAGCTGTTGGTATCGCCGTCACCCGCATACATGCCGCCGCGCGAATAGCTGACGCTCGCGCCCGAGGGTTGCCTCTTCTGGAGGATGTTGATGACGCCCGCGATCGCGTCCGTGCCGTACTGCGCCGCAGCGCCTTCGGTCAGCACCTCGACGTGATCGATCGAATCGACCGGGATGAAGTTGAGATCGACTCCCGCGCCACCCTGGTAGGGGCCGCCGAGAATAGCGAGGCTGCCGGTGGTGTGACGGCGTTTGCCGTTCACGAGCACCAACACGTGGTTGGGCGACAGACCGCGCAGTTTCGCCTGCAGCGTCTGGTTCGCCATGTCGCCGCCGAAGGCCTGCGCGGTGAACGACGGGACGATATTCGCGAGCGCGCTCATGAGATCGGGCTTGCCGGCGGATTGAATGTCTTTGGCCGCGAGCACCTGCACCGGTGAGGAACTCGTGAAGGTGTCGACACCCGTCGCGCGAGTACCGGTGACGATCACGGTTTCCGGCTCGGGCTCCTCGGTGGCCGCTTCCTGGGCTTGCGCCAGTGCGGCTGAAATCGCGAGTGGCAGCAGCGCCGTGGATTTGAGCAACCAGCGGTTGGCAGCCTTGTTCGCGGCGTTGTGCCGTGTTGCGCGATTGGTACGCATGAATTTTTCTCCCGTGTACAAAAGTTTTTCTTCCTCTCGACGGGCGCATCGAACATTGTGCGATTGCTCAGCGATGAAGCGGACAATCCGTTTTCTTCCTGCTCATAAGACCCCATGAGCTGCGCCCGGCAAGAATGCGGGAGGTGTTGCAATAATCCGGCCAACCACCGCGGAGGCGCCGGATCGGGCGCGCGCGCACGGCCTAACAACTCGCGAAAATCCGCGGGAATGCGAGGAGTTGGATGCGAACGCGGCTGAAGCTTCGCGCGTGTGACGCGGCCTGCTGCGCCGTTGGGAAAATTTCGCGCGGCACGCGGCAAGTTGCCGTTGTGGTGCACGCTGCCGCGAATTTGTCGCGCAATCGCGCGGAATTTACGCCTGCACGAAGTTAGCGCGCGCGCTGTCTTGCGAAAGCAACGGACGGCGAATCCGGCACGCGATTGGTGCAAACGGAAAAGGGACATGCCTCTTCATCACCAGCATCAGCAGCAGCGCGAGTCCGAACCACTCCATTCGTCCGCCACCGCCCGACTTGGTCTGCGTCTGCGGTGCGCCCACGTTGTTCGAAATCTCGATCGCCACCTCACGCGTATCGTTGGCGGCGTTGCGATCGTTGCTGGAGGAAATCTTCAGCGAACTCACGAAGCTGCCGTTCGCCGTGCCGCGCACGGTCAGGTTCACCGCCGACGTGGTGTTCGCGTCGAGATCGGCAAAGTCGCACCGCAAGACGACGGACCCGCTGCAGATTGCGTTCGCCGCCGAGATGCTGACCAGCGACACCTGCGCCGGCAGCGTGATCTCGAGGCGCGCGTTGACAGCCATCTCCTCGCCGTTGACGACGTTGATCTGCGGGAATGTGAGCGTGGTCATTTTCGGCCCGCCGACGCTGGCTGCCACGCGCAACTCCAGATCGGTGGCGCCAACCGTCTCGACCCGCCCCCAGATCGTATCGTTCCCGGTTACGACATCGCCCGGCGTCGTCACGCTCACGGCAACGTCTTCAGTGTGTGTGCCGTCGCCCGCCTTGTAACCGACGGTGACCGTGATACTGGAATTCGCCGGCAGATCGGTGAAGTCGCACGCGCCGCCCCGTGCCGCATCCAACGCGCAGACACCAGCACTCGCACTGATCGAATCCACCGCCAGCGTTGGTAGATAGCTGTTGGCGACGAAACGCGCGCTGGCAAGTGCGCGCCGGCCGGCGGTCACCGTGAACGTCTGCTCGCGTCTGTCTCCACCGGTGAGCCGCGGCAGGTCGAGCGATCCTGCCACCGCAATGTCGTAGTACGGCCTCACGAGCACCGGGCGCGTCAGCGAATCGTTGTCGGGCGCCGTGTCGCCGGCAACGGCGGCGGTGAAGGTCACCTCGAAGCTGCCCGGCTCCGGGAACTCCGCGCGGTAATCGATGAACACCTGAGCGTTCCGCGCCATCGACGGAAGCCGGCAACGCGCGTGTTGCCCGTTCAGCAACTCGCAGGGCGCGCCGCCGTGAATCGTCGCCGACTGCAGCGCGCCCGCGGGATTCAGGTCGAGGTCGAGCGTGCCGCTCGTCACCGTCTGGCGGCCGTTCGAACGCAGCACCACCTGCCCTTCGATGGTCGAATCCTCGACTCCCGAGCCGCCCGAAGCCATCGCCACCAGCAGGTCGATGAGGTTGTCCACGCGCAGCTGGACGCCGGCGAAGTTGTTGGTGCTGTAGCCGTCATCGGCGGCTTCGGCGGTTGCATTGATGCTGGCGGTGACCGGCCGGTCGGCGTGCACACGCAACCGCACGTCACGGGTTTCGTCCGGCGCGAGCGCCCCCAGGTCGCAGCGGAACGTAACGGCGTCCGGTTGCGTGCAGGTAACGCCGTCTGCATCGATCGAGTCGATCGCCAGTGCGTTCAGCGGCAATGCGATCCACAAGGTCACATTTGCGAGTGCCTGCGGCCCGCGCGAACGCAGCGTATAAGGCACTTCGTAGATGGCGCCGACGCCCAGGTCCACTGTCGCGGGACCTGCGGTCAATTCGACGTCACGTTCGGCCTGCACCCAGGCGGTGGCGTTCGCGGAGTTGTTGGAGAAGTCGCCGTCGCCGGAAGCACTTACGTTCGCGCTCGCGAATACCGGGCCCGCCGTGGTCGCGTTGGCCAGCACCGTGAGTCGGCGCGTCGTTCCCGGCGCGATCTCCGGAATGGTGCAGCTCACGGCCTGTGCGTTCGCCGTACAGGTCGCGCCCGGCATGTTGGCCGAGACGATCGGCTGATTGAGATTCACCGACAATACCGCGTTGCGCACCGCGAGCGCCCGCTGGCTCTTCACGTCCGCGTAGATCTCGAGTGGCGCGCCGGCCGGTAGATTGGCAAGGCTGGCGGTCATCGTCAGCGCGGCATCGACTCCGGAGCGCACCGACACGTTGACCTGCTTGCTGTTGTTGGAGCTCAGGCGGTCGTTGTCGGCGGCGGCCCGCGCCAGCACCTTGAAATTCGCGGCGATGGTGCTGCGGGCGATCACGCTGACCTGGCGGTCTTCGCCGGCGGCTATCCTCCCGAACGTACACGTCGCGGTGAGGCCGGCAATCGTACAGTCGCCTTGTGAGCCAGTCGCCGAGTCGATCGAGAACGCCGGGTTGTCGGGCAGCGTCACCGTGACCCTGGCGTTCTCGACCGGCTGGGTGCCGCGCGAACTGACCACGAACGGCAGCGTTATCGGCTGGCCACCTTCGCCGTTCACGTTGCTGGATGGCGCGCTGACCGCGACGTCGGCGAATTCCGCGTCGGCGATGCACTCCGCCGAGTCGATCACCGGGCGCATGCGATCGAGGCTGCACTGCGAGAAGGTGGCGTAGCCGCTCACGGACGGCGCCATGATGAAGCCGCCGCCGACACCGGCGCAGGGCGTGTCCGCGGCGCCGTCGTGCTCCGCGCCCAGGTTGTGGCCCAGTTCGTGCGCCATGATGAGCGCCGAGATGGTGGTGCCGTAGGAATCTTCGCTGACCGATACTCCGGTCTCGACCGCGCAGACCGTGCGCACGTAGGCGATCCCCGCTGTGCTGCCTTCGAGATCCTTGCCGGTGACCAGGTGCGCAATTCCGCGCGCGCGCACTTCGGCAGTCGCCGCGCGATAAGCACCGAGTTGCTCGAGCAGCGTCGCGCCCTTGCTGCTGGTCAACGGGTCGGCGTCCGCGGGCAACATGCGCACGTCGGTCGCGAGCACCAGCAAGCCCAATTGTTCGCTGAAGATGCCTTCGACGATGTTGAGGCGCGCGAGCATCGCCGCCACCGGATCCGTTTCGGCCGCCGCGAGCGCGCTGTCGCCGATCAGGGAGATCTCGAGCTGGCGCGTGATTGTCGCGCCGATGATCGCGGACTGTTCGTCCAGGTCGTGCATGATGACGCGGTACTGATCGAGCCCGGTCGAGATCTTGGCCGTGTGGGTGTCGCCCGCGAGCGCGCAAAAATTGCGCGGCAACGCGTCGAGGGTATCGGAGAGCCGGAAGACCACGGTCTGCTGCGGATCCGCCGCCAGCGGAGTAGTTAGCTTGGAGGCGATCTTGCCGTAACGGGTCACGGCGTAGAGTTCGTGACCGTCCCAGATCGCCCCTTCGATGCCGGCGCCGGACTCGGTCAACCGCACCCAGGAGCCGGGCTGCCCATCGAGTGAGCCACGGACCAGGCGATAGTTCTGCAGCTGCTGTTTGCGCTGCGCGGGCAGCTTCGCGAGGACGCGTTCGTTATCGGAGAGGGTCAGCGAAAAACGCCGGCCATAGGCGTCGAACTGGGCGGTCGACCCGCCGAGCGTCAGCGAAACCGGTTCCGCGAACTGAATCTGCTGGGCGCGGGCAACCCCTGCGAACTGGGCCGCCACCAGGATGAACGCTGCCCACAGCGGAAAACGGATTCCACTTCCTCGCACCAACGTGCCCCTTCGCCTCCCAGGCGATGTTCTTATTCGACGCGGAATTCAAAACCGGGGAGAGCCGATTCGCGCGAACAGGCCGTCACCTTATCGCGCATGCACTCGCACAGGGCGCCGATGCAGCCGGTGCTGATTCGAATCAGTGACGCAGACCGCAACGTTCAAAGGCGCGACATAACGCGGGATTGCAGGCGGACGCGCCGGGCGCGATTGGCGGCCAGAAGGGCGAGGAACGTCAGAGTCGAGTGGCGACCGAAACCCCGAGCACCAACCATAGTCCGAGCAAAAACAGCCAGCTGGCCGCGTAGGCGGCGAGGCGTTTGCGGACCCGGTTGCCGCGGATGTGGATCACCGCGTGCGCCAGCCGCGCCGCGACGTACCCCCAGGCGAGCGCCACCATCACAACCCCGGTGACTCCCGACACCATCGCCGCCAGGCAACCGGCATAGAAAAGGGTGGGCACCTCGAAGAGATTCACGAAGTGCCGGGTCGGCTTGGCAAGATATTCCGGTTCCAGGGAACCCTGAAACGTCCTGAAGTAAGTCACCGGCGTGTGACCTTCGCGGATCGACCGGACTCTCGCCCGAAACAGCACCACCGCGACGCCGAACGTGAGCAGCACGAGCGCCAGCATGGGATAGATGAGGCTGTAATCGGTCATGGGCGGGTGCTCCGGATCTTGACGGGAAGTTCGCACGCCGGGCCAGGAGGCTCGGCCCGCTCTTACCGACTCGGGGGAAAAATCATGACAAGTCGACTGTAGAAAGCCGGTCTCGCAGGCGTCGCCGCCGCGCTGCTCGGCGCGAGTAGTTTGATGGCTCACGATCGGGACGACAATGACCGCGGACACGACCGCGACGGATGCATCCGGGTGAGCGCCGATCTCATCGGTTACCAGGAACTGCCAGCCCTTTCGACCACTGCGCATGGACCGTTCGGCGCCGTGATCGACCGCAAGGCCGATACGATCACCTGGAAATGGAGCGACGACGCACTGGAAGGAAGCGTGGCGCAATCCCACGTGCACTTCGGCCAGATGAGCGCGAACGGCGGCATCAGCTTCCTTTTATGCAGCAATCTGGGTAATGGCCCTCAGGCCTGCCCGCCCGGACCCGCCAAGCTGACGGGAGTCATCACGCCGGATCTGGTGATCGGTCCGGGACCGGTGGGCACACCGGCCGCGAGTGGCCAGGACATCGAGGCGGAAGCGTTCGCCGAGATCGCCACGGCTATCAAGGAAGGCGTGGCGTATGCCAACGTGCATTCGAGCAAATGGCCCGGCGGCGAAGTACGCGGCCAGCTGCATTAATAGAAGAGTGAAATGGCATTGGCACGCGCCCCGGAAGGGGGTGGGCCGGGGCTTTCCCGGACATTCCCGATGGGAACCAGTCGCATAGCGCGAATCTTTCCTGTACCGTCGCCAGCGGCTTGCTGATACCTATTCGATACGACGCCGCATTCACGGAGTCGCCTCTCAAAGTATTCCGCGATCCAGCAGACAGGGCTCGATCTGTCACCGTGTAATTTTCTGTGAGTTTTTTTGTGACCAAACTATACGTTGGAAATCTTCCTTTCTCCGCCACCGAAGATCAGGTGCGCGCCCTCTTCGCAACCCATGGCACCGTCGACAAGGTGTCGCTCGTGAACGATCGCGAGACCGGCCGCCCGCGTGGCTTCGGTTTCGTGGAAATGCCGAACGCCGATGCCACCCGCGCCATGCAGGCGCTCGATGGCAAAGACTTCGGTGGTCGTCCGCTGAAGGTCAACGAGGCGCAGGAGCGTGAGCGCGGCGCCCCGCGTGGCAATTTTGGTGGTGGTGGTGGCGGCGGCGGCGGCAGCCGCGGTCGCTTCTAGCCTTCGAAGCAATCGATTTAAACGGCGCCTCCGGGCGCCGTTTTTTTTTCCTGGAAGTGGTGTCAGGCGGGGAAAGTCGGGATAACTCGGTTCGGAGCGAGTCGCGAGTTATCCCGACTTTCCCCGCCTGACACCACTTCCAGTCTTACGGCACCAGCACCAGTGTCGTCACGCTGTTCGCCGGCATCGTGTACTGGAACGCGTTGGTCTGGGTGATGTTGATCGACGTCTGCGCCACGGGCGCGCCGGCGGGGCTAGTGCCGAGCACCGCGTAAATCTGCGCGGTATGGAACCGCACCGTGTGTGTCACCGCGATACCTGCACTCTTCGCCGTCGCGTTCTTGTTGATCGCAACGATCACCATTCGCGCCGGGTTCGCGGCATTCACGCTGGCATATACCGAAGTCGTCGATGCATCGGAGTTGGTGGCCCGAATGCTGGTGTCGCCGAAACTGCCATTCGCGCCGTCGTAGTTCCGGAACGCT
The DNA here is from genome assembly GCA_039931065.1 of Pseudomonadota bacterium. Lineage (GTDB taxonomy): Bacteria > Pseudomonadota > Gammaproteobacteria > Steroidobacterales > Steroidobacteraceae > CADEED01. The sequence continues at coordinate 334,828 of JBDTSP010000001.1, read as the reverse complement.
TCGAAGCCGCCGAAGATGAAGTTGTTGTTGAATTCCAGCGGCCAGAGCGTCGCGGCATACATCCCGTCGCGGCCAAAGATGCCGAGCACGTCGGCTTGCGCGATGGCCCCGGAGATATGGTTCGCGCCGCCGTAGTTGTATTCGGTGATGGCGAGCTTCGTGCCCGGGTAGTTAGCTGTGATCTTCCCCTTGAGACGAGGCAGCAGGTTGATCGCCTGGTTGCCCAGCGACTGCGCGACCCAGCTGTTTTCGACGTAAGTGCCATCCCAGAGACTGCGCGGCGCGGCGACCCGCGCGGCAACCACGCCTGCGTCATTGACGTTCTCGGTTATGCGGCATCCGTCCATCGGATTGCTGGCGCATGCGCCGCGCGCTTCCGGGTACCAATGCACGTCGAGCGCATCGAGCAGGCGACGCCCGGCCGTTGCCTGCGCCGCCGACATCCGCTGCAGATAAAAATTGAGGAAGTCGCGACCCATGGCATCGGGCGCGTCCTGCAGATTCACGAAGCCCGCCCATCCGTAATTCACCGGCCCCAGGATCTGGACCGATGGATTCACATCCTTCGCCGCGCCCGCATAGTCGACGCTCAGTTGCACGATCTCGTCGTAGCCAAGTTTGGTGCCGGCCTGCGATGTGACGGGGCTGGTGGCATCCCCCCGCAGTCGCGCATGCGTGAAAGCCCACAGATCCACCTCGTTATCGAGGTTGACCATGATCGGATTCGTCGTCGACGCAAACGCGCCCGGATACGTCTTGTCGAGAAAATTGAGGTACTCGTCCTGGTAGACGAAGTGATCGGTCGTGTCGGGCGTCAGGGTGAACGCCGTACCCTTGCGCGGCACGCTCTTGTGAAAGCGCACGTTGATGTAGTCGGGTGTGACGTTGACGTCTTCCTTGTCCAGGCTCGACTTGTCGGCGGACACGAAGCCGATGGTCGGTATCGTCACGATGATGCCGGCGCCCGCGTCACGCGCCGTGACGATGCTCGGTGCAATTGCCCCGTTCGGCGTGTTGTTGCCATTGCCGCCCATGAACGCGTCGTTCTCGTTGAAGTAGTCGCTGCCCGCATTGCTGGCGTTGGTCTCCCAGTTGTATGCCGTCATGCGATTGCCGCCCACCCGCGACAGCGTCAGGTTTTTCGGGCGATTCCCGTCCCAACCATTAATGCCGTAGATGAAGCGAGAGATCGCATGGACATCCTGCGTGCTGTCGACCGCCACGTTGACGTCGCTCGCGGGTGGCGTCGACGGCGTGATCACACCGCCGCCGGCCGGCGCGGTCATATCGAACGCCGCACTGGTTACCGCGCTGAGCCCGGGCGCGGAGAAGCTCAATTGATAGCCGCCGCCCGCGAGATCCACGCCCAGATTGGTGAAGGTGGCGACTCCGCCGACCGCGGTCGCGGTCGCAGTGCCAACGACCATGGCACCGGCGGTGCCGGTTCCCGCCACGACCGAGGCGGTAACGACCGTGCTGTTGTCGGCGGTATCGGTCGCGCCATTGGCGCGCACCTGCACGACGGGCTGCGTCGCGAACACGTTGCCCACCAGTTGCCCCGCAGGTTGCGTGGCGACAAACAAGGTCTTCTGCACTGGAGGAGGATTGTTGCCGCCGCCACCGCTGCTGCCGCCCCCTCCGCCACCGCAGGAAACCAGCAACCCGAGCAGCGCGAACAGTGAAGCGCGCAGGATGTTCTTCGAATGCATGAGGACCCCCTGAAGGCGGCCACATTAACCGCGCAAGGATTTCGAAAAAAGAAGTTTCGTCGACAACCGACAAAGCGATCGCCATATCGCGCCCGATTTCATGGGCAAAACGCGCGCGGCGGGTTGTCCGCGAGTCACGCGAGACAGTGGCACGTCAACTGGCGATCAACGATACCCGCGCGCCTGCAGCGTGAAAAGCTTCGCGTAAATGCCGTCTTCTTTCATGAGCGACTCGTGATTGCCGCGCTCGACGATGTGGCCGTCGTCCAGCACCACGATCTGATCCGCCATACGCACCGTCGAGAAGCGATGCGAGATGACGATGGCGATACGTTTGCCCATCAGCGAACGGAAGTGTTCGAATACCTCGGCTTCGGCGGCGGCATCCATCGCGGCGGTTGGTTCGTCGAGCACGAGGATGTCGGCATCGTGGCGCATGAACGCACGCGACAACGCGATCTTCTGCCATTGCCCGCCTGACAGCTCGCGGCCGTCCTTGAACCACTTGCCGAGCTGCGTCTCGTATTTGAGCGGCATCTCGTTGATGAACGGCGCGGCCTTGCCTTGCCCGGCGGCTTCGGCCCAGCGTTCACGATTCTCGAATTCGCGCACGTCGCCGGCGCCGATGTTCTCGCCCACCATGAGCTGGTACCGCACGAAGTCCTGGAAGATGACGCCGACGCGGCGCCGCAGGACGGTCGGGTCCCACTCCTGCAGATCGCGGCCGTCGAGCAACACGCGTCCATAGGTCGGCTTGTACAACCGCGTCAGTAGTTTGATCAGCGTGGTCTTGCCGGAGCCGTTCTCGCCCACGAGCGCGAGACTCTGGCCGCGCTTGATCTGCAGGTTGATGCCGGTGATGGCGATCTGGTCGGAACCCGGATAACGGAACTCGACGTTCTCGAACTGCACGCCGGCTTCCGGGTCGGGCCCGCTGACCGCCGTTCCCTTGACCTCGTCGACCGGTTGTTCGAGGTATTCGTACAGCGTCGACAGGTAAAGGTTGTCTTCGTACATGCCACCGATGGCCCCGAGGCTCGCGGTGACGGCGGCCTGGCCCTGGCGGAACAACATGATGTACATGGTCATGTCGCCGAGCGTGATCGTGCCGCGCACCGCCTCCACGGCGCACCAGGCATAGGCCGCGTACAACGACCCGATACTCACCAGCGTGAAGATGAAGCCCCAGACATCGCGCCGGATCGTGAGATTCCGGTCCTTCTGATAGAGCCCTTCGTAGATCGCGACGTACCGGCCTAACAACAGCCGGCCGAGGTCGAACAGCTTGACCTCTTTCGCATGGTCCTCACGCGCCAGCGCGGTTTCGAGATAAGTCTGCATACGCGTCTCGGGCGCACGCCAGCGGAACAGGCGGAAGGCATCGCCCGAGAATTTCGTTTCCGCGAAGAACGCCGGCAAACCCCCGAAGATCAATACGACGACGGCCCAGGGCGAGAACCCGGCGAGCAGAACGGAAAAACTCGTGATCGCAATGGCGTTCTGCAGCAGGCCCGAGGTGCGCGTGACCAGCGACAGCGGGCGGCTCGATGCCTCGCGACGCGCGCGGGTGAGCTTGTCGTAGAACTCGGAATCCTCGAAGTGCGTGAGCTCGAGCGTCAGCGCCTTCTCGAGGATCATCGTATTCACGCGATGCGAGAGTTTCGCCTTGAGCAACGACGTACACATCGTGATGCCGCGATGCGCGCCGGTGATGACCACCAGGATCAGCGCCTCGGCCAGTACCCAGCCGAGCACGGGCATGATGTCGACGTCGCCGTTGGCGGCGTGATTACGCGTCGCGGACAAAACACTGTCGACGATGCGCGCGCCCACCCAGGCGACTCCGGAGGGCAGCACGCCAGCCAGAACCGTGAAAAAGGCGAGCAGGAACGTGAGCTTGTGGCTGGTCGACCAGACCAGCTCGAGAGCGCGTTTGCTGTACTTGAATACGCCGAAGAACTGGCGAGGTGAGTTCAGCGCTTCGCCGTGAACGTCGGCTTGTTTTGCTTTTCGGGGCGTGGCGACCATGTCTGCGCGCGAAGCCTACCGTGAATTCGCGGGCACGTGGCGGCAGTCTCCGGCCGACGCAGTGCGACTTTCGCGCAAGCGTCCCCGGTCTGGTTCGCCACGATGGGTTCTCGCGATTGTCCGGCTGGATGTGGGAGCTCGCCGCTTGCGCGCACCTGCTCGAGCGGCGTCGAAATTCACTTTTCCTTGACGCGCACATTCTCGAGAAGCAAGTCGTGCATGGTGTCGATGGCGCCCGGCAATTTGGCGTCGTTGATGGTCGAAAGGGCTTCGTAGAACAGGGTCGCGGCACGATTGACCGACGCACCCGGCCGGTAAGTGGAGTCGACCGCCGCGCGGCGCCAGAATTTCTTGTAGTCGGAATCGTGCCCACGTTCGGAGCTGAAGTCGCCCTTGCCGTCGAGGATCTGCTGCCAGCGTTCGTTCAGACCCTTGCCCGCGCCGCTCGCCGGCTTCGGCTGCCTGATCAATCCCACGAACATCTTGTCGTCTTCGTCCGTGCTCACATAGATCGCGCCGATATCCCAGATGAGCTGGTCGCCTTCGAGTGCATAACTCATCTGCAGTTTGACGACCGCCTGATCGTCGAGCTTCATCAGGCCGGGCGGAAGATCGAAATCGAGCCGTCGGGAACGGAAGTGCATTCCATCAACGTCGCGAGCGAGGGTCACCTTGTCGAACGCGGTCGCGCGCAGATCCGGCCGGGCGAGGAATGCGTGCCATTGCGCGAGGGTGCCCGAGTACGACAGGTAGAAATAGTCGCTGAGAAAAGTGAGCTGCTCCCGCGCGAGCTCTTCGCCGCCGCGCTCGACGACTTGCAGAATTCCGGAATAGCCTCGCGGCGTCGGCAGCATCGCCAGGACGATATCGGCATCGAGGTATGGCATGCCGAACGTGGCGATGCGCCAGCGTCGGCCGAAACGGTCGCGATGCTCGATGTTGCGTTTGGCGGCGCCGAGCGAAGTGACGATGACGCTTTCGCTGCCGACCATGCGCCGGAACTGCGCGCCCTTGAGCAGCAGGTCCATCGCGAACCGCGGGTCTTCATAAAAACGCGGCTCGGTGTTCTTGCCTCGATCGATCTCGAAGACCGGCACTTCGCCGGCCACGCGCGTGCAGAAGCTGCCATCGTCGGGCAGTTCTTCGGTGGTGCGCGAATTATCGTCGACGTCCCACGCGCCATCCTTGCCCTGCACTATCAGCGCCGGGCAATACGCGGCGGTGACCGAGGCCAGTAGTTTGTCGCCCTTGCCGCGCGGCAACAGCGCCGCCTGGTTCTGCGCCAGCAGACGCGCGCGCTGCTCGCGGTACATCCGCAGGCTCTCGGCCCGCATGCGTTTCTCGAAATCGGCCAGGGGCAATGGCAGCGGTACCGTAGAAGCGAAAGTCGCGACCAGCGGTTCGCGCAGCACGGGCAGTCGCAGCGTTGCGCGAACGTCTACCCGCGCCTCCATGGGCGCGCCGGTGACGTACTCGATGGGCAGCGCGTAGTTGAGGTTCTCGCCCGGAGATTTTCCGATGACCACGCCGATCACCGCGCCAGCTCCGTTCAGCAGCGGCCCGCCGCTGTTGCCGGGCGAAGTGGCGGCCGAATAACGCAGCCACTTCCAACGCCCATCCTGATCTTCCGGGGTGAGCGAGGTGAGCAATCCGTCGCGAATGACGACGCCCTCGCCGAGCGCATTGCCGACCGCGAACACCGGCTCGTCGATCGTGGTCGCGTTGCTCGTCTCGAGCACCTGCGAGGCGGCCGCGGCACCGGTCTTGAAGACCGCGAAGTCCTGGTGCGCCGAAAATTTGAGCACCGATACGATTGCGACGATCTTGCCATCCGCGCCACGCAATACGGGTGGACCGCCCGCGCCTCCGAGCGCGCCGCGCAGCACGTGCGCGGCCGTCACGAAGGTATCCGCTCCAATCGCGAATGCAGTTCCGATCGGCCAGTACCGGTCGTTTCGCTCGACGAACGGAATCAGCTCGAGGGGCAGCGGCCGCTCGTAGGTGACACCGGTCTCCGCAGGTTTTGGCACGACGACTTCGAACGTCGCGGCCCGCACTTTTTTCTGCAGCTCGGGCGTCGGCGCGGCCGCGAGTGCCTGGAGTCCAACACAGGCTGACAACAGTGCGAGCGTGATGAACTTCACCTTCATGGCGTCTTGGCCTTTTCGTGCGTCGCCTGCCATTTTCGCAGGTACGCAATTTCATCATTGATGACGTTGTCGCTCAGGTCTTCGGGATCCGAGAACTCCGACAGTGTGACTGCGCATTGTCGTTGCAAGACTTCGGCCGGCTGCTGCGCATAGCTGCGCAAGGTCACCGAGCGCAGGGCATCGAACATGTATGTGGCGCGCGCGGTGTTGCCATTCTCGGAGTAGAGAAGGAAATCGAACTGCAGCTCGGACCCGAGCTGGATGGCGTCGGCGTGACGGGCTTCCCAGCGCCGGTACGACTTGGTCAATGCCGCTTGCCCCTCGGGAAATCGCTGGTTGCAGGCCTTGTAGCGTGCGAGCCGCGACTCGAAAAAATTCCACACCGTTTTCAGGTTGTCGTAGTACTCGATCGGCGGCCGTGCGGCTTGTCTCGCGAGCCCTTCCTCGGGGGCGTCGGCCGCCTTGAATTTCAGCGGCGGCGCGGATGCATTGATCATCATCGAGCCGCCGGGCAGCGATTGCATCAGGTTCAGCACGATGGTGATAGGCCATTCCAGCGTCGGCGAGCGGTACATTTCATCGAGCGGGACACACAGGTGAACCTTTCCGGCGGCGGCTTCGAGCGGCGGGTAGTCGGACGGCCCGCCGGGCGCGGAGCTAAAGTCCCCCGCGGTCTTGAACATCGGCATGATGTTGAAGGAGCCCGCTGCGAAATCCTTGATGCGGTACTCGAGGTCGAGCGCAATCAGCGTGTCCCGGCGCACTTCACCGTCTTCGGCGGGCTGTCGGGCCAGCACCGTCAGTGTCGATTGCTTGATCGGCGCATCCGCGACCACCGGCTCGGCGCGATAAGTGCAAACCGTCGCAGGCTGCTCAACGGCAAGCGGCTCGGCCGCGTGCGCAATGCCCGCGCCACCGGCGATCGCCAACACCACGCTGCCCAGAATCACTGCATTCATGACGCCCCCCGTGACACATTGAATCCGGTCCCCCGTTCGCAAGCAAGGCTTAACCCGGAAGCAGATATCGTGGCCCAGCTACCCACATCGGGTCATTGAGAAGCGCTCGCGCTGCCGATAACGTACCCGCCCATGTCAGTGCTCACAGTTTCCAGTCTGTCGAAAACCTATGCGTCGGGCTTTCACGCCCTCAAGAACGTCAACCTCGAGATCCGCCGCGGCGAGATCTTCGCGCTGCTCGGGCCGAACGGCGCCGGCAAGACGACGCTCATCAACATCATCTGCGGCATCGTCACCGCGTCCACGGGCACCGTGATCGCGGACGGCCACGACATCGTGCGCGACTTCCGCGCCGCGCGCGCCAAGATCGGGCTCGTGCCGCAGGAACTCACCACCGACATGTTCGAGACCGTGTGGAACACGCTGGCGTTCAGCCGCGGCTTGTTCGGCAAGCCGAAAAATCCGGCGGTGCTCGAGAAGGTGCTGCGCGATCTTTCGCTGTGGGACAAGAAAGATTCGAAGATCATGACGCTGTCGGGCGGCATGAAGCGGCGCGTGATGATCGGCAAGGCGCTGTCGCACGAGCCCGGCATCCTGTTCCTCGACGAACCTTCCGCGGGCGTCGACGTCGAGTTGCGACGCGACATGTGGCAGATGGTGCGCGCGCTGCGCGACAGCGGGGTCACCATCATCCTCACCACTCACTACATCGAGGAAGCCGAGGAGATGGCCGACCGGATCGGCGTCATCAGCAGAGGCGAACTGGTGGTGGTCGAGGAGAAGACGGCCTTGATGCGCAAGCTCGGCAAGAAGCAGCTCACGTTGCAGCTGCAGACACCGCTTGCGGCCATTCCCGCCGCGCTCGCCGGTCTGCCGCTCGAGCTTGCGAAGGACGGCAACGATCTGATCTACAGCTTCGACACCCAGGCGAACGAGACCGGCATCGCCGGTCTGCTGCGCAAGTTGAACGAGCAAGGCATCGAGTTCAAGGATCTGCATACCGAGGAGAGCTCGCTCGAAGAGATATTCGTTTCTCTCGTGCGGGCGCGGCCATGAACCTGCACGCGGTCCGCGCGATCTACAAATTCGAGCTGTCGCGCACCTGGCGCACGTTGTTCCAGAGCATCGCCACCCCGGTGATCAGCACGTCGCTGTATTTCGTGGTGTTCGGTTCGGCGATCGGCTCACGCATGATGAACATCGACGGCGTGAGTTACGGCGCGTACATCGTGCCCGGTCTCATCATGCTGACCGTGCTCATGGAAAGCGTCTCGAACGCCTCTTTCGGCATCTACATGCCGAAATTCGCCGGCACCATTTACGAGCTGCTCTCGGCGCCGGTGTCGATCACTGAAACCTTGTTGGGTTACGTGGGTGCCGCCGCGTCCAAGTCGGTGATCCTCGGAGTCATCATCCTCATCACCGCGCGATTGTTCGTGCCGTTCGAGATCCTGCATCCGTTCTGGATGGTCTCCTTCCTGGTGCTGACCTCGCTCACCTTCTCGCTGCTCGGGTTCCTCATCGGCATCTGGGCGGACAGCTGGGAGAAGATCCAGATCGTGCCGATGATGGTCGTAACGCCGCTCACCTTTCTCGGCGGCAGCTTCTACTCCATTTCGATGTTGCCGCCGCTGTGGCAGAAGATCACGTTGTTCAATCCCGTGGTCTACCTCGTCAACGGTTTCCGCTGGAGTTTCTACGGCGTGTCTGACGTGAACGTGGGTCTCAGTGTCGGCATGACACTCGGTTTCATGGCGCTGTGCCTCGCCGTGATCCACTGGATGTTCCGCACCGGCTACAAGCTCAAAAACTAAAGGGGACATGTCTTTATCGGTGGCCGATAAATAGACATGTCCCCTTTAGTTTGGGGGCGGCCCCGCACGATAAGGCGGGTCCGCCCCCAGGCTCACACGAATCGCCGGATAACGAAGTTAATCCCGGCGATCCTTCCCGGTTGAATCAGATCTTGCGGCCCCCGGCCAACAACAGGCCGGCTCCGACCACGATGGCGCCGATTCCGGCCCACATCGGGATGTTCACGGTTTCCTTGTCCTTCACCGACAGCTCGATGGGACCGACCTTCGCGTCGTGCGTTTCCTTGGTGTACGTGAATTTTCCGTATGCCAGGCCGAGCACGCCGGCGATGATCAGTACGAGAGCGATGATCTTGGTCGAACTCATTGGTCTTTCCCTTTCCGTTTTGCGGCTCTGGCCCAGATGTAGGCCGGCACCGACTGGAGTGAAGCTTGCCGCGAGGCCGCGCACGCAACCATCGCCGCGAGTGCTGAATGAAAGCAGGAGGAATCCTACAGCGCGACCGTCAACGTAGCCAGGATTCGAGCCGCTCGCGGACGTGCCGGTTGGCGAAGTAGTTGTGGTGGTGAACATCCGACCCGCCGAGCATGAGCGAATCGACAGGCCGCACGCCGGGCAGCCGGCAACCGGCGGATGGCGCGACGAGATCATTCGGCTCGGCATCGAATTCGTCGCCGATCGCCACGTTCGCGCGATGCCCTTCGGGGCGCGTGAACTGCGCGCCGATCGTGAACCATTGCTGCCGCGCCAGAGACAACCCGCCCAGCGCGCGCGACGCCGTGCTGCCGGGTGTCATCACCGACATTCCGGGTAGTTCGACCGGCGGGTCCAGGGTGGCGAAACGCGCCATACACAGCGCGCCCTCGAGAATCGACTCCGCCTTCTGCTGGGGAGCGCGCGCGAGCAGCGCCACGTGGCCGTCGAGGAAGCGCGGCAGATTGGCCGCGCGCGCGAGCACGGTGCCGTTGTTAGGCGTGCCCACCTGGCATACCCGGCGCAGGGACAAACGCGGGTCGGCGGCCAGCAGGCGAGCCAGCAACCCGCCACGGCCGTGCGCGACGACGTCGATGGGCGCGGCCATCGCCAGCAGGTGCGCGGTCAGCCAGCCGGCGTTTTCTTCGAGGCTGGGCCCGAGCGTGGGATGCGCGTACGCGAGGCAGCGGCCTGCGTAACGCTGCAACACGGCCTGGAAGGATTCATGTTCGATCCAGTCGAGGAACGTGCCATGCGGAGTGCCGAACGTTCCATGCAACAGCAACAGCACCGGGCCGCTGCGCAGTTGCTCCCAGTCAGGCACCTGCCAGCCGCGCAGGCCGAGCTGCTGCAATTGATTCGGACGGCGCAGCCGTTCCCAGCGACTCGCCGCCGCCAATGCGCCGGGGCCGGCCACGTGTTGCTCGGGCCACATCAGTAGCCGCATCGTGCGATGCGTTGCGCCGCCGGCGGCGATGGTCAGCGGGAACACGGCTTCGGATGACTCGTGCGACTCGGGCAGGACGAAACTCGAGAAACCCTGCTCGTCGGTCTGCAGCAGCGTGTACGCGACGCCGTTGCGCCTCGGCACGATGACCCGCGGATACGCGGCCACCGCGCTGCGTCTGCGCAATCCCGAACTGTCGTCGGGAGGCCGCGCTTCCAGGTGCATGGACAGGTGCGCGGCGATCATGACCTCGGCGCCGGCCGCCGCGCGCGCGAATGGCAGCGCGTTGACCCCCATCGGCGTCTCATTCGCGCCGAGTTGCGTCATCGCGCCCCGAAATCCTGGCGCCAGCAGCTTAATGCTGGTGCCGGGGACCTGTTCTCGGGCGCGGGATCCAAGGATCCGCACCGTGGTCGTCATCGCGATCGAGGCTAGACCAAAGTCATGCCGGTAGATAGTCGGAATATGCGTACCGGCGCCGCACCCGGCGCGTCGGATGCGAGCCCGTACTAGGCAATCTGCCCGGGCTTTCCGTACGACGGGCGTCAGCACTTCAGGTCAATACAACACCTTCGGTGCCACTTCCAGAGCAAGCGCCACCGCCGGCTTCTTCAGGTCGGCGGTGGCATGCTCGCGGGGCCGCCTCCTGGCGCAGTGTTCGGTGGCGTCGTCCCGTTGGGAATGGGCGGTGCATTTGCGGGCGGCGGCGCGGGTTGGCCCGCATTCCCAGGCGCCGAGGTGGTCGGCGGCGCGGTGTTGCCAGGTGCATTCCTGGCGGGCGCGGCCGGCGGCGTCGCGGGGGCGCTCTGTTCCGGCACCGTCGGCGAAGCCGTTGGATTGACGCTCTGAACGACGACGCGCAGATTGTCGACGTCCGAGTCCACGAGTTCGAGTGAGAAGTTAGGCCGGCCATGCGGGTCGCTTACCAGCACGTTTGCGCCCTGCCCGAGTTGCACGTTGAATCGGTCGCGCGCAAGTTGTGTGCTCAGCGCCTGGCGGATGACCCGTGCGACTCCAAGGTCGTTGGTGCCCGAGCTCACGGAGACCGAAACCTCGACCGGATCGCCGCCGTCGCCGGGCGTCATCCGAAACAGCAGCTCACCGCTCGACGCGGCGCTGCCACTCGGCGCGATATTCCACTGTCCCGACAAGGGCACATTGTTGGCGGCAATCGCGCTCGCGCAGATCGCGAGCGTCGCCATCAGGGCGGAAATGCGTTTCATGATTCGTCCACCATCCGCAGCCGGGCAGGCGCGCCCCGGCGAATTCCGGGGCGCCTGTCTGTGGCGAACTATTCGCCTTCGATCTTGATGCTGACGTTCTGAACGTTCGACTCGAGCAGTTCGAGCGCGAAGTCGGGCTGGCCATCCTTCTTCTTGATCAGGATGTCCTCACCGTCATCCACCTCGACGCTGTAACGGTCGGGGCTGAGTTTCGCGGCGAACGCATCCCGCACGTCCTTGGCCACGTTGTTTTCAGCACGGCCGCTGCGGATGCTCACCGTGATGTCGGTGGACTCGCCCTGGCGCGGCGTCACGCGGAATTGAATATCGCCCGTCTTGAGCGCTTGTCCGTCGAGCTCGATGCGCCACTTGTTCGAGGTCGCTCCCACGTCGGCAAAGGCCAGCGCGGCCAACATCAGTGAGGAGGCGATCGCCGCTGAAATTGCACCCAGTTTCATGACTGCTCCACAGGTCGTTGTTCAGTGGTGGCAATCTTGCCGCGGCGCGGCGCGCGGGCATGCAGGACGCCCGGAACATTGCCCGTAAGACCGCAGCCCGCGAAAAGGCATCATTTTGCCCACCTGCCTGTCGTCCAGCGGCTGAAAACGGCCGCCTGCGTGACGACGTTCGCACTCCGACTTTCGCGACTGCAGCAAAACCCCGTGCCGCCGATATTCAGGCGTCGGAGCGGTGTGGTTCGAGGAGCGAGTGCGATGTCGAAATTTCCGGTAGGCGACGTTGAAGGGGGCAGTACGCGAGTTCGCCTGAGCGCGGAGCTCGAGGCTGCCCGCTCGGCGCGCCACGACCTGGCGACCGCGTTGGCGCACGAGCGCACACTGCTGCGCACGATGATCGACCTGATTCCAGCGTTCATCTACGCCAAGGATTACGAGAGCCGCTTCGTTGCGATCAATGCGCACCTGGCACGCAGCATGGGGACCACGTCCGCCGACGCGATCGGCAAGACAGATTTCGACTTCTTTCCTCGCGAACTGGCGGAAAAGTTTTTCAACGACGAACAGGCGCTGATCAAGTCGGGCACCGCAATCCTTGAACTCGAAGAACCGGGCCTCGACAAGGTGACCGGCGAAGAACGCATCGTCGTGACTTCCAAGGTGCCGCTGCGCGATGAAAACGGCATGGTCATCGGCATCATCGGCATCGGTTTCGACATCACCGAGCGCAAACGCGCCGAGCAACGGCTCGCCTCCGGCGAACGGCTGGAATCCATCGGCCGCCTGGCGGCCGGCGTCGCGCACGAAATCAACACGCCTATCCAGTACCTGAACGACAGCGTGTATTTCATCCGCGAAGCGATGCAGGACCTGATGGTCCACAACCAGAAGCTGCAGCGCGCGCTGCCCGTCCCGGCCGAACCCGATGAAAACATCGAGGATTTGAAACAGGAACTGCCGCCGGCGCTCGATCGCGTGGTCGACGGCCTGGGTCGAATCGCCGAGATCGTGCGTTCGATGAAGGATTTCTCACACGTCGATCAGCGCGAGATGAGCCAGGTGGATCTCAATCGTGCGGTCAACAGCACGCTGGTCATCGCGCGCAGCGAATACAAATATGTCGCCGATCTCGAGACGGAGTTCGGCGAGTTGCCGCTCGTCACCTGCCACGGCGGGCAGATCAACCAGGTGATCCTGAATCTCGTGGTGAACGCGGCGCACGCGATCGGCGACTCGGTGAAGGGCACGAACAACAAGGGCCGCATCACCGTCAAGACCTACGTGGAAGACACACACGCCGTCATCAGCATCGCCGACACCGGTGGCGGCATTCCCGAATCCATCCAGAAGCGGATCTTCGAGCCGTTCTTCACGACCAAGGAAGTCGGCCGCGGCACGGGCCAGGGACTATCCATCGCCCGCGGCGTCATCAAGTCGCACGAAGGATCGCTGACTTACAAAACGGTGGCGGGCCAGGGAACGACGTTTTTCATACGCCTGCCGCTGGCGGCGAAGGCCAGCGAAACCGTCGCGGCGTAGCGCCATCCTGCATCGCGGTGTGGCTGAAAAACAAGGCAGTCTCTCGACTGCCTTGCAGAGGCGCGTATCAAGTAGCCCGCAAAGAAGCCGGCAGGCAGGCGGGGAACCCGCCGATGACACGCGTATTCAGTTTCTTCCCCTAGCTACCACTCACCCGCACTTCGAATCGCCGCAGTTCAGGCAGGTCATGCAGCCGTCCATCATGACGACGGCGGCGGTGCTGCACTTGGCGCACAACTGCGCGCCTTCCGGAAAATGCGACTTGGCGAAAGCGTCGGCTTGCTTCGTGCGTTCCACGTATTCAGCTTTCTTGTCGGCAATCAGCTTCTTCTCGTTGTCGCCGAGTTCCACCTTCTTGAGCAGACCGATCGTCTGCAGGTGTTTTTCGATGACATAGCCCAGCTCGGCGATGATCGACGGCATGAACTTGCCGCCCGCCTGCCAGTATCCCCCGCGCGGATCGAAAACGGCCTTGAGCTCATCGACCAGGAACGTGACATCGCCGCCCTTGCGGAACACGGCGGAGATGATGCGCGTGAGCGCCACGATCCACTGGAAGTGATCGAGATTCTTCGAATTGATGAACACCTCGAACGGCCGGCGCTGCTCGTAGGGTGTGTCTTCGTTCAGGATGATGTCGTTGATCGTCACGTACATCGCGTGGTCGGAAACCGGCGTCTTGATCTTGTAAGTGGAGCCCACCAGCATTTCGGGGCGCTGCACTTCCTCAGTCATGCGCACGACTTTGGACGAGCGCCCCTGCGTGTCGTGCGTCATCTGCACCGCCGGCTCGAACCTCACCGGAACAACGGGCGCGGCGGCGGCCGCGGCAGCGGCGATTTCGGCGGCCTTGTCTTCAGGCTTCTGCACGCGGTATTTCGCGATCTTCTTGTCGATCTTGATGGCTGACATGTTGGTTGGTCCTAAAACTTGCCGTAGTAGCCTTCTTTCAAGGCGTCATACAGATTCGCGGCGGAATGTTTCTCGCCGTCGTATTCGATCTCTTCGTCACCCTTCACCGAGACCTCGGAACCATCCTCGAGGGTGAACACGTAGGTGGTGTTCTTGAGATCTTCTTCCTTCACGAGCACGCCCTGGAACGCCTCGGGGTTGAAACGGAAGGTGGTGCAGCCCTTCAGATCCTTCTCATGGGCATACAGATAGATGTCTTTGAAGCTCTCGTATTTGTAATCCGTAGGCACATTCGCAGTCTTGGAGATTGAGCTATCAACCCACCTTTGCGCCGCCGCCTGGATGTCGACGTGTTCTCGCGGCGTGATGTCATCTGCCGTCGTGAAATACTCAGGCAGCTGCTCGGCCGCATTCGTTGAACCCGGCATCGCACGCGGATTGATGAGTTCGCGATAGGCAAGCAGCTCGAATGAAAAGACATCGACCTTCTCCTTGCTCTTCTTGCCCGGGCGGATGACGTTGCGGAAGTAGTGATGCGCGAACGAGGGTTCGATGCCGTTCGACGCGTTGTTGGCGAGGGACAGCGAGATGGTGCCGGTGGGCGCAATCGAGCTGTGGTGCGTGAACCGCGCGCCGACATTCGACAGCTGATCGACGAGCCACGGTGCCGTCTCGGCGACACGCTGCATGTAGCGGCTGTAACGCGCATGCAGGATGCGGCCGGGAATCAGGTCGCCGACTTTCCAGCCATCCTTTTTCATCTCCGGACGCTTGCGCAGCATCTCGGCGGTGACGCTGAACTCTTCCTTCATGATGGGCGCCGGGCCCTTCTCTTTCGCGAGTTCGAGCGCCGCTTCCCATCCGGCCACCGCCATCTCGCGCGAGACGTCTTCGGTGAACTTGATGGAGTCCTCGCTGCCGTACTTCATGCCGAGGCAGGTGATGGTGCTGCCGAGCCCCAGAAAACCCATGCCGTGACGGCGCTTGCGCATGATCTCGTCGCGCTGCTGCGGAAGCGGCAGGCCGTTGATCTCGCAGACGTTGTCGAGCATGCGCGTGAACACCTTCACGACTTCGCGGTATTCGTTCCAGTCGAATTCCGCGAAATCGGTGAACGCGTTCTTCACGAAGCGCGTGAGGTTCACCGAACCCAGCAGGCATGAACCGTACGGCGGCAGCGGCTGCTCGCCGCAGTTGTGCGCATGCAGGCCGTTGGCGTCGAACTCGTTGATGCCCGGGATCTGCACGTCGTACACGTCTTCGTTGCCATCGGCACGGACGCTTTCGACGGTGGCCACGAAGCGCTCGCGGTTGAGCGTGCGTTTGTAGCTGCCCAGGAGGCCGGCGAGACGCGCGCGCTTGACGGTGTCGTTGAAACCGATGCTGTCGGAGAAACGCGCCACGTTTTCGCCCGTGACCACGAGGCCCGGCTGCGCGCGATTGCGGTAGATAGTGGAGGCGATGCCGATACGCAGCAGCATGCGCTGCACGCCTTCGAGCATGGTGACATCCGACTGCGCCAGGCGAATCGACACACCCTTCATCTGCGTGCCCTGCACGCTGCCATCGGTGTCGAACAGGCCGCGCAGGAAACCACGGTAGAACTCGCTCGAACCACGCTCGATGGCCGGGGTCACGGTCTGGCGGCCCGGGCGCAGGCCGAGTTCGCGCGCCAATTCCGTGATCGCGCCCATGCCGAGGCGGAACTCGCCGCGACGGCCGACTTCGTGCCAGCCGGCGAAATCGCCGACGTTGTCGCAGCGGCGCGCGGCATCGAGCGCCGCCGCCATGACGGAATTCGGACCGCCACTGCCCACGTCGCTATTGCCGACCGCGGGCCGCGCCCAAACCGACAACTGCGCCCCTGATTCGTTGACGGTGCCGTCGCCGACCAGCAGGCCCATGAGGTAACCCTCATTGCGACCCCAATCTTTCGAACCGACGGAACCCTCCCAAGAGGCCGCCTTGCGATGATCCTGCAGCAGCACCTTGTCGCCCGTGGCGAGGTCGCCGGCGGCGCACCACTCGGTGGCCATGCGCCAGCGCGTCAGTGTCGAGATGCGGCGCACCTTGTGATCGGCGGTCAGACGCAGCGAATAACCTTCGCTGGTGGTGAGGTTGACGAGCGGCTTCAGCGCCGTGCGGAAGAAGCCTTCCGGGCTGCTCACATGATCGACGCCGTCGACGCGCGCGGTGAACTGCTTGCCGATGAGTTCCGCCACCTGGCGCGGGCCTTCGCCCGTCTGCACCCAGGTATCCGCGGTGACGCATGGGTTGGTGGCACGGATGTTCTCGCACCACCAGTTGTTGTTCATCTCATTGACGCGGTCGATGAGGATGAAACCCGGCTCGGCGAAGTCGTAAGTGGACGTCATGATCACGTCCCACATACGGCGGGCGGGCAGCGTCTTGTAGATCTTGCAGCACACCAGGCCGTCTTCGCGCGTCACGTAGTTCTTCGTCGTCGGCCATTCGCGCCAGACGAACTTGGTGACGTCCTCGAGGTTGTGTTCGGCCGGGTCGTATTCCTTGGTGAGCAGCGGGAAGGCCAGGTTCCAGTCCTTGTCCTGGCGAACCGCGTGCATGAATTCGTCGGTGATCAGCAGCGACAGGTTGAACTGACGCAGGCGGCCGGCCTCGCGCTTGGCGCGGATGAACTCCATCGCATCGGGATGGCCGACATCGAACGTGCCCATCTGCGCGCCGCGACGGCCACCGGCCGACGACACGGTGAAACACATCTTGTCGTAGATATCCATGAACGACAGCGGGCCGGAGGTATACGCACCGGCACCCGAGACATAGGCGCCGCGCGGACGCAGCGTCGAGAATTCGTAGCCGATGCCGCAGCCGGCCTTGAGCGTGAGCCCCGCCTCGTGGACCTTGCCGAGGATGTCGTCCATCGAATCGCCGATGATTCCGGACACGGTGCAGTTGATGGTGGAGGTGGCGGGCTTGTGCTCGAGCGCACCAGCGTTCGAGGTGACGCGGCCGGCCGGGATGGCGCCGCGGCGCAGCGCCCAGAGGAAACGCTCGTTCCACAGCTCGCGCGCAGGTTCGAGTTCGACGTCCGCCAAGGCGCGCGCGACACGTTTGTACGTGTCGTCCATGGTTTTATCGACGGGAGTGCCATCTTTGGCGGACAAGCGGTATTTCTTGTCCCAGATGTCGAGCGACGCTTCCTGGAAAGGAATGGCATCGACATCTTTGTGTTCGAGCTTGACCACACTGTTCATGGATTGGGTACCTGCCCCTAGTTCCGGACTGTTTTTCACTGAAACGCCCGAACCGGGAAAAGAAAAGACCCATACCCCCAATGTTTTGGAGGTTTAGCGCGTCTTTAAATGTGGGGTGACTGCTGTCAGACAGCCACCATTCCTCTCCCCGGCTCCCCAACCACTCAGATGTCGCGACACAACATCTTGTGTTGGGGTCGTGAGATTAGAGACGTGAAAACGGCACGTCAAGAAACATCGCTGTCATAATTGGGGTTCGTTATTTATCTTAAATAACAATCTGTTACAGGATTTTGTGCCGCAGAAATCGCCTGTCAATACGGGGTTTTTTGACAGATGCAGGATTCGGGCCCAACACAAGATTTTGTGTCCACCCCCTACCCACCGATTACGAACAAGTCATCCACAGGTTGTTGGCAACGTGCGGCGGCGGCCGAGAAAAAGGCGCCGGGGAATCGTTCCAAACAACGCGATTTCAAGCCGCTTGATACACGATTTACCGGGACCAGAAAGGGTTGCATGCGAAACGCCGGGATGGTCCCGGTAGCTAGAGGAGTCGAGTCATGACTGTTGTGCGTTACGAGCCCTGGGCGCTGTTGAACCGCTTGCATCGGGAGCTCGATCAGAATTTCGAATCCGCTGCCCGCGACGCGTCCTGGACGCCAGCGGTTGATATCCACGAAGAAGCCGGACGATTCGTCGTACGCGCCGACCTGCCGGGCGTGAAGCCGGCGGACATCAACGTGACGGCGGAGAAAGGTGTCCTCACATTGCGCGGTGAACGCAGCTTCGAGCAGCGCGATACCGACGGCCACTACTCGCGCATCGAGCGGGTCAGCGGCAAGTTCGTGCGCACGTTCACCCTGCCGGAGAACGTCTCGACCGACCAGATCACGGCGCAGTTCAAGGACGGCGTCCTGGAGCTGGCGATCCCGAAGGTGGCGAAGGCAGAGCCCCGCCGCATTGAGGTGTTAGCCGCCTGATTTGCGGTCGGACCCCCTTCATTAAAACAAGGCTGGCGAAGGGCCAGACCCGAAAGGGTCTGGCCCCTTTTGTTTGTGTGAGCTTCAGGCTCATGATCCCGCGCTGCCGCATTCCGCGGGGGGATGGATGACATGAAGAACTCGCTCGCCTTTCGTTGCTGGTCCCTGGCTCTGTTGCTGTGCACAGGCGCCGCACAGGCAACCCCCACGGCCTGTGAAAACCCCGGGGGCGGCGAGCTCGAGCCGGTACTCGCCGCGGTCGCCAGGCTGCATTCGGCATTGACCGCGCCGCAACTCGCATTGCTCGAACGGCCGCTGACACGCGAAAACGCGACGCGCTGGTCCAATCTGCCGGTTGGCGTCGTGCCGCGCGCAGGCTTGCGACTCGGCGACCTCGACGAAAAACAGGCCGCCGCTGCACGCGCTGTTTTTGAAACAGCCCTCTCCCCCTGCGGCCTCAAGATGCTCGATGACGTGCGCCACGCCGACGATTTCCTGATCCCGCTCGACGCGCGCCCGATCGGCTGGGATGGCCGCAACTACTACCTGAGCGTTCTCGGCCAACCGTCCGCGCACAAGCCGTGGATGCTTCAGCTCGGCGGCCATCACCTCGCGTACAACTTCACGTTCAACGCCAGGAAGCCGGGCGCGACACCTCTGTTCTTCGGCACCGAACCCATCCGCTTCGAATTGCAGGGCGTGTCGTACGAACCGCTGAAGGTGCAGAGCACGTCGATGCGCAACCTCGCGGTGGCTATTGCCGGTTACAGCCAGGCCAAACTCTCCGGCACCTTCACCGATGTCGTGAAGGGCGTGGAAGTGACGCCGGTGCCCGGCCAGTTGCCCAAAGGCGGCACGGACACCGGGTTCCCGCAGACCTACCCCGCCGGCACGAACGATCGCGGCGTCCCGTACTCCGCGCTCAACCCGGCGGAGCAGGCCCTGGTGCGCACCGCACTGCGCAGCTACGCGTCGCTGCCGGGAGCGGCGGTTTCGCAGCCGCTGCTCGCGGCCTACGAATCGAGCGACGCGCTGCGTGAAACCTACGTCGGTTATGCGGGCGCGACGGACCTTGGCGAAAAAGGCTCGTACGTGCGCATCGACGGACCGCGCATCTGGATGGAGTTCGTCGTCCAGCCCGCGGTCGCGAAGCCCAGCGAGAATCACTACCACGCGTTGTGGCGCGACAAGCAGTCCGACTACGGCGGAGAAGTGGGCCACTGAGATGATCCGCGCCTGGCTCGTGTTCGCGCTGGCAGTGCTGGCCATGAAAGCCCAGGCGCATCACGCCCCCAATTCCTTCGTGCGGCTCGATTTCCGCGCTCACGAGGTGCGGGCGCAGCTGATGGTTCCGGTATCGGAACTGACGTTCGCCATGCACGCGACACCCACGCAGCAAGCGCTGCCCGCCTATCTACTGAAACACGTGGGCGCCGTCACGCCGCAAGGCGCGGCCTGGACTGTCACCGTCACGGCCGTGCGGCCGACGACGTACCTGGATCAGCCCTACCTCGTGGCATCGGTCGTCTTGGCGCCGCCGGCAGAAGCTTCCGTCCGCGATTTCACCTTCACCACCGACGCGGTCACGCACGAAGTGCGCAACCACGTCGTGGTCATCGTGGCGGAACGGGATTACGCGGACGCTGCGCTCGGGGACGCCCCGAAGATTCTCGGGGCGCTGCAATACCCGGGGCGCGAACTTGCGATCAGGCTTTCGCCCGCCGCGCCACGTTAACGGGTCTGGCCGCCGCCAAGCACCCGCGCCGGAAACGTGATGATCGCCCGCAGCAGACCGAACACGCCGTCCACGGCGATGCCGAGCAGGCGGAAAGGCAACGCTATCAGCCACACCAGCGGCCACAACAACAGCGCCAAAATCGCCACCGGCCAGCAGATCACCAGCAGCAGGCACCACAAGAGAAACTTGAGCATCGTTTGAGTATCCTCTTCGACATGTCCAATCGTCCCAAACCCTTCACGCTCGCACTGGCCACGGTTGCCGCCACGCTGACTCTCGCCAGTCATGCGGCACTGCCACAGGCCGTGGGCGACGCTCCGGTCCCGACGCTTGCGCCCATGATCAAGCGCGTCTCGCCAGCCGTCGTGAACATCGCGACCCGCGGCACCATCCGCGAACGCTCTCCGCAGAATCCGCTCCTCGAGGATCCCTTCTTCCGCCGGTTCTTCGACATCCCCGACATGGGCCCCCGGGAACGCCAGTTCCAGAGCGCAGGTTCCGGCGTCATCTTTGATGCAAAAAACGGGTACATAGTTACAAACGCGCATGTCGTTGATAACGCGACTGAAATCACCGTAACCCTGCAGGATGGCCGCGATCTGACCGCAACCGTGGTCGGCAGCGACGTGCCGTCGGACGTGGCCGTGCTCAAGGTGCCCTCCGAAACGCTGATCCAGATTGCGCTCGGCGATTCGACCCGGCTCGAGGTCGGCGACTTCGTGGTCGCGATCGGCAATCCGTTCGGACTGCAGCACACGGTGACCTCGGGGATCGTCAGCGGCCTCGGCCGCAGCGGCATCAACCCGGACGGCTATGAGGATTTCATCCAGACCGACGCGTCGATCAATCCGGGCAACTCGGGTGGGGCGCTGGTGAACCTGCGCGGCGAGCTGGTCGGCATCAACAGCGCCATCCTCTCGCGCTCGGGCGGCAACATCGGCATCGGCTTCGCGATCCCGGTCAACATGGCCCGCAGCATCATGGATCAGCTGCTCAAATACGGCTCGGTCAAGCGCGGGTTGTTAGGCGTCAACATCTACTCGCTCACTCCCGACATGGCGAAGTCACTCAACCTTCCCAACACGCAGGGAGTGCTGGTGTCGCAGGTCACCGAGGCTTCCGCGGCGGACCAGGCCGGTATCAAGCCGGGCGACGTAATCACCAGCATCAACGGCCAGACGATCAAGTCGAACAGCGAACTGCGTAATGCGGTCGGGCTTTCGCGGGTGGGCGACAAACTCGACGTCGCGATCATTCGTGACCGCAAACCCCAGCATGTCGTCGCGGTGATCAACGAGCTGCCGCAGACCACCGGTGCAGCGGGCAAGAAAAGCGGTTCGGCAGCGCCGAACGATACCGGCACACTGCATGCCGGCCTCGACGGCGCAACCCTCGCAGACGCGCCGGATGGCGGTGTATTGATCAAGGCGGTCGAGCCGCGCAGCACCGCGTCGCAGTTGTTCCGCACGGGCGACCGCATCGAAGGCGCCAACCGCCAGACGATCGCCAACCTCAAGGAATTGCGCGAGGTCGCCAGACGCGGCGGCGCGCTGGTCCTCAAGATCCGCCGCGGCAATGCCGTGGTGTTAGTGCCACTGCGCGCACCTTGATCGACGTCCTCGTAATCGGAGCCGGCCCGGCCGGCTCGATGGTGTCCACGCTGCTCGCGCGACGCGGGTTCAAGGTGCTGGTGCTCGAACGCCAGGTTTTTCCGCGCTTTTCCATCGGTGAAAGCCTGCTGGCGTACAGCGCGCAGCTGCTCGGCGATGCCCACATGCTCGAAGCGGTCCAGATCAAGGGCTTCCAGTACAAGAACGGCGCGGTGTTCGATCGCGACGGCCGCACCTCCGAATTCAACTTCGCCGACAAGTCGAGCGCGGGGCTCGGTTACACGTTCCAGGTACAGCGCGCGGACTTCGACGACACGTTGGCGCGCGAGGCGTTGAATGCGGGCGCCGAAATCCGCTTCGAAGTCGAGATCACGGCGGTGGATTTCAGCGGCGACATACCAAAGGTGACCAGCCGCGGCGCCGATGGCGGCACCGAAATCCACGAACCACGTTTCGTGCTGGATGCATCCGGCTTCGGCCGCACGTTGCCCAAACTACTCGATCTGCATCGCCCGTCCACGTTTCCGGCACGCGCCGCGATCTTCTGCCACGTGCAGGACAACATCGTCTCGGGCGGATTCGATCGCCAGAAAATACGCGCGGGTATCCACCCCGACGATCACGAGATCTGGTCGTGGCTGATTCCGTTTTCGAACGGCAACGCTTCGGTCGGCGTGGTTTCGTCCATCGAGCATCACAAGGCGCGCACCGGCACGCTCGAGGAGCAGTTCTGGCAGGCGCTTGGCCAGGAGCCGCGTCTGCTCGACCTGTTGTCGAACGCGAAAATCGTGCGCCCGGTCGGCGAGTTGATCGGGTATGCGGCAACGGTAACGCGCCTGCACGGCAAGCATTTCGCGCTGCTCGGCAATGCCGCTGAATTCCTCGATCCGATTTTCTCCTCCGGCGTCACGATCGCGATGAAGTCGGCGATGCTCGCGGCCGATGTGCTCGAGCGGCAGTTCAAGGGCGAGAGCGTCGATTGGGAACGCCAGTTCGCCGACGAGCTCAACTACGGCGTCGAGACCTTCCGCAACTTCGTCGCGGGCTGGTACGACGGCAGCCTGCAGGACGTCATTTTCTTCCCGCGCCAGACGCCGAATATCCGCCGCATGATCTGCTCGGTGCTGGCGGGTTACGCCTGGGACAAGGACAACCCGTACACCGGCCCGCAGTCCGGCCGGCGCCTGCGCGCGCTGGCGGAGATCTGCCGGGGTAGATAGCCAGCCGCGTCGGGCGCTCGGTTCATCGCGATCGGCTTGACTCGAGAGCTCGAGCGGAGGAAACATGCCGCCGTGATCCTCACTGCAATGCCCGATTTACCGCCGCGGCCTCTGACCGCATGGAATGCCGCGTTCCGGCGAACCTTCTACGCGCGTTGGCGCCGCGAGAACTGCATCGTGTCCGGAACGGCGAGGCAGGTCGAATACCGGGCGATACCGCAGATGTTGTCGATCAAGTGCGTGGCGCGCGGCACCGAGATGTATTTCGTCGACCGACGGCAGGTGGCCGTGAGCGACGACACCTGGCTGGTCCTCAACGAGAACCGCGTCTACGGCAGCGTGCTCGATTCACCGCACGACGTCGACAGTTTCTCCATTTTTTTCCGTCCCGGCATCGCGCGCGAGGTGGCCGGCGATCTCGGGCACGACACCGGGGACGCGCTCGACGACGGCGCGCAATTTTCCTCGCCTTTCGAATTCGATGAGGCATTGCGCCAGCACGACACGTCCGTTACTCCGCTATTGCGCTCCATCCAGGCCGCGGTCACGCGCGGCGAACGCTGCGAACACTGGCTCGAGGAGCAGTGCCAGTTCCTGGTGGCGCGCCTCGTGGCCGCCCAACAGGCCCGTTGCGAGCTGGTGCCACCGCAGCTGGCCAACGTAAAGCCCGCCAAGCGCGCCGAACTACTGCGCCGGCTCAGCTGCGCGGTCGACTTCATGCACGCCAATCTGCACGACGACATCTCGCTGGTGGAGATAGCGGCGGCCGCGCACCTGTCGCGATTTCATTTCCTGCGCTTGTTTCAGGCCGTCAACCGCCAGACGCCGGTAGCTTACCTGCGCGAACTGCGCGCGCGCCGCGCGCTCGCGTTGCTGCGCAACACTGCGTTGACGGGCAATGAAATCGCAGCGCGAGTAGGCATGTCGCGGATCGCGCTGTGGCGCAGCCTGCGCGCGAGAAGAGGCGCCGGCACACGCGCCCTTCGGCGTCTGGATGAGGATTCGGCCGCTAGTTAGCGGGTTCGTAAAGCCCGTCGAATTGCACTGTCCATTCTTCCTTCGACGCCGGCGTCGACTCCCACAGCTGGCGCACCTTGCCGCCGGGTAGCGGCGTCCAGGTGATGCGATGGCGAACCGCGGGTTGTTTGGCCGTCGCCGGCCGCTCGCCGGTCATCCGCATCGTGCCGTTCTCGAATTTTCCCACCAGGAAAAGCGCGCCGCCGCTGCGGTCGATCCATGTCTGGTGCCACAGGCCGTCCGCGCGATCGAAGAAATTGAGGCTCTTGCCAGCACCACCGTTGGCGTCGGTCCAATTCTCGAGCAATGCGCATCCATCGAGGATGAGATCGATCCGGTTCGTGCCGGCAGGCTTGCCGTTCTCAGTGACCTTCCAGTCCCCGATCCAGAAGTCGAATTGACGCATCGCCTTCGCGGCGCACGGCGCTGCCGGTGCCGGGGTCGCGCCGAAAGTGTTGGTGGTCCACGCGAGCAGTGCCGCGCCCACGGCGGGAAATACGAATTTCATGATTGCCTCCGTTGAAGCGGAGCGTCGGTTGCGCGGACACCAGCGTCAATCCGTGTTTGTTTCGGAAATTGCTGTTCGCGAATTCCGGACGATCAGAGCACGCGCGTCGGCAGCGTGCGGTCCGCGAATTCAAACGTCGAGCTGG
The DNA here is from genome assembly GCA_039931065.1 of Pseudomonadota bacterium. Lineage (GTDB taxonomy): Bacteria > Pseudomonadota > Gammaproteobacteria > Steroidobacterales > Steroidobacteraceae > CADEED01. The sequence continues at coordinate 310,161 of JBDTSP010000001.1, read as the reverse complement.
AAAACACCGCGCGCAGACCCTGGAACCTGCTCTCGTGTTGCGCCAGATCGAGCGCCGCGAGCCGCAGGTACTTGCGCAGATGCGGGTTCAGATGCCGGTCGATGGACTCGGGCGGCAGCTTGCGCAGCAGGCAGAACATCGCCAGCGCATGTGTAAGCTCGCCTTCGTTCAGATGAAATCCTGAGGTTCGCACCGCGGAGTTCGCCATGAACAAGCCAAAGCCCATGAACACCGCCGCGATATCGACCGCCGGTTCGAGCAACGCCACGCCGCCGGGAGCGGGTTCATCGAAGGTATCGAGCAGATAACGCGCGAGTTCGTGCGCGAAGGTCGCCACCAGTGGCATCGGCTCGAGCGCGTCGGGCCGGTACGTGATGATGGGAACACGATCGGTGTTGCCGGAGTTGGTGCGCGGCTGTCCCGTGTCCGGCTCCACCGCGCAGGGCCACTCGGCCATGCCGGCGTGATCGCGCACGCGGCGGAACAATGCCGTGACACCCGCGTGCCCTTTCATCCCACGGTCGGGGAAGTGGTCCTCGATGGGCAACACCAGCGTCGTCTCGAAGAACTTCGGGAAGCCACCGCAATTGCGCAGCAGCCACGCGAACGTCTCGAACTGCCAGTCGCGCCGCGACGCATCGAGAAAGGGTTTCGGTTTGTTGAGGATGGGCAAGCGCGGCGATCATGACACGCGCATCCCTCGCGGCCGCATGCCAAAAAATTGACGCTACATAATCATTGCGATTCGTTCACGCACAACTGCGCGCGGCGCTGATCGCGCGGCAGCTGCGCGAGTTCGCGCGCTGCCGCATAGAAGCGCGGCAGGTCGTGATCGTTCTGCGCGAGCAGCCGTTCGAAGCCCGGCACACAGTCGTAATACGTGGCGAGCGACGCGAGCCGCGCATTGTTGGGCTTGCCCTCGAGCTCGGCGGCGAGTCCCGACTGCGTGCCGTAACGCGTATCGAGCGCCTTCAGTTCGCGTACCAACGCCGCGAACACTTCCGCCTTGTGCGCGCGCATTGCGACCGGATCGAGCTGCGTGTGATACAGCGCTTCGAGCTGCGTGCGGTAACGCGCGACGATGTGCATGCCTTCCGCCTGTCGCCCGCGGCGCTTCAGGTATTTCCCGAGGTCCGCTTCGCGGCCGCGGAATTTCAGCCAGCGCGCCAACCCCTCGCGCTCCACCGCCACCGCGAATGCTTCGTTGAACGAACTGTCATCCGGGATGTAGACCAGCTGGTGCGACAACTCGTGGAACATGATCGAGGCGAGTTCATCGTCGCCATAACTCATCATGGTGTTGAGGATCGGATCGTTGAATTTGCCGAGCGTCGAGTACGCCGGCACACCGCCAATCATCGTATCGAAACCTTCGGTGCGCAGGCGCGCGGCGAATTTCTCGGCGCTGGCCTCGCGGAAATAGCCGCGATACGCGACACAGCCGACGACCGGAAAACACCACTCCTTCGGCTCGACAGAGAATTCCGGCGTCGCGACCACGCTCCAGACGACGTACTCGCGCTTGAGGTCCGCGTAGGTGGTGTAACTCTTGTTGTTAGGCAGCCCGAGTTCGCGCGTGGAAAACTCGCGGGCGGCGCGCACCGATTCCAGCCGCGCCTTGAGTTCGGCCGGCGACTTCGGATCGGCGAGCACGCGCGTGATCGGCTTGCGGGCGGTGAGCAGTTGCACCTGGCCCTTGGCCGCCTGGCCCACGTACAGGAGTCCGCAGCCCGGAAGGACGAGGCATGCGGCGAGCAGAAGCCATGGGCTGACTTTGGTTAACATGCGCGGCATGCAAGTGTACTTGGTGGGCGGCGCGGTTCGGGACCGGTTGCTCGGGCGCGCAGTGTCCGAACGCGACTGGGTCGTCGTGGGCGCAACTCCCGCCGAACTGGAAAATGCCGGTTACCTCCCGGTCGGCCGCGACTTCCCGGTGTTCCTGCACCCGAAAACCAGGGAAGAACACGCCCTGGCGCGCCTCGAGCGCAAGGTGGCGCCGGGTTATCGCGGCTTCACCACCGAATTCTCACCCGAGGTGAAACTCGAGGACGACCTGCGCCGTCGCGACCTGACCATCAATGCCATGGCCGAGGATGACGCCGGCGAAATCGTCGATCCTTATGGCGGCCGGCAGGATCTCGAGGCCCGGCTGCTGCGGCACGTGTCGGAGGCATTTGTCGAAGATCCGGTGCGCATCCTGCGCGTGGCGCGTTTCGCCGCGCGTTATGCACCGCTCGGTTTTCGCGTGGCCGATGAAACGCTGGCGCTCATGCAACAGATGGTCACTGCGGGCGAAGCCAACGCGCTGGTGGCCGAACGCGTGTGGACGGAAACCGAAAAGGCCCTGGGCGAGCCGAGCCCCGATGTTTTCATCCGCGTTCTGCGGCAATGCGGCGCGTTGAAAGTCATCTATCCCGAGATCGATGCGTTGTTCGGCGTGCCGCAGCCCGAGAAATGGCATCCGGAGATCGATACCGGCATTCACCAGCTGCTGGCGCTGCGCGAAGCGGTGAAGCTGGGCGGGGGCGTCGCGGCACGGTTCGCGGTGCTGATGCATGATCTCGGCAAGGGCGCGACGCCGGCAGAAAAGTTGCCCTCGCATCACGGCCATGAAGAAACCGGCGTCGCGCTGGTCGAACAACTGTGCGCGCGGCTGCGTGTGCCTAACCACCTGCGCGAGCTCGCGGTTTTGACCGCCCGGTTCCACACCCACGTGCATCGTGCGTTCGAGCTGCGTCCGGCCACGCTGTTGAACACGCTGGAGAGCTGCGATGCATTGCGCCGCCCGGAGCGGTTCGCGGATTTCCTGCTGGCCTGCGAGGCGGACAAACACGGCCGGACCGGCTTCGAGAATGAGCCCTACCCGCAGCGTGCGTATTTCGAGAAGGCGCAGGCGGCCGCGGCGGCCGTCGCGATGACGGCGGATGATCGCCAGGGATTGTCGGGCGAGCAGATCGGCCAGCAACTGCGCAAATTGCGCATCGCGGCCATCGAGAAATTGAAGCCGATCGATTGAGGGGTTCGATCAGGAAGTTGGGCGGTGACGCAGGCCGACATGGGCGGCAATCCTGGCGGCCTGGATGAACGGATCTTAAGACGGGCGCGGTACCCATCCCGTAAACTGCCGCTCCCGAATTTCGCGAGACACGCATGTCCTGGCTCGAAGCAATCATTCTAGGCCTGGTCGAAGGCATCACCGAGTTCCTGCCGGTCTCGAGCACCGGTCACCTGATCCTGACAGGGTCCTTGTTAGGCATGCACGGCGATGAAGTCGATCGCCAGATCATCATCATCCAGGGCGCCGCCATTCTCGCGGTGTGCTGGGAGTTCCGGAAGAAGCTGCTGCACACCGCGTTCAGCCTGCACAAAGACGCGGTGTCTCGCCGCTTCGTGCTCAACCTCTTCATCGCGTCGGTGCCACTCGCGGTCCTCGGCCTCATCTTCAAGGATCAGATCAAGGCGGTGTTGTTCAAACCCGTACCGGTGGCGATCGCGCTGGTGGTCGGCGGCCTCATCATCCTGTGGGCGGAGAAGCGCAAACACTCCGAACGTATTCAAAACGTCGATGACCTGACTCCGGTCGATGCATTGAAGCTGGGGTTGTTCCAGGCGTTGGCGCTGATCCCGGGAACGAGCCGCTCGGGCGCGACGATCATCGGCGGCCTGTTGTCGGGGTTCTCCCGCCGCACGGCTGCGGAATTCTCGTTCTTCGTGGCGATCCCGTTGTTGCTGGCCGCCACCGCCTACGAGATCTACAAAGCGCGCGCCGACATCGCCGCCACCGATCCGGCCCCGTTGATCCTGAGCTGCGTCGTGTCGTTCGTCAGCGCCCTGCTCGCGACCAAGCTGCTGCTGCGCTTCGTGAGCAAACATTCGTTCGCCGCGTTCGCGTGGTACCGCATCGTGTTCGGTGGAATCATTCTCGTGACCGCGTACACCGGCCTGGTGCGCTGGTAGTTAGAGGAATAGAACCGGTAATTCCTGCAACGGGCCCGCGTTACCCGCGGCCTACCGCAGTTGGGCTTTCCGTATCGATGGAGATCGCGACGACACGCTGTTGCCGTCCGCGGGCGCCGTCTAGCTCTACCGAGAAAAAGGGGGCATGGCGCGTTTTCGGCCAGCGGCGCGCTTCGCCGCCGCGTGGCCGCAGGCCCGATAGCGATGCCCCCTTTCCATCCGTCACCGGAAATCTCCACTTCGTCAAAATTCCCTTTTCCGCTTCGCGCCATGTCCCGAAGATCGGGCGCATGAAATTCGACTTCCAGAAGTTCTATCAGGCGGTCAATGCCAAACGCACCGAGCGCGCCGCGTCCTGGCGCCAGGTCGCACGTGAAATCGGCATCGGCAAATCCACCCTCGCGCGTATGGCGCAGAACAAACGCCCCGATGCCGATGGCCTCGCGGCGCTGTCGTTCTGGGCCGAGGTGAATCCGGCGGACTTCGTGTTCGTCGAGCAGCACCCGGTTTCGCCAGCGGAAAGCGCACAGCATGGCGCCAGCGCGATGAGTGCCTGACACCGAACTACCCGTCTAGAACGGATTCGCCGCCCACTTCTTGATCTTGTCGTGGTAGCTGCGGCTCGACTGCAGGCGGCCGCCGCCATGCAGCAACACGATGAACTCGCCATGCGGCCCGGTCTCGAGTTCCTGGATGTGGCGCAGGTTCACGATCAACGAGCGGCGGATGCGCAGGAACATCGACGGATCGAGCGATGACTCGAGGGTGGCGATGGGCACATGCAACAGGTGCCGCGAACCCTTGAGGTGTAGCTGGACATAGTTCTCCGCCGCCTGCACGTACAGGATGTCCTCGACGCCCACGAAGGAAATCTTGCCGCCCGCACGCAGCGCGATCCGTGGCAGGTATTTCGGCTGCGTCGACAGCTGCTGCAGCAGCGATACGACATGGCGATTGTCGGTCCCCTGCGCGCTCAAACGCTCGCGCACGCGGCACAACGCCTGAGAAAACCGCTCACGCGTCACCGGCTTCAGCAGGTAGTCGATGGCGTTCACTTCGAACGCCTGGATCGCGTACTTGTCGTGCGCGGTGATGAAGATCACCGGCGGCATTGCATCGGCGCCGAGTTCCTTGAGCACGCCGAAGCCGTCGAGCTCCGGCATCTGCACATCCAGCAGCAGCAGGTCCGGACGCTCGGCGCGGATCATCGCCACCGCCTCCGCCCCGTTACGGGCCTGCGCCATGCCGCTCACGGACGCTTCGTCGCGCAGCAGCAGGGCGATACCCTCGCGCGCCAGCGGCTCATCATCGACGATCAAGACGTTCATTTCGGATCCGCGAAGTGGAGCGGGAGCGTCATCGTCACCAGTGCACCACCGCGCGCATCGTTGGTGGTGACCAGCGACGACGTATCGCCATAAAGTTGCTTGAGCCGCGCGCGCGTGTTCGCCAGGCCCAGATTCGATCCACCCGCGCCGGGTGCGCTGAATCCGGGGCCGTCATCGCGCACGGTCAGGTGCAACGTGTCACCGATGCGCACGGCCCGGATCTCGATGACACCGGGCGTGACGCGTTGACCCACCCCGTGCCGGATCGCATTTTCGACGATGGGCTGCAGACCCATGTGTGGCACGGCCGCATCGAGCAGCTCGGGGTCGACGTCGATATCCACGCGCAGGCGATCGGAGAAACGCACCTGCTCGATGGATAGATAGAGCTTGAGATATTCGAGCTCTCGCGCCAGCGTCACTTCCTGCGCATCCATGTCGGCGAGCACCGCGCGCAACAGGTCGCTGAAACGCTCGAGCGTCTCCTCCGCCTGCCGGCCCTTTTGCTGGCGCACCAGCACGACGATCGCGTTGAGCGTGTTGAACAGGAAGTGCGGCTGCAGTTGCGCCTTGAGCGCCCCGAGCCGCGCCTGCGCCACCTGCGTCTCGAGTTGCGAGGTGCGCAGATCGAGCCGCAGCGCCTCCTGCGCGCGCTCCTGGAAACGCGAGTAGTTGCGAATCGCGGATTGAATGCTCAGCACCACCCAGTACGCGAGGATGCCGGTGTGAAACCCGAAGATGAAGAGCAGCGTGATTTCGCTCTTGAACGTGATCGCGGGCACGATGGGCCAGAATTCGTTCCAGCTCAGGTGAAAGGTGGCCTCGAGCGCCAGACGTGAAACTGTCCAGGCGATGCTGAGCAGCAGGTGCAGCGCGAGTATGCGAGCGAGATTCAACCGCTCGAGCGGCCAGCGGCGCCCGGCGAGAATGATCAGCGGCGTCAACAGCGCCGAGAAATAGATATTCGCGAACCAGTAACGCAGGTCCGCCCAGGGGTTCGGATCTTCCCAATAGAAGCGGCGCGTGACGTTCTGGCCGAGGTAGATGGCGCCGACCAGCGTCCAGCCGAGAAAGTAGAAGGCCCAGGGCCTGATCTTGCGCGGAATTCTCACAGGCCAGGGAGCTTAACGCCCAGTGAAGCGGATCGCTGAAGATGAAGTGTCTGGCGCTTTCGCGACGGCGGCGACGCCCGCAAGCGTGAGCGCGTTGACCCAACCAGACATTCGCGTTGTCATGGACAGGAAATAGCGCAGGCGGGGCATTCCCGGAAAGGTTGTTTGACGAACCGGCCTAATCTGGTGACGAACCGGAGGAACTATTTGGGGGCAGCCCCCTTTTCCTAGCGAAAAGGGACAGTCACTACGCGCCGGTCGTGAAATTGTTCGAATCGGTGAGATTCGGCGGCAGAATTTTTCTCCATCCGACGCTAACGTTCCGCCATGCCCCGCGGTCTTCGATGCATCGTCGCCCAGCAGTGTTACCACGTGATCAATCGCGGCAACCAGAGGGCGCGGGTATTTCACGAGGACGCGGACTATTCCACCTTTCTGGAATTGATGGCAGAGGTGCAGGCGCGAATCAATCTACCGATTCTCGCTGCCTGCCTGATGCCGAATCACGTGCATTTGGTCGTGCGTCCATTAGAGGGCGGCGACCTCGCCAAGTGGACGAGCTGGCTTTTCACCACCCAGGTGCGGCGCCATCACCGGAAGTACGGAACGACCGGAAGATTGTGGCAGGGTCGATACAAGGCATTCCTCATTCAGCAAGACCACCACCTTCTCGCGGTGCTTCGCTACGTCGAGCGAAACGCGCTGAACTCAAAGCTTGTGCGGCGCGCGGAAGATTGGGCGTGGGGGAGCCTGAACTGGCGCTCAAACGCGCTGCATCCATTCGAGCTGACAAGTTCTCCCGCGCCTTTGCCTAGCTACTGGACCGAATACGTCAATCAACCACTCACTTCGGCGGATCTTTCCGAGATCCGCACTTCTGTCAATCGACAGCGTCCATTCGGGGCTCCGGACTGGGTGCAATCGAGCGCCCGCGAAGTAGGGCTTGATTCATCACTGGTGCCGCCGGGGCGACCACGGAGAAAGCGATGACTGTCCCTTTTTGCTAGGAAAAGGGGGCTGCCCCCTACAGATTCAGGGTCTGCGTGCTGAAACCCGCAAGCGGCGACTCGTACGCGCGCGCCATCGCGATGACCTTGAATACTTCGCCCATCTCTCCGGGCAACAACAGCCGGCGCGCCTCACCCGCGATCCGCGTCCGCGCCTTGGTGTCGTCGCCCGCGGCGTGCATGTCGGCAACCAGCACGGCTTCGATGCCGGCGCCGATCAGAAAGGCGGCCTGCGTCGCGAACCCGAGCACTTCGAGGCCCGCGCTGTCGGCGGCTTCGGCGACGCGCGTGAAATCCACCCACGCGGTGATGTCCTGCAGGCCGACATTGATGAAAGGATCGTCATGCGCGCGATGCCGGATATGACAGCGCAATGTGCCATTGACGCGCTCCGGGTGATAAAGCTGCGCGCGCGGCAGTCCATAGTCGATCAACAGCGCCACGCCCTCTTCCAGATGGGCCGCGAGACTCGCGATCCACGGCTGCAACGACATGCAGACCTCCGACACATAACCGTCCGGCAATGGCGCGGGCAATGCCTCCACGATGTCGGCGATCGCATGCATCGACTCGGAGGTCGGCGATGTCTCCCGCCACACGAACTGGCCACCCTCGACCGCAACGCCGAGCGCAAACACGCCGATGCCACCGGGCTGCGCGCGCAACACGAATCGTTCGACCGGCATGGCATCGAGCACTTCGTTGGCGAGCACCACGCCGCGAATCGGCGGCTCCGGCCAGCGGTCTAACCACTGCACGCGGCGCGCGATCTCGGCGGGCAGCTGCGACAGCCGTTCGCGTTGGCGCGCCGCCAGATCGGCGCTGACTTCCAGAATGAGGTAACGCGCGGGCAGGCAATCGAGCGTCGCGAGTTCCGTGAGGATGTCTGCCGCCATGCGCCCGGAGCCGGCGCCAAGCTCGAGCACGTCGCCGCCGATATTGCGCAGCACGTCCGCGGTCTGGCGCGCGAGGCAACGCGAGAACAGGCTCGAGACCTCCGGGGCGGTGACGAAATCGCCGGCCGCGCCGAGCTTCGTGGCGCCCGCGCTGTAGTAACCGAGCCCCGGCGCGTACAGCGCCAGGCGCATGAAGGCATCGAACCCGATGACGCCGCCGCGTTCGGCAATGAATGCGCGGATGTGCGCGGCCACACGGCTGGAATGCGCTTGTTCGTCGGCGCTGAGTGACGGAAGGGTTGTGACGGAAGCGGCAGAAGTCATACAGTGCATCGTAAATGAGTAACGCAAGTTTAGCGGGCAAGACCGTGTTGATCACGGGCGGCGCACGGCGCGTGGGCGCAGTGATCGCCCGCACCTTGCACGCTGCCGGTGCGAACCTGGTCGTGCACTACCGCCGTTCCGCCAGCGAGGCGGCGCAGCTCGCCGACGAGTTGAACGCCAGACGTGCGAAATCCACGGTCACCTTCCAGGCGGACCTGCTGGACATCGGGCAACTGCCGACATTGGTGGAATTCGCGCAGCGCACCTTTGGCGGCCTCGATCTGCTGGTGAACAACGCATCGTCGTTTTACCCGACGCCCATGGGCGAGATCACGCCGGCCGCATGGGACGATCTCATGGGCAGCAATCTCAAGGTGCCGCTGTTCCTGTCGCAGGCGGCCGCGCCGGCGCTGCGCAAGTCGAACGGCCTGATCGTGAACATCGTGGACATCCACTCGCTGCGCCCGTTGCGCAATTACACCGTGTACTGCGCGGCAAAGGCGGGGTTGCACATGCTCACGCGCTCGTTGGCAAAGGAGCTGGGGCCCGAAGTTCGCGTGAATGGAATTTCGCCGGGGCCGGTATTGTGGCCGGAGGGGCAGTCCGACGACGGCGCACGCGAGCAGATCGTCGACAGCACCATCCTCAAGCGCATGGGTACGCCCGAAGACATCGCGCGCACCGTGCTGTTTTTCGCGACGTCGGCGCCGTTCATCACCGGTCAGATTCTCGCCGTCGATGGCGGCCGCAGCGTCGCCTGGTAGGAGAGCGGTGTCAGGCGGGGAAAGTCGGGAAAACTTTTAAAGTGGTACCGGGTAGGGATCAAGTGAGTGCGCTCGACGCTTGTTGGCGCCTGCGCAATCCCTACCCGGTACCACTTTAAAAGTTTTCCCGACTTTCCCCGCCTGACACCACTTCCCCACAAAAAGGGCCGCTGCGCGAGCAGCGGCCCAAAGTGCGGAACATCAAATCGCGCGTTAGAACTTGTAGCGCGCACCCAGCGCGTAACGCGCGCCCTGGTCTTCCAGCCGCCACATCTGCTTGTCGGACCGTCCGTGCCAGCGCACGTCCTCGCCCGTCAGGTTCACGGCCTCGAACGACACGGCGAAGTGATCGTTGAAGTCGTAACCCACGTTCAGATCGATCTGGTCGAAGGCCTCCACGAAGATCGGGTTTCTCCACTGCCCGACGTTCAGGTTCTGCAGGAACTCGTCGCGCCAGTTGTAGGCGAGCCGCGCCGAGATGCCGAACTTCTCGAACATCAGCACCGCGTTGGCGGAATCCGATAACCCCAGCAACGCGAACTGGTTTTCGCCCGGATCGCTGGTGACGTCGTAGCCGATGTCGCCGCGCACCACCGTGTAGTTCGCCAACACGCCGAAGCCGCTGTCGCCGAAGAAATACTGCCCACCGAATTCGAAGCCATGGATCCTGGCATCCCGGTTGTTGATGGGCGTATTCACCGCGAACGTGTACAGCGGGTCTTCCGCGGTCGGCAGGATGTCGTACTTGGTCGCGAACGCCACGTGTTGCGCATTGCTGCCGTTGTAGTTAGATAGACCACCGGTCCATGACACGCCCTTCGAGTCGACGAAGGTACCCGGGTTCTCGAGCATCGCCATCGCCGTGAACAACGCGGAGTCGTCCACCGCGAACGGATGCGCCGGATCGTTCAGATATGCCAGCGCTTGTTGCGCGCGCGGGCCGCCGGTCTGGTTGCGGATGCCGAACAGGTTCTCGTTGACCACCGTGTTGCCGATGAAATTCGCCACGTTCTTCATGAACGCGCCGAGCGACACGTAACCCTTGTCGGAGAAGTAATACTCGATCGACACGTCGAAGTTGTCGGACTCGAGCGGCAACAGGCCGGGGTCGTTCTTGCCGGCCGGCGGCGCGAAATGACCCACCAGCGTCGAGCCACCGGGCGTCGCCGGGATCTGCCCCGCCGACAGGTTGAAGTAACCGGCCCGCGCGATCGTCTTGCTATACGAGAAACGCGCCTTGAGGTCTTCCGTCAGTCCGATGTCGAAGTCGAGATTCGGCAGCAGATTGTTGTAGCTGCCCACACCCGTCACCAGCGTTTCATTGCCAACGTCCGGGCGCACGACCTGGAAGTCGTTGTCGTCCTGCCATAACAACGCGGAGGGAACGAGGATGTTGTTGGCGGAGCGGACCTTCGTCTCCTCGTAACGCGCGCCGGCGACGAGATTCGCCGGCATCGTGCCGAGTTCGAGCTTGAAGGCGAGCTGCGCATACACCGCCTGCGTGTCCTCGGACACCGTGCTGTTGGTGACGAAGCCCGGGTTGAAGCGCAGTTCGCCATCCGGCGCGGACGCTTCCGTCCAGTTCGTGTAGCCGTGATCGAGCGCCCACTGGCCGAGTACATTGGCGTTGCCCTTCCAGCCGCCGGTCGGAGCACCGATGGGACTGAAGTCGTCGAACGCGCCGGTGAGGCTGAACGGCGTCAGCAACGCCACCAGGTCCGGAACGTTGCCGCTGTCGCCCACGCCCCAGTCGCCCATTGTGAGATTTCCCGTCGATGAGCGCTGCCGCGAATCCATCGCGCGCGTCTCGAAGCCGAAGCCCAGCGTGTTGTCCTCGCTCATCTTGAACTTCGCATCGACGCGCGACTGCTTGATGTCGGTAGTTTGGTCGTTGTACGCGATGCGCAGGATCTGCGAGCCGATGCTGCCCGGGCCGAACGTGTAGTCGGACTGTGCGCCGGTGCCGGCATGCGCGGCGAACTGGTCGGAGAACAAAGCGCGCGACGCGACCGGCAACCCGTTGTTGAACTGGAACGTCTGCGTCCAGAAATTGGACGCGTTGCGGCACGGGATGGTCGCGTCCGGATCCGCCGGATTCGCCGGGTAAGCCTCGAGGCAGGTGCTCGGTACCTTGCCGGCCAGCGAGAAGGCGGTCTGCCCGCCGCCCGTCACCGCATCGTCCGGCAAACTGCGCGCCGAGGAGTCGTGGAAATCGAGGCCGAGACTGAACTGGTCGCTCACTTCCCAGGCGGCGTTGACGCCGAACGACTTCAGATCGTTCTTCTGCTCGCGATGTTGCTGTTCGTAGCCGAAATCTTTCGATGCGCCGGTGAACTCGTGCAGCAGGATGGGAGTCGCGACCGCCTCGCCGGTATCGAATTCGAGATGATCGAAGCCATTGCGCTGCAGCCAGATCGTCTGCTCGCCGCGGTCTTCGGTGATTGAATTCTGCGCGAAGGTGTAATCCGCCGTCAGCAGCAGCGAGTCGAGCGGCGCGAACTGCATGGTGAGCTGGCCGTTGATGCGCTCGCGTTCGGAATCGGAGAATGCGTAACGGATGTCATTGGGGATCGCGTACAACTGCCCGTCGGCCGGCGCGTTGCTGAAAGTCGCCGCGATCTCATCGTCTGAGCCGTCGTAGGGCGTGTCGTTGAAGTCCACGAACAGCGGCGCGTTCGCGCGATTCGTCTCGTTGCGCCCGCCGTTCGACGCGTCCCATGCCTGGATGTGCCAGTCGTTCACGGTTGCAGTCGACGAGCCGCTGTCACGCTTCTGGTAGCTGGCCGTGAGGCCGACACCGAATCGTTTGTCATCGGTCGCGAACGAGAAGATGCCCGACAATTCGGGCGTGAAGTCGTTACCGACGCGATTGGTGGTGTCGTTCAGTGCCTTGACGCCGAGATTGAGCACGAGGCCATCGTTGTCGAGCGGCCGCGCGGTGCGCACGTTGATCGAGGCACCGATGCCGCCGGTCGCGATGTCGGCGCGGCCGGTCTTGTAGACCTCGACGGCGCTGACCGATTCGGCCGCCAGATTCGCGAAGTTGAACGAGCGCGAATTGCCGTTGATGCCGCCCGAGGTGGCGGTGCCGTCGGCGAAAGCGTCCGCGGTCGGCATCTGCCGGCCGTTGAGCGTGACCATGTTGAACTGCGGGCCGAAGCCGCGCGCCGTCACCGTGGCGCCCTCGCCGTTGCGCCGGTCGATGGAAACGCCGGTGATGCGCTGCAGCGCCTCGCTCAGATTCGTGTCGGGGAATTTGCCGATGTCCTCGGCGTTGATGGCATCGACGACGCCGATCGCGTCACGCTTGGTTTCCATCGACGCCTTGAGACTGCCGCGCAGGCCCGTGACGATGACTTCCTCGAGCACCTCGCCCTGCTGCTCCTGCGCACTCGCCGTCTGGAGAAATGCCGGATTGATCAGCACCGCGCCACCGACGATGGTGAACAATGCCCTCGATGTGATGGGACTCGCCCTGGTAGATAGTTTCATTGTGTACGCTCCTCGGCGTGACGAAAAACACACTGTGTGTTCCGCACGACAGCCGTACGCGGAACTCCCTCGCTGGACGCGACGGAGGATGCGAAACGCGGTGCGCGCCCAGAAGCGCAATTTGACGAACCGGAGGAATGGTTAGACCAGCCGGAGCGTGGGCTGGGCCGGACCCGGGACGCGCCGGACGGCGCTACGCCGCGCGGCCAACGCTGCGTTTGCGCAACGTCGCGACGGTGTTGTTAGTGGTGCCGGGTAGGGATTAGCGCGCCACTCTGGCGCGCTAATCCCTACCCGGCACCACTAACAACACCGGTGTCATCACGTGGCCGCCGCGATCGAACTCGCTCCACAGTTCGGCCATCGTCTTTTGCGTTGCCGGATGCCTGACTTCCGGCGCGATCTCCGCCATCGGCCCCAACATGAAAGGCCGACGGACGAGATCCGGCCGCGGCACGGTGTACTCCGCGGTTTTCTCGATCAGGTCGCCGTACAGCAGGATGTCGAGGTCCATTGTGCGCGAGGCCCACTTCGGCGCGTTGCGCGGCCGGCCGCAGGCGATCTCGATCGCATGCAGCCGCGCGAGCACGACGGCGAGGGATTGATCGGTGGTGAAGCCGACCACCAGGTTGATGAAGTCAGGGCCTTCGAATCCGACCGCGGCATTCCGGTACGCGCGCGAGAAACGCGCATCCGGCCACTCTTTCGCAATCTCGTCACAGGCGCGCGCGAGATTGCGTTCGGGTTCGACGTTGCTGCCCGCCGCGACGTAGACGGCGGTCATTTGGCGGCCAGGTCAGCGCGCGTCCGCAGCACCGCGACTCCCACGTCCTTCGATCCGCGGATCGCCCCGGGCTTGTTCACCGACAGCCGCACCCACTCGACCTCGAACTCCGCGAGGATCAGCAACGCGGCGCGATGCGCCAGCGTTTCCACCAGCTTGAAATCCGAGCTGCTGACAAACGTGATCAGGCGTTTCGCGACTCTCTTGTAGTCGAGCGTGTCGACGACGTCGTCGGACGCCGCGGCGCGCGTGCAATCGACCGGCATCTCGACATCGAGCACGACGGTCTGCTTCGTGCGCCGTTCCCACTCGATGAAGCCGATGATGCATTCCACCTCGAGCCCATGCAGGAAGATGCGATCGCCCTGGTCGGCGGTCGCGGCCGTACTCGGGATCGTGAATGTCTTGGGGCCGCTGCTCACCTTGCTTCTCGCCATGCGGATTCCGTGCTAACTACCCAGTTCAGAAAGTGGCCACTGCGCCCTGGCGCGGATCGCCGGCGGCTCGTGAAAGCCCGCCTTGAGCCGCGCCATGCCGGCCACCGCGATCATGGCGGCATTGTCGGTGCAAAACTCGATGCGTGGGTAAAAGACTTTCGCGCCCTGGCGCGCGACCGCCGCGCTCAGACGCTCGCGCAGGCTGCGGTTGGCACCCACGCCGCCCGCGACCACCAGCGCGTCATAACCGGTTTGCTCCAGGGCCCGCAAAGTCTTGACGGTCAGCGTTTCGACGATGGCTTCCTCGACGCCGGCCGCGATGTCCGCACGCGTGGACTGATCGAGCGAGTCGGTGCGGACGAGTTCCTTCACCGTCAAAGACACCGCGGTCTTCAACCCGGAGAAACTGAACTCGAGCCCCGCGCGATCGAGCATCGGCCGCGGGAATTCGAAGCGCCAGGCATTGCCCGCGGCTGCGAGTTTCGCGAGTTCCGGGCCGCCGGGATACGGCAGCCCTAACAACTTCGCGGATTTGTCGAAGGCCTCGCCGGCCGCGTCGTCGCGGGTCTCTCCGAGCACCGCGTAGTGCCCCGGCGAGGCGACATCGATGAGCATCGTGTGGCCGCCGGACACCAGCAGCGCCAGATGCGGGAACGGCGGCGGGTCATCCTCGAGCAGCGGCGCGAGCAGATGGCCTTCGAGGTGATGGACGGCGACCGCGGGTACATTCCAGGCGTAAGCCAGCGAGCGGCCGAGCGCCGCCCCGGTCAGCAATGCGCCGATCAGGCCGGGACCGGCGGTATAGGCCACGCCATTTATCTGTTCGGGGGCCGTTTTCGCATCAGCCAGCGCGGTTTGCAGCAGCGGCAGCAGCCGGCGGACGTGATCGCGCGATGCCAGTTCGGGAACGACACCGCCGTACACCCGGTGCAGGTCGATCTGGCTGTGGATCTGATGCGACAGCAGGCCAGCCGTGTCGTCATAGACGGCGACCGCGGACTCATCGCAGGAGGATTCGAGGGCCAGGATGCGCATAGATATAGAGTGAGGCCCGACACACCTGTTGGGCTTTGCTTTTTATGGAGCCGTCTATAGAATCGCCACCCCTGCTCCAGGCAGGCTGTGGCAAAACTCTAAACAGATCAATGGGTTGAGGTTTCGATGCCGAGCGTTCGCGTACGAGAAAACGAATATTTCGATGCCGCCCTGCGCCGATTCAAGCGCGCGTGCGAAAAAGCGGGCGTGCTCACCGAGCTGCGCCGCCGCGAATTCTACGAAAAGCCGACGCAGGAGCGTAAGCGCAAGAAGGCGGCCGCCGTGAAGCGTCACCTCAAGCGCAACAGCCCGCGTGAATACACGGCGCGTCCGCGCCCGAGCTGAGCAGCGCATAGATGACGCTCAAAGAGCGCATCACCGAAGACATGAAGACCGCGATGCGATCCGGAGAAAAGGATCGTCTCGCGGTCATTCGTCTTTTGCAGGCTGCGATAAAGCAGCGTGAAGTCGACGAGCGCATCGTGCTCGACGACGCACAGATCACTTCCGTGCTCGAGAAGATGATCAAGCAACGCAAGGAATCCATCGTCGCCTTTGAAAAAGGCGCGCGCGCGGATCTCGTTGCCAAGGAAGCCGCGGAAATCGTGGTGCTCACGCCCTATCTTCCCGCGCAGCTTTCGGACGCCGATCTCGATGCGCTGATCAGCGAAGCCATCGCATCGACCGCAGCCGTGTCCATCAAGGACATGGGCAAGGTCATGGCGGTCGTGAAAGCCAAAGCGGCCGGCAAGGCCGACATGGGTGCCGTCGGCGCCCGCATCAAAGCCAAGCTCGGCGGCTAAAACCGCATGGGTGGCAGAGGCCTCGCCACCGCCGGCGCGCTTATCCTGATCGCGCTGGTCTGCATCTCCATTTCCCGCAAGGTCGAAGCCGAACGCCGTGAACTCGGCCACTTTCCGCGCGGGCGCCTGCCGCTCGTGATCGGCGGATCGATCGCCGCTCTGATTCTCTGCATCGTGGTTGCGTTGGCAATTTTGCGCTGAGGTCCGGCGCTAGAATCGCCGGACCATGGCCGGCCGTATTCCCCAGAGCTTCATAGACGACCTGACCGCGCGCGCGGATATCGTCGAGCTGATCGGATCGCGCGTCGAACTGAAGAAAGCCGGCCGCGAATACCGCGCCTGCTGCCCGTTCCACAACGAGAAGACCCCGTCTTTCTGGGTGAGCCCGGTGAAGCAGTTCTATCACTGCTTCGGCTGCGGAGTGCACGGCACCGCGCTCGGTTTCCTCATGGAATACGACAAGCTCAGTTTCCCCGAGGCCATCGAAGAACTAGCTAGCCGGCTGGGTCTCGACGTGCCGCGCGAAGCGGGCGCGCAGCCCGACACCGCCGGCAGCACCGCGCCGCTTTACGACATGAACCTGCGGGTCGCAAAGTACTTCGCCAGCGTGTTGCCCAACGACACGCGTGCCCGGGAGTACGCGAAGCAACGTGGCCTGACGCCCGAGACCGTCGAAAAATTCATGATCGGATTCGCCACCAATTCCTGGAACGAGGTGCTCAAGCGTTTCGGCGCGAACGATTCCGGGCGCCGGCTGCTTTCCGACTGCGGACTCATCATCGAACGCGAGCGCACCGACAGCCGCACGATGGATCGCCACTACGATCGCTTCCGCGACCGGCTGATGTTTCCCATCCGCGATTCGCGCGGCCGGGTGCTGGCGTTCGGCGGGCGCATCATCGATGCCGGCGAGCCCAAATACCTGAACTCCCCCGAGACCATGCTCTTTCACAAGGGCCGCGAGCTTTATGGCCTCTTCGAAGTGCGCCAGAACCGCGGCACCCTGAAGCGCCTGATGGTGGTCGAGGGCTACATGGACGTCGCGCGGCTGCACCAGGCGGGCGTGAATTACGCCGTGGCCACGCTCGGCACCGCCACGACGCCCGAACACCTGCGCCGGATCTTCAAGCTGGTGAACGAAGTCGTGTTCTGCTTCGACGGCGACAAGGCCGGTCGCGCCGCCGCCTGGCGCGCGCTCGGCAACGCGCTGCCCGAAGCGCGTGACGGCCGGCAGATCCGGTTCCTGTTTTTACCCGAGGGCCACGACCCGGATTCACTGGTCGGCCTCGAAGGCCGCGAGGCCTTCGAGAAGCGCCTCGAAAGCTCCCTGCCGTTGTCGGAATACCTGGTGAGCGCGCTCGGTGAACAGGCCGATCTGAGCCATGCGGACGGGCGTGCACAGTTCGCTGAATTGGCGCGGCCGCTGGTTTCCAAGGTGGCACCGGGCGTCTACCGAGACCTGCTCATTGACCGTCTTTCCGAAGCTATAAAGCTGTCTTCGGCCAGATTGAACCAATTATGGTTCAACGAGGTAACCGACGCGGCTGGTAACCACCTCACCGGCGGAGGTGTCGCGGCCGAGTCCGGCTTCTCCGGCACCTCGTCGGGCAGGCGCAGCGCGCAGCGCCCGCGCGATGGCGGAGGCGGCAAGGGGTTGATCACCAAGGCCGTCAAACATCTGGTTCATTTCCCCCAGATCGCCGCCAAGATTTCGGGCGCCCAGCTCACCCAGCTCGAGCTGAATGAAGACCCGGGAGCACGTTTCCTGTTCGAGCTCATCGATCAGCTTCAGCAGGAGCCGGCGGCACACAGTGGTCAGCTCGTGGAGCGGTGGCGAGACCGGCCCGAAGGCGTCCGGATGCGCGCGCTCGCGGGTGAGGAATTGGCGGGCGTCGATGAGGGTGGCGCGGCGCTCGAACTCGCCTCGGTCATCGACACGCTGGCGATGGAACCGACGCTGCGCCGGCACGATGAACTGATGGCGAAGTCGGATCTGTCGGACGACGAACGCACCGAGTTGAAGGAACTCAACGTGGCCATCCACCTGTCCAAGAGCAAGGCAGCGCAAAGCGCCTCAGGCGAAGGCCCGGCCGGCCGTTAAAAGATTGCGGACCGTGACCCATTTGGCCCGGTTTTTGCGTCTAAGTTTCAACGGAAGTCGTTGACCCACGGGCGATTTTCGCTTTGTCAAGCCGAGGGTCTTTGCGTAGAATGCGCCCCCTTTCCCGCAAGCCACCTTGATCGCACCGTCGGCAACCCCACGGTGTCTGACCGCAATACGCCCTGCGTACGGAATCCAATGACACAAAAGCACAAGCGCCCCTCTGCTCCTGCCTCGAAAACCAAGCCGCCCAAGAAGGTGGCCAAGCCGGCTGCTGCCACACACGTCAAAGAGAAGGCCGCGCACGCGGCCAAGGGCGCTGCCAAACATGCCGAGGTGAAGAAGCCGCTGACCAAGGTCAAGGGCGCCGAGAAAAGCGCCGCAGCCGACCCGAAGGCCAAAGTGGTTGAACTCAAGCCCGCGCAGAAGCTCGCGGCGGCGCGCGCGGCGGCGGCCGTGCCCGCTCCTGCCGATGGCAAGAAGGGCAAGAAGGGCAACGCCGAGCTCATCAATCTTCCGGCGCGCCGCAACGTGTTGCCCGAAGAGCGCCAGTCGCAGCTCAAGCTGCTGATCGCGCGCGGCAAGGAACAGGGCTACCTCACTTATTCGCAGGTGAACGATCACCTGCCGTCGGAAATCGTCGATCCCGAACAGATCGAAGAGATCGTCAACACGATTAACGACATGGGCATCCCGGTGTACGAAAAGGCACCGGACAACGAGAGCATTCTCGCGCCCGAACCTTCGACGCCGACCGACGAAGAAGCCATCGAAGAAGCCGCCGCCGCGCTGGCCGCGCTCGATGCCGAGCTCGGCCGCACCACCGATCCGGTGCGCATGTACATGCGCGAGATGGGTACGGTCGAACTGCTGACGCGCGAAGGTGAAATCCGCATCGCGAAGCGCATCGAGGAAGGCCTCGACGCCGTGCGCCTGGCGCTGTCCAACTACCCGTCCACGGCCGAGTTCCTGCTGCGGGCGTACGAACCCGTCAAGACCGGCGGTGCGCGGCTGGTCGACATCATCGTCGGGTTCATCGACCCGAACGCGCCCGACGTCATCGCGCAGCCGCAGAACCCCACCAAGATGGATCTCACGGCCCCGGTGCCGGAAGAGAAGACCGAAGGTGAGGAGACCGAAGAAGGCGATGGCACCGAAGAAGAGGAAGCCGTCGACACTGGTCCGGATCCGGAAGAGGCCGCGCGCCGCTTCGCGTCGGTGGGCAAGTACCTCGCGAATTCGCTCACGCACATCGAGAAGATGGGCGCGAAAGATCCGAAGACGCTGAAGGTCCGCAAGAAGCTGTCGGATGAGTTCATGGAACTCAAGCTCGCGCCGCGCATGTTCGAGGCGCTGATCGGCAACCTGCGTCACCAGGTGAACGAGGTCCGGCAGCTCGAAAAAGAAATCATGATCATTGCCGTGCGCGACGCCGGCATGCCGCGCAAGGAGTTCATTCTCTCGTTCCCCAAGAACGAGACCTCCAACCGCTGGCTGCAGAAGCAGATCAAGGGTGGCAAGAAGTGGTCGGCGGCCATGGGCCGTCTGCAGGATGAAATCTCGCGCCGGCAGGACAAGCTCGGCCAGCTCGAGAAGAACTACCACCTCACCATCACCGACATCAAAGAGATCAATCGCGAAGTCTCGATCGGCGAAGCGAAAGCCCGCCGCGCGAAGAAAGAGATGGTCGAGGCCAACCTGCGCCTCGTGATCTCGATCGCGAAGAAGTACACGAACCGCGGTCTGCAGTTCCTCGATCTCATCCAGGAAGGCAACATCGGCCTGATGAAGGCGGTCGACAAGTTCGAATATCGCCGCGGTTACAAGTTCTCGACGTATGCGACCTGGTGGATTCGCCAGGCCATCACCCGTTCGATCGCCGACCAGGCGCGCACCATCCGCATCCCGGTGCACATGATCGAGACCATCAACAAGCTGAACCGCATCTCGCGGCAGATGCTGCAGGAGATGGGCCGCGAGCCGACGCCGGAAGAGCTGGCCGTGCGCATGGAGATGCCCGAGGACAAGGTTCGCAAGGTGCTCAAGATCGCCAAGGAACCGATCTCGATGGAAACGCCGATCGGCGACGACGAGGACTCACACCTCGGCGACTTCATCGAAGATACGTCCGTGGCTTCGCCTATCGATCAGGCGACCATGGAGTCCCTGCGCGAAACCACCCACTCGGTACTTGCGCAACTGACCCCTCGTGAAGCCAAGGTGCTTCGGATGCGGTTCGGTATCGACATGAACACCGACCACACGCTGGAAGAAGTCGGCAAGCAATTCGACGTGACACGCGAGCGTATTCGTCAGATCGAAGCGAAGGCGCTGCGCAAGCTGCGTCATCCCAGCCGCAGTGAGCAACTGCGCAGCTTCCTGATCGAAGACTGACGCGAGAAGATGAGACGAGATAAAGGCCGCCGCAAGGCGGCCTTTTTATTGAGAGAGTTGGCCGGACCGACTTCGAGCAGTGGAACTGGGTTGGGTCGGAAACCGTATCCACCGTCCGATTGGTCTGCGCATCACGCTGTTCGTAGCCGGATCTTCCGGTCTCCTTTATCTGCTCGGCGACGCGAAGCACTGGTTGTGGGTGCGGCTGGATTGGAGCAGACCTTACTTCAGCGGCGGATGAAGGCCTTGTCGACGTTCTGCTTTCGCTTGAACGGAATCAGCATCGGCACCCGCTCGCGGTAGTCGCTATAGGTCTTGCCGAAGTGATCGACCAGGTCGCGTTCCTCGAGCCGCACCGCAATCAGGATGTAGGCCGTCGTCGCGAGCGCAAACACCAGGTGCGAAAGCGTCATGGTCGGAGCCGACCAGAACACGAACAGCCAGCCCAGGTACAGCGGATGACGGACATGGCGATACAGCGCCGGCGTGCGAAACGGTAGATGGGTGTACGGCTGGCCGACGAGCTGCAGCCAGACCTGGCGCAGGCCGAACAGGTCGAAGTGGTTGATGAGGAAGGTGGCCACGAGCACCAGCACCCAGCCGAACGCGAACGAACCCCAGATGGCGCCGCGAACGGTCGCGTCCTGCACCGCCCAGACCATGCCGCCAAGCGGCTGCCAGAGCGCGAACAGCGCGATCAACGCGAGGCTCGAGGCGAGGACATAGGTACTGCGTTCGGCGGATTCTGGCACCACCCGCGTCAACCAGCGTTTGAACGCCGGCCGCGCCATTACGCTGTGCTGGACCGCGAACAGACCTAACAACCCGAGGTCGGCGAGCAGGCTGCTCAGCCAGCTCTCGCCCGGCGCGGAATCGAGCGTGCGCGGCACGCCGAAATTGCCGATGAAACCGACGGCGTAGAGAAAGGTGGCGAAGAAGACGACGTAGCTTGCGACGCCGTACAGGAAGATAGACAGGCGTTTGAACATGATTGACTCCCAAAAGAAACAGGCCGCGCAGGTTAGTGCGCGGCCGTGGGAATCAGCGTGGGAAGGGGCGTGGAATCGCGCCCCGGAAGATCGGCTAGGCCTGCTTGCCTACCGCGATCTGATATTCGATGTGCAGATCGCAGGGCGTCTTGCCCTGGCGGCCGCGCACTCGCTCACCCTTGCAGCGGGTGTGACCGGCGGTGTGTTCGTGACCGTGCTCGGCCACGTCCGCGACCGGCGCGGCGAGATCGAATTCGCCGTTGCAGCTGGCATAAGGACACGGATAGACGAAATACGCGCGCGCGGGCGGGTGCAGCACGATCGACTGCGGGGCCGGCGGTTGCGAGGTTTCGTCGCTGAACGCGAAATCGAGACGAATGGAAGACAGCTGCGGGAACTGCACGCGCAGCTCTTTCGACATCAGGCGATTGCGGCGCTGTTTTTCGCGCAACAGGTTACGGGCGCCTTCGGGTCCAACTGTCTTAAGTTTCATCGCGACTCTCCAAAACGAACACGGGCGGGCAACTTGCCCGCCCGTGCTCTATCGACAAAAAAGCAACTGATCGATTAACGACGACCGTAGCCGCCGCCACCGCCGCCGCCGCCGCCGTAGCCGCCACCACCACCGCCGCCGCCACCGCCGCGGGGTTTGTCCTGCGCTTCATTGACTTTCAGCGGGCGACCGCCGAAGTCCTGGCCGTTGAGGGCCTGCATGGCGCGTTGCGCATCGGCGCTCGACATTTCCACGAAGCCGAAGCCGCGCGGCTGGCCCGTGTCGCGATCGTTCACGAGCGCGATCTTTTCGACGGTGCCGTGCGTGGCGAACAGGGCGCGGACCGATTCGTCGGTCGCGCTGAAGGGGAGATTTCCAACATAGAGTTTGGTCAAGAGAAGATCCTCAGAAAAATGTAGATAGCAGGCGTAACCCTGCCGACGTGGTTTGCGGAGACTTTGAGGTGACTGACTCTGGCCAAAAGTGCGTCGGAAAAGACGCGCAAGCCCAGGGACGGATCAAGACGAGGAATCACAAGCCGGGCGCAAAGGTACAGGAAATAAGCCCTTTCCGCCCCGAAACTTGCATTCGAAGTCTCACTGTGGCTGCGATTGGTCAGCCGGGGCCCCGGCTTGGCGATTGGGCGGTTGGTGAGTCCCGGTCGGGCGTGCCGAGAAACGGCTGGGTGATCGTGGCGCGAATCAGATACCCCGCGTGGTTGGGGTGTACGCGATCGGCTACCCAGATGTCCTCGCGCGGCTTGCCATCCGGCGTAAGCATCGCGTCCCACAGATCGATGAAACCCAGATCGGCCTGCGTCGCGATGTATTCCTGCATGACGCGATTGGCCTCTCTGCGCTGCGGCGCCTCGTCCCAGCGCCCCGGCCCCGGCGTGATGCTCGACCAGAGAATGCGCACGCCCGGTAGTTTGGCGTGCACGGCGGCGACCAGCGACTTGAAATCCGCGAGCAGCTGCGCGGGCGCCTTGCCGTTGTGCACGTCGTTGCCGCCCACGTGCAGCACGATGAGGCGCGGCTGGTAAGGCGTGATGAGCTGATCCGCGTAGCGGATGAGATCGTCCGTCTGGAACGAATCGATGCCGCGATTGACGAGCGTGTAGCCGGGCAGGTCTTCGCGGATGGTGCTCCAGCGAAAGAACTGCGAATCGCCCGCGAACAGGATGGCGCCCCGTGGCGGCGCTTGCCCCAGATCAGTGGCCACGTATTCCTGGACTCTTTTCTCAAATTTTTTCTGCAGGGTGGGGGACCTTGCTTGCGCAGCGGCCGCCAGCGACAGCAGGATGATCATCGGTACGAACGATACGACGAGTTTACGAGCGTTCATTCGAAATTCCCCTTCGAGGGGTCGAACGCTAAGTGAGCCGGGCGCGGCGTGCAAGCTTACGGAGCAAGCAATGAAAAAACAGATCCGATTTCTCCTGATGGTTGTGGCACTGCTGATGGCGGGTGAAACCCGCGTGTATGCCGTCGCCATCCAGCAGATCGATGAAGCATCCGATGAAGTGCGCGCGGCGCTGGCGAACAGCAACTCGCCTGAGTTGTCGCCGGCCGCCCAGGCGAGCCTGCGCAAACTCGAGCAAGCGCTCGACCGGGGCGTGAGCATCAACGATTCGCTCAAATCGCAGGTGAAGACTCTCGAGGAGGAACGCGCAAAGCTGCAGCAGGCCCAGACCATCCTGACCAGTGGCCTGGTGGGCGCGTTGGTCACCGCCATCGTCGCGATACTCGGCGCGTTCGTGACTTCGCGAAACTCCAAGCCGGATCGCGATCTCAAACGGCTGGCGGTGATCGAGAAAGTGCGCGAGCTCAAGGCCGCGAACGTGCGGCTGCCGCCGGACCTCGCCCACGCCGACGGTAGCTAGCGGCCCGCGAGCACCCGCGCAACGAGCTCGAGCGCGTCGGCGTAATCACTCTTCATTGCACCAAACCCGACCCGAAAGTGTGCCGGCATGTCGAAGCAATCGCCCGGCGCCATCAGCACGCCAGCCTTCGCCAGGGCCTCACACATCGGGCGTGCATCACGGCCATCACGCAGCCAGGGAAAGCAGGTGGTGCCGCCGGTCGGCGGCGCCCACGCCAGCAGCTCGCTGTGTTTTGCCATGAACTGCGCGAGCAGCGGGAGATTGACGCGCGACACCGCCCGCAGCCGCTCGACGATCGCGGGCGCATTGGCGAGCGCGTGCGCGCCGATCGCTTCCGTCAACGGCGACCCGGAGATCGTGAAATAACTGCGCAGGTCGAGCAAAGCCTCGCGCCGCCGCGAGTCGCGATCGATGAGCCAGCCCACTCGCAGCCCCGGCAACGACAACGCCTTGGCGAAATCGCCGAGCACGATGGTGTTGGGCAACGCGGTCGCGCTCGGGATGTCAGCACCGTGATACAGCGGGTGATAGACCTCATCCACGATCAGCGGAATTCCCCCGGCCGCCAGTTCTTCCGCCAGCGCCTGTTGTTCGGCGGCCGGCATCGTCGAGCCGGTCGGGTTGTGCGGCGTGTTCACGAACACGGCGCGGGTGTTCGAATCGACGGCCTTCAGCACACCCGCCGCGGTTTGCGAGAAGCCGTTCTCGCGCACGAGTTCGTATTCGCAGACCCGCATGCCCCAGGCGCGCGCCAGCACCGGCACCGCGGGGTACGCGGGCTTTGGCACAACGATCGACGCACCAGGTTCCGCGAACAGGGCCATCAACGACACCAGCGCTTCCGAAGCACCGGTCATCACCAGCACGTGGTCCGGATCGACGCCGTGCAGCGCCGCGATGCGCTCGCGCAGTAGTTTGCTGCCCTGCGGTGGTGCGTAGGACAACACGAGGTCGTCGAGATCGCGCGCCCCGCCGCCGCCCAGACCCATGGCCTCGGCGACCGTCCAGAGCGGACCGGTACTCGACGCCAGGTTGAAACGGATCGGCGGCGCGGCGAACTCGTGCGCCGCCAGCCAGTGATCGAGCTTGAATGGAGGGACTTTCATGGCGGTATCATCATGCGCATCCGGCATACGCTCAATGCCACCTCGACCCCGCGCGCGCGCAGGCGTGCCTTGACAACAATTTCCAGGATGCCGATGGACCTGAAACTCAACGACAAACTCGCGCTGGTGACCGGCAGTACAGCCGGCATCGGTTACGCGATCGCTGAGACCCTCGCTGCCGAAGGCGCCCGGGTCATCGTCAACGGACGCGCACAGGCAGGCGTGGATGCGGCGCTCGCGTCGATCCGCAAAGGTACTAACAAAGATGCGATTGGATTCGCGGGCGATCTGTCGAATGCAGATGTCGCGGAGATGCTGGTCGCCACGCATCCGGGCATCGAAATCCTTGTTAACAACCTCGGGATCTTCGAACCGAAGGCGTTCGAGGACATTCCCGACGCCGACTGGATGCGCTTCTTCGAGGTGAATGTATTGAGTGGCGCGCGCCTCGCGCGGCTCGTGTTGCCCGCGATGCGGCGCGCGAACTGGGGCCGCATCCTGTTCATCTCGAGTGAGAGCGGCGTACAGATTCCGGCCGAGATGATCCACTACGGCATGACCAAGGCGGCCCAGATCGCGGTCGCTCGCGGCCTCGCCGAAGCAGTTGCCGGCACCGGCATCACGGTCAACAGCATTCTCCCCGGCCCAACGAAGTCCCGTGGCGTCGGCGACTTCGTCGACGCATTGGCGAAAGAGCAGGGGAAATCCGCTGCGGAGTTCGAACAGGAGTTCTTCAAAAGCATGCGCCCTACTTCGTTGATCAAGCGTTTCAGCTCGACGCAGGAAGTGGCGTCGTTCGTCGCGTACGTTTCGAGCCCGTTGGCCTCGGCCACCACCGGCGCCGCGTTGCGTGTCGACGGCGGCACGATCAAGAGCGCGTTTTGAAAATATCCTCACACATCAGCGCCGCCGGATTCGAAGTGGGCGTGGCCGAACTGCTGAAAATGCCGCAACCGGCGTTCGAGGCCTATGTATTCAGGCTCTCCGAGTTCCTGTTGTCGGAGGATTCGACCGGAGAGAGCGCTGCGGCCAGTTCGTTTCTGCAGGTTCTGGCGGCACGCGAGCGCAGCCAGCGCGGAAGTGTCGCCGGGATCTACGAACGACTGCTGCCTGCCATCAGCTACGTCGCTGGAAGCCAGCTGCGGTTCGCCGCGGACAAGCACGACTATGGAGACTTCGGCGAACAGGCCGCGGAAATCGCGAGGTTGTGCCACCACGATCCGGACGAATTGACCGGAGAAACCCAGATGCTCGACTCGACGGACGACGCCTGATGAACGACTACGAATCCATGCTGGCAGTCGCAATCGCCGAAGCGAAGCGCGGTCTCGACGAAGGCGGCATCCCGATCGGCGCCGCGTTGTTCCACAACAGCGGCAAGTTGTTAGGCTGCGGCCACAACCGCCGCGTACAGGAAGGCGACCCTTCGGTCCACGGCGAGACGGATGCCTTCCGCAAGGCGGGCCGCCAGCGCAACTACCGCGACACCATCATGGTGACCACGCTTGCGCCCTGTTGGTACTGCAGCGGTCTCGTGGTGCAATTCCAGATCGGCACGGTGGTGGTCGGAGAGTCGCGCACCTTTCAGGGCGGCATCGACTGGTTACGCGAACGCGGCGTGAAGGTCATCGACCTTCAGTCGGGCACTTGCGAAAAGATGCTGGGCGAATTCATCGCCGCACATCCGGAAATCTGGAACGAAGACATCGGCGAGCCGTGAAACACGGCCCGCGCCGAACTACTCCGGCAACACTTCGATCTTGTATTCCAGGCTGAGCCCGCAGGGCGCACGGCCCTTGCGATCGACGCTGCGATGCCCGGGGCAACCGAGATGCCCGTTACCGAGCGCCGCGCCGTCCCGCGCCAGCGCGTCGATCGGGGAGGTGAGATCGAACTCACCGTCACAATCGGCATGGGGGCACGGAAATACGAAGTACGCCTTCGCCGGCGGATGCATCACGTTGACTTGCGGCGCCGGCGTGAACGGCCCTGCCCCGCTGAAATCGAACACCAGGCGCAGGGATCCGAACTGCGGGTAACGCGCCTTCATCGTCGTCGTAGCCGCGCGATCGCGCCGCTGGCGCTCGCGCATCTGGCCGCGTGCATTCGCCGAACTTGCTACGGCAAATTTCATGGTTCGAGTTTCGGCGCCAGGGAAACGACCTCGGCAACTGTTTCGCCGCCGGAAGCTTCGGGCGTATCGCCCGGCTGACCTTCGGTGGCGCGCGCCTGCTTCTTGAGCAATTTTTCCTGCTTCTTCTGCTTGCGCTGCATTTCTTTCTGCCGCTTGACGCGGTCGTAGTTAGGTTTAGCCATTCGGCCCTCCGACGGAAAGCAACGTCAGTTCGTGTCCTGACGTGCCGGCCGGGCTGCGGCCCGGCATGAGAATGTTGAGACAGGCGTCGTCGCCATAAAGCATGCCGCGCGCGGTGCGCACGTGCGCGAACGGGCCGAAGTGCACCGGCGGTTCGTTGAACCCCGTGGTCACGCGCACCCGCACCGGACCTTCGCAATCGAGCTCGCGATGCAGCCGTCCACCGACCTGCCAGCAACCTTCGACACAACGCGCGACCACGTAATTGTCGGAGGCGCGCAATGTCCCGTCGGCGCAAAAGCGGATACTCGACGCCAGCATGAGCGTCGGCGAATCGCCTTTTACGGTTCGAAAATTCAGACGCAACATTACGCAGCCGAGGTGGGGGAACGCTGGTCACGGTACCCCAAAATCGCTGCAGCCGTCCGGCTAAATGGCGGCGCCGCGAGAATCGCGGTGTGCGGGGGCTTGGGCGCGAGGTTTGGTTTAGCGCCGCTGCACGACAACTTCCAGGTACTCGGCGTCGACCAGCATCGTGGAATCCTTGCCACGATTGAACCGCTGCACCAGCTCTAACAATTCCGTGCGCAGTTTTTTTTGCGCAGCCGAATCGAGCAGCGCGAAAGCCTTGAGCACCGGCGGGTAGCTTGCTCGCAGTTTGTCAACCCAATCCATCGGCGTGCGCGCACGCAGCGCCACTCGTTTCTTCGTGCTCTCGACGCAGCCATAAACGGAGAACAGATCGTCGAGTCTCTGCTCCGTGCCCCATTCGAATGGGGAAGCGCCGGGCGCGGTCGCGGCCGCATGGGGCGCGACCGTGCGGAACAACTGGCCCATGAATCCCGCGGGTGTCCAGTTGACCAACCCCACTCGCCGGCCGCGGCGGCAGACCCGAATCATTTCGGATGCCGCCCGCTCCTGGTCACCCGCGAACATCACGCCGAAAGCGGAGATCACGGCGCTGAAGCTCTGATCGGGAAACGGCAGCGCTTCCGCATCGGCGTCCACCAACTGCACTCCGAGCGCGGCAGCTTCCAGACGCGGGCGGCTGCGGCGCGTCAGGTCCGAGGCGAAATCGGTGGCGGTGACTTCACACCAGCGGCGAGCGGCGGCCATGGAAGCGTGAAAGTTCCCCGCCGTCACGTCGAGCACACGATCGTCCTGACACAAACTCACACTTTCGCAGAGCTCCTCGCTAACCATCTGCAGAGCATTACCGAGGACGGCATAATCGCCACTTGCCCAGGCCGAATGCCGGCGCGTGAAGGCCTCGCGATTACCGATTCGCGGAGAATTTCTCGAGAGTACTGCGTTCATGAATCCCCTCTCTACATACTCGAAGTACCACCATAGGGTTCAGCCGTGGTAGCGAGCGTGGGAAAGGCCGTGGAATCTTTGCAATTCAGGCTGCTCGGCACGTTGCAGTTGTCGCGCGGGGACGAAGTCCAGAAGCTTCCGTCGTCGCGCAAGGTGCGGGCGCTGCTGGGTTATCTGGTGCTCGCCAGCCGGCCGGTGGCGCGCTCGCAGATCTGCGAATTGCTCTGGGACGTGCCCAACGACCCGCGCGGTGAACTGCGCTGGTGCCTTTCCAAGATTCGCGGCTTAATCGACCAGGCCGGCCGCAAACGCGTCATCGCCGACGGCCATACCATCCGGGTCGACCTCTCCGACTGCAGCGTCGACACGCTGGAGGTGACCCAGGCGCCGGAGCATGGCATCCAGAAGTTAGGCGTGGACCGGCAGAAACAATTGGCGGCGTTGTTTTCGGGCGAACTGCTCGAAGGCCTCGAGATCGCCCGCACCCCGATGTTCGACGCATGGATCATTGCCGAGCGCCGCCGGTTCCGCGGCATCCAGACCGTGCTGCTCGAGAATCTCGCCCGGGCACTGCCGCATGACGCGGCCGCACCCTATATAGATGAGTGGCTGCGCCTGTCGCCGTTCGACACCTGCGCCCACGAGTCGTTGCTCACCGCCCTGGCACGTCGCGGGCGCATTGCCGAAGGCGAGTCGCACCTGGCCGCGGCGGTCAAACTATTCGAAGGCGACGGCCTCGAAAGTGGCGCGCTGCGGGATTGCTGGCAACGCGCGCGCGAGGGCGCCGCGCATCCGCAGGTTCAGCTCAGCGAGTCCATCGAACTCCTGAGCGCCAGTCTCACCGAGATCCGCAGGTTTCCTGCCGATACTCCCGCCGCGGCGCGCCGCGCGTCGATTGCGGTAATGCCGCTGGTTGATCGCTCCTCCGAGATCGACAAACGTGGCGGCATCGCCGATGCATTGGCGCATGACGTCACCACCCGGCTCGCCAAGCTGCGCAGCATGTTCGTGATCGCGCAGGGCACCACCTTCGCGCTGCGCGACCGCAGCATCGGACCGGAGGAAGCCGGACGCATCCTCAACGTCGACTACGTCGTGAGCGGCTCGGTGCGCCGCGCGCCGCGCAAACTAATCGTGACCGCCGAATTGATCGAAACCCGTACCGCGCGGATCGTGTGGTCCGAGAAGTTCGAAGAGAGCCATGACGACGCGTTGCTGGTGCTCGACGAGATCGGCAACCGCATCGTCGCCTCGATCGCGCACGAGATCGAAATGGTCGAGCGTAATCGCGCCATCCTGAAGCCACCGAATTCGCTCGACGCGTGGGAAGCACACCACCGCGGCCTGTGGCACATGTACCGCTTCAACAAAACCGACAACGAGCGCGCCCGCCAGTTCTTCGCGCAGGCGGTGGAGCTCGATCCAACCTTCGCCCGTGCCTACGCCGGACTGTCGTTCTCGCATTTTCAGAACGCATTCCTCGGCTGGAAGAAACCCGCGCTCGAGATCGACCGCGCCTTCGACGCGGCCGGCAAGAGCCTCATGGTCGACGATCGCGACCCGGCCGCGCACTGGGCGATGGGCCGCGCGATGTGGCTGCGCGGCAGCCAGGACCAGGCGATCGTCGAACTCGAGCGCGCGGTCGAGCTGAGCCCTAACTACGCGACGGCCCACTACACGCTGGCATTCGTGCATTCGCAGTCGGGTGACCCGGCGGCGGCGATCTCGTTCTCCGACCACTCGCGCCTGTTGTCGCCTTTCGACCCGATGCTGTTCGCCATGCTGGGCGCGCGCGCCCTCGCCCTTGCGAGGCTCGGTCAATACGACTCCGCGGCGGATTGGGCCATCAAGGCGGCGGCACGGCCGAATGCGCATCAACACATCATGGCCATCGCCGCCATCACGCTCGGGCTCGCCGGCCGGCTCGGCGAGGCCAAGATGTATCGGAAGAAGATCGCCGAGCGCGCCGACAAGTACAGCGTCGCCGACTTTCTCGCCGCATTCCGCTGTTCCGAGGATGCCGCGTCGATTTTCATCCGCGGCGCGCACACCATCGGGTTGCGCTGATGATTCCCGCCGCCGAACTGGCCCTGTTCGCCGGCGCCGCGTTGCTGATGGTCCTGACTCCCGGCCCCAACATGATCTACCTGCTGTCGCGATCACTTTGTCAGGGCCGCCGCGCGGGAGTCATCTCGTTGCTGGGGGTTGCCGCCGGCTTCCTGGTGCACATGTTCGCGGCCGCGGCCGGCCTCACCGCGATCTTCATGGCCGTCCCGCTGGCGTACGACATCCTCAAGTGGTTAGGCGCCGCATACCTTTTGTACCTGGCATGGACCGCGGTCCGGCCCGGCGCGTCTTCGCCCTTCGAGGCCAGGGAGTTGGCGCCGGACCCGCCCGCGAAACTCGTCTTCATGGGGTTCATGACGAATGCGCTGAACCCCAAAATCGCGTTGTTCTATTTGTCGGTGTTCCCGCAATTCATTCGACCCGATCACGGGCCGGTATTCGCCCAGAGCGTCGAACTGGGGCTGGTCCAGATCGCCGTCAGTTTTACGGTAAATCTGCTCATCATCGTCACGGCGGCCCGCCTGGCGGCCTGGTTTGCGGAAAACCCGCTGTGGCTGGCCGTGCAGAGATTCGTCATGGGCTTCGTGCTCGCGGGCCTTGCGGTGCGGCTGGCCGTCGATCCACGCCGCAATTGACGCCGCTTCGGCGGCTGTGATTTATTGGCCGCGCAAGGGGGTTTCATGAACACACTCAAGAGTTTCCTCGTCATCACGTTGTTAGGCGCCGCCTCGGCCGCGAGCGCCCAGGTGAACATTCCCGATCCGAGTACGCCGGGCGGGTCGATGAACACCGCCGTCCGTATCGTCGCCACCAGCGACATCATGATCGACCGGTACATCAAGCGCTGGCTGCGCACGCACTACCCGGGTTGGGACGCCGAGCCGTACGACATCCAGGAGTTGGGCATGGATCGCTACGCGATCGTGTACATCACCTCGTCGAACAATCCCGGCCGGCGCGTGTACTTCAAGCTGAACAAGTCCGTGAACGACGACGACAGCAACGGGTTCCCGCCGCTCTGACGCGCGGGGCGGAAAAATGCAGCCGATCGCGAGGCCGCCCACGGGAATACCTGGTCGGTCATCGCCGGCGGCGCCACGAACTGATCGTCCACGGTGCGCGCGTCGAAATTGACCGGTGCGCCCGGATCGCCATGCGTCAACGCATTCGCGGTGAGATTGGCCGCGAGCTGCGCCATGCGGCGCGGATCGCAGTTCACCGGTCGATCGATGTGGATCTCGGTGTTCACGATGCGATTCGGGAAGTTCGTCCGTTGCTCGTCGTGCGGCGCTGCGCTGGATGACTGGCAATGCGTTGCCGGCGCGTTCGTCCAGCAGCTGCTTCTCGCTGTGCGCGACGCGATCCTGCGCATCGAGATGAAACGCGATGAGGCTCGCGAGCAGCCCGAACATGCCGAGCGTCTCCGGCGTGTTGAGCTTGTCAGGCCGCGGATCGATGGCACACAACGTGCCGAAAAACGTTCCGTCGGGCAGCGTGATCGGCACCGAGATGTAACTCTGGATGCCGTATTTCGCCGGCGTGTGGTGATTGCAGAACACCGGATCGTTGGCGACGTGGTCGATGACCCCGAGTTTGCCGCTGGCGCGGATCTCGTCCTGCACCGCGCAGGCGATCCAGCGATCGGCGGTCACGCGCGCCACCGCGGCGAACCCCATCTTCGTGGTGCGGCAGATGACGCCGAGCATGGTCTGGATCGCCGGGATTCGGCCGATGTCGGCGACGTCTTTGGCGAAGGCAGGAACGGGAACGGGGTTCATGGACGCGTGGAGGATATCGATCCGCGGCGCGAAGTCACCTTGATTCCCCGGTAAAAGTTGCAGGCCGCACGGTGGCGCGCTGCTTTGCCCAATGAAAATTTTACGGAACCAGTGGCCGCTTCCACACGCCTATGCGGCTCACCAGCGAGCTGAAGCGCACGTCGCGATGCAGCGAATCGAAGGTGGGATTTTGCGCCACGAAACCCAGCGCGGAGGCGCGTTGCTCGAGCGCCCGTTCCAGCCACACGAGCGCATTGTTGTCGTCTCCAAACGAGGCGTAGATGCTGGCGATATCGACTGGCGACACATAACGGGTGGTCGATAACGCGAGAATGCGATCGAGCTCGACTTTTGCTTCGGCGCGTCGGCCCGAGAGCACCAGTGTCTGGGCCAGATCCGCGTAACTTCCGGGCGTCGGTCCACCTTTGCACTTGGCGAACTCCGCGAGTGCGAGATCGTACCGCCCCGTGTGCAGGTACAAGCGGCCGAGCGCACGATGCGCGATGGCTGGCCGGTCGTCGAGCGCCAGGCTTTCGTTGAACTGCTGCTCCGCTTCGGAATAGTGGCGCGCGAAATACAGCATCGACCCACGGCGTGTCTTGTAGAGCGTCAACAACGGCTCGAGCTGCTGGGCCTGCTTCAGATCTTCGAGGCCGCGGTCCAGGTCGCCGCGCATGGAAGTCAACGCGCCGCGATAGAGATAGGGCTCCGCCACCGTGGGATCGAGCGCGATCGCCCGGTTGAAATCCGCTTCGGCGCCATCCCAATCGCGGTCGTATTGCATCTTGACGTGTCCGAGCGTCGCGTATGCGGAAGCCAGCCGCGGTTCGATTTGCAGCGCCCTGAGCACCGAGTCGCGCGCGCGGGGGAAGGTCTCGGCGGGCGAACGCATTCCGAAGATGCCGATATTCACGTAACAATCCGCGAGCCGCGCATGTGCCAGCGCGAATTTCGGGTCGCGCGCGATCGCTTGTTCGAAATAACCGATCGCCAGCTGGACGCTGGGTTCGTTCAGTTGCCCGAGCGCGAAGCGCCCGTTCGAATAGAGAAGATAGGCGGCGGAGTCGCGGGTACCGCCGACCACCGCGCTCAGCGGGTTCGCCGTCACTTCGTGGCGGGGAACCAGGAATGCGCCCGCCGCGAGAAACACCGCGAGCGCCGCGGTGCCGATCCAGACCGACCGACGGTAGCGGACGGCGGGCGGCAGCGTGGGTGCGATGTGGGCCGCCGGTGTGGCGGGTGGAGTCAGCGCGTCACGTTCGGTGACAGCCGCGACGAATTGATATCCGCGGCGCGCGACGGTCGCTATGTACTTGTTCTGACTCGGCGTTTCGCCGAGCGCCTGACGCAGGGTCGAGATGTTCTGCGTGAGGTTGTTCTCCTCGACCACCAGTTCCGGCCAGATCGCCCGCAGCAGCGTTTCCTTGCTCTGCACTTCGCCGCGATGCGCGATCAAATAAAGAAGTGTGTCGAAGACTTTCGCGGTGAGAGTTATCGGCTGGCCGGTGTCGCGCCGCATCAGGCGGCGTCCGTGGACCTCGAGCGCGAAGTCGCCGAATTCGAAAATGATGCGTTTTTCATTCACCGGACGTCATCCCAGAAGATTTCATCCTTTTTCACCGCTCGGCCGAGGACTTTGTGGCCGCACCCCCGGCATATGCGCACTCCATCCCCGGGAGAATCGTATGAAGAAACTGGCGCTGATCGTCTCGTTGTTGTTCATGGTCGCAGTTGCGCAACTGTCGTTCGCAGGTTCGGCCACAGGCTCGATGGAGTGGGTCGACGATGACGCGTGTGGCGGCGAATCGTGCAGTGCAGTATTGCGCGGCCTGTTTGGATTTGTCGAACGGCACCCGCGAGGCCTCAAAGGCAATGGTCGCTCCTGCGCGGATTGTCATATGCCCCTGGATAACTTCCAGTTATCGCCCGCCAATGCCGAAGCCCGCTTTCAATTGCTCGAAGCCCGCCGGCGCTGGAACAAGTATGCCGACGATCCTCTCTTCCGCGCACTCGATGCCGACGATTTTCGAACGCACGGCGAGCAGGCGAATGACTTCAGCAATCTACGTGAGAACGGCCTGATTCGCATTACATTCACGCTGCCACCGAACGTGAAGGTCATCGATCCGGCAACCAATGCGGTATCGAATCAATCCAATGTCGATGTCTGGCGAGCCGTTCCTTCGGTGATGAACGTCAAACTCACCGGCCCCGATGGTGTCAATCCGTGGGCGCGTGGGCCGAATGTTTCGGGCGGATATCAGTTGGATGCCCGGTTCGGCTCGCTGCAGGAACAGGCCACCGCGGCGCTCAACAATCACGCGCAGGTTCAAGGCGCTGTTCCGGTGCGGTTGTTAGACGATCTGAGCGCTTTCCAGAACCGGCTGTTTTCCGCGCCGCGCGTGCGGGCGTTGTCGGATGCGATCCGCACCGGCGCCACGACCCTGCCCGACGCCGATCCGCCACTCAATGCGCTGCAGCAACAGGGCAAGGTGATTTTCACGCGCGCCTGCGGCCAGTGTCATGGCGGGGCCGGGCAGTCGACCGCTCAGACACCCGCGGTTCGTTTTCACGACATCAGCTCGCAGTGTCCGCGGCCGGTCGATACGGCGCCCGTTCCGCGCTGGTCGTTCGCCCCGTGTCCGGCGCGGCTCGCACGCAATGCAAATACATTCGAATTCACGCAGCCCGACGGCAGCATCATCCGTCGCACGAGCTCGGACCCAGGCCGGGCGTTGCTGACGGGTTTCGTCGGTGGTTTGCCCGGCCGCGACGACTGGAACAAGTTCGACGTGCCCGGTCTGTATGGCATCGCGAAGACGGCGCCGTACTTCCACAACAATAGCGCCGCGACACTGGAAGAGGTGGTGACTCACTACACGGAGTTCTTCAAGCGTGTGCAGGTGAATGCCCCGCCCAATGCGCCGCTGCCGCCCGTGATCTCGACGGATGGCGTGCATGCGGACCGGCCCTACACGCTGGACGAAGTCCCGGCGCTGCTGGCCTATCTACGCAAACTTTGAGGTAGTGACGCGGGTGGTATGACGCGAGGTGCGCTCATACCACCCGGGTCGGCCCCGTGACCAGCCGCTTGCGCACCAGCGCCTGGCGCGCTTCCCATTCTTTCTCCGGTTCGAGCTTCACGATGAACTCGGAAAGGCCTGCGGCGTGCAAAGCGACGGGGATGCCGTCCCGGTACAACACACGGTTGTTGGTCAACGCGGCGACCCGTTGCCCGGGCGTGATGATGCCGGTGAGGTTGAGCGGATCCGCGGCGCAGAGCGACACCAGATCGCCTTTTCCTTCCGTCTTGCGGATCGCGCGCATGGAGGACACCGCATCGGGCAGCGCATATTGTTCGCCCGCCATGCCGGCGACAAACCGACCGCCGCGAATCTTCCCCTGCGCTTCAAGGCGCCGGAACACCCGCAGCAGTTGATGCCAGGGCGGCAACCAGCTCGCTTCACGCTCGAATAGTTTGCGGAACACGACTCCGTAACGCCGCAGCAGGATGTCCGCGATCTGTTCGAGCGATTCGGCATCACCCGCCGCCTTGCCCTTGCGGATCAGGCCCCAGCGCCCGGCATCTTCGAGCCCGAACAACGCGATGCGCCGGCGGCGCGCGACCAGCTGCCGGCGCTTGTCGCTGGGAATCAGCAAGGCACGCAGGCCCGAGTAGCTGTCCGCGTTGACCAGGCCCGCCGAGACGAGTTCGCCCAGCGAGGTTTCGGCCTGCGATTTGAGTAGATTGGAACCGGCGACCATGTCGTCGAAAAACGAGGCGCCTTGGGAAGTCAGGAAGTCGAACAATGCTTTCGCACCATGCGAGAGCTGCAGCTCCTCGCGCGGCGCGGCCGCCAGTGAATGCCACAGGCTCCAATTCCTGCGAGAGACCAGCGCGATGGGCGTGGTGCGCACGGGCGCGGCGCCCGGCGACTTCGACGGCGTGAGCCGTGCCCACAATGCGCGGCCTGACAAACACAAACTATCGAGCCAGTGCGGATCGTATTCATTGAGTCGCGCCGACAACACGTCGGCTTCCCAGGCGGCGGCCGGCACTTCATACCCTTCCAGCTGCTCGATTACCTTGGCCAGGCTCTCGACGCCTTCGGGTTTGGGCGCGCGTGTCACGCCCTGCCAGTCGAACAGGAAACGCATGAAGTCAGCTGAGCTCACGGGCTCGATCTCGGCGCGCAATGTCTTGATGGTGTAGCGGCTGATACGCGCCAGCAGGCGGCGCTCGCACCACTCGAGGGTGAGGTCGGCCAGTTTCACGGCCTCGGGTGTGCTCGCCTCTTCCGTGAACCGGCCGCGCAATACGAACCCTTCGCTTTCGAGCTCGATCAGCGCGATGCTGATCTCGGAATTCGCCAGGCCCAAAGACTCGGCCAGATCGCGCGCGGTCACGGGGCCGAGGCTCTGTAAACGTCCGCGCACCAGATCGGTGATGGCGGCTTCACGCTGCCAGATTTTTTCGGCCTTCTCGGGTGGCGCGCTGATCAAAGGATCGAGGCGACCCTGTGGATAGACCGACTGGATCAGCGGCAGGCATTCCGCGCAGACCCAGAAGGTCCTGTCGCCGTCGTGCAGGCGTGTCGCGCGGCCCGCATCAATCAGTAGTTCGAGGTGACGGCGCCAACCGGCGCTGGCGCCTTCCTGTTCGGTGATGAAGCCCATGGCATGCATGGCGTCGTGCAGCTCGTCCGGGTTCGTGACCTCGGGCCAGGCCTGCTCGCGCACGGTGGCAATGGCGGCCGGATCGAGGCGCCCCATGTCCGAGGCGGATTCCGGATCGAGCCAGCGGCGCTGCGCCACGGCGTTCGTGCGGCGTTCTTCGAGCGGCGCATCGTCGAGAAACGCATAAGGCCGCGCCGTCAGGATCTCCGCCGCCAGCGGCGAAGGCGTGGGCAGATCACGCGCCACCACCTTGATCGCGCCACTCTCGAGGCCACGCAGCAATGCCTGGAGGCCTGCGATGTCCATCGCTTCGTGCAGGCAATCGCCGAGAGTCTGTTTGACCAGCGGGTGATCGGGGATCTCGCGCGGGCCGCTGAGATTTTCCGCGCAGGCGATCTGATCGGGAAACAACACCGCGATCAGATCTTCGGACGCCATGCGCTGGATCTGCGGCGGCGTACGTTTGCCGCCCGAGTTGCGGCGGATCGCGAGCGAGATGCTGGCGTTCCAGCGCCAGCGCGCGGTGAACATGGGCGAATCGAGCATCGCCTGGATCAACGTGTCTTCGACCGTCGTGCTGTTGAGAAAACGCGCGACACTTTCGAGCTCGAAGCTGTGGGTCTCGCCGAGCGACAACACGATCGCATCTTCGGTGGCCGCGGCCTGCAACTCGAAATTGAAAGTGCGGCAGAACTTCTTGCGCAGCGACAATCCAAAAGCGCGATTGATGCGCGCGCCGAATGGCGCGTGGATGATGAGCTGCATGCCGCCGGATTCATCGAAGAACCGCTCGAACACCAGCGTGTCGAGAGTCGGTAGTTTGCCGAGCACGGCCTTTGCGCCCGCGAGATATTCCACCATCTGGTGCGCCGCCGGGCGCGGCACGTGGTACCTCGTTTCGACGGTGTCGATGGCGGCGGCGATGGTTTCCGCGGTCACCGCCGGCAACATCGCTTCGATGTCTTCACGCAGGCGCGAGACGGCAAAGGACAGTTCGTCGGTGCGAGCCGGCGCCTCGCCCAGCCAGAACGGAATGCTGGGCGGCTGGCCCTTGGCGTCTTCGACGCGCACCTTGCCGGCTTCCACGCGCAGGATGCGATAGGACGTGTTGCCGAGCTGGAAGATGTCGCCGGCGAGGCTTTCGATGGCGAAATCTTCGTTCAGCGTGCCGACGAAGATGCCGGCGGGCTCCATGATCACCTGGTAATCCGCATTGTCGGGAATCGCGCCGCCGCAGGTGATGGCGGTCAGGCGCGCGCCCTTGCGGGCGCGCAATCGCTTGTTGACCGCGTCCCGATGCAGATAGGTGCCGCGGCGCCCGCGTTTGGTGTCGATGCCTTCGGCGAGCATGCGCACGACAGCGTCGAAATCGTGACGGGAAAGTTTGCGATACGGGTACGCGCCGCGCACCAGCGCAAACAACTCGTCTTCCCCGTATTCACGCGCCGCGACTTCCGCGACGATCTGCTGCGACAACACGTCGAGCGGATGTTCGGGGATTCGCAGGCGATCGAGTTCGCCGCGCCGCACCGAATCCAGCAATGCCACGCAGTCGATCAACTCATCGCGGCTGCTCGGGAAGATGCGGCCTTTCGGCACGCCGTCGACCGAATGGTTGGCCCGGCCGACGCGCTGCAGGAATACCGAAATGGAACGCGGGCTGCCGAGCTGGCAAACCAGCTCCACGTCACCGATGTCGATGCCGAGCTCGAGCGAGGCGGTCGCCACCATGACCTTGAGCTGGCCGGCCTTGAGGCGCTGCTCCGCGCTGAAGCGGGTTTCCTTGGAGAGCGAACCGTGGTGGGCCGCCACGTGTTCCTCGCCGATTCGCTCGGCAAGATGGCGCGACACGCGTTCCACCATGCGCCGGGTGTTGGCGAAGATGAGAGTGGTGTGGTGTTCCTGGATGAGCTGCGCGAGCTGGTCGTAGACCGTCGCCCAGACTTCGCCCGACATCACCGCCTCGAGCGGCGCCGGCGGCATCACCAGGTTGAGGTCGCGCTCGCGGACGTGGCCCGTGTTGACGATTTGGCAGAAAGCGGTGCCGGGTAGGGGTTCTCGGGGATCGGGCGCAAAGTCGAGCGAAAGGGTTTGAGGTTCGTGGCCCGACCCCCGAGAACCCCTACCCGGCACCGCTTTTCCTTCGCCCACCAGGAACTTCGCGACTTCCTCGATCGGCTTCTGGGTCGCGGAGAGTCCGATGCGCTGAACGGGCTGCAACGCGTTCGCGGCCAGTCTTTCCAGTGTCAGCGACAGGTGCGCGCCGCGTTTGGTCTGCGCCACGGCATGGATCTCGTCCACGATCACGGTGCGGACGTTCTGCAGCATCTCGCGCCCCGACGCGCTGGTCAGAAGTAGATAGAGGGACTCTGGCGTCGTCACCAGGATATGCGGGTTGATGCGCCGCATGACCGCGCGCTCGAACTGCGAAGTGTCTCCGGTGCGCACCTGCGCGCGAATCTGCGGCGCACAGGCGCCGGTCTTCAGCATCTCCGAGGAGATTCCGGCGAGCGGCGCGTCGAGATTGCGCTGGATGTCGTTCGACAGAGCCTTCAACGGCGACACGTACACGACGCGTGTGACGTCGCGCAGCGCGCCCGCGGCACCTTCGCGCACCAGCGAATCGATCGCGGCGAGGAAAGCGGCCAGCGTCTTGCCCGACCCCGTGGGCGCTGCGATCAACGCGTGCTGGCCACTGGCGATCGCCGGCCAGGCATCGAGCTGGGCCGGCGTCGCTCCGGCGGGAAACGTGGTGGCGAACCACGCCTGAACGGCGGGGTGGAACTGCGGGAGGGGCATGTCGCACCTTATATAGGAGTGCCCCGGGCGCAATCCATCCAGCCCCAGCCCCCACTCACTCCTGTATATCCCTACGTGCAAGTAGGAATTCGTTCCAAAACCGGCAGATACCGCGCTGGATCGAGGCTGCAATCGGCGGTAACTCGTCGCATTTCATCTCGATCGGCCGCGCCGGGAGGCGGGGCCCGCGCGCCGCCGTGTGAACATTCGCCGGCCCAATAGCAGGAGCGGCGCAGATCCATGGACCGGGTGCAGACCAGCGTACTTTCGACCACCGCGATCTCGCCGGCCGAATGGGACGACATCTGGGCGCTGACGTCGGAGTTTTTCGACGTCGAACGCGACTATGCCGAAGCGGAATTGCGCAAGCGCCAGTCGGTCGCGCTGTTTCGCATGAATGGCGCGCTACTCGGCATGGCGGCAGTCGATATCAACCCCACCCGCTTCCGCGGCCGGCGCCTCGCCGTGATCTCGACCACCCACGTCCTGATCCGGGAGAACTGGCGCGGCCGCAACCTGATCCAGAAGCTCGGCGTGCGCATGTACCTGCGCGCGCGTTTGCGCTACCCGCTTCGCCCTATCTACTGGTTCTTCGACACCTTCAGCTACAAGAGCTACCTGCTGCTGCCGCGCAACTTTCACACCTACTGGCCGCGCCACGACCAGCCGACACCCGAACCCCGCGCAGCGCTCATCGATCAGCTCGCCAAGCTCACATACGGTCCGGCCTGGCGGCCGGCGCGCGGTCTCGCAGTGCGTTCCGGGCAGAAGCGTCTGCGCGAAACCGCCGCCCCGCTCGTGTTGCGCGCCGACGCCAGCCCGGACCTGCAGTTTTTCGCGCGCATGAACCCCGGCCACGCCGAGGGCGACATGCTGGTGTGCCTGTGCCCGCTGACGTTGTCCAACTGGCTGAGCGTGGCCCGCAAGGTGATCGAGCGGCGCGCACGCCGCGGACGTTGACGCCGGGGGCCGCGCGCGCGACTCTCCCGCACATGTTCGAGATCCGCGCAGACGACATAGAAATGCTGGTCCGCTTGCTGGCCGCCCTCGCAGCCGGCGCGTTCATCGGCTACGAACGCTCGTTCCACGGCCGGCCCGCCGGCCTGCGCACACACGTGCTGGTGTGCCTGGCCTCGGCCGTACTGATGCTCGTCACCGTGTACGAGGACCACTGGGTGCGCACGAGCGGAGATTCGCGACTCGATCCCACCCGCATGGCGCAGGGCATCATGACCGGCATCGGTTTCCTCGGCGCCGGCGTCATCGTCAAGGAAGGCCTGAACGTGCGCGGCCTCACCACCGCCGCGTCGATCTGGATCACCGCCGCCATCGGCGTGCTGGCGGGCGTCGGCCTCTATCTACCCATGGTCTTCGCGGTGACAATGACGCTCGCGGTCCTGTCGTTATTCCGCTGGATCGAGATGAAGGTGCCGACGCAGGCTTACTACTACTTCGACGTCAAATACGAACGCGAAGGCAACCTCTCGGAAGAAGGCATGCGCGAGATCCTCAAGCGGCTCGGGTTCAGCGTCGCGAACTTCAGTTACCGGCTCGATGGCTCGGGCTCCGATCGCATGTTGCGGCACAAGATGACGCTGCAGACCACCGATCGCTCCGCGGCCGCGCGCCTGGCGCGCTGGCTCGAGGAAAACCGCACCGTGCTCGAATTCCGCCTCTCGCCGACGGGCGACTGATGGCCAACACGCTGCACAATCCGTCCGAACTCTTCCCGCGTTACGCCAACTACAGCCATGCGGTGGAAGTGCGCGGCGGCTCGCGGCTGCTGTTCATCAGCGGCCTCAATGGCTATCTCGCTGACGGAAAAACGATGCCGCTCACTTTCGACGAGCAGGCCGAGGTGCGGATGCGCACCAGACATCTGGGCGAACACTCAGTGGCATTGACGGTGATCTGCTGCCAGCTGCTCGACCCGAAATGGAAACTCGAACTGGAAGCGGTTGCCGGCGGCTGAGGCAAAGCCGGCTTCCACCGACAACGATTGAGTAGCTTGTCCGGCATTGGAGTGCGCCGCGCCGCGCGACGATGCCCGCATGAACAAGTCACTGATGATTACGGTCGTCATAGCGGCAATGGCCGTGATGGCCGCCTGCCAGACGGCCGGCACCGGCTCGGGCAACGTCCGCGGCTCGAACAAACCGGTGGCCTTCACCTGGGAAAGCACCGATAGCGTTTCCGGCAACATCACCGCCACCTTCGGCACCGGGCGGGTGTTTAAGGGCACGTATTTCCAGATCACGCGCGACACGCGTGTCGATCGTCTGGAGCCGTTGTGGGATGGCTGGGGCAGCCCGCATCGACGCAGGTCGTGGCGTTACTGGGCCGCGGATCCGGGCCCGGAATTCGTGAAGACCTACAGTGGCCGCGTGCTCGCGAACCTGCACTCACCCGACGGCGACCATATGCGTTGCCGCTTCACGTTGATCAGCCCACAACGCGGGATGAGCGGCGGCGGCGAAGGGCGTTGCCAGCTCTCCAGTTCCGACAAGGAAATCAACGCGGAATTTCCGCGCCAGTAGTCCGGTAAACCAGGTGGCGCGTTTGATGGGGCGCGCGCGGCGAGCGACGGCATCGATGCTGCGACTCGCGAGGTGATATCGCCGCATCACTTCAGCGCCGAACACGGTCAACCTCACTCCACCGCCGACGGTCGCGTTCGTCACGGGCTCGGTGAACGAGCGGTTCAGGTCTTCGACCAGCAGCCAGGCATATCGATAACTTGTGCCGAGTGAGGCCGCGGCCCTGGTGAGCGAACCCTGCTTCGCGATCTCTTCCAGCAGCGCGATTTTGCCCGGTCCCAACGAACAACGCAGCGCAAGGTCGACCCGGAATCTCACCAGCTGCATCTCTCCGCCTCCCGGGTTTGCGTTAGGCTGTATACGCGCAAGCATTGCGCGTATCGACCGAGGGGCGGCATATGAAGTGCACGTGGAACTGGCGAATCGCGATCTCGTGTTGCAGCTGAGCGGCGACAGCGCGGCCACGGCGGGCGTCGTCGTCACGGCGGTCGCGAAGGAATGAACTTGCGGGCGCAGTGGTTGCTCACGCGGATCGCGCTGGTCGCATGGCTCTCGTCCTGGTTCTTGCCGGTCGTCGACGGCTATCCGGGCTGGGCCGCTTTCCGGGCGGCGATCGAAGGGCCGTTCCGCCATACGTTTCCCACCGCGCCGGAAGATGCGATCCCCCAGGTATTCAGCGCGTTGACGAATATCGCGTTCCCGCTGTTGTGTTTCCTGCTCATCCGCAACCGCATCAAGAATGCGCGGCTCTTCCTGCGGGCCGCCATCATCTGCCTCGTCCTCAACCTCTACTGGCTGGTGCAGCTGGCCCGCGCGAATGAACTCGAGAAACTGCTGGCGGGTTATTACTTGTGGGTGGCGGCTTTCGCCCTGCTGGTGGTGTCAGGCACGGTCAACGTTTTTTCAGGCCGTCGAACATCGAGAACACCCACGGCCGGCACGCCGCCATGAGCGCGACACTGCGTTTGTCGCGGCTCTGCAGGTGACGGTCGAGCTCCGCGAGCTCGTTGAAATCGGCGGTGAGCCGGGCCAGCTTGCGCTGCAGGACCACGCGTGACGCCTCGGAG
Source organism: Pseudomonadota bacterium (assembly GCA_039931065.1). Lineage (GTDB taxonomy): Bacteria > Pseudomonadota > Gammaproteobacteria > Steroidobacterales > Steroidobacteraceae > CADEED01. The sequence goes on along the minus strand of JBDTSP010000001.1, from coordinate 266,701 downwards.
AGCTCGGCGCTGCGGAAGTGCAGCGCTTCATCCTGCGCGAGGAACGTGGAACGCATGAATTCGTCGCGCACCTGCTGTTCGTAGGTGCGGCGTATCGGGCCGTCCTCGCGCCACGAGATCGGAGCATGCACGCGCAGGCGCGCGCCGAGCCGTGCACGCAGCTCCACCAGGTGCAGGTTGTCCAGCTTCACCAGCCAGCGCCGCAGCTGCTTCTCATCGGCGTGTAATTCGCTCGCGACCTCGCGCGGCGTGTGCCCGTTGGTCAGTAGATAGAAACAGGCAAGCAACGGCGGGTCGGCGGCCAGCGTGGTTTCCTGTGCGGCGGACAGGGTGCTCGAGGTCTCGGCCGGACCAGAAGACACCGGACGAATCAACTCTTCCATCGAGAGCCCGGCGGCTTCACAGATCTTCTCGAGCCGCGGCAGGCTCAGGCTGCCGCGCGACAGGATGCGTTTGACCGACGGCTCGGAGAGCGAGATGCGCTTGGCCAGCATCGCGTAGGTGATGCCGCGTGAGCGCAGGCCGCGCTTCAGCGCGAGGATGATCCGGCTGGTTTCTCCCATAGGCGGCGATTCTGCCGCAAAAACCCGCTTTGCGCGCCCGTACCGTTGGTATCGAGAACCGATACTGGCTTTGCAGGTATTGCCTAATGCTGCCACGCGGAGGAATTTCGGCCCCATGCACGCGAGACTTCATTCGGTCCGACGGGTCACGCAACACGCGCGTTGGGTGAACGACACCCATTCGGCGCTCAATCGCACCCCGGTGGCGCGTATCGTCGAGCCGCAGCGCGTCGCAGACGTAGCGAACGCGGTGGCCGCCGCTCACGCGCGCGGTGAACACCTGAGTATCGCGGGCGCCCGCCATGCGATGGGCGGCCAGCAGTTCCTGCGCGACGCAACCCTGCTCGACATGCGGAAACTCAAGCACGTGCGCTGGTTCGATCGCGGCCGCGCGCTCATCGAAGTCGAGGCCGGCATAACCTGGCCCGACGTCATTCGCGGCTACCTCGCGCTGCAGCGCGGTCCCGGGCCGGCATTCGGCATCCATCAGAAACAGACCGGCGCGGATCGCCTCACATTGGGCGGCGCCGTCGCCGCCAACATTCATGGCCGCGGACTCACCGCCCAGCCGTTCGTCTCCGATATCGAAGGCCTCGAAGTAGTCACCCCCGCGGGCGACGTGGTTCGTTGCAGCCGCACGGAGCTGCCCGACCTGTTTCGACACGTAGTCGGCGGATATGGATTGTTCGGCGTCGTCACGGCGGTGACGCTGCGACTGGTGCCGCGGGTGAAAGTGGAACGCTGCGTCGCGCAACTCGACATCGACGGACTCATCGAGGCGTTCGACGAGCGGATCGCCGCGGGGCATCTGTACGGCGATTTTCAGTTCGCTACCGCGCCTGACAGCCCGGAATTCCTGCGCACCGGCGTGTTGTCGAGTTACCGGCCGGCCGACGAAGCCCGGCCGATTCCCGCCGACCAGCGCCGCCTGTCGCAGCAGGACTGGAACGAGCTACTGACGCTCGCGCACGGCGACAAACGCGCCGCCTTTCGCCGCTTCACCGAGTTCTACCTCGCGACCCACGGCCAGCTTTACTGGAGCGACACGCACCAGCTCAATCTCTACCTCGAGGACTACCACGGCGCGCTCGACCATCGGCTGGGCGCGGCGGTACGCGGCAGCGAGATGATCACCGAGCTGTTCGTGCCGCGCTCGCGACTCCTGGCTTTCATGAACGAAGTACGACGCGACTTCCGTCTGAACGGCGTCGACTTCATATACGGCACGATCAGGTTGATCGGGAAGGAGCAGCAAACCGCGCTGCCCTGGGCGCGCGAGAGTTGGGCCTGCGCGATCTTCAACCTGCACGTCGATCACCGCCCGCAGGACATCGACCGCGCGGCGACCCATTTTCGCCGGCTCATCGAGCATGCGCTGCACCAGGGCGGCAGCTACTTCCTCACCTATCACCGCTTCGCCAACGCGGAACAGATAGAAGCCGCGCACCCGGACATCCGCGCGTTCCTGGCGGCAAAGCAGTCGGCCGATCCGCAGGGCGTGTTGCAGAGCGACTGGTACCGCCACACCCGGGGATTGTTCCGGTGACGCGCCGGCCTGACTATCGTTCGCGCAGCGCCGCCGTGCTGCTGTGGAGCTGCATTGGGTTGTTCGCCGCACGTGTGATCGGCCAGCTCGAAACGTTGCTGGTGCAGCCGCGCTGGCTGCCCGACATGGATGCCTGGTATTCGGGCCTGTTGCCCTATCCACTGTTGCTGCCGGCGCAGATCGCCATCCTCATGATGATGGCCACCGTCGCCTGGAATCGCCGCGTTCGCACCGGCTGTTTTGCGCGCGCCAACCCGCGCGGCGCGGGTGCGTTGCGGATCTTCGCCGGCATCTACTTCGTCGTGATGGCGGTGCGGCTCGGCGTCAATGTCATCGACAACGGCGCCGACTTCCGGCTCCACGGCGCGATCCCGGTGGCATTCCACTGGGTGCTCGCGTTGTTCATCGTGGTCTCGGGCCGCAGCTCAGAGACGATGGGGCACGTGGGGGTGCCAGCCGAGCACCGCCATCAACACGAGGAAGCCGACGACATACCCCACGGCGACGTGCCAGCCCTCGCGCAACCACTGGCCTACGGATTTGGCCTCGGGAAACAGGTTGGACACGGCGACGCCCGCTGACGAACCGAACCAGAGCATCGAACCGCCGAAACCCACGGCATAGGCGAGTACGCCCCAGTCGTAGCCACCCTGCTCGAGCGCGAGCTTGGTGAGGGGAATGTTGTCGAACACCGCGGAGACGAACCCGAGGCCGAGGGTAGTTTGGGGAGATGCGACGGGCAGATGCTCCACCGGCATCATCGAAGCTGCGAGCACCAGCGACAGCAGGAACACACTACCTTTCGCGGCGGCCGGCACCGCACTCCAGTCAGGCCGGCGCCAGGGCGTGAGCAGCAGGATGATGCCGATAACCGTCGCGCCGATGTACGGGAAGTCCGCGCCCTGACCTTCCGGCAAGCGATTCGCGTAGATGTTGGCCGCGATGGCGCCCGCCAGGATCAAAACCACGATGACCAGCCGTGGCCAGTCGCAGCGGATATCGGCCGGGACGTCTTTTTCGATCGGCGAAAATCTCTGCTGCGCGCGGGCGGCGGGGATCGCAAACACGGCGAACGCCGCGATGGCGGCGACGTATGCGTGAAGGACATCGAAGGGCGCTACACCATCGAGCCACATCATCGTCGTCGTGGTGTCGCCGACCACGCTGCCCGCACCACCGGCGTTGGACGCCGCGACAATCGCGGCGAGAAAGCCGACCCGTACGCGGTTGGCATAGACGGCGCCGGCGACGGTCGCGCCGATGATCGCGGCGGCAATGTTGTCGAGGAATCCGGACAACACGAACACCAGCGCGAGCAACGCAAGCCCGCCCTTCCAGTCGTCGGGCAGAATGCGCGGCAACAGGTGCGGCACGTGGCTCTTCTCGAAGTGCCTCGACAGGAGCGTGAAGCCTACGAGCAGGGCGAACAGGTTCACGACGATCACCCACTCCTCGATCAGGTGCCATTGAAGCCCGATGAGACCGGGCTGCCCATGGAAGTCGCCGAATGCCACCTTGTACGCCGTGATGGCCGCGAGACCCGACAGCGCGATCGGCAGGGTATGGCGATGAAATATCGCCACGCCTGACAAAGTGAGAGCGAAGATCAGAAATTCGACCGGAATCGGCATGTTTCCTTCAGCCCGCGCGAGCCGGTGCGTGGGCGGCGATGACGCCGTCGTTGACCGCGTCCGCCATCGCGGCGATGTCGGGCGCGAGGTAACGGTCGATGTCGTAGTGCGGCACGCGCGAGCGGATCTCGCGCATCACTCGTTGCAGGCGCTCCGAGGTCAGGTTGGGCGCCCGCAGGTCGACGCCCTGCGCGGCGGCGAGCAGTTCGATGGCCAATATGATGGCCGTGTTGGAAGCCAAGTCGCCCAGCTTGCGCGCGGCAAAGGTCGCCATGGAAACGTGGTCTTCCTGGTTGGCGGAGGTTGGCAGCGAATCCACGCTTGCCGGATGCGCCAGTAGTTTGTTCTCGGAGGCGAGCGCCGCGGCGGTGACGTGCGCGATCATGAACCCCGAGTTCACGCCGCCATCCTTGACGAGGAACGGCGGCAGGCCCGACAACGTCGCGTCGATCAACAGCGCGATGCGGCGCTCGGCCAGTGCGCCGATTTCCGCGACCGCCAGCGCGAGATTGTCCGCCGCGAACGCCACCGGCTCGGCGTGGAAATTTCCGCCGGAAAGCACTTCGGCGGATTCCGCGCCCGCACTGACGAACACCAGCGGATTGTCGGTGACGCCGTTGGCCTCGCGCAGCAGCACCACGCGCGCGGATTCGATCTGATCGCTGCAGGCGCCCATGACCTGCGGCTGGCAACGCAGGGAATACGGATCCTGCACCTTGCCGCATTCGCGATGGCTTGAATTGATGGCACTGTCGGCCAGCAACTCGCGATACGCCGCGGCCGCGGAAATCTGCCCGGGATGCCCGCGCAGCTCGTGAATCCGCGCATCGAACGGACTGGCAGAGCCTTCGGCCGCATCCACCGACAACGCACCCGCGACCAGCGCGGTGGCGTACAGGTTGTCGATGGAGAACAGATTGACCAGCGCGAGCGCGGTCGAGGTCTGCGTGCCGTTCAGCAACGCGAGGCCCTCTTTCGCCGCCAGCTTGAGCCGCGTCAGACCCGCGCGCGCCAGGCCGTCATCGGCGCTCATGACCTTGCCGTCACACTCCACTTCGCCCACACCTAACAACACCGTGGACATGTGCGCGAGCGGCGCGAGATCGCCGCTCGCGCCTACCGAACCCTTGGCGGGCACGCGCGGCAACACATCCGCGTTGTAGAGGCTCACCAGTGCGTCCACCAGTTCGCGGCGGACGCCGGAATAGCCACGCGACAGGGCCGCGATCTTGAGCGCCAGCATCAGCCGCACGACGGGCGCGGCCAGCGGACTACCGACGCCGACCGCGTGCGACAGCACGAGGTTGCGTTGCAGTAGCTCCAGTTGTTCGTTGGGGATATGGGTTTGCGCAAGCCGTCCAAAGCCCGTGTTCACGCCATAAGCCGGCTCGCCGCGATTGACGATCTGCGCCACGGCCGCGGCGCCCCGGTCGATGGCTGCGTATGCGGCCGGCGAAATTGCCAATGAGAGACCGCCGCGCGACAAATCGCGCAGAGCGGCAAAATTCAGCGGATTGCCGATCGTGAACATGGCGGCATGATGCCAGAGGGCCATTAGAATGCGGCATCACTTTCGGGAGGCGCTGCCATCTTATCGGTGCTCGTCAACCTCCCACTGATTTCCTGCACTACCAACATGAAGCAAATGCCTGCAATCCAGATGCTCAAGCCCCCGATTGCCGCGCAGAAGGCGCACCGGGTCGAGTCGCCGAACGGCAGCCGCAGCGATGAGTACTACTGGCTGCGCGACGACACGCGCGAGAACCCGGAGATGCTCAGCTACTTGAAGGCAGAGAACGCCTACACGGACGCCGTGCTCGGACATACCAAACCGCTCGAAACCAGGATCTACAACGAGATCATCGGCCGGCTGCAGCAGGACGATTCCACGGTGCCATATCGAATGAACGGCTACTGGTATTTCAAGCGTTTCGAGACCGGCAAGGAATACCCCATCTATGCGCGGCGCCGCGACACGCCGGATGCACCCGAAGAAATCCTGCTGAACGTCAACGAACTCGCGAAGGGCCACGACTTCTTCGAGGTGGGCGAGATCGCGATCAGCCCCGACAGCAAGATGATGGCCTGGGCGGAAGACACCGTTGGCCGCCGCCAATACGTCGCCCGGGTGATGAACCTCGCCACGCACGAGTTGTTGGGCGTCGCGTTGCCGAACATCGAGAACAATCTCGTCTGGGCCGGCGACAACAAGACGATTTTCTACGTCGAGAAACACCCGGAGACGCTACTTGGGTTTCGCGTGCGCAAACATTCCATCGACAGCCCCGGAAACGCCGGCAGCGCGGATCCGCTGGTATGGGAGCAGACGGACGACAGCTTCTACACGCAGCTGTATCGCACGAAGGACGAGAAATACCTGCTGATCCATACGCAGAGCACCGTTTCGTCGGAGGTGTGGTTCGCGGACGCGGCCTCGCCACAGCTCGAATTCAAGCTGTTCCTCGCACGCGAGCGGGATCATGAATACCAGGTGGAGCATGCCAACGGCCGCTGGATCGTACGCACCAACTACCAGGCGAAAAACTTCCGCATCGTCGCGGTGAATCCGGGCGACGAAGACAACCGCGCGAAGTGGCTGGACGTGATCGCCCATCGCGCGGACGCGTTCGTCGACGCGTACGAAGTGACAGGCAACTTCCTCGCGGTCGAGGAACACACAGGCGGCTTGCGCAAGCTGCGTATCCGTCCGTGGAATGGCGGCGCGGATGTTTTCGTCACCGCCGAGGAGCCCAGCTACACGATGGCGCTCGACGTCAATCGCGAGTTCGACAGCGATACTTTGCGCTACACGTACACCTCGATGGTGACCCCGCGCACCACCTACGACTTCGACTCGAGGACCAATGAGCGAAAGTTCCTGAAACGCGAGCCGGTGCTGGGTGGATACGACCCGGCGAAATACGCCACCGAGTTCGCATGGGCAACCGCCCGTGATGGCACGAAGGTCCCGGTGTCCATCGTTTACGCGAAGACGACTCTGCGGGACGGCAGCGCGCCATTGCTGCAGATGGGCTATGGGTCGTACGGCCTTTCGTACGATCCCGAATTTTCGTTCCTGCCGCCGTCGCTGCTCGACCGCGGCTTCGTCATCGCGATCGCGCACATTCGCGGCGGCCAGGAGATGGGCCGCGCCTGGTACGAAAACGGCAAGCTTTTGAACAAGACCAACACCTTCAACGATTTCATCGACGTCACGCGCTGGCTAGCCGCCAACGAGTACAGCGATCCGAAGCGCGCCTTCGCGACCGGGCGTTCGGCCGGTGGGCTGCTGATGGGTGCCATCGCCAACCTCGCACCGCAGGATTACCGCGGCATCGTCACAGGCGTGCCGTTCGTCGATGTCGTCACGACCATGCTCGACGAATCGATTCCGCTCACCACCAACGAATTCGACGAGTGGGGCAATCCGAAGGAGAAGAAGTACTACGACTACATGTTGTCGTACTCGCCGTATGACCAGTTGGGCCGGCACGACTACCCCGCGCTGTTCGTGCACTCGGGCCTATGGGATAGCCAGGTGCAGTACTACGAGCCGACCAAATACGTGGCGCGGTTGCGCGCGCTGCGAACCGGAAACAGCCTGGTGGTGTTGCGGACGAACATGGAAGCCGGCCACGGCGGCAAGTCCGGCCGGTTCGAGCACTATCGCGAATACGCCGAGGAGTACGCGTTCATCCTCGACCAGGCCGGCATCACCCAATAAGAGGGGACATGTCCCCTTTACTGACCCCAGGACGCGGTCTTGCCGGTCTGTTCGGCCTTCAACAGGCTGATGACATTGCGTTCCACCCAGCGGCCAAACAAACCCGCCAGGCGCGCCAGCGATTTCCCCAGCGCGGTGAGGCGATACTCCACGCGCGGCGGCACCTCGGGATAACTCTTGCGGCTCACGAGGCCGAACGCCTCGAGTTTGCGCAGCGTCTGGATGAGCATCTTCTCCGACACCCCGTCGACGCTGCGGCGGATCTGCGCGGTGCGCATGGGTCCATCCGCAAGCGCGGTGACGATCAGCAACGTCCACTTCTCGGCGAGCACGGCCATGACGCGGCGTGACGGGCAAGCGGAGCTGAAAATGTTTGCAGGCGGATGACTTTTCGGCATCGCAGGAAGATATCACGCTGCAGCGCAGATTCCGTGTACCGCCGCGCACAAGTTGACGGGGTTTTCATACTTACCAGAAGGTAAGTACCCTACCCGGACCCATGCACAGTACTTACCAGGAGGTAAGTACTTGTGTCGCGGTGCGCCCGTCTACAGAATCGCGTCCCGATTCGGATACAACGTAAATGGAGTGACTCATGCAACTGTACTTCTCCCCCGGCGCCTGCTCGCTAGCCTCCCACATCACGCTGCGTGAGCTCGGCCTGCCCTTCGACCTGAAGCGCGCCGACACGAAGACCAAGAAGCTCGAGGACGGCTCCGACTACTACGCCATCAACTCCAAGGGCGCGGTGCCCTCACTCAAGCTCGACAATGGCCAGGTCCTGACCGAAGGCGTGGCGATCATGCAGTACCTCGCCGATCAGAAGGGGGATGGCACGCTCGCGCCGAAGAACGGTTCGTTCGAGCGTTATCGCCTGCAGGAGTGGCTCAACTACATCACGAGCGAAGTGCACAAGAGCTTCTCGCCACTGTGGAACCCGACCGCTGATCCGGCGGTGAAGGAATACGCCTCCGCCAATCTCTTCAAGAAGTTCGACTGGCTGGAGACGCAGCTCAAGGGCAAGCAGTACCTGACCGGAGACAGTTTTACGATTGCGGATGCCTATCTGTTCACGGTCGTGAACTGGACCCACTTCCTCGGTATCGATCTCGCCAAGTGGCCGACGCTCGCCGCGTACCAGGCACGTGTGGCCGCGCGCCCCAAGGTGCAGGAAGCGATGGAAGCCGAAGGACTGAAAAAGAAGGCCGCCTGAAGCAGCGAACTGCCGCGGAGCGCAAACGCTCCGCGGCAGTTCCGGTTTTCCCTCAGCCCGCCTTTTTCGTAGCTTCGCCGCGCAGCAGCGCGAAGTCCACGGTGTTGAAGTTGTTCACGCTCACTTCCTTGTAGATCCTGAGCGCTTCGTCCTTCTGCCCCGCGCCCTCGAGAGCCTGGGCCAACTGGTATTTCACGTGTAGCTGGGTCAGGTCCGCATGGCGCAGCTCGGCCACGGCCTTCTGGTAGCTCTTGCGGCGCAGCTCGATGAGGCCGAGCACCTCGTGATAGGGCTCCATCTTCCGCGCGTTGTTCTCACCCGCGACCAGGTCGGCGACCTTTTTGGCCTGTGTGGCGGCACCCTTGTAGTCGCCACGCCATGCGGCGAGTTGGCCATCGAAGAACGCGATCTGCGTCTCCTGGATCTTGGCGAACGCCTCGGTGCCGACTAACTTCGCGTTCTCGCGCATCAGTATCGCGCGGGCCGCGAGAATCCGCCGGGCGTCGTCGTGGAGACCGCTGTACATCGCGATCGTCGCGGCGCCGGTGAGCGCGCCAACCTTCGCATTGAGCCGCTGATCAGGCGCAGCGCCGAAGCTGTCGATTTCGCCGACCAGTTCCTCCAGTTCCTTGATCGCGTTCGCGGGCTTGCCCTGGTACACCCAGGTGAACGACTTGAACGGCACGAGGAAACCCTTGTTCGCCGCGCCGCCGGCATCGATGCCTTGGTCGTAGTCCTTGCGCGCTTCGTCGAAGTTGCCGAGGAATGAATTGACGTGACCGAGCTTGAGCGGCGCGGTCGGATCGTTCGGATCGAGCTTGAGCGCGAGCTGGTAGTAGCGGCGCGCCTCCTCGAGCTTGTTTGAGCCGCGATAGACGTCGCCCAGCGACCAATAGTACATGTCGTTGCCCGGCGCCGCGGCGACCGCCATGCGATAGAACTTCTCCGCCTTGGTGAAGTCTTTCGGGTCGTTGAATAGATAGGACGCTCCGAGCGCAAACGGCGCCGTGCCGAAGGCGGGTGCGAGCTCGATCACCCTCTCGAGCACCGCGCGTTGTTCGGCGAACTGGTTGAGCGCCGCATGCGCCCCCGCGAGCACCATCCAGGCGCGCGGTGAGTTCGGATACTTCTCCGCGAGTTGTTTGGCGAGCACGAGCTGCGCGCCGAAATCGTTGTCGAGAAAATGTTTGTTGAATTCCAGCAGCATCCGCTCGCCGTCGCTGGCCGCCGCCGCTCCGCGCTCGCCGCCGTGTAGCGCCGCGCTGAATTCCTCGGTCGAGAACGCGACGTTGCTCAGGTTCACCCATGCATAGGTGAAGGCCGGATCCGCCGCGACGGCCGTGTGGAACAACTCGTTCGCCTGAGTGGCATCGCCGCGATCGAGCGCCGCCTGGCCGGCACCGAATGCCAGGCGTGCTTCCGCCGACTTCGTGGTCACCGGAATTTCTTGCGCCGCGGCCAGCGCGGCAATAGGCATGGCGACGAGCGCGAGCAGCGCGGCACGCGGCCATGTTTGTTTGTTCGTGTTCATGGAGACTCCCCGGGGTTGCGCAGGTGCGCGTGGTGGGAGTGTCGCGCGATTCAATTTGCGCGGAATCGCGCCTGCGGTCAGCCGAAGGAGGAAGGCGCTGAAGCGATCAGCCGGTGTGCGCGGGTCGCTCGCTCTTGACCGCCATGAGGCTCTTGGTGAGCCCCAGCCACTTCTTCTTCGCGGATCTGCGCGTCTTCGAACATGCTCGCGAACTGGCGCCGATTGAGCAGGTGCCAATCCGGAACCGCCTTCTTCGGCCACACATTCCGGCTGCCCTTGAGAATGGGGATGATGAGCCGACGCGGCAGCGATGATGAAATTAAAGAGCCGGGGCACAGCGCCACCGGCTCTCGTAGGTTGCGTCTTGCCGGAAGGTCTAGAACTTGCCGCGGACACCCATGAAGAAGCGTTTGCCAAAGGTCTCGAACTGGATCGGACGGGCCGGCGCGTTTTCCCGGGAATGCCGAAATTACCCGTGAGGTACCCGGTTAACGGACCGCGGTTGCATGGGTGCGACACCCCGGCCAGATGGCCGGGGTGCGATCACAAACGACTATTTGTTCGCGGGGAAGCGATTCAGCGTGTAGTACGCATCGAGCTGCGCCGGTGCGTTCTCATCGAACAGCGTCTGCGCGGCGAGTTTCGCGTGGTAGATGCGCGCGGTCTGGTGCGGATGCACCTGTGGAATCACGGTCGACGCCAGCGTGATTTCCACGCTCTTGCGATCGGCACTCAACTTGAACGCGGTGATGGCGCAGGCGTTCAGATCCAGCTCGGGCGAGCCGTAGTCCGGCGCGTCGCGATAGGTCCACGTCTCCATCGTGAGAGCGGATTTCAGGATCTCGGCCGATACGCCATTGCCGAACGGCTGCGTGAACGCGAGCTTGAAACCCTGCGCGGTCGCTGACATCGCGACGATCGCGGGCGCCACGGTTTTTCCGTCCCACCGGACGTGTTGCAGGCTCGCGATCTTGCCGCCCTTCGCCTGCCAGCCGCGGCCGGTCTGGCCTAACAACAAGCTGCCGTCCGCCAGGAATACCGGGCGCATCACGCCCGACTCGAGGCCCTCGAAGAACGGCATCACGCTGCCCTGCTCCACGCCGTCGACTTTCTCGACGACGACGCGCAACAAGTTCGACTGTGTCTGATCGCCTATCAACATCTGTCCGGCAAACGGGCCGAACTTCGATTGCGTGATCCAGGCCGGATTGCCGGGTGAATTCGCGACGCGGTTGTGCGGAAACATGATGACCGGCTGCGCCTTGCGCGCGGCCACCTTTTCCCACTGGATCTCGGGCGAATCCGGCGTCATCCCGGGCAGATCGACCAGGCCCGCCGGATGGCCGAAGAACGCATCCTTCTTCAACTCGAACATCTTGGAGGTGCCGACGAAATCGCCCTGGTTGTCGGTGTACCAGATGCGGCCATCAGGGCCGACCCCGAGACTCGCGGGGCTGCGCATGCCGTTCGCGAACAGCTCGAACTTGCCGCTCGGTTCCACCCGGATGGTCCAGCCATTGAACCCGCCCCACGTGCCCATGACGCTGCCGCCAGCGGTGTAGAACTCGTTCGTCGGGCCATGCGCGAGGTTGAGCGCGAAGTAATAAGACCCGTCCTTGCCGCGCACCGGGCCGTGCATGTAGGAGTGATAGTTGCCGTGGTACGAGTGCGCATCGAACAGCGTTTCGTACTTGTCGGCCAAGCCATCGCCGTTCGTGTCGCTGATACGCGTGAGCTCGGCCTTCTGGCCGGCGACCACGACGAGGCCCTTGCCGTCTTCGACCACGACGCCCAGGCTGTCGAACAGGCCTTCGGCGAACATGCGCCACTCGCCATTCACCAGCCGCCAGATGCCGGCGTTACGGGTCGCGACGACCACGGTGCCGTCCTTCGCGACTCCCAGGCCCAGTGCCTCGAACAGCTGGTCGCGCCCGTAGTTGTCCTTGGGCGGGTAGTAGTTCTCGATGCTGTAGCCGGCGGGTAGTTTGGCGGCGGCCGCGCTCTTGACGAGCGGCGCGCGTTTGTATGCGTAAGTGGACGGCGCCGGACGCCAGGCCTTTGGCGCCACCGCGGTCTGCGCGCTGAGCGTGGCCTGGACCGAGCCGGCGGGCAGCGTCCAGCGATCGCCGTCGATCCTGCCGACGCTGACGCTCGCGTTCTTGAGCAGATCCGGATTGAGTGCGAACACCTGAGCGTGCTTGAGCACACCGCTCACGACGATTGCGACCGCTCCCTGGCCCGAAATCGTGGTGCCGACTTCGACGATGTTCTTCCCCACCCGGTACTTGAAGACCGGCGACGCCAGCTTGTTGCGCGAATCGCGCGAGTAACCGAGGAACTGCGCGTCGACCGCGGCGATGCGCGCGAGCTGATCTTCCTTGCTGTACAACGACTCGCGCATGGTGGCGAGGTCGCCGAATTTTGCTTCCTTGAAAGAGAAGTCGATCGCCTTGCCCGCGGCGTTCAGCGGCGCGAGCAGGTATTCGCGCTTGCCAAAACTCAGCTCGCGGCTTTCGAAGCCGAGCGCCAGGCCCTTGCCGCCGCGATTGGTCAACTCGCCCGTCATGTCGAGAAAGCCGCCCTGCCAGATCTTGACGATCGCGAGCACTCGCGGATCAAAGCTGTAGTTCACGCCACTCGGGTTGCCGACGTGAATGGCGCGCCCCGAGGTACCGGACAGCGGCCCGCGCTGCAGGCGCACCTCGTCGTTCACCAGCCATTGCAGACGGTCGGCGATCGGATCGTACGGCGGCTCGGGCGTGAGGCCGGCGAGCTTGATGACCGGGCCGCGTTGTCCGGGCTCATTCAAGGTCGCGAGGTAGTCGCCGATCGCGTCGATCTGCTGGTCGGACAACACTTCCTTCGCGAACGGTGGCATCACCGGTAGATAGGGCTGGCCCGTGGTCGCGCCGCTTTCGGCGATCGCGAGCTGATCCGCCGGGGCGCGCACCGAATGATGCAGGTATTCGCGGCCGGCCTTGATCTGGAAGCGGTGGCCCTCGCCGCCTTCGACGACCTCGCGGGCGCGCGGCTCGGGACGGAACAGGCCGAACAGATTGGGGCCGGAGCTCACAGCCGTCGAGCTGGGCTCGATAAGGTGACAGGCGGAGCAACCGACGGACTCGAAACTTTCCTTGCCGAACGCGACCAGGTCGCGCAATGACTCCTCGTTGGTGTCGCCCCCCGAGGTCTTCGGTAAATCGAGCTGCGAGAAGTCCGCCGAGTCCTGCTTCAGGTTGCGCACCTCATAAGGTCCTTCCGTCACGACCAGGATCGCGGGCCCCCGCATGTCCTCGGCATCCCAGCGCGCGCCCGGGCTGGATTTTTCGATGATCACGTTCCGCTGCACGGCGCCGCCCGTGCGCGCCTCGATGCCGAGCGCATTTTGCTTTTTCTGGAAGCCTTCGTCGAAACGCGGCGCGCGGAAGCGCAGCGAGAAACTTTGCCAGTCGCCGGTGCCGGGCAGTTCGAATGCGTAGCGGCCCTGCAGGTACAACGCCGCGCGTGCGCCCTTGGGCGCGCGATATTCGAGAGTGGTGACGCTGTCCGCGAACGCCGCGCGGGTCGTCAGGGCGTTGTCGAGACCGGTCGATGTCGTCGACAGAACCCCGTCGGCGGCAGTCCAGGCCTTGTTGTCGCGGAAAACCCCGGCTGTTGCGCCGGCGACCTGCGCCTGTGCGGCTGCGAAACTTGTGAGCGCGGCAACGGTCAGTAGTGCCAGCGTGTAGCGGCGAATCTTCGGCATGAAACCCCCTTGAGTGCGGCTACACTAACCGAACATTTTCCCTTCCGAAACCGGTTTCCTTTCAATCACCTATGTCAATGCTCCTGATGCTGATGGCCGCCACGGGCGGCGCTGTCACGGCCAATACCGCCCCCGAAATCGTCGTGACCGGTTCTCGCGTCGCCACGCCAGAAGACAATGTGGCGGCCAATATCACCGTGCTCAAACGCGAAGACTTCGAAGTCGAGAAACCGACGCGGCTGTCCGACCTGCTGCGGCGGGTTGCCGGCGTCCACATCGACCAGGTCGGCGGGCGCGGCGGCACCGGCTCGTTGTACCTGCGCGGCGCCGATCCTAACTACACGCTGGTGCTGGTCGATGGCGTACGGGTCAACGACCCGACCAATGCGCGCGGCGGCTCGTTCGATTTCTCGACCTTCGATGTCGCCGACGTCGAGCGCATCGAGATCGCGCGCGGCCCGTATTCCGCGGTATACGGCGGCGATGCACTGGCCGGCGTCATCAACATCGTCACGCGGCATGCCGCGCTCGACCGGACACACGCCTCGATCGACGTCATGGCCGGCGCCTACGACACGCGCGAAATCAGCGCGCGCGCCGGCGGTCCCGTCGGTGGCGGCAGCTGGAATCTGGGTTTGAGCGACACGAATGAAGGCGAGCTGGTGCGCGGCAACCATTTCGAGTCGCAGCGCGTATCGGGCGGCTTCGACACCGAACTCGGCGGCGCCACGACGTTGAGCGTGTCGGGCCGGTACGCGGATTCGGAACGCGCCAGTTTTCCGGACGACAGCGGCGGTTATGGATTCGCGGCCATCCGCGCAACCGAGCAACGCGCCGCGCACGAAGCGGTGTTCGGCGCGAGCCTCGTGCACCGCGCGGGAGACGCCACGTTTGCGCTGGCCCTGGGCTATTTCGATCGCAACGACCGCATCGATTCGCCCGGCATTGCGCCGGGCGTGCGCGATCCGTTCGGCGTGCCGCCGAGCCTGGTCGATTCCAGCATCGAACGCACCTCGGCCACTTTCACCGGCACGCAGAAATTCTCCGAGCTGATTTCGCTCGCCTACGGCGTCGACTGGCTGCGCGAAGAAGGCGTGAGTGATGGCTCGCTCGATTTCGGCGACGGCTTCGTGTTGCCCACTTCGTTCGCGCTGACGCGCACTTCGTGGGCGCCGTTCGCGGAAATTCGTCTCGACACCCGTTTCGGACTTTCGACACAGGCCGGTGTGCGCCTCGACAAACCCGATGGCGAATCTTCAGTGACCAGCCCGCGCCTGCGTGTGGCCTATGAATTCGCCGACAGCGGCTTCACGCTGGCCGGCGCCTGGGGCAAGGCATTCAAGTTGCCGTCACTGTACGCGCTCGGCCATCCGCTGGTGGGCAACCCCGATCTCGTGCCCGAACGCGGCGAGTCGCACGAACTCGAGTTGTCTCAGATCTTGTTAGAGGGCCGCGCGCGCTGGAGCGCCACCTGGTTCGACGGCGCGTTCCGCAACGCCATCGACTTCGATTCCGGCCCGCCGCCGATGCTCGTGAATCGCAATCGCGTGGATTCGCGCGGCGTGGAGCTCGCGGGGCATTTCGGGGTCAGCGAGCAGTGGCAGCTCGACGCCAGCATGACGAACATGAAGAACACGATCGCATCCACGGGCGGCGAACTGCGCAATCGGCCCGAGTGGCGCGGCGCGCTGGCGGCGCACTGGTCGCCCATGAGTACATTGAGTCTGTCGGCGGCGGCGACCTATGTGGGCTCGGCGTTCGATTCATCGATTGCGACGGGTGATGTGCGCCTGTCGCCGTACACACGGGTCGACGTGAGCGCCTCGTGGAAGATCACGGAGCGGTTCGAAACCTATCTCGCGATCGACAATCTCACCGATGAGAAATTCGAAGAATTCATCGGGAATGAAGCGCGCGGGATACTGCCGCGCGCGGGCGTGAAATTTTCGCTGTAACGCCGCCGCGGCAACTCCTTGCCGCGGCGTTCTCCCGCCCCTAACAATGTCGCCAATTGGCGGCTCAAGTTTCTGAAGGTCCAGCCGAACACCTGAGTCAAGACATAATGTTTTGGCCGCGCGTCGGCTATTGGACCTGTCATGAGCTCTTCCCAGATCGCGTCCTGCAATTCACTGGCGAATCCGTTGTGCGGCTCGCTTCCGGCGGCACCTGTCCAAAAGGACAACTCGGCCCGCCAGATTCAGCAGGCGCTGCGCGCCGGTGTAGCCCACGCGTTGGGAGTCAAAGGTGCCGGGCACGGCTTGCATGGCCTCGCCGCCGCGCTTCAGCGGTCGCTCGCGAATGCCGATCCGGGCGCCGCCGACCCAGTGCTTTCGATGCTCGAGACGATCGGTCAAGGGCTCGACACCGCGGCGAAAAAACTGGCCGATCGAGGCGTCGACCCGCAGACGATCGACGCCGCCATCAAACTCTTTCGTTCCGATCTGGCGCGGGAGCTGGATTCTCTGGCGCCGGCAGCGCCGCCCGGCAACACCGGCGCGGCCGCCGTCCATGCGGTCACGAAGGAAAAATTCTCGCTCAGCATTTTGACCGCGGAGGGCGATCGGGTGTCGATCCGCTTCCGTAGCAGCAATGTCACGGACGTCGCCGCGGCGCAGACCCGCGGCACCGACGGCACCGCGACCGCCATCGATGCGCACGTCATCTCGCGTGGGCGCCTGAAGATCGAAGTTCAGGGGGATCTGAACGACGACGAGCTTGCGGCCATCGGCGATCTGCTCGACAAGGTCGATCGGATCGCGAGCGACTTCTTTGCCGGCGACGTTTTGGCCGCCTTCGATGCGGCGTCGCGCGTGGACTTCGATACGCAGGAGCTCAGCGGATTCCGGCTGAAGCTTTCGTATTCGCAGCGGATCGGATTCGCGAGCACTTATGCGCAGGCGGCGACGCCGGTTAGCGCACCTGCGCCTGCACCCACGCCGGCCGACCCGATCGCTTCGCCCGCTGTGGCCGTGGCGCCCGGTGTCATATCGGCGCCCGTGCCGATCGAAGATGCACCTATCGATACACCCGCGCCTACGGATTCCGCACCGCCGGCCCCGACGAGCAGCGCGCAGCAGACGATCGCGAGCTTCGCGAAAGTCGTGCTCGCGAAACTCGCCACGGTCGAAGATGTCGGCCAGCTCCAGTTTTCGATGCGGTGGAAAGTGGACTTCCTGATGAACGCACTTGCCGCCACGGGCTCGGCGGAAGCCCGCAGCGCGCCGGCCACGCAGGCACTCGGCGCTGTGCTGGCCGATCGAACCCGCTCTGCTGATTAGGCAGGCGGCGCGACGACCTGCGGCGTCTGCCAGCCGATGCACAGCTCATTGCCATCCAGATCGAGGATGCGGCAATCACGCATCCCGTAGGCACGATCGGCCAGCGGAACCTTGACGCGCGCACCGGCCGCCGAGATGGCCGCGAAAAACTCGTCGATCCGGTCGACTTGTAGATAGAGATGCGAAAGCCGCGCCGCCTCCCCGAGTTTCTTTTCCTCGATGGTGATCTCAACGGCATCGCGACAGAAACTGGCGCGATCCGGCGGATCGCCCCAGGTCCAGGCCAGCTTGAGGCCTAACACGCCGGAATAAAATTCGATGCCGCGCTGCAGATTCTCGACCTGCAGGATCGGGGTGACGGCGTGGAACTTCGATTCACCCATACAACCTCCAGTCGAAAAAAGGGCCAGACTTTGAGGTCCGGCCCCTTTTGCTAGGAAATGGGGAGTGTCCCCATTATTTCTTGATGTCTAGGACCACGGGTTTGTAGCCGCCCTTGGTGCGGAAATACAGGATCAAACCCAGGTACACGACGAACATCAGCAGCGGCAACCACGAGATGGTGCGCAGCGCGTCGTGCTTCGACTCACGATCGGCCGCTTCGACTGCGGCCTTTTCATCACCGACCAGCGTGGCGCGTTTTGCCGGATCGATCGCCGTGTAGTCGCCGAAGATTCCGGTCCGTTCCGTCTTGAGCGAATCGACCAGCTGCGTGTTGTTCTTGGCGTCGTAGGTCGCGACTCCCTGCACCACCTGGCGATCGAGCACCTGCCCGATCAATGGACCGCCGATGACGCCCGCGCCCAGCATTCCAATGCCGGCGACAACGTTGAGCGTGATCGCACCGCCGCGCGGCGATTGTTCGGCGACGACGCCCAGCGATGTCGGCCAGAAAAACGCCTTGCCGAAGCTGTAGACAGTGGCGGCGAGCACGATCATTGCGGCGCTCGCCGAAACCGACAGCAGCAACAACCCCGCCACCGCGACCAGCGCCGAGATGGCGAGCAGGCCGAGCGGCGAAAACTTGTGCACCAGTGGTCCGGCGAACAGTCGCAACACCAGCACCAGTGCCATCGCATACACCAGCACCCAGCCCGCATTGAGGCCAAGGTCGGTCATGGCGGGCGTGAGGATCTCGGTGATCCAGCTATCCGTGCCGAGCTCCGTGATCGCGAGTGGAATCATCACCAGGATCATCACGATGAACAGCGGCTTGCCCGGCGAACGCGACCACAGGCCGTAACCGATGGTCAGCGCGGCGATGACGCCCCACTTGATGGCGTCCGACAGACCGAACACTCGTGCGAGTTCGAACACCATCAACAACGCGACGACGAAGGCGCTGATGAAGCCGGCCTCGGCCAGCATCTCGCGATAACTCACGCCGGCGGCGACCCGCTCGCTCTGCGGGAAGGAACGCGGAATCAGCATCACGATGTACGTGATCACGGGAATCAGGATCAAACCCATCTGGTAGCGCCAGCCCATGCCGGCGGGGAACATCATCGCGAGCAGGCCACCCAACACGAAGCCCGCGGGCCAGCCGGCATGCAGCCGGTTGAGCCAGGCGACCTTGTCGTGGCGGAATTCACGCGCGATCAGCGGATTGATGCCGGCTTCCACCGCGCCGTTACCGAGCGACAACACGAAGGTGCCCCAGTACAGCGACCAATAGCCGTCGGCCTGAAGAATCAGGATGAGCCCCAGCAGGTGACACGCGGCGGCGAACCACAGCGTCATCTTGAACCCGATGCGGTCGATGATCAGCGACAACAAGACGATGCTGATGGCGAAGGGCCACAAGCCCACTCCCGCGAGCTCTCCTTTCTGTGTCTCGGAGAGATCAAACTCCACCCCCCACGCGCCTATCGAAAACGCGCGGAGGATGAAGCAAAAGGATGTCGCTACCAACGCGGCAAAACACACCGCGAATGTCTTTTTGGCCTCGGCTGAAGCCGGCATACCGCCGGTCATAGTGGCTTCTGTACTCATGCTCCCAACCCCCTCAAACTTTTATCTAGTTAGTAAAACCTTTCAAATCTTCGTCCAGGCGCTGTTCGCCTGGCCCGATTTCAAAACCGCTTCGATGAAAGCCATGACGCGCGTGCCGGTGACGGCATCCGGCGCGAACAGGGACGCCGCCTTGGGTGAGCGACTTTCCAGACGCGCCGTTACGCGTTCGGCGAAATCGGAATAGAGCTGCGAGAACGCTTCGATGAACCCTTCCGGATGACCACCCGGCAGTCCGACCGAACTCGTCGGCGTGCCCGGATCGCCGCGGCGAACGGTCTGCGGCGATCCGCCCGTTTCGACCACCAGCAATTCTTCGGGCCGTTCCTGGTACCACTCGACGGAGCCGGTCTCTCCATACACCCGCAGGCGGTGCGAATTGAGTCGTCCGATGGCCACCTGGCTCGCCCACAAACTACCGCGTGCTCCGTTGGCGAAACGCAGCAGTACGTTGACGTTGTCGTCGATCACCCGGCCAGGGACGATCGCCGACACGTCGGCCGCGACCTCCTCGACCTTCGCGCCGGTGACGAACTCGGCCAGCTGAAAGGCGTGCGATCCGATGTCGCCCAGCGCTCCGGCGCCGGCCTGTTTCGGGTCCGTGCGCCAGCTCGCCTGTTTCTGGCCGCTCTTCTCGATGGCGGTCGCGAGCCAGCCTTGCGGATATTCAACCTGCACCACGCGCAAGGTGCCGATCAGGCCGTCGGCGATCAGCTGCTTGGCGTGCCGGATCATCGGGTAGCCGGTGTAGTTGAACGTGACGCCCAACAAGCGCTTCTTGCTGGCGGCCAGCGCGACCAGCTTTTCGGCGTCGGCGAGATTGGTCGTGAGCGGCTTGTCGCAGATGACGTCGATGCCCGCCTCCAGGAAAGCCGCCGACTGCGGGTAATGCATGTGGTTAGGCGTGACGACCGATACCACTTCGACGCCATCTGGGCGCGCGGCCTCGGCCGCGATCATGGTCTCGACGTTCGGATAGGCGCGGGCAGGGTCGACGCCGAGCGCAACCGCGGAGCGTTTCGTCTTCTCCGCATCCGACGAGAACACCCCGGCGAGCAGCTGATAACGGCCATCCAGCCGCGCCGCCATGCGATGTACGCCGCCGATGAATGCGCCCTCGCCGCCGCCGATCATTCCCCAGCGCAACGCCCGCATCTATTTGAGGCCCAAGGTGCGCAGCGCGACGGAGGTGTCACCACCGGCCGCGAAATCGTCGAAGGCTTTCTCGGTGACGCGAATGATGTGCTTCTTGATGAAGACCGAGCCTTCACGCGCGCCGTCTTCCGGATGTTTGAGCGCGCACTCCCATTCGAGCACCGCCCAGCCTTCGAAGTTGTTGGCCGCCATCTTCGAGAAGATGCCGCTGAAATCGACCTGGCCATCACCCAGCGAGCGGAAGCGGCCGGCTCGATTCACCCAGGGCGCGTAACCCGAATACATACCTTGCCGGCCGGTGGGCCGGAACTCGGCGTCCTTCACATGGAACATCTTGATGCGGTCTTTGTAGATGTCGATGTATTCGAGATAGTCGAGCTGCTGCAGGACGAAGTGCGAGGGATCGTAGAGGATGTTGCAGGCCTTGTGGCCCTTCACGCGCTCGAGAAACATCTCGAACGTGGTGCCGTCGAAAATATCCTCGCCCGGATGAACCTCGAAGCAGCAGTTCTGCCCCTGCTCCTCGAAGATGTCGAGGATCGGCCGCCAGCGTTTCGCCAGCTCGTCGAACGCGGCTTCGATCAGGCCCGGCGGCCGCTGCGGCCACGGATATAGATAGGGCCACGCGAGCGCCCCGGGGAACGCTGCAACGTTCTTGAGCCCGAGATTCCTGCTGGCCTTGGCCACGTACTCCATCTGCTTCACGGCCCAGGCCTGACGCTTCGAGGGATTGCCATGCACCTCGGCGGGCGCGAAGTTGTCGAACTGCAGGTCGTAAGCGGGATGCACCGCCACCAGCTGACCCTGCAGATGCGCCGACAACTCCGTCGGTTCGATGCCGTGTCTGGCCATCGTTCCTTTGATCTCGTCGCAGTACGTTTTGCTCTCGGCGGCCTTCTGCAGATCCATGACCCGCGAGTCCCAGCTCGGCAACTGCACGCCGATGAAGCCGCACTCCTTGGCCCACTTGGCCATGTCGTTGAGATTCTGCAGATGCGGGCCACCGCCCGCGAACTGCGCCAGGAATACCGCAGGTCCCTTGATGGTCTTCACGCTGGTTCCAGTTAGTAGCTAGACGGTGAGCTTGGTCAGGTAGTCGGCGCTGATCTTCGCCGACTCCATGATCGGCCGGGTGAACGGCTCTTCCTGCTCGTAAAAGTAGTGCTTCACGCCGTTGGCATGCGCGGTGCCGATGACCTTCTTCCAGTCGATCGTGCCCTCGCCCACCGCGACCGTGGTCGCCATGTGCGGATCCGCATCCATCTTGCCGATGTCCTTCACGTGTAATGCAACGACGCGGCCCTTGTACTTGTTGAGGATGGCCACCGGATCTTCCGATGCGGCCACCGCCCAACCCACATCGAGCTCGATATTCACGAGCGCAGGATCGGTCGAGGCAAACAGGATATCGAAGCCGGACTTGCCGTCGAACTTTTTGAATTCGACGTGATGGTTGTGATAGCCGAACTGCATGCCGGCCGCCTTTACCTGCTTGCCGAACTTGTTGAACAGCTCCGCGTTGAGCTTCCAGTCACCGGCGTCGAGGGCGTCCATCTTCTTGGCCCAATCGAGCTTGGCCTTGGCCGCGTCCGACATCGGCGAGGAACAGATGATGTATTTGAGACCCAGCGTCTGCGCGTCGGCAATGACCTGGTCCGGATTGGCGGCGATGAGGTCCGCGCCGGCGTGTGTGCTGGTCGGGATGAGCCCGATCGACTTCAGCAACGTGCCGATGTCGGCGGCGGATTTGCCGTAGTACCCGGCGAATTCGATTTCACGGAAGCCGAGCGCATACAGCTTGCGCAGCGTGCCTTCGAGGTCCTTCTCCGCTTCGGCCTTCACGGTCCAGAGCTGGATGCCGAGCGGAATCTTGCTGCCGGCTGCGAATGCGGCTCGGGACATCAGCGATCCGGCAGCCAAACCGGCTCCCGCGGACACGATAAACGTACGTCGGCTCAGCATGGATGAACCCCTCTTATTTATTGGGCGGCTCCTTCCTGGACCCGGCCCGGACGCGCGAGTACACGGCATGACGCCGCAGCCGTCAAGACAGCAAGTTGCGCGCCGCGCCGGCCGGAAGTTCCACTGTGACGGCGGCCATCACACTCTGCTGTGGGTCGGACTTGCGCGCCAGGGCCTCGCGCACCTGCCACATGTTTGGCGGCTTGCTCAGCACGAAGTCCACATGGGCCGGCGCGCCATCCGTTTCGGACAGACGTTGCCCCCAGCCGGTCAGCATGAGAACGAGCGTCTCCGGCGCACACCGCTTGATAGCCGCAGCCACCTGCCGGCCATCGATGTGCGGCATACCGAGGTCCGTGATCACGACGGGGAACGGATGCTTGCGTTGGACCGAGGCTTGAAACGCGTCGATGCCCGCCTGGCCGCCGTACGAGCAGAAAACTTGATGACCCTCGAATTCCAACGCGTCACGCAGCGACTGGAGCATCAGCGGATCATCATCGACGAGGAGGATTCGCATGGCCTGAACGGGCGCGGTCGACGCCGGGCGAACCGGCGCTTCGCCCAGTGGCGATACTTCGGGAAAAATCAGCCGTACCGTGGTGCCCTTGCCGAGATCACTGTCGATCTGCATGTCGGCGCCATGGCGCTGGGCGATGCCGTAAACCATCGCGAGCCCGAGCCCTGACCCCTGCTCCCCCTTGGTCGTGAAAAAAGGCTCGAGGCAGCGGCCACGAGTGACCTCGTCCATCCCCGCGCCATCGTCACAGACCTCCACGATTACCGGTCGCGCGACGGCCTGCGCATTCAGGGGTGCCAGCTGCGACCGCAGCCTGATCGTGCCGCCATTGCGCATCGCGTCCGAGGCGTTGAATACGAGATTGACGAGCGCTTCGCGAATTTCGCTTTCCATGCCCAGGATCGTGGGCGCTTCCGGTGCAGCGTCGATCACCAGATCGATAGTCGCTCCGCCCGCCTGCGCCATGTTGCTCCACCGGGCGCGCGTCAGGTCCGGGATCTGTTCGAGAACCACATTGATGTTGATCGGCCGCATCTCGTTCTGCGCGTCGCGTTTCCGGTAGAACTCGCCCATCCGCCCGACAGTCTGCGCGACGTCGCCGATCGCGCGTTGTACCGTTTCGAGCTGCTGACGCGTTCGCGGAATCAGCGTTTCGTCCCGCTCGAGGATCGATTCGAGGTACAGCGTTGCCGGTGATATTGCGTTGTTGATGTCGTGAGCGACTCCGCTCGCCATTTGTCCGAGGGAACGCAGCCTCTCCTGCTGCATGATCGCGTGCTGGGTATCGCGCAGTTCGTCGTAGGCGCGTTGCAGCGCTGAATTGAGCTGTGCCTGGTTGGTCGCGAGCGCGACGTTCTCGCTGAGCTGGTTGATGAATTCGCAGTCGCCGCTGCTGAAGGCGTTCGCCTGTACGCGCGCCACGATGAGTACGCCGAAAACCCCGCTGCGCTGTTCGACCAGCAGCGGCGCCAGCACGAGCGAGCGTAAGGCGCCGCGAGCCAGCCGGCGTGTAAAAGGAAAATTCACGGCGGCGATGTCGGGTTCATAGACCAGCTCGCCGCGCACGCAGCGGCTCAGCCCGTTCTCGTCGATGGTCACTTGCGCGCCGTCGGTCATTTCCAGCACTTGCGCGAGTGAATATCCGCGCGGGCCAATCTGTGCGACGGCGAGTTTGCGTTCAGTCTGGTCGTAGTGGCACATACACGCAAAGTCCACCGCGAGATGGTCCTCCAGGCTCGCGACAACAACTTGAAAGATGCTCGCGAGATCCTGACGCTCTCCGATCGCATGCGTGATCTGATGCAACAAATGCAGACGTTCGAGTTGCGCCGAAGTCTTGAGTTCGGCCACCTTGCGTGTGGCCATTTCGGCACGTAATGCCAGGTTGCTTTCCTCGAGCTCCCGGGTGCGCTCGTGTATCCGCGTCTCGAGCTTTTCGTTGAGCAAGCTCAAGTCGCGCTCCGCGCGCATGCGCCGCGCGGTATCGATCGTCCCCATTTGCGTCAGGCTGAACAGCAGGTAAAACCCACCGCCCAGCAACCCCACGTGGGCGACCATCGCGACGGAGTCTCCAGGCACGCGCGAATAAAGCATCGCGGTGTGTGAAACCAAAGCGATGACCGCGTAAAAAGCGATCGCGTGCGCAATGCGATCTTCGTGTCGCCGGCGCCAGTAACTCAGGCCGACCGGGATCCACAGCAGTGGCACGAACACCAGCGTGGGCCGGGTGATGGCAAACCAACCCGGCGGCGCGTACTGCAGCAAGCTCAGGAATAACCACAGCAGGAGCGCCGCAGCGGCTGACAGCCCGACCGCGAGCAGCAGCGACGAACCGCGGCCGCGATGCCTGAGCCAGGCCGCGATACCAAGCCCGAGCGGAAGTAGATAGGCCGGCGGCGACCAGGTTGCGGGTCGAAGTAAATCCGTGAGGTGTGCGCGTTCCGCTGAGTCGGCAAAGATGTCCAGCGCGGTGGACACATGGATAAAGTACAGCAGGCAGACGACCGCAAAGACCACCGCCTTGAAGCGGACCAGGATTTCTGCGGTGCGCCATCCAAGGTCCCAGAGCAGCAGCGCCAGCACTCCGGTAGTCAGGAAAATTCCGGTGTCGAGGATGGAATGGACTACGGCAAAGTCATGTTGCGGCAACCACAGAATGGCAATTCCCGTAGTTAGGCACGCCCCCATCGCGATCAGGAAATCCCGGCCGGGCCGTAGTTGACGCCTGACGTCCAATGATTCTCCTCCCAGGTCCCGGCGAGAATACTACTGTCCTCGCGAGTACGGCATTGCGTACTTTCCGCGCTGGCAACCTTGAAGGCCTGCCAGCTGATCGTCGAACCAGCGACTCACTAGTCACCCAGACATTCCGCCAGACACTGGCGCAATTCGACCATTTTGGGCGGCTTGCTCAATACGGCCGAGACCTGCTCCGGGATATCGCCGGTCGCAACCAGGCGCTGGCCCCAGCCGGTGAGCATGATGATCGCGGTTGCGGGGGCTGCTGACTTGATGGCCGCGGCCACCGCGCGGCCGTCGACATGCGGCATGCCGAGATCGGTTATGACCGCCGGAAACGGCGTCCCCGAATTGAGCGCATCCATGAAAGCGTCGATTCCGGCTTTACCGCCGTTGGCGGTATGCACCTGGTGGCCGTCATCGGTCAGCGTGTCTCGCAGCGAACTCAGCAACAGCGGGTCGTCGTCGATCAGCAGGATCCTGGTTCGATTCGGAATCTTGCGGATGCGGGTGCCGGTGGCGGCCGGTGACGCCAGCGAACTCAAGGGGAAGATCAGCCGGAAAATCGTCCCCGTCCCTGGTGCGCTGACGATGTCGATCTCGACGCCGTGGCGCTGGGTGATTCCGTAAACCATGGCGAGCCCCATACCGGAACCACGCTCACCCTTGGTGGTGAAAAACGGCTCCAGGCAGCGGCGGCGCGTGGCCTCGTCCATGCCAATACCGGTATCGACAACTTCGATGAACGCACGTCGCGCGATGCCCCGGCCGGATTCCAGCCGATACCCCGTGCGCAGGGTCAACGTGCCGCCTTCGGGCATCGCATCGGTGGCGTTGAGCACGAGGTTCACCAACGCTTCGCGCAGTTCGCTCTCGATGCCCATCACCAGCGGATTCTCACCGCCGTTTTCAATCTTTGTTTCGATGACAGCGCCGCGTTGCTGCGCCATGTCGCTCCAGCGTGCACGGGTGAGATCGAATACCTGTTCCAGCACTTCGTTCAGGTGAACTTCGGTCAGCTCGAGCCGTGTTTCGCGCTGCCGGTAGAACTCGCCCATGCGCGCCACGGTGTGCGCCACGTCACCGGTCGCACGCTGAATGATTTCGAGTTGCCGGCGCGCGCGCTCGCTGAAGCCGGTTTCGTGCGTGAGGATGGCATCGACGTACAGCACCACCGGCGAGATCGCATTGTTGATGTCATGTGCGATGCCGCTTGCCATCTGGCCGAGTGCTCGCAGGCGTTCCTGCTGCATGACGGCTTGCTGCGTGTCCCGCAACTCCTCATAGGCGCGCTGCAGCGCTTCGTGGAGCTGCGCCTGGTTGGCCGCGAGCGCCACGTGCGCGCTGAGCTGATTGAGGAACTCGCAATCGCTGCTGGTGAAGCTGCGCAACCGCTTGCGGGCAACGAGCAGCAGGCCGGTCACGGCGCTGCGCGCTTCGACGACCAGTGGCGCGGCCACCAGGGTCAGCAGCCCTCTGGACGCCAGGAGCCGTGGAAAGGAATAGTCGAGTGCGGGGAGATCCGGTTCGTGCACGAGTTCGCCGAGCAGGACGCTTTTCATGCAGTGCCTGTCGACGACGACCAGCGCATCTTTCGTGAGGCCGAGCTCGGCAGCGAGCGCCGCGCTGTGAGACCCGATCGCGGCGACGGAGATCGTCTCAGTGGCGGAGTCGTAGTTGCAAAGGCAGGCGAAATCCACCGGCATGTGATCTTCGAGACTGCTCAGCACGACCTGAAAAATGCTCGCCGGATCCTGCCGCTCGCCGACTGCATGGGCGATCTGGTGCAGGAGACTCAGCCGTTCGAGTTGCGTCAGCGTCTTGCGCTCGGCGAGTTCGCGCGTCGCCATCTCCTCGCGCAAAGACGAGTTCGCCGACTCGATCGCAAGCGTGCGTTCGCGGACGCGCGATTCGAGCGCTTCGTTGAGCGCGGAAAGATCGCGTTCGGCGCGCATGCGCTGCGCGGTATCGAAAGTTCCCATCTGCATGAGGCTGAACAGCAGGAAGACCTCGCCCGCGACGCGTACGAAATGCCCGATGACGGCCACCTTGTCGGCGGGTGTGTGCGAAAAAAGCATGATCAGCGGCACGCACAGCGACAAGACTGCAAAAACGACCAACACTTCCCCGAGGCGGTCGCGGTCGCGCCGACCCCAGTGGGCGACGATCACTGGAATCCACAGTAGCGGCGCCAGGATCAGCGTGGGCCTCGTGATTCCGAGGATGCCCGGCGGGCTATAACGTGGCACCCATGCGAACAGGGCCATCAGGCCGGCCGCCACGATCAGGAGGGCCGCGGCAAACAACGGTACGCTGGCGTCGCGCCGGCTGAGCGGCAATGCCAACAGCAACCCTGCCGGCAATAGATAGAGCGCGGGGGAGAAGGAACCCGGCCGCAACAACACGGCAAAAGGATGTGCTTCGGAAAAATCCAGCGCCGTGACCACGTGCAGCAGATCGAGCAGCGCCACGACCGCGAAACACACCGCATTGAGGCGCGCCAGCGACTGCCCGGTCCGCCATCCCAGATCCCACAGCAGGAAAGCGAGCAACGCGGTCAAAATCAAGGCGGCGGTGTCGAGGATGCTGTGCAGCGCGGGAAAATCGCTGCCGACCGACACCACGACCGCCGCAGGCGCCAACACCAGCAATACAACCACCGCCAACATCTCGCTGCGCGGCCCAAGCTCGCGACTAACGTCCACTTATCCCCCCGTTGCCAGCGAGAATACTCCTGGGATTTAATACCAAAGGAGATTGCGCCTGAACGCCCGGCAGTTGATCCTAAGGGTCCTCCTTTTTCACTCCCGAGCGATAGACATTCGAGATGAATAATCGCCTCGACCGTCCCGTCGATGCCACGCGTGACCACGTGCTCGGGCCCACGCGCGCGGAAATCACGCTGGTCGAATACGGCAGTTATGACTGCCCGCATTGCCGGGCGGCCAACGAGCGCATCACCGAGGTCCGCAATCAGCTCGGCGATCGCGTGCGGTACGTATTTCGCCACCGGCCGATTACGGGTAGCGATCTCGCGCGCCGTGCCGCGGAGCTCATCGAACAAGCGCAATCGCCGGACGAATTCTGGAGCGCGCACGTCGCGCTGATGACCCGTTCGCGCACCCTGACCGAGGAAGACCTGCTCACGGTGGCCGAAGATCTCGGGCTGGGCGAACGCGGCGCGAGCGATGTGGATCTGCTCGAACGCGAGGCGCAGGCGCGCGTCGCAGCGGACATCGCCAGTTCCAGGGCGAGCGGCGTGCAATTCACTCCGACCTTCTTCATCAACAGCCGCCGCTACGACGGACCCTGGGATGAAGCCTCGTTCACCGATGCCATGTTGGGATCGCTCGGGCATCGGGTGCGCACCGCAGCGCTGGGTTTCGCGAGCTGGGCGCCGTCTGCCGGCGTGATCCTGCTGCTCGCATCGCTGCTGGCCGTATTCATCACCAATTCAGGGCTCGGCGCCGCGTTTCAGGATTTCTGGAACACCGAACTCGGCCTGAGCCTGGGAGACGCCGATTTCCGCATGTCGCTCACGCACTGGGTGAACGATGCGTTGCTGACGGTGTTCTTCCTGGTCGTCGGGCTCGAGATAAAGCGCGAATTCACCGTCGGGCACCTGGCGTCACGGCGCAGCGCCGCCTTACCGATCGCTGCGGCGATCGGCGGCATGGTCGTTCCCGCTCTTATATATGTGGCGCTGGTGCCGGCCGGGAGCTGGCAGATCGGCTGGGGTGTTCCAATGGCGACGGACACCGCATTCGCGGTGGCGTTGATCGCCATCATGGGCGCACGGGTGCCGGTGGAGCTGCGGATTTTCCTGACCGCGGCGGCGATCGTCGACGACATCGGGGCCATCATCGTCGTGGCTATTTTCTACTCCGACACGCTGAACGTCATCGCGTTGCTGGGCGCGCTCGCGGCGGTGGGTTTCCTGGTATTGCTCAACCGCTCCGCGGTGTATCGCGTCACCCCGTATGTCGTGACCGGCGTGGTGTTGTGGGCCTGCGTTCACGCCGGCGGCCTGCACGCTACGCTTGCGGGAGTCTTGCTGGCCACGTTCATCCCGACCCGTCCGCCGCCTAACTACCGTGCGTTGACCGCCCAGGCCGACGCCATCCTGTCCGCCGAAGCGGCGCGCGGCGGCGAGCAGTTCCGGGACGGGCCATCCGCACCCGCGTTGGCACAGCTCGACGCCATTCACGACCGGCTCGAATCGCCGGCCGACCGCCTGCTGCGTAGTGTCGCGCCGCGTTCGAGTTACCTGGTGTTGCCCATCTTCGCGCTGGCCAACGCCGGCGTGGTGTTCAGCGCCGAAGTGCTCGGCGGTCACGGCATGTTGATGGGCGCGATCATCTGCGGCCTCACGATCGGCAAACCCGCGGGTTTCATCCTGGCGTCATGGCTGGCGGTGAAATTCGGAGTGGCCGAAAAACCGATCGCCTACTCCTGGCGGCACCTTGCCGGTGCAGGCGCGCTGGCGGGTATCGGGTTCACCATGTCGCTGTTCATCGCGGGGCAGGCATTTCCCCTGCCCCAGGACTTCGCCACCGCGAAAATTGCGGTGTTTGCAGCGTCGGTACTTTCGGCCATCATCGGCGTCGCGGTGCTGTGGGGCGCCCCGGCAACCGACTCAGAAAAGGCGGAAGCATGAGCACCGTGATGATCCCCGAGCCTGCCGCAGCGCGCGATATTTCCCGTGAATCGCTCGTGCATCAGTTGTACGAAGCCGCCGAGCTCGAACACAACCTGATGTGCACGTATCTCTATGCGGCCTTCAGCCTGAAGACCACGCCTGAGGACGGCCTCTCCGCCGCGGAATTGGAAGCCGCCAACCGCTGGCGTCGCACCATTCTGAAAGTCGCCGTCGAGGAGATGGGGCATCTCACCGCGGTGTGGAACATCACGGCGGCGCTCGGTGGCAGTCCGCGATTCGGCCGCCTCAACTTTCCGCTCGACACCGGCTCGTTACCCGCGAATGTCGTCGTCAGGCTGGCGCCGTTCAGCGAAGCGGTGCTGCAGCATTTCATCTACCTCGAGCGTCCCATCGGCTCGAACGAGCCGGACGGTGACGGGTTCACGCCGGAGTTCCGGTTCACGCGCGGCGACGCGCGTCATCGAGTCACGCCGATGCCGATCGACTACGAAACCGTCGGCGAGTTCTACGAGACTTTGTCGAAAAACCTGGCCGCGTTCGTGGCGCGCGTCGGCGAGAAGGAATCTTTCTGCGGCGATCGCAACCTGCAGATCTCGCGCAAGGAGATGGATTTCCAGGGTTGCGATCCGGTGATCTGTTCGAAGACCGCGTTGGCCGCGCTCGAAGCCATCATCAGCCAGGGTGAAGGCGCGGCCATCGAGAACCAGGAGTCGCACTACTGCCGCTTCATGGAGATCCGCGCGGAACTTCAGTCGCTGAAGGCCGCGAACCCGACGTTTGCGCCGGCATTGCCCGCCGCGGTGAATCCCGTGCTGCGCCGGCCGGTGCGCCAGGGCGCGCGCGTGTGGCTCGAAAACGAAGAAGCCGCGGCGACCGTGGATGTCGCGAACTCCGCCTACCTGCTGATGCTGCGGCTGATCTCGCATTCATACCTGGTGCCGCGTCCGCATCCCGCGAAAGCGTTGTGTATCGACTTGGGCCTGGGCCTGATGCGCGCGATGACGCCGCTGGCCGAGCGCGCCGCGCGTCTGCCGGCCGGGCCTTCAAACCCGGAATGCAACGCGGGCATGTCGTTCACCGCGTTGCGCGAAGCCGCACCGTTACCGCCCGGCGTGAGTGCCGGGAAGTTTTTTCTCGAGCGGCTGCGTGAGCTGACCGCCGGCGCGACGCAGCTTGCGGTGAACGGCGATGCGCGCGTGGCGCAGGCGCTGCGGATCCTGAGCGATCTGCTGCAACGGGCCGAGCGTACGTTCGCGAGCATCGAACAGGATTCTCCCGTGGTGTTGACCGCCGGCGCGCCGCCGCGGACGGCGGCTACGCTGGTCGTCGCCGTCCCGCCCATTCCGGCCGCCGCCGGCGGCAATGCGGGGGCCGCGGTCATCGAACCGGGCAACGTCGCGCCCACGCCACGCTCCGTCGATGGCGTCGATTACATCGAAGGCCGCGATCTCACGCTCATCTATGAAGGCAAGAAGTGCATTCACTCGCGCTTCTGCGTGACCTGGGGCCCGAAGGTATTCATCGCGAATGTGAAGGGGCCGTGGATCAATCCGGATGCGATGTCCACCGATGCATTGACCGAGATTGCGCACGTGTGTGTTTCGGGTGCGATTCGATACAAGCGCAAGGATGGGCAAGCGGATGAGTCCGCGCCCCAGGTAAACCTGATTTCGGTCCGTGAAGGTGGCCCGTATGCGATCCGCGCCGATATCCGGCTGGATGACGCGCCGGCGTCTAGCTACCGGTATACGTTGTGCCGCTGTGGCGCCTCGAAGAGCAAACCGTTCTGCGACGGTTCGCATCACGAGATCAACTTCGCCGCCAGCGGCGAGCCACCCACCGGCAAGTCGGACATGTTACCGGTCCGTGACGGGCCACTGGCGATCGATCCTCTGGTAGATGGACCGCTGCAGGTGCGCGGGAACATGGAGATCATCAGCGGCACCGGACGGGTGGTTGCGCGGATGGAGTCGGCCAAGTTGTGTCGCTGCGGCCATAGCAACACCAAACCTTTCTGCGATGGCAGCCACACCCGAGCCGGCTTCCGCTCGTAGCGTAGGAGTCGTAGGGGGCAGCCCCCTTTTCCTAGCAAAAGGGGTCAGCCACCCACTCGTCGAGTCCGTTCACGAACGATGACTGACCCCTTTTGCTGGGAAAGGGGGGCTGCCCCCCCATTCCAGGAACAACTCGTCTTCTTGCTCGTGCGCGTGCCAGCCGAACACCCCTAACAACTTGGCGACCTTGACGAAGTTGTCGTCCACCTCGCCCACCACGCGGGGCGACCAGTGTTCGGTCAGGGCGGCTGCTATTTGACGGGGGGCGATCGCTTGCGGCATGGCGTCTCCGATCAGGCTTTGGCACGCTCGAGGATGGCCACCATGGTATTCGCCCGGCCCCACACCGTGGAAGGCAGGACGATCTGCGAGAGTTTCCAGCCGTCTTCGCCGAGCTTGTTGAGCAGAATTCCGACTTCCTCGGAATCAGACTGGAAGATGCCGGTCTTGTAAGGCAACAGTGCGGTCTTGTATTCGATCTTACTCATGCGTATCTCCGGAGCCGCGCGGAAAATACCGGACGGCGGCCGATGGTCGCACGCCGGCGCGTGGTTCGTCGCATTGATTTCCGGCAACTAACTGTTGGATGCCAGGCACGGACAATGGGAGTCGTGATGATCAAGGCGAGCGCGCTTTTTCAATTGCGAGCATCCCCACACCGCAACAATCAGGCCGCCGGCTTTCAAGATCTTCATGATTGACCCTCCCGCGGATTCAATCGCCGGGAGCGTCGCAATGGGGTCAGGCGTACACCGGCCCGACTAGCTATTTTCGCGGCAGACGCACGTCACTTTGATGCCGGTGCGCGAGATTGCCACGGGATTCGAGTTTGCCGAGCGCGACGAGGTTCTGCACGCGTTGGGCGTAGTAGACATCCGGGATGTCTGTAAGACGTTTACCGAGAATCCCGATGGCCATGTCGACCACATGCGCGACTTTTTTCCAACTGTCATTCGCCTGCGCGAGCAGGACGCGATCCATCTCCTGCAACTCGGCCTGCCTGAGCTTCGAGACACGCAACGATTGCACGACATCGAGCGCCGGATCGGGCTGCTCCGCGTCCATCACGTCCCCTCGTCCATCTCCGGCAGGAACGACACATCCATGTGATAGCGGGTGGAATCCTTCGGATCCAGCAACACCGTCACCTGCTTGCTCGTCATGAATTTCGTCGGATCGAACCAGAGGTTCGCACTTTCGAATACGCGCATCTTGCTGGACGCCGGATCGAGCCACTGCGAGGTGATGCGCCATGGATGGCGGCCTCTCGCCTTGCGATTCCTGTTGTGAACGACACCCTGCACATCCGTCTGGATCGCCGTGCCATACGCCATCAGGTATTTGGCCTTACGCGCATTCGCCCTGCCGAGCAGCAAGATGCAAAGCCCGACGGCGGTGAATGCCACACCGATTCCACCGACGATGAGTGGCCCGGCCCACAGCGGCGCGAATCCCTTGATCCGCGCGTCGCCTGGCAAATACAGCACTTCGACCGACTCTCCTACCTGGTATGCGGGCGGCCGGCTGCCGTATGAGGAGGTGAATGTGATCTCTTCACCGCTCGGGACAGCGAACTTCACGACGGGTCTGAAATTGCTCGAAGCGCCTTTTTTGCGACGGAACTCGAACAGCTCGATGACCGTACCGGGCGCGCTCGCGGCCTGCGCGACAAAGCCGCGCGTCTCGTTCGCCAGCACCAGGGCCAGGGCGAGCACCGAAATGCCGACACCCAGGATGACGTAAACGACCCAGCGGAATTTCTTCATGTGTTTTCAACCTGCGAACGGCCGTTCAATGATAGTTCAGGCTGTCAGGAAGATGCCCGCGGTTGTGCCAGAATCCCGCGCATGGCAGTTCCCTGGCTCACCGTCGGCAAGCTCGTGCTCAACAACCTCGACACCATCATCCGGGTTGTGAGGCCGGGTTTCACCCGCAAGTCGGTCGAAGCCGCCGCGAATCAGGCGGAACTCCTGAACAAGCAGATCGCCGAATTGCAGACCGCCTCGGCGACCAATTCCGAACAGATCAAGGATCTGGCGGAGCAGTTGAAGAATGTCGTGACGGCGCTGGACGAGGCCGCACGTGCCGTGGCGACCGAACGCGCCAGGACGCGCCGGTTCGCGTTGGCCGCCCTGGGCATTTCAGTCCTCGCTATAGCGGCGGCAGTGGCTTCGATTCTTCTACGCTGAAGCCGCCGGCGGATATAACTCCCGCTCGACCTCGATCACGCAGTGCTGCTCGCGCATGCGGTCGAAATCCGGGTCAATGCGCCAGAAGCCCTGGGAACAGTTTTTCTAATCTGGTCTGAAGGAAGCACCCGAGCGCAAGAATCGGGTAGGTTGATTCGCTCGTCCCCAGCACAATCCGCGCCATGCACCCGCTGCTCGACAACATCATGTGGAATTGCCTGTCTGGCCCGCACGCGAAATTCGCGGCGGGCGAAGGCGAGGTGCGGCGCTACGCCCATGGCTTTTCTCCCATCCTCGGATTTGCCCGCCCCGAACAACCTGATTTCGCCGCGCTCGAGAAAATCTGCGCGCCCGGCGAATCCTTCTACTGCGATATCTGGACGGGCACGCCCCCGCACGGCTGGCAGATCGAGAAGGAAGCGACCATGTTCAAGATGGTATGGGGCGCGCCCATTCCGCAAGGGGATGCCGCGCCGGACGCCGTGGCACTGCGGCCCGAGCATGCGTCGCAGGCCGTGGCACTGGCGAAGCTCGCGAACCCCGGGCCATTCGGCATCCGCACACCCGAGCTCGGCGAATATTTCGGCTACTTCGACGGCGAGCAACTGATCGCGATGGCGGGCGAGCGATTTTGCGCCGGTGACCTGCACGAAGTCAGCGGCATCTGCACGCATCCGGATTTTCAGGGGCGCGGGCTCGCGACAAAGCTGACGCTCAAGCTGATTCGCCGGCAAATGCAGCGTGGCAAGACGACCTTCCTGCACGTGATGAGCCACAACCCGGCGCGAGCGTTGTACGAAAAGATGGGCTTTCAAATCCACCGCGACACGGTTTGCAGAGTCATTTCGAGGAGCGGCGGATGAACGAGATCCGGCCATTCGAGGGTGGTTGCCTGCGCGACTGAGCCCGATCGCGTGCACATCAACGACCTCGTGTGGAGGAAGGATCAACTCGCGTGGTTCAAGATCGCTGACGGCCTGCCGCGCTTCGACACGAACAGCTCCGCAGTCGCGACCAAAGCGCACGGCAAGACTCGAAACACGGATTTGTTGCTGGTCGGCAATCCTGCCCACCGCGAAGCTGATGTGAAAACCGCGATTGCGCCGACTTCCGCGTGACCGCGGCGCTAAACAGGACTATCTTGTCGCTCCATGTTCCTGATCGTTCCGCTCGGCAAGAAGGGCTCCACCGGAATTCCGATCTTCACGCTGTTCATCTGCGTGGCGTGCGTGATCGTGCACGTGTTCGCAAACAACAACGCCGACCAGCTCGCCCTGGCGTTTTATCCCGACCAGCTCGATCCGCTCAAGATGTTCACGTCGGTGTTCACGCATACCGACCTCTGGCACCTGCTCGGCAACCTGTTCTTCTTCTATTGTTTCGCGCGCACCATCGAAACGCGCATCTCGACCTCGGGCTATCTACTGGCGTTCCTGGTGTTCGTGCTGGTCACGAACCTCGCATACGCAGCGGTGACCAAGGAAGCCATTCCCACCGTCGGCTTGTCCGGCATCGTGTGGGGATACATGGGTATGTTCCTGTTCCGCTACCCGAAGGACGACATCGATTGCTTCGTGTGGTGGCTGTGGATCGTGCGGACCATCGAGATCCCGGCGTTCCTGTTCATCCTCGCGTTCCTGGCGTTCGACGTCGCGGCATACCGCAATGCGGACAGCGGCGCCGTCAATCACGTCGTACATTTTTCGGGGTTCATCGCCGGCGCGTTGTACAAGCTGGCGTTCTGGAACGTGTTTTCGGACGAGCCGCCCGCGCCCAAGCGCCGGCCCGTCTACGGGACGCGTCGCGCGCGCTGGAACTAACCCGGTAGATAGCGGCCATACGTTGGACCTGGGGAGGTCTCATGTACGCCAAAGACACCATCCTGTCTGCCGGTCTCATCGCGGGTGGACTGCTGGGCTGCACAACGCCGCAACCGCCAGAACCGGCGGCGACCGTTCCCCCGCCTGAAATCTCAATTGATCTGCCGCTCGAGCCACCGCCCAAGTCTCAAGACTTGAAGTCATTCAAAACGTGCCTGCTCGGCAGCACCCAGAACTGCATGGCGATGGACCCGCACCCATTCGAACCGTGCCTGGTGACGACCAGGACCTGCGACCGGACGGGCGCTGAAATGACGCCAATTGCACCGCCTGTGCACTTAGACCCATCCCGAGACGAGCCGCGCTGATTCAGAACTTGACCATCACCTGCCGGACGGCCGTGCGGCCTGTCGCTCGCGCGCTGCATTTTTGAATCGATACCACCGAAACACCGCTAGTGGGGGTAGGCCCCTGGATGAACATATCCAGCGACTGGGCGGCGTATCACACCCTGCCAGCGCTCGCCGCATATGGTGTTGAAGCCATATGCTTCCATAGGCATACTTTCATGGCATGGATGGTTCAGCTCGCCGCCGAGTTCGAGCCGGAGTTCGAAAGCCTGCCAGACGTGGTGCAGGACGAACTGCTGGCCCAGGCGCGAGTGCTTGAACTGTTTGGCCCGGCAGCCAGACGACCACGCGTCGACACTTTGAATGGATCGAAGCACCCGAACATGAAGGAATTGCGTTTCGACGCCGCTGGCGGTGTATGGCGGGTCGCTTTCGCATTCGATCCACATCGCGAAGCAGTGTTGCTCGTGGCGGGCGACAAGTCCGGCGGCAGTGAGCGGCGCTTCCATCGGCGGCTTATCGCCATTTCAGATGCCCGCTACGACGCGCACCTGCTGCGTATCAGTCGGCCAAACTAGAGGAAAGTCATGGGAACGACCGTTCGTCAGAAGATCGCGCGACTCGCACCGCGGCGAAGCGCGAAGATCCAGGCACGGGTTGCGGAGCTAGTCGCGGACGAGCTTTCGCTGCAAGACTTGCGCAAAGCGATGAACCGCACTCAAGTCGAGCTGGCAAAGGCGCTGAAGGTTGGCCAGGACACCATCTCACGCTACGAACAACGCACCGACATGCTGCTGTCAACGCTGCAGGTTTACGTGCAGGCCTTGGGAGGCGAACTTGAACTCGTCGCGCGCTTTCCGAACCGGCGGCCAGTGCGGATCAAGGGGATTCGATATCTGGGAAGCGGTTCGCGGGCGCGCTAGAACTTGACCATCACGTGCCGCACGGCCGTGTAATCCTCGAGCGCGTACACGCTGAGATCCTTGCCGTAACCCGAGCGTTTCATGCCGCCGTGCGGCATCTCGCTCACCAGCATGAAATGCGTGTTGATCCACGTGCAGCCGTACTGCAGCTTGGCGGCGACCTTCATCGCCTTGCTAACGTCTTTGGTCCACACGGAAGACGCCAGGCCATAGTCCGAGTCGTTGGCCCACTCGATGGCCTGGTCCGCATCCTTGAAACGCGTAACGCTGACGACGGGGCCGAACACTTCTTTCTGCACGATCTCATCGGTCTGCCGGGCGCCGGCGATGACGGTGGGCTCGTAGAAAAAGCCGCTGCCGGCCTTTTGTCTGCCGCCCGCGGTGATCTCGATGTGGCGCTTCTCGGAGGCACGCTGCACGAATCCCGACACCCGCGAACGTTGTTTGGCGGTGATCAGCGGGCCCATCTCGACGCCCTCTTCCTCCTGCGTGCCCACCTTGATGCTGCTCGCGGCACTCGACAGATCGGCGACCAGCTTGTCGTAGATCTTGGGGCCGGCATAGATACGGCACGCGGCGGTGCAATCCTGACCGGCGTTGTAGAAGCCGAAGGTACGCACGCCGCTCACCACGGATTCGATATCCGCGTCATCGAACACGATGACCGGCGCCTTGCCGCCGAGCTCCAGATGCGTGCGCTTCGTACCCTTCGCGGCCGCGGCGAGAATCTTCTCGCCCGTCGACACATCGCCGGTGACGGAGATCATCGCCACTTCGGGTTGCGCCACCAGCGGCGCACCGACGGTGTTGCCGCGGCCGCAGATGATGTTCACCACGCCCGGCGGGAACAGCTCCGCGCAGAGGGTGGCAAGCTTGAGCGCGGTCAGCGGTGTCTGCTCGGAGGGCTTCAACACCACGGTGTTGCCCGCGGCGAGCGCGGGGGCCATCTTCCAGGCCGCCATCATCAATGGATAGTTCCACGGCGCGATGGAAGCAACCACGCCGATCGGATCGCGGCGGATCATGCTGGTGAAACCCGGCAGATACTCGCCCGCCAACGCGCCGTGCATCGTGCGCGCCGCGCCCGCGAAGAAGCGGAACACGTCGGCGATCGCGGGGATCTCGTCGTTCAACGCCGCATTCAGCGGCTTGCCGCAATTTGTGGATTCGAGCCTGGCGAAATCCATGGCTTCGGCTTCGATGCGATCGGCGAGTTTCATGAGGATGGCGCCGCGATCCTTCGGCACGGTGGCGGCCCAGCCGGGGAACGCCTTCGCCGCGGCCTTCACCGCCGCGCTGATCTGCTCCTCCGATGCCTCGGCCACCTGCGCGATGACCTTGCCGGTGGCCGGATCGAGCACGCCGAGTTCGTCGCCCTTGCCTTTGACCAGCTTGCCGTTAACGAGCAGTTTCGTGTTCATCGTCAGGCCTCGTGAAGTAGTAAGCCAGCAGGATCGGAATCATCGTCACCGCGATCACGATGACCGCAACCACGTTGGTGACCGGGCGGTCGCGCGGCCGGAACAGTTCGTTGAAGAACCAGATCGGCAACGTGCGCTCTTTGCCGGCCGTGAAGATCGTCACGATGATTTCATCGAACGACAACGCGAACGCGAGCATGCCACCGGCGAGGAAGGCTGTCGCCACCTGCGGCAGCAGTACATATCGCAGTGTCTGCAGGCCGTGGGCGCCGAGGTCCATCGATGCTTCCACCCAGTTGGTCGGCAAGCGGCGCAACCGCGCGATCACGTTGTTGTAAACGATGACGGTGCAGAACGTCGCATGGCCCATGACGATCGTAACGAACGATGCGTCGAGGTGCGCCAGCCTCATGGCGGCCAGCAACGCGATGCCGGTCACGATGCCGGGCAGCGCGATCGGCAACACGAACAACACCGTCAGCGAATCCTTCGCCGGAAATTTCGCGCGCGCCAGCGCGAACGCGGCCAGGGTGCCGAGCACCATCGCGATGGCCGTGGCGCAGGCCGCGACGGCCAGCGACAACGACAGGCTCGACCAGATATCCGCGCGCGCGAACGCCACCTGGAACCAGCGCAGCGTGAGTCCGGGCGGCGGGAACTGGTAGGTGCGGTCTTCGGTGGTGAACGCATACAGGATGATGATGAACACCGGCACGTGCATGAACACGAGCCCGCCGAAAGCGCCGATACGCATCAACCACGAAGGCTGGTCCGGCCGGTATTGTTTTCTAAAGGGCATCGAAAGCCCCGAAACGTTTGGCGATGGATAGATAGGCAAAGATCAGGACGATCGGCACCACGGAAAAGGCGGCCGCCAGCGGAATGTTGCCGGCCGTACCCTGCTGAACGTAAACCATCATGCCGATGAAATAGCCCGGCGCGCCGACGACGCTCGGGATGATGTAGTCGCCCAGAGTCAGCGAAAAAGTGAACACGGAACCCGCCGCGATGCCGGGGATTGCCAGCGGCAGCACCACGTTGCGAAAGGTCTGCGCGGGACGAGCGCCGAGATCCGCCGAGGCCTGCAGCAAAGAGCCGGGCACTCGTTCGAGCGCCGCGGCCATCGGCAGGATCATGAACGGCAGCCACATGTAGACGAACACGATGAACATGCCGATGTACGACGAGGACAGCGACGGGCCGCCGATGCCCGGAGCTTCCAGCGCGGCCTCCAGCAACCCGAGCAATCCCAGCTTGCCGAACACCCACGCGATGATGCCTTCCTTCGCGAGCAACAGGCGCCAGGCGTATACCTTGACCAGGTAACTGGTCCACATCGGCAACATCACGCCCACATAGAAAAACGCCTTCATGCGTCCGCGCGCGAAACGCGCCATGTAGGTGGCGATCGGCAACGCGATGATGGCGCAGGCGATGGTGACGGCCACGGCCATCGTCAACGTGCGCAACACGATGTCGATATTGGCGCGCTGCGTGACCACCTGCTTGTAAGTCGCGAGGGTGGGTTCGCGCACGATCTGCGCGGTGAAGTCGTCGATCCGGTAGAAGCTCTGCGCCAGCAGCGCGAACAGCGAGCCCAGGTACACCGTGCCGAACCACAAAAGCGGCGGCACCAGCAGCAGCGCGAGATACCAGTTCGGGCGTCGGTAGAAGAACGTCGACGCCGCGCGAACGCTCATGAAGAGAGCTGCACCGCCGCCTCGCGCGGCCAGGCTAGTTTGACTCGCGCGCCGACCGCCAGGTCGTTGAGCGAGCGGGCCGCGTCTTCGGTGACCAGCGCGCTCCAGACATCGCCCGCGTCGAGCTTCACCTGCCAGCGGCTCGCCGCGCCGTGGTACTGCACGGCGACCACCGAACCCGGCGCACTCAACACGTTCGTCGCGGCGGGAGCGTTTTCACCGTGCACCGAAATGTTCTCGGCGCGGATCGCAAACGGAGTTGCCACGCCCGTGATGGACTGCGCCAGCGCCGCGCCCGCGACATTCGCGCTGCCGACGAAGCGTGCGACGAACGCGGTGGCCGGCCGTGAATACAACTCCCGCGGCGCGGCCAGTTGCTCGATCTTGCCCTGGTTGAATACCGCGACCCGGTCGGCCATCGACAACGCCTCACCCTGGTCGTGCGTCACGTAGACGAACGTGATGCCGAGGCGACGTTGCAGGCCCTTCAGCTCGATCTGCATTTCTTCGCGCAGCTTGAGATCGAGCGCGCCGAGCGGCTCGTCGAGCAGCAACACCTTGGGATGGTTGATCAAGGCGCGCGCCAGCGCGACTCGTTGGCGTTGCCCGCCTGACAACTGCGCGGGGCGCCGCTCGCCCTGCGCGCCGAGCTGCACGAGTTCGAGCATCTCGCGGGCGAGTTTCTCGCGCTCCGAAAGCGACACGCCGCGCACCCGCGGCCCGTACGCGACGTTCTGCAACACGTTCATGTGAGGGAACAACGCGTAGTCCTGGAAGACGGTGTTGACGTTGCGGTCGTACGGCGGCACCGACGACACATCCCTGCCATCGAGCAACACCTGGCCGCGGTCGGGCGAGTCGAAACCCGCAACCAGCCGCAGACAGGAGGTTTTGCCCGAGCCCGAAGGCCCGAGCATCGCGAAGAACTCACCCGGGTCGATCACGAACGACACATCGTCGATCGCGCGCACGTCGCCGAAGACGCGCGAGACCTCGCGGAACTCGATGGCCGCAGTCATTCGCGGAGCCGGGTGCGGGTCAGCCGCGGTTACTGGCCGCCAATCACTGCCACGTAGTCCGTGACCCAACGGTTGTAGGGAACGCAACCCTCGACGTGCGAGTCGCATTTCGCTTCCGGCGTGCGCCAGAACTTCACCTTCTCGAAGTTTTCGAAGCCGTTGGTCTTGCAACCTTCGGCGCCTAACAGCTCATTGCCCTCGCAGGCCTTCGGCACCGTCGGGTTCGACCCGAACCACGCGGCGACGTCGCCCTGCACTTTCGCGGAGATCGACCACTCGAGCCACTTGTAGGCGCAGTTCGGATGCGGAGCGCCCACGGCGAGCATGGTGGTGTCGGCCCAGCCAGTGGAGCCTTCCTCCGGCACGACGGTTGCGATGTCCTGTTTGTTGGCGATCAGCGTATTCGCCTGGAACGGCCAGGAGCCCGAGGCCACCACGCCTTCGTTGGTGAAATCCTGCACCTGCGCGTTGGCGTCATGCCAGTACTTCTGGATCAGCGGATGCTGCACACGCAGCACTTTGAGCGCCTCCGCATAAGCCGTTTCGTTGAGCTCGTACGGATCCTTGATGCCGAGCTCGGGTTTCTTGGCCATCAGGTACAACGCCGCGTCTGCGATGTAGATAGGGCCGTCATAAGCCTGCACGCGACCCTTGTTGGGTTTGCCATCCGGCAGCTTCTGCGGCTCGAACACCACGGACCAGGAAGTCGGCGGCTTCTTGAAGGTCTTCGTGTTGTACATCAACACGTTCGGGCCCCACTGGTAAGGCACTCCGTAGTGTTTGCCGTCGACGAAATGCCAGTTGGCTTCCTGCAGGCGCGGGTCGACGGTGCCATAACTCGGAATTCTCTCGAGTGAAATCGGCATCACCGTTCCACCGCGGATCAGCCGCAGCGAGGCGTCGCCTGAAGCCGTGACCAAATCATAAGGAGCCTTGCCGGCCGGCGGCCATGAGCCGTCACCCGAGGGGCTGGGCTGCTGCCCGCCGCTGGTCATCAACGCGACCATCTCATCGGAAGTGCTCGCGGTCTTCACGTTGACCTTGCAGCCCGTGTCCGCTTCGAACTGGGTCACCCAGTCGTAAGCCTTGTCGGATTCGCCACGCTCGATGTAGGCAGGCCAGGCCACGATGTCGAGCGCACCTTCGAGGGCGGTGGACGCCATCATGTCGGCATCCTTCTTCACCGTTTCTTCCTTCTTCGAGCAG
Organism: Pseudomonadota bacterium; assembly: GCA_039931065.1. Taxonomy (GTDB): domain Bacteria; phylum Pseudomonadota; class Gammaproteobacteria; order Steroidobacterales; family Steroidobacteraceae; genus CADEED01. Next base: position 224,243 of record JBDTSP010000001.1, on the reverse strand, counting down.
GCTGCGAGCGTCAACGTGGCGCTGCAGAACATGACCAGTAAAGACCTTTGCACGGATCGGGAGAACATGGCGAGCCCCTTTGTTGTATGCGACGCACCCGCCCATGGGTACGCCGGCTTTGCGGGCTATTCTAGGCTCAGCCGCGAGTCTTTTGCGCTTCGGCTGCTCGCTCGGCGCGACGCTTGTTCATGGCGGCCTCGCGCGCGTCCATTCCCGGGTCACCTTCGGGATCGGGAATCACCGCCCGCGCCAAATTGAGGCGTTCCTGCATCGGACCTTTGAATTCGGCATACGGGATCACGTACAACTGGTTGGCCTGCACCGCGCGCACGACGATTTCGCCGGGTTCGACCGGGTCGTGGCCGGGCTCGATGACTTCGTTGAGGCCCTTCATCACGAGCGGGTCGGCTCCGTAGTACCCGGTGTTAGCCAGGTGTTTGGGTCGCGTGAGCACGGCCTCATGGATATTGGTGTTGACGGCGCCCGGGCACGGCACAGAGACACCGATGCCGACGGGCGCGAGATCCTGTTGCAGGCACTCGGAGAAACCGCGCACGGCGAACTTCGCCGTGCAGTAGATAGTCGCGCCGCCGATGGGCAGGAAGCCGGCCATCGAGGCCGTATTGACGATGTGCGCGGGCTGGCCGCGTCAACGCTGCATCGATCGGGCCAGGAACTTCATCGCGGCCTCGTTCAGGCAGGTAGCCGCGGCCACGCGCATCCAGGTGGTCGGCAATTGCGTCGGCGAGAACAGGCTGCCGGGTGCGAGCAGGATGCCCTCGCGGCTGCCGGCCGTGGTCAGCTCGTTGGTGTCGCGGCCGAAATCCGCCCACAGGTACATGCCGCCGGGCGGCGGACCTGCAACCTTCGCGCCCATCCGCACGATGGCTTCGTAGGTGCGCTCCCGGCATTCATCGAGTTTGATGCGCACCGCTTCGAGCATGCGTTCGTAGCTCCGCTCGACGATGACGCGGGTGACCACCCGTTCGCACAACTCGGGCGATGACAATCCGGTCAGGGCCTTGATGTCACGCAGCTCGCGCGCCAGCGCCGGATGCGCGGCGACGAAACCGACGCGCAGGCTGGCAGCCAGGGTCTTCGAAAATCCACCGACGTAGATCACGCGCCGCCCGTCATCGAGAGCCGCGAGCCTCACCGCGTGCCGGCCGCACAGATCACCGTAGATGTCGTCCTCGAGGATCATGAAATCGTGACGCGCCGCGAGCTCCAGCACACGCGCGGCGTTGGCCGTGGTGAGGCACGAACCGGTCGGGTTGTGCAGCACCGAATTCATGATGAAGAGCTTGGGTTTCTCGCGCGCCAGCAGGCTTTCGAGCGCGGCGAGATCGGGGCCATCCACGCCCCGCGGCACGCCGACGATCCGCGCGCCGAACGCCGCGAAGCGCGCGAACATCACGAACCACGCCGGGTCTTCGACGAACACCGTGTCGCCCGGGGCGAGAAAACGGCGCGCAACCAGGTCGATGGCCTCGGTGGCGCCGGCGGTGGTGAGGATCTGCTCGGGCGAGACGGCGATGCCGTTCAAGGCCAGGCGCGTGGACAATGCCTCGCGCAAAGGTAGATAGCCCTCGACCGAGCCGTACTTGAGCAGCCAGGAACCGCGGCTGCGGCCGACGCCGCGCACCGCTGCGGACACCAGCTCGTGATCGAGCCAGTTCTCCGGCAACAGACCCGCGCCCGGCTGCTCGCTGCCGGGTGACTGGCGCCGCTGCGCGCGCAGCAGCCAGCTCACGTCGAGTACGGTGCCGGGCAGGTTGTGCGGCACGGCGCGCCGCTGGGAATGTTTGTTAGCGCGCATGCGCACGTAAAAACCCGAGCCGCGACGCGACTCGATCAGGCCGGCGGCGATCAGCCGATCGTAGGCCTCGACCACGGTCGAGCGGCTGACGCGCGATTCCTCGGCGCAGTCACGGATCGATGGCAGGCGCGTGCCGGGCCGCAGCGCGTGGTTTTCGATGCGCTGCGCGAAACGGGCGGCGAGCTGGGCGGGCAGGCGGTGGTCCTGCTTGGTCTGCTGGAGCGACATATATAAGAGCGGGCCAGTATCGGCAGATTGGGGGTAAAACTGTACTGCAACTGTACTGGGGCGTGCCGTATATTTCCAGGCTCATGAATGCCACCAACGCGATGAAAATTCCGCAATCCGTCGCGGCACCCGCGCTGCCCGACCGCGCAGCGATCGAAGCCGCGGCGGAATTCCTCCGGCCGATCGTGCCGCCCACGCCGCAATACGTCTGGCCACAGGTGGCCGCGGCGTTTGGCGCCGAGGTGTGGATCAAGCACGAAAATCACACACCGATCGGCGCATTCAAGGCGCGCAGCGTCGCCACTTATTTCCGGGCGCTCACGGAACGCGAGCCGGGTTGCCGCGGCGTCGTCACTGCGACGCGCGGCAACCATGGCCAGGCGGTAGGGCTCGCAGCCGGCCGCTTCAAACTACCCGCCACCGTGTACGTGCCGCACGGTAACAGCCTCGAGAAGAACGCCGCCATGCGTGCGCTCGGCGTGACGCTGATCGAATTCGGCCAGGATTTCCAGGAAGGACGCGAAGAGGCGGCGCGGGTCGGCGCGCGCGACGGGCTGCACCTCGTGCCCTCCTTCCACGCCGACATCGTGTTGGGCGTTGCCAGCTACTGGGCGGAGCTTTTTTGCGCTGCACCTGATCTCGACGTCGTATACGTGCCGATCGGCATGGGCTCCGGTGTGTGCGCCGCGGCGGCCGCACGCAATGCGTATTCACCGCGCACGTCGATCGTGGGCGTGGTTTCGGCGCACGCGCGCACGTATGCGAAGTCCTTCGCGGCACGTGCGGTGGTCGAATCGCCCGTGGAGACGAAGCTCGGTGACGGCATGGCTTGCCGCCGGGCCGACCCGGCAGCGCTCGCCATCATCCTGGCCAACGTGAGCCGCATCGTCGAAGTCACCGACGCCGAGCTGGCCGCGGCAATGCGCGACCTCTTCGCGAAGACTCACAACGTGGCCGAAGGCGCGGGCGCCGCCGCTTATGCAGCCGCGTGGCGCGAGCGTGATTCGCTGGGGGGCAAGCGGGTCGGCATTTCGTTGAGCGGCGGCAATGTCGACACAAATGTGTTCGCCGACGTCCTGGCCGGCAAATTCTGATCCCTTGAAAATAGAGAACCTGCCTTTCGGCACGGTCGACTGGGCCGCGGTCGAAGCGACGATACATGCGGGCACGAGCGGCGTTGCGCACTGGCGCACGCGGCAGTTCGGCGACGTACGGGTACGCGTCATGGACTATTCACCGGGTTACCTGGCCGACCACTGGTGTTCAAAGGGGCACTTCATGTTTTGCATCGAGGGCGAGCTCGAAACCGAGCTGGCCGACGGCCGGCGTTTCTCGCTGACGCCCGGCATGAGTTACCAGGTGGCTGACGGCACCGATCCACATCGCTCCCGGACACGCGTCGGCGCAAAACTCTTCTGCGTGGATTGACATGGAAGGTTACGAAATCTCAACCGACCGCGCGCGGCTCGATCTGCTCGCAATCCACGCCTATCTCGTTCGCTCCTACTGGTCGCCGGGGATTCCGCTCGAGATCGTCGAGCGCGCCGTGCTGAATTCGCTGTGTTTCGGGGTGTATGAAACGGCAAGTGGCGCGCAGGTCGGGTTTACGCGCGTGGTCACCGACTACGCCACGTTTGCCTATCTGTGCGATGTCTACGTGCTCGAGGAGCACCGCGGCCGCGGTTTGTCCAAGCTCATGATGCGCGAGGCGATGACCCACCCTGCCCTCGCAGACGCGCGCCGCGTGATGCTGGCCACGCGCGACGCGCACGGCCTGTATCGGCACTCGGGCTTCGTGGTCGCGGGCGCGGCGGGCAACCTGATGGAAGTCGTGCGGCCCGACATCTATCTCGACCGAGCATCCACCAAGACCGCCTGAGGCCCGCGCCGTATACTGCGGCGCATGAAATTGCACCGTCTCGCGCGGTCCGCATCGTTCGCTGCCGCCACCACCGCCGCACTCGCGGGCTGTTTCAGCGCTCCCAAGCGCGAAACCCCGCTCAAGGAAACCATCCCGCTCACCGCCCCCGTCATGGCGCCGGGCGTCGATGCGAACTCCGACAAACTCTTCGTGGTGGTGACGTTCTCGGGCGGCGGCAAACGCGCGGCGGCATTTTCCTACGGTGTGCTCGAAGCGCTGCGTGACATCAAGGTGACCACCCCCGATGGCGACCAACACTCGCTGCTCGACGAAGTCGACCTGATCTCGGCGGTGTCGGGCGGCGCGTTCACGGCGGCTTACTACTCGCTGTTCGGAAAAGAAGCGTTCGAGAATTACGTGCCGCGTTTTCTGAATCACGACACGGAAAAGGACCTGTGGCGCAAGGTGCTGACGCCGGTCAACTGGCCAAGGCTCGCCAATCCGCTGGTGAGCCGCAGCGACCTCGAGGTCGAATACTTCGACGAGACGCTGTTCAGGAACGCCACCGTTTACGACCTCATGACGCGCTCCCCGCGCGTGATCGTCACAGCCACCGACCTGGTGCGGGCGAAGCCGTTCGCCTTCACGCGCGAGCAGCTGAACGGCATCTGCGTCGACCCGAAGAGCGTGCCGGTAGCGCGCGCCGTGTTCGCCTCCGCCGACACGCCTATCTACTTCGCACCGCTGGTGATGCGCACGTTTGCCGGTCAGTGCGGTTACGTGCCACCCGATTCCGTCGGCCCCGAGGCTGCGGCGGAAGAAGACGTCTACCGGCGCGAACGCGCCGAACGTCTCATGTCATTCCTCGACAGCAAGAACTCTCCCTACCTGCACCTCGCCGACGGCGCGCTGGCGGACAACCTGGGCGCACGCGCCATTCTCGATGAAGTGGCGCTCGGCGAAAGTGTCACCGATGCGCTGCGCCGCAACGGTTTCTCCCGTGCACGCCGCATGTTGTTCATCGTGGTGGACGCGCGTACCGGCTTCGACCCGAAGTACGCGAAGACCCCCGAGCCGCTCGGCATCAAGAAGGTCATGGACGCCGTGGTCAGCGTCACCTTCAACCGCTACAGCTTCGAAACCATGAACCTGATGCGGCAGCGCGTCGGTCGCTGGGAAAAAGAGGTTCGGAACACCCGCTGCAAGGTGGCGCTGGCGATTCCCGATTGTGAGAAGTTCGACGTAGACCTGGTGGAACTCAGTTTCGATCGCGTGAAGGACCCGGAAGAGCGTGAATACCTGGATCGTGTACCGACGGCCTTCACGCTGTCATCCGAGCAGATCATCCGTTTGCGCCGCGCTGCACGCTTGCTGGTGGAAGAGTCCCCCGAAATGCGACTGTTCCTCGAACAGTCGGCCAAGGAAGGCAACGCGCACAACAAGTAGGCGCGCGCTGACGCCGCTCCAGGGATTTTCACCGCTGCAGGGAGCGTGGCGTTGCGCGAACCTCGTGCCATGCAGCCGATCCGCAGAATCCTGGTTGCCGTGAAAAACCCCGCCGCGCGCACGCTGCCCGCGGTGAACAAGGCAGCGCAGATCGCCAAAGGACTCGGCGCGCAGCTCACGCTGTTTCATGACATCGCCACCCCGCTGTATGCCGAAGCGTTACAGCACCGAAAGGTGGACGTGAAATCCTGGCAGCGCGAAATCCAGACCTCCCGGCGTGAGCAATTGGAAAAGCTCGCCGCGCGCGTACGTCGCCATGGCATCGATGTCGACGTGGCGGCGGACTGGGACTTCCCGCCGTACGAGGCGATCATCCGCAAGGCGCAGCGCATCTCGGCCGACTTGTTGGTGGTCGAGAATCGTCACTCCTCGGATGGTCACGGCGCGGGGCGTCACCCCGCGCGCTGGTTGCTGGCCTATACGGACTGGGAGCTGCTGCGCCTTTGCCCCATCCCTGTCCTGCTCGTGAAAAACGGGCGGATGTATCGCCGGCCGCGGGTGCTGGCGGCAATAGATCCCGCCCACACGCGTGCCAGGTCGAGCAAGCTCGACCGTCAGATCCTGCGCGCCGGGGCTCAGCTCGTGCACGCGCTGCACGGCGAGCTGCACGCGGTGCACGCGATGCAGCCGGCGCTGCCCATCATGACCGCGATGCCGGATGGACCGCTGATCGACCTCGCGGCCGCGCGCGCCAATCTCGACCGCACTGTGCGCCGCAGCCTCGCCAAGGTGGTCGACGGTTTCGACATCAAGCGAAGTCACTGCCACGTGCTCGAGGGGCGCGCCAACGAAGTGATCCCACGCACCGCGAAACGCGAGCGCGGCGCAATCGTCGCGATGGGAGTCGTGTCGCGCTCGGGGCTCAAGCGCTTTTTCATCGGCAACACCGCCGAGTTCGTCATGGACGCGGTGACAGCGGACATCCTGGTGGTGAAGCCCGCCGGATTCGACTCGCGCATACCGCGTACGGGACGCGGAGTGCAGATCCTGTCGCTGCCCATCCTGCCGGGATAAGCAAAAGCCTACGGATGCAGCCTTGCTTCCCGGCGAATGGGTGTCACGGCAAAGGGCACGCGTTGCGCCAGGTGTTCGAAGATGTCGTCGAGCGCGAGGATGCCGGCGAGGCGGCCCCGATCGTCGATCACAGGCACGCGACGCACACCCGCGCCGCGCATGCGTTGCAGGGCGTCTTCGTACGACGCACTGGTCAAGACCGTGAGGGGGTGACGTGTCATGACGTCGTCGACCACGAGGCTGCGCGGATCGACACCGCGCACGATGACATTGGTGACGATGTCGCGGTCGGTCAACATGCCGATCGGTTTCTCGCCGCCGCTCGTGCCGGCCGGCTCGACCACCACCAGGCATCCCACATGTCTTTCACGCATCATCCACGCGGCAGTGGCTAGTTCCTCATGCCGCCGCACGGTGACCACGTTGCGCTGGCACAGCTCGTAGGCGTTCATCTCGGCTCCCCTTTTTCATTCACATGAAAAAATTTCAGCTTCTACTGCATGAGACGGTGCATATTGAACATTATCAATAGGGACAATTGCGCATGTCCCTGTTCTTCCAAGCTAAGCATCAGATGAGTGCCGAAGTTTCACTCATACAAACCCCGAGGAGATATGGCGATGGCACGCGAAAAAACTCCGCCAACCGTGACGATCAGGAAGCGCGCTCCGCGCAAGGCTGCCGCGCCGGCGCTCGCCGCCGCCGCGAAGAAAGCAAAACCGCCGAGTGCAGCGGCCAGCTTCGCCGGGCCCGGTGAGCGGGCGGCGCTGATCGCGAAGGCCGCCTACTACCGTGCCGAGAAACGTGGTTTCGCGCCGGGACACGAGCGCGAGGACTGGTTTGCGGCCGAATCGGAAGTCGATGCCCAGCTGCTGCGTGGCGCCGCCGGGCTCGCGGACCTCAACTAACCAGTCACCCGGCTCACAATGGGCGCGCGCAAGGAGTATCTTTGCGCGACATGACTGCGCCGACACCCGACGTACTCGCCCTCCTCGAGGCGACGTTCGATGCGGTCGTGATCATGGACGATCGCGGCCGCATCCAGGCCTTCAACGCCTCGGCCGAGGCGATGTTCGGCTATCGCTCCGCGGATGCCATCGGCCGCAACGTCAGCATGCTGATGACCGCGATCGATCGGCTGCAACACGACAACCACCTCAAGCGTTATATCGGCGGCGGAGAATCGCGGATTCTCGGCAAGGGCCGCGACGTGCGCGTGCGACATCGCGACGGCAGCGAATTCTCGGTTTTCCTGAGCGTCGGGAAGGTCGCGGATACCGACCCGCCCATCTTTGTGGGCTTCCTGCACGACACGCACTTGCGCCGCAAGGCGCTCGCGACCCTCGAACACGAGCGCCAGCTCAACCGCCTCTACCTGGACCTGGCGCAGGTGATGCTGGTCGCCACCGATCGCAACGGCGTCGTGCAGCTGGTCAATCAGCGCGCGATCCGTGTGCTCAAGAAGAGCAATGCCGACATCATGAATCGCAGCTGGGTCGACGGCTGCGTGGCGCCGGACGATCGCGCGATCGCGCGGGCGGCATTCCGCGCGCTGCTCATGGCGGGCAACGACGAACCGCAGAGCTGCGAGTACAACGTGCGCGCCTGCGACGGTGAGGACCGGTTCATCACCTGGCGGGGCGTGGCATTACGCGACGGAGACGGCGTCGCCACCGGCATCATGCTTTCGGGCGAGGACATCACCGATCAGCGCCGCGCCGAAAGCGAAGCCCACAAGGCGCTGGAGCGCATGAACAGTGTCTCCCGCCTGGCGACGATGGGCGAGATGGCGGCCGGCATCTCCCACGAGCTCAACCAGCCATTGGCCGCCATCGCCAACTATTCGCAGGCCTGCACGCGGCTGTTGCGAATGCCGGCGCCGGACATGCCCGAAATTGCCGGTGCTCTCGAGCAGGTTTCCGTGCAGGCACTGCGTGCCGGCGAGATCATCCGCCGCATACGTTCGCTGGTGCGCAATGAGGACGTACGCCGCGAGACGCAGGACATCAACGATCTGATCCGCGAGGTGCATGCGCTGCTCGCCAGCGACGCGCGGGTGCACGACGGACGGCTCGCGCTCGACCTGTCGCAGTCCCTGCCGAAGGTGCTCGTCGATGGCGTGCAGATTCAGCAGGTACTCATGAATCTCGTGCACAACGCCTTCGAGGCCCAGGGACATGAAATGAATCGCGCGGCGTTCGCCGCGAATGCCGTCGAAGTGCTGATCACAACGCGACTCACCGATGGCGGCGATGTCGAGGTGTCGGTCAGCGACCTGGGACCTGGCCTGGCAGACGACGTGGAGCAGAAGATCTTCGAACCATTCTTCACGACCAAGGCGACCGGCACCGGCCTGGGGTTGGCTATCAGCCGGTCCATCATCAAGGCGCACGACACACGGCTGGGGTATCGCGCCAACCAGCCGCGGGGCGCGTGTTTCTTCTTCGTCCTTCCAGCGCACCAGGAGTCACCGCGATGAAAGAACTTCCGCAAACGGTGTTTGTCGTGGACGACGACGATGCAGTCCGCAATTCGCTCCGGCTGCTGCTCAAGTCCGCCGGCCTCATCAGCGAGGTCGCAGCCTCGGCACAGGAATTCCTGTCTAACTACGACGCGGCGCATCCCGGCTGCCTGGTGCTCGACGTGCGTATGCCCGGCATGAGCGGGCTCGAGATGCAGCACGAACTCAACCTGCGCGGCGCGACCATACCGGTGATCTTCATCACCGGGCATGGCGACATACCGATGGCCGTCGAGGCAATGCAACACGGCGCCTTCGACTTCCTGCAGAAACCGTTTCGCGACCAGGAGCTGCTCGATCGCGTACAGCGCGCACTGAGCCGCGACACCGAATATCGCGCGCGCCTGCGGCAGACCGGACGGATCCGGGAACGACTCGCCTCGCTGAGCCCGCGGGAACGCGAGGTGCTCGACCTCGTGGCGCAGGGCAAGGCAAACAAGATGGTGGCCGGTGATCTTGGTGTCAGCCAGCGCACGGTGGAAATCCACCGGGCGCACGTCATGCAGAAGATGGAAGCCGGCTCGCTGGCGGAGCTGGTGCGCATGATGATGGCTGTCGCGCCGCCGCAATAGGTTCGCGTCGCGGACACAAGAGGAAGTACGTATTTAACTGTCGGCCCCCGGGTGCAATGCTCCGCGCCCGATGATGCGGTCACATGACAGCGGCGGCAGTGCCGACAAACAAAGCGACACGGAACGCGTGCGCACCATCATTGTTGCCGGTCAAGCTTCCGAGCGCACTCGCGAAGTGCTCCGCGCCCTGCGCGGCTTCACCAATGTCATCTGGCCTACCTCGCTCGAAGCGGCGCTGGCACAGGCCGGTTCCGGGAATGCCGGCTGCCTCGTGATCGCGGACGACCTGCGCGAGGAGCCTATCGACGAATTCCTGCAGGAAGCGCGCGAGCTGCAGCGCAATCTCCCCATATTCGTCATCACCGATCCTGACGATGTAGCCGAAGCGGTTTCCGCGATGCGGCACGGCGCAACTGCGGTCATCGAGATCCCACCTTCGTACGCGGTCCTGTGCGAGGAGGTATCGCGCGCGATGCAATGATTGCGTCGCCACAGTGACATACACCGTTAACGTCGATCGCCGATGCTGAACGCCTGAATTTTGCTGCTCGTGTAGGAAACTCCCGTATTGACGGGAATTGTCGGCAGGCGAAGACTCGTCCGACAGATTGATCGCACAAATGCCCCGCGGAGCGTGCCATGTCTGCTCAACTCGCCACCATCCTGCCGTTGCAACTACCGGCAGCCGCGACTCGCGGCCTCATCCTCCACGTGGACGATGACGACGCCGTACGCCGCTCGACCGCCATGTTGATGCGTTCGGCGGGATATGAAACCCGGGAAGCCGCATTCGCGGAGCAGGCGCTCGCGCAGGTGGACTCGCTGCGTGGTCGCCTCGACGTGTTGATCGTCGATTACTACCTGGGTGATGGCATGACAGGGACCGAAGTCGCCGAAGAATTCGCGCGGTTGTTAGGGCACGCGGTGCCGACGATCATCCTGACGGGCGACCCGGCCAACGCCGAAGTGCCGTGGCTCGCCGAGGCGCCGGTGTGGGTGGCGCGCAAGCCCCTGATGCCCGAGACCTTGCTGGCGGCCCTGCCGCCGCTGGTGGCATTCCGGCGCGCCATCGCGGCCGTGACGCCACCCGCATAGCGACAGTTCATTTCCGCTTCGCGTAGAGAGGCAACACGCGCGGCAGATTCTTCTGGATGTCCTTGATACGTTCCTTCGGCGCCGGATGTGTGCTGAGGAATTTCGGCGTACCGGAGGATTCCGCGGCACTCATCTTGTTCCACAGCGTGATCGCGGCGTTCGGGTCGTAGCCGGCGCGCGCCATCAGCTCGAGGCCGATGTCGTCCGCCTCGGATTCCTGGTCGCGGCTGAAGGGCAGCTGGAATGTGACCTCGGCCACCATGTTGGCCATGTTCGCGGTCGCCTCGCTCACACCGGCCACCGCCGCCGCGCCGGACAACACCAGCTGCTGCGCATAGGCGCGCGATACGCGCTCACGCGTGTGTTCGCGCAAGGCATGCGCGATTTCGTGACCTAACACGGTTGCGATCTCGGCATCCGACAGGTCGAGCTGATCGATCAGGCCGGAATAAACCATGATGCGCCCGCCCGGCATGCAGTAGGCGTTGAGCTCCTTGGTCTTCTGCAGGTTGAACTGCCAGTTCCAGGACGTCGCGTCCTTGCGGAATGCCGGCGTCGCGGCCACGAGTCGCTTGGCGATCGTGGTCACGCGCGCGAGCTGCGCCTGATCGGTGTTGAGCACGCCTTTTTCGCGCGCCGTCTTGAGTTCGGTGGCGTACGCCTCGGCCGCACCTTGTTCGACGGTTTCGTTCGAGACCAGCATTTGTTGCTTGCGATCGACGCCCACCGCGCCCGCGTTCGTGGTCTTCACGGTTTCGCAGGCGGAGACGAATACCAGCGTGGACAGGGTCGCAGCGACGATCAGTTTTGTTTTCATATATGCAATGTCACCGGTCGCGCACCCACCCGGTAGTGGCGATGGGGCGATGCGTTGTTAGGAGTAATGCGAATTCCATGACAGCCGATTCCTACTGCTAGCGCTAACAGTTCCGGCAAACCACTACAAAATAGTGAGTGACGTGAGCAAACAACATTTTTCACGCGCGCGCAGAAAAATTTCATCGCTTGCCAGCCGGATGCGATCGTTACTTGGCAAAAAGCGTGAACCACGGCGGGGATTTGAAGAAGCCTTGAGAGCAACCTCGCCGGGTGTGAATCTGGTACGGAATTGAGCAGTTGACCACCCTCGCAGGATGCGTAGCGGGAATCAGACAAGGAGTCTCTAGTCGCAATTGCCAATTTGCACGCTCGCCGCTTCCTTTAGTGTTGGAAATCAATGGTTTCAGGCGCTTGAGGGACGTGAGGTTGCCACCGGTGTCATATTTGTGGGATAAACCGCTTCTGCAGCGCCTGGTCGCGCCTGCCGAAGCTAACTGTTAACTGTTCGCGCGGTGCCTTCAAAAGGCCCGTGCGTGGAGGCCGCCGAGATGTCCGAGTCGAGCAAACCCGCCGTGAAGAACCCTGAACTCTTCCGCACTGGCACGTTGATCACCGCTACCGCCATGCTGAGCTTCGCCACTGGCGCAGCCGCGCAGGACGCAGCTCCCAATGACACGCCGGAAGGCGCCGAGTCCATCGAAGAGGTGGTCGTAACGGGCTTCCGTGCAAGCTTGAACGCCGCTCTCGCGGCCAAGCAGGCACAGGTCGGCTCGATCGACATGATCGTCGCCGAGGACATCGCCGACTTCCCGGATCTCAACCTCGCCGAGTCGCTGCAACGCGTTCCCGGCGTGGTCATCGCGCGCGACGCGGGCGAAGGCCGCCAGATTTCCGTACGCGGACTCGGTCCGCAGTTCACGCGTGTGCGCATCAACGGCATCGAAGCCATGAGCGCGAACGGCAGCACCGATGCGTCGGGCGGCACGAACCGCGGCCGCAATTTCGACTTCAACACCTTCGCGTCGGAGCTGTTCAACAACATCACTGTGCGCAAGACCTCCGCCGCGGAGATCGAAGAAGGATCGCTCGGCGCGACCGTCGATCTGCGCACTGGCCGGCCGCTCGACTATGACGGCTTCACGGTCGCAGGCTCGCTGCAGGCCGGGTACAACGACCTCACTCAAGACAGCGATCCGCGCGCGGCTTTCCTCATCAGCAACACGTTTGCCGATGGAAAGTTCGGCGCGTTGCTCTCGGTCGCCTACACAGACCGCAAATTGCAGGACGATGGATCCAGCACTGTGCGCTGGCAGGCCAACACCGGCATGGGCCCGAATGAGCTGAACTTCGCTGGCACTGCCACGAATGCCGAGGTTCACGCCGCCTTCGTGCCGCGCATCCCGCGCTTCGACAAATACGAACACGACCAGACGCGCCTGGGCGTCACGGCCGCGCTGCAATTCGTACCGAGTGAGTCGACCTCGTTCAGCCTCGACGCACTTTTTGCCAAGTTCGATGCCGAACGCAATGAAATCTTTCTCGAGACCCCGGTGTTCAGTGCCGGCGGCGCCAATACGCTCGACGTGAATGCCGCCGATGGCGTAATCGATGAACACAATTCCCTGGTCTACGGCGTCTTCAACGATGTGGATATCCGCTCCGAGGCTCGTCATGACGAGCTGACCACGAAGTTCACGCAGGTCACGCTCGAAGGCAAACATACGTTCAGCGATGCATTCAACATGCGTGCGATCGTTGGTTTTGCCGAAGCAAATCATGACAACCCGGTGCAGACCACGCTGCTGTGGGACGCGCTCAACATCGACGGTTACAGCTACGACTATCGTGACAACAGCCGCCTGCCGCTCATCACGTTCGGCACGACGGACGTCACCAATCCGGCCACGTGGCAGTTGACGAATATCCGCCTGCGCCCACAGAGCACAATCAACAGCTATCAGACCGCCTCTCTCGATTTCGAATGGGCTGCGTCCGACTCGTTCAAGCTGAAGTTCGGCCCGCAGTGGAAGAACTACATCTTCAAGTCGACTGAAGCACGCCGTGCCAACGAGGGCGTCTTTCCGGTGGTTGCGCCGATCAGCAGTTACGCCACGCTGACGCACTTCGGCAGCGGTCTCAGTCTGCCGGCGGGTAGCACGACGTCCTGGCTGACGCCCGATCTCATTGCCGCGGTCGATGCGCTGGATCTGAACAACCGCACCCTGTATCCCCTCGGCATCAACAACGTGCTTGGCAACAACAACGAAGTTGAAGAAGACGATCTGGGCGCCTATGTCCAGGGCGACTTCAAGTTCGAGTTCGGTGCGCACACGCTGCGCGGCGACGTCGGCGTTCGCTACGTGAAGACTGACATGACATCGAACGGATTCGCGCTGATCGCCGGCGCGCCGTTTGCGCTCGAAGCCACACACGAATACTCGGACGTGTTGCCGTCGATGAACCTGGTGTACGACATCAGCGATCAATTGCTGTTGCGCTTCGGCGCTTCGAAGGTCATGACGCGCCCGAACCTGGGCCAGGTCACACCCGGAGCCACGGTCGGTACGGCGGGCAACAACCGGACGGTGAGTATCGGCAATCCGGCACTCGACCCGTTCCGTGCGAAATCCTACGACCTCGGCGTCGAATGGTATTTCGCACCCGAATCGCTGTTGTCGCTCGCCTTGTTCTACAAGGATGTCGACAGCTTCGTGCAGACGCAGCGCGATCAGCGCATCTTCACCGGCAATCCTTACGGCATCGACGATGCGCTCGTGACCGCGGCTTGCGGCACGCCAGCACTGGCGAATTGCGATGCGACGAACACGTTGTGGGATTTCACCGTGCCTGTTACGACCGAGGGCGGTCCTGTCAAAGGATTCGAAATCAGCTACCAGCAGCCGTTCAGCTTCCTGCCCGGCGTCTGGAGCAACTTCGGCACGATCTTGAACTACACCGGCGTCGAGTCGGAGATCACGTACTTGACCGTGACGGGAGCGGCCGGTGGGGTACTGACCACAACGCCGACGACCAACGATCTGACCGGCCTTTCGAAGAGTGCCTATAACGCAACGCTGTATTTCGACAACAAGACTTTCAGCGCTCGTGTGTCGGCGGCTTATCGTTCCGACTACCTGACGACGGTGCCGGGACGCAACGGCAACGACGTGGAAGGTACGGCGGAGACGATGAACATCGACTTCTCGACCTCGTACAACATCAATGATCACTTCACCGTCTCGCTCGAGGCGTTGAACCTGACCGATGAAGTGCAAGACCAGTGGGTCGGCGAAGACGCCAACCGCCTGTCTTACTACCACCACCAGGGCACGCAGTACTATCTGGGCGCCCGCTTCAAGTATTGATCTGAACTAGTTAGGCCTCGACAGGAAGGGGACGGATCGAAAGATCTGTCCCCTTTTTTCATGGCCGGCCATAATCGGCGCCATGAAGTTGTCAGTGCATCGCCGCGGGCTCATCCTCGCCGCCACCATGATCCTCGTCTCCGCCGCCACGCAGGCCGAACCCGTGCCCGCCGCCGAACCGGGTGACGTCACCATCAAGGTGTGGCCCGGTGGCACACCGGGCGCCGGCCAGGTCTCGGCGAAGGAAGCCATCATCGAGCGGCTGCCCGAAGTCCCGCTGCGCGATCGCTTCGCCGAACACGTCACGACTCCTTTGCTCACGATGTTCGAGCCCAAGGGCACTCCCAATGGCATTACGCTGCTGATCGTCCCCGGTGGCGGCTACGTGCGGGTAGTGATCGACAAGGAGGGTTTCGAAGCCGCCGACTGGTTCAGCGCGCGCGGTTTCACCTGTGCAGTGCTGCGTTATCGCATGCCGGGCGACGGCTGGGCCGCCGGCCCCGATGCCCCCGTGCACGACGCCATGCGCTCCATTCGGATCCTGCGCGGCCAGCCGCTCAAAGCGGGCGAGACAGCTCCGCACATCGGCGTGATGGGGTTTTCCGCCGGTGGTCACGTGGTCGCGCGGCTCATCACCGAGCCGAAACTCGCCTACGAACGCAGCGACGCAATCGACAATCTTTCCGCACGACCCGACTTTGCGGTGTTGATGTATCCCGTCATCGCGACCTCGGGCGTCAGCGCGCACGGCGGCTCGGTCAAGCAGCTGCTGGCTGCGGGCGTGAAGGAAGTGGATCTCGCGCGCTTCTCTCCCGATCGCAACGTCACCGCCGGCACGCCCCCGACCTTGCTGGTGCATGCGGGCGACGACGCGACCGTGCCGGTCCAGAACTCCCTGTTGATGTACGCCGCGCTGCAGAAGGCCGGCGTGCGCAGCGAGCTGCACGTGTTCGACCAGGGCGGTCATGGTTTCGGCTTGCGCTCGATCGCGGGCAAGGACGTTGCCGTTTGGCCGGCGCTGGTCGAGAGCTGGGCGCAACATGTCGGTCACTGAGCGCGAACACGCTACCGGCGTCGATCGCGGCCGGCGCCGCTTGTTAGGCGTCGGCGCGGTGGCGGCCGGCGCATTGGCGGTGTCGCCATTGGGGCGCGCGGCCGGCAAATCGATCGTGGCGCGCTTCACCGCCGGACGCGTGCGCGGCCTGATCGACGCGGACCTGCAGGTGTTTCGCGGCATTCGATATGGCGCGGATACCGCTCCGCGAAGATTCCAGCCACCGCAGCCGCCCTCGCCGTGGCGCGGCGTGCTCGATGCGATGGGATACGGGCCGGCGAGCCCGCAAGGTGGAACGGAACCCAATCAATCCGAGGACTGCCTGTTTCTCAACGTGTTCGCGCCGCTCGCCAAAGGCGCGAAACCACGGCCCGTCATCGTCTACATCCATGGCGGCGCATATTCGGGCGGATCGGGCTCGAGCGCGTTGTATGACGGGTCCACCTTGTGCCGGCGCGGCGACGTGGTCGTCGTCACGCTCAATCACCGGCTCAACCTGTTCGGCTATCTCTATCTACCCGGGTTCCCCGATTCCGGGAATGCCGGCATGCTCGATCTCGTGCTGGCGCTGCAGTGGGTGCGCAACAACATCGGCGTGTTCGGCGGCGATCCGGGTTGCGTGACCTTGTTGGGGCAATCGGGCGGCGGCGCCAAGATCGCGACGCTGATGGCAATGCCGGCGGCCACGGGATTGTTCCACCGCGCCGCGACGATGAGTGGACAGCAAGTGACGGCCTCCGGCCCGCTGCATGCCGCGGGCCGCACGCGTGTATTGCTCGACAAGCTGGGAGTCACGGCCGAGCGCGCCGGCGAACTGGCCTCGATGCCGCTGAAAGATCTGCAGCGTGCACATGCGGGATGTGTCGATCCGTACATCGGCCGCGGCAGTCTCTACATGGGCCCGGTGCTCGACGAACGCACGCTCACGCGTCATCCGTTCTTTCCGGATGCGCCACCGCAGTCGGCGGGTATACCAATGATGATCGGCAATACCCACGACGAGACGCGCTCGCTCATCGGACGCGGCGATCCTTCTTCGTGGACGCTGACCTGGGAGGCGCTGCCGCAGCGGCTCGAAGCCGAATTACGCAGCGATATTTCCGCAGCGCTGGTGGTGCAGACGTACCGCGAGCTGTATCCGCAATATTCGCCAACCGACGTGTTTTTCTCGGCCACCACCGCGGGCCGCTCCTGGCGCGCGGCCGTCATCGAAGCGGAGCTGCGCGCCGCGCAGGGTTCACCCGCGTTTGCCTATCAACTCGACTGGGGCTCGCCGCAGGATGGCGGCAAGTGGGGCGCGTTCCACACGCTCGATATCCCGCTGATGTTCGGCACGTTGACCGCACCGGAATCCCAGACGGGTGACGGCGCGGAGGCGCGCCGGGTATCGGCGCACATGCAGCAAGCCCTGCTGGCGTTCGCGCGCACCGGTGATCCCAACTACTCAGGAATGGCGCGCTGGGAGCCGTATACCCTGCCCCGCCGTCAGACCATGGTGTTCGACGTCGAGCCGGCGCTGTCCGACGATCCGCGTGGCGCCGAGCGCCGCCTGTTCGCGAAAGTCCCGTTCATCCAACAGGGAACCTGAGAGAGCGGTGTCAGGCGGGGAAAGTCGGGATAACTCGGGCTTCGCCGAGTTATCCCGACTTTCCCCGCCTGACACCGCTTCTCACTTCATCGGCGTCATGTCGTCCAGATTCCACTTCGCCGGGTCGAACGGCTGCGCTGTCATCTCGGGCTTCGGATAGCCGCCCCACGCGGATTGACTGTCGATGATGAAGCCGCGGCCCTCGATGGTGTCAGCCACTACACGCCCATCTTCGTGATCGCGTTGCCAGTTGAACGCACCGGCGTTCTTGATCACGTAGTCCTGCACTGCGCGCGCCGACATCGGCGTGATGCCGAATAACAGCGGCGTTGGCAGCTTGAGGATCTTGATCGGCGCCGTCGTATAAGACCCGCGCAATGGCAGCGGCGAACCCCAGCGATCCACCGCGATGTTGTCGCGCTCGTACAGCGCCAGATCGCCGGAACCGCCAACCGTCACGAGCGGCAGCCCGGGCTCGGTCGATTGCCCGCCGCGCAGCACGTTGCCGATCACCGTCATTTCGCCGGTCTGGTAGGGATGATCGCCCCACTCTTCGGCGATGAGGTTGTAGTGGATCGCGCGCTGGCCCGGATCGTAGATGAGGTTGTTGATGATCGCGCCGCGCACGCCGCCCTTGAACAACGGGCTGCGTTCCTTGTCGTGCGCATACAGATTGCCCACGATGAGGATGTCGGAGACGTTGTCGTGGATCAGCGAACCTTTGGAGTGTTCACCCTTCACGTGCACGGAAGTGGCCAGGCCCTCCGCGATGATGTTGTTGCTGAAGGTGATCCGGTGCGACGTGCCCTGGCGCCATTCGTCGGGCGTGTTGCCGGTGAAACGCGGGCCCGACGCGGAAAGGTTTTCGTCCGTTGCCCAGGTGAGCGTGCAGTGATCCACGATCACGTCGTACGCGCCGCCGAGCGTCGAGATGGCGTCGTAGTCGTTACCGGAGAGACGCGCGCGCCCGCCGTCACCTGGCCGCACACGGATGTGCCGGATCACCACATCGTGTGTGGCGATGTCGATGCCGCCACGAATCAGTGTGATTCCCGGCGCCGGCGCCGTCTGGCCGGCAATAGTTAGATTGGGCTCGGTGATCTTCACCGTGTTCTCGGCCAGGTCGATGACGCCGCCGACCTCGAATACCACGATGCGCGGGCCCGCCCTCTTGACGGCCTCCAGGAGTGAACCCGGCCCTGTCGGGGCAAGCGTTGTAACCCGTATAATCTGCCCGCCCCGCCCACCGGGAGTGGTCGCCGCAGCGCCCATGGCACCTGGAAATGCGAGTGGCGTCTCAGCGGAAACCGCCATTTGTGCCAACAATAAACACCCAATCACAACCAAACGATTTGACATGTAAATGTCCTCTCGAAGCATTGAAAATGACACCGGTTTCCCTATATAACACTGCCGCACGCGTTGTGAAATAAAGAAGGCTAAAAAAAATTGGTTCCCGTTGTCACTGACCTCGCGTTCGACGCCAAGGGGATGGCCGCCGAATTCGTCAAGGCGCGCCGCTCGGCCGGTTCGTTCGCGAAGTATCCCGGTTCCATTCCCCAGGACCTCGACTCGGCATACCGATGCCAGGACGAGGCCATAAAGCTTTGGGACGATACCGTCGCCGGCTGGAAGGTCGGCTGGATCCCTGAACCGCTCAGCCAGAAATTCGGCGCGCATCGCCTGGTAGGCCCGATTTTCACCCACGCCGTTAAGCGCTCGAACGGTGTCGAGTCGGTTGATGTGCCGGTGTTCGCCGGCGGATTCGCGGCCATCGAGGCGGAGTTCGTCTTTCAGCTGTCCAAGGATGCTCCGGCGAATGTCGCGGAGTGGACAGCCGAGACAGCCCAAAGCTTCGTCCAGACGATGTATATCGGCATCGAAATCGCCAGCAGTCCGTTGGTCAATATCAACGACTACGGCCCCGCCGTCATCGCCAGCGACTTCGGCAACAACGCGGGACTGCTGCTCGGCGCGGAAGTCGTCGACTGGCAGGCGCGCAGCCTCGAATCCATGAACTGCGAAACCCGTATCGAAGGCGCTGTTGTCGGGCGCGGTAACGCCGCCGCCGTGAGTGGCGGTCCGCTCGCCGCGCTGGCATTCGCGCTGCGTTGTAACGCGCGTCGCGGCCGCCCGTTGCGTGCCGGTGAATATATTTCCACTGGTGCAGCCACGGGAGTGCATTCGATCACCGCCGGGCAGTCCGCGGAGGCCATTTTTACCGGCCTCGGAAGCTTGCGCTGCCGTGCCATTCCCATGACACCGGTTGAATCGCGTTGATTGTTAGGTGACATGCCTGCCCGCGGGACTTTCCCTTACGTACAATCGCCCTCCATGACACGCACCCGGAAAAAAGCCGCCGTCAAGAGCAGCACGCCCAAGGTGCCCGCTCCCGCGAAGTCCATGGGTGTCTCAAAGCCCACGGGAATCAAGCCGGGGCGCAACGCGACCATCAACGACATCGCTCGCCTCGCGAGCGTCTCGAAGAAAACCGTGTCGCGCGTGATCAACCAGTCGCCCCTGGTGCAGGAAGCGACGCGCGCGCGCATCCAGGCGGTCATCGATAAATTCGGCTACGTGCCCGATCCGCAGGCGCGTGGCCTCGCCTTCCGCAAGGCGTTCCTGATCGGCCTCGTGTACGACAACCCGAACGCGCAATACATCGTCAATTGCATGGAAGGCGCGCTCGACGCCGTGCGCAATTCCGAATACGAAGTGGTCGTGCATCCCTGCGATCGCAAGAAACCCGACTACATCGCCGGCGTGCGCCGCTTCGTGGAACGCCAGAAATTGCGCGGCGTCATCCTGCTGCCGCCGGTCTCCGAGAACGACGAACTGACGCGCGCGCTGACCGAGGCCGATTGCGCCTACGTACGCATCACCTACGCGCAGCTCGACGATCCCTCGCGCATCGTGATTTCGAACGACCGGCTCGCCGTCGCTGAAGTTGCCAACTATCTCGTGTCGCTCGGCCACAAGCGCATCGGCTACATCGCCGGTCCGTCAGGCTTTCGCTCGGCCTCCGAGCGGCTGGCGGGTTTCCGCGAAGCGCTGTCCGCGCGCGGTCTGCAATTAGGTTCCGATCTCATCGTCGAAGGCGGCTACACCTACGAGAGCGGCGTCGCCGGCGGCGAAACATTGCTCGCCTTGAGTCCGCGCCCGACCGCGATCTTCGCCAGCAATGACGAGATGGCGGCCGGTGTGTATCGCGCCGCAAATCGTCTCGGCCTTTCGATTCCCGGCGACCTGTCGATCGTCGGCTTCGACGACGGCGCATTGGCATCGCGTCTGTTGCCCTCGCTGACTACGATCCGCCTGCCGATCCGCGAGCTGGGCCGCATCGCGGCTAACAAGATTCTTCATCCCGAGGCCGCCGGCGGCACACACGCCATGGTCACGCCGCTCGAACCTCATCTGGTCATTCGCGACTCCTGCCAGCCGCCGGCGCGCTGACGAAAGCCCGCGGTTTCACGCTCATTCGACCGACCCGGTCGTTTCGACCGGGTCGCAAGTGACGCCCCGCGCCCGCATTGACACCGGTTTCCGCGCCGCGGAAGACAAGGTAGAATCAGCGCCCCCCATTCGAGCCAGCCGCCGGGAATATTCAAATGAAGTTCGAGACGAGACACGCCAGCCACCAGAGCATCGTTCAAACCGCCGACACCGCGAAACTGCGCGACATGTTTCACGTCGGCGCAATGTTCGTGCCGGACGACGTCAGTCTCACCTTCAGCCACATCGAGCGAATGATCGTCGGCGGCGTGATGCCGGTGTCGAAGAGCGTCGAGCTCAATGAAGTACCGGCGCTCAACAAGGGGCCGTTCCTCGCCCGCCGCGAGCTCGGCATCATCAACATCGGCGGCCCGGGCAAGGTGACCGTCGACGGCAAGGCCACGGCGCTGGCCGCGCGCGAAGGCCTGTACGTGCCGATGGGCACCACCGGTCTGTCGTTCTCGTCGGATTCGGCCGCGACCCCCGCGAAGTTCTATCTCGCGAGCACGCCCGCCCACGCGCGTTACGAGACCGTCAAGATCGACATCACCAGGGCGAATCCGATGCCGGTCGGCGCGCCCGCCACGGCCAACGAACGGACTATCTACCAGTACATCAACCCGGACATCTGCAAGTCCGCGCAGTTGTTGATGGGCCTCACCTCGCTCAAGGAAGGCAGCGTCTGGAATACGATGCCCTGCCACCTGCACGAGCGCCGCTCCGAGACATATTTCTATTTCGACCTGAAGCCCGATGCCCGCGTCGTACACATCATGGGCGAGCCGCACGAGACGCGGCACATCTTCGTCGCCAACGAGGAGGCCGTGATCGCGCCGCCGTGGTCAATCCACACGGGCTGCGGCACATCGAACTACAGCTTCATCTGGGCGATGGGCGGCGAGAACCAGGAATACAAGGACGTCGCCTGGGTCCCGATGAACGTGTTGCGCTGACATGGCGGCGAATTTCGATCTGACCGGCCGCGTCGCGTCGGTCACGGGTGCGAACACCGGCATCGGCCGCGGCATTGCCGAAGCGTTGGCCGCCGCGGGCGCGGACATCGCGTGCATCGGCCGCAGCGACCCGTCCGACACGTTGGCCGCCGTGAAGTCACTCGGCCGACGCGGGCTCTGGGTGAAAGCCGACCTGGGCGCGCGGCCCGACTACACCGCCATCGTGGGCGAGGTGGTCGACAATTTGGGCGGGATGCACGTGCTGGTTAACAACGCCGGCATCATCCGCCGCAACAACGCGATCGACTTCACCGAGGCCGACTGGGACGCGGTGCTGGACGTGAACCTGAAGTCGGTGTTCTTCCTGTCGCAGGCCGCGGCGCGCCACATGATTCCCGCCGGCGGCGGCAAGATCATCAACATCGCCTCGATGTTGTCATTCCAGGGCGGCATTCGCGTGCCGTCCTACACCGCCAGCAAGAGCGGGATCGCCGGCCTTACTCGCCTGCTCGCGAACGAATGGGCCGTCTCGGGCATCAACGTCAACGCCATCGCGCCCGGATATTTCGCCACGAACAATACTGTGGCGCTGCAGGCAGACGTGAAGCGAAACGCGGAGATTCTCGGACGGATCCCCTCCGGCCGCTGGGGCGACCCGAAAGATCTCGGTGGCGCGGCGGTGTTCCTGGCCTCGAGCGCGGCCAATTACGTGCAGGGCGTGGTCTTGCCCGTGGACGGCGGCTGGCTGGCGCGATAGTTCAGAGGCCTACCCGGTAGCCGGGTCGTCCCCGTTATGATGCCGTCTCAGATCGTCAGCCGAGGTTCGCCCAGTGAATCGCATCATTGCCTGCCTGCTTGCCCTGCTCGCGACCTGCGCCAGCGCGGGCGCCGCGCCCGATCACGTCGACATCACCTGGATGTCGATCACCAATATGCACTTCAGCGTGGGTGGTCGACAGATAGTCGCGGACGGTTACATCACACGGTTGCCGCAGGAGCTGTTCTTCGGCGGCGGTGGGCTCGACTCGACCAGGCGCGCCATGCGCTCCGACGTGGCCGCGGTGCGTGAGGTCTTCGACGCCATCGGCGGGAAACCCGCGGTCAATCTACTGCTCACCGGCCACAATCACTTCGACCATTCGTTCGACACCGCGACCTGGGCGAGACTCTCGGGCGCCAAGGTGATCGGCTCACCCACCACCTGCCTGCAGATTCGCGCCGAAAAGATTCCGGCGGGTCGCTGCCGGGCCGTATTCGGTGGCGAAAAGATCACGCTCGGCGCGGGTATCAACATGTATCCCGTGCGCTGGAATCACAGCGGGGATCCCGCCAAGAACCCGGCACAGCACAACCCGCTGGAACTCGGCAGCGTGCCGGTTGCGAGTGCCGACGGCTTGCGGGCCGGAGTCGCGGAAGACTTCCCGAACGGCGGCGGCAATCGCGCCTATCTGTTCACGGTCGATGGGCCCACCGGACGATTGAGCTGGTTCTTCCAGGATTCCGCGAGCCCAGTCGACCTGCGCGAACCGATCGTCC
This sequence comes from Pseudomonadota bacterium, assembly GCA_039931065.1. Classification (GTDB taxonomy): domain Bacteria; phylum Pseudomonadota; class Gammaproteobacteria; order Steroidobacterales; family Steroidobacteraceae; genus CADEED01. Next base: position 200,820 of record JBDTSP010000001.1, on the reverse strand, counting down.
TCGGCGGAAAAAACTACGGCGCGCCACTCGACAACCTGGCGGCGGCCATGCGCGCGGCGGGTGTCGAGTCGGTGGATCTGTGGATTGCCACCGGCGGCGCCGGCATTGCGAACCTGGTGTTGCCGGTGCTCAAGCCCAAGGCCTATCTACCCGTGCACTGGGACGGTCTGTTTGGCGCCTTCAAGGCTGGCCCTCCGGAACCCTATTCGGACGATGAGCTCGAGAAGCTGCTCGCGGACGCGAGCGTGAAGCTCGTCAAGCCGGTTCAATACATGGACAAGTGGCGGCTCGATGGCGACGGCATCCGCGCGCTCGACAACAGCGCCGTCAAAGGCGCGCTGGGTTTCCACTGATGCGGGTCGCGTTCCTGGGTCTCGGGAACATGGGGCAAGGCATGGCCGCGCGCCTGCTGACCGCCGGACACACACTCGCGGTGTACAACCGCACCGCCTCGCGCAGCGCCCCGTTGATGGCCCAGGGAGCGCGCGTCGCGCAATCGCCGAGCGACGCCGCCCAGGGCGCCGACGTCATCGTCGGAATGACGGCTGGCGATGAATCTTCCCGCGTCATGTGGCTGGGTGCCGAAGGCGCGCTCGCGGCGAAAAATGCCCCTGACGCGCTCTGCGTCGAGTGTTCGACGCTGTCACACGATTGGGTGCTGGAGCTCGCGGCACAGGTACAGCAACGCGGGTTCCGATATGTGGATGCGCCCGTCACCGGACTGCCGGATGCGGCGGCATCCGGCACGCTCACCCTGCTGGTGGGCGCGGAGCCGGAGAACCTGGACGCCGCGCGGCCCATCCTCACCTCGCTCGGGACGCGGGTGTTGCACTTCGGACCGGTTGGCCAGGGCACGGTCTACAAACTCATGATCAACCTGATGGGCGCCGTGCAGATCGGCGCGGCAGCGGAAGGCCTGGCGCTCGCGCAGGGCGCGGGGCTCGATCTGAAGCAGGTTGCGGATGCGATCGGCAGCGGCCAGGCCGCCAGCCCGCAGGTGGTGCGCAACGTACGGCGCTTCGTGGCGGGCGACCACGCCACCAACGTCAATTTCACGCCGGCATTGCGTCTCAAGGACATCGAATACGCCCTGCGCCTGGCGCGCCAGATCGGCGCGAGCCACGAATTCGGCGCGGCCGCCGAGCGTCTCTACCGACGGGCTCTCGAGCTGGGCTTCGCGCGCGACAACGAGAGCCGCATAATCGATGCGGTCAGGCCTCGCGAACCAGCCTGAGAACCGGCCTGAAAACCGGCCTGAAAACCGTTAATAGTTAGAGAGCGCAAACCGGCGCGTTTGCGAGGCCCAGAGGTTTGATCGGATCGCTGCCGGCGTCCTTGTCGCTCACGACGCGCAGCAACATTCCCCACGGCGTGCTGCGGAAGGTTCCAGGCGAGATGTCCGGACCTGCGACTCGCACGATCGCGGCATCGTGCGGCTCGGGCCGCAAGACGCGCACATGCGCGCTGATGACGCCGCTGTCGCTGCCGCGCTGCAACTGCAGGCAGATTTCATCCTGCGCGTTGAGCGACACGTGCCGCGGCTGATCGCCGACCTGCACCATCAACCGTTGCCCGGCGGGGCCGGCGTAACGGGCGGGATCCACGTCGAGAAAATACGTGCTGCTGCTCGCCTCGATCTGGGCGAGGGAAACTCCCACTACAGCGAGGCACGAGGCTGCGGATAAAATCAGTTTGCGCATGTTCGTATCGGAGCACACTTTTTCCAGGAAGTTCCCTCAGCAAAATTCCGCACCCGCTGTCGGCGCACACCGACACGAAATGTGCACAAAAAGACACTATTCGCGACAAAAAAATACGGATTCTCCGTTTCGCGACACCCGGTAGTTAGAAAAAAAAACGGGGACGGACCCGCAAAGGCCCGCCCCCGTTGCCTCCTGCCTGCTACCAGTGTTTACGGAGACCGATTGTGATGAAGAGTTCGTCCTTGTCGTAGCTGACGATTTCGGCCTGCGCGAGCCAGCTCTTGCCGAGTCGCATGCCGCCGCCGCCGCCGATGTAGACGCCAAAGTCGTTCAATTTCTCGTATACGATCGCCGGCGAACTGCTGCTGTTGTCGATCTGAACCGCGCCGAGCTTCACGAGCGGGAAAAATTTCGCGTTGCGGCCTTTGCCGAGCGGCAGCCATTCGACGCCCACGCCCAGCATCTCGTAGTCGATGTCGCCCAGGTGACCGACGTTGGGGTTGTCGGAAGAGATGCCCGCCTTGCCGCCGTCGGCGTAGAACGCTTCGGCACTCCAGTGCACCGACCAGGCGTAACCCATGCTGACGCGGAACCCGGTGGCCTGGTCATCGTCGACCTTGAATCCGCCGTCGCTATTGCGCGGATCGAGGCGCGAGAGGCCCGCGTCCAACCCGACGTACCAGCCTTTGGCCGTCGGCTCGGCAGCAACCGCGGCGCCGGGGTGCGCAAATACCACCGCCGCGGCGAGCACGGCCGGCAGTACACGTGCACCCTTCATGCGGCGCATGAGCACCAGGCCGAGCGCGCCTAACAAGCCGGCGGCGGTCAGCGGGTCGATTGCACCCGCGCCGCGCACCGCAGTCTCGAGGTGTCCAGGAGCATCGAGCGAATCGGGGATACCGTCGTGATCGGAATCGACGCGGCCCTCGCGGCTGTCCGAAATTCCGTCGTTGTCACTGTCGAGATCGAGCGCATCGATGATCCCGTCGCCATCGGTATCGGGGCGCGGCAGCGAGTGCCCGCCGGACGCCGTTCCGACCACCACTTCCGAGATGCCGTCGTGGTTGGCATCGGCGCCGTCCTGGCGCCCGTCACCGTTCGCATCAACGCCGCCGCTCTCGATCACGTCGCTGATGCCGTCGCCATCGCTGTCGAGATCGCGATGATTGTCGAAGCCATCGTTGTCGCTGTCCGGTAGTGCCAACGCATGACCGCCGAGAGCCGGCTCGAACTGATCGGAAAGTCCGTTGTGATTGGTATCCACGAAGTTGTCCACCTGGCCGTCGCCGTCGGAATCGATACCACCCGCTTCGACGAGGTCGGAAACGCCGTCAGCGTCGCTGTCCAGATCTGCCAGATTCGGCAAGCCATCGCCATCCGTATCGTCCGAACCGTCGAGCGCATTCGGAATGCCATCGTTGTCGAGGTCGAGATCCTGCGCATCGGACACGCCGTCGCCATCGCGATCGGCGAACGTGCCGAACACCAGCGGTGCTGCATCGACGCTGTCGCGGATACCGTCCTCGTCACTGTCCGTGCCGGCGGCGACGGGGCTGTGGGAGTCGAGGTCGCGGAAATCCGGCGTGCCATCGCCATCCGTGTCGCGCGGATTCGCCGTGCGCGTCTGACCGGCGTCCATCGTGGAATCCCGGTCCGCGTCGATCAGACCGGCCTCGATGACGTCGGCCAGGCCGTCGTCATCCGAATCGAGATCGCGCACGTCCGGAATGCCGTCGCCATCAGTGTCGGTGAGCAGCGTCGGCGTACCTTCATACGAGTCGAGGATGCCGTCGTTGTCGGAATCGACGTCCCGCTGGTCGGCCAGGCCATCACCATCGGTGTCGCGCGGCAGCGCGGAATCCGCCACGCCGTCGTTGCTGATGTCGCCACCACCCACTTCGTCCACGTCGAAGGCATCGTCGATGCCGTCGCCGTCGCTGTCGATCCCGCTGGCGTTGCTCTCGAGCGCATCGGGCAACGTGTCGTTGTCGCTGTCCTCATCCAGGTAGTCAGGCGTGCCGTCGCCATCGCTGTCGACCGGCTGCGACGGATCACTGCCCATCTCGAGCGCGTCGGGAATGCCGTCGCCGTCGCTGTCACGATCGAGGTAGTCAGGCGTGCCGTCGCCATCCGTGTCGACCGGATGCTGCGGATCGGCGCCCACTTCGCCGGCATCCGGGATGCCGTCGTTGTCGCTGTCGGCATCCGACGCATTCCCGATGCCGTCGCCGTCGGTGTCGCCACCCTCGAGCACATCGGGAATGCCGTCGCCATCCGTGTCGGTGGGATCCGCCGGGTTGCCGGTTTCCACGCCGTCGCTCACGCCGTCACCGTCGGTGTCGGCGTTGTTGCGATCGGTACCATTGCTGTCTTCCACGCCATTGGAGAGGCCGTCACCGTCGCTGTCCACGGCGAGGCAAGCCGCGCTGTTCGGATTCGGCACGCAGGGATTGCTGTTGGCGGAATCGGCCTGGTTCGAGACGCCGTCGCCATCGGAGTCCGTGACCGACGATTCGAGCACGTTCGGAATGCCATCACCGTCGGTGTCGGTCGGGTTGGTCGGGTTGCCGCCCACTTCCGTGCCGTCGCTGGCGCCGTCGCCGTCGGTGTCCGAATTGCCGCGGCTGGTGCCGAGTGTGTCTTCCTGATCGTTGGTAAGGCCGTCGCCATCGCTGTCGCTGGCGAGGCAAGCCGCGCTGTTCGCGTTCGGAATACAGGGATTGTTGTTAGCCGCGTCCAGCGGGTTTGGGACGCCGTCGCCGTCCGAGTCGGTCAGCGACGATTCGAGCGCATCGATGGTGCCGTCGCCGTCGGTATCGACGGGTGAACCGACATTGCCCACTTCCGCACTGTCGTTGGCGCCATCGCCATCGCTGTCCGCGTTGTTGCGATTCGTGCCGAGCGTGTCTTCCTGACCGTTGGTCAGCCCATCGCTGTCATTGTCGAGCGCCAGGCACGGCGCGGCGTTGGTGTTCGGCACGCAGGGGTTGTTGTTGGCCGCGTCGTTCTGGTCGACGACGCCGTCGCCATCGCTGTCCGTCACCGATGACTCGAGCACGTTCGGAATGCCATCGCTGTCGGTGTCGAGCGGCGCGTTGACGTTGCCGCCGACTTCGGCGCCATCATTCGCGCCGTCGCCGTCGCTATCCGGATTGCCGCGGCTCGTGCCGAGCGTATCTTCCTGGCCATTGGTCAGGCCGTCGCCGTCGCTGTCGGCCGCGAGGCAGGCAGCGCCGCTGGAATTCGGAATGCAGGGGTTGTTGTTAGCCGGGTCGAGCTGGTCGACGACGCCATCGCCGTCGGCATCGTCGAGCGCCGATTCCAGCGCGTTGATGATCGTGTCGCCGTCGGTGTCGACGGGTGAATTGACATTGCCCACTTCGGCGCCGTCGTTGACGCCGTCGCCGTCACTGTCGGCATTGTTCGGATTGGTGCCGAGCGTCGTTTCCTGGCTGTCCGTCAGGCCGTCGCCATCGCTGTCGCTCTCAAAGCCGCTCGCGCCTGCACCTGCCGTGTGCGTGAACTGCGCATACGCGATGTCCTGCTGCACGGGGAAATTGCCGTCGGCGGGATTCAGCCAGAACAACTGCGCTTCGACGCGATAAATGCCCGAGACACTCGCAAGTGGATAGGTCGGATTCACGCTGCGCACGCTGTCGGCGCCCGCGGCGACCGCGAAATCGGTGGTGGAGATCGTGACCGCGTTGCCATTCGGATCGATGAGGCTGATCTGCAGGCGATAGGTGCCGCCGGTGACCGAGTGAACCGTGGTCGACGTGTTGACCGTGACCGTACCGGCATTCACCGAAGTGCCGGTGATCTGCACGCTGCGGGTATCGCCGTCGGTGGCGCCGCCGCCATCGTTGAGGTTCTGCGCCCAGTCGATGATCGTCACCCAGGCGGTGGCGTCGCCACTGGTGTCGACGTTGATCTGCACGAGGTTGGCACCCTGCACGAGCCACGCGGTGTTCACGTTGAAAGAAGTGACGCTCCAGACGTTGTTGGCGCCGGTGAGTCGGCCCAGGTAGTGACCGTTGATGTAGACATCGTCGGTCTCGCCCTGCTCTTCGTCGACGTCATAGGCGCGCATCGTCAGCACGGCCGAGTTGGTCGGCAGCGTCGGCACCATGAGATTGAATTCCACCGGATGGATGCCGCTGGCATTGCCGAGCGACACGTCCATGTCGTTATCCGCGACACCGGTGTGGGCGTTGTTCTCGTTGTCGGAGTTTATGTAGAAGGTGCCCTGGGCGGAGGCCGCGGGAGCAAACGCTATTGCGCTGCAAACCAGGACGACCGAGCTGACCCAACCGCGAATGAACTGACGCATCCTCGAAACTCCTTAAGCAGTGCCGTTTTTCCGTCATTCGACCCGCAACAGATTGCGGAAATGACCTCTCGGGTACTGCCATCGGCGTTTTGAGGCCCGGCCTTAACGTTCTAAGGGAAGGGACGTCTCATAACCATGTGCAAATAGGTTCTATTTCACTTAAGGCGTTCTCCCAGGGCGCTCAGAGCAACGCGCCGTCCTTGCCGACCATCCGTTCGCGGACCATCGGGATCGGCGGCACTCCGTACGACAGGAAGCGATCATGGAACTGCTGGGGCGAGGCGTCCGGGTTCGCCGCCAGCCAGTCGGCGCGCAACTTGCGGATCATCAGCTTGCCGAGCGTGTAGGCGAGATATCCCGGGTCGTAAGTTCCGCGCAGCGCCTGTTGCCGCGCGTTGCCCGCGTCCGCGAACGCCTGTTCGCGAAACATCGTCTCGGATTCTTCCAGCGACATGCAGCCGCTGTGCAGGCAGATCGCGGAGATGAAGCGCACGTCGCGCAGCAGCGCGTTGGCCAACATGCCGATTCGCATCCCGGGTTTGCCGTCGCCCAATCCGGCGTCGTACATCATCTCCTCGGCGTAGTGCGCCCAGCCTTCCCCGAAGGCGTAGTCCCACCACAACGCCGCCACCCGGGAAGGATTGCCGTTCGCGAACTGAGATTGCAGGTAATGGCCCGGCCACACCTCGTGCGCGGAAACGAACAGTAGATAGGCCTTGCCCGGCAGATAGGCATTGCGCTCGGACGAGCTCCACTTCGCGTCCGGCGGGGCGACGTAGTACGTGACCTTCACGGCCGGGTTCTCGTACGGCCCCGGAATGCTGATGTAGGCAAAATTGCCGCGGTTGTACGGCGGCGACTCGGCGACCAGCGCCTGTTCCTGGTTGGGGATCGTGACGATTTTCCGATCGAGGACGAACTTGCGCAGATCGGTCAATTGCGCGCGCGCCCCCTCGATGGTGCCGCCGGTGGGTTTGTCGGCGCGCATCTTGTCGACGCAGGCCGCGAGCGTCGCCTTCGGCGCGTAGCCGGCGCAGGCCTCCTTCAGTGCCGCGAGATTGCGCTCGAGATCCTTCCGGCCGACCAACTCGAGTTCCTCGAGCGGAATGTCGACGCGTTCCGTCTCGCGCAGCAGCTGCGAAAATTTCGCCGCGCCGAGCGCGAAGTCATCGGTGGCGGTGGCGCGCTGCGACTCCAGCCATTGTGTGAGCTCGTCCATCGCCTTGGCGGCGGCGGCCGTAGCCTCGCCAAGATCGCGCTTGAGCTGCTCATCGGGCAGGTTCTGGTAGAACTCGGGCATCTCGCTGCGATAGAAGGTCGCATAACCGCCATAGGCGGCGACGCTGCGTTCGATGAACGGCCTGGGTATCGGGGTTCGCACATTCGCGCGAATCTCGGCGGCGAGTCTCGGCACCGCGCGCGCCATGCCCAGAAAGCCCTCGAGTCGCTTCGGCAGCGGCGCATATTCGCGAGTCAGGTACATCGAAGGGTCGAGCTTGCCGAGATACCAGGCCGGATTGCGAAACGGCTCACCCAGATCCGCCTGCCAGAACAGCTCCTTCTTGATGACCCACCGCAGGTACTCGCGCTCGAAACGCTGTTCGGGCTTGAACGCGGCCACGTCGAATCCGTCGAGTTCGGCCAGCTGCTCACGCAGCAGCGCGACATCGGCATTGAGCGCCGTCCGGCTCCAGTCGGGCATCTTGCCGTCGAATTCGTGCCGGCCCGAATCGACCGCGAAATATGGATCGGCCTTGAAGCGTGCTTCGATGAACGCGTCGACGAATTCCAGCCAGCTCTTCTGGCCGCTGGAGGTCGAGGCAGCGGCCGCAGGCGGCGCTTCGGCCGGCTTCGGTTGCTCGCGTGCGCACGCCGCGAGGAGTGCGGCGCTCAGCAATGCGGCGAATGTACGGATACGCATGATCGGGCTCCGGCTACGGGTCAGTGCCGGATCCTAATGCATGCCGCCGTCGCCGGCTGTCGGCCAGTCGATCAGGTCGGCGCAGCCCGTCACCAACACCCGGGTGGCAGACCGTGGTATTCGGTAGTTAGCACGACGGCCAGCAAATCCGTGGTGGAGATCACACGTTCGCTGGCAGGACGCGGCGACCCTTTATGTATGTATGTGTGGTGGGCATCGAGACGGATCAATAAGAACGATTCGCATTTGAGGCAAAGACATGGCCCGCCCGCGCGTATTGCAACGCCTGCCGGATCAAAGAATTGCCGGCACCCGTGGGTGCGGCGGCCTCAGAAGGGTTTGACGACCACGAGGATCACGATGCCGATCAGCAGGATGGCCGGCAGCTCGTTGAATAGGCGGTACCAGCGTTCCGAGTGCGCATTGCGGTCGGCAGCGAACTGCTGGAGCAGCGCGAAACAGGCCCCGTGATAACCGATCAGCAGGAAAACCAGCAACAGCTTGAGCTGCAGCCATCGCATGAGTAGATAGTCCGGAGAGATGGCCAGCATGCAGACGCCGAAGCCTGTGGCCAGCACCGCCGCGAGGGTCATGAGTTTGAACAACTTGAGCTCCATGACCTTGAAGCGGGCGTTGCCAACGGCATCATCGATGGTCGCGCCCTGGATCTGCGCGTGATAGACGAACAGCCGCGGCAGATACAGCAGAGCGGCGAACCAGCTGATGACACTCACGACGTGGAAAGCCTTCAGCCAAAGCATGCGTTTCGTTCCTGGCCCTGCGCCGCGCCCGATTCGCGCAGCACCACATCGCGCAGCGCGGCGACGTGATCCTGACGCGCATTCAGTGCGGGAATGTAGTGGTACTGCTTGCCGCCCGCGGCCAGGAACACATCACGGTTCTCGATGCCGATCTCCTCGAGCGTCTCGAGGCAGTCCGCGGCGAAACCCGGGCAGATCACGCTCACGCTGTCGACACCGCGCTTCGGCAGTTCCGCCAGCACTTCGCTGGTGTACGGCTGCAGCCAGCGCGCGCGGCCGAAACGCGACTGGAACGACAGGCTCCAGTCATCCGCGGCCAAGCCTAACTTCTGCGCCAAAAGAGTCGCGGTGCGCTCGCACTGTTCGCGATACGGATCGCCGCGCGTCACGAAAAACTCCGGCACTCCGTGAAAGGACATGAGCAGGTGGCGCGTCGCGCCGGTCTGACGATGTTCCTGCACGCTCGCCGCAAGCGCGTCGATGTAACCCGGGTGCGTGTGGTATTCGGAAACGAACCTCGACGAGGGCACGTGGCGCAAAGCGCGTAATGCGGCGCTGACCTGGTCGAATACCGCGCCTGTGGATGCGCCGCAGTACTGTGGAAACATCGGCAACACGATGATTTCATCGGCGCCCGCGGCGCGCAGCGCGGCGATGGCTTGCGGCACCGTTGCGCCACCGGTGTACAACATGGCGAGCGCGACCGGGATGCCCGGCAGTGCCGCCTCGAGACCGCGTCGCAACGCCTCGCTCTCGAGCGCGAGCGGCGAGCCCTGCGGCGTCCAGATTGCCGCGTATTTCTTTGCGCTGGCGCGGGGACGGATCACGAGGATGATGCCGTGCAGGATCGGCCACCACAGCAGCCGCGGCAACTCGACCACGCGCGGATCGCCTAACAAGCCCGCGAGGAACGCGCGCACGTCGCGGGTCGCGAGGCTCGCGGGCGTGCCCGAATTGACCAGCAACACGCCGGCCTTCATGAAGCGCCCAGCCAGTCGCGCGGCTTCAGGTAATCGGACAGACGCGCCTCGGGAGTGCCGGCCGCCGGATGGTAGTCGTAACGCCATTCGGCGCGCGGCGGCATCGACATCAGCAGCGATTCGGTCCGCGCCTGCGACTGCAACCCGAAACGCGTACCGCGATCGAACGCCAGGTTGAACTCGACGTAGCGGCCGCGGCGGACGCGCTGAAAATCCTGCTCGCGCGCTCCGAACGGCGTTGCGATGCGCGCCCGCAGGATCCGGGTGTACGCGTCGAGGTACGCGTCCCCGATGCGGCGAATCAGGGAAAAACAATGCTCGAACCCGCCGCCGATTTCGGGCGTCGCGTCATTCAGGTCGTCGGCGAACAAACCGCCGACCCCGCGCGTCTCGCCCCGGTGTGGCAGCCAGAAATACTTGTCGCAGGCATCCTTGAGCACTGCATAGGCGCGCGCGCCGGCGGGCGCGCAAGCGGCACGCGCGGCTTCATGCCAGGCGACCGCGTCTTCGTCGAACGGATATACCGGCGTGAGATCGAAACCGCCGCCGAACCACCACACTTCGCCGCCACGCGCGGTGAGCAGGCGAACGTTGGCATGGGAAGTCGGCGCGTAGGGATTCACCGGGTGAACCACGCAGCTCGTGCCCATCGCCCGAAATGGCTGACCTGCGAGTTCGGTGTGCCGTTCGCTGGCCGCGGCGGGTAGTTTGGCGCCGGTGACGTCGCTGAAGGCGACGCCGGCACGATCGAGTGTCGAGCCGGTCTCGATCAGCGAAAGGCGGCCGGTGCCGCTCAAAACGTCGCCCGCGGGGCGTTGCCATTCGTCGCGCCGCTGCGCGCTGCCGGAGTCGAACGACTGCCAGCGGTCGGTGAGGCGCGAATGCAGCCCCAGGAAATATTCACGCGCTGCTTCGATTTCGGCGCTGCCGATGCCGCTCACGGCGCCGCCCGGAACAGGTAGCCGCGACCGCGCAAAGTCACGATGTGCACGGGATTCTCGGGATCGGGCTCGAACAGTTTGCGCAGGCGCAGGATGAAATTGTCGACGGTTCGATCGGTGGGGAAATGATCCATGCCCCACACCTCTTCCAGCAGGTCGGTGCGCGTCAGGGCGCGGTTCTCATTCGCCGAGAACACCTCCATCAGCCGCAGCTCCTTGTCTGACAGCGACACTTCACCTTCGTTGGTCAGTGCCTGGCCGGTGTCGAAGCGCACCCAGTAGGCGGCGAAGGCAAGGCGCGGCGGCGCCGTGACCGGGCGGCCACTCGCGCGGCGCAGCAACGCGCGCACCCGCGCCAGCAACTCGTTGACGTCGAACGGCTTGGGTAGATAGTCGTCGGCGCCGGCATCGAGACCGCGCACCTTGGAGGTCGTATCGCTGCGCGCCGTCAGCATGAGGATCGGCGCGTTCACGCCGAGATCGCGCGCCCAGCGCGTCAACGCGAAGCCGTCGCCCCCGGGCAACATGACGTCGAGAATCGCCAGCTGGAAGTCCTGCTTTTCGAGGATCAGCTTGCCCTGCTCGAAATCTTCCGCGGCGACGATCTCGTACCCCGCGTGCCGCAGGTTGACGGCGACAAGCTCACGCACCAGGCGTTCGTCCTCGACGATTGCAATGCGCTCAACCATGCGCCGGCCCCTCGGACCCGAGCGGCAGGCCCGATTGCGGCGCGAGCGCCAGCGTGACGGTGAAGACCGCGCCCTGACCCGGCCCCGAGCTGTGCGCGGAGATCTCGCCACCCATACGGCGCGCGAGTTGCCGCGCGATCGCGAGCCCGAGCCCGGCGCCGTGGGTGATCCCCTCGCCGCTGCCACGATTGTGAAGGTCGAAGAGTTTCTCCGCGGATTCCGGCGGGAAGCCGCGGCCCTCGTCGCTGATGTCGAGACGCCAGAGTCCGTCACTGATACCCGCTGACAGGCGAATGTTGCCGCCGCCGTATTTTTGCGCGTTATCGAGCAGGTTTTCGAGGATCACGCGTAAACCGTCGCGATCGGCCAGCACTCCCACCGCGTCGATGACCGCGAGCTGCAGCTGGCCGCCACTCGAAGTGCGCGCGCGATGCGCGAGCAGATCGGCGATGAATCGGGCCGCATCGATGCGCTGCACGCCGGCGCGCGGATCGCGCGCCATGGCGCGTTGATAGGCGAGGATTGTTTCCGCCAGGTGTTCGAGCCGGTCACATTCGATCTGACCGAGCTGAATCAGCTCGGCGCGCTGCGCGTCGGGAATGCTGCCAATGGCGAGACTCTGCAACAGCCCCTTCACGCCCGCGACCGGCGTCTTGAATTCGTGGCTGGTGAACTGCAACAGCTTTTCCATGTCCTCGCGCTGTTGCTTGCGCCGCTGCGCCAGCAGGAACAGCAACACCAGGCTGCCCGACAGCAGCAATCCCAACAACGTGGACTCGCCGACCAGCATCACCTTGCGCCGGTCGTGATGCTCCGCGATTTCGCGCTGGCGCTCGGTGACCTGCGGGGCCGTGAGTTCGATGCGGGCGGACAGCAGTTCGCGCTCGAGCATCTCGTTGGTGCGCAACTCCCCGCGCAACAGGATCGTCCACCAGACGACCAGCGCCGCGGTCGTGAGCAAGGTTACGCCGAGCACGATGAGCTCGGCGCGTTCCGCGAACCACTGTCTGAATCCGCTGCTCATCAGGTCCTGTCGTTGCTCGCCAGCACGTCGAGCAGTTTATCGAGATCCGCCGTGGTGTGAGCCGCGGACAGGAAACAAACCTCGTACGCCGAAGGCGGCAGATACACCCCGCGCGCCAGCCAGCCGCGGTAACGGCCGTGATATTCGTCCACGGCTGCCGCGGTTATGGCGGATGCCGCCACCGGCAACGCCGCCTCGACTTCGAAATACGGCCAGACGATCGGCCCGACGCGCGGCAACTGCGCCTGTCGCCCGAAAGCATGTTTGGCAAAGGCTGCGTCGAGATGTTTGCCCAACATCTCGATGTGACGATACGGGCCGCCTTCGGCGAGCTCCGTCAGGGTGGCGATGCCAGCCGCGAGACACACGGGATTTCCCGCCATCGTGCCCGCCTGGTAGACGGGCCCGAGCGGCGCCAGCCGCTTCATCAACTCGTGTTTGCCCAGCACCGCCGCGACCGGCAGGCCGCCGCCGACGATCTTGCCAAGCGTGGTGAGGTCGGGCTCGATGCCTAACAACTTGTCGTAGCCGTGGAAACCGAAGCGGAAGCCGGTGATCACTTCGTCGAAGATGAGCACGGTACCGTTCGCGCGCGTGAGCTCGCGCAACTTCTGCAGGTATTCACGCGACTGGATCAGCAGCCCGTTGTTGGCCGGCAGCGGCTCGATGATGGCAGCGGCGATGTCCTTGCCCTGCTCCTTGAACGCCTGCTCGAGCGCCGCGACGTCGCCGAGCGGAATTACCAGCGTGTCGGCCGCCACCTGGGCAGGCACGCCGGCGCTGTCGGCGAGACCTTGCGTGATCACGCCACTGCCCGCTTTGACCATCAGTGAATCGACGTGGCCGTGATAACAGCCGTCGAACTTCAGAATGCGGCGGCGGCCATTCGATGCGCGGGCGATACGCACGGCGGTGGCAACCGCCTCGGTGCCGCTGACAACGAAGCGAACTTGTTTGGCGTACGGATAGGCCGCGAGCACACGCTCCGCGAGCTCACCTTCGGCGCGATGCGCGGTGCCGAAAGCCAGACCATCCGTTGCCGCGCGTTGCACGGCTTCGACCACGCGCGGGTGCGCGTGCCCGAGAATCAACGGGCCCCACGCCATGCAGAAGTCCAGATAACGGTTGCCATCTTCATCCGTCGCATAGGCGCCCTGCGCCTGCTTGAAGAAGATGGGAGTGCCGCCCACCTTGCGGAAGGCCCGCACCGGGCTCGATACACCCGCGGGGATGAGCGCTTCAGCTCGCGCGTACAGTTCGGCCGAACGCGAGAGCGGCAGTTTCTGAGGGGTCGATGGGTTTGCAGCCGGCAACTGCCCCGCGGATGAATGAGTCACGTTTTGAGTCCTCTAACAAGTCTGGCGGAATGTCGATGCTGCGCGCGGCCCAGCCACGCTCGGTAGCCATGCCCAGGTGCGCGCGATTGCCCACGACGTAACAGCCGAATGGCGTGGAGCAGCCACCTTCGATGACGCGCAGGAACTCGCGCTCCAAGCGGGTGGCCGACACACAGCCGGCATCGGCCAGCATGGCAATCTGCGCTTCGATTTCGTCGTCGCCGGCGCGGCACTGCGCGCCGAGCGCGCCCTGCCCGGGCGCCGGGATCCACCACTCGGGTGGTAGTTCGACCACCACGAATGCCGACAGGTCGAGCGCGAGACGCGTCAAACCCGCGGCCGCCAGCACGATGGCATCGACGTTGGCACCTTCGGCGAGCCGGCGCAGCCGGGTGGGCACGTTGCCACGCAGCGGCACCGACATGGCCTGCGGTGCGAACCGCCCCAACAAGGCGGCGCGGCGCAACGAGGATGCGCCGACGCGCGCGCCATTTTTCAGCGGCAACAGCCCGTCTTCGCGCGGCGCCAGAAATTCGTGGCGCACCAGCAGCCAGTCGGCGGCGGTCGCGCGCGGCAATATGGTGCGATTGAGCAAGCCGTCCGGCATCGCCGTGGGCAGGTCCTTCAACGAATGCACGACGAGATCGATGCGCATGTCGAGCAATGCGAGTTCGAGCTCGCGCGTGAAGAAACCCTTTTCCATCTTGCCGACCAGCAACGGCGACTGATCCAGGTCGCCGCGTGTTGCGATCACGGTGATGTCGGATTCCCAGGCCGGCGCGGGCGCGCGCTGCTGCAACGCCGCCAAGACGGTACGCGATTGCCATAGCGCCAGATCGCTGCCGCGTGAACCGATCCGCCGCTGGTTGGTCGAGTTCGCGCTCATGGAGCTTCCCGCCGCGCGGCGCAGATGAACTCGTGCAGCACCGCGTTCATTTCGGAGGTCAGCTTGCGGGCCCGTTGGGGCGGCAGTCCTTCGAGCAGGCCGGGTAGTTTGTTTTGCATGAATTCCGAGCGCATGGCGGTCATCGTCGCCAGTGTGTCGCTGGGCGGCGGCGCCAGCAATGTCTGGCACACCTTCTCCGCGCTGCCGGCGCACTCGGCGTCGAGCGCAGCGTATTGATCTTCGGGAAGTATCGCGCCGGAGCCATCCAGCAACTCATCGAGCGTGGTCAGCTTCCAGCCCGGCGATGCGATCAGTTGCAGCGGGCTGCCGAGATCGAACACCGGACGCCCGTGACCGTCCGGCAGCGTCAGCCACGCATGCGGCGCGCCCGAGGCAACGATGACCGTGTGCGCGCGCGTGACCGCGCCATCGAAGGCTCGCATGCTGGCGCGATTGAAACTTTCCACGGCCGTGAAGCCCGCATCCGCCAGGGCGCGCAGCATGGCGCGGCCTATCTCGCCGAGACCGAAGACGGCGATCGGCGCGTCGCGCGGTGCGTCGGACATCCGCTGCAACACCAGCGCCTGCACGCCGCCGGTGCGCCCCTGCGGCAGGATGCGCCGCGCGCGATTGAGCATTTCACCGACTCCGCGCCAGGCGACGTGCAGATTTCGGCACACGGTGCCGGCCTCATGGGCGCGTTCGAACGAACGCAACACCTGGTTGCCGATGGCATGTTCGCCCTGCGCGACGGAATCGAGCCCGGCCGCGACCCGCAACAGGCCGCCGACGGCGGCAGCGCCGTGTCGCGCGCGCGGCCGCAGATGGTCGGGATTTTCAGCGGCGCCGATCAACGCGGCACCGAACAACTCGGCTGCCCAGGACGGACGGGCGGAAGCCAGCAACCACTCCACCCGCGCGCAGCTCTCGATGCGCACGATTCCGGAGACCTCACCGGCGTCGAGCAGTTGTTTGGAAGGTCCGCTGGCCCCGGAATCGAAGGCGGCGAGGGCCGCGCGCACCGCGGACGGCGCTTCGCGATAACTCATGCCGACCAGGGCAAGCGGGATCATGACGCTTAAGCAAATTCCGTCGCGGTCTCGACCAGCGCGGCGACGGTATCCGGCGGCGTTCCTGGCAGGATGCCGTGCCCGAGATTGAGGATGCAGTTCCTGCCGCCGGTGGTGCGTTTCATCGTCTCCAGCAAGGCGCGGGTGCGCTGACGGATGACATCGGCACTGCCTAACAACAACACCGGGTCGATGTTTCCCTGCAGCAGGTGATTCGGGTAGAGGTCGCGCGCGACCTGCCATTCGGTGCGCCAGTCGAGCGAGAAGCCGGTAACGCCGCTCTCGCCCAGCAACGGCAGCAGGTGATGGCCGCCACGCACGAACAGCAAGGTCGGCACTTTCCGCGCGTTCAACTTTTCGGTGATGCGTTGCAGGGCCGGCAGCGCGAAGTCCCGGTATTCATCCGGCGCGAGCAGGCCGCCCCAGGAATCGAACAACTGCACGGCATCGGCGCCGGCATCCACCTGCGCCAGCAGCAGATCGGCAACGACGTCGGCTATCGAGTTGAGCGCGCGGCGCGCCAGCGCGGGGTCGCGATGCATGAGCGTGCGAGCCTCGCGAAAATCTTCGCTGCCGCCACCCTCGACGCAGTAGGCGAACAACGTGAACGGCGCGCCCGCGAATCCCAGGATGCCGTAGCGATCGTTGAGGGTCTGCTTGAGGTGCGCGACCGCGCGCGGCAGGTAGGCGATGCGACCCTGCACACCATCGAGCTGCCACGCGTCGTAATCGGCGGCGCAGCGCAGCGGCTTTGCGATGCGCGGTCCTTCGCCAGGCCCAAACGTCACGCCGAGGCCCATCGCAAGCGGGACGACCAGGATGTCGGAGAATACGATCGCCGCGTCGAGCGCATACCGATCGAGCGGCTCGAGCGCCGCGCGCGTGGACAGTTCGGGGTTCTGGCAGACGTCCCAGAAACTGTGCTCGGCGCGCAGCGCGCGATAACCCGGCAGGTAACGACCAGCCTGTCGCATGAGCCAAACGGGGGGCCGGTCGAGCGCGTCGCCGCGCAATGCCGCCAGGAAACGCTCGCGCGGATGCATGGGACGTTAAACTCCATTGAAATCAAACGCGAGCGTACGTGCGCACCAGCCGCGATCTGTCACAGCTCTGTCACGGCCAAAACGCTTCTTTGAATACGCAGCTAACATCCCTGACGGAGTCGCCATTGCCGTTTTCGTGGATCATCACCAAGTCTCAGCCGCACGCCGACAGCCTCGTCATCCAGCTGCGGCGGCAGTCATTCGATGCGCTCGCGATCTGCTGCATCGAACACCAGTGGCGCGAATGGCCCGAGCTGCGGCAGATAGGCGCCGCCGGACCCGCGCTGCTGTTCGTCACCAGCCGCGCCGCGGCCGCGCGCGTCGAAGTGCCGCACGGCACTCTGGTGGCCGCGATTGCGCCGACCACGTCCGCGACGCTCGAAGCGCGCGGAATCAAGGTATCGATCGCGGCGCATGGTGGCGTGCTGGAACTGGCGCAGGCCGTCAGCCAGTCGAACCTGTTGCCCGACGGCGCCGACGTTTTCTATCCAACCAGCGACGCGGCGCTGCGCCAGCCGGAGCACCTTGCCGCCGTTGCGACTCTCGGCGCACGCCTGCGTGTGCGTACGCAGGCGGTATACGCGACCGTGGCGCCGGCGAACCTCGCGCACGAACTGGCCGCGCTGCGCAACGCGAAGCCGGCGCTTGGGTTCGCCTTCTGGAGCCCGTCGGCCATCGGCAATTTTTCCGCGGCGGGCGGCTTCGAACTACCGCCGGGGCCGGCGGTCCTGGTGGGCGGGTCGACCATGCGCAGCTGGCGGGAGAACGCGCCGCCGCAATGGCGGCGCGCCTATAACCACGATGCGGAGACCCCGCTCGAATGGTCGCTGCGTTTTCTCGAACGTGGCGCGGAGCCCATATAGAAGAATGGGGACACTCCCCATTTCTCCGCAAAAGGGAAATGGGGAGTGTCCCCATACTCTTATATGGAGCCGGGCTTCCGCATCATCTTGCGGATGTCCGCCAGATGCATGGTTTCCGCGGCGATCTGGTCGCGCGCGTATTCCTCGAGCATGATTTCCTTGCCGGCAACCAGGCCGAGCAGGCGGTGGTACTCGTCGAGCCCTTCCTTCTCGTGTTGATAGGCTTCCTTGAGGATTTCGTTCACGTCGTGTTTGCTCGTCTCGAGCAGGCCGCCGATCTTGAGCGAGGGATGTCCGCCGAAGGTCGTGATGTGTTCGCCGGCCAGTACGGCATGGGCGTTCGATTCGGTGCCCTGTTCACGCAGCCAGGCGACGATCGGAATCCGGTTGTGACCGAAGATCATGAAGCTGTAGTGCATGTAACGCACGACCCCCGCCAACTCGAGCTCGAGAATGCGGTTGAGGCTTTCGAGCACTTTCTTGGTGAGCTTTGCGTCCATCGGCGAATCGGTCATGACAGGTCTCCTCGCGGCGAATCGGTGAAGTCGGCGTGCATGGTAGGCGAGTCGCGCGCGGATTACAGCCATGCGATTGCCAATGCGAATACGACGCATCCGGCGGGCGCCGCGCCGGCGGCCGGACGAAGTTTTTCCGCGTACGCGGCCTATCTACTGCGGGCGCGGCCGACGGCTCAACGCGGCGCGAGCGGAACCAGATGCAGCGAAACGCCATGCCGCGGCAGCGCAAAGGAAATCTTGAGGGAATCGCCGCTTTTCCTCACCTGCATCGCGCCATCTTCGAGCCTTGTCAGCTGCCCGGTGGCGCGCAACGTATCGTAGGTCGGTTTGTCGGGCGCAATCGGGGAACCCAGGCGCTGCCAGGCAGCGTAGGAATTGCTGTGTTGCTGATCGATTCGATAGTGCTTTGCACGCGCGCGAAAAATTGTGCATATTCGCGCGCACTCGGCGTTTCGCGGACGCGCGGGGTATAGCCACAAGGGGTACTCGCCATGCGTCCTGCATTCCATCCGCGTTTTTTCGTCCTGGCGTTGCTCGCGAGCGCCGCCTGCGCCGCCGAAACACCGACCGACTGGGTCGATCCCGCCACCGGCCACCGCATCATCCGCCTCTCGACCGAACCGGGCACACGGTCGCTGTATTTCCATCAGAACAGCGTGACCCCCGACGGCCGTTTCGTCCTGGTCGAAGGTACTGGCGGAATTGCCGCCATCGAGATCGCCACGCGCAAGAACACGCTCATCGTTCCCGGCAAGGCCAAGGCTTTGTTTCTGGGCCGCAAGTCGGGCCTGGTGTATTTTTCCCGCAGCGCAGGCGCGGGCAACTCCGAACAGCAGACGCCGACTTCGATCTATGCCGTGCCGATCAGCGGCGGGAAACCGAAACTCATCGCGCAGATCGAACGCGGCTTCATCGGCTCGATCAACGCCGACGAGACGTTGTTGTTAGGCGTGTACGCGGAACGGGCACACCAGCTCGAGCAGGGCCCGCGCGATCCGCGTTTCGACGCCAACTATGCCGCGACCGGCAAGGACGGCAAACCGCTCACGTTCGCCGAGGCCAAGGAAGTACGGCTGCTCGAGCGCGAGCAGGCCCGCATTCCGATGGCGATGTTCACCGTGAACACCCGGACCGGTGAACAACGGGTCATCCACAGCGCAACCGATTGGCTCAATCACCTGCAGTTCTCGCCCACCGATCCGCAGGCGCTGATGTTCTGCCACGAAGGGCCCTGGCATCGCGTCGATCGGATCTGGTCGATGCGGCTCGGCGGGGAGCCTCAGGTCGTGCATCGCCGTACCATGAACATGGAGATTGCCGGTCACGAATTTTTCGACGTGAACGGCAAGACCATCTGGTACGACCTGCAGACTCCGCGCGGCGAGGATTTTTGGCTGGCCACGGCCGAGCCCGATGGCAGCAATCGCCGCTGGTATCACGTCGATCGCGATCAATGGTCCGTGCACTACACGATTTCACCGGACGGCAAGTTTTTCGCCGGCGACGGCGGCGACGCGGAAATGGTTGCGCATGCCAAAGACGGCAAGTGGCTCTACGCTTTCTATCCGCAGTCGATACCCGACGTGGCCGGCATCTCGGCGCCCAACGCCGAACATCTCATTCGTCCCGGCACGCTCAAGGCCGAACGGCTGGTCGACATGAAGAAACATGATTACCGGCTCGAACCGAACGTCATCTTCACGCGCGACGCGAAGTGGGTGATCTTCCGCTCGAACATGCAGGGTGATGTGCACACCTACATGGTCGAGGTCGCCAAGCCGGGTGGTTAGGCGTCGGCGCTCAGGTCTTCTGTTCCAGACGATGGCGCCAGTTCGCCTGGTATTCGAGCAGTCCGGGAACCCGCAACGGCACGACGCTCTGCAATTCCCCCGCGGCCGGTGCCGGCAAACCCGCCAGGTGGGCGGCGACCCGCGTGCCGCTGCCTTCCGCGTAGATACGCACGGTTCCCACCGGCACACACGCGGCCAACAAACCGGCGAATAACGGATTACGCGCCAGCGGACCGTCAACGAAGATCTCGCCGCCGGCGCCCAGCGATTCGATCAGCTGCGCCGTCATGAGTGCCGAATACACGGTCGCCAGCGCAGCGCGTTGCGCGCCGCCGAGCCCGGTCATGTTTTCCAGCTGACCGCTGCGGCCTGCGTACGGACCGGCGCTGGCGAACGAAGGCAACGCCATCGCGCCCTGCTGCAGAACTGACTGCAACGCTTCGAGGTCGGGCTGCTCTGTCGCTTGCGCGACGGCCTCGTACTCGCGGCCACCCATGTAACGCGCGGTGGCGACCGGTGCGCCGAACGCGTTGACGTTGGCAAGCATGTCGCGTTCCTCGCGCAGCCGGCGCAGGTCACCGCGATTCGCCATGACGATGGTCCAGGTCCCGCTCGATACCACCGTAAAAGCTTCGCGCTCGCGATCGAGCAGGAAGCGCAGGTACGACGCATTCGAATCGTGGATGCCGCAGGCGACTTCGCAGGCGGCGGAAAGCCCGGTGGCGGCGGCGACGCTGTCGCGGATCCGGCCGAGACGCTCCGGCGCCGAACGCATCGACGGCATCAGCCGCGCCCACCCTTGTTTGCGGGCCAGCGTCGAATACGCCCGCTCATGCGGCCGCCACAGATCCGTGTGGGTGCCGAGCGACGTGACCTCGGTCGCCATGACGCCCGAAAGGCGCCACGCCCAGTACTGCGGATACATCAGGATGTGCGCGACGCGTTGAAACTGCCCGGCATGACGCTGCTGCAGGAAAAAAAGCTGGCGGCCCAGGTTGAGACCCTGCGGCAGGTGCGGTGAAAACGTCGTCGAATACGAATCGCGCAGCGCGCGATATTCCTCCGCAACTTCGTCGAAGCGGACATCTTCATAGTCGGGCGCGGCGATGACTTCACCTGCGTGATCGACCAGCACCGCCGCGGCGCCATGGGCAATCGGCACGATCACCGAGACGCGCTCGCGCTGCGGAGCGGCGCGTAATGCTTCGAGCAACCACGCTTCGATGCGCACGACGTCCAACTGCCGGCCCATGGGTGTCTCCACCCGTTCATTGGGGCGACGCATGCTCCAGATTTCCTGGCCGAGCAAAGGATCCACCAGCGCCAGCTTGGCGTTGGTCTTGCCGACGTCGAATACCGCGATCAAAGGCGGGTTGCTCATCGGCGATTCAATATCGCCGGCACGGCGACCACGAGGATCAACAGCAGGCCAATGAAGATGGACATCACGATGCCGGGAATATTCATCAACCCCAGCCCAAATGTCACGAGACCAAACACCAGCGCGGCAAGCACCACGCCTGCGATGCTGCCCTTGCCGCCCCACACCGAAACGCCACCCAGGATGACGATGCTGATGATCTCGAGTTCCCAGCCCTGCGCAATCGACGGCCGCGTCGAGCCGAGCCGCGAGGTGAGCAATACCGCCGCGAGACCGCTGAACAGACCGGTGAGCGCAAACAGCGCGAAGCGATAACGATTCACCGCGACGCCGGCGAAACGGCTTGCGACCGGATTGGCGCCGATTGCGTACACCACCCGCCCCCAGCGCGTGCGATGCAGGAATACGGCGAACACCACGGCGAACACCACGAACAACATGAGTTCGTTCGATACCGGCCCGGCGAGATATCCCTGGCCGAAGGCGGCGAATGATTCCGGATACTCCTTGAGCACGCGATCGCCGAGCACTGCGTACGCGGCGCCGCGGAACAGCGTCATGGTGCCGATCGTCGCGACGATGGACGGCACGCGCCCCACGGTGACCAGCGCGCCGTTGATCATGCCGGCGATCAAGCCGGTGCCGAGGCCGAACAACACGAGATACGGCGTGCCGAAACCGCGCGCGGCGCCGAGCCCCATGGCGACCGAGGCCAACGCGATGATCGCGGCCACCGAGATGTCGATCTCGCCTGCGATGATCAGCAGCGCCAACGGCAATGCCACCAGCGAACGCTCCGTGAAATTGAAGCTTGCATCGGACAAGGTGTCGACGCTGAGGAAATACGGCGAAATGTTCGAGAACAACACGAACTCGAGCACGATCACCACGGCCAGCATCGACTCCCACCGCAGGAACGAGGTGGTCTTCATGCGCGCGGTGCCTCGAGGATGACGCGGTTGAACATACGCGAGCGCGCGCTCAGCAACACCGCCAGCAGGATGACCAAACCGTTGATGAACATCTGCCAGAAGGCGGAAACGCCGACCAGCGGCAAGCTACTGCGGATGATGCCGATGAACAGGCAACCGATGAGCACGCCGAAAGCCGAGCCCTTGCCGCCCGCGATGGCTACCCCGCCGATGAGGCACGCAGCGATGACCTGCAGCTCGAATCCGAGCGCAATGTCCGTGTATGCGACCGCGAAGCGCGCCACCCACAGATAACCGCAGAGGCCGGCGATGGCGCCGCAGATCGTGTACGCGATGAACTGCATGCGGCCAGTGTCGATACCGGCGTAAGCCGCGGCCTCGGGATTGCCGCCCGCGGCATACAAGTCGCGTGCCAGACGCAATCGTCCGAGGCCGACGATGAAGAGCGCCGCGAACGACAGCGCCAGCCACGACAAGGTGCTCGCTCCCAGGAAAGTGGCGCGCGTGAAGCCGAGAAATTCGCGCGTCATTTCGTTCTCGTTCACCCACGCGCCCCTGGACAGTAGATAGATGGCGCCGCGGTACACCGACATCGTCCCGAGCGTCACCACGATGGGCGGCAGCGTGAGTTTCCACACCAGCAGGCCGTTTACGGCGCCGAGCACTGCGCCGCTCACGAGCGACAACACCAGCACCGGCAAGATGCCCGCCTCCGGCAGCGCCCGATTGAACAGCGCCGCGAGCATTCCGCACAACGCGAGATTGGCGGCGATCGATAAATCGATGCCACGCACCAGGATCACCAGCATCTGGCCGAGCGCCAGCATGATGAGAATGGCGGTGTCGTCGAGCAGTCCGGCCAGGTTGGCAGGCTTGGCGAAATCCGGATACGCCATCGTGACCGCCAGGAACAATGCCAATGCGAGCACGGCGAGAGTCAGGTCGCGGCGGGCGCCTTCGGACAGCCGTAGTTTCGCCGGGTTCATGCGCCGCTCGCTGCGCGCAGCAGAAGTTCGCTGGTCGCCTGGGCGCGCGTGAACTCGCCGCGCAGCCGGCCGCGGCGCATCACCAGCACACGATCCGACATGCCGAGGATCTCCGGCAGGTCCGAGGAGATCATCAGCACCCCGTTGCCATTGTTCACGAATTCGCTCGTGACCGCATGTACCGCGGCCTTCGCGCCGACGTCGATTCCTTTCGTTGGCTCATCCAGGATCAGCACGCAGGGCTTGCGGGCCAGCCACTTCGCGATGACCACCTTCTGCTGATTGCCGCCGGAGAGACTGTGCACGGCCTGCTTCGGGCCTTGCGCCTTGATGTCGAGCTTGTCTATCCACTGGCGCGCGAGATCGGTTTCCGCTCTCTCGCTGCACATTCCGCGCGGGGCAAGCTCGGCCAGATTGGGCAGCGCGATGTTCGCGGCGACCGAGAACGCGAGCACGGCGCCTTGAGACTGCCGGTCTTCGGGCACCAGCGCGATTCCGGCGGCGGCCGCATCGCGCGCCAGAGTGAACGAACCCGCGTCGGCGCGGTTGATGCCGAACAACACCTGGGCGAGTTCCGTGCGCCCGGCGCCGACCAGACCGTAGATCCCGACGATCTCGCCGCGCCTGAGACTGAACGAGATATCTTCGAACTCGCCGGCGCGGCTCAACCTCTCGACGCGCAGCAGTTCGGCCCCCGGCGTCGTCTCGAGTTTGGGAAACAGCTGGGCAACCGGCCGCCCGACCATCAGGCGGATCAATTCGTCGTGGGTCACATCGCTGATCAATCCAGCGCCGACCGAACTGCCATCGCGAAAGACGGCGTAATGATCCGCGATCTCGAAGATCTCTTCGAACTTGTGACTGATGAAAAGCAGCGCGCAGCCTGACTCGCGCAGCTTATTCACGATGCGAAACAACTCGGTGCATTCGCGTTGCGACAGTGAAGCGGTCGGCTCGTCGAGGATCAGCACACGTGTGTCGTCCACCAGCGCGCGTGCGATCTGCACCACGTGTTTCTGCGCGATGCTCAAGTGTGACACCGGTGTTGACGCGTCGAAGTCCGCATCAAGATCGCGCAACACCGCGGCCGCGCGCGCCCGCAGGTCGCGCCAGCGCACGAAGCCGCGCGCCGTCGGTTGGGCGTTCACGAAGAGATTCTCGGCGACGTCGAGGTTGTCGAACACCATGCATTCCTGGTGGACCACCGCGATGCCCAGGCGCCGCGCACTGACTGGATCCGCGATACGGATGGCTTTTCCGTCGAGTCGGATCTCGCCTTCGTCCGGTTGGTGCACGCCCGACAGGATCTTCACCAGCGTCGATTTGCCGGCGCCGTTTTCGCCGATCAGCGCCGTTACGCTGCCGGCCCGCAGCTCGAGCGCCACGCGCTCGAGCGCGCGTGCGGCACCGAAAGATTTTCGGACGCCGCTGAGCGTCAGGCAGGGAGCGGTGTCGATGGGCACGGACAGGGCCCTAGAAAACCTGTGCGAATTCCACCACGTTGCTGGCGTCGTAGATGAACGGCTTGCTCATGGCGCCGACGCCATCCGCACCGAAGGTGACGCTGCCCATGCGGCCGGTGGGCACGGGTTGTTTGGCATCCGCACCGCGTGCGAGGCGAACCGCGATCTGCGTGCTCGCATAGCCCAGGTCGATCGGATTCCAGATCGCGAACTTTGGCACCACTCCTTTCTGTACGTAGCCCGCGAGTTCGGACGGCAGGCCGAGGCCGGTCACCTTGACCTTGCCCGAGAGGCCCTGGTCTTCAACCGCACGCGCGGCGGCGACGATCCCCACGGAGCTGATGCTGACGAGCACGGCGAGATCGGGGTGTTGCTTGAGCAGCGCCACTGTTTCGCGATACGACTTGTCGGATACGTCATCGCCATAAACGACGCTGACCAGCTCAAGGCCCGGATGCCGCGGCAGCGCGGCGCGCATTTGTTCGAGCCAGGAGTTCTGGTTGGTCGACGTGGGCGTCGCCGAGACCACCGCGAACTTGCCCTTGCCGTCGGGTAAAAGTTCGGCGGTCATCGCGACCACGGTTTCCCCGATCAATTGATCCGATGAAGGCGCGAGGTGCACGACGCGGCCCGCGGGCGCGACAGCGGAGTCATACGAGATGACCTTGATGCCTCGATCCATTGCCTTCTTGAGCGTCGGCACCAGCGCATCGGGATCGTTGGCCGAGACCGCGATCGCATCCACGCGTTGGGCGATCAGCGCATTAAGCACTTCGATCTGGCCTTCGGCGGTCGGCGTCGTGGGTCCCGTGAAGATCACTTCGGCATCGAGCTCGCCGCCGGCTTCGTCCGCGCCCTTGTGGACCGCATCGAAGAATCCGTTGCCGAGGGATTTGGCGACGACACCCACGCGTGTGCGTGCCGGCTTGGCGGGTTCGCTCTTGCCGCAGCCGGCGAGGCCTGCGGCCATGCCCACGACGAAAATGGCGCACACGCCCGCGATCGAAATCTTGGTCACGCTTTTCCCCCGGAGAATTTTGCGGTCAGGCGAGTTTCTTCAACTCGTCTTCTTCAGTGACCTTCGCGATGATTACCTTGATGCCCGCGCTGCGGAACTCCTCGAGTTCCTCGGCCTTCGCACCGTCGTCGGTGACGATGGTGTTGATGCGGTCGAGACCCGCGACGATCATCGCCGACTTGCGGCGCAACTTGGAACTGTCCGCCATCACGATCACGTGTTCGCTGCGCTTCAGTAGTTTGGTCTGCGCCTGCACGATGAGCGGATCGGCCTCCATCATGCCGAAGCGGTTGAGCCCGTAACATCCGACGAACAACTTGTTGCCCCAGAAACTCTCGATCGTGTCGTTCTCGAACGGCGACAACACGATGTTCTGCTCGCGGAAGATCGTGCCGCCCGGCAACGTGATGCGGTTGCGGCTCGTGGCGAACAACTTCACCGCGATCGGGAAGGAGTTGGTGAGGATGTCGAGATCGGAATTCTCGAGGAACTCGACCAGCGCGTAGGTCGTCGTGCCGCCGTTGATGATGATGCTTTCGCCCGGCCCGATGAGCGCCGCGGCCGCGCGCGCTATTGCGCGTTTCTGCGGGACGTTGACGTCCTGGCTCATCGCGAACGGCATGCCCACGAGGTGCGGCTGATGGCGCGGACGGACCGCTTCGGCGCCGCCGCGAATACGCTTCACCTCGCCACGCTCCGACAGCGCATTGATGTCACGACGAATCGTCGCCTCGGAGGCGCCGAGAAGGTCGAGCAAGTCGCCGACGCTCACGATGGAGCGCTCGTCGACCAGCTTCAAAATCAGGTTATGGCGTTCTTTTTCCAACATGGGATCACCTGGTGAAAGCCGTGATCGATTCTGAACGTGATTGATTGTATATGACGGCTTCGTGTGTTAAACAGCCTCACCGTAAAAATGAGGCGGCTGGCGCCTACTTTAGCGCCGTTCAAGCCGGAGACATGGGATGAGTGTGGTTCAGATTGCGCCTCAGGCGTCACTGGAAATTGAGAACCGCTGGGATGACGCCCAGGCGGCCAAGCTCTCTCCTGCCGAGTTACTTCTGTATCGCTCCAACCTCCTGGGCAGCGACAAGCGCATCACCAACTTTGGTGGCGGCAATACCTCGGCCAAGCTCAAGGAAAAAGATCCGCTGACGGGCAAGGAAGTCGACGTGCTCTGGGTCAAGGGCTCGGGCGGCGACCTTGGCACTATGAAACTCGACGGCCTCTCCACTCTATATATGGAGAAGTTTCTCGAGCTCGAGAAATTCCACGCTGCTGCGAAAACGAACGGCAAGGATCCGGACGGCGTTCTCGTGCCCCTTTACGCCCATTGCGCGTTCAACCTCAATCCGCGCGCGGCCAGCATCGATACCCCGTTGCACGGCCTTGTCAGTCACGCGCATGTCGATCACATGCATCCCGACGCGTTGATCGCGATCGCGGCGTCGGCCGATTCGCAGGCGTTGACGAAACAGATCTTCGGCGACGAGATCGGCTGGTTGCCGTGGGTCCGCCCAGGCTACGAACTTGGCCTCAAACTGCGCGATCTCACGCAGAAGAATCCGAAGCTCAAGGGCGCCGTTCTCGAGGCGCATGGCCTGTTCACCTGGGCCGATACGTCGAAAGCCTGTTACGTGAACACGCTCGACATCATCAATCGCGCCACGATCTGGCTTGACACTCATTCGCGTGGCAAGCGGCCGTTCGGCGCCGTGGCGACGCCCGCGTTGACGATCGATCGCCGCCGCGAAGTCGCGGCTGAAATCATGCCGATCATTCGGGGACTTATCTCCGGGGTTGGTGTGGGTTCCGGGGTTGGTGTGGGTTCCGGGGTTGGTGTGGGTTCCGGGGTTGGTGTGGGTTCCGGGGTTGGTGTGGGTGCAGCCCCCGCGGCGGGTGCAGCCCCCACAATTAAAGCAGTCCCCACAATTAAAGTCGGCCACTTCGACGACAGCGAAACCGTGCTCGACTTTGTCGGCGGCGAGAAGCTCGCCACCCTCGCGGCGCTCGGCACATCCTGTCCCGACCATTTCCTGCGCACCAAGATCTGGCCGCTGGTGCTGCCATTCGACGCCGCGAAGGATTCGACCGCGGATCTCGCCGCCCGCGTGAAACCGGCCATCGCCGCCTATCGAGAGCGTTACGCCAAGTACTACGACAGCTGCAAACGTGCCGGTTCGCCGAAAATGCGTGATGCCAACCCAGTGGTCTATCTGGTGCCGGGCGTCGGCATGATCACTTTCGCCGCTGACAAGGCCACCGCGCGTATCGCCGGTGAGTTCTACGTCAACGCGATCAATGTGATGCGCGGCGCGGCCAGCGTGTCTACCTACCGTGGCCTGCCCGAGCAGGAAGCGTTCGACATCGAGTACTGGGATCTCGAAGAAGCCAAACTGCAGCGCATGCCGAAGCCGAAGGCATTGGCCGGGCGGGTGGCATTGATCACCGGCGGTGCCGGTGGCATCGGACTCGCCACAGCACGGCGCCTGATGGACGAAGGCGCCTGCGTTGTCATCTGCGACATCGACCGTGATGCGTTGGCCGACGCGGAAACCGAGCTCAAGAAGAAATACGGCGCCGACGTGGTTGCGTCTTCATGGGTGGACGTCACGCGCGAAGACGCCGTCATCGCCGGCTTCCGCGACAGCGCCTGGAAATTCGGCGGCGTCGACATCTGCATTTCGAACGCCGGCATCGCCTCGGCCTCACCGGTCGAGGACACCACCCTCGCCCTCTGGCAGCGGAACATGGACATCCTCGCGACCGGATATTTCCTGATCGCGCGCCAGGCTTTCCAGTTGTTCAAGTCGCAGGGCATCGGCGGCTCGATCGTATTCATCGGTTCGAAGAACGCGTTGGCCGCTTCACCTGGCGCCGCTGCCTATTGCACTGCCAAGGCGGCGGAGCTGCACCTCGCGCGTTGTCTCGCGCTCGAAGGCGCGCCGCTCGGCATCCGCGTCAATGTCGTCAATCCGGACGCGGTGCTGCGGGGCTCGCGGATCTGGCAGGGCGAATGGGCCACCCAGCGTGCGGCGCAGAACAAGACCAGCGTCGACAATCTCGAGACCGTATATCGGGAACGCAGCCTGCTCAAACGCAGCGTGTATCCGGAAGACGTGGCCGAGGCCGTGGCGTTCTTCGCCTCCGAGCGTTCCGCCAAGTCGACCGGTAATATCGTGAACGTCGATGCCGGCAATGCGGGTGCGTTCACCCGTTGATTCTTCGCGCGAGGGGTTCATGACTTACGCCGATCCGCGCGACGCGAACTACCTCGCGTCCGCCAACAAGCCGCTCACCAGCGTGCTTTCATCCGACTACACGGCTCTCGGTGCGCAACTCGAACGCCGCGGCATCAAGATCGACGACATCACCAAGGCCGTCGCGAATTTCAAAGTCGCCGTGCCCTCCTGGGGCGTCGGCACGGGCGGCACGCGTTTCGGCCGCTTCCCGGGTATCGGCGAACCGCGCAACATCTTCGAGAAGCTCGAAGATTGCGCCGTCATCAATAAAGTGACCGGCGCCACGCCAACCGTGTCGCTGCATATCCCCTGGGACAAGACCGACGATTACGCGAGCTTGCGCGAACATGGCGCCGCACTCGGCCTCGGGTTCGATGCGATGAACTCGAACACGTTTCAGGATCAGGCCGGCCAGTCGTTGTCGTACAAATACGGCAGCCTCACGAATACCGACGCGGCCACCCGCGCGCAAGCCGTGGCGCACAACATCGACTGCATCAACGCCGGCAAAAAGCTCGGGTCGAAGGCACTGACGGTGTGGATCGGCGACGGCGCCAACTTTCCCGGCCAGTCGCACCTGGGCCGCGCCTTCGAGCGTTATCTCGAATCGATGTCGTCCATCTACAAGGCGCTGCCCGAAGACTGGCGGATGTTCATCGAACACAAGATGTACGAGCCGGCGTTTTATGCGACGGTGATCCAGGATTGGGGCAGCTCGCTGATGGCCGCGCAAGCGCTCGGGCCCAGGGCCTTTTGCCTGGTGGACCTGGGTCATCACGCGCCGAACGTGAACATCGAGATGATCGTCGCCCGGCTGGTGCACGCACGGCGTCTCGGCGGCTTCCACTTCAACGACTCCAAATACGGCGACGACGATCTCGACGCTGGTTCCATCGAACCGTTCCGCCTGTTCCTGGTCTTCAACGAACTGGTGGAAGCCGAGCTCGCCAAGGCGCCTGACTTCCGCCCCGCGCACATGCTCGATCAGTCACACAACGTGACCGATCCGCTGGAGAGCCTGATGACCAGCGCCATCGAACTGCAGCGCGCGTACGCGCAGGCACTGATCGTCGAGCGGTCGAAATTGCACGAATATCGCATCGGCAATGACGCGTTGATGGCAGCGCAGACTTTGAAACGCGGCTTTACCACGGATGTATCGCCGATACTCGCCCAGGCGCGGCTGCAGAAAGGCGCGGCGATCGATCCGGTCGCGGCGTATCGCGCCAGCGGTTATCGGACGAAATGCGGGCAAAATCGGCCGGGCAAACAAAGCCTCGGTGGTGGCATAGTCTAGGAATGGGGGCAGCCCCCGTTTCCTAGCAAAAGGGGTCAGTCCTCATTGCTCTTGGCACTAACTTTCGAGCGAGGCGCGTAGTGGCCTGACCCCTTTTGCTAGGAAACGGGGGCTGTC
This sequence comes from Pseudomonadota bacterium, assembly GCA_039931065.1. Lineage (GTDB taxonomy): Bacteria > Pseudomonadota > Gammaproteobacteria > Steroidobacterales > Steroidobacteraceae > CADEED01. The sequence goes on along the minus strand of JBDTSP010000001.1, from coordinate 170,528 downwards.
CCCATACTCATTAATGGTCATCAACAGCATCGCCGATCTTCGTGAGCTCGCGCGCCGGCGCGTGCCGCGCGCCATCTTCGACTACGCCGATCGCGGCTCGTACGATGAAGTCACCTTCAATCGCAACCTTGCCGACCTTCAGGCCATCGAGCTGCGCCAGCGCGTCATGATCGACGTGTCGAAGCAGCAGCTCGCCACGAATATCCTCGGCGAGGACTGGTCCATTCCGCTCGGCATCGGTCCGACCGGCCTCACTGGTCTCTTTCACGCGAATGGCGAGATGCTGGGCGCGCGTGCCGCGCAGGCCTTCGGCGTGCCGTTCTGCCTGAGCACGATGTCCATCTGCTCGATCGAAGACGTGCGCGGCGCGGTACAAAAGCCCTTCTGGTTTCAGGTCTACCTGATGCGCGATCGCAGCTTCAACCAGGAGTTGCTCGAGCGCGCCAAGGTCGCCAACTGTTCGGCCATCATGCTCACCGTCGACATGCCGGTGCAGGGCCTGCGGCGCCGCGACCCGAAAAACGGCCTGTCGATTCCGCCCAGACTCACGCTCAAGAACATGTTCGAGGTTGCGATGCGCCCCAGCTGGGCGTTCAAGGTGCTCACCGGCAGGCGCCGCACTTTCGGCAACCTCGAAGCCCGCATGAAAGGCACCGGTGGCCTCAAGACACTTTCCGAATGGATCTCGCAGCAGTTCGATCCCACCGTCACCTGGAAAGATCTCGCCTGGCTGCGCGAACAATGGCCGCGCAAGATCATCATCAAGGGCATCCTCGACGCCGAAGATGCTCGGCTCGCCTGCGAACACGGCGTCGATGCCATGGTTGTTTCGAACCACGGCGGCCGTCAGCTCGACGGCGCGCGATCGACCATTTCCGCGCTTCCCGAAGTCGTCGATGCCGTCGCCGGCCGATGCGATGTCTTGTTCGATGGCGGCGTGCGCACCGGCCAGGATGTTCTCAAGGCTCTCGCCCTCGGCGCCAAGGGCTGCCTCATGGGCAAGGCATTTCTCTACGCGCTCGCCGCGCGCGGTGAAGCCGGCGTATCACTCGCACTCGATATCATCCGCAAGGAACTGGCCGTGAGCCTCGCGCTCACCGGCGCCAACGACGTTCGCAACGTCACGCGCGACATTCTCGTCCGCCGACCCTGACCGCAGACTGCCTTCGCCGCGGTTCCACATCAGCGCGGGAAGGTGGAGCGCAGTCAGCGAAGGGTGCTGACTGCGCTCCGATGTCGAAAAGCACACAGAGCGCGGACAAGGTGCACTTCTCGGACTCGTCGAAGCCTCTGAGGGCCTCTGAAATCGCTCGGACCGTATCAATTGGTAGCGGTTGCAATCGGTCACTACTGATCATCATCGATCAAACAGGCGCGTTTTTTAGCACACTTTCGGGGTTATCACGGCGGAAATCGGTGTCATTGCGAAGCTTACCGACGCTTGCGCGCAAGAACTTGTGATAACGCTAACAACGAATTTCCGCGCGCAATCGCAAACCGCATGCGCAGAGCGACGGTGTAGTGAGCCCTTGAATTGCGCTTGCCGGTCGGGCTGCGCGAAAGGCGCCAGCCTGTGCTGGCGGCCAGATCGGATGATCGATTGGTCGGAGTGGTTCGCACCGATGAACACTTCGGCCTTGTCGGCGCCACAAAACGTACCGTACGCACGTTTGCGACGCACGGGCTGACAGAACCCGCTGTTGATGTCCTGCGCGACGCAGTAGCAGAGATTCAGCGTCCCCTGCATGCCGCCGCCCAACTGGTCGACTTCGTATTGGAAGACGAGGCGCTACTTCGGCGCGAGCTCCGCGGCCTGGCGCAATGCCTCGATGAGGCTGCGCTCGTCGGCGACACCCTTGCCGGCGATATCGAACGCGGTACCGTGGTCGACGGACGTGCGCACCACGGGCAGACCAACGGTGATGTTCACGCCGGCTTCGAGTCCCATCACCTTGATGGGACCGTGACCCTGGTCGTGATACATCGCGACGACGATGTCGTAGTCGCCGCGCGCCGCGAGAAAGAACAACGTGTCCGCGGGTAATGGTCCCTTCACATCCCAGCCTCGCGCACGGCAGTTCGCAACCGCGGGATCGATTTTGACCGCCTCTTCGCCACGGCCGAACAAGCCATTTTCGCCCGCGTGCGGATTGATGCCGCACACACCGATGCGCGGCTGCGTGATCCCTGCGCGCACCAGAGTGTCGTGCCCGCGCGCGATGACGCGCTCGACCAGCGGCGCGTCGATGCGCTCGATGGCGTCCAGCAACCCCATGTGAGTCGTCACGTGGATCACGCGCAGCTTCGGAGCCACCAGCATCATCGATACTTCGGGCGTGTTGGTGAGCGCCGCCAGCAACTCGGTGTGACCGGGATATTTGTGCCCGGCGGCGTGTAACGCTTCCTTGCTGAGCGGCGCGGTGCAGATGGCCTGCGCGCCGCCCGACTCCACGATTCGCACCGCGCGCTCGATGTAGCGATACGCCGCTTCGCCGGCAATCGCGGACCTCTTGCCGAAAGGCAGGTCTTCCGGAATGTTGGCGAGGTCTATGCACTCCACGTTGCCGTGGTGATAGGCAGCTTCCTTTGGATCGTCGAGACTTTCGATCTTCAGATGTGTGCCGACCAGTTCACCCGCGCGACGCAGGCGTTCGCCATCGCCGATCACCAGTGGATTACACATCGCGCGCACGTCCGCCGACGCCAGCGCCTTCATGATGATTTCGGGACCGATGCCGGCGGCATCACCCATCGTTATCGCAATGGTTGGCAGAATTCCGCTCGAAAGGGTCATGCGACTTTTCCCGTCTGTCGAATCGAACGAAGTCTGTCGAGCGCACGAATGAGGCTGTGTGGATCACCGAAAGCGCCCGGTTTGGTGATGATCGGCACGCCGTTGTCACGCGCCATGAGACCCAGCGACATCCCCGCTTCCAACTCGTCCAGCAATCGAACCTGTCCAACGTAACATTGCCTCAACAACGCCGCGGCGGTTTCTCCGCCCGTCGCGACGAGGCCACTCATGCGTGACAACGCCGGCGCGAGACAGATCGCGAGCGCGCGAACCAGCGCTGGGCCGATGGAAAGATCGGGTTCTTCGTCGAGCGGCATTTCGACCAGCACGTCGATGCCACGATCAAGGGCGGCGCGGATATCGAGGGCCATGCTGGTCCGGGTCCGCGCATCCGCACCCAACAGGATCTCCGCCGTGAACAATACGTGGCGCACGCCGCTCGCGGCCGCGAGCTCGCGCGCCGCGGCGCGCGCGATACTGGCGAGGGAGCCGACCACGACCAGTGCGCCATGTCGCGACGGCGCAATCGCAACGGTCTGCCGCTCGGCTGGCGCCAGGCCCCGCGCCAGCGCGTTGGCGAACCCGGCGGTGCCGATGAAGAATTTCGGCCCGCCATGGGCGCGTGCCGCGTCGGCGATCCGCTCGAGATCTTCATCCGTTTCCGCGTCGCAGATCAGGATCGTGCCATGGGTATCCGCCACCGCAGCTCCGGCCGCGGCCAATGCCGCGTACAGCGCCTTGCCACCGGCCCGCACCTGCGCCAACGGTAGTTTGATGGCGCGCAGCGCAGCGCTTTCGATGATCGCGACCAGATCCGCGTCCGGGTATGTATGTTCGCGACGCCAGGTTTCGGTGGATTCAAGCGGCTCGCCATTCACCACCACGCGGCCATCGAGTGTGGTGCGGCCCACGGCTGGATTGGCGGGGGCAAAAATGCCGAAGGCACGTTCGAACGGCGCGGGCAGGTTTCCGCACAAAGCGGCAATCTCGGCGGCCGGTTGCCCGCGCAGCGTCGAATCTATCTTCTTGTACAACATGGAGAACGGGCCGCGTTGCAGGCAACGCGCCGCGGCCGCTCGTTGTGCCGCAGCCGCATCGTCCGCGCCGAGGCGCCGGCTGTCGCAATCGTAGCCAAGCACGCTGGCGTCGCCGAGATCGGCGGCGAAAGGTTCACCCCAGGTCAGCTCGGTGTGCTGGCCGCGCCGCGCAAAGCCGATCGCCGCATCCGCGGCGCCAGTGAGATCGTCAGCGAGGATGAGCCAGGTCTCTCCCATCTACTTGACCATGCCCACGCGGCGCGCGGTCCAGGCGGTGACGAGCGGCACCAGGATCGCGGTGACCACGACACAGGCGGCTACGAGGATCGTGGCTTGCGCCGCCGCCCCGGCGTACGCCGGGTTCGCGCTCGCGATGATCGCCGGCACGGCCACCGCGTTGCCGGCGGTCGAAGCCGCGGCAACCCCCGCCACTCCACTACCACCCGTCAGCCGGTCGACGAAGAACAACGGAATGCCGGTGACGATCACCACGGCGACGCCGAGGCACAGCCCTAACAACCCGGCCTGCCACACCCTGGCAAGATCGAGATTGGCACCGAGCGCGAAGGCGAAGAACGGAATCATCACGGGAATCGCGCGACTCAGGAACTCGCGCATCTCGCGATCGAGGTTGCCGATGAGCATTCCGAACAGCAGTGGCAGGATGCCGCCCACCAGCGTGGGCCACGGAAATGCCGACAGCCCGGCGACGCCCAGCGTCACCATCGTGAGGAACGGCCCGGATTCGAGCGACATCACGGTGTAGGCGCCCACGTCGCGAGGATGGCCGTATTGGCCCATCAACGCCATGTACAAGCCGCCGTTGGTGTCGTTCATCGCGACGACGATGGCGAGCGTCGAGATGCCGGCGAACACACCCGCGCCGACCGGCGCCTCGCCCAGCGGCCGCCCGAACACCAGCCCTAACAAGATGCCGATGGCGACCTTGACCGCGAACAGGCTGCCGCCTTTCTTGAGGATGTACGGGGTTGCCTTGAAGTCGATGCTGGCCCCGGTGCACACGAAGAACACCGCCAGGATCGGCAACGCGCCCGTGAACAGCGCACCGGTGAACGAGCCGAAGAATTGCGCGGTACCCGCGAAGAAGGTCGCGAAGCAGGCGCCGCACAACAGTGGCACCACCATCATGCCGCCGGGCACGCGCTCGATCGCCCGCTTGATGGGAACCTGCATCATCTTGCTATCCCCTTCGGCCGCGCGTAGGTTGCGCGCCATGAACAAAATCATTCGTCCGGACTGGGCCCGCCGGCTTTCGGTCATCGTTCTCATCGCCGCGTCGACCCTGAGTGGCGCCGTGCAGGCCGGCAGCCTCGACTGCAACATGAAATTCACCATCAGCGGGTGGGCCGCATTCTACAAGCGCTCGAGCGGCACGGGGACGATCACCTGCAGTAACGGACAATCGATGCGCGTGCGTCTCGAAGCTCGCGGCGGCGGTCCTTCGGTGGGCAAATCGACCATCAAGAATGGCAACGGCCAGTTCGCCGGCGTCAACAATATCCGCGATGTGCTGGGCAGCTACGCCAGTGCCGAAGCACAGGCGGGCGCGGTCAAGGCGGCCAAAGGCCAGGTCGTCACCAAGGGTGAAGTCTCGCTGGCATTGAGCGGCACCGGCGAAGGCTGGGAGATCGGCGTCGCCTTCGGAAAATTCAGCATCCTGCGACGCTAACCGCGCGGCTTTGGTGCGAGCGGCGGCGGCGTGCGCGATTGTCCGAGGCAGGCGGTGAACTCCGCGCCGAACAGGAAAATCTGCGCCGAGTAATACAGCCACAACAACAACGCCGCGAATGACGCCGCGGCGCCGTAGGCGGTCGGTTGCGTCGCGCGCCCGAGGTACAGGCCGATACCCCAGCGGCCGAGATGGAACAATATCGCCGTGACCAGCGCGCCGGTGAGTACATGACGCCACGCCAGCCGCTTCTCCGGTAGATAGCGGTACATCAACGCGACCAGCCCGGTACCGAGGCCGATCGACAGCAGGAGGTCGACCGAGGCGAACAGGCCGACCACTCCCTCGAAGTGCCGCAGCGCATATCCGCGCAGCGCGGCCAGCGCGGTCGTCAAGGTCAACGACACCAGCAGCAGGAAACCTATCGCCAGGATGAAGCCGAAGGAAATCAGCCGCGCGCGCACCGAGGCACGCCAGTTGCGCTGCAGCGCATCGCGGCCACCCCAGACCTGTTGCAGGGCGCTCTCGAGCGCCGCGAAGACGGTGCTCGCACCGATCAGCAACATGATCACGCTCACCGCCGTGGCCCACGCACCGTCGGTCGTTTTTGCGCCCTTCATCGCCTCGAGGATCAGGGTGGCGCTCGGTTTGCCGAACAACATCGTCAGCTGGTTGCCGACATACGAATACGCCAGATCGCCGCCGACTATCCACCCGGCGATCGACACGATGATGATGAGCAGCGGCGCCAGCGAGAACGCGCAATAGAAAGCCAGCGCGGCGCTGATGCTCGAGGCCTGATCCTCGAGCCAGTTGTCCGTCGTGCCCTTCAATATCTGCCAGAGCGTGCGTGACTTGCTCACTGCGTGATTTTGCACCCGCCGCCGGCCTAACAAGCAGCCACGTTTGTCGGCGCAGGACCCGGGCCCGGGCCAGCGCTCGCCTACAATCCCCGTCAGGGATGCCAGGCAGCGCTGGGCGTGAGCTCGTTGGACTCAACCCCGCCAATGAGCAACGCGGCAATGTGCATCTCATCCGCCAGCCGCAGCGCGGCGTCGGGCGGCATGACCATGAACACGGTGGCCAGCGCATCGGCCTCCATACATGTCGCGCCAATGGCGGTCGCCGACGCGGTCGCGTGGTTCACGGGATAACCCGTGCGCGGATCGACGATGTGCGAGTAGTGCCGGCCAGCCACTTCGAAGTAGCGCCGGTAGTCGCCGGCGGTCGCCACGCTCGCATCGCGCAGCGGGATCGACGCAGGCAAGCCGCTGGCCGCGTTGTCGGCGCCGGGTTGTTCGACCGCCACGCGCCACGGCTGACTGGCCGCGTTACGGCCATGCGCCCGCAGCTTGCCGGACAGGTCTATCAGGTAGTTAGAGACACCGGCCGAATCGAGGTATTCGGCGACGCGGTCGACGCCGCGCCCCTTGCCGAGCGACGACAGATCCACGCGCACGCCCGGCGCCTTGCGCGCTCGGGACAGCGTGGCATCCACCTCGACCTTGCGCCATCCCACGCGGCTGCGCGCCGCGGCGATGGCCGCAGCATCAGGCACGCTGTTTTTCGCGGGATCGGGGCCAAAGCCCCACAGGTTCACCAGCGACCCGACCGTGACGTCGTAGGCGCCGTCACTGCGTTGTGCCAGGGTCAGCGCATAGGCCAGAACCGCGCCGAGCTCGGCATCGATCTGCACCCATTCGCCGGACTCGATGGCGTTGAACTGGCTCAGCGCGGACGCCGGGCGATACGTGCTCAGCGCCTGGTTGACCGCCTCGAAGCGCGCCTGCGCGCCCGCCTGCAACTGCGCCGCCGACGCCGGCAGTTCGCCCGCGATTTTCACGGTCCAGGCGCTGCCCATCGTCTCGCCCTGGAGCAGCGTCTCACGCGGCGTGATCGTCTGACAGCCTGCGAGCAGCAGGCAGGCCGCGGCAAAGAGCGGTCGCACCAAACTACTGAGTCAGCACTTCGACAGTGGCGTTGTACGAGGCGCGGCGCTTCGCGACTTTCGGCACGGTCGCATTTTCGTCTTCGACCGACGCATCGATCCAGTACATGCCGGCCGCGGGCCACTTCACGCTGATCACACCGTCCTGGCCAGTCTTCAGCCGCATCTCGTTGGGCGAGTCGCGATATCGCGTGCCGCCCGCAATGATCTCCACTTCGAGGTCTTTCGCCGGTTTGCCGTCGAGCATGAAGCGGAACTGCGCCGTTTCACCGGCATAGAGATCATTGGGGTGAGTCGTGGGCACCAGCTCCAACCCTGCGCCGCTGCCTTTAAGCACGGACGGCGTGCCGACGCTGACGAAAGTTTCGACGCGCCGTTGCATCTGCTGAACCTCGAGCTTCTGGGCGTCGGCCGGAATGCCCGTGGCCATCTCCGCCGGCGCGCCGCGCCAGCGCTTCGGCTTGCCCGCTTCTTCCCAGCGCGCCATGACCATGTCGTCCGCGACCGCGACCCGATAGGTCCCAGGCTGCCGCAATTCCAGATCCACGCTGCTGCGGGTCTTGCCCGTGGCGATGTTTTGCCCGGCGACCGGCTGACCATCCGGAGCCGTTACCACCAGGGAATCCACCGGCATCGCACCCTGGTTGAACGAGAACAGGTCGTCCGCCATGGCCGCATCCACCGTGACCCAGCCGCCTGAGCGCGCCAGCACCGTCTGCGACGGCAGCAACCAGGCGCGCGCGGCGAGACTCACGCCCGGCGCGGCCGCCAGTAACAACAGCGTCATTCCCGCCAGCTTCGTTTTCATGTTGGATCCCCGACTGACTAGTACGGCGTTCACGGATTCAGCTTCAGCGCGACGGCGCCGAGTTCCTTGGTGCCCTGCGCGGCGCCCTGCTTCGCGCCCTTGATGGGCCACTCGAAGGGAATACGCACGGCTTCGCGTCCGCCGACTTCACGCACCGCCTCGACCACCAGCTGGTATTTTCCCGGCGCGAGTTTGGCCAACGGCTCGGCCGCCGCGTCGAACTTGAGTATGTGCTGGCCGACCGGACGCGTCGCGCCCGTCAACCCATCGACCGGGACCTTCACATCGCGGCCACCGCGACGCCACCACTGGCGCAGGTCCGGCAGCCACTTGGTGTGATCGCCGCGCGTCTGGTACCAGACGGCCAGGTTGGCGGCGATGGTCTGATCCGCGCCTTCGATCCAGATGGCCACATACGGGCGGTGATATTCCGCCACGGGCAACGTGGGGATCTCCACGGTCAGCTCGATCTCCGCTGCGGGCGTGGCCGCGGCGCCGAGCGCGAGCGTCACAGCGGTGAGCCAGCCGACGGCGATTCCAGTTCTTCCGGTCATTCGTATGCTCCGACTAACTATTTAATGTGCGAAGAAGATCATCAGTGCCACAACGATGGTCATGCCGCCCAAGACCAGTGGCCACGTCGACTTGCGCTGTTTCGCCTGGATCACGAGCAGCACCAGGCCGGTGATGGAAAAAAACAGGCAGGCAGCCGCGACCACGTCGATGAACACCATCCACACGAGGCCGGTATTGCGGCCCTTGTGCAGGTCGTTGAAATACGCCACCCAGCCGCGATCCGTGGCTTCCGATTTCGCCGCGCCCGTTTCCCGGTCGATGGACAGCCACGCATCACGGCCGGGCCCGGGCGCCGATAGATAGAGCTCCTCGTCCGACCATTCGGCCGCCGCATCACGCGTGGACAAGTTGAATTCCCGTTCTATCCAGTCCGTGATTTCCGCGGGCGCCGCGTCCGCCGCGGCGTGCTCCCCGGCGAGCTGCGCGCGCAAGCCTTCCGGCAACCGCGCCTCGTGTTTGTCCACCCGCGGCTGCGCGCTGATCGCGTCCGCGTGGTTGAGCGTGACCCCGGTGATGCTGAACAACAGCAGCGCGGCCAGGCAGACACCGGCACTGATCCAGTGCCATTGGTGCATCGTTCGATACAGCATCATCCGGCGGCGCGGATCCATCAGCGCTGCGCTTTTCGACTGAACATTCAGGAGTCCTTGCGAGAATGAGCGCGCACGCTACATGAGAAACATTCTTATTTGCAAGGACTCTTCTATATCGGGATGGTTTCTGGAGCGCTCGGCGGGAGGATCGTCTTCGAAATCGACAGCGACGCGGCCGGGGTGGCGGTCGACTGCCGCGTGAAATCGGGCCAGCGCAGGGCGCCGGATTTCAAACGCACGTTATGTGAGCGCTTCCGGCAGACCCGCTTTGCGCCACAGGCGCCGACACCTGCACCAGAGACCTCACCTTGATCAGCCCGATGTGCGCGCCCGCGGCCGGTAGTTAGTAATTCCGCCCCGGAGCCCGACCCGCAGCCCTGGAACCAGTCTCGCGGTCTGTCGGCGCCCCGAGACATTCAGCTCCGGTGCCTGGTGAGTTATAAATGCCGCCGCCGGTGCCGGCATGAACTCATCGGGGGAGCCGAAGATATGTCGACTAACAAAATCGCGCTGCTGGTCTTTTCGCTCGGTTGCGCGGCAAGCGCGCGGGCCGATGTCACCGTCACCACCACGACTACCGGCAAGGCTTCGTTCATCAACGTCGGTGGCGAGGCCACGACCCAGATAAAGGGAAAACGCCAGCGCAGCGACCAGATTCTTCTGGGCAAACCCCAGGCGCTGATCATCGATATCGACAACCTGCGCTTCGTCGACGTCGACGCGAAAAAGAAGTCCGCGACGGTTACTCCGCTCGCCTCGATCGCCGAAGAAATTTCGAAGGTCGGCGCGGGTTCGATCGAGGCGACGCTGACAAAGACTTCGCTGATCAAATCGATCGCGGGATATCCCTGCACCGTGCACGACGTGAAGGTTTCGATCCCGTTCAGCCCGACGGGCAAGACCGGCGAGGGCATGGACCTCGTGATGGTGATGTCGGGAACTGTGTGTCTCGGCACGACGGTGCCCGGCCTCGCCGACTACCAGGCCTTCTACCGGGCCGCCGCGGATTCCGGCTTCATCTTCGGCGATCCACGTACCGCCAAGACTCCAACCGGAGCGGCGCAGGCGAAGGCTTATGCCGCCCTGACGAGGAAAATGGCGGAGGCCGGCATGGCACTCGAGAGCCACGTCACCGTCACTGCATCAGGCGACGGGCCGATGGCCGGCATGATGGCGAAACTCGCCGCGAGCGACATCCGCACGACGGTCACGAAGATAGCCGTCGGGGAACTGCCCGCCGATGTGTTCGACATTCCAGCGGGCTTCAAGGTCAAGACGCAGAAGTAGCGAGGCCTACATGCCGCGCGCGCTCTGCGCACGGCGCACCAACTGCACGAATTCGTTGCGATAACCGAACGGATCGTCGCCGCGCGCGGCCAGGCCCTGCTTGATCACGTCATCGAAGCTCAGCGTGCCGGTGTACTGGCCGCCGCGCAGCAGTTGCGCGAAACCGGCCACCGCCGTCGAGAACTGCACGTCACGCGCGATCGCGCCTGCGTGATTGTCCGCGCCGATACGGATCGGCTGCTCGATGAGCTGTGACTTGCTGCTCTCGGGTAGTTTGTAGCGGATCTTGAGGAAGCCGTATTCACCGGCATTACTCGTCGCAACCGCCGGCTTCTCCGACTTCTTCGAGTAGCGATTCGGCTCGACCATTCGCGCCTCGGCACCCACCGGCGTGATCTCGTAGATGGCCGTGACGCTGTGGCCCGAGCCCACATCGCCCGCATCCACCGCGTCATTGTTGAAATCCTCACGCTTGAGCGCGCGGGTCTCGTAACCCACGAGACGGTATTCGGCGACGGTCGACGGGTTGAACTCCACCTGCAGCTTCACGTCTTTCGCGATCGTGAACAGCGATGAACCCGCTTCCTGCACCAGCACCTTCTGCGCTTCGCTCAACGTGTCGATATATGCCGCGACACCGTTGCCGTTCTGCGCCAGCGCCTGTGCGAGCTCATCCCGGTAGTTGCCCTGGCCGAAGCCGAGCACCGACAGGAAAATCCCCTTCTCGCGTTTGCGCTCGACGAAACCCTTGAGCTCGTTCGTATTGTCGATGCCGACGTTGAAGTCGCCGTCGGTGCACAACAGGATGCGGTTGACGCCTTCCTTGCGGAACGAGCGTTCGGCGAGTTGGTAGGCGAGCTCGATTCCCTCGGCGCCCGCGGTCGAACCGCCGGATTGAAGGCTGTCGAGCGCGGCCAGGATTTTTTCCTTCTCACCCACCCGCGTCGGCGGCAACACCGTGCCGGCCGCCCCGGCATACACGACGATCGCCACGGTGTCGGTGGGTTTTAGGCCGTTGACCATCAGCCGCATGGATTCCTTCACCAGGGGCAACTTGTCGGGCGACGACATCGAACCGCTCACGTCGAGCAGCATCACCAGGTTCGCATCCGGACGCTGACGCGCATCGAGCTCATAACCCTTGATGCCGATGTGGACCAGCTTGCGGCCCTTGCCCCAGGGAGAATCGCTCACTACCACGGTGGGGCGGAACGGGCGCTCGCGCGACTCCGCGGCGGGCCAGGAGTAATCGAAGTAGTTGATCATTTCCTCGGCGCGCACCGCGTCTTTCTGCGGCAACACTCCCGCATTGAGCTGCTTGCGGATGAAGCTGTATGACGATGTATCGACGTCCGCCGAGAAGGTGGAGACCGGATCGTCGGCCACCTGCTTCACCGCGTTCGAATCGAAGTGCTCGAATTTGTCGCGGCCTTCGGGCGGCGGCAAGGCCGGGGCCGGCTCATTGGCAACAGGGGAATAGAACAGTCCCGCGACAGAACCGCCGCTATTCACCTTTGGCGCGCCCACACCCTTGTGAGGACTGACGGCGCGCCTGTCCGCACGCCGGCCGGTCGTGATCACCTCTTGCAATTGATCGTCGCCCTCTGATGGCTGAGCGGCTGTCGGCGCCGGGGATGAAGCCCCGTTGACGGACCCCGGCGGCAATCGCTGCAGCGCTTCGGAAGCCGAGCTGTCCGGCAATTTTGCGATGTCCTGCGCGGTAATCGAGTCGACGATGCTCGCGTCCTTCTGCGACACCTGCCGGCTAACTTCGTCCCGGCCGAGCTGGACGACCTGAGACGGCACAAGTTCCTCATCCTCTTTTTTCCTGTCGGCAGCCAGGCTATCGCGTTCCGGCACCTTGATATCCACGCGCGACGCGGCCTTCTGCTCTTCAATTTTGGCCTGTGCATTTGAAACCGGCGTTTCGATCGGCTGCGTTGGCGATGCCGTAGCGGCGGCCTCACCGGTTTCGGAACGCACGGGCTCCGGGACCAACAACCCGGTCGGCTCCTTCTCGAGCAAGCGCGTGGAATTTCCGTCCCTGATCATCGGCCACACGACCGCAAAACCGACGACGGCGAGACAGACGCTCGCGGCACCGGCAAACATTTTCGACCTGGCGTTCCAACCCATGACATCGCTCCCATGTGACTTGTGATCACGGGATAGACGCAACGCCCCTAACAAACCTTGGAAAAATCCGGTTTCGATTTTCTCGGGCGCGACCTCGTCGGCGTTGACACGCGCGAACTCCGCCAGCGCCGCCCGCTTGGCGAGCACCCGCGCCTGGCCGTCCGGCGCCGGCGGCGCGGTTTCCTTGAGCAAAGTTTCGTAAGACTTGGGTTTCATAGGCTGCCGCTCGTGCGCGCTTCACTCTTGCTCATGTGTTTGCGAATCGTGTGAAGCCGCCAGGAAATCGTGGATTCCGAAACTCCGAGCACGACACCCGCTTCCGCGTGGCTCATGCCCTCCGCGTGCACCAGCAGCGCGGTTTCCTTCATGCCTTCGCCGAGCTCACTTAAGCGCTCGAGCAATTGCGTGAGATAGATGCGGTCTTCGGCCGGCGAGAACTCGCCCGCGTGTTCCACCGCGGGCATCTCGTCATGATCATGACGCGCCTGGCTGCGTTGCCAGTCCTGCGCGCAGCTGATCACGAGGCGGTACAGCCAGCTCGTGAACGCCGACTGGAACCGGAACTGCTTGAGACTCGACGCGAGCTTGATGCAGGCAAGCTGCGCGATGTCCTCGGCGTTCGCCTTGTGGCCGCACCACTTCCAGGCGAACCGGTAGATCGTGTCGTAGTGCAAATCCAATAGCTCGGCGAAGGAATTCGCATCCCCACCCTGAGCCTTTCGGATTAACGACTGGTCATCCATCCGCTGTCATTTTTCTGGAAGTCATCCATTAGACGGGAGGTCGGGGCCATTCCTTGGCCGTCTGTCTCAAGTCGATGAAAACCCGGGAGTTATGGCGGTCTTGGAAACCGCTCCCGGCAGCTCGCGCACCAATCTCGGCACGAGATATCCGGACAGCCGCGCCTGCAGCGCCGCGATGAGGCCCAAGGCGGTCTTTTCCCCGACTTCGAAGTGGGCCGTGCCGCGCACGCGATCGGGCAGATGCAGGTAGTAAGGCAGCACGCCCGCGTCCATCAATACACACGACAACTCCTGCAGGGTATCGACATTGTCGTTGACCCCCCGCAGCAGCACGGACTGATTCAGCAGCGTCGCGCCCGCGGCGCGCAACGCCGCACAGGCCACGCGCACTTCGGCGTCGATCTCGTTCGGATGGTTGACGTGGATGACGATGACCACGGGTTTGCTGATTCCGCGCAGCCAGGCTGACAACCCCGCATCGACGCGCGCCGGCAACACGACCGGCTGACGGGTGTGCACGCGTATGCGCCGCACATGCGGGATCGCCGCGAGGGAATCGGTGAGCGCAGTCAGGCGCGCATCGCTGAGTGACAGCGGATCGCCACCGCTCAGGATCACCTCTTCCATGGACGGGTCTGCACCGATGGCGCGCAGTGCGGCGGTCCAGCGGCCAGACTCACCTTGCCCGCCTTCACTCTGCCCGGCATACGGAAATTCGCGGCGGAAACAGTAGCGGCAATGAATCGCGCACGCCTGGGTCGTTATGAGCAGCGCCCGGCCGGTATATTTCTGCAGCAGGTTTGGCGCGCGCGTAGCGGCGCTTTCATGCAGCGGGTCGGATTCGTAGCCCGGCACGTCGATCAGCTCGTCGCCCAGCGGCAGCACCTGGCGCAGCAGCGGATCGTGAATGTCGCCGTGACGCATGCGTGATAGATAGCTGTGCGTGACGCGCAGGCCGAAAGTTTTCCCGGCGGCGCGCGCGGGTTCGAGCAGTTCGGTGCCGAGCCCCAGCGCCGACAAAAGCTCGGCCGGATTCGTGATGGCGCGAGAAAGCTCCCGTTGCCAGGAAACGTGGGACATCGAGCCGAGCCGCCTACTGGTCGAGCTGTTTGATTCTGATATTGCGGAACCAGGTCGGCTGGCTCTCCGCCTGCAGCGCGATGTGTCCGAACGAAATCTGCAGCGGCGCACCCGCCGCCATCAGCTTCTGCGCGCTGTCTTCCTTCGGATCGAGCTGTGGATGCTGATAGCGCAGCACCTCTACGCCGTTGACACGATGAATCACCTCATCGTTGCCATGCACTTCGACTTCGACATTGACCCACTCGTCGAGCGCCGGCATCGGCGCGGACGAATCGATGATGTGATCGGTGAGCAGTTTGCCCTTCATCTCGAGATTGGTGCCCGGCGTGCAGACGTTGCCGGTTTGTTTGCCGGCCGACGACCCGGCGGCGAGGAACTGGAATTCCATGCTCGCGGGCCAGAGCTGGTTGAGCTCCATCGTCAACGGCGACTGCGAGTGGATCATCACGCCGCTGTTGAGCTTCGCCCAGGGCGGGGAATCCGCGATCGCCTTGCCGGTGATCTTGTATTCGAGCCGCAGGATGTAGCGCGAATACGCCTGATTCGAATACAGATGCCCGAACTGCTCATCGAACTTGTCGTACTTGTCGTACGCCACCTTGATGATGCCGTCCTCGACACGAAAGGTGTCCCGGTAGTTGTCGTTGATCGGATGTCGGGCGATCTTGATCGTCCAGCCGGACAGATCCTTGCCGTTGAAGAGCGAGTGCCACTCCGGACCTTCGGCGGGCGGCGCGGCCAGCGCCGCGAGCGGCATGATGGCGAATGCGATCAGCAATCCGGTTCTTGTCATAAAAGCCTCTGCGCCGGGAAGGCGGCGCGGCGCGGAAGCTTAACACCGCAGCGTGACGACGAAACGGCTGCCGCCGCCGTCCAGATCGGAGTGCTGGACATCGCCGCCGTGCGCACGCGCCACCTGTCGCACGATCGAAAGTCCGAGGCCGGAACCTGCCGTCGCGGCCTCGCCACTGGCCCCGGAAGATCTGAAAAACGGCTCGAAAATGCGCTCGCGTTCCGCCGCGGGAATGCCGGGGCCGCGATCTTCGACCAAAAGGCGCGCGCCGCCGGTGTCGGCGGAAACCTCGACACGTGTGGCGCCGCCCGCATGCTGCGCGGCATTGGCCAGCAGATTGCGGAGCATCCGACGCAACAGGCGCGCATCACCCTGAACGATGACGGGCGCGCCGGCCGCCGTGACGTTGAAATACGCCGACTCTTCGGCGGCCAGCGCCAACAGATCGACGGGCTCCGCGCGCTCCGGCGCGCTGAGCGCGTTGAGCCGGCTCATCAACAGTAGTTCGTCGATGAGCCCGTCGAGTTCGGCGATGCTGCGCGCCAGTTCGTCGCGCAATGCCGCGCTCGGATTCGTCGTCATTCGTTCGATGGCCATGCGGATACGCGCCAGCGGCGTACGCAACTCGTGCGAGCAATTCGCGAGCAGCTGCTTCTGCGTCTCGACCAGAGTTTCGATACGCGCGGCCGACGTGTTGAAGCTGCGTGCCAGCGCCGCCACTTCGTCGCGGCCTTCGACGGCCACACGGGTGCCGAGATTGCCGGCGCCCAATTGCTCGACGCCGCGCTGCAGCCGCTCGACACGGCGGGTCAGCCGGCGCGCGATCGGATAGGCACCGAGCGCGAACGCCAGACCGATCGCGACCAGCACGAGGGTTATGCCGGGGCCGTGCCGCGGGAAATGGCGCGGACGAACCAGCAGCGCGCGGCCGTCGTCGAGCCGCAGAATCCACTGCGGACCACCGTGCACAAAACTCCAGCCGGAGTTCTTGGGCCACGCGTCGCGCGGCAGGGTCGGCGGGCGCCCGACGATGACGAGGGGTTGTCCCGCGGCGCCGAACAGGCTGACGTCGGAATCGAACTGCTTGCTCAGGGTATTCAACACCCGCTCGTCGCGCGCAGCGTCCACCTCGGGCGGCAGCAGCAAGCGCGCCAGTTCGCTCGCACCTTCGACGCCCCACACATCGCTGCGCGGCGGCGTCGACAGGTGCCAGAACGCACCCACCGCGCACATGAACACGGCGATGGTGATCAGGATCGAGAAATAGAATTGCATGTACAGGCGGCGCATCTAGCGGTCCTGCTCTTTGGCGAACAGATAACCCGCGCCGCGCAGCGTGAGGATGCGACGCGGATTTTTGGGATCGTCTTCGATGGCCGCACGCAGCCGCGAGATGTGCACGTCGATCGAGCGGTCGAATTCCTCGAGCGCGCCGCCCTTGGTGAGCTCCATCAACGCGTCGCGCGACAACACACGCCCGGCACGTTCTGCCAGCGCCAGCAGCAGCGTGAACTGGAAGCCCGTCAACGCGCGCGTCTCGCCATCGACACGGGCGACACGCGCGCCGCGATCGATTTCGAGCCGGCCGAAACGCATCACGTCGGCGTTGCCGCCACCCTTGCCTCGCCGCAGGATGGCCTTGATGCGCGCCAGCAGCTCGCGCGGCTCGAATGGTTTTGGTAGATAGTCATCGGCGCCGAGCTCGAGACCGACCACGCGGTCGAGCGGATCGCCGCGCGCGGTCAACATGAGTACGGGCAGCATCGATTCAGCCCGGATGCGGCGGCACAGATCGAGGCCGTCCATGTCGGGCAGCGTGAGGTCGAGGATCAATGCGTCGAAGGAATCGGTTTTCAGCAAGCGCTGCGCTTCGGCACCGGTGCCGACGCGGGTCGTGGGCAACCCCGCCTCGCCGAGATAGTCGGCAACCATCGTGGCGAGGCGGGCATCGTCATCGACCAGCAAAATGCGGTGACTCATTGCCGCAATATTGCCCTCAATGCATCCTGTGCTCGCGGCGTTTTTCCATCTGCTGGGCGAGTTTCTGGCGCTGTGCCGGCGTCAACACGTCCGCCGCGTCAGCGAGCGCCGTGGCGCAGCGGCGCGAAGCCTCGTCGAAGATCTTCAGGTGATCGGCGCGCAGTGTTTCGAGCCGGGCGCGATCGATCGTCGGGGCGGTGAAGACCTCCTGCAGCTCCTGGTGCGCGGAGTCCGCGCGCTCGTGCAGCGCCTTGAGGTCGCCCAGCGTCGATTTCATGATGGCCTGGATCTGTGCCTGTTGCTCGGGCGTGGCATCGACGTCCTCGAGCACGTGTTTCACGTGCACCTGCATGTGTTCCGCCATCTCTTCGGGATCCATGCCTCCGTGCATGCCACGCATGCCGTGCGCAAAAGCCAGCGCGCTGCCGGCAACCAGCGCGACGACGGCCACCGCGATGCCGGCGAAGAGGCGCGGCCGGCGACGCGCGATCTGATTCGATTGGGAAGATTCCATGGGTAACTCCTGTTGGGTTGACGCTCACAGTTTCGGCGCGCCGTGTTGCGCGTCTTTCGCCGCCGTGTAAAGTTTTGTAACTGGCGCTGAAAATTGCCAGGTCGCGAGACCGCTGCCGCCAATGCTCTCATCGCGAGCGCGACGCAGCGAGGTTCCCCATTGACAGCGATCTCCCTGGCGCGCAATTGTGGCCGCGCTCGATAACACCTTTGTGCGTGATATTTTTGCCGCGCGCGCGGGTGAACATTGCGGACAAGAATCTCTACAGGGGGGATCGTGACAAAGCTCATTTCGCGCCCGGCATTGCTGGTCGCCGTGTTGTTGTCGTCAATCGTTTACGCCGACGAACCGGTGCAACCGGTCGCCTCGCCACCGCCAGCCGCTCAACCCATGCCGGTCTACGACACGACGCTGGCGCCGGGCTGGTCGAACTGGAGCTGGGCAAAGACCGAGTTGTCCGTCGAACTCAAAGGCAGCACGCGCAAGCCGATCAAGGTGGAAGCCGGGCCGTACCAGGCGTTGTACCTGCAACATGCCGCCTTCCC
Organism: Pseudomonadota bacterium; assembly: GCA_039931065.1. Taxonomy (GTDB): domain Bacteria; phylum Pseudomonadota; class Gammaproteobacteria; order Steroidobacterales; family Steroidobacteraceae; genus CADEED01. The sequence goes on along the minus strand of JBDTSP010000001.1, from coordinate 152,001 downwards.
GACCAACGGCTACACGAAAATTTCGCTGCTGATCCAGGGCTCGGCGCCGGATGGCGAAGTGCGTCTGTACATGCTGACGGACGGCAAGATCAACGGCGAAGGCAAACTCATCAAGCTCGCCAACACAGGGTGGACGCAGGTCGTGGTGCCGCTGGTCACACTCGCCGCAGAAGACAAGCTGGTCGACGGCATCTGGGTGCAGAACGCGACCGGCAGCGCACTGCCGCGTTTCTACGTCACCGAGATCAAGATCGAGTAGGCGCGGCGGCGGCGCGGCACGGCGCAAAGATGTCACGCTCCGGCTTGTAGACGGCGGTCGTCACCTCAAGCAATCCGAGCGCGGTATCGAACAGGTTGTCGTGCGAAAACTTGTGGTCGACGCGGCCGCGTGCGCAGTCCATGTCGATACCCGCGGCGGCGCGCGCCGGCGAAATCCACGCGATCATCGGCACGTGGGTCTGCTCCGACGGCGCGATCGAATACGGGATTCCGTGTAGATAGAGCCCGCCTTCGCCGAGTGACTCGCCGTGGTCGGAGACGTAGATCATGGAGGCACTGATCGCGGGTCCGCGTGCGGACAGTGCCGCCACGACGCGCGACACCACGAAATCCGTGTATACGATCGCGTTGTCGTAGGCGTTCACCACCTCGTCGCGCGTGCAGTCACGCAGCTCGTCGGTGGCGCAGTCAGGCGTGAAGAGCCGGAACGCCGGCGGATACCGGCGGAAATACGCCGGGCCGTGGTTCCCCATCGTGTGCAGGACGAGCACCGTGTCCCGCTCGACGTTGCGCAGCTCCGTTTCGAGATATTTCACGAGAATCTCGTCGTGGCATTCGCCATCGTGGCAGAGCTTGGCATCCGCGTTCACCGGGATCTTGCGGTACTGGACACCCGCGCCCTGACACACTCCCTTGCAACCCGACTGATTGTCCAACCACTTCACGGCATACCCGGCGTGCTCCAGCACGTCGAGCAACCCTTCGGAGCGGCGGATGGCGCGCTCGTTGTAGTCCGCGCGCCCGAGCCGCGAGAACATGCAGGGCACCGACACCTCGGTCGACGTGCCGCAGGAGTGAACGTTGGAGAAGGCAAGCACGTCCTTGTGCGCGAGCTGCGGATTGGTAAACCGTGTGTACCCGAACAGCGAGAAGTTGGCGGCCCGTGCGGTTTCGCCTAGGACCAGCACGAACACGCGCGGCACCGCCGGCGCGCCGGCCGCACGCTCGACACGTGCATCGGTGCCGAGCGGTGTTCGCGGCGCATTGCGATCGCTGGCGGCGGCGCCGAGCTGGACGACGAGGCCGTAGATCAGATTGGCGGGCGTGATGAGATAACGCGCTTCGCGATGATTACGCATGAAAGACGTGAAATCCCGCGACACTGGCCAGAGCGCAAGACCCGCCAGCACCACCGCGCCGAGTATCGAGACCACACGAATCATCAGCGCGCGCAGCAGGCCATCGCGCTCGATCCGCACCCACCAGATCGCGATCAGTGCCGGCGCAGACCAGAAGATGACCACGACGATCATTTCCCAATTGATGAGTTCGCTGGCTTCGTGCAGATCGGTCTTGAGCACGTTCTGCACCATCGCGGGATCCAGGATCACCGCATAAAGACGCGCGTACTGTGCGACGACTTCCGCGGCCACCACGAACAGCGTCAACAGGGGGCGGACCGTCCAGCGATTGGCGAACGGCGCAAGCAGCACGAAATGTGCCGCGGCGAACGCGATGAAAGTGCAGGCAACGAAACCCCAGCTTTCCGGATCGGACAAGGTGCGGCCGGCCCATACCGCGCCCCACCAGCCGCCGTTGGCCGTTGCCATGATGTAGAGCGCCGCAAAGGCAACGAGGGTTTCGACACGCACCGGCAGGCGCGTCAGTTTCATCCAGGCTGGCATCAAAAGGTTCGCTTGGTTTCGATTACGAATTGCAGGTTCTTGATCGACGAATCGCCATCGAGTGGAAACGCCACGTCGATGTGTACGACATTGCCGAGCGCGGACCGGCTGTTGCCGAGCCGCAGCCCGAACCCCACGTCCCTGAGCAGGCCCTGGGACGGAGTACCGAGCGGATCGCGTCCCCAGGTCGCCCCCATGTCGTAGAAGACAGCGCCGCCGACGTTGAACATCTGGAACGGGTACCAGTCGGAGAACCAGCGCTGCTCGGCGGTGAACAGCCAGCGGCCGGCGCCCGCCTGGTATCGCAGTGGATAGCCGCGCAGGCCGTTGTCGCCGCCTAACAGGATCTGCTGATCGACATCGAGATGGCTGCCGGCACTGGCGCTCAGGTCCATGAAAAACAGGCGCCGCGGCGTCTGTCGCAGGTGATAACGCGCGCCGAGCGTGAAGACGCCCGCGACGACCGACCCGTGTTCGAGCCGCGCGTTCGCCGCCGCGCTCAACGTCAGTGATTGCGACTCGGTCAGCGCCACGCCGTCGGATGCCACGGCGTTCAGCATGACCGCGTCGCGATCCGAACCCAGAGCCAATGGCGCGAACCCAAGTTGTGCGCGGGCGCGCCAGCCGAGTGCGTAGTCCTCTGTTCTCTCGATCTGGTCGCGATTTCGCGCCGTGTGGAAATCGTCCTCCACCCACTCGACCGCGAGCCACGGATACGCGAGCGTCCGGTCACCCGGCAACAGGCGCGGCGCGGCTTCGCCGGGAGCCGGCTTGAACTGGTGCTCTTCGTAGGTCAAGCCCGCCGAAAGCCGCGTCACCCATCCGTTGCGCAAGCCGTCCGAGATGCCGAAGTATCCGCTCGCGAAACGCTCGTTCGTCTGGTACTTGTCGATGATCTCGCCCAGGTCATAACGCGAGTCCGTGCGCAGGTCGTCGCTGAACGAGACGCCGCCGGCACGCCGCACGTCGAGCGCGTAGAACGAACGATTGAGCGAGAACTGCGCCAGCCGGCCATCACTGTTGTCGGAATAGTTAGTCGAAAGATCCCACCACGAGGACCCGAGCTGGCGGTCGCGGTAGAAGATCGTCTTCGAGTCGCGATCGACCCCGGACTTGTAGCCGAGACCGAGCTGCGTGCCGAGGCCGAGAAAATTGAGCTCCTCGAATTCGAGTCCGCCGCTGTTCTTGCCACCGTGCCGCCCGAACGACAGCCCCGGATTGAAGGTCCAGACATCCTGCGTGACGACATCGACGTCGACCACACCGTCGTGGAACCGCGTCGGCGTCACCCACGCGTCGCGCAGGTAACGCGTGTCGCGCAGGATGCGCCCGGTTTCGGCGAGTTGTTGTCCGTCATATGGCATGCCGCCGTGAAACAGCAGCTGTCCTTCGATCGTGGCGTCGCGCGTCTGGATATGCAGCCGGTTGGCGAGGCGGAACAGCGCCGTGTTTTCATCGGGACCCGCGGTATCGAACAGCGGGCGCGAATTGATCGTGACGATGCCGATCGTGGCGCCCTGCGCGGCCAGTTCCTCATCGGCCGGCATCCCGGCCGGGCGTGCCTCGACGTGCCGCGGCGCACGCGCGTGGATGCTGGGCAGGACGGCGTCCTGCGCGGCGGCGGAAGCCGGCATCTGTGCCAAAGCCCCCGTCCCGAGCAGGATTCCGACGCGCCAGCCGATCTGAGTCCTGTCACCCATGTGAATTGGACGGCTGCGGGGCGGGAAATCAATCGAGGCGGCGCGAGAAATCGCGATTGAAATGCCGAGCTCGCAGTGTCCAACGGCTTTGGGGGAAATTCGCCGTGTTGCAGCTTTTCCGGACCCGGGTGCGCGTGATACTGGCAACGGCCGCCATTCTGGCAACCTCGCCGGCGCGCGCTGCCGAAGACATCTCTTTCGTGGCCGAACACCTGCCCGAGGCGGCCATGGACAATCGTTACGCACTCCTGCCGCTTTGGACGCAGGGGCCATTTGCTGACCGCGACTCCACGCGTTTTGGCGCCGGGCTCGGATTCACCGACATCGCATCGGACGGGTTGTCGCTGCGCGGGCCGATGCTGACGTTGAGCATTTCGCGGCGGATCGACCGGTGGCGAGTGATCGTATTCGGCTTTCGCGACGATCTGACATTCGCCGGCGCTCGAGTCCGGCGGCCATTGGACGAACCCTTCGTGGCCGCGCCGCTGACGCTGCCGGCTGACGCCGAATTCACGAATCTTCGCGGCTCCGCCGACGACACCGGTGCCGGATTGGCCGTTGGACACAGCTCCTATCTACCGTGGCTCGGCGATTTCGAATGGTCGGGCGGCCTGTTGTGGCAACGAATGGCGCTGGCGGGGTACCGCGCCGAGTACCGGATACTGGAAGGGCCGCAGAGCGGCGCGACCGGCGTCATCGACTTCAGCGCGGACTACTCGCATTTCGTCCCGTTCCTCGGCATCTCGAAGGAAATCGCTCACGGCAACTGGGGGCTCACGCCACACGTACAGCTCGCATTACCGCTGCCCCGCCGCGCGGTCTCAGGACGCATCAGCGGAGCGGATTTCGACCTGTCCGGTGATACTGCGGCGAGCGGACACGGGAAACACTTTGGCGACCCGTCGGTGACCCTGGGATTCGACGTTGCCTATCTACCCTGGAACGTCTCGATCGACGTCGGCAGCTTGTTGTCCCAAACCGTGCTCGAACCGCTGATCCACGAAGGAATCTCGCGCAGCTGGGTCATCGAATTGCGCTGGGCTCGCTGACTCCACCGCGTCCGTCTGAAAGCTCGAGGCGGGTTCGTACGCTACTCGACGGATGCGACTTGCCGCGCCAGACGAACTCGCCCGGCAGGGATTCCGGGCGGTCGATCTCGGCGATCAACCCCCTTCGCGATCCGGTAGCTGACCGACACCGCGCCGTGCGGCGTCGGACTGGCTGCGTCGTACAACACCGCCAGTATGTTCATGTGCTGGGAAAATCGGATGCGGTCGTCGGCGGAATGATTACCGGCACTCTGCTCGCGATCTTCTTCGTGCCGTTGCTGTTCGTCGGCGTGAGAAAGCTGGCGCGCCGTGTCGCGCGCGCGCCAGCCGGCGGCGAACGGGCCGACTCAGTACCCGCCGCCACCGCCACCACCACCACCGCTGGTCGCGACGGCAATCGCGACGGCACCTAACACCGCACCACCGATCAGCAGCGCCTTGCGGCCCTGCGCGCCATCGGCGCGTTGCGCAGCGAGCGACGACATGTCGGCATAGTTGCTGCGCACGTTGTGACCGACGAGCGCGTCGTCCTCGACTTTCAGCACCTTGAATTTCTGCGTCGTGCCGTCCTTCTTCGTCACGACGACGGAATCGCCGGCCTTGATGTCGGGCCGCTCGACGCCCTGGCCACCCTGCGAAAGGGGCACGTTCTGCAGCGACGTGCAGCCGGTGGTCAGGAAGGCGGCGACGGTCAGCAGCGCCGCGGCGTGCTTCCAGGTATGCATGTTCATGATTGTCCTCACATCGTTGAGCCGCGGGCGCGCGGAGGAATTTCGGCGCATACCGGCGGCATCTGCTTATGAGTACCGCGGGAACGCACGGCGGTTCTGCCAGTGCGAAAGGGTATTGCAGCGAGCCGCGACTTCTTTCACCCTCTCGTCCATGAAAATCCACCGTCATTCCATCAAACACGTTCTGTGCGCGGCGCTGCTGCTCGCGGTCACGCCGCATTCGCGTGCGGCGGAAAGCTTCCCGGGTGCCGACGATCGGGTTGCCGATATCGATTGGCTGATCACGCAGATCGAAACCCGTTATGCGTACCTGTCGGAACGGCATCTCGATCTGGCAAAGGTGCGCGCGTTGTACGAACCCGAAGCGAGAGCGGCCCAGACCCGCGACGACATGATTCACGTGGTCGAGCGCGTGGTCGCCGAGCTGCACGACGATCACGTGACGCTCGGCACGAACACACCCTCCTCGCCGCAGCTCATTCCCACCGGCGCGGAACTCTGGGCGGAGATGCGGGCCGGCCAGGCCGTCATCGTCGAGGTGCTGCCGGGAAGCCCCGCGGCGAAGGCCGGGCTCGCGCCGGGTGATGTCGTCGTGAGTATCGGAGGACTCACGATCGATCAGGCCATCGAGCGGCACAGGGCGAAGACGCTCATCGCGCCCGACGCCGAAGCCCTCAACTTCACATTACGCAGTCTGCTCGCGGGTACCCACGATGCTCCGCGCCGCATTGCCGTGAAGAGTCCACAGGGGAAGTTTCGGGTCGCCGAACTCCCGCCGTTTGTTTCTCCAAATAACACTGAACTGGTCACCTGGCGCTGGCTGGACAAGAAGACGGGCTACATCCGAGTCGAAAACAGCCTGGGAGAGTCCGAAGCGGTCGCCGCTTTCGATGTCGCATTAGACAAATTGGCGATGGCTCAGAACCTGATTTTCGACCTGCGCAACACGCCGAGCGGCGGGAATACCGATATCGCCGAACCGATGATGGGCCGCTTCATCGCGAGGTCGGCCGAATATCAGCGCATCTTCGAACCCGCCGCGGACAAACATTTCCCGCAGGATTCCTGGCTCAAGACCGTCGAACCGCGCGCCCCGCAGGTCACGGCGAAACTTGCGGTCCTGGTGAACCACTGGACCGGCAGCATGGGCGAGGGAATGGCGATTGGCTTCGACGCCATGAAACGCGCGCAGATTGTCGGTACTCCGATGGCACGGCTCTGCGGTGGCACGGAAAGTTTCGAACTTCCGAAGACCGGAATTCCCGTTCACCTTCCGACCTATCGGCTCTACCACGTGAACGGAACCCCGCGCGAAATGTTCGTGCCGTCGATCGATGTCGACCTCACGCGTTTTCGAGCGGCCAGCGACCCGGTTCTCGAGCGCGCCCTGGCGGCTCTCCGCCAGTAGTTAGTCGCGACCCTCATTAGAGAGTAAATTGGCCCGCATGAAAAGACGAACTCTGTTGCAGGCGGGCGCCGGAGTGCTCATGGCCACCCAGGCGGAAATCTCCGGCGCGAAAACGAAGGCGTCCGATTCGAACCGCCGCAAGGAGTTGTATGACTTGATGGGCAGGCTGCCGCCACGCGATCGCCCCGTCACCGCGCAGCTCGTCTCCACGGAAGACCGCGGCACCTACACGCTCGAGAAGCTGGTGCTCGACTTGAACGGAGAAGAGCCCGCGCCGGCCTACTTCGCGAGTCCGAAGGGCGCAACTGGCAAACTACCCACGGTCCTGTTCAACCACTCGCACGGCGGTGGCTATCAGATCGGCAAGGCGGAATTCATCGACGGCCGCGAATACATGGGCAAGCCGCCCTACGCGGAATTCCTGACCTCGCTCGGCTACAACGCATTGTGCTTCGACGCCTGGATCTTCGGCGAGCGCGCCAGACGCACCGAACTCGATTTTTTCAAGGACACCCTGTGGCACGGGAAAGTGTTGTGGGGAATGATGGTCTACGACGCCCTGAAGGCCGTCGACTATCTAGTCACCCGTCCCGACGTCGATACACAGAGGCTCGCGACGGTCGGCATGTCGATGGGCAGTTCGACCGCTCAATGGGCGGGCGCGCTCGATCCGCGGCTCAAGGTCGTGGTCGACATCTGTTGCCTGACGGACTGGCACACGCTGGTGGAAGTCGGCGGGCTCAAAGGGCACGGCATCTACTATTACGTGCCGGATCTGCTCAATCATTTCACGACCGGACAGATGAACGCGTTGATCGCGCCGCGCGCGCACCTGGCGCTCGCCGGCAATCAGGACGCGCTCACGCCGGCCGCGGGCCTGGAAAAAATCGACCGTGAGCTGAAAGATGCCTACGCAACCGCCGGACACCCCGAGAACTGGAAGTTGTCGCGCTACGACGGCGGTCATTTCGAGAATCCGGCGATGCGCGAAGAAATCCACCAGTGGCTGATCGCGCACCTCTAGTCGCCCGGCGTCATTGCAGGATGGGCTGACGCACCTCGGTGACCGCGCGATCGCGCAGCGTCACACTGCCGCCCAGAAAGCCTGTTGCGCCGATCTCCAGCGCATAGAGCAGAACGCGTGCGCCGTCCTCTTCGCGCATCGAAGTCGGCGGCCCGAGCGCGCCGATCACCTCGAGTTCACTCATGCCGAGGCGCATTCCCCGCCACTTGGCTGCGCTGACCCACTGGGGCAACTCGTCGGCCGCCGCGGCTGCGCGCCGCGCGCCCGATTCCGGGGAAATCCGCCGTGGCTGCGTGCGTAGCGCATCCACCTGTCGCGACAACGCTTGCACCTGTCGATTGAGGTTGCGCACTTCCTGCTCGAGGAAGGAGAGCCGCGGATCCTCGGCGGCGAAGGCCGGCAGCGACACCAGCGTGAACATGACGAGAAACATCCGGCCCATGACAGTCTCCTCGGGAGAGAACCCGAACCGGATGTTAGACCCGGATTTACTGCCGCGTTATCACCAGGTTATCGAACCCCGCTTCGATCAGGCTGCCGGCACCGCCGTCGATGGCATCGACGCGTATCTGCACGGTCTGGCCGGCGAACGCGCTGATGTTGACCGTTCGCGCCCTCCAGCGGCCGGCGACGTTGCTCGCGGACGCGCCGAGCGCCGCCACCGTCTGCGGCACGCCGTTGTTGCCCACGACGCGCACGCGGAAGTAGTCCTCCGCTGTCGCGTCGTTCAGGTGAGCGAGGTAGAACTGGAAACGCAGCGTGATGGTGGCCCCGGCCGGCAGCGCAATCGGCGGCGACTGGATCGACGTCTGCCATCCGTCGACATCGTTCGAGCTCGCGGTCGTTCCGGCGGTGAGCCCGGTGATCAGGCAGTTCACCGAGGGGCCCGCGCACAGATCCTGCTGCAACGAGATTCCATTCGCTGCGGTCGGCTGCGGATTGCCGCGCTCCCATCTACCCGAGATCGCGGTGTTGGCACCGGCGGTGAGTGTCCAGCCGCGCGCCGCCTCGAAGTCGTCGCTGAACAACACCGCGGGTGCCGCCGGCTGGAATAGTGCCGTGTAGGTCGTGTCGTTCTGGGGCGTGGCGATTTCATGGGTTGCCGGGCCGCCATCCGACCACGACACGAAGTCGTAGGTCGTGCCGCCGGAGGTCTGCGGTGTTACGACGCCCAAGGCTCGAATGACCCCTTCCACGCCGGTGAACGAAAACGGCGCGGTGACCGGCATGCCGTCGAGCGTCAATTGCGCGCCGGTCACGTTGCTCTCGATCCGCACCACCGATGTGAGCGGACGTACGTCGACGAACGATGTCTGCGTCAGGCCGGCCGAATCCCTGACGGTCAGGTACACGCGGTAGAACACGTTCGCCGAAGTTTCACCGCGATCGGCGATCGTGAAACTGCCACTCGTGATGCCGCTGGTCGGCGGCACGTGCGGGTGTGTGTGGTCGTCGTGATGGAAATCCACGCGCCAGGTAAACGCGCTGGCGGGCAATGCGCCGTCTTCGGGGTCGGTGCCGGTGCCCGCGAACGTGAAGGTCTGCCCGCCGCGATAGGGAGCACCGTCCGCGGGCGCGGTGATGGTGCCCGTCGGCGCGGCGTTGCTCAGCACCGTCAGGGTGGCGGCGTTGCTGGTGATCGATCCGGCCGCGTTGGATACGGCCGCACGGAACGCCGCGCCATTGTCGGCGGGCGTAGTCGTCAGCGAATACGTCGACGCCGTGGCGCCGGAGATGTTCACGCCATTACGCTGCCACTGATACTGCAGCGGCGCCGTGCCGGATGCGGTAACGCTGAAACTCGCGGACTGGCCCGCGGCCACCGTGGCGTTCGCTGGCTGCGTCGAGATGGTGGGCGCAACGTTGGCCGTGAACCGGACGCGGAAGAGTTCGCCGCCGCCGCGCGCGAGATAATAGAGCGAACCGTCCGGGTGAACCTGGATGTCCACCAGCGAGCTGATGCCGGTCGCGAAGCCGGTAGCCGCTGTGTAGTTAGGCGGACTCAACATGCGGATGAAGCCACCACAGTAGTCACCGAAGAAGAAGCGGCCCGAGTACTCGGCGGGGAAGTTCGCGGTCACCGGCCGGTAGAAGGCCGCGCCGGTGATGGCACAGAACGAACCCGCGTTCTGGTAGGTGTGGATCGGATATCGCACGCCCGCGACTCCCGCCGGAGCATTGCCCTCGGTCTGCGGCCAACCGTAGTTGGATCCTGCGACGCCGAGATTGACCTCCTCCCAGCTGTCCTGGCCCACATCGTTGACGTGGATGCGGCCATTGGTACGGTCGATCGCGAAGGTGAAGGGATTGCGCAGCCCGCGCGCCCAGATGGCCTGGTTGATGCCGGTGGTCTGTCCCAGGAATGGATTGTCGGACGGGGTCGACCCGTCGGAATTGATGCGCAATAGTTTGCCCAGCGGCGTGCTGAGCGACTGGGCGTTCGCGCTGTTGGCATTTTCGCCCACGGAAATGTACAGCTTGCCGTCGGCGCCGAAATGCAGGCCGCCGCCGTTGTGGTTGGTCGCTGAGCTCAAGGTGGGCAGGTTCAACAGCTGCACCTCGCTGCCGGCCGCCACGACGTCCGGATTGCCGGCGCTCGCCGTGAAGCGGCTCAGCCGGTTGTGAACCGGGCTCGACGAGGTCGTGTAATAGACATAGACGAAGTTGTTAGACGCGAAATTCGGGTCGAACGCGATGCCGAGCAGGCCACGTTCGCCGGCGGAATTGACGCTCGCGGTGAGGAACGGCTGCGTCAGCAACACGCCGTTCTTGACGATGCGCAGTGCGCCGGTCTGCTCGGACACGAAAATCCTGCCATCCGGCGCGATCGCCATCGCGGTGGGGTTCGAGATGCCGGCGGCGACACGTGTCTCGGCGAAGCCGGTCGGCAATGTTGCGGCGCGAGCGGAAAAGCTCGCCGCGATGAGCAGGCAGACGAAAACTGCCCGGAAGCAAAACCGTTGCACTTCCATATGACCCCCTTACGGATGAGCACGCACGCGTGCGAGACCGAGTGGGTCGTATAGGTTGCTTTGCCTCAGGAGCCTAGACGGCATTGCGGCAGATGCGCGCGTCGCCTGTCCTACGTGTTGCGGCTCGCGATGAATTCGTCCGCCGCCCGTACGCCGCTCTCATACGCGCCGTGCGCGGTGGAGAAGTCGCGCGCGCTGGTCGCCTCTCCCGCGAAGAACACGCGTGAGTCAAACGGCATCGCGAGGGTTTTGCGCGCCGCAGCGTGGCCTGGCAGCGCGTAGCTGTAGGCACCGCCGATGTAGTTCATCTGTGTCCAATTCGACGCCGCCAACGGGCGCAGCGCCGCGCGGATGTCCGAGCCGAACAACGCGCACAGCTGCTCGATCGCGAAATCGAAGGCGGCCTCGGATCCACTCTCCTCGACCATGCGGGCGCCCTCCGCGCCGAAGAAACCCTCGATGACGTGCGATCCCAGCGGCCGGATGTAATACGAGCCGGAACGGGCATCGCGCGGATTGCCCAATACCTGCGACTCGGGCGCGAACGGCGAGTCTCCGACGATCTCGAAAAACAGCTTCTCGTTGCGGCCGAGCGGCAGCCTGGCCGCCGCTGCGCGCCACGGCGCGAGCTCCGCCGGCAGCTTTAAATGTTCACCGGCGAGGACCGCGGTCGAGACCGTGAGAATCACGGCCCGCGCATGCACCGCACCGGCCTGCGTCGCGAGTGTCACGCCGCTTTCGTCCAGACTCACCGATTCGACCGGAGTTCCCAGCCGCAGCGCAACCGCCGCGGGAAAGCTCTGTGCGACGACCGCCCCGAAACCCGCCGGTGTGCGCCAGTTGTTCTTGGACGAAGCCTCGTCATACGCCAGGTAGTCGGCGACCGAGAGGCGCTCCAGGCTCGCGCCGCTGATGAAGCCGCCGATAATGCGGATGTAGTTAGTCCACTCGCCGCCCTCGGGTAACGCATCCGCGGCGCAATCGCTGGGCGGCGGCGAACGCTCGAGTTCCTGCATCCACGCGCCGAAGGCCTCCCTTGCCGCGGCCTGGCTCTCCTTCGAAAAGCCGAGGTCGCGATACTGAACGCCCCACTTCGCCACGCTGCGATCGACGCCGAGTCCCAGGGACTCGGCCAGTGCGACCCACGGATTACGCTCGGCAGAATGGAACCAGCCGCATCCGAGATCGAGATTCAGCCCCGCGATCTGCCGGGTCCAGGCACGCCCGCCGCAACGCGGACCCGCTTCGAGCACCAGTGTGGAAAGTCTGGTCTGCGCCAGGCGGCGGGCAGCGCCGATTCCGGCCACACCGGCTCCGACGATCACGACATCGAAGCGGCCGCTCAAAACAGCTTGATGCCGGTGAGCTCGCCGAGCCGGGCGATCAGCCGATCCTGGAAGGCAGGCTCGCGCGCCGGCGCTGCGGGCTTTTGCTGTTTGCGATGATGCCAGTAGCCGCCACTGACTTTCGCAGCGGCATCATCGCTGGTCGCAAGCCAGGTCTGGGTGAGATGTCCCTGTTCGAGATCATCGGGCGCACCCGCGCCGCCCATCCTGGTCGGAACCCAGCCCGGATCGACTGCGCTGCTCACGACTTTCGGCCAGTGCCGCGCGACCGCCAGCGCCAGCGCCGTGACGAATAGTTTGCTGTCGGAGTAAGCCTGGTTGGTATTCCAGCGCCGCTCGGTCCAGTCGATGTCGAGCAGCGAGTCTTCGCCGCCGTGATGCATGCCGCTGCTCAGGTAGATGAGGCGATCGGGACGCGTGATGAGCGCGGTCAACAGGTACGGCGCCAGTGTGTTCACCGCCAGGACTTTCGCGTGGCCCTCGGGAGTCGGGCCGCGATTCGGCTCGCGATAGATGCCGGCGTTGTGAATGACGGCATCCATGCGGCCTAACTTGTTGACCTGCTCCGCGACGGCTTTGGTCTGCTCCGCGCTGCTCAGATCCCCGATGACGAGGCCAGCCGCGCGCGGCTTGAGATCTGCCAGGGCGGAAACACGCGCGGCCGAGCGCGCGTGCAACACCACTTGATGGCCTTCGTTGATCAAGGTGACCGCCGCGTAGCGACCGAGGCCATCCGTCGAACCGGTGATGAAGATGCGGCGCACGGTGCGTTCCTTTGAGGCGAGCGGCAACGCGGCGAGACCCATCGCCGCGAGATGGAGAAATCGGCGTCTGGTCGGCGCGTCGTTCACAGGAACCGAATATCGAACGGCGAGCCCGTGGTCAACTGTCGGCTGACGGGCGGACACGCGACGGACAAAGAGAAGCCCGGCCCGAGGTGCCTCGAGCGGGGCCTCTATCGATCTCACCAAGCCACTATTGACCGATCTTTCCGACTCCGGATTTGGTCGGTCGAGTCGAACTGTCCGCCGCTGATCACTGGAACCACCAGCGTGCCGTTGCTCACTGAACGGTCGTAAGTGCGAAGCAGACCAGAAGCGAAGTGAGTAGATGGGGCCTGTTCATCGCAGATCTCCGGTGGAGTGGACTGCAGATGAGTCGCCCGATGGCGCCCGGGTTCCCCTATGCGCGATTCAAGGTTTGTAGCCGGTGGGCAAGCTTCGCTCCTTCAACGCCACTGAAGTTTCCAGCGCGAGATCTGCAGCGGAGCCGCCGACACTTATCTTGTAGTTCCCCGCGGCGATGTGCCAGCCATTTTGAGCGCTGCTGTAAAGGGCCAGGAGCCGCGGGTCGACGCGCACTTCCACCGACGCCCTGGCGCCGTCTTTCAGATCCACCTTGCGCCAACCACCCAGCCGCTTCGGTGCTTCCCATCCGCCCGCGGCCGGCGACAGGTAAATCTGCGGCACATCTTTTCCGTCACGGCCCCCCACGTTGCTGACCACGAAGCTCACCACCAGCTCTTCGCCGTCGACGCGTGCTTCGAGGTCGCTGTACTTGAATCGGGTATAGGAAAGTCCGTGGCCGAACGGAAACAGCGGACGAAGATTCTTCGAATCCATCCATTTGTAACCTACCGCAGCGCCTTCGACGTAACGCACCTCACCGCCGCCCCCGGCATCCTTCTCCAGCAGAACGCTGCGCGCAAACTGGCTTTCGTCCTTCGGATAGGTGATGGGCAGGTGTCCCGACGGATTGGTCTTGCCGAATAGCAGGTTGGCGATGGCCTCACCGCCACTCGTCCCGGGATACCACGCCTGCAGGGCGGCCGGGACTTTATCGATCCACGGCATGAACACCGCGCCGCCGGTTTCCAGGACCACCACAGTGCGCGGATTGGCGCTAACTACCGCAGTCACCAGCGCGTCTTGCCCATTTTCGAGCGTCAGCGATTTGTCGTCCCCTTCACCATTCCACTGGGTCACGAACACCAGCGCGACGTCACTGGTCGAAGCAAGGCTTGCCGCCGCCTTGCGATCTTCGCCGCTGGCGAATTGCACCTGTGATTTCGGCGCGAGCTGCTGGATGGCGCGCAACGGCGACGACGGGTAATAAACGACGGGACCCGGCCAGGAGGTGGGTTTGATCCCGGGCACGGCATTGCCGCCGATCGGATACACGAGAGAGGAACCGCCGCCGGCCAAGACCCCTTTGTCCGCGTGACCGCCAATGACGGCGATACGGGCAACGTCGGCTTTCAACGGCAGAATGCCCTCGTTCTTCAACAAGACTGCGCCCTGCTCCGCGGCCGCGCGTGAAACTTCGGCGTGCGCCTTGAAGTCGGAAGGACCGATCTCGACCGGATGATCGACGACGCCCTTGGCGAACATCGTGCGCACGATTCGAAGCGCCATCTCCGTGAGGCGAGCCTCGTCGAGTTCCTTGTTGTCCACCGCCTTGAGTAGCAGATCGCCGAAATAGGGTTGGTCGTCGAATGGGTATCCGGATTGCTGATCGAGCCCGGCGTTCGCCGCTTTCGCCGTGCTGTGGGTCGCGCCCCAGTCCGACATCACGTATCCCCTCCAACCCCAGTCGCGGCGCAGGATCCCGGTCAATAGATAGGCGCTCTCGCAGGCGTGGTCACCCCACACCTTGTTGTAGGAGCACATGACAGAACCGGGGTCGGATTGCTCGATGGCAATCTGGAACGCCAGCAGGTCGGACATGCGCGCCTGGTCGCGGTCGATGATCACGTTCACCGAATTGCGTTCGGTCTCCTGGTCGTTCAGCGCGAAATGTTTGACGGTCGAGATGATGTGATTCGACTCGATGCCGGCGATCTGCGCGCCGACGATCACGCCCGCGAGCAACGGATCTTCACCGGCATACTCGAAATTGCGGCCGTTGCGCGGCTCGCGCACGAGATTCACGCCACCCGCCAGCAGCACGTTGAAACCCGAGGCCCGCGCCTCGGCGCCGATCATTGCGCCGGCGTTCCGCGCGGCCACCGGGTCCCAGGTCGCCGCGGTCGCGAGACCCGACGGCAACGCAGTGCGCTCACGCTTCTCCTTGGCGCCACCCTGGGTCGCCACCCCGATACCGGCATCGGTTTCCCATTGCGGCGGGATACCGAGACGCGGGATGGCGGGAACGTAACCGGCTGAGCCCGCACGCGCCGCAGGGTCAGCGGCAAATTTTTTCCAGGGCGCGTCCGTGGCGAAGAACGCGAACACCAGCGTCTGTTTCTCCTTTCTCGTCATCTGTGTGACGACCAGTTTGGCGCGCGTGTCCGGATCGAGCGACGGGTTCATCCAGGGCTTGGCCCCGTCGGCGTGTACGGCGGGGAGGAACGCGCAGGTCGCGACGATGCTAGCCAGGAACACGGAATGGATTTTCATGGAGGCGAGTTGAGCACATTCGGCGATCACCAACCAGCGATCAGCCATACTCCCGGCCCATGGCACTCGGCTCCACGATTTATGCTTTCGATATCGACCTCGCGGATGCTGACCGGGGCGTCTACCAGACCCTGGCACTGCGCGTAGCGCAGCATCCCAGCGAGACGCCCGACTATCTGCTGACGCGCGTGCTGGCTTATTGCCTCGAGCACGTCGAAGGCATCGGCTTTTCGAAAGGGTTGTCAGACCCGGGCGAACCTGCAATTTCAGTGCGCGACCTCACTGGCGCGTTGATGGCGTGGATCGATATCGGACTGCCGGAGCCGGAGCGATTGCATCGCGCCAGCAAGGCGGCGCGGCGCGTCGCCGTGTACACCCACAAAGACCCGACGCAGTGGGCCATGAAGATTGCCGACGCGAAAATCCATCGCGCGGAAAAGCTTGAGGTCTTCGCCTTCGACCGCGCCTGGCTCGCGCCCATCGTGGCACGGCTCGAAAAACGCATGCGGTTTTCGCTGGCGCGATCCGAGGGCGAGATTTATTTCACCATCGGCGATGACACTTCGCAGACGGTGTTGGCGCGACCGCTCGCTTCGGGCGTTGGCGTGAAAGCCTAGTCCGGCGGAGCTCGCTACAACGAGGCCAGTTTCGTCATGGCGGTAATCTCGAGCTCCGCGATCTGACGGCACCGCGCCGCCGCCTCGATGAGCGGCGCGCTCTCGCCGGAGCGGGCGCTTTCATCGATCAGCGCTGCGACCGCCGTCCACTCGCTGGCGGAGTTGGCGAACAGGCGTTGCGCCTCGACCAACGCCGGCGATCTGCCTAACCACTCGGCCGCCTGCTCCAGGAAGTCGCGGTAGAAATTCCTGAACAACGCGCCACCCGTGCCCGCGCGCTCCATGAGCAGCGCTGACAGCTCGAGATCCTGTCGCGGATTGGGCGCCAGCGCCTGCCAGTGCGGCAACGAATCAGCGAGCTTCCGGATGCCGAGAAACGATGCGCCTTTGAACGGCGGCGCAAGATAGGCCTTTGCATTGGCGCGAATGGCCGTGCGCGCGGCACCCGGGAGATCCGGCGCACGCAGCGGACCCTCGATAGTCCAGGAACGCGCTTTGGCCGCCATCGGACCCTTGGCGAAGCGCGCATCTTCCAGCGACAGGCGCGATACCCGTTGCAGCGAACCCTGTTGTTCCGTGTCGACCAGCGACACCGCGCGCGCATCCATTCCGAATGCGGCGACGAAGTGGCCGGCGAAATGCACAGGCCGCGAGAAGTAGTCGAGATGGAAGCAATCGAGTTGCAACCCCACCGGCACACCACGGGCGAGCGGCGCCTCGAGCGCCGCCCAGGCTTTCTTCCGCGACGCAGTCTCGTTCGCGAGGCATTCGAGTTTGAGATTGCGGCACAGCGTTTCCGTGAGCGCGAAGGGCTTGGAGCGTCCACCGACGAATGGCAACGGCAGCGAACTCAGATTGATCATGATGAATCCGAGCGCTTCGCCGAGCCCGAACATGACCGGCTCCGTGAGCTCCATGCCCGCCGCCTTGAGCAGGCTGCCGGTGGCGACTGTCTCGCAGTGCTGGCCGATGAAAGGCTCGAAACCTTCAACTTCAACGCGCCGCACGGTCCACCGACGTCTTCCTGATAGCGGCAGGCGACACTGGCGTAAACGCTGCGCTCGATCTCATGGCGCCCCGAGGCCAGCGGCCGCGAAAGCGATCATCAGCTTCGAATTTGGCGGTGAGGTCATGCGCAGGTGAGTGTTTCACTTCCCACCCTGCATTTGCAAAAGCGGCAGCGCGAACTACATCTCACCACTCATCCCTGAGGCGAGCCGCTGCGTTACGCATCAACCGCGGTTGTCAGCGTGCGATTGCGCGGCGCACGCCGCTCGAAGCACTTTCGACGCTGAGCGCATCGATCCGGACCAGGTTGCGTCCATCGTGTTTGGCACGGTAAAGGGCCGCATCCGCAAGCGCGACCAACTCGTCGAGTGAACTCGCGGTGGCAATGGTGCCCGCGAGTCCGGCGCTCATGCTTACCTTGAAACTGGATTTGGCTCCAGGCAGCACGATGTCCAAGGCACGCGCGCGCAGGCGCTCGACGATCGCCAGTGCCAGGTCGAGCGGGGCCCCCGGCATGAGCAGTAAAAATTCCTCGCCGCCCCAGCGGCCGAAGGTATCTGTGTCGCGCAGCACGTCGCGAGTCAGGCGCGCGAAGTCGCGCAGCACCAGGTCGCCCGCCGCGTGGCCATACTCATCGTTGATGGCCTTGAAATGGTCGAGATCGATCAGCGCGAGCGTCAGTGGCGTGCTCGTCTCCGAGGCATTCGCGATCGCCAGTGTCGCGAGAGCGGCGGTATGCCGCCGATTCGGCAACTGGGTGAGTGCGTCCAGCGTCGCAAGCGCCGAGAGTTGTCGGCGATGGCGGCGCGCGCCGAAAAGCATCGCGGTGAGAAGCCCGATGACGAGGGCACCGGCCACGATCGCAATCCAGGTACGGCGCTGCAGCTCGACCTGGCGTTGCTTCGAAAGCTGGAGCTCGTGCTGAAGGTCGGTATTGCGCTCGATCTGACGATCGGTCTCGAAGCGCGCGCGCATGCCGGCGATCTGGCGGACGCGCCGCGTTTCGTTGGCCGCGATGTAGCGCTTCGTGTATTCGTCCAGGTCGGTGTATGCAGCGGTAAAGTCACCGCGCGCGGCATTGGCGCGCGCGCGCAGCGCGTACAGCGGAGCGACGTTGCGCGGCGGAATGTCGGCTGCGCCATCCGAGAGAATATCGTTGAGCATGGCAAGCGCGCGCGCCGCATCACCTTCCGCGAGGTATATCTGGGCGAGCCGTGAACGCGCCTGCTTGACGACATCCATCGCCTTCGAAGCCTCGAAGACCACCAGTGCGCTATTACAAGATGCGCGCGCGAGCGCGAATTGTCCGAGTTCGATCTGGACTTCGCAGATGTGCATGTCGGAGAAAGCGACACCCTGGGTGTCGCCGATGGCGACGCTGAGTGCGCGCGCCTCGGCGAAGGCGCTGGCAGCCGCCGCGAACACGCGCATTTCCGTGAAGATGTTGCCGCGCAGGTATTGCGCCACGGACAACGCCAGCGACTCGTTACGAGTCCGATGCCATTCGACTACTTCAGAGTTGAGCGCGAGCGCCTGGTTGTAGTCGCCAATCTCCCGCATGACTGACGACAAGGCATCGGCCGCCATCACGCGTTGCTCTTTGTTTTCAGCGACGTCAGCGGCCCGATACGCCTGCATCAGTGTTGCAATCGCGAGCTCGGAATTGTCGTGCCGGTACTGAAGGGTTCCCAGCGTGATCAGCAGGCAGTTATCCACACCCGCGCTGATCACTCCTGCGGCGCGCATCCTCTCGATGGACTGTATCGCCGAGGTGATGCCGGCGGCGTCGTAAACGTTTTCGGCGTCGATGGTGGTCAGCGCAAGATGGACGGGTTCCCGAGGGTCGGGGACGAGCTTCAAGCCTGCGGTCGCCGCCGTGCGTGCATTCGCATCGAGTTCGAGCGCGCTGTATGCCTGGGCGCGCACCAGGTGCAGCCAGGCGATGTCGTTCGCAGTCTTGCCATTCGTGGCCGCGTCGCGCATCCATTCGTCCGCACGCGCCAGCGCCTGATTCGGATCCGCTCCGACCAGATCCTGCAACTGGTGAACGGCCGGATCGGGTGCATCGATACAGGTTGCGCTGGCTGACTGGATTCCCATCAGCGCAATGAAAATATGTATGAGCAGGCGCGCAATCACGCCTGCTCGTCGCAGAACGAGCATGCGCCGATCGTATGCGACGCCCGGGTCACGAGGCCGCCCCTCGCCTCACCGAATTCGCACCGACAATGCCGATCGCGTCACAACACGCGAGTCGCGAATGGTTTGCCCATCGGGCCCCTAGGGAAGTGCACGGCCCGACTGACAGACGAACCCGAGCTAGTCGAGCGCGCCCTGGAGCATCACTCGATGGCCCCGTTTTGCATCCGTTCCGAATCCTTGGGCGCGCGGGTGTTCTTCGCATCGCTGGCCGCGGGAAGCGTGAGATGAATCGTTGCGCCAGGACCCAGGCTCGCCTGGTTCCCTGCACAGCTTGATTTCCTCAAACGGTTGGTGGTGGGCCTGCTTGGATTCGAACCAAGGACCAAGGGATTCACGTTCCCGGAGCGTTTCCGCCCCGCGTGGACTATCTCTTCACCCTCGGTAGTTAGACTACCGGTGGGGTGCGGGACGCTCTAGCCTGTCATTAAGGGCGCTACGAGCCCCCAGGTAGTCTCTGCACCTTCCGGAACTGCCGCTCCGGCTTGGCTCAGGATCGCCATGCCCGCTCCCCGGAAAAAGGCGCGTGCGAAGGTTTCCCTGAATTCATCCCGTCCACTGCGCGCGTTACCGCGCGCAGGCACCTATATAGATGAGTCCCCTGCACTAACCGCTGTGCTACAGGCCCGACCGGCGGCGATTGTACAGGGGACTGTTAAATCCGGCTTGTGCGCAAAGTGATATCACTTTAGTATCAGCGCCGTTCGAGTCAATTCATGTTTGGGAGAACGAAAAATGAATGCGTCCGGCGCTACGGAAGAAGTCGATTTCAAAAGCTACAGCGGTTATCTCGCACTGCTGCTTGCGGTAGCGACCCTGCTCGCATTTCCGCTGCACCTCTACCTTTCGGCCGTGAGTGGCGTGGGCCATCCCAATCCGCTGCTGTTATTCGGGCTGGCCGTGACATTCGTCCTGCTCATCAAGGGCGTCTACATCCTGCAGCCGAATCAGTCGACGCTGCTGATGCTGTTCGGCTCCTACCGCGGCACCGACTACAGCACCGGCCTGCGCTGGGCGTTTCCGCTCTACAACAAGACGAAGGTCTCCCTGCGCCTGCGCAACTTCAACAGCGAGAAGCTGAAAGTGAACGACAAACGCGGCAACCCGATCGAGATCGCGGCCGCCATCGTCTGGAAGGTCAGCGACACCGCGCGGGCCGTGCTCGACATCGACCACTACGAGCAGTACGTCCCGATCCAGGCGGAGTCGGCGCTGCGCCACCTCGCCAATGAATATTCGTACGACCATGTCGATGAGGCGGACGGCGAATTGACGCTGCGTGCCGGCGGCGATGTGATCATCGCCAAGCTCAAGGCCGAACTACAGGAGCGCTTCGAGAAGGCGGGCCTGCGCGTCGAAGACGCGCGCCTCACCCACCTCGCCTACGCGCCGGAGATCGCGGGCGCCATGTTGCGGCGGCAGCAGGCCGAAGCCGTCATCGGTGCGCGCAAGCAGATCGTGATGGGCGCGGTCAGCATGGTGGAGATGGCGCTGAAAGGCCTCACCGAACGCGGCGTGGTCGAGCTCGATACCGAGCGGCGCGCGGCGATGGTGTCGAACCTGCTGGTCGTGCTGTGCGCCGAGTCCGAGGCGCAGCCCGTCATCAATGCCGGTTCGCTCTATCAATAAGGCGGGCGCTTGAGCGATCTGCCCTCCCGCAAGGCGTTCCTGTTGCGCCTCGATCCGGCGGTCGCCGCCGCGATCGAGGCGCTTGCAGCGCAGGAGCTGCGCAGCGTCAACGGTCAGATCGAATGGCTGCTGCGCGAGGCGCTGGCCAAACGTGGCCGCGCGGTGAGTACGGCGGCGCGTACCAACGCGCGCCGCACACGCAAGGAAGAGTAGTCAGGTCGTCGCGACGACGGTGCTGCCGAAACTCTTGCAGCCGGTTTCGCTCGCGACATCACCCTTCGATTTGGCGCAGGCCCGCGTCACGCCCGTACGCAGCTTTGCCAGCACCGCGGCACGCGCCGGTGTGGTGTTCCACTCGCGTAACGCCTTGTCGAGCCTGGCTAGCCTCGACAGTGTCCGGCGGTGAATGCGGTTCGGCCCATCGAGCTCGGCGATGACTGTGGTTCCCACCTTCTCGATGGTCGCGGTGTCGTCGGGCGAGAGGCGCAGCAAGCCGTCGAGGTATTGATAACCCCACTGAAATCGCGACGCGGGCCCTTTCGCCTTCTGGTACGCCTCGGCTAACAACTCGAGCGCGCGCTGGTTGTTGCCCAGGTGCTCTTCGGTGTCCGCCAGGTCGCCGATGTAGTAATGCGGTGTGTTCGAGGTCGACGCTTCGAGCGCCAGCAGATCACGCGCCCGCTCCCAGTCGTCGAGCGCGATGTAGATGTTGATGGCGGAATTCACGACGCCCGCGCGCACGTAAGAATCCTGCTTCACCGCCAGCATCTTCGTGGCCGTCGCCAACGCGACGCTGCGCACGTCGGTGGGCGTCTTGCCATCCACCGCGTACGCCTTCGCCACGCGGATCTTCATGAGCTGCGCGGCGAGCTGGTCGGCAGGCGCGAACTGCGGGTTGGCCGTGGTGGCGTCGGCAATGGCCATCATGCGTTCGCGCAGGGAAGGCGCGAGCTGCGGCAGAGTCTGACGGGCCGCGAGAAAGAATTCTTTGGGCAGCCCGCGCAGCGCATCGGCGTTCGCCAGCGAGAGTTCCTTGTTGGCCAGCGATTCGTTGACGCGCACGATCAGCACGGTCAACGCCTTGTCCGCCTTGCCGCCCTTCTCGATCGCCGGCTTCTGCAGCGTCGCCGCTTCCGCGGCGGCGAGAATCGGGAAACGCGCGCGTTCCTTGGCGAGATCCGCCGGGCACAGCCGTGCGGCGTTCTCGAACGCCGTCTGCAATTTCGCGCCCGGAAAAACGCCATCGTCTTCGAGACCGAATGCGTGGTACGCAAGCCTTCGGCAATCGGTGGCGCCGAGCGGCGCCTCGGCCTTCACGGCGAGTTCGAGCACGTCTTTCACGGGGCGCACGTCGCCTAACGCGTCATCGAGCACACCCGCATACAACGACAGATCCATGTTGCCGGCGATGCGCGTGATCTCGGTGCGATCGGGCTTGAAGACCACGACGGTGGGATAACCCGTCACGCGGAATTCATCGCCATACTTCTGCGCGTCGGGCAGATCGCCATCGAGGTACACGTCGACGAACAGCTTTGATTTCTCGATGAAGTCCGGCCGGTTGAATACCGCGGACTTCAGTTGCTTGCACGGCGGACACCACTGCGCGCCCCAGTACAGCAGCACGGGCTTGTTAGTCGCCTGGGCGGATTTGAAGGCGGCGTCGACGTCGCCGTTGTACCAGGCGATGCCGGGTGCGTCCGAGTGGATATTCGCGAGATCCGCCGTTGCCGCCGGGGCTGGTTTCGGACTCGCTGCCGGGGTCGGGGCGGGATCACCGCGATCACAGGCCGAGAGCACCAGCGACAACATCATGACTGCCGCCACCGCGCGCGGGAGTGAACTGCCGTGAGCCATGATTGATCTTCCTCAAGCTATGCGTCGAAAGTTCGTCACGTTAGCATGCGCCACCATGAAAGCACCCGTGTTCGAAGCGATTCTCGCCGCACGATTGTCACGCCGCAGCGTGCTCGCCGGTACCGCCGCCACGATCGGACTCGCGGCGTATGCGCGAATTCCTACGCGGGAAAACGCAGGGCTTGCGGGTACTTTCAAGAGTGTCGCGCCGCAGACGGGCGACGATTTCATCGTGGCCGACGGCTATCGCTTCAATCTCGTCGCGCGCTGGGGTGACAGTCTCGTAACCGGCACCCGCGATTTCGACACCCGGTTGATGTCGGATTCCAAGTGGCTCGGCCCCGAAGCACCGGCCGAACAGGAACGGCGCTTCGGTACGAATTGCGATGCGATCCAGTTCTTCGGATTGAAGAAGGGACGCGCCGCACGCGGGGTGTTGTGCGTCAACCACGAATACCTGAATGGCGATCTGCTGTGGTCCGGACATGGCGGCGCGAACATGAAATACGCGGACCGCAAGTTGTGGATGGAAAAACATCCGTACGCGGTCGCGTTCATGCAGGCGGCGCACGGCGTGTCCGTCATGCAGATACAGCGTGACCGCGCAGGCTGGCGGCGCGACGGCGGCGGTTCGCTGAACCGCCGAATCACCGCGCGCACGCCGATGGAAATTGCGGGCCCCGCGCGCGGTCACGCGCTGATGCGGACCAAGGCCGATCCCACCGGAGTGCGCGTGCTCGGCACCTTCGCGAACTGCGCCGCCGGCAAGACGCCGTGGGGCACCTATCTGACTTCCGAAGAAAACGTCGACGACTATTTCGCGGGCGGCGCCGAGTTTCGCGCACCCGGCGCAGATCCCAAGCTCGAGGATGCGTACCGGCGATTCTCGCTGCGCCAGCGCAGCTTTTACGGCTGGGAACATCAGGATCCGCGCTTCGATGTCGCGCACGAGCCGAACGAGCCGCTGCGATTCGGCTGGATGGTCGAAATCGATCCGCACGATCCGAAATCCGTGCCGCGCAAACGCACCGCGCTCGGCCGCTTCCAGCACGAAGGCGCCAACACCCTCGTCGGCAAGTCAGGGCATGTTGCCGCCTACATGGGCGACGACGACAAGTTCGAATACGTCTACAAGTTCGTGACGCGCGACCGCTTCGATCCGAAGAAGTCCGCGGCGAATCGCGATCTGCTCGACAACGGCACGCTCTATGCCGCGCGTTTCGACGCGGACGGCACCGGCGAGTGGTTGCCGCTGGTACACGACGAGAACGGACCGCTGAATTCGCGCGCGGGGTTCGCGAATCAGGGCGATGTGGTCATCAAGGCGCGCGCCGCGGCCGACTTGTTAGGCGCCACGCCGATGGACCGGCCGGAGGACGTCGAACCGAGCCCCATCACCGGCCGCATCTACGTCGCCTGCACCAAGACCGAGGAGCGCGGTCACCCCGAAGGGAAGACGGTGTTTGAAAACCGCAGCGTCGACGTCGCACCCAACGCGGCGAATCCTCGTGCGGACAACTCCTCCGGCCACATCATCGAAATCGCCGAGGCCGGCGACGACGCCACCGCCACGCGCTTTTCCTGGAACGTATTCCTGCTCGCCGGCGATCCGCACGTAGGCACGTACATCACCGACGCGCGTGACCTCGCCGCCGCGAATCTCAAGGGCACCGACACCTATTTCGCCGGTTATCCCAATCGCGCCGATGTCAGCGTCGTGAACTGCCCCGACAATCTCGGCATCGATCCGCAGGGGCGGCTGTGGATCGTGACGGACACCGACCTGCACAACCGGCCTAACAACGGCTGCTTCATGGTGCCGACCAGCGGTCCGCAGCGTGGCTTGCTCAAGCAGCTCGCGAGTGGCCCTGCGGGCTGCGAACTCTGCGGTTGCGAATTCACTCCCGACGGGCGGACCTTGTTCCTGTCGATCCAGCATCCCGGAGAAGGCGGCAGCCTCGACCAGCCGATCAGCCACTGGCCGGACGGCGACGGCCTGCCGGCGCGCGCGGCGGTGGTCGCGGTGGAACGCGACGACGGCGCGCCCGTTTAACTTTGTTAGCAACGTCGATCGCGTTCAGGAATCGTTAACCCGCCATCCGTAGAGTGAGAACCATGAAGAACAGGTCTCTCATGCGAATTCTCGCGGCGCTTTCGGTGTGCGCCACGTTCAGCGGTTGCGCCAGCCTCTCCAAGAGTGAGTGCCTCAACGCGGACTGGCAGGACATCGGCGTTCGCGACGGCGCGAACGGACAGCCCGAGGAATACCTGATCCAGCATTCGACCGCCTGCGCGAAGGTCGGTGTCGCTCCGGATCGCGAACGCTGGCTCGCCGGCCGTGAACAGGGCCTGGAGCGTTTCTGCACTCCGCAGCGCGCGTACCAGATCGGCGAATACGGTGGCGGTTTCGATGCGGCGATCTGCCGCAACTACGACCAGGAGCGGCTGTTCGACGCGTACAACAAGGGCCGCGAGGTCAACCGGATTGGCGCCGAAATCGGCTCCCTCGAAAACGACATCCGTGAAGTCCGCGCGACACTCGAGCAGAAGGATCTGTCGCCCAAGGAACGCGAGCGGCTGGCCTATCGGCTGGGCCAACTCGAATATCAGCGCAATGACGCGCAGCACGCGTATGACGATGCGCGCTACCGGGCGCGTAACCTCTAGAGGTCTCGTTAGAATTCCCGAGGCCTTCCGGCCGGAGGACTCCATGCAGACCACGCAGCGCCAGTATCAACTGCACGCCAACGGCGATGCCCCGCGGGGTTACGCCTGGATGAATTCGAAGCAGTTGTTCGGCAAGGCCGTCATCCGCGCCTAGCTACCAGCGGTCGCCAGCGCCCGGGCCTTCGTCCCGAAATGCCGGCCGGTGAATGCCATGAGCGGCCCCAGTACGAAGTAGATGAATCCGGGCAAAGAAGCGCTGTCGGTCAGCAACGCGAGTGCGACCGACAACAGGCAGACGCCGACGTAGACCAGGTGCTCCATCAGCGAGCCGCGCGTCAGCATCACTTCGCAGGCGTCGAGTCCGAGCCGCTGGCGCGCGCGATACGCATGCAGGTAGAGCAGGCCGTACAGGCCCCATGCACCGGCGAACCCCAGACCATATATGACGTAGAGCGCTTTCACCTGCGCCAGCGACTCGAGATGCGGCGCGTTGTGCATCACGAGGCCGAACAGGTTTACCGTCACCATGGTGAACAGGAACTTGAGCGGATAGACGAAGAACAACACCAGTACGATGATCGCCATGGTGATGACGCGGGTGAACGTGTCTTCCATCCCGTAACGCCGATGGAATCGGTAGTGAGCGTTCCAGAAGGTCATCAGCAGCGTGAAACAGATGACGAAGGCCGGCAAGCCGCGCACCACGTCCATCAGACCGTCGAACGTGTGCGGAACCTCCAGCGCCACCACCAGCAGGGTCACCGCGAACGCGAACACCGCGTCGGTGAATCCTTCGACGCGGGAGACCTCGTTGCCGCGCCAGCGGAACAGTTCCTCGCGTTTGGGCGACAGCGGCAGGTGATCACGCAACCCCGCGTGTCTGGCGGCTTTCTCGGTCATGTTCGGCTCCCTGGAATCACGCCCGCATGTTAGCCCATCGCGCAGGCCACGCACTCAACTGCGCGGCTTCACCCGGCGGGTAGGCTCGGCTTCGAGCGGGTTCTCCGGCCAGTAATGCCGCGGATAACGGCCGCGCATGTCCTTGCGCACTTCTACATAGGCATTGCCCCAGAAGCTGGCCAGGTCACGGGTCACCTGCAGGGGCCGGCGCCCCGGCGACAGTAGTTTGAAGGTGATCGGCACCGTACCGCCGCCGATACGCGGGGTGGCCGCCAGCCCGAACACTTCCTGCATACGCATCGAGGCGACCGGCGCGTTGTCGTCGACGTAATCGATGCGCGCGTTCGAGCCGGTGGGCAGCCCGACGTGAGTAGGCGCGAGCTCGTCGAGTTTGCGCTGCTGCGGGTATTCGAGGCGGGCGCGCAGCGCATCCATCAGCGGTAATCGATTCAACTGCGAGCGCCGCGTGATCCCATCCAGAAACGGCTCGAGCCAGACAAGATCGCCGGCCAGAGCCTCACGCGAGGAATCGGGCCAGGTGCCGAGATCATTGCGGCTCAATGCACGCACGAACTCGCAGCGCGCGAGGAAATCGCGGCTTTCGTCGTCCCAGGGCAGAGCATCCAGGCCCAGCGAACGGACTCCGTCGAGCATGGCCGCCGCACTCGCCGCGCGCCGCACCTCGTTGAGCGGCTTTTCCTCCACCAGCAGTTCGTCGAGCCGGATGACGCGCCGCGCGACCACCGCCTCCGTGCGCTCGTCCCACACCAGCTCGTCGGCGCGCCGCAGTTGCGGCGCGAAGAATTCGAGCAGGTCGGCCTTCGGCAGCGGCGCCGCGAGCTGGATACGCGCCTCGCGGTCGCGATCGTCGAGATCCACCGCGACGATGAACTCCTCGCGCGCGATGGACTCGGCGCTTGCGAACACCGCGCCGCGGCCGTTGCTGAGCTGGTAACGTGCATCGGCCCCGCTACGCCGCCGGCCGATCCGGTCGGGATACGCCAGCCCTAACAACACGCCCGCTTCGACATCCGCGTCCGCACCGCGACTCTTGCCGGCCGACGAAAGCTGCTGCTCGAACGTACGCTGCGAACGGCGCACGCGATCGAGCGCGCCGCGATCGACGTTGCCGCCGCCGCGGCGCAACGCGTCGAGACGTGTGCGTACGTCGCTATCGCGTTCCCGCGGCCCGCCACCGGCACGCAGCAGGTCGCGATCCGACAGCAGCGCCGCGAGCTCAGCCGCGAGCGGCGCCGCCCCGAGTTCACCCGCCTTCAGCAACATGTGCGCGAGGCGCGGATGCGCCGGAAATTCCTGCATCGCGCGGCCGTGAGCCGTCACCTTGCCCGTGTCGTCGAGTGCGCCAAGGCGCCGCAGCAGGTCGCGCGCGCTTGCAAGCGTGGCCGCTGGCGGTGCGTCGAGCCAGCGCAATGCACCGGCCTCGGTGCCCCAGACCGCAAGGTCGAGCGCCAGTGGCCCAAGATCGGCGACGCAGATTTCCGGCGGTGCGTAGGCCGCGAGGCTGCGCTCGGCGCCCTCGCCCCATAGCCGGTAACAGGCGCCCGGTGCCGTGCGGCCGGCGCGGCCGGCGCGTTGTTCGGCCGACGCGCGCGAGATGCGCTGCACTTCGAGCCGGTTCATGCCGCTCGACGGATCGAACAGGCTGCGCCGCTCGAGCCCCGCGTCGATCACGACGCGTACGCCGTCGATGGTGAGACTGGTCTCGGCGATGTTGGTCGCCAGCACGATCTTGCGCCGTCCGGGCCGCGCCGGCTTGAGCGCCGCGTCCTGATCGCCCGCGGCGAGTTCGCCGTACAACGGCGTCACGTCCACGTTCGCGCCGATGTCGCCTAACATCCCCTGCACCCGGCGGATCTCGCCCGCGCCCGGCAGGAATACCAGCAGGTCGCCTTCAGCTTCGGCCAGCGCACGCTTGATCGCGCGCAACACGCCGAGTTCGGGCGATTCACGCCCGCCCGGCAGCAGCGGCAGGCCGGTGCCGACGTGGTGCACCGCGACCGGGAACATACGCCCGCTGGCGGTGATCCGCGGCGCGTCGCCTAACAACTTCGCGAGGCTGGCGCCGTCGAGCGTGGCCGACATCGCGACCAGGCGCAGCTCCGGCGAGAGGTTTTCCTGCGAGTCGAGCGCGAATGCGAGGCCGGTGTCGGCGTGCAGGCTGCGTTCGTGGAATTCGTCGAACAACACCGCCGCCACGCCTTCGAGCGCCGCATCGCTTTGCAGCATGCGGGTGAACACGCCTTCGGTGACGACTTCGATGCGCGTGCGGCGGCTGACGCGGGTCTCCTGGCGCATGCGAAAGCCGACGGTTTCGCCGGGCGTTTCACCCAACGTGTGCGCCATGCGAGTCGCCACGGCGCGCGTGGCGAGTCGGCGTGGCTCGAGCATCACGATTTTGCCGCCGCGCAACCACGGTTCGTCGAGCAGTGCAATCGGAACAACAGTGCTCTTGCCGGCGCCGGGTGGTGCTTCGAGCACGGCGTTCCGCCCATCGTTGAGCGCACGGCGCAACGCGGGCAGGACTTCGTCGATGGGCAAACCGGATTTCATGAGGCGGGTATTTTACCCACCCTCTGCTAACATCCCCGGCCATGCGTTGGCGCAACAGCAAAGAAAGTCAGAACGTTCAGGATTACCGCGGCCGCAGCACGGGCGGCGGCGGTGGCATGAAGTTCGGCATCGGCGGCATCATCGTGTTGATCGTGGGTTATTTCGCCGGTGTCGACCCACGTCTGCTCATGGGCCTGCTCGGTGGCGGCACTGGCCAACCGCAAGCCGAAGCACCCGTCGAAGCCGGCGCTCCCGCCGATGAAGCCGGCCAGTTCGTCTCGCATGTGCTGGGCGACACCGAAGAAACCTGGACGGCAATCTTCAATCAGGCTGGACGCGAGTATCCATTGCCGCAACTGGTCATCTTTTCCGAAGGCATCAATACCGGCTGCGGGTCGGCGACGTCGGCGGCGGGACCTTTCTACTGCCCGCCGGATCAGAAGGTGTACATCGACCTCGCCTTCTTCCGCCAACTCGAAACCGAGTTCGCAGCGCAGGGCGATTTCGCGAAGGCCTACGTGATCGCTCATGAAGTCGGTCATCACGTGCAGACGGTGTTAGGCACTTCGGAGAAGGTGCACGCCG
The DNA here is from genome assembly GCA_039931065.1 of Pseudomonadota bacterium. GTDB lineage: Bacteria > Pseudomonadota > Gammaproteobacteria > Steroidobacterales > Steroidobacteraceae > CADEED01. The sequence goes on along the minus strand of JBDTSP010000001.1, from coordinate 122,436 downwards.
CGCAGCAGCGTGCATCCGAGGCTGAGGCCAATGCGTTGTCGATCAAGCTCGAATTGCAGGCGGATTGTTTCGCCGGCATCTGGGCGCACAACGCCGACCAGGCGCGCCAGCTGGTCGAAGCCGGCGACATCGACGAAGCGCTGAATGCCGCGTCCGCGGTGGGCGATGACACCATCCAGAAACGCGTGCAGGGCCATGTGAACCAGGAGTCGTTCACGCACGGTTCGGGCGCCGAGCGCCAGCAGTGGTTCCGCAAGGGTTACGCGTCCGGCAGCGTGCAGGACTGCAACACTTTCCAGTGAACGCGATCGGTGGCCGTAGTCCGGTCGCGGTCGGTGGATGCCAATGCGGCGCGGTGCGTTACGCCTTCTTCGCCCCTCTCGAAAATGCCCACGTTTGCCATTGCCGCATGTGCCAGCGCGCCACCGGCGGTGTGTTCGCAGCGCTGGCGGGCGGCTCGCCTGACAACTTCGCCTGGACTTCCGGCACATCCGCGTTCTTCGCCAGCTCCAATCTCGCGCAGCGCGCGTTCTGCGAGAAGTGCGGTACGCCGTTGTCGTTCAAGTACAACCTGCCCTCTTCACGTATGTACGTGACGATCGGTTCGCTCGATCGCCCCGAGGAAGTCACGCTGGTGAAGCAGTACGGCATCGAAAGCCGACTGCCGTGGGTGAAATTCTGCGAGCACGTGCCGGAAGAACGCACGGCGGAATCCGCGGCCGCGCAGGAATTCCTGGCGAACATGCGCACCCATCAGCGCGGCGGCGATCCAGGCTAACTAGTTTCCGCGCGACGAAGCGCGCGGCGGCCCCGGCAGGCCGCTCCAGGCCCTATGTAAAGGAACCTTGACAAGCCTATTTTTCCCATCTAACCTGTCAAGCATCCTTTACAGACAGAGAGACAGGAGAAACAAATGCTCGAACGTGACGTACGCCGGAAATACCACCTGGAACTCGGCGTCTCCATGGGGCTTTATCTCGTCATGTTGGCCGGTTCACTCGCCATCGCGAAGACGATGGAGCCAGGTTCGCTCAGGACGGCGTTGCTGATCACGCCTGTTATCCCGATCGGCCTCACGATCTGGGCAATCGCACGTCAGTTCCGCCGTGTGGACGAATTTGTCCGGCTGCGTACGCTCGAAAGCCTCGCGATCGCCGCCGCGGTCACGGCCGGCCTGTCATTAACCTACGGCTTTCTCGAGGGCGCCGGATTCCCCCGCCTCAGCATGTTCTGGGTGTGGGGCGTGATGGGCTTCGTCTGGGGCGCGTTCCAGTGCCTGCGTTGCCTCTTCACGCGATGAAAAACCTGGTGCGCGAACTGCGAACCGAACGCGGCTGGAGCCAGGGCGAACTCGCCGACCAGCTGGAAGTTTCGCGCCAGACCGTGAACGCCATCGAAACCGGCAAATACGATCCGAGCCTGCCGCTCGCCTTTTCGATCGCGAAGTTGTTCGGCAAGCCCATCGAAAAAATCTTTTCCACGGAGAAATGACATGAAGCTCAAGTCTTTAGCGGGCGCCGCGCTCGCGCTCTGCCTCGCTGCCCCGGTATTTTCCAAATCGGCGACTTTTGAAGTCGGCGCACTCGCGGTCGAACAAGTGTCCGGGAAAGGCCCGGCGCTCATCCTGATCCCCGGCCTCGCGAGCGGTTCCTGGGTGTGGGCGGACACCGCCAAGCGGCTCGAAGGCAGCCACAGCGTCTATCTACTTACGCTGCCCGGCTTCGACGGCCGCAAGCCCATAGCCGGCGCCACGCTCGACTCGCTGGTCGGTGACCTGCAGAAGTTGATCGAGACGAAGCACATCAAGCAGCCCGTGCTCGTCGGCCACAGCCTGGGCGGCACGTTGTCGCTCAAGTTCGCGGCGGATCATTCGGATCTCATCACCGGCGTCGTCGCCGTGGATGGCTTACCCGTGTTTCCCGGCACCGAAGGCATGACCGGCGACCGCAGCGCGATGGCGGATCGCACCCGGGCGCAATTCGCCGGCCAGACGCCCGAGCAGTTCGCCGCCTCGCAGGTCGGCTACATGAAACAGATCGGCGTGATCGACGCCGCGCTTGCCGAGCAACTCGCCACACACTCGAGCCGCAGCGATATCGGCGCGACCGCCGACTTCGCCGCGCAGTTGATCGCGCTCGACCTGCGCCCGCGCCTCGTCGACATCAAAGTGCCGGTGGTCGAGATCTCGCCATTCAACGCGCCGGACTTTGCCACCATGGGCATCGACGAGAACGGCAAGACCGGCTACTACCGGATGCTGCTCACCGGCGTGCAGCAGCTCAACGTCGTCTCGGTGTCGCCGTCACGCCACTTCGTCATGTTCGACCAGCCGGAGAAGTTTGCCACGGCGCTCGACGCAGCCTTGCTCGAGGTCAGCGCAAAGAAATAGCTAGCTCTTGAGCTGCACCAGGTCCCACAAAGTGCCGTACAGATCCTTGAACACCGCCACGGTTCCGTACGGCGCTTCGCTGGGCGGGCGGTGAAACTCCACGCCCTTGGACTGGTAATCGTTGTAGTCGCGCCAGAAGTCGTCGGTGTAGAGAAACAGGAACACGCGCCCGCCAGTCTGGTTGCCGACGCGCGAAACCTGTTCCGGGTTCGAGCCGCGGGCCAGCAGTAGTTTGGCGCCCTGGCCCGACGAACCCGGCGGTTCGATGACCACCCAGCGTTTGTTCTGTTCGGGCACGAAGCTGTCTTCGACGAGCTTGAAGCCGAGTTTGCCGACGTAGAACGCCAGCGCCTCGTCGTACTCCGCAACGACGAGTGATACCAGTGAGAGAGATTGCATGTGCTCCTAGGGTTGCGGTTGCGCGTTGCGACGCGATTCGGCGCGAGCGCGCTGGGCCGCCCGCCGCGCATTCTGCACCTCGATGGCTTCACGGTAACGGCTGCGCTGTTCCGACGTCAGCAACGGTTCGATCCGCTCCTGCGCCCGCCTGGAATATTCGGCCTGCCACTCACGATAGCGGGCTTGATAGTCGGCGTCGCTGTCAGACGGGTCTCGTTCCGGCATCGGGCGCGCGGCCTGCTCGGCCGCCAGCTCGACGATCATGGCGTTGCGCTGATCTTCGCCCAGCGGGATATCCGCGGCGGTCATCTGCGCGTCGATGCGGCCAACCTGCATACGCGCGCCGATGCTCTTCTCATAGGTCAGGAATTCCGCGGCCTTGCCGGGGCCTAACAATGCATCGATCGCGGCATCACGTTCCCGCCGCGCCGCATCGGCGAGCGCCTGGCGGCCGAGCGGGTCGTCGGCGTAAGCGCGACGGTTGTTGGCCGCCGTCTCGCGGCTGTCAGCCAGCAGATCGAACAACTTGTCGGCCTGCGCCTTATCCAGGCCAAGATCGCGCGGCATGTCCGAATACAGCTGCCGCAGCCGCGTTTCCTGCTGCAGGCGCCTTTGGCGCTGCGCCGCGGCCGTGTTGACGTCGTTGCTCTCGGCGCGCCGCTCGCCACGCCCGTTGATCGCCTGGTTTACGGGTGGCGGTCCTTCCGGCGGCGGCGCCAGGGCTCCGGGCGGCGATGCGGCCGGCACCGGCTGCGCCGCATTCATCTCGTGAAAGTCATTCGCTTCGGGCTGGCCGACGCGTGTGTCCGGAGCAGCTCGCGGCTGAGTCGCCGCCGCCAGCTCATCACGAGTCCTGCCGAGCTCGACGGCCAGATAGATAGATGCTCCGGCGAACACCGCGGTGGCGGCGAGTAGTGAAAGCGTTGTGGTTTTCATGAGCTTGCCTCGTGAGCATTACACGCGTTGCCGGCCGACACGGTCAATCGTCCGCCCAAGGCCGAATCCCGTCATGAAACCGGAACGACCGATCCCGATCCTGCGCATGTTCGACGAACAAAAGGCGCGCGAGTTCTACGTCGGGTTCATGGGTTTCAAGGTGGCCTGGGAAACCCGCTTCGAGCCCGGATCCGACGATGGCGGATCCCTTCAGTAGTCGAATCATGTTCACCCAGCTCAAAGGCTGGAAGACCGGCGGGGACCACGTCCCCACCGGCCTGCCGAATAGTCGACATGTCCCCTTTTAGTTGGAGGTGGTCTTTGGCGGGGCGTTCGGCTTGATCGGACTCAATCCCTGCCACGGCGTGAGTCGGTTCAACGCCGGCACGATGGCGCGCCGCATCGCGAGGAAATCGATCGACCCCATCTCGCGGTAGATGATGTTGCCCTTCTCGTCCACGATGATCGTGTACGGCGCCATGCCGCGCCATTTCGGATCGAACGCGGTCGACAACGCATCGCGATCGGTCGACGCGAAGATGTAGTTCTTCATCGATGCATGATGCTGCGTGAGGAAGTCCTTCACCTTCGGTTCGTCGGCCGGGTCTTCGATGGCGATCGTGATCATCTCGAAGCCACGGATCCGGAAGCGCAGGTTGTGTTCGACCAACTCGTCGAACTCCGCCACACACGCCGGACACCAGGTGCCCCAGGCGTTGATCATGCGGATTTTGCCGGAGTCCTTGTTTTCGCGAATGGCCGTCAGCAGGGCCGCGTCCGCCTTCTCGAGCGTCACGGGCTCCGCGGCCCACTTCGCCCGGTACTTCGCATAGTCGGGCACCTTGTCGGCCCACTTCACCGAGCAACCGAATACCTTGGTGGTGGTGGCCGGCGGTTCCTTGCCGGCTAACAAGGCTTCCAATGCGTCGCGCGTCTCGTGTTTCGTCGCGGTGGATTCGCGTTCCGAATCGTCGATGCGCCCTTCGAAGCGCAGCTTGCGCGCCTGGTCGAAGATGAACACATGCGGCGTCGCGATCGGGCCGTACTTGTGCGACACATCCTGCTTGGGACCGTCGTCGAGCCAGACGAAGTTGAACTTCTCCTGCTTGGCGCGTTCCACCATCTCGTCGAAGGAATCGGACAGATCGCTGTAGGCCAGTTCGTCGAGGCGCACCGCATCCGCGTGATTCGGATTGATCGCGACGAACGTGACGCCCTTTGACTTGTAATCCGTAACCAGCTTCTTGATGCGCTCCTGATAGGCCTGCGCCGTCGGGCAATGGGCGCAGGTGAACACCAGCACCAGGATCTTCGCGTCCTTGAAGGACTTATCGGTGTAGGTCTTGCCGTCCACCGCCGGCAGCGAGAACGCCGGCATGTCGGCGCCGATAGTTAGAGTGGGTGGCTGCTCGGATGCGAAGGCCGCGCCCGCCAGAAGCACAAAGACCGGCAGCCACAGGCCACGGCCGGAAAATCCGCGTTTGTTGAACATGAGACTCCCCCTTCGAGAGGGGATCGAGGATAGCGGAGTCGAAGTGGTGCCGGGTAGGGGTGCTCGGCACCACTCAGACGAAGCCCAGGCTCGTGTTCGTGAAATTGGTGACGTTCGGCAGGATCCCCGGCAGTTCCGCTGCGGAACATCCGAACCACCGGGCCAGCGTCGCAGCGAACTCGTCCACCGCCGTACTCGGCAGCAAGCGCCCTTGCCCGACCTGATCGTTGCTCGCGATCGAAACTTTCGGCGCGGTGCCGTAGAACTTCTTGCCGTTGACCGCGCCGCCCATCACGAAGTGATGGCTGCCCCAGCCGTGATCAGAGCCGTCGGCGTTCGAACTGAGCGTTCGCCCGAAATCCGACGCGGTGAAGGCGGTCACCTTGTCAGCCACGCCGAGCTCGACCGTCGCCGCGTAAAACGCGCTCATCGCATCGTTGATGCGCTGGAGCAGGTTCGGATGGTCCTGCATCAGCAGGTTGTGGTTGTCGAAGCCGCCGAGCGACACGAAAAACACCTGGCGCCGGACGCCGAGCGTGGCACGCGCGCCGATCAGCCGCGCGACGATCTTCATCTGGCTCGCGAGCGGATTGCCGCTGCCGAACGACGTCGCCGGGTTCACCCCCGCAAGCGCGCCATTCACGACGCCTTCCATATCCATGGAACGTTGCGTGACGATCGCATGTTCCTTCTCGAAGACGTGGGTGCTGTTGCGCGTGATGATGCTGGTGAGCGCATCGCGCAGTGGCCCATTGAGCGCGTTGATCTTGATCGCGCCGGTCGGACTGGTCTGGTACTGCAGCGCATCGCGCCCGGCGACAAACACCGCGTTGCCAGCGGCGGAGATACACGTGAGCAACGAATTCAGTCCATTACTCGACAACGCGATGTCGCCGAGCCGGCCACCCCACCCCACGGTCGAACCTTCGGTGCCATTCGCCTGCCACACCGACTGCTGATCGTTGTGCGAGAACAGTTTCGGCGGCAACGGATTCAGGTTGCGATTGGTGCTCAGGTATTGCGCGAGCGAGGTGGGCTGGATCAGTGGCCCCACGTTGAGCTGCACCGCGAGTTTTCCGAGGTCGAACAACGCCTTCAACCCGGCGAGTTGCGGCGGCAACGCGTACTGCAGGTTGTCGGTCAGCACCTGGCCGTCTTTCGGCGTCAGCGCGGTGGCCGAAAGACTCGCCCGCGCCAAGGCGATGCCGGCCTGGTTCTCGCCGCCGGCGCCGGCCCGGATCTGGTGATACAGCGCGTAGTTAGCCGCATCGTACGGCACGACGGTATTGGCGTAGTCGTTGCCGCCGTAGAGGAAGATGCACACCAGCGCCTTGTAGTCGGTGTTGTCGAACGCGGCGGCCTCGCTCATCGCGGCGAGGTTGATGGCCAGCGGCGCCGCCACTCCCATCGCGCCGAGCTGCAGGCCCCGCTTGAGGACGACACGCCGGGTCCACAGTTCGCTGCGCTTCATTTCTGCACCAGGTATTCGGGTGAGTCCATGATGAGAAAACAAGCCGTGGCAAGCAGGTCGAGCTTCGCGTTGTTGCTGCTGCCCGCGGTCACGTTGAATGCGGTCAACACCGCCTGCACGGTCGCAAGCGTGGCGGCGGACAGCTGGTTGGAGGACAGCCGCAGGTTGAGCCAGGCGACCACCGCCGGGACGTCGTGCGCGATGGTCAATAGATAGGTGTAGGTCGGCTTGACGTCGAGATAGCCGTTGCGCGACACGCCCTGGATGAAGTTGAGGAATCCGGCCGTCGTGGTTTCATTCAACAGCTGGAATTCCGGCGCCTGTTTGCCGGCAACGGCGATGGCCGTGTTGGGCGGCACGTAACCCGGGCGGAAGAAGTTGAACACCGAGGGCGAACGCAGCGCCGACTGCCCGAGGTATTGATCGCTGCCCGACAGATCGTAGATCTCGAATGCGCCGCTCGCCGATGCGACCCCGACCGTGCACGCCCACTGCACGAATCGCACCACCGGCTCGCGCAGTTTGCCGGACAGGGTGTCCGAGGCTGCGGGCGCGGCGCGCGCCTCGGCGTCGGTGAGGATCGCAGTCCAGACGGCCTTGAGGTCGCCACGCACACCGCTGCCATTGTTTGCGAACGCGGCCGCGACCCGGCCGACATAGGCCGCCGATGGATTACTCGTCACGAGACGCTGGATCATCTGCCGCGCGAAGAACGGACCGGTGTTCGCATGGTTGAAAAGTTTGTCGAGCGCGATGCGCAGCGCCTCCGGCCCGGGCGTATTCGCCGGGATGGTGGTCCCCAGAAAAGTCACCGCCAGGTTCGAGTGATCGCCCGGCGAGAATTTCATCGCGTTCGTCGCGAACACGGTGTTGGGCACGTCGTAGTCGTGCCAGGCCACGTTGGTGAACGTGCCGCCGTTTGATAGATAGTCCCAGTCGTAGCCGGTGAACACCCGCGCGAGGTTGGTGATGTCGCTCTGCCCGTACGTCGCGATCGGCTTGTTGTTGGCGTCGAGCCGGTTCGAACCGTCCGCATTGAGCTCGTACAGCCCGATGGTGAACAACTGCATGACCTCGCGGGCGTAGTTCTCGTCGGGTTGACGGCCGTTGCTGTCTTCCTTGAGGTTGCCCTTCGTATTGAGGAAGAAACCCATGCCTGCGTTCAGCGTGAGCTTCTCGAGCAAGACGCGGAAATTGCCGAAGACGTTCGCGCACAGCAGGTCCCAATACCCGGCGATCACGTACGGTGGATAGAACCCGTCGATCGGGCTCAGGGAAACGACGAAGTATTCGGACAGCGCCAGCGCGAAACGCTTGCGCAACTGATCGGTGCCCGTCAGTAGCTGGTTCCAGATCATGAAGTCGCCGAACTGCGGCCAGAAATATCGCTGTTCGATCGTGATCGAGTTGTGCCCGCGCGAGTCGAGCCAGGCGACGCCGGTCTGGCCGGGCGCCGCGCTGTACTTCGCGTTGAGCCAGGCCGCGTAACCGCTGGTTTTGACCGCCGCGAAATCCGCATCCGTGACGGAGAACTGCGCCTGCAGCAGGAATCTCGCGGCTTCGACGTCGGTTGGCGCGGGAGTGGCAGGCGGAGTTACGGGTGGTACCACCGGTGGGACCGGACCAGGATTTCCCGACGGCGGTGGAGTGCTGCCGCCGCCACCGCCGCCACAAGCGGCGAGCGCGAGCGCCGACAGGGTCACGGCCGCTGCAGCAGTGCTGGTATCGCCAGCTTCCCTGCTGCCGGATTCTTCTTGCGGTTCTTGCACGAGACCCCCTCGTAACGCGCCCGACGGTAACCGAAGGCTGCTGCGGCGCGCAAACCGCACCGCGAAATCTGTGTCCGGGTAGGGAAAATTCAGCCCCTCCGGCCTACGATCACCGCATGAAACGCTCGCGTGGCCGGCCGAAACACGCCGATGTCCTGACCCCGGCCGAGTGGCGGACGGTGCACGCCGCCCAGCACGGGATGACCAACGTCGAGATCGCAAGGCGGCGCGGTGTGAGCGTGGATGCCGTGAAATTTCACATTTCCAACGCGTTGAGCAAGCATGGTCTGCGAGATCGCCGTGCGCTCAGGGCATGGTTTCGCGCGCCGCACGATGGGGCGCTGACGGCACGCAGGAGGAAGACCGTGGAAAAGCCTCAGCCCGTGGTTCTCGGCCCCATCGGTCAGATCGCGCGAAGCGTGGGTGACATCCACGTTTCGGAATCCTGGTATCGCGAGATGTTAGGCCTGCGGCACCTGTACACCTTCGGCACGCTCGCCTTCTTCGACTGCGGCGGTACCCGCCTGATGCTGTCGCAGGGACAAGCCGGCGCCGCGAAGGAGTCGATTCTCTACCTGCGCGTGGCGGATATCGCCGCGGCGCACACCGCATTGCAGGAGCGCGGAATGAAGTTTTCGCATGCGCCGCACATGATCCATCGCCATGCCGACGGCACCGAGGAATGGCTGGCGTTTTTCAACGATCCCGACGACCGGCCGCTCGCCCTGATCTCCCAAGTCCGCACTTAATCGCGGCGCCGCAATGGCGCATTCAACATATTGCCGAATATCGCCGGGGAATCGCCTACGCCTGCGAAATGCGACACGGTTCTGTTGCATGTACGCGGCGCAATCTATGCCGCGCTTAACGTCAGGCCAACTCGTCAAGGGAGATCGATCGCATGAGCACCGTTTCCGCCGAACGCATGTCGGTATTCGGACCGACCCTCAAATTCAAGGGCGAGCTCAAAGCCCAGGAAGACATCAAGGTCGAGGGCCGCATCGAAGGCACGATCATCCACCAGCAACGCATCGTTGTTGGAGCGAAGGGCGAAGTGGTCGCGACGGTCACCGCCGCCTCCATCGACGTCGACGGTCGCGTGCAGGGCGACATGAACGCCCGCAAGAGCATCAAGGTCAACCAGTCAGCAGTGGTGCGCGGCAACGTCCGCGCGCCGAGTGTCAGCATCACCGAGGGAGCAAATTTCAATGGCAGCGTCACCATGGAGCCGAGTGTTGGGAATGGCACCCAAGGATCCACCACCGCCGGCGCGGCCCGTTGAAGCGGAGAAGACCATGAGCAAAGGGTTCACCGACGGCAAGATGGCGCCTCCGGCGCCCGCAGCGCCGCAGCCCGCCGCCGGCACGACCTGCGTGCTCGGCCCGACGCTGCATTTCAAAGGCGAGCTCTACGGCGAAGAAGACCTGGAATTCCAGGGCCAGCTGGAAGGCACGATCGAACACACGCGTTCCTTGAGCATCGGCAAGGACGGCGGCGTGACGGGCAACATCCGCGCGAAGTTCGTGATCGTCGAAGGCCGCGTCGATGGCGACATCTACGCCAGCGAATCGGTGCAGGTCCGCGCATCCGCGAAGGTCAAAGGCAACATCTACGCACCGCGCGTGGGGATCGCCGATGGCGCGAACTTCTCGGGCAGCATCGACATGAACCACAAGGGCGCTGCGATGCGCAGCGACAAACCCCTCAGCGAACCGCAGGCGGAACGTCTGCTGACGAAGACGGGTTAGTCTCATCGACAGGGCGTAACAGCCCCACGATCTTCGCGGACAGCGCGCGCAGGGAACCCTGCGCGCCTTCCGCGGCTTTGTTGGAGAGCAACACCACCGCGATCTGCTTGTCCGGATACAGATCGCAGACGCTCGTGAATCCATCGGTCGAGCCTGAGTACTGCAGGCGCCTTCCCTGCGGCGACTCGCCGATCAGCCAGTAAAAACCCACCGCCAGTTTGCGATCGGCCGTCTGCCAGGTCGGCTGGTGCGCGAACTTCACCGACGCGTCGCGTTCGACCACCTGCCACGAGGCATATTTCAGCAGATCGTCGGCGCTGTAACGCAGCGCCACCGATGCCCAGCTCATCGGCGCGATGAATTGCGGCAGCTCCTCGCCATCCTTCGAATAACCTTTCGCGATCAGCCGGACGTTGGGCTGCGTGCCGCTGCCCATCCGCAGCGGCTTCTCGATTTCGCGGATCAGGATCTTCTCGAACTGATCCTCGTAGATCTTCTCGAGCACGACGCCGAGCAACACGCTGGCGACGTTCGAATGCGAAGGATCGCCGCCGGGCGTCATTCGCGGCGCGACGCGGTGCAGCTGGCGCAGGAATTCGGTACGCCTGTACTTGCTGAACACCTTCATGCGCGCGAGCACCAGCGACTCGCCCGGCGCCGCGCGTACCTGCGTGATATCGGGAATGTTGTCCGCCAGCTGCGAGGTCATGTTGGCGAGATGGATCAGGCGGATCTTTTCGCCGCCGTTCTCGAGGTTCGGATATTGCTCGTCGAGGTATTTCGCCGCCTCGTCGTTGAGATCGGCGCGGCCTTCGACGACGGCGCGCGCCAGCAACTGCCCGGTGATCGTCTTCGAGACCGCGCCGATCTCGTAGACAGTGTCCTTGGTCGGCGGCTTGTTGCCGTCGAGCTGGGTGACACCGAAGTTGAAGAACTGCCGTTGACCGTCGACGAACACGCCGATCGACAAGCCGACGCCGCCATTGTCGACCAGCCATGCGCGGGCGAGAGCGCGGATCGCGGCGTCAGCGGGCGGCGCCCCCGCGGCGCCAGGCGCGGCGCCGGCCGCGAGCGGCAGAAGTATCGCGAGGCACAGGAGAGTCAGGCGCCGGACTTGCATCGGCGTGCATCCTAACGACTAAAAATAGGCATGTCCCCTTTTGGTTTCAGTTGCCGTCGATGACGCTGAACTCGGCTTTCGACAGCGGCAACAGACGATATGCAGCAACCACCGCCTTCGCGAGCGGATCGGTCGGGTCGCCGCCATCCGATCCATACACGATGTGCGCGACACCGAGCGCGCGGATGTGCCGGGTTATCACGGGCGCATTGGCCGGCCATCCCTCGCCACCGACGGCGCCGGAAAGATCGAAGTAGAGGTTTTTGACGTGCGGGTCCTTGCGGGCGAACGCCTCTTCAAAGGCGCTCAACGCCTGCTCGGCGCCGGCATCGAGCGAACCGCCACCGCCGCCCGCCAGGTGCGCGATCTGGACGCGCACATCGGGCGCCGCAGCTAACAACTCATCGAGCACCACGCGAGCCTGCGCCGCGCCGTACCCATGGCTGCGGGCAGTCCGCAAGTGCACGACGATCGTCAACCGATTCGCGTTGGCCGCGCGGAACACCCGCCGCAACATCGCGACGTCGACCGGATCGTCGAGATCCACATCCGAGCTGCCGAACTGCAGCTTGATGCCGCGCCCGAAACGTTTGGCGGCGGCGCAGCGCGCGAGTTCGGCGAGCGCGTAGTCCTTGAGTGGATTGAAACTGCAGTACGCCACCAGCCGCTTTGGATACTTCGCCGCTTCGCTCGCGGTCCAGTCGTTTTCGACCACCACGCGCGCATGGTCGCCGTATCGAAAGGCATTGGACAACACCACCGCGCGCCGGATGCCGGCCGCGTCGAGCATCGCCACCAGGTCTTTCGCCAGGATCGGCTTCTGCCCCGGCTCGGCCATCGTTGGGTTCAGCAGGTGCTGGTGGTGATCGACCAGCGGCGCGGCGCCGCGGGCGGCGGAGATGCCGGCCAGCGACAGCGCCAGCAGTTGCGCGAGGATTTTCATCTCAGCGATTGAGCACCTGGTCGGCCGCCAGCACCAGCAGTAGATAGTCCATCGTACCGTGACCGAGCACGTACTCGGTCTGGTTCCCCCACACCCATTCGCGGGCGCCTAATGGTGGGACAGGAACGCGCGACGATCAATCAGGCAGCGGCATTCACCGTCGCGGATGCGCCGGACAGACGCTGAATCAGGTCGTGTACGAAGCGCAGTTTCGCGAGCACGCGCGCCGACAACACGAACGGATAGGCATCTTTCATTCCCATGCTGCGGTTGAGACTGTTCAGCGCCAGCGTCACCGCGTTCCAGCTCGCGATCAGCGACTCGAAATCGCGGAATGCCAACGCGTCGGTGGTGATGCGTTCACCCGGCTGCTCGGCGCCCGGCACACGTACGGTGAGTCCATGACTCTTGGCGGTTTCGAGCGTGTCGGCCATGTGCAGGTAGTGCGCCCAGGTTTCCGCCCAGTCTTCCCACGGGTGCATCGTGGCGTACGCGCTGATGTACGACTCGGACCAGTTCGCCGGCGGTCCATTTTCGTAGTGACGCTGAACGGCCTGTTCGTAGTCGAGCCTCTCGTCGCCGAACAGATTGCGAAATGCCTGCAGCTGATTGCCGCCGCGGATCAGCCGATCCCAGTAGTAGTGGCCGATCTCATGTCGCAGATGGCCTAGTACCGTGCGGTAGGCTTCGCCCATCTTCTCGCGCATGTTTTCGCGAAACGCCGAGTCGGCCTCCGCGATATTGAGAGTGATGATGCCTTCGTCGTGGCCGGTCATCACCGGCTCGGCATCCGAACCGCTCAGGAAGTGGAACGCCACGCCCTCATTCGGCCAATCCTGACGCGAGGAGATGGGCAGCTTCAATCCATAGATGGTGTACAGCAGCCGCCGCTTGGCGGCCTCGATACCGGCCCACGCGGCGCGGTTGTTAAGGTCCGACAGATCCGGCGCGATTTCGGTGAGGCTGCAGGATGCACAGAACTGCCGCTCGCTCTCGGCCGGCACCAACCAGTTGCAGGCGTCATGATCGCGCGCGTTCTTGCACTGCCGGTAATGACGGATTCCCTGGTTGGGGAAGAACACCTCGTAGACCGAGCCGTTGCTCGAACCGGTCTGGTGCTGCAGCGTCACGAGTTTCGCGAGCTCGACGCAGTAACCCAGGTTCATGCCGCAATTCATGCAGCGGCTGTTTTCGAAAAACAGCACCTGGTTGCAGTTGTCGCAGGAAAAAAGCCGCACGTGTGCTCGAGGAAGCGTGAAGGACGGTCAGACTGAGGCCTTGCGCCGGCCGAGTCCAGTCAATCGGCGTCGACGTGCCGTGTACGGCAGCGCACCCGGAGTGATGCGCGAATTCCTACAGGCCCGCGCCTGGCCGCATCACGCCGCGGCGGAATCGCCCGGTTCGGCGGCCGCGGCGGCGGCCACTCGCACGCAACCTTTACCGCTCTGCTTCGCCTCGTACATCGCCTCATCGGCACGGCGCAGGAAGGACGCGGGCGCTTCGTATTCACCGCTGCCCATCGCAATGCCAATACTGGCGCCGACTCGCACCAGGTTGCCGCCGCCGACGTCCACCGGTTGGGCAACTTCAGCGATGATCTTGTTCGCGATGTCGAGCGCAACCGAAGTCTTCTCGACGCCCGCCAGGATCACCTGGAATTCATCGCCGCCGCTGCGACCGACGAAGTCACTGCGACGCACCGCCCGCTCGAGCACGCGCGCCACCACGCGCAGCACGTGATCGCCGGCATCGTGGCCGTGGGTGTCATTGACCGACTTGAAATGGTCGAGATCGATCTGCAGCAACGCCGGCCGCGCGCGCGATTCGATCGGCCGCTCGAGTACCTGCACGAGCGCGGCATCGATGCCGCGCCGATTCAGCAGACTGGTGACCGGATCGCGCGACGCGAGCTCACGGGCCGCGACTTCGGCGCGTTTGCGCTCCGTGATGTCGTTGACCAGGCCCTGCAGCAGGTTCGGGCCCAGACGATTCACGGACAATTCGACCCAGACCTTGCCGCGGCCGGAACCCAGATCCACTTCCATGTCCGCCTCGCGCGGTTCGTCCGCGGCGTTGGCGCTTTCGATGAGTTCGGCGACCAGTGGACCGTGCGGGCGAAGGAGCTGGTCGAGCTGCGCCCCCGCCAATCCGGCGCCGGGACCCAGGATGCGCACAAACGACGGATTACACGACAACACGGCGCCGCGTTCGTCGAGCACCAGGATGCCCGTGTCGGCCTTCTCGAATACCAATCGCATGCGCCGTTCGCTGATTTCGTGCGCGACCCGCAGCTCGCGTTCGTTCGCCAACGCGTCCGTGAGTCGTGCGATCAGGCCGTTCACGTCGAGGACCAGCTGGCCGATCTCGTCCTTGCGGTTGCCGGACGGCCATGTGAGGCGCATTCCCGAGCGGATCTCGAGCCGGTGCAGTTCGTCGGAAATTCCCTTGATGGGCCGCGTCACGAGCAGGTACACGAGAAATGCCACCGCCGCCGCGACGATCGAAACCTGCAGGCTCAGGATCCAGATCGTGTAACGCGAATAGGCCGCGGCCTGCGCCTCGATCTCGGCGCTCGACACGTACAACGTGATCTGGCCGACCTCATTCTTCTGATCGAACGGAGAGTAGATAGTCTGCGGAAAAGCATCGATGCGCGCAGCGCGGCCCCTCGCCGCTTCGACCACCCCGCCGCTGTACAACAATTTCGCTCCCGAAGTGACGCGCACGCCGGCGACGATGCGGTTCTTCATGAGGCCGCCGGCGATTTCCTTGGCGAGCGTCGCGTCATTGAGGAAACACGCGATGCTGACCGTGCTCTCGACGGTCGAGGTGAGTTCATGGACGCGCGCGATCAGGCGGTCGTGTTCCGCGGCGCGCACGCGCCACGAGGCCATCAGCGAAAACGCCAGGCCCATCACCACCGCCAGCACCAGGATCGAGAGGCTGGTGCGCGCGACGATACTGCGCGGCAAGAAACGCGCGTTCCAGCGCTTGCGCTTGTCAGGGCTTGAGTTCAAGGACCACCTTCACGCCTGCACTCACCGACGCACTGTCCACGTAGGCAATGGCATTCGGATTGCTCTGCACGAGTTCGATGGCCGTTTTGGCGTCCGATACCTGGAATGGCGGCGAGGTCTGCCCGGAAAACACCAGACGCGCCCAGTAGGAACTCATGTCCGCCCGGCTCTTCTTGACGAGCAGTTGATAGAAGCGCGCGCGTTCCGCGCTGGCCTCGGCGATATCGATGGGCAACGCGGCGCGGCCCGAAGGCAACTTGCGATAACGGCCAAGAAAAATGTCGATGACCTCGTCGCGCGTGAGATGGTCGACGCCGCTGCCGGGATTCACGATCACGACGATGCTCGTTGGCTCGTTCGCGTCCGCGATGCGAAGCGCGAAGGCGGCCAGTATCAGGATGAAGACGACGCGTTTCATGGCGGTCAAAATACGAAGTCGACGGCCAGTGCGGCGACGGTCATATTGGCATCGCCGCTCGGCACGGCGCGACGATCGAAGTTGTACGAGGAGTCGTGCACCGAGGTGAAGTCGACCTGCAGTTTCAGATCGATGCGCGGCGACAGATCCCAGCGAACGCCCACGGTCGCGGTGTGTTGTGTGGCGCGCAGATTCTTCTGGATGCCGAAAACCGCGCCATTGATCGGGGCGAGCTCGGGAATGTCGGGCAGGCCGGTCGAACGGATGTCCCTGAGATCGTGCGATCGGGCGGCCGCTACGAACGGCGTCCATGCCCGCAGTCGATAACCCGCCTGCACGTACCACGCATCGATGTTTGGACCGGCGATGGATTCGGTGAGGATGTGGCCGTACAGGAGCTGCGCCTGCAGCGGCCCGTCGTCGTATGCCACTCCAAGCTGAATGCCAGTCGAGGTCTGCGCGCCGCGCAGCTCCTCACCGATCGCAATCGACGCCGGAACGCCGCTGCCCGTCAGCACATCCGCGAGCTGCTGGAGCTCGAGCTCCTCATCGTAGGTCGCCTGCAGATAGGCAGCGCGCGCGGTGAATCCCCGGTATAGATAGTCGAATGTGCCTCCGTACACCTTGCTGTGCCCGCCGAAGATCGAACCATCGGCGAACACCGTTTTGTCGGAGCCGCGACCGCCGAACAGCCGCGCGCGCACCAGGCCCGAACCGAGGCGGAGCTTGAGCGAGATGTCCGCGCCGTCGATGTCGTCGTTGGTGACCATGCCGTAGAAGTCGGCGGACGGACGGACCGTGAGATAGGAATAGCCCACCTGCCGCGATTCCGCGAGTAGATAGATTTCGTAACCGAAGCGGCCCACTCGCAACACCAGAGATTCGTCCGGCGAATAACGCACGAACGCTTGTGTGAGTTCCGGAGCCCAGTCACCGTCGGCGCGCGCGCGCGTAACGCCTTGCACGAGTACATCGAAGTGGCTGCCCAGCTTGGCGTCGAACTGCACGCCCGCGAGTGAATCCGTGGCGAATTCCACGTCGCCCGCGGCGACGCCTTTCGACTGGCCCACGTTGCGGCGGAATTCGAGGCCATCGGCGTCCTGGGTGGTCGCGGCGAGCGTGCCGAAGCCGCGCACGGAGAATTGTCGGCCGTCGAGGTCCTGGCCGCGCGCGGTCTGAGTCACGGCGAGGACGAACAACGCGCCCAGCAGGAAAGTGAGCGCCAGCCCCCTCCCCAGCGAGCCCGCGCGCCGCGATTGCGACAGGCTCACGAATATCCTTCTCTTCATCCCGCATTTAACGGCGCGAGTCAGATGCACCTGAGTGACCGCTATCACAACAGCGTTATGTGGCCGCGGTTTTGCGGAAAAACCCTAGTGGGTGACGGAACTCGCGTGGCGAGAAGGCGCCCCTCGAGCGACCGGTTGCGCGTGCTCAGCGGGGGTGCCGCACGCAAAACCGATCGCCGCGAGGGACGCTCGCTGAACCTCAGTCGCTGACGTACATGGCGATCAGTTCGCCGATTATCGGCGAGGCCATGAGCGTGGTGACGATCGAAAGCTTTGCGACGTCCATGAAGCCCCTCGAGTTGCGGGGGTCGGTTTCGCCTCTTGATGGGCGCCTGCACGACGTGGGCTCTTTATAAAGAAGGGCTGCGATTGCGGGCAGTCGGCCGCTGATCAATTCTGCCTATGGACGGCCTGTCTGCGGGGGCAGCTCGCCGCGGGCACGCGCGCCGCGGCCATAAAAAGCTTCGAAAAGAGGCGTCGCCATCAACGTGGTCACGATGGCCATGAGCACGAGGATCGAAAACAGCGGCGGCGCGATAATGCCCACCTGCAATCCGATGTTGATGATCACGAGCTCGGTGAGTCCACGCGCATTCATCAACGCCCCCACACCGAGCGCCATCCGGTTTTCCATGCCGGCGATGCGGGCCGCCGCCCAACACGCGACCAGCTTCGCGAAAATCGACGCCGCGAGAACCGCAAGCGCGATCCACAGCAGCTGCGGCGTGTTTACCATGTGCAACCGGGTGTTGAGGCCGGAGAAGGCGAAGAACACCGGCAGCAGGAACGCGAGTGTCAGCGGCTCCAGCGCCGCCTTCACACGTTCCGCGAATACGCCGCGCGGCATCGCGGTGCCGATCAGGAAGCCACCGAACACGGCATGCAGACCGATGCCGTCGGCGGTGAAAGCGGCGAGCGCGAATGCGATCAGCGCGATGGCTAACAACCCGGAGCCGAGCGGCTCGCGACCGCGAATGGGACGAGGATGCCGGAGACGGACACGGCCGCGGCCGTGGGCGCCTGGCTGCGAAAATGAGGCTGGCGCAGCCAGCGCTTTACGGCCCAGCCGCAGCCGCGGCTGACCGCGAGGATGCCGGCCAGCTGGAGGAAGAACAGCAGCGCTAGTTTGGTTGCAGGCAAGTTGCCGCGCGACCTACTTCCACGCATCGGGGCTGGCACCCGCGTATTGGTTGATGAAATCCCCGTGCGAGGGCAGCGCATTGACGACCTGCGCGACCTGCGTGCGGTAGTTCGCCATGAACTCCTTGAGTTGTTTCTCATCGATGCGCGCGAGCTGGTGCCAGGTTTCGGGTTCGATGTGTTGACCCATCAGCACCGACAGCCATGAATCCACCGTGAACAATTCGCCATCGACCTTGTACGCATAACCGCTTTTCCGGAACAACTCGACGCGGATACGCAGGGTCTCGGGAATCTCCATCTTGCTGCAGTGACGCCAGAACGCCGTGTCGTCGCGCTGCGTGTAGTGATAGTGAAAGCAGACGAAATCGCGGATGCGTTCGATCTCGTACTTCGACAATTCGTTGTAGTGATCCACCGCCGCCTGTTTGACGCCACCGAACGGAAAGAAATGCCCGAGGCGCACCGCCGCGGTGGTGATCATGTGAATGCTGGTCGATTCCAACGGCTCGACGAACCCACTCGCGAGTCCGAACGCGACCACGTTCTTGTTCCACGCCTTGCGGCGTCGGCCAGGCTTGATGCGCAGGAGCCAGGGTTCCTTGACCGGGCGGCCGCCGGAATCCGTGATGAGCCGATGACGGGCCTCGTCATCCGACATGTAACGACTGCAGAACACCACGCCGTTGCCGACCCGATGCTGAACCGGAATGTTCCAGCGCCAACCCGCTTCGTGCGCGTAACAGGCGGTGTAAGGCGCGGGCGGTTCGTCGACCGCCGTCTGAAAGGCCACGGCGCTGTCGCAGGGCAACCAGTGCGACCAGTGCGACCAGTCTTCGAATCCCGTGTGCAACGCGCCTTCGATGAGCAGACCGCGAAAGCCCGCGCAGTCGATGAAGAAGTCACCGTCTATCTTCTGGCCATTGTCGAGCTCGAGCGACTCGACGAATTCCGTCTGCGGGTTCGTGACAACCCGCTTGATCTTTCCTTCGACGCGTTTGACGCCCTTCGCCTCGGACAACTTACGCAGGTAACGCGCGTACAACGCAGCGTCGAAGTGATAGGCGTAGTTCACGCGCGGGTTTTCGCGCAATGCGAACTTGCCCTTCATCGCGGCCAGCCACTCGTAGCAGTATTCGCCGAGCGGCACCTTCGAACCCTGCTCGCGCGAGTGCATCCAGAACGCGTAGAACTCCGACATCCAGGCGGATTGACCGTGGCGGCCGAAGGGGTGGATGTACTGGTCCCCGATGCGTCCTCAGTTCTCGAACCAGATGCCCACCTTGAACGTGGCGGCGCACTCGCGCATGAAATTCTGCTCGTCGATCCCTAACAACTTGTGGAAGGCGACGATCGGCGGCACGGTCGATTCGCCGACGCCGACGGTGCCGATGTCTTCGGATTCCACCAGCGTGATGTCGAGCAGCTTGCTGAACTGGCTCGACAGCGTCATCGCCGCGACCCAGCCCGCCGTACCGCCATCGGCAATGACTACTTTTCTGACCGCACCGGGTGCGGCTTCCGCGTTGTTCATTGACTACCCCCTTCGCCGGGCACTATGCGGGTTAGCAAATGGGGACACTCCCCATTTGCTAGCAAAAGGGGCCGGACTCAGTACCCAGGCCGGCCGTCCGAATCCCCGTTCAGATTGCTGATCAGCAGTTTTGCGTTGCCGTTGTCTTGCGCGTCGCAGGAATGGCGCACGATCACGCCGGTGCCCGCGAGATCCTGCCCGCCCGGCCCGCTTCATCGGACGAGATGGCTGCCAGCTCGCGGCGAACCCCGGGAGCCTCTACCCGACACCACTAACTAGTCTGCACGCTCTGCAGGAATTCCTCGTGGGTCGGCAGGTGCGCGACCATGCCGGCAATCGCGGCGCGCGCGGTCTTCAGGGTATCGGCGATCTGCGCGTAGTCGAGGTTTTCGACGCGCGGGTGCCACACAGTCGGCTGCACGCCCATGCCTTCGAACACCGACTGCCAGCTCGACGCGCGGAACAATTCGTCCACGCCCTCGCGCATCGCGCCCTGCGCCCGGAACAACTCGATTCGTTCGCGTAAAGAATCCGGCAGCGGGATATTCCGGCAGTGTTGCCAGAACGGCGTGTCATCACGCGCGGTCGCGGAGTAGTGCACCACGATGAAATCGCGCACTTCCTCGAAGTCCGCGGTCATGCGCCGGTTGTATTCGCGCATCAGCGCGGCGTCGCAGTCGCGGTCGGGGAAGTAACGCAGGAAGAAATCCACGCCGCGCGCGATCAGGTGAATCGAGGTCGCCTCGAGCGGCTCGATGAACCCGGACGACAGGCCCAGCGACAGGCAGTTCTTCTTCCAGAAATCCTTGCGATGCCCGGTGGTATACGGAATGACCCGCGGCTCATCGATACACGCCGAATCGAGCGTGCGCAGCAGTGTGGCGCGCGCGGTCGCATCGCTCGCGAACTGGCTGGAATACACGTAACCGTTGCCGACGCGTTTCTGCAGCGGAATACGCCAGCTCCACCCCGCCTGCTGCGCAGTGGCGCGTGTGTACGGCAGCAGCGGACCCTTGTTCTCGGTCTTGCAGGCCAGCGCGCGATCGCAGGGTAGATAGCTGGACCAGTCGACGCTCTCGACCCCGAGTGTCTTGCCGATCAGCAACGCCCTGAAACCGGTGCAGTCGATGAAGAAGTCGGCGGCGATCTCGGTGCCGTTCTCGAGCTTCACGCTCTGGATAAAGCCGTCTTCCCGCTGCACGACCTCGATGACCTTGCCTTCGGTGCGTTTCAACCCACGGCTCTCGGCATGCTTGCGCAGGAATTTCGTCGCCAGCAACGCGTCGACGTGCAGTGCGTAGTTAGCCCCGCCGATCGGCGTGTTGCGTGCCTTGGCCGGGTGGAAGAACCGCCCCTGTTCGGCCATGACGTTGCAGGGTGAATAATCCTGCAGCGGAGTCACGTCGCCCCGCGCGCGCGCCTTGAGCCAGCACTGGTAGAAATCCTGGTTGCCGATCGGCTTGCCGATGACGCCGAACGGATGGAAGTAGGAATCGCCGCGCTCGTGCCAGCCGTCGAACTTGATGCCGAGCTTGTATGTGGCATCGGTGGCCTGCACGAATTCCGCTTCATCGATGCCGAGGCGCTGGAGCAATCCCACGAAGGGCGGCACGGTGGATTCGCCTACACCGATGGTGCCGAGCTCGTCGGATTCGACGATCTCGATCTCGCACAACGCAGGCTTCAGGTGTTGCGCGAGCATGGCGGCCGCCAGCCACCCGGAGGTGCCGCCGCCGACAATCACGATCTTCGCAAGGGGCTTCATCACCAATTCCGGTTTTCCACCAGCACGCCGGGAGCGTCCTGGGCGTGCGCCGTATTGTAATTCCAGTAGGCGGAACTGCTGGCTTGAATCGCCTTCCTGAGCAGATCGATGGCCTTATGTCGCGGGAAACTCACGCGCCAGGCGAGCACCAGGCTGCGTTTCGGCGCCGGGCTCTCGAACGGCCGCGTGGTCAGCAGATTCGGAGCATAAAGCGGCGCCTCGGCGGCGGTCTGCGGCAGGATCGTCACGCCGAGCCGCGAGGCAACCATGTGTCGCAGCGTCTCGAGAGTGGCGCCCTGCGTGAAGGTGCGCACGCCGGCGCCACTCTCGTGCGCCGGGTCGAGATGCGGAAACGCCTTCAGCACCTGTTCGCGCAACGAGTCTCCCTCGCCTAACAACAGCAGCTCGGCCGGCACCAGATCGGCGGCGGCGATCCTGAGCTTGTGGGCCAGGCGATGATCCGCCGGCAGCAGCAGGACGAACGGCTCGTCGAACAGCGGTTGCACGACGACGTCCGCTTCGACGTATGGCGCAGTGACCAGGATCGCGTCGAGATCCCCGTTGCGCAGCTTGGTGGCGAGCTCCGTGGCGCTGCCTTCTTCCACGTACAACGCGAGCTTGCTGGAAGTTTCCTGCAGCAGCGGGATGAACTGCGGTAATAGATAGGGGCCGATGGTGGGCAACGTGCCGAGCGCGAGCGGGCCTTCGAGCTGGTCCTTGTCGGCTTCCGCCACATCCTTGATCGCCGCCGCCTGGTCGAGCATCCGGCTCGCCATGCCGACGATCTTCTCGCCGAGCGGCGTGGGCAGGACCTTGGTCTTGCCGCGCTCGAACAACACCCCGAGCTCTTCCTCGAGCTTCTTCACCGCGATGCTGAGCGTCGGCTGGCTCACGTGGCATCTTTCGGCGGCGCGGCCGAAATGCTGCTCCTGGGCGAGAGCCACGATGTAGCGCAATTCGGTGAGGGTCATGGGCCTGAGTCTAACGCGAGTCGCTCCACAACTGGTTCAGCGCGAGCCAGTCCGGCTGCAGGCTTTTCCAGCCAACCGCGCGTGTCGACTCCCGCTCGAGGGTTGACGCGACATTCGCCGGATCTCCCATCCGGGTGAAGCCCTGGAAGCTGTTGACGGAATACAGACCCCTTCCCTGGTGGCATGAATTGCAGGCACCGAGGACCCGCCGCTCGAACGCCGCCGGCGAGCGTCTCCCGTTGGCCGCGGTTGCCTCGATCGGATCCATCCCGTCCGAGAAAAAAAAAGGATTCTGAAAGTCGTAGTCGTCCGCAAGCACGCTTCGCAAGCGAGGCGCATGTGCACGATCCAGGATGAACTCCCGCGCCTCGAAGGCGCCTGATTGAGACACCGTCGGCGAACCCGCGTCGTAGTCGCGCATTTGCACCGATTCCACGAATCGCGTCGGGCGAATGACACCCTGTCGATCGATCGTCATCAGCATTCGGACCAGTCGCAAGCTTGCGCCCGCGGGCAATGACTCGCCGAATCCCTGCGCGTGCGCGGCGCTCGAGATCGTCTGCAGGTCGTGCAACCAGGACTCCTGTCTGCGCCCTTCCGGCCGGCAACTTCACGAGCACCAGGAAAACGGACCTGCCGCCAAAGGCCGCCTGGTGTACCGGGGTGGCGCTCGAGCCGCTGGCGTTTCCGACGATCACCCAGTCGCCGTTCGGATCCAGCAGACCTCGTGGAATCTCCGTCCCGGGCGAACCCAGGTTATTAGGCAACGCAGCAATTTGCCGCTCGTCGAGCGCGAGGAGGCGGATGGCGGTGGCCAGTTTTCCCTGCAAGTCGCCCCACTCCGCATTCACCGGCACTTCCACGTGTCCCAGGCGTGTCCAATCGAACAGCTGCCACAGATCCCGCTGCAGCAGGGCGCGACGCCAGGGCTCATGCATGGATTTCTCTCCATGAGCGGCGACGAAACGATCGAGCGCCGACAGCGCCAGCATTCGCGATGGCTCGGTGAGCAGGTGGCGCGTGCGCCGCCAGAACAGGATATCGAGCTGCTCGCGGCCGTAAGTTTCGCCGTCCCGGTCCGTGCGTGTGAACAGCGCTTCGCGCAACGCCTGTTCCGCCGCCGGCGCGTGATCGGCAGCGAGCGCGAGCGGGGCGGCCAACAATTGGAAAGTGAGGAACGCCAGAGCTTTCATGAAACCTCGAGGCGGTGAAACGGGTGCCTTCGGCATCGGCCTATCCACTTCCGGTGTGCGTGCTTGCCGCGGTTACCCGCTGCACGATTCGACTCTTACGGGCTACTCTAGCCTTCTGGCTGGGCCGAAGTGAATCGGTGGCGATCGGGCCACGTCACGCCGGCGGCAGGGACCCTCATGCTCGACGCTCTGCAATCCCTGTTCACTTCCGATGGCTTCATGCCTCATGGCATGTCTTACCTGTGGCAACCCGGCATCCTCACGCCGCACGTCGTATCCGATGCGTTCATCGCGCTCGCGTATGCATCGATTCCGCTCGCATTGCTGTACTTCGTCCGCCGGCGCCGCGATCTGCAGTTCAACTGGATGTTCGTGTGTTTCGCCATTTTCATCATTGCGTGCGGCACGACTCACGTGATGGAGATCGTGACCATCTGGAACCCGCACATCAACGCTCACGGCAAAGACATGATCCCTTCGCTGTGCACGACCCACTTTCCATTCGGCGGAAAACCCGGGTTGAGCTCCACCACGTCGCTGCCGCCAGCCACCATCAATCCCACGGCTAACAACAACGAACCGTTTGACGGGAAATACGTCTCGGCCGCGCGGCGGTAGCCGGGCCCATCCGGCGAGGAATTGGTGAGCAATTCGCTGACGTTCTGATCCAGGTGCACACGCGGCGTCATGCCGGACGTTCCGAAGTTGAAATTCTTCGCATCCCACAGCAGGAAATCCACGGCCTTCTCGGGTTCATCCAGCCGGGTCGCGGTCATCGCCAACATCGGCCAGTCCCAACCCCAGGTCTGGCGCAGGTCCCAATCCTTCATGACCGCATTCAACGTGCGGCGCATGGTCTCGCGATCCGCGCCCCATCCCGGCAGCAGGCCCATCGCGGCCACGAACGACGGGTGATCCCGATTCGGGCATTCGGCCACCGTCTTGCCGTTCGAACATTCGGGCGACCGCGCGCGCTCCCACAAATCAGGCTGCGACTCCGCGGCCAGGTAGAGGCCGTTCTTCTCGGGCAATTTCGACAACCGGAACAGGACGTTGTCCCACTTCGGATCTTTCCGCAGGCCCAGGCGCACGCGCCATTGCTGCGCGGTTTCGATCGCGAAGCGCCAGTACTCGATCTCGAACGTCGGGTTGAAGGTCACGAGCGGTTCGAAGTTTTCCTGCGCCGGAATCATCGGCGGGCCGAGGATGAAGCGTTGCTGCTTGCGATCGAAATACACCCAGGTGGCCAGCATCTCCGCGGTCTCGAACACGAGCTGCCGGTACTTCTCGAGAGTGGCGCGATCCTTGCGGGCGTTGTAGAGCACTTCCGCCAGGTAGATAGGATGCGGCTGCTGCCACATGATGAAGGGATTCACCTTGCTTGGGCTCTCGCGCCCTTCCGGCCCCACCATCTTCGGCCACCACGCGCCGCCGACACCGTTTGCCTTCGCCCGCGCCTTCGCTTCGTTCAGATGGTCGAGGTACCAATGCATGCTGCGCTCGAGCAGCTCGGGCCGGCCCCACACCGCGAAGTGCGCGGCGTGCCAGGGATGCATCTCGAGATGGAACTTGCCGTTCCAGCTGTTCGAGAACAACCCTTCTTCCTGCGGTGGATAGGCGCCGGCGGAATTCACCACGGTGAGGTATTGCGACAGGACGATGCGCCGTTCCAGTTCGTTGGCGCGCGGATCCTTGCTGCCGGTGAAATCCACCACGCCGCCGTGTTGCCAGTAGTTTTCCCACCAGGTCGAAACGGCGGCGCGTGCGCCTTCCGCCGCCGGCAAGGTGACCGCGGCCGCCTGTTGCGAAAACTCGACCAACAAGGTGACCTGCGTCGAACCCGGCGCGGTCAACCGATACTCGTGCGCGCCCGGCGCGCCGATATCGAGGTCGCGATCGGCGGCCACTTCGACCGAGTAAAGGGTGTCGTCGATTTCGCGCGCCAGCGTGAGCCCGCCCGCGCCGCGCGCGATTTCGCGAGTCGTGTGGGTGCCGGGATGCGCCCAATCCGCCGGGTCCGGATTCAGCTCTTTCGACACACCCGGAAATTTCAGCGTGAATCCGAGCCGGCCGTCCGCCAGCAATTTCGAAGTCAGCCGAACGATCAGCAGATCGCGATCCGGATGTACCGACGTCTCGACCTCAATCGGCACGCCTTCGAACACGAAGCTGCTGTTCAGCCGTCCGCTCCACATGTCCAGTGACTGCCGCGTGGCCGACAGATCCGCATACGCTGCGGGTTTTCCATCGGCACGCACGAGAGCCAGGCCGATGCGGCCCAATGCAAACTTGTGCGGGTTCTCGCGCAGCCAGCGGATGTTGTCCTGTTTGGCCTCATCCCAGCTGTCGAGCGAGGGGTACCTGCGCGTCTTGCCGCGCGTCTTGATGGGCTTCATCGCTGCGTCGAGCGTGAAACCTCTCGGGTTCGGGAAGCTGTGCCAGCCCCACTGCGCCTCCGTGAGTAATGGCGCGAGCGGCGAGTATTGCTCCTGGAAAGTCTGCAGCCCGGTGATGTCGGCCGTGAACGCGAAGTTTCCGTTGCCGACCATGAAGGGCGCGGATCGGTCGATCGCGGCGATCGTGGGGTTGTGGCGCACCACCAGTGCGTGCCGGTCGATCGGCGCGGCGCCAGCGAGCGGTGCAAAACCCGCGAGCGCGATGACCAGAAGGGCGGAAAACAGGCGTGCCGGCATGGCGGCGGAGTATGGGCCCAACATCAAGTGTGCTCGTGGATGATCGCCGTTGATCGAGTTTGCGGTATCGTTGCCGCCGATCGTACGTCACGACCAACGCGGGGGACATATAAATGAGTGAGTCGACGATTGACCGGCGCGCGCTCCTGAAATCAGCCGGCGCCGCTGCGGTTGGCCTATCTACGATGAGCTACGCGGCCACCGGCCGGCGCAAGTACGTAAACGTGGGCGCGGGTTCCCGTTCCCGCATGTACCTCACCGCCATCACCAAGACCTTCGCCGCCAACAACGAACTGGTCGGCATCTGTGACGTGAACGAGGGCCGGCTCGAGACCGCTGTGAAGTTCATCGCGCCGAATGGCGGCAAGCCGCCGAAGAAGTACCTGGCGGCCGATTTCGACAAGATGATCAAGGAGACGAAGCCCGACTGCGTCATCGTCACCTGCCCCGATGGCTTCCACCACGAATACATCGTGCGCGCGCTCGACGCGGGCTGCGACGTCATCACCGAGAAGCCGCTGACGACTACGCCTGAGAAGGCGCAACAGATCGTCGATGCCTGCAAGCGCAACAACCGCCACCTGCGCGTGTTGTTCAACTATCGCTACTCGCCGCCGCGCACGCAGGTCAAGGACCTGCTCATGAGCAATGCGATCGGCGACATCATGTCCGTCGATTTCCACTGGCTGCTGAACACGCTGCACGGCGCGGACTATTTTCGCCGCTGGCACAGTCACAAGGAAATCTCCGGCGGCCTGATGATCCACAAGGCCACGCACCACTTCGATCTCGTGAACTGGTGGTTAGGCAGCGAACCGGAGATCGTGCAGGCGTACGGCAAGCGCGAGTTCTATACGCCCGCGATGGCGAAGCGTTTGGGGCTCGAGAGCCACCACGAGCGCTGTCTCACCTGCCCCGAGAAAGCCAAGTGCACGTTCTATCTGGACATCGGCGCGGACAAGAACTTCAAGGATCTGTATCTCGACAACGAGAAGTACGACGGCTACTTCCGCGACCGCTGCGTGTTCCGTCCCGACATCAACATCGAAGACACGATGAACGTCATCGTGAAATACAGGACGGGCGCGACGCTGTCGTATTCGTTGAACGCATTCAACGCCTGGGAAGGCTACATGATCGCGTTCAACGGCACGAAAGGCCGGCTCGAACATTCGATCGTGGAAGGCGGCGCGGTCGCGGCCGGCGCCGCTAACTACCAGGGTGAAGGCGGCGACCGCGTGACGACGCGGGTCATTCCGATGCGCGGCAAGGCGCAGGACATCGAGCCGTGGACCGGCGCCGGCGGCCATGGCGGCGGCGACAATGTCATGTTGACCGAGGTGTTCGGCACGGCCGAGCCTGACAAGTACAAACGCGCGGCGGATGAGCGCAGCGGCCTGTATTCGTGCCTGATCGGCGCTTCGGCGAACAAGAGCTTCCTGTCGGGCGATTCGGTGAAGATCGCGGACCTCGTAACCGGCCTCACGTCGCCGGTGGTGGCGCCGATGCCGACGCGCGACATCAAAGTGCCGATGCCCATGAAGAGCTAAGGGGTGCCTCTAGAGCTTGTCGCGCAGTACTTCTTCCGCGAACTCGTTGGCGGGTGAGCCTTCCCACAGGTCGCGCTTGAGCCAGCCTTTTTCACCGCGTAGCAGATCCTCGCAACGGCCCGTGAGACCCGCGGCATAAACGGCGAGGCCGGAGGCGAGTACTTCTCGGGTGGTTACCGGGTCGCCATAAAGGGCGTTGTCCTCGTTCGTGAACCGGGCCATGACGAGCGGCCGCAGCGCGTATTCCAGCAGTTTGGAATCGGCCCCTCGTTCGACGTAGAAAAGATCCACGTCATCGCGAAACGCGAACAGGTGCAGCGCGAAGGTTGAGCCGAGAAAGATGGCTTCAGTGGCATCGGCCCGCAGCAGCCGCACTTCGAACCGCTCGAGCGCCGGCTGCAGTTTTTCACTCAATGTCGTCGTCAGATCCATCCGCTTCCTTCCCTTGAGGCCAGTGCGCCATATTCCCCCGCCCGCTGGACCGGGACTGCGCGCGCGCGACAGTATAGATTTCCAGCCATGTCACTCGAAGTATTCTTTGTATATCTGGCGACCTGGACGGTGGTGGCGCTCTCCCCCGGTCCCGCGGTCATGTTCGCCATGTCGCAGGGTGCGCGCCACGGCATGCGCGGCGCCCTCGCCGGCACGGCCGGAATCCTGCTAGGACACGTGGTGTGTTTCGGGGCCGTGGCCTTCGGCCTCGCGGCGTTGCTGGCGAGTTTCAGCGGCGCCGTCTCGGCCATCCGCGTCATCGGCGCGATTTATCTCATGTACCTGGGCGCACGCATGATTTTTTCGAAGCCGCGTGACGACGCTCCCGTGGCCGCCGCCGCCGCGCCGCGCGCGCATGGCGGGCTGGTACTGCAGGGTCTGGGGGTGCAGCTGACGAATCCGAAGAACCTGCTGTTCGTACTCGCACTGCTGCCGCAGTTCATCCGGCCCGATCACCCGCTGCTGCTGCAGTTGTCGATCATGCTGGCGGTGACGACACTGATTGACGGTGCGGCACTGTTGACCTACGCGCACCTCGCCGTGCGCGGTGCCCGCGCGCTCAGGGGCTCACGCGCCATGTTGTGGGTCGAGCGCGTGTTCGGCACGGCGCTGGTTTTATTCGGAATCAAACTACTCGCGTCGCCCCGATAATGGGGACAGTCCCCATTTGCTGGGAAATGGGGACTGTCCCCATTTCCAGCGCGTGCAGGAACGCGCGCAGCTTGACGGCATCCAGCTTGCCGTCGGTGCGCACGCCGCTGCAGATGTCGACGGCGTGAGGCTCAACCGCGGCGATGGCTTCGGCCACGTTGCCGGCATTCAGCCCGCCCGCCAGATACAGCGGCACATTCGACACCTCGCGGATTCGCCGGCTGATTTTCCAGTCATGCACCCGCCCGGTGCCGCCCAGTTCCTTCACCGCGAGCTTCTGATTGCCCGAGTCGAGCAGCAAGGCGTCGACCAGGCCCCCGACCGCCCGCGCTTCGTCGACGGATTCCTCGCCGCCGACGTGGATGACCTGCACCAGCCGGATTCCCGGCAACCGCGCGCGCAGTTTTTTCAATTCCGCAGCCGCAACGTAGTCCACGAGTTGCAGCGTCGAGGTGTGGCACACCGCATGTTGTTCGATGATCGATTCCGCGTCCTGGCGGCAGGTCAGCAGGAACGTGGCGATGGGCGGCGGCACGCTGGCCGCGATTTCTGCGATCAACGCATCGGCGATCGGACCCGGCCCGCTCGGCATCGCTGAAACGAGGCCGAGGGCAGTGGCGCCCAGGGACATGGCCAACTGCGCCTCGTCGGTGCTGGCGATGCAGCAGATTTTGACGTACGGCTTCATGCCAGCAATTATCGTGCGTATGAACATTCGCAACGTGGTTTTCGATGCCGGCGGCGTGCTGCTCGAGTGGGATCCGCCCAGCGTCATCGCCCGGCTTTATCCAGACCCGGTGGCCCAGGCGGAAATCCGCCGGCAGATATTCGAACACCCGGACTGGCACGAGTACGACCGTGGCGCGCTGACGGAATCCGCGGCCAGCGAACACTTCGCGAAATTGTCGGGGCGCAGCCCCGACGAAGTGTTGAAACTCATGCGCGCCACCTGCGAGTCGCTGCGCCCGATCGACGGCACCATCAAAATGCTCGAGGAACTGGCCGCCGGCGGCGTGAATCTCTACCTGCTGTCGAACATGCCGGTGAGCACGTTCGACTACCTCATCAAGCGCGACAAGTTCTTCGCGCACTTCAAGCAACTGGTGATCTCCGGCGCAATCCTGCTGCTCAAGCCCGAACCCGCCATCTACAAGCATCTGGTCGAGAAGACCGGCATCGTGCCCGCCGAAAGCGTGTTCATCGACGACCTGCTGCGCAACGTCATTGCCGCGCGCGAGAGCGGGCTGCACGCCATCCAGTTCCGCGACCCGGCCAGTTGCCGCGTGGAGCTGCGCACCTATCTACCCAACATCGGTCTCTAGAGGGGCGAATCATGACTGACAACCGCAGGGCATTTCTGGCCGGCGCCGCCGGCGCCGCGTTGCTCGCGCAGCTCGGGCCGGCAGCGCGCGCCGCCACCAGCACCCGAACCGCCGGCGACCTCACGAGCCGCATGACCTGGCTCAACGAGCCGGCGAGCGTCACCTATCCGGAAGGCGGCGTCATGGCGCGCTCGAAGCCCAAGACCGATTTCTGGCGCAAGACGTTTTATGGCTACATCACCGACAACGGCCATTTCTTCCACCTGCCCGTGAGCGGTGAGTTCACCTTCGAATCGCGCGTCTTCGGCAAATACGCCTCGCTGTACGACCAGGCCGGCCTCATGGTGCGGCTCGACGAGAAACACTGGATGAAGTGCGGCTCGGAATTCTTCGAGCAGCGCCGCTGGGCCAGCGTCGTGTTCACCCACGATTTCTCCGACTGGTCGACGCTCGACGATTTGTCGCAGACGGGCCCGGTCTGGTGGCGCGTCGCGCGCAAGAAGGATTCGATCGAAGCGCAGTGTTCGACCGACGGCAAGACATTCCTCACGGTGCGCCAGGGATACTTCCCCGCCGCGGTCGAAGTGCAGGTGGGCGTGATGTGCGCCGCGCCCGAGGGCGCCGGCTTCGAGGCGATTTTCGACAACCTCAGGCTCGAGAAGGCCTAACGGCCCAACGAATTCTTCTATTTGATATGGGTAATGCCGGCACTGTGCGCCAGTTCTCCAGCCCTTCAGGGTTGCACTTAAGTTTCATCCGGGGGCGCCGTTAGCGGTTTACCGTCCGACTCAACGTTGTATAGCCCGTGAACAGCCTGCCGAAGCAAGAAGAAGCCCTCCTCCAGTCGCCCAGCGTCGAGCGCCTGAACCTCGCGGACGCGCTCGCGCACGAACGCAACGTGCTGCGGACGATGATCGACCTCATCCCCGCCTTCATCTACGCCAAGGACGCGCAGAGCCGCTTCACCGCCTGCAACAAGCTGGTCGCGAACCGCATGGGAGTCCAGCCCGAGGATTTGATCGGCAAGACCGACTTCGATTTCTTCCCGCGCGAAATGGCCGAGAAGTTTTTCAACGACGAACAGCAGATGATGAAGTCGGGCCAGCCGCTGATCGACCACGAAGAGATCGCCTTCGACAAGATCGCCGGCATGGACCGCGTGATCATCACCAACAAGATTCCGCTGCGCGATGCCAACGGCAATCTCACCGGCATCGTCGGCACCGGCCTAGACATCACCGAACGCAAGGCGGCCGAACAACGTATGGCCTCGGGCGAGCGGCTCGAATCCATCGGCCGGCTCGCAGCCGGCGTCGCGCACGAGATCAACACGCCGATCCAGTTCCTCAACGACAGCGTGTCGTTCATCAGTGAAGGCGTCACCGAACTGCTCGAGTACATCGACAAATTGCACGCCGCGATGGCGCCCAAACCGGAGGCCGACGAGGACGTCGAATACCTGCGCGAAGAGCTGCCGCCGGCGCTCACCCGGGTCGCCGACGGGTTATCCCGCATCGCGGAGATCGTGCGGTCGATGAAGGATTTCTCGCACGCCGACCAGAATGAGATGAGCCAGGTCGATGTGAACCGCGCCGTCAACAGCACACTCGTCATCGCGCGCAGCGAATACAGGATGGTCGCGGATCTGGAAACGGAGTTCGGGACGCTGCCGTCGATCACCTGTCATGGCGGGCAGATCAACCAGGTCGTGCTCAATCTCGTCGTGAACGCGGCTCATGCGATCGCCGACGTGATCAAGGATTCGGGCGGCCGCGGCAAGATCACGGTGAAGACCGCCGTCGAGAACAATCATGTCGTGATCTCCATCGCCGACACCGGCGGCGGAATTCCCGCGCACATTCGCGCCAACATCTTCGAGCCGTTTTTCACGACCAAGGAAGTCGGGCGCGGCACGGGACAGGGCCTATCTATTGCCCGCGGTGTGATAAAGGCCCACGGCGGCACGCTGGATTTCGCAACGGACATGGGCAAGGGCACCACGTTCTTCGTGCGCCTGCCGATCGCCCAGTCTCACGAAGAATTCATCGAAGCCGTGGGCTGAACACCCGCGCGCGCGGTTATGTCAGCCCGATCCGGGCTGCGGCCGCCCGGATTCCCGCTACGGGGTTCCCCGGTAAAGCGTCAGAATGCCGGCACGGCGGACATGGCAAGATCCGCCGCGCACAACAACGAAAAGGGTTTCCGGGGTCGTAATCGTTATGGATTTCGTTCCAGGCGGCGAGTTGACGCGCCGCATTCGCGAGGGAGATGTCTCGGCTGAAAGCGAGCTGATTCGTCAGTTCGAGCCCGGCCTGCGCGTGTTACTGCGCCGCCGCACCGGCGGGGACCATGGCCTGCTGCAGGATCTGGTCCAGGACACCTTGTTAGTTGTCATCCAGCGCCTACGCGGCGCGGGGATCGATGACCCACAAAAACTCCCAGCCTTCACCGCACAAACAGCAAGAAATCTCGCGATAGCGTCACTGCGGAAGGCCGAGCGACAGAGGACAGATGTCGACAGCGATCTGACGGATCGCAACGCGGACCCGTCGCAGGGCGTAGAGGGACATGCGGAAGATCTGGAGGCGGCCCTGGCGGTTCGTGCGCTACTGCGCGAATTGCCCCATGCCCGGGATCGCCTGATGCTCAAGCGGTTCTATCTAGATGATCATGACAAGGAAATCATCTGCGAAGAGATGGACTTAAGCGAGGCGGCATTCAACCAGGCGTTGAGTCGCGCGCGCAGGCAGTTTCGGCAAATCCTCGAGGAACGGGGGTTTTCGAAGCGCGACTTGCTGAGTCTGGGACTATGAATCAGCAACAGATTGAACAATATGTCGCTGGAAAGATGAGCCAGGCGGAAGCCGAGGCTTTTGAAGTCTATTGCCTGGAAAATCCTGAATTCGCGAAGCAGGTCGAGTTCGAGCAGCGCCTGAAGGCCGGCCTCGCGCAGGTCTCGCGCGGCTCGACCGCCGAATTCGTCCGCTCTAACAACCCGCTGCGCATGCGGCTGGCCGCGGCGGCCGCCGTGTTGCTGTGCCTGAGCGCGGGTTTCTATGCGTTTCACGCCCGTTCGCGCCACTCCCAGCCCCTGCTCTCGGCGGTATCCGGCGACCTGTCCCGCACCACCGGCACGATGCGACTCGCGCTGGTTCGCGGCGCGGATACTGCGCCGGCGCTGCAAAAAGGCCGGGTGCGGGTCGAAATCGTCGGCCTGTTCGACACCGGCGTGCACTACGTCGTGTCGCTAGACCGTCTCGGGCCGAAGAAGGAAGTCGACACCCTGGCGACGCTCTCCGGCCAGCACGCCTCGACTCCCATGACCCTCGAGGTCGTGATCGACAGCGACCGACTCGAACGGGGCGCGTATTCGCTGCGGGTTCGCCGGCAATCCTCAGACGAAGAAGCGCTGGACTTCGGTTTCGTCAAATTCTGATTTCCTGGGTGTCAGCGTCTTGCTGCTCGTTGCAGAAGACTGACGGCGGCTGACCATCCGAAACGGCCGAGGAATTCCCATGACGATTACCGCGGCGCCCGAGGGTCGCTTCGGCGCGGCCTTTGAGTGGCTCGGTGTCGAGCGCGCGTGGACCCGGACGCGCGGCAGTAGCGCCGTCGTCATTGGCATCATCGATGCGGGCGTGCAGTCCGACCACCCGCTGCTAGGCCCCAACATCCACCGCGACGTCGCTCCGCCACCCGTGCGGGGCGAGCATGAAATCGCCGGCACGCATGCGGCAGGCGTCGCGGCCGGCCGTTCGAGCGACGTCGAGCGTTTCTCCGGCGTCGCGCCAGGCGCACGCATCCTGCCGGTGCGGCTCAACACCGGCGCGGGCCCGCAGGCGCTCGATCTGCCGCAGGCTATTGAATACGCCGTCGAAATGGGCGCATGCATCATCAACATCGCGCCCGGTGGCGAGCTCACGCTACCGGCCGTGCGGCGCGCGATCCAATATGCCGCCGCGCGTAACGTGCTGGTCGTATGCGCGGCCTCCGAACAGTGCCCGGCGCCACTGGCGGCCGGCGAAGACGATCCGGTGCCGAACCAGATCGCGGTGTTGTCAGTCGATGAATCCGGCAAGGCGCTGTCCGGCATCCCGGCGAGTGGCGCCGACCTCGCGGCGCCGGGGTTTGCGCACGTGCCGACCTGGCGTGGCAGCGGTCACACGCGGTTGATGAATGCCGCCATCGGTGCGCCGTACGTGAGCGGCTGCGCGGCATTGTTGAAGACGTTGAATCCCGGCTGGGGATATCACGAGCTCAAGGAGCATCTCGCCGTCAGCGGCAGTGCGAATCCGGATCTGGCGGGCGTGAGCAAGGGCGGCCGCATGCTCAACGTGGCGGATGCGGTGTTAGGCCCGATCGAGCTCACGACCGAAGGTCCGCTGACCTGGTCGCCGCTCAACGATGCCGTGATCACCTGGCGGATGCGGTATGCGTCGGCGCTGTGTGTGAATGCCGCAGCGCTGTTCAAGCCGCACGGCGATGAGCACTGGCGCGAGCTGGCGTTCGCGCGTGCCGGCGTCGGCAAGATGACGATCCCCGCCGCGGCGTTGCGCCGGGCGTCAGGCCTGCTGCGCGTCGCGTGCCGCGAATCGAATTTCCGCAGCGATGAAGTTGCGGTGACGATTCGTTAGAAGGAAGTGGTGTCAGGCGGGGAAAGTCGGGATAACTCGGGCCGAGATGAGTCGTGAGTTATCCCGACTTTCCCCGCCTGACACCACTTCCTTCTATTGGCGCGGCACACCCGGCTGGGCTTCCGCGTTACGCCCGCCGCCATGTATGAATCGATGAAGGGATTGGCGCCTATCTTCTGCCTGGCGCTGTTGCAGGGTTGCGTGGAGGTGGTGGTGGCAAACCACCCGTCGCGCAGCAACCGCCGCCGGCCAGTGGCCGGCAACCGCTCAGACTCAACGCGTCGAACTACCAGAACGTGCCGCGAATCTCCTTCGACACCCCGATGAGCGCCTTCAGCCACGTCAGGCTCGGTGGCGACATGGCAGACAGGCTGTTCGAACTATCAATACCCAACAATCTTCCCGCGATCGCGAACACTGCAGATAGCGTGCTGCTCTCGGTCGATTCGAATGGCGACGGGGGCCCTGGATGCCTTGATATCGCGCGGACATTTTCACCGAATGCTCTGACAACAGCGCACGGGCTTCTCCTATGCAGCAAGCGCATCGCTACTTCGTATGCTGTCGCGCAACCTCAAGACCCAATTGGAGAAATTACAATGCCCACCACAACCGGACATACCGCGGCTATCCGCGCCAAACGAGTCATCGGCAGCAGTGTGAAGAACACTGCCGGTGAAAAGATCGGCAAGGTCGAAGACATCGTGCTCGACAAGACGTCGAACAAGATCCTGTTCGCCGTGGTCGGCTTCGGCGGTTTCCTCGGCATCGAGGAGAAGTACCACCCCATCCCGTGGTCCGCGCTCGACTACGTCGACAGTGAAGACAGCTACGTCGTGCCGTACAGCAAGGAACAGCTCGAGGCCGCTCCGGCGGACTCGATCGACCAGCTGACCAAGGCCGATGGCGCCGCGTCGTACGTCACCCGCACGAACGACTACTACAAGGTAAGTTGATCCGCTAACTACGCTGATCAGTTGATGGACGAAGGCGGCCGGCTGAAACCGGCCGCTTTTCTTTCAGCGGTTCTCGACCACGTAGGCGATGCGCGACAGGCGCCGCTCGCGGGTCAGCCGGTGCACGGCGGCGAGAAATTTCTGCACGCCCTCGAATCGCTCCTCGCCTTCGATGAGCAGCAGATCGCGACGAAAGCGCTGCCGCGCTTCTTGCCAGCGGCGCGATACCAGCGCGGCGTTCTCCGTCATGTCGAGTTGTTCGACCAGCGTGAATCCCGATGACACGATCAGCTCCTCGTTGAGCGCCCGCGGCGCGAATACAAACAAGCCGATGCTGCTGCGTTGCGCGAGCTCATCGTTCGTCACCAGCCCGGTCATGACCACCGGATCGGTGAACACCGCGCGGGCCCCTGGTTTTAGAACGCGGCGCCAGTCCCGCAGAGTCTTCAGTCTGTTCGGCAGGTGATTCATCGAGTCGATGCACAGCAACGCATCGAACTCCCGATCCTGAAACGGCAGCGTGACCGTCGCATCACACAGTTCGAACGACACCCGCGACGAACCGGCCTTCGCCGCTGAGCGCCGCGCCGTCGCGACGCCGAACGGATTCACGTCGACACCCGTCACGTGGCAGCCCGCGCGTCCGGCCAGATGCAGCGCGGGTCCGCCGGAGCCGCTCGCCACTTCCAGCACCTGCGATGACGGTGTCAGCTTCAGCCAATCGATGATCAGGCCGTACTCGGCCGCCGTCACCCAGCTGTTCTGGCCGATATCCTCGCCGAACGCCTCCGCACGCACCGCCGTCGAAACCGACTCCGTGAAGTTGGCGTAAGAGTTGTAGAACAGATCGACGGCCGCCAACGGCGCGGACATCACGCACTCCGCTTCGTGAAGGGAATCAGCGAGGGAACTCGCTTCCTGTAATCGGCGTATTCGGGATGCGCCGCGATCAGGTCGCGCTCTTCGAACTGAATAGCGATGAGGATGTACGCCGTCGTCATGATCGCGAACACGAGGTGAGTCACCGTCATCGTCGGCGTCGCCCAGAAGATCATCAGCCAGCCGACGTAAAGCGGATGGCGAATCTGGCGATACAGCCACGGCGTCTTGAACGTGATCGGGGTGAAAGGTCTGCCCACCCACTGCAGCCACACCTGGCGCAACCCGAACAAGTCGAAGTGATCGATGAGAAAGGTCACGTACAACAGCAGCAACCAACCCGCGGCGAAGAGGGCATACATCGCGTCGACGCCAGCGCCCGACGTGATGCTCCACACCATGCCGCCCAGCGGCTGCCAGAACCAGAACAACACGATCAACGCGAGCGACGAGAACAGGATGTAGGTGCTGCGCTCCGCGGGCTCGGGAACGATGCGCGTCCACCAGCGTTTGAATGCGGGGCGCGCCATCACGCTGTGTTGCACAGCGAAAAGTCCGAGCAAGCCGAGATCGACCATCAGCGCCGTACCGAGCGCAACGTCTCTCGGGGAATCAATCGACTTGGGCACCCACAGGTTGCCGATGAAACCGATCGCGTAGAGAAAGGTCCCGAAAAACACCGCATAGGAGGCGATGCCGTACAGAAAAATGGCCAGGCGTTTCATGGAAATCCCTTGTTTCGACCGTTTCGTTGTGCCAAAAGATTAAGCGCTCCGGGCCACCCGAATCCCGGGACAACGCCGGGATTTGGCCGGGATTCAATGGACTCAAACCTCACCTTCGGCAGCTTCCGTTTCGAGCCCGCAACCGCGCGGCTGTGGGAGCACGGCCGCGAAGTGAAGCTCACGCGCAAGGCCGCGCAGGTGTTGGGCGCGCTGCTCGAGAGGCCGGGCGCGCCCGTTTCCAAGCAGGAATTGTTCGCCAGCGTATGGCGCGGGACCGTGGTCAGCGACGATGCGCTGGTCACCTGCATCCAGGAAATTCGCAAGGCGCTGCGCGACGACTCGAAGCAGTTCATCGAGACACGCCATCGGCTGGGGTATCGCTTCGCGGCTGAAGTTTCCGGCACTGCTTCGGAACTGGCGGCGCCGGCCGGTCAAACGATTCAAGCGGCCATCGCGATCGCGGTACTGCCCTTCGCCGACATGAGCCCCGAGCGCGACCAGGATTTCCTCTGCGAAGGCCTCGCCGAGGAATTGATCGACGCGCTGACCCACATCGAAGGCCTGCGCGTGGCAGCGCGGACCACCTCGTTCCAGTTCCGCGGTGATCACGACCTGCGTGAGGTCGGCCGCAAGCTAGGCGTTACAAGCCTGCTCGAAGGCAGCGTTCGCAAGGCCGGCGACCGGCTGCGGATCACCGTGCAGCTCATCGACGTCGCCAGCGGGTATCACAAGTGGTCGGAAAAATTCGATCGCGACGCGGGCGATGTGTTCGCCGTGCAGGACGAGATCGCGGAGCAGGTGGCGACGCTGCTGCGCGGCGGCGCCCTATCTACCCGCGAGCGGCGCGCCGTGCGGCGCCAGCCCACGGCGCTCGAAACCTACGAATGCTTCCTGCGCGGCCGCCAGCGCATGCACACGATGCAGCAGCCGAACATGGACGAGGCGCGCGAACTCTTTCAACGCGCCATCGAACTCGATGCCGAATACGCGCCCGCCTGGGCCGGGCTCGCGACGCTGCACGCACTGTTGTATGAGTGGTGGGGCTCGAAGGACGAGAATCTGCGCGAAGCCGAGCGCGCCAGCCGCATCGCCATGGAGCTCGCGCCCGATCTCGCCGATGCACACCTGGCGCGGGCGTACACGTTGTCGAACCAGCGGCGTTATGAAGAGGCTCGTCCGCATTTCGAGGCCGCTGCCCGCATCAATCCCAATCTGTTCGATGCGTATTACTACTACGGCCGCGCGTCGTTCGCGGCCGGTGATACCGGGAAGTCGATCGAGATGTGGCGCAAGGCGGCGGAAGTACGGCAGGAGGATTTCGAGAGTCCATTGTTGCAGGCGCAGTCGATGCGGCAGTCAGGCCAGCACGACGCCGCGCGCCCGGTGAACGCCGAAGCCATTCGACGCGCCGAGCGGCTGCTCGAATTGAATCCGCTCAGCGCGCGCGTGTTGTCGTTCGGCGCGGGTGCGCTGATGGAAGACGGCCAGATCGAACGCGCGCTCGAATGGGCGCGGCGCGCGGAGGCGATGTATCCGCAAGACATGGGCGTCATCATCAACGGCGCCTGCCTACGTGCGAAACTCGGGCTGAAAGACGAAGCCCTGGACTTGCTTGCGACCATGTTCAGCAAGGGCTGGGGCAAGAAAGACTGGATCGAGAAGGACCAGGACTACGACTCGCTGCGCGCAGAACCCCGCTTCATCACGATGATGGCGAAGCTCAAGTAAAAGGGGACATGCCGAATTAATTTACTACTGACCGGCACCCACAATCGAAAACGCCGGCAGCATCCTTGCCGCCGGCGTCACTCAAAATCGGCTCAGGTCTGATCAATAGTCGCCATGACCACCATGGCCGCCGTTTCCGCGATGACCGCTGGACAGCAGGCCCGCGGCAAACCAGGCGCCCGGGATTGCCGGCGTTCCCGTCGTCGCATTGGCGGGAGTCACGGAGCGGATCAGCAGCACCGGGCGGTTATCGATCGTGTCACCGCAATTGAGCGGCGGCGTGGCGCCCGTGGCATCCGTCAGTTTGCCGCGCACATCGAAATCGCCGTCTTCATCGAGATCGACCGGCTCCGAATTGAACGGCGTCAGGATCAACGCGGCCGACACGGCCGGCGGTACCGGAACATTGCGGCAGAACAGCGACAACACGACCTGGCGCGGACCGGCACGGGTGCCGAGGCCATCGGCACCGGCGAGCAACACACCTTCGCCGTGGGCGCGAACATCACCGTTCTTGCGGATGACGGCATCGAAGGCACTGATCAGCCAGGGAGCGCCACCCGGCGCGACACCCGCGACCGTGTTCAGGGCCGGAACGCCTGCGGCGCTGCGGAATGGCTGCACCCCGGTTCCACCATCGAAACTGAACAGGACACTAAAACTCGAACCGCCTGCGACTGCGGTCCCCGCCGCGAGGAGGCTGGCCACGGCCAGAATACGTTTGATCTTCATTGGAAACTCCGGAGTTGTTATGTAAGTCAGCGTCCGTAAGTGTCGCGACTCCGTCTCCGGGTTCCATGAATGACCATTCACCGTCAGAAAGGTCGAGCCCTAACAACAGATCCTCGTCGACCTGCCCCCCGCTCGAACTGGCGTCGTGCAACGCGCCCTTCAGCAAGCCTTCGAGTTCCGAAGCCGAGCGCACCTTGCGCAACATGCCGGCTTCGTCCGGGCCGACAGTGATGATGTCATTCGGGTTCGAACCATCGCCTCCGCAACCGGTCAATCCGCAGGTTGCGATCAGAATGGCGAGCGTGGTGCGGACTGCAAGCGCGTTGCCCGGATGACCCATGACGTAGACTCCCCGCGGCAGATTTGCCGCGCGTTTGAGGCTATCCGGGGATTGCGGGCGGTCTGTCGCGAGATTTGAGTGAATTCGTCAAATTCTGTTCGCCGCGGCGGCTACACTTTTTCACACTTTTCACACAGGAAAATGCCGCAGTGCGAACCGGTCCCGGACACGTGCTAGTTAGAATGTCCACATGAGAATTCCTGTCTCGAAAGCCCTGCTGGCGGTGGCGGCTGCCGGCCTGTTGGCGGGCCTGCCGGCGGCGCGCGCCGAGGATGCGGCGGGCATACCCGCGGCGACGCCGTCGCCCGCGCCGCTCAATCTGCCGCCCGAGCGTTCGTGGCGGCTCGGGATCGCGCTGGGCTACGGCTCGCGCACCAACCCGCTGATCCAGTCGCAGGACATCCCGGTGCTGGTCGACGTGGATATCGCGTGGTTCGGCAAACGCTGGTTCTTCGACAACGGCGACCTCGGATTCACCGCGGTCGACAACCGCTTCTTCACCGCCAACCTGATGGCGCGCGTCAACAGCGATCGCGCCTTCTTCAGCAAAACGAACACGAAGTACGTGTCGTTCGCGTACGCCGCCGGTGGATTGACCACGACCGCTTTCAGCCCCGCCACCGGCCTGCCGATCACCGAGCCGGTCCCGATCAAGCCGCCCAAGCGCGACTACGCCGTCGAGGCCGGCATCGAAATGTTGTTTGGCGGCGAATGGGGCAACGCGACGCTGCACGCCTTTCACGATGTCAGCGATACCCACGATGGCTACGAAGTCTCGGCGGACTATTCCTACCGCTGGACGACCGGCCGCTTTTCGATCTCGCCAACCGTCAGCGCCAGCTACAAGAGCAAGAAACTGAGCGACTACTACTGGGGCGTACATGCGGACGAAGCCAGCCTCGTCCTGGCGCCCTACACGGCGGACGGCGGTCTCGGTTGGGAAGCGGGTCTGCGAACTAGCTACTATCTGACCAAGAACATCCGGCTCGCGGTATCCGCAAACTACGAACGGCTGCAATGGGACATCGCGCAGAGTCCGCTGGTCGAGCGGGAATACGTGCTCGGATACTTCGCAGGTCTCGGATGGCAGTTCTGAAGACGCTCACTCTTTCCATTGCGTGCCTGCTCGCGGTACTGCCGGCACTCTCGTTCGCCGCCGAACCGCCGGTCAGCCTGGTCGTCAAACCGCTGCTGTGTGTACTCGACAAAGGCGCCACCAGCTGCATGATGACCTTCGACGTGCGCTGGAAGAGTCTGGTCGCGGCCGAGTACTGCCTGAACGATGGCGGCCAGGCCACGCCGCTGCGCTGCTGGCCAAGCGCGCGTTCGGGCGATCTGCAGCAACAACGGCAGGTCAGCGAGGAATTCCGCTACTGGCTGACACCCGCCACTGGCGTCGAACGCCTCGCCGAGGTCAAAATCTCGGTCCTGCGCGTGGATTCGGCCGATCGGCGGCGCGAGCGGCGCGCCCGGCACGTGTGGGATGTCTTATGAATGCCGCCAGCGTCGACATTTTGCTCATCGAGGACGACGCACGCCTCGCTGAGCTCACCGCCACTTACCTCGAACAGAACGGCTTGCGGATCGCCGTGGAAGGGCGCGGCGATCGCGCCATCGAGCGTTTCGCACGCGAACGGCCGCGGCTCGTGTTGCTCGATCTGCTGCTGCCCGGCAAGGATGGTCTCTCCATCTGCCGCGAGCTGCGCAAGCACCACGACGTGCCCATCCTCATGTTGACCGCGCGCGACACCGACCTCGATCACGTCATCGGCCTCGAGGCGGGCGCCGACGACTACGTCATGAAGCCGGTGGACCCGATGGTGCTGCTGGCGCGGGTGCGTGCGCTGCTGCGGCGCGTGGAGCGTGGCAACGCGACCAGCGGCGAACGCAAAGCCGACATGATGTTAGGCGCGCTGCGCATCAGCGAAACCTCGCGCGAGGTCTGGCTGTCGGGCAAACCGGTGGTGCTCACCACCCAGGAATTCGAGCTGCTGAGCCTGCTCGCGCATCGCGCCGGCGAACTCGTGAGCCGCGATGAAGTGTTCCGCACCATGCGCGGCATCGACTACGACGGTCTCGACCGTTCCATCGACGGCCGCGTTTCGAAACTGCGCCGCAAGCTCGGTGATGACGCCGCCGCGCCCACGCGCATCAAGACCGTCTGGGGCAAGGGGTACCTGCTGGTTCCCGATGCCTGGGAACTGGCGTCCTGACGGCCAGGTCTTGAAGGCCTGGCTCAACGCCCGCAACCGCGGGTTGTTCATCCGGTCGTACATCGCGCTCGCGGGCGGATTGCTGATTGTCGCGGTGCTGCTCGATGCCGGTTTCAGTGCGCTGCAGTCGCACGGCGAACGCGCCGCCGATCCATGGCTGATTTCCACCTTCCGTCTCGCGGAGTCAGAACTCGGCGCAGCGCCGCCGGCCGAACGTTCTGCCATCGCCGCAAAGATCGCGCAGCGCCTCGGCCTCGAAGTCGACCTGCTCGATGCCGGCGACATCGCCGGCGCGAAAGCCACCGAGCCCGGACCGCGTGAGCTCACCGACGATGCGGGCAACGTCTACTTCCTGTACCAGTCAGCGGCGTTGCAGGGCTCCATTCGCATGGGCCCGTTCAATCCGCCACCGGAAAGCGCGCTCAACCGCTTCCTGCCCATCATCTTTTACGCGTCGATTCTGTTGATCGTGGGGTTGTGGCTGCGGCCGCTGTTGCGTGACCTGACCGTGCTCACCTCCGCATCGCAGAAGTTCGCGTCCGACTATCGCGAGCCGCTCGACACCGCGACGCGCACCACGCAACTCACCAGCCTCGCCAC
The DNA here is from genome assembly GCA_039931065.1 of Pseudomonadota bacterium. Lineage (GTDB taxonomy): Bacteria > Pseudomonadota > Gammaproteobacteria > Steroidobacterales > Steroidobacteraceae > CADEED01. The sequence continues at coordinate 79,327 of JBDTSP010000001.1, read as the reverse complement.
CAATCTCGACGACATGTCCGCGCGGGTCAGCCAGCTCATCCAGACGCAGAAAGAAATGACGGCCGCGTTGTCGCACGAGATCCGTACGCCGCTCGCGCGCGTGCGCTTCGCCGCCGCCGTGCTCGAAGGCGAAGTCGACGAGGAATTGCGCGGACAACTGCGCGCCATCAACAGCGACGTGCAGCAGATCGACGACCTGATCTCGGACATGCTCGACTACGCCCGCCTCGATCATCCCGGCCTGCGCATGCAGTTCCAGAACGTGCCACTCGAGCCGTGGCTGGCGGCCATCGTCGCCGCAGCGCCGCCGCATGAGCGCAGCGTCGACACCGTCCGCCGCGACGACCTCGACAACGCTTGGATGGAGCCGCGCCTGATGGAACTCGCGCTCAGTAACCTTTTGGCCAACGCGCTGCGCTACTCGCGCGGCACGGTGAGCATCTCCATCGCGCGCGATGAAAACCTGTATCGCCTGGCCGTGGAGGACGACGGTGAAGGCATTCCCGACGGTGACCGGACTTCGATTTTTCGCGCTTTCACCCGTCTCGACACCAGCCGCAATCGCGATACGGGCGGGTTCGGCCTGGGTCTCGCGATCGTGGCGCGAATCGCGGCGTTACATCGCGGCCGCGTCGTCGCCGGCACCAGCACCACCCTGGGCGGCGCGAAGCTGGCCCTGGAATGGCCGTTGCCCGCCAAGACCTGAGCGTCAATCGCCACCCGGCTGTCCCGATTCAGCGACGGGCCTGTGAGAATCCTCGCAAGGTGTCAAATCCTCATTTGACGCCGATACGAAAAAGAGCAATATCACTGCGACTTCTCGCGGATCTCGACATGAGCAAACTTCAGGGTTGGACTGCTCGTTGCATGCTGGTTGCGTTCGCCGCGTCCGGAATGTCGAGTGCATTCGGCGAAGACCTCGCGTTCTACAGTGCACGCATCAACAGCGTCGCAAATGACCTGGTCGCCAACATCCGCCCCGATCTCGACGAGCGCGCCCGCAGGATTGTCGACGACATCGAATTCGAATCCCCCGCCACCTGGGAAACCAACGCCGATGCGCGCCGCGGCTTTGGCAATCGCCGCGTGGTCGAATTCAACGCCGGGTTTCTCGCCGTCACCGACTGGCTGGCGATGGCGATGATCGCGGACTGGGCGGGGCACGCGGGCTGCCTGCGCGAATACTCCGAATATCTATCCACGCTGGTCGGCCACAACTCGAAACGCATCTTCAAGGGCCGTGAATTGCACGTCGTCCAGGACTTCGATACCTACGCGGCCGCCAGCCGTGGGCAATGCGAAGGCGCCTTGCAGGACCCCGTGTTCGAAGAACGCAAGGCGGAGTTGCGCAGTCAGATCCTCGATTCGGTCGCGACCACCGTACTGCTGCACGAGATCGCGCATCACGTGCTCGAACATACCAGCGGGCAAGGCAACAACTTCATCCAGCGGCGCCTGCGCGAAATCGAAGCGGACCGCTGGGCCATCAACACCGGCGTGAGCGCGGATTACGACCTGCGAACTTCCGTGCCGCTGTTTCTATTCCTCGCGGCCACCGGCGGCGGCACGCTCGAGGATGAAATCCGCAGCAGCCATCCGTCGGGGTTGCATCGCGTGCGCGACCTGCTCGTGCAGACGCGCACGCTGCTCGACCGGAAAGACCCCGTGGGCGCGCACCTGATGGACGCGTCCATCGACGATCTGAACAAGTCTCTGTTCTAGATGGTGAAGCCCTGCCCCAAGTGCGCGTCGACCCTTGCCTACGAGGATGGTCCGATGTGGATCTGCCCCGAGTGCGCACACGAGTGGTCCAAGGAAGAAGCGGCAGCACCGGCCACCGAAGCGGCGCGCTCGGTGCGCGACGCGTTCGGCAACGAATTGCGCGATGGTGACAGCGTCACGGTCATCAAGGACCTCAAGGTGAAGGGGTCATCACAAGTCGTGAAAGTCGGTACCAAGGTGAAAGGTATCCGGCTGGTGGAAGGTGATCACGATATCGACTGCCGCATCGAAGGCATCGGCGCGATGGGTCTGAAGTCGGAGTTCGTGAAGAAGGCGTGACGGCCCGGCGGCGCGCGCCGAATCGTCAGACCGTCGTGCCGAACAGGGCACCGACGCCGGCGGTGACCGCCATCGCCAGCGCGCTCCAGAACGTCACCCGCACCGCGCCCTTCATCATGTTCGCCCCACCCGCACGCGCGGCGACGCCACCTAACAAGGCGAGGAATACCAGCGAGCCCACCGACACGATCGAAATGAGCCTCGCTCCCTGGAAGAAGATCACCAGCAGCAGCGGCAGTGCCGCGCCCACCGTGAAACTCGCCGCCGACGACAACGCCGCCTGGGTGGGCCGCGCCGCCTGCTCCTCGGTGATGCCGAGTTCGTCGCGGGCATGCGCGCCGAGCGCGTCATGGGCCGACAGCTGCTCCGCCACCTGCTTCGCCAGCGCCGGCTCCAGACCGCGCTTCACGTAGATAGACGCCAGCTCGCGCAATTCGGCGGCGGGATCGTCCTCCAGCTCTTCCTTCTCGACGCTGAGATCCGCCTTTTCCGCGTCCGCCTGCGAATGGACCGAGACGTATTCGCCGGCGGCCATCGACATGGCGCCGGCGACCAATCCGGCAACGCCCGTCAGCAGGATCGTCTGTTCGTCGGTGCCGGCGGCGGCGACGCCGACGATGAGGCTGGCGGTGGAAACGATACCGTCGTTGGCGCCGAGCACCGCGGCGCGCAGCCAGCCGATGCGGGAAGTCTTGTGGTGTTCTTTGTGATGCCGTGGTTTTGTCATGTCGCGCCCGTTATAGCGGGATTCCGCGCTGACGGCGACTGATGGCGGAAGAAAAAGCGCCGGCGGTGTTTGCCGCCGGCGCTTCGATCACTTGTTCGCCGGAAGCACCGGCGCGCTCGTGAGCAGCGCCGAATTCACGCCTGTACCGAACTGCCCGAGATCGTTCTTTCCGAAGCACCAGACGTCCTGCTGCGAAGTCACTCCGCAGACGTGGTTGGGGCCGACGTCGACTTCGTTGTAGACGATGACATGGTCGCTCTGCGGCTCCGGCACCAACGTCAATTGCGAGGGTGACGCGGACAGCCAGTTGCCGCAGAACATGTCACCCGCCAGCGCCGTGGCACAGATACGCGTGCAGTCCACCGACACTCCCGGCAGCGGGCAGGAATTCGAGTCCGTCGAGATGCTGCTGGCAAACGAGCGGTGCAACGCCGTCCAGCCGGCCGTCGACTGGCTGAAGAAAAAACCCGTGGACGGGCTGCCCCAGCAAACGGTGTCACCGTCGGTGGTTTGCGCGCAGCTGCTCGTGAGGCCACTGGCGGAAATCGATGTGCCGGTGTTCTTGAGCTGCGGCACCTGCAGATTCACCTGCTGTATGAACATGCCGCCCGCGCCCAGCGCGACTCCTCCGAGGCCCCCGAGCTGCCGGTCGAAATTCTCGCCCCAGCAATCCAGCCGCGAACTCGGCCACTGGATCGCGCAGGTGTGACGGTCGCCAGTCGTGACGGATTGGTAGCCGACATTGCTGACGACGAGCTTCGCGAAGGGTGTGCCGTTGTTGACCGTCTGCGGATATCCACTTTCGCCGCGGCCATTCGCGCCCCAGCACCACACTTCGTGAAACGTCGAGACGGCGCAGGTGTGGAAACGATTGGTGTCGATGGAGACGAGATTCGCCTGGTTACCCGACGTATTCGTCGCCGGGACACGGCGATGCTCCGGCAGCCCGAGGCCGGAATTCTGGGTCTGCTCGCCCGTTGCTTCGTTGCCATCCTCGCCCCAGCACCAGGCCTTGCCGTTCGTGTCGATCGCGCAGGTGTGATCGCCGCCCGCCGCCACCGAACGGAACTTGCAGATTTCGCCCGGCTGGCACTCCACGTTCACCGGCTCGAGGCTGCAGCGGAAGTTGCTGTTGAAGGGGCAGGACGCGGTGGTGGCGCCGAGCTGGCCCACTTTGTTGTCGCCCCAGCAGCGGATGTCGTTGGCGATGGTCAGCGCGCAGGTGTGATTCCTTCCGACCGTCACGTAACGGTACGGGCCGCGCGTGTCCTTGGGCTTCTTGCCCCAGCAGGTGATGTCGCGCGCGCAGGCGATGATGATTTCCTTCTGCAAGTCCGGCTTGTTGAACTCGATACACAGCGACTCGCGGAAACACGAATACGGCAGTAGTTCGAACTCGAACGGCAGCTTCCACTGGATGTCGTCGGGTTTGAACGGAATGTGGTTGTCGTACGCATCCAGCAGCGTGGCCTGCAACATGTAGCCGTCGCCGTCGTTCATGGCGAAACCGATTTCGAGGCGGTAGGTGCCGAGTTTGGCCAGCAGCGGATCCTTGGTCTCCCTGCCTGAAAGCTGGATCGAGATTTCGCGCGTGAGTTTTTCGTCGATGTTCGCGTAGCCGGAACCCTGGTAGATCGGTTCGCCCCACTCGTCGAACGCCGTGATCGAGACGCGGTTTTCGTTGCCCGGCGGAATGTAGATGCCGCCGGTGATTCCGCCGTCTTTCGCGTCGAGCTTGTAACGCAGCGTCTCTTTCAGGCTCGGGATCGCGATGTCGAGCTGCGCCCGCACCGCGCCGGGGGCGTCGATATCGACGGCGAGGTTGTAAGGAGCGCCTTTGGGAGCCGCGCCGCCTCTGGCCGGACCGGCGAATGCCGCTGTGGCAGCGGTAAGGATGAGCGCGCAGCCCAGCAGGCTGGATGCACGCAAGTGTCTGAATGAATTCGACATGGACGTTCCCTCGACCCGCTCGAATGGGGGTCTTCTTATTGATAGAGCGGATTCGCCGGGGTCGAGGGATCAGCGATTCGGAAGTCCGCCGCGATTAGACTCGCCGCCTGACGGGGAGTCGGAAAAAGCGGAGAAACATCATGCGCGCACGCCATCTGATCGGATTTGTGTTTTTGCTCAGCGCGCTTTCGCGCGTCAGCTTTGCCACGCCGATCGAAGAAGCCGGGTTCGTATCGATCGGCGGCACGGAACAGTGGCTCACGATCAAGGGCGCAAATCGCGACAACCCGGTGGTGCTGTTCGTACACGGCGGACCCGGCGATGCCATCAGCCCGTTCGCGGATGCGATGTTCGCGGGGTGGGAGAAGGATTTCACGCTGGTGCAGTGGGATCAGCGCGGCGCCGGGCGGAGTTACGGCCGCAGCGGTCCTTCGATCGAACCGACGCTGACGTTCGAACGGATCGTTCTCGATGGCGTCGAAGTCGCCGAGTATCTGACTACTCACGTGCACAAGAAGAAGATCGCGATCGTCGGCGGGTCGTGGGGTTCGCTGGTCGGCATTGCCCTCGCCAGCAAGCGCCCGGATCTATTCACCGCGTACGTCGGAACCGCCCAGCTCGTGAACATGCGCGAGAACTCGCGCGCAAGTTATGAACGTGTGCTGGCATATGCACGCGATACGAAAGACGCGGCTGCGATCGATGAGCTGACGCCGCTGGGTCCGCAGCCCTGGATCGGATACGCCAAGTGGCGCACGTTTCGGAAGTGGCGAGTTGCGTATCAGGCGAAGCTGGCGACGGCGAGCAAGCCGGACATGAAGCCAGCCGCCGAGTATTCGACGCCGAAGGATCTTCAAGACTACGAAGCGGCCGATGACATGAACTTTGCGCACTTCAATTTCATCGGCCAGTCGATGACGGGGCCGATGATGGATATCGATCTGCGCGCGCTGGGTCGCGATTTCAGGATTCCGGTTTACATCATCCAGGGCGCGGCGGACATGAATGCCGTGCCGGAAATCGCGCGGGACTATCTCGACTGGATTCGCGCGCCGAAGAAGAAGTTCTTCCTGGTGCCGGGCACCGGGCACGCGGATTCGAATGCGTCGCTGGCGGTGTTGCGTGAGGTTTTGACGACGCGAGTAGCCAGATAACGGATCAAAACGTCCGCGCCGATCAGGCAGGACGATTGAATGTGCTGGCCGCCCTGCCCTCGATGGCGCGACTTTTCCGCCCCCTGGGGTATCCAGGATGAAATGAAGCACTTTCTACTGACCGCGATCCTGGTAACCGCCCTTTCCCCAGGCCACGCCGTTGCCGATACGGCCAGCGGCGAAAGACACGCAGTACTCGCGCGTGTAGCCGAACTACTCGAGACTCGCTACGTCGATGCGAAGCGAGGGAAAGAACTGGCACGGCAGATTCGTCGCGATTCGGATTCCCGTCTCTGGCGAGCGGTCTCGGACGACGAGGCGTTCGCGAAGGCCGTGACCGCCCGCCTGCGCGAGCTTTCGCGGGACGGGCATCTGTCGCTCGACTACAGCGCCAAGGCGCTGACGGCCGAGGCGGAATCCGCCGAAGCAACCTTCGGTGCCGATGAGTTCGAGAAGTGGTACGGCGGTGGCGTCAATCATGGTTTCGAGGAAATCCGCCGGTTCGAAGGCAATATCGGCTACCTCAATCTCACCGTCTTCGCACCGCCGTCGATGGGCGCCGATCTCGCGGTGGCCGCGATGAGTTTGTTGGCGCAGAGCGACGCGTTGATCATCGACCTGCGCAGCAATGGCGGCGGCGACGGCGCAATGGGCAGGCTTCTCGCCGGATATCTGCTCGACGGCGCGCGGGAGATGAGCGGCGCGTATAACCGCCCTGCCGACACGCTCACCCCCGCGTTCAGCGCCGCGTGGGTGCCCGGGAGGCGCTTCGGGTCCAGTAAGCCGGTCTATCTATTGATCTCCAGGCGCACGTTCTCGGCCGCGGAGGCGTTCGCATACGATTTGCAATCGCTGAAGCGCGTGGTGGTGATTGGCGAGCCGAGCGGTGGCGGCGCGCATCCTTTCGAGTATCGCCGTGCGGGAACGCATTTTATGTTGTCCCTGCCCGAAGGCCGTTCGGTCAATCCGATCACCGGCAAGAACTGGGGCGGTGTTGGCGTGCAACCGGATGTCGCGGTACCGGAGGCAATGGCGCTTGCGAAGGCGCTCGAACTCGCTCGGCAGGGGGCGAAGGCCGCCGCCGGATAGTCACGGTATCGCCCAGCGGCTGGGCTTAAGCAAGCAGGAAATTACACGTGCGTCTGCGTGGATTCGCCTAACTCTGCCGCCCTAACTCTCGCCGGATGTTTTCCTCGCGCGCGTCTTCGATCACGTTCATCACATTGGCCGGGTCGGTGATGCCCTCTTCGCGCGCGAACACCCCCGTGAGTTTGCTATCCGCCTGCAGGTGGCCGGCGCTGAACAGCGCCCAGATCTCGCGCGCGTATTCGGTCTGGAGTAGTTCGGGCGCGAAGCGCCCCAGCGTGCCGCGCAGGTTGTTCACGTCACGTTCGAGCATCGCGAAGGCGCCGTTGTTGCCCGCCGCGTTCACCGCCTGCGGCAGATCGATGATGACCGGCCCGTCGGCCGCCACCAGCACGTTGAACTCCGACAGATCGCCGTGGATCAGGCCGATGCTCAACATGCGCACGACCTGGCGGATGAGGAACGTGTGGTACTCGCGCGCGAGTTCAGGAGTCAGGTCGACCTCGCCCAGGCGCGGCGCGGGATCGCCCGCGGCGTCCGTCACCAGCTCCATGACCAGGGTGTCGTTGAAATAGCCGAAGGGTTTCGGCACGCGCACGCCCGCTTCGACGAGCTTATATAACGCATCGACCTCGGTGTTCTTCCAGGACGACTCCGCTTCCTTGCGGCCGAAACGCGTGCTCTTGGCCATCGCGCGCGCCTGCCGGCTGCCGCGCACCTTGCGGCCTTCCTGGTACTGCGCGCGTTTCTGAAAACTGCGCTGGCCCATGTCGCGATAAACCTTGGCGCAGCGGATCTGCGTGCCGGTGCGCACGGTGTAGACCGTGGCTTCCTTGCCGGATTTGAGGGAGCGTAGGACTTCGTCGATGACGCCGTCGTCGATGAGCGGCTGCAGGCCTGGAGGGATTTTCATGCGGCACGAATGGTAGCAGCAGTGCCAGGCTGCGCGCGTCTTACCGCGCACGTATCAGGTAGTTAACAGGTTGGCCTTTTTGCGGCCCGCGTCTCGCCCGCCCGGAAATTCAGGGCTGAGCCGCCGCGCCCTCGTAATGGCGTGGCAGCACGACGCGAAAGATGGTGCCCTTTCCGAGCACCGAATCGACTTCGACGCCGCCATCCAGTAGATCGCACAATCTCTTGACGATAGACAGGCCGATTCCTTCGCCACGCGAATTGAGCATCGGCGCCTGGTGCTGGCGTGCGCGCGGCGCTGTCGGGGCCGACATCGCAGCCTGACCATCTGGCAAATGATCCACGGCGTGAGATTCCTGGGTAGCCGCCTTTAGCGCACCGACGATCGGCGCCCCGGGGCCCGATTGAAAACCGGGGCCGGTGTCTTCTACGCAGAACATCCAGCGTTTGCCATCGTTGTCGCGGCTCTCGCCCCAGCGCAAAGTGACCCCACCTGTGTGCGTGTATTTGAGTGCATTCAACAGGAGATTCTGTGCGATTCGGCTGAGCTTGATGGCATCACCATCGACTGAAAGCGACGCCGGACCGTCCAGCCGAAGGTACAAGCCCCGCTCTTGCGCGAGAGGCTCCAGGGTAGCGGCCAGATCCCTGAGAACTTTCGCTGCGTCCATTGGCTGCGTCTCGCGAAACTCCTGCCCCGCCTGCAAGCGCGCGAGATTCATCACGTCGTCCAGCATGATACTGAGCGACGACACACTCTTCTGCAGCAGGCGGATGAAGTCTTCGCGCCGCCCCTCTGGCACGGCACCGCTCGCGAGGCCGTGGGTTACGTTTCTAACTACCCCGACGTGGCCGCGCAGATCATGCGCCGCCTGGTGCAGCAGCTCGGCGCGCGCACCTTCCTGCTCCTTGACTTGCGCGACTGCCTGCTCGAGATCGTGAACATGCCCGGCCGCTTCGGCCTGCCGCAGTTGGAAAAACTTGGTCACGCTTTCGTTCACGCCTTCGCTGCACAATTGAGCCAGCGCCCGCCAAGCCGTAAACATCGTGGCCGGTTCCAGTTGTGGATGTGCAGTGAAATAGAATTCCAGTTCCGCCATCAGGCAAAGTTGCAGGTGCCCCCATTCGAGAGTGACCTCGCGAAGCAGGTAGCCCTGCTGCCAGCGCATCAATCCATGCTTGGCCGAATCATCCTTGCGGTCTTCCTCGGATGCCGCGCTCTCTTCACGCGGCCAGCGCCGTAACCCACGCTCATAGGCATCGAGCAGTTCGGGCATGTGGTCGTTGAATTGCGTGCGCGGCAGCGCCACCGCGGAGTGCAGATCCGCGTCGGCAGCGACGAGATCCCGCCAGTTCTGCAGGATCGCAGCGCGGCGCCCATGCAGGTGAGCGGCGAGCGCGGTGAGCTGTTCATCGGCTTGTTGTTGGCGATTCAGATGCGAAACATCAGTGCGTGCGGGATTGGCGGAATCTTAGTCCTCCCGACGCGCGCGCGCACTTTGAATCGATGACAACGGCGGCGCTGGCGCGCCAGCAGATGAAGACGTCGGCCGAGCCTTCCGCCGGGCGCGGCTAAAGCTTCGCTTTGGCAAGTATTTCGACCATGCGCGTCTGCCAGCCGGGGCCGGTCGCTTTCCAGCGCGCCAGAATCTTGGGCGGCAGGCGCAGTGAAATGGCGGTACGCGCTTCGTCGGACTTCGGACGTCCTCGAGGCCGCAGCAAACGATAAATATCCGGGCCAGCCGAAATTTCCGGCGCGATTCAACCGTTACTGAACAGTCTTCGGCACTTCGTCTAGCGCGCCGTGTTCCCCACCAGCACCTTCTCCAGATAGAGCTGCGCATCCGTGGATTTCGACTGCGCCAGCCAGAACACCGCTTGTTTGCGCTGCTCGCGGGAAAGGGATTTATCTTCCGCAGCGGCGATCAAGGCGCGCGTCGCACGCGCGTCCGGCAGCTGCGACAAGGCGAAGACCGCCTTCTCACGGACGTTGTCGTCCTGATCACGCTTCGACGCCGCGACGATCGCCTCTTCGGCCGCCGGAGCTCCGCTGTGCGCAAGCCAGAACCAGGCCTGCGAGCGAACGTCGCCCTCAAGATCGCTGTTGCCGAGGCGAATGAGATCCGCGGCGACGCGGGGCGACCGCGACTGCGTGATGGCAAACGAAGCGTGTTTGCGGACGTCCGCGACTTTATCGTTGAACATCGCGGCGGAGACCACGTCCGCGCCCGCAGCGCCGCGCATCACGGCCAGCCAGAAGATGGCGTGCTTGCGCGTTTCGACCTGCACGTCGTTGCGCGCCAATCCGCTCAAGGCGTCGAACGCGAGAGTGCCGCGATGCATCGCCAGCGCCGCGAGCACGTCTTCAGCGAAGTCGCCGCGCAACGCGGGCTGCGCCGGCGTCTGCTTCGTCAGGCCGATGAGCCAACGCGCGCTGTCGTCGGTGGCAACAGCGTCGAGCTGCTGAATCGGGGTCTCCGCCTGCGCCGGGCACGAGGCCGAAAGCGAACGCAGACGCTCGATCTTTCCATCCTTGAATCGGGCGTACATACGCACGGCATCGGTCTTGGCGTTGTCGCGCGAGCCGTAACCGTGTTTGTCGCCGTCCAGCTGACACACGGGCGAGGTAGTTTGATCGTAACCATTGCTCCAGCAGCACCACGCGGGCGCGTCTTCGACGGCCTCCACCTGCCAGCTCGCCCAGCCGTCGCGCGGCAGTGGCAACTCGGCGGCTCGCGCCTGCGACGCGAATCCCAGCGCGAGACTCAGTGCGGCCACTCGAAACATCCGCGAGCTCATCACTTCTTCTCCAACGCGGCGTCGATGGCTTCGAGCGCGACGTCACCGTTCATCATCGAGAGCATGTGCATCAGTGAACGCTTCTCATCGATCGTCTTTGCGGCTCGGTAGAGCGCGAGTACGCCCTGGTCGTCCTGCGCGATCAGCATGCCGTGCAACGCCGCGTCCTTGATCTCCGCATCGGTCTCGCGCGCATAGATTTCGCGCAGCGCGGCGCGCGCCGCATCGCCCTGGATGATGCCGATGTTGCGCACCGCATCGATGCGTACCTCCTTCTTTCCTTTGCCTTCGGCGATCTTGCGCAAGCCGGCGAGATCGCCGCTGATCGCAAACGCCTGCGCCAGTCCGTTCATCGTCTCGGGCCGGTCGCCGAGCTTGCGCAGCTCTTCGCGCGCGCCCATCACACCCAGCGTGCGAATCGCCTCCGAAGCTTCTTCTTCGGTTTTCGCGTTCAACGCGGCCTGAAACACGGGCTCGTTGCGCCCCGCGATCATCCAGGCCTTCAGGATGTCGCGTTTCACGTCAGCGCTGCCGGCTTTGTAGATCTCCTGCAAGGCGTCGAGCGCGGTCGGGTTGCCACCGATGCCGATGCTGCGGATCGCTTCGCCGCGCAGCTCCGAATTCGGCGAGCGCGCGGTCTGCATGAGGATATCGCGCGCTTCGGGCGCGTCGATCTGGCTCAGCACGAACATGGCGCGCTTCTTGACGACCGGCGGCTGCGAGCCGGACAACACCTTCTTGAGGATGGGCAAGGCGCGATCCGGTGGCTGCGCCATCAGGCCTTCGAGCGCCGCGATCGCCAAAGATTCGTCGTCGGTGGGCGCGCGGTCGGTGCGCTGGCTCTGGTCATCATTCGCGGCTTGCGCGCAGGTCGCGCCTGCCATGAGCAGCGCGAGCAGCGTGGTGTGGATGAGTTTCATGGTATTCCTCTAACTACAATGTCGTTGATCGGGTGTTGGGCGACGTGCCGGTGCCTGCGCCGAGCCGGCCCTGCATGACGCGCAATTCGAAGGCGAGCTGCGCGACGTCACCGGTTGAATCGCCTTTGTCTTTCTGGAGGCTTTCGAGCACGGGCGAGAAGGCGCGCAGCACTCGGGCGAGTTGCGGCTCCCCGGCGCGTTCGGCGGCCAACGCGTAAATGCGGTTTTGCTCGACGATGGTTTCGATCAGCCGCTTGCGGTCTTCGGGCGTCGCGTTCTCGAGCAAGGCGAGCTGCTGCTCGGTGGTCGCGAGGTGCGACTTGAGGCCGCGCTCGTAGGCGGAGACGCCGCCCTCTCCGGCAGTGGCTTGATTTGTCGGCGTCGTGACTTCGGCAGTCTGCGGAGCGGTCGGCTGCCGCGTGAACTGGAAGACCGACACGATCGCAAGCAACACGACCGCCGCGGAGGCGAGCCAGCGCATATCGACAAGCGGTCGGCGGATCTCACGCGGAGCGCGGGCAGGCTGGTTGTTTGCAGCTTGTTCCAGAGCCGTCCGCCACCGCTTTTGCGTTTCCGCCGGCACTGGCACATCGGGGATCGCGGCCGCCGCGTCGAGCCTGGCGACGAGACGATGAAATCGTTGCGCCAGTTCCGGCTGTGCCGCGAGCGCTTCGCCGATGCGCGCGCGTTCAGCGGCGTCGAGACCGTCACGGTAGTAATAGAGCAGCAGGTCGTCGTCGGTGATCATGATTCGCCTCGCCAGACGTGTAGATCGGTGCGCAGCTTGCGTACGCCGCGGAACAACACACTCTTCACGTTGTTGATGTTTGTTTGCAGGCTTTCGGCGATTTCGCTGAGAGGCCAGCCTTCGATGTGTTTGAGCAGGAAGGCCTGCCGCTCCATTGTTGAGAGGCGTTGCATTGCGACGGTGAGGTCGCGGTTGAGCGATTCGTGGACGTACTCGCCGTCGGGCGATTCGGCGGGCGGCGCCTCGAAGGCGTCGGGTTCGAGCTCTTCTTCGGCGCGGCGCTTGCGCTTGCGTGTCAGGTCGATCGCCGCGTTGAGCGCAATGCGGTGGATCCAGGAATCGAGGGCGGCTTCGCCGCGGAATTCATCGCGGCGGTGCCAGGCTTTTAGCAATGCGTCCTGGACCGCGTCGGCGGCCAGGTCGGCGTCGCGCGTTATGCGCAGGCAGGCGTTGTACCAACGGCCGCTGCGCTCGTTAAGGACGGAGTGGAAGGCGTCCGGTTGAACCCAGGATTTGAGAAGGGTGAGCACGGTACTTGGACGACGCAGGGGCCAATAGGTTAGGCGGCGGAATCAGGTGTCCGTTAGACCTTTAAATTCAATGTGTTACGAATTGCACGCCGACAGAGGCGCTTGAGTCATCTCCGTCTCTGCGGCGGCTTCCCCGGAACCCTTGGCAATCCCGTGTGCTGGGTCTTGAACGGCCGGTTGGCGCTGCCGCCCCGCTTCCCTTCCGCCGCATCACCCGTTCCCGCGGGCTGATACCCAGGCACTAACTGTTGCTTGCCATTGCCGATCAGATCCGCGCGCCCCATCTGCCGCAGCGCCTCGCGCAGCACGGGCCAGTTGTTAGGGTCGTGATACCGCAGGAACGCCTTGTGCAAGCGCCGCTGCTTGATCCCTTTCGGAATCGTCACTTCCTCGCTGTCGCGGGTGACCTTGCGCAGCGGATTCTTCAACGTGTGATACATCGCGGTCGCGGTCGCCATCGGACCGGGCAGAAACGCCTGCACCTGGTCCGCACGGTACCCGTTTGTCTTGAGCCATAACGCGAGCTCGAGCATGTCCTTGTCCGTGGTGCCGGGATGTGCCGCGATGAAGTACGGAATCAGGTACTGCTCTTTGCCCGCGGCCTTGCTGTACTTGTCGAACAGCTCCTTGAACTTGTAGTAAGTCCCGACGCCCGGCTTCATCATCTTCGACAGCGGGCCTTCGCCGATCGCCTCGGGCGCGATCTTCAGATACCCGCCGACGTGATGCGTCGCGAGCTCCTTCACGTACTCGGGGCTCTCGCTCGCGAGGTCATAGCGCACGCCGCTCGCGATCAGGATCTTCTTCACGCCTGGCAACGCGCGAGCTTTTCTATAGAGCTGGATCAGTGCGCTGTGATCGGTATTGAGATTCGGGCATATGCCGGGGAACACGCAGCTCGGCTTGCGACAGGCTTTCTCGATGTCGCGGCTTTTGCACGCGATGCGATACATGTTCGCGGTCGGGCCGCCGAGATCGCTGATTACGCCGGTGAAGCCGGGCACGGTATCGCGGACCTTCTCGATCTCGCGCAGCACGGAGGCCTCGCTGCGGCTCTGGATGATGCGGCCTTCATGTTCGGTAATCGAACAGAAGGTGCAGCCGCCAAAACAGCCGCGCTGGATCGCGATCGAAAACTTGATCATCTTGTAGGCCGGAATCTCGGCCTTGCCGTAACTGGGATGCGGCACGCGTGCGTACGGCAGCTCGTAGATGGCATCCATCTCTTTCGTTGCGAGCGGGATCGGCGGCGGGTTCAGCCACACGTCTGCATCGCCGTGTTTCTGCACCAGCGCACGCGCGTTACCCGGATTGCTCTCCAGATGCACGATGCGGCTCGCATGCGCATAGAGCACGGGGTCGCTGACAACCTGTTCATGCGAGGGCATACGAATGACGCTGCGCTCGCGGTCTTCGCCCTTCACCTTGCGCGCGAACTTCACCACGATTTCCGTGACGGGCGCAGCCTCGCCCGCTTCCACTGCCGCGGCCTGCTCGTTCGCCTTGCGGATCTCCGGCTCCATCGCGTACGGATCGATGGGCGGGTTCAGTCTGCCGGGCGCATCGACGTGGGTGGAATCGATTTCGATGAAGTCGTGCGCCTTGCGAACGAATGCGGTACCGCGCAGATCGGTGATGTCTTCGATCTTGTCGCCGCCCGCGATACGATGCGCGATCTCGCAGATCTGCCGCTCGGCATTGCCGAACACCAGGATGTCCGCCTTGGCATCTAACAAGATTGAGCGGCGAACCTTCTCGCTCCAGTAATCGAAATGCGCGATGCGGCGCAACGAGGCTTCGATGCCGCCGATGACGATCGGCACATCCTTGAACGCTTCACGCGCGCGCTGCGCGTAGACGATGACGGAACGATCGGGACGCGAACCGCCTTGCCCGCCCGGCGTGTACGCATCGTCGCTACGGATGCGTTTGTCGGAGGTGTAACGATTCACCATCGAGTCCATGTTCCCGGCGGTGATGCCGAAGAACAGATTCGGTTTGCCGAGCGCCTTGAAGGGTTCGGCGGATTGCCAGTCGGGCTGAGCGATGATGCCGACGCGGAAGCCTTGCGCCTCTAACAACCTTCCAACGATCGCCATGCCGAAGCTCGGGTGATCCACGTATGCATCGCCGGTGACGACGATGACGTCGCAGGAATCCCAGCCGAGAACGTCCATCTCCGCGCGCGTCATGGGCAGGAATGGCGCCACGCCGAAGCGTGCGGCCCAATACTTGCGATAGCTGGTGATTTCTTTGGCGGCGGCGGACATCTGGCAACTCCGGCAGGAAGTGGAGTTGGAGCCGTGCCCGCGCACTACACATATATATGTGTGCGGCTGAGGCCCGATTCGCGCCGAGACTTACGTCGGCCAACACCCTTCCTGTTTGAACAGGAAACCTCGAGGTTGGGTGGTGTCACGAAACACCGCCTACTGCCAGAGGCTGGATGGGCGGGATTTTAGGGTTCGGACACGGGAAGTCAAAGGAGAAGCATGAGGAAAACTCGGAAATGGCTGCTGGGGGGCCTAACGGCTGCAGTGGCAGCGGCGGGCATAAGCGTGTGTCTCTCAAACCGGGCCGATACGGCCGCCATGGAGCGGTTGGCAAAGCTGCCCGCGGACCAGCAGAACGTCGTCATATTCGATGCGGCGATGCGCCTGTTGAAGTCGAACTACCACGATTACGAGCTTTTCGAGAAACCCGAATGGAGCGCGTACGAAGCCGGCTGGCGCAAGAAGGCATCTGAATCGCAGTCCGGCGGATGGCTGTACGCCAATGTACTGAGCAATCTTGGAACGAGTTTTCCAGACTCACGCCTGTACTTCGTATCCCCGGCGCGCCCGCCACCAACTGTCGCGACATCTGCGCCACGCGAAGCGCAATCCCCGGCCGATCCAGCCATTTTGGCGCGTACTCAGCAAATCGCCGCGCTCTCGAGCTCGGGCCCAGGATTCGACATCGTGCCGATTCGACGCGGCCACCGTACTCTCAATCTGGTCGGCGACGTGGTGCGCGGTTCGCCGGCAGAACGCGCGGGCATTTCGCCGGGGTGGAAGGTGGGCGATTGGGGATACGTATCGAACCTGCGCGGAGTGCACTTCAAGGCCACCTTTATTGCGCTTGCACCGGCAGAGGCGCGCGACTTGGAGCGCACCGGGCTGCCGCTCAACACGGAATCACAGCAGGAGCTGGATGAATTCGTCGCCGCGCACAAGACGGAGCTGAAGTTCGACAACGAACTACTCGCGGCGCGGACGAATTTCGAAACGCGCACGTTTGCGAATGGCGTCACGTACCTGCGTTTCGATCACTTCAACGAATGGTCGAATATCAGCCGCATCCTCGACGTGATCGATGCGGCGGGGCCGGCCGGGCTGGTGATCGATCTGCGTCGCAACACGGGCGGCCGCACCTTTTACATGCGCCGGGTGATCGGGCGCCTGTTAGGAGGCGGCGTGACGCTCGGCACGTTGCGCGCCAATGGCTCGACCGAGCCCCTGCGCTCCTGGAAGATCGGCAGCGGGCACTACGAGGGGCCGCTAGTCCTGCTCATTGGGCCATTGTCCACGAGCGCTGCGGAACTGACCGCGGCTGCCGTGCAGGATCACAAGCGCGGCAAGTTGGTCGGACGGATGACAAACGGCTCGGTGGTCACTGGCCAGATGTACGACCTTCCCGACGGCGGCAAAATGATGATCCCGACGCGCGACTTCGTCCGGCTGGATAGTCGGCGTATCGAGGGCTCG
Source organism: Pseudomonadota bacterium (assembly GCA_039931065.1). Taxonomy (GTDB): domain Bacteria; phylum Pseudomonadota; class Gammaproteobacteria; order Steroidobacterales; family Steroidobacteraceae; genus CADEED01. Next base: position 62,694 of record JBDTSP010000001.1, on the reverse strand, counting down.
GGTGTGGAGCCGGATATCTGGATTTTGCCGACCCTCGAAGATGTGCGCGCGGGGCGAGACCCCGTGCTCGAACGCGCGCTCGAGAAGCTGAAGAAATGAGGTCCGGCCCCTTTTGCTAGGAAATGGGGACTGTCCCCATTTCCCCATCAGGTAAGCGACACCAGCCAGCGGGCGATGGGCGCCCACGCATCGCTGCCTACCAGTGCCATGCGCAACGGCCACGAAAGCACCAGCGCAAATCCGCCAACCGCGTACACGGGATGGATGACGCGGTGTTTGCGCCAGTCGGCGATCAAACACCAGGCGATGAGAACCGCGATCGCGAGCATCTGAATCAGCAGCACGTGTTTGCGCTGATCCACCAGGAAAACCAGTCGCGCGATTGCCGGACCGAGGACCGCGACCATACCTAACATCATGAAACGCTTGTGCAGTCCGGCGCGGCGGCGCAGGGCAATCCCGGCGCCGACACACATGCCGAACGTCACGATGCTGACCAGCGGAATGATCACGAACTGCGCGCCGGTGCGACCCGAGGGCCGCAAACCCGGCACTGCCGCGGTCTCGATGGCCGTAACGACTCCTACGGCGAAGATCGCTACGGCGAGCGCGGCGCCGGCCATGCCGAGCTTCATGTGCAGGTCGACTCGATGCGCGGCGATCAGGCGCGCCTGTGTCACGAACAGCACCACCCATGCCGTGAACAACAACCCGTGCACCTGCATCAGCATTGACAGCGGCGGCAGGTCGGACAGGAAACGCAGGTAGTAAGTCCGCGCGAACGCGACCAGGATCAGCGCCGCCAATGCGAGCGCAGCGTGTGAGTAAAAGCGGCTTCGAACGACTGCAACCATGGAAATGACTCCTGACTAACTGACTAACCACTGGGCGAACGGCATCCATGCATCGGTGGTTCCGATCCATTGGCGCAAGGGCAGCGACGCGATCGACGCGGCGCCACCGATGAGATAGGCGGGATGTATGCGGCCGGTGCGGCGGTAATCGTTCACGCAGGCCCACACCACAAAAGCGATCGTCAGCCAGAGCGCGAGAATTCGGCGCGGCAGGCCGAGCGGCTGCATGAAGAAGGTATCGAGCCGGCCGGTGGCGGGCACGATCAGCGCGAGCGTCGCCAACAGCATCAATCGCTTGTGCCACTCGCGCTTGCGACGCAATGCGAGTGCGCAACCCAGGAACAGTGCGAACATCGTGGTGGTGCCGAGCGAGACGGACATGAACTGCAGCGGGTTGCGCCCCGGCGGTGCATGGCCGTGCGCGGCGCTGACGGTCGCCAACATGACCGCTTGCACGATGAGCGCGACACCCACGCAGGCAGTCAGGATTCCGAGCCGCATGTGCAGGTCGACGCGGCGCGCCGCGATCAGGCGTGCCTGCGTGTAGTGCAGCACGAGCCAGACGGTCGCGATGAGGCCGTGCACGTGCACGAGCTGCGTCAGCGGCGGCGCGCCGAACATGAATCGCAGGTAATACGTGCGCGCGAAGCTCACGACGATCAGGGCGCCGAGCGCGGCTACGGCGACGATGGGGAATCGATTGCGGGTGAGGGTTGCGGTGTTCATGGGCCGCAAACTATTCCCGCGCCGGCGAAACGCCATGAAAGCCGCCTTAAAGCCGGCTTATTTCTTTATGATCTTCCCTAAGTGACTGACACAAGGACATTTTCCTTCGACGGCTGGGTGCTCGATCGCGCGTCCGGCGAGCTCACGCGCGAAGGAAAAACGCAGCGCCTGCCCCAGCAACCGCTGCGAATGCTGGTCGAACTGCTCGAACATCCCGGTGAAGTGGTCACGCGCGACCGTATGGTTGCCGTGCTGTGGCCCAAGGGCGTCGTCGATTTCGACAACAGCCTGAATTCCGTGGTGCGCAAGCTGCGCGTGACGCTGGGGGATGAATCCGATGCGCCGCGTTACATCGAGACGCTGCCGCGGATTGGATATCGATTCGTGGGATCGCTCGGCGCTGCCGTGGCGCCGGTCGAGCTGGCCGCCGCCGCCCCGCCGCGACGGCAACTCAAGAAGATCTTCATGCTCGCGGGCCTGTTCGCGGTGCTGGCCGGCGTCGCGGTCGTCTTCTGGAAGCCGCGGCACGGCCCCATTGCGCCTGCGCCGCTCGCGTCGGCCACTGAACCGCTCAGGACCAGTAGTCAGCGCGCTTACGACTTCTATCTGAACGGAAAAATGAATCGCTCGCGCCGCGACATCAACGGCACCGCCCTGGCAATCGAAAGTTTCAACGCCGCTCTGCGCGAGGATCCGTATTTCGCGGACGCATGGGCCGCCCTGGGCGAGACGTACGCCGGTGCGGGGGTCTCGCAGAACGCGCCGATCGGCGAATCGATGAAACAGGCGCGTATGGCAACACTGCGTGCACTAGAACTGGACCCCAAGCTCTCCTCCGCGCACGCGGCGCTCGGCGTAATCATGCTTCATTACGACCGGGACTACGCCGGCGCGGAGAAGGAACTCAACGCCGCGACTGCGGCGGACCCGAGCAACGCACGCGCCTGGCACAGTCTCGGCCTGCTGCGCGGGTACCAGGGCCGCACTGAAGAGGCGTTCGAATGTATCGGCCATGCACGCGCGATCGAACCGACGGCGCCGCTGTACGCGGTGAACTACGCGAATCTCCTGTACCTGACGCGGCGGTATGCGGAAGCCATTCCATTGTTGAAAGGGTTGTTAGGCGCGCAGCCGCATTTCGATCAGGCGCGCGGAATCCTGATCCGCGCGCTGGTCGAGTCGGGCGATGCCAACGCGGCGCTCGAGCAATTGCCGCTGCGCTTCACGACCGCGCAGGTGTTCAGCGATGACGGGCTGGCGCTCGCGCGCGCCGGCCGCCGCGACGAGGCGCTGCGGCAGGTAGACAGGCTGGAGCGGCGGGCGCGCGAGGGATATGGCATGTCGTACGAGTTGGCGGTCCTGCATGCCGCGCTCGGGCAGTTAGACCAGGCCTGCGCGGCCTTGCGACGCGCGACGGAAGATCATTCGCAGACGCTCGGCTGGATGAAGCTCGATCCGCGCATGGATCCGTTGCGCAAGGAAAAATGCTACGCAGACGTGAGCGCGGCACTCTACAAATGAGGGGGAACATGCCCGCCCCCGGCCGCGTCGTCACTGTCTGACGACAAGCTTCGTCAGCAGCGCGTCGTCATCGATACGCCAGACCTTGATCGAGTGTTTGCCTTGCGCGACTTCCGGAAAATGGGGACTGTCCCCATTTACTTCAGGGCGTCGGCGAGGCCGGGCACGTACTCCGCGCCTTCCAGAACTTTAAGGTTCGCGCCCTTGAAGTCATTGCCGATCGGCTCGTAGCGGCCGCCCAGGCACTGGCTCAGAAACCCTTCGGCGATCGCATAAAACGACACGCGGTTGGTGGGCCGTGCGAAACCATGACCTTCTTCCGGATACAACACGTACGTCACCGGCAGTTTCTTGTCCTTCATGGCCTTCACGATCTGATCGGCCTCGGCCTGCTTCACGCGCGGATCGTTCGCGCCCTGTGCGATCAGCAGCGGTTTCTTGATCGCATCCGCTTTCATCAGCGGCGAGCGATCGGCTAACAACTGTTTGCCGGCCTCGGTGCGCGGATCGCCGACGCGCGTCGCGAACTCTTCGTAGAACGATTTCCAATAGGGCGGAATGGACGCCAGCAGCGTCGCCAGGTTCGACGGACCGACGATGTCCACGCCGCAGGCAAACGTGTCGGGCGTGAACGTGACGCCGACCAGCGTGGCGTAGCCGCCGTACGAGCCGCCGTAGATCGCAACCTTGTCCGTGGTCGTGATTTTCTCCTTGATCGCCCAGTTCACGGCGTCGATCAGATCATCGTGCATCTTGCCGGCCCATTCCCTGTCGGCGGCGTTCACGAAGTTCTTGCCGAAGCCGGTGGAACCGCGGTAGTTCACGGACAACGCCGCATACCCGCGGTTCGCCAGCCACTGGTGTTCGTTGTCGAACCCGTACGCGTCACGCGCCCAGGGGCCGCCGTGTACGTTCAGCACCAGCGGCACCGGCGCATCGGGGCGGCCGTCGCCGTTGGCATCCGAACCCGGCGGCAGCGATAGATAGGACACTAGCGTGAGCCCGTCGCGCGCTTTCAGTTCGAGCGACTGCATCGGCACCAGTGCCGCCTTCACCAGCGCGGGCCGCTGATCGAACAGCTTGGTCAACTTGCCGCTCTTGCGGTCATATAGATAGCTCGACGCCGGCGCCTGCGCGTCATCGGTCGCTACCGTCCACATCATGTCGTCGAGCGTGCGGTTGGTGACCCCGAAGCCGTCGCCCAATTCCTTGGTGAGAAAGGCCACGTCCTTCTGCAGCGCCGGCTTGAGCACCGTGATCTCCGGCTTCAGGTAGTTGACCGTGTAAGCCTGCGGCGAGCGGTCTTTCGGATCGGTCCAGACACTTTCGACATCAGCCTGCTCGCTGGCGCCGAGCACCGTGATCTTGCCGGTGGCGATATCGACGCGCGCCAGCGCGGATTTGTCGCGCCCGACCGAGGACTGCAGCAGTGCCGTGGCGCCGCTCGCCTCGACGCCGATCATCGACGTGGTGAGCGAATCCGCCTGGCCGAACTTGAGCAGGCTGACCCACTTGCCGCCCGCGCGGCGCAGGAACTCGCCGCCGTCGGGGTTGGTCTTGGTGGCGATTTTGGGCTTGAGGTCGAGGTCGAGGTCATACCCCGCGATTTCCTGCGTGTTCTGCTCGATGAGCACACGTTTGCCGGTAGTCAGGTTCACTTCCCAGACATCGTGCCACTCGGGCGCGCGGTCGTTGAGCGCCACGGCGGCGACGCCGGGCTTCTTCCACGACAGGCCGACGACCTGCGCCTGGATACCTTTGTAAGGCGTGAGATCTTTCTGCGTGCCGGTGACGACATCCACCGCGTACAGGTGGAAGTTTTCGTCGCCGCCCTCGTCCTGCACGAACAACACGTGCCGGTTGTCGTACGCCCAGAAGTGCTGGCGAATGCCGCGCTTCTGGTCGTTGGTGATGGGCCTGGCATTGTCGGGATCGGTGCGCGACGCCAGCCAGACGTTGAGCACGCCGTCGCGCGGCGCGATGTACGAGAGGTATTTGCCATCGGGCGAGAGGCGCGCCTGCGTTTTTTCGGGATTGCCGAACAACGCGGAACGCGGGATCACGGGCGAGCCGGCCACCGCTTCGGCTGCGGTCGGCGGCTTCTGTGCGGCCGCGAGACTGGGAACGATCAAAGCGGCAACGAAAATGCCGGCGAATAAGTTTTTCATGGTTTTCGGCTCCTCGCCGCCATCCTGCAATGCGGGAGATTATATAGAGGAGTGGCGGCGGCACGATCCAGGCTGCGACGGAATGACTGCATCCACAGGCCGGGTGGTTGGCGTGGCGGATGCATAGTGCTACGTTTGTGCCGCCATGTCGGAAACCACCACTATTCGCCTGCCGCCCAAGTTGCGGGCTCGGCTGCGGGCGATCGCAAAGGAAACGGATCGCTCGGTCCACAGCATCATCCTCGAGGCCGTGGAGAAACATGCGGCCTATGAAGAACAGATGCGCAGCCTGGTGAAGGAAGCGCTGGCCGCGGATGAACAGATCGATCGTACCGGCGAGGTGTATCGAGCCGAGGATGTACACGCCTGGGTACGCAGACTCGCCGACGGCGAAACGGCGCCGCGCCCGAAGCCGTGGCACAAGTAACTTATTCGGGGCAGGCGCTCGACGCCCTTGCCCGCGCGCTGGCCGCGACCAATGCCGGGGCGATCGAATCCGGCGTCGAGAATCTCGCCAGGCATCCGTTGGTAGGCCGGCGCGTCGAAGGCGATCTGCGCGAGCTCGTCATTTCCTTTGGAGCGACGGGGTACATCGCGTTGTACCGATTTCTGGTTCAGAGCGACGAGGTGCGGGTACTGGCGCTGCGGCATCAGCGCGAGATCGGCTATCTGCCCTGAGCCGCGCGGATCGGCTATCTTTTGCAGCGAAGGCGCCGCGCGACAAGAAGAAAGAAGGACCGGCGCTCTTCATGATCATCGATCGGCGTGGTCATTCATCACCGCAGTCGCCGCATCAAATCGAATCGGAAATAACCCCGGCTCGCCGCCTTGCGGCCGGTATCGGCTTTCGCGACCGTCGGCCGGCGCCTTCTATGGCATGATCCGACGCCCGCCGCGCGGCGACGGCGGGCGCGAAAATCAGCCAGGGAATGCCAATGACACATCGCCAGCGGGTCGCCGCGCTCCTTCTAACCAGCTTCACCACCCTCAGCATGGCTAACACCAATCTGCTCTACATCGCCACGCAGGATCCGGCCAGGATGGGCATCGCCGTCGCCGAGTTCGATTCGGACACCGGCGTGTTGTCAGCGCCGCGCATGGTCGTCGAGACACGCGATCCCGCGCATTTCACCTTGTCGCCGGACCACAAACATCTCTACATGTGCAACACGGGCACGCCGGGCGGCGTGAGCGCATTCGCGGTCGACCAGAAGACCGCCGCGCTGACGCTGCTCAACTACAAGGAATCCAAAGGCCGCGGTCCAAGCTACGTGAGCGTCGACCAGAGCGGGCACTACGTGCTCGACGCCAACTACGGCGGCGGCTTCGTCGAGATTTATTCGCTCGCCGAAGACGGCTCGCTCGACCAGCAGACCGCCTTCGTGCAGCACGAAGGCTCGAGCGTGCACCCACAGCGCCAGACCAAACCTTACGCCCATTGGTTTCGCACCGACCCTTCCAACAAGTTTGGCCTGGTGGCCGATCTCGGCACGGACAAGATCGTCATCTACAGGTTCGATGCAAAGACCGGCAAGCTCACGCCTAACGACCCGCCCTTCACGAAAGTAGTTGGGGGCCAGGGTCCGAGGCACCTTGCGTTCCACCCGAACGGCAATTGGGTCTACTCGATCGCCGAGATGGCCAACGAAGTCATGGCGTTCGGCTGGGATGGCAAGAAGGGAACGCTGACTCAATTCCAGTCGGTAAAGACGCTGGCGCCCGATTTCACCGAACCTTCCACCGCGGCGGAAATCGCGGTGCGCGCCGACGGCAAGTTCCTGTACGCATCGAATCGCGGCGAAGACAGCATCGTGGTGTATGCCATCGACTCCAGGACCGGCGAACTCACCTTCAGGCAGCGCATGGCCTCGGGTGGCAAGGTGCCGCGATACTTCACGCTCGACCCGACCAACAAGTGGCTGATCGTGAGCAATCAGGAAGGCGCGAACGTCGCCGTGTTCAGCGTGGACGCGACGACCGGCGAACTTGCCCCCAAGGGCGCGCCGGTCGCGCTGGTCAAGCCGATGGCGGTCGTATTCCTAAATTGACGTGGCCTGCGTGAGCGGGCCCGACACAGACAGTGAGTTGAAGCGCAAGGTAGAGACCGACCTCTTCCTGCAACGCACTCTCGATGACGTAGAAGCAATGCGATGCAGCATTCCCAGGCTCGCTGCGGACGACCTCGCCGCCTGGCAGGAATTGCGTTTCTGCGGACAACGCGCATCGGGGGGCGCGATGCGCCAGGAACTCGGCGTGTTGCGCGCCTGCGCGAAGGAACTGGTGGCGCTCGCCGAGGAGAAGTTCGGTGGCGCGCGGCTCAACGATCATCTGCTGCTGAGCGTTACGACGGCGATCGAGATGGTTGCGCTCGAGGCGACCCGCATGACCCGCGAACTCGGCTAGATCAGGCGACCCGCAGAAGCCGCAACACAGACTCGTATGACGCCGTGATGCCCAGCATCACGGAGATCGCGGCTACCAACGTCAGTTCGATACCGATACGGCTGCTCGCATCGTTGATGCGGTAAAGATCGCCCACCATGCGGTGCGCGAACGCTGGCGTCAGTTCCCGCGTCAAGAGACCGATCTTCTCCTTGGGTATTTCGAGCGCCTCCAGCAACGACTCGACGATCAGCACGGCGGTTTTGACCTGACTGCCGCGCGCTCGATTCCTCAGGTAGTGAGAGGACCGCCAGGCGATGAATTCCGCGGCCCCCGGATCGCTGGCGGCGTACTTGTTCCAGAACGGCAGGAGGCTCTCTCTGATCTCTTGGTCTATCGCGCCGCGCTCCCCCTCGCTGAGCGAAGAGGCATCGAACGCGGAAATCATGGCCGCGGAAACGGCGGCGCAGATCTCACGGCGGCGGACGGACTGGCCGACGGAGACTGGATAGACAGCGCTTCTCGTCAGTACCGCGATTGTTTCTTCCGCGAATTCATTCAGGCTGACGACATAGTCGCGCGCAAGCTGACTGGCGGTAGTTCCGGGTCTGGCGACTGGCATGCGCGAACCTGATTTTTATTATGAAGGCGGGCAAAAGCAGTATGCACCTTCCGAAGATGCGCGTTCTGGCAACCGTACGGTACCGCACAAAGCATGCTGCGAAGGTGGCAAATGCCTACAGTGACGGCGGCGGGTTCGCCGCGCGCGCTGAATTCAGGGCGCGAGCCAGCGCACGAACCAGGCGATCCCTGCATCGATGCTCGCGGGGTTCACGCGATGCGGCGTGTTTTCCTCGATCACGAGTTGCAGTTTGTCGGACGCATTCGCCGCGGCGTACGCGGGCTTCGCGGCTTCCACCGACAGACGTACGCCGGCCACGGGTGTGTTCGCGTCCGAATCCGCGTTGATCACTAACAACGGCCGCGGCGCGATCAGCGGCAACATCGAAGGCCCGTCGAATTGCCCATCGATGCCAGGCACCACACGGGCGTAGAACTCGCGCACGAAGGCCACGTTGCGCGCCGGCTTTCCAACGGACTGCGCCGCCGCATCGAAACCGTCCTGGATTGTCGCGATACGCGCCGGCCACTGCCCATTGTCGAGCGCCCATTTGAAACTCTGCACGCCGATATACGGCACCGCCACGGCGACGCGCGGATCGGCGGCCGCGGTCAGCCACGTCTCGATGCCGCCCTTGGAAATTCCCGTGAGGCCGATACGTGCGGCGTCGACATCCTTGCGAGTGGACAGGTAGTCGATCAGACGCATGACATCCCACGTCGTGTCGTAGAAGAATGGATGGCCCTGCCCGGTCTTGAAGGACTGCGTGATGGCGGCGTCGTATTCAGCCGCCCCCGTGCCGGCCCTGGTCCGCTCGCCATGAAAGCGCCCGTCGATCGCGACACCGATGAAGCCCGCCTTCGCGGCGAGCGTGAGGATGCGAACTACCTGGCCATTGTCCTTGGTGCCGCCGGTACCGTGCAGCGCGATGACCACCGGCCGCCTGCCTTTGAACCGCGCTGCGTCCGGCAGCAGTAGATAGCCGGGCACACGTTCGGTGGCATCCGAGCTGAACCACAGATGGAATTTCCTGAGGCCGTCCACCCCCGGCAGTTCGGCGAGTTCCGGCTTCAGGGCGACGTTCGGCCGCTCGATCACCGCCAGGTACGCCGCGCGCGTTTCGTTCGCGGATCCATCGGCAATCGCCGTGGCCGAAGTAAGCAGGGCAAGCAGCGTTGTCGCGAATGCCCTGAACATCTTCATGTCTGCTTCGCTCCGAAGCCGGGATAGAACTCGGCCATCATTCGATCGTTGTACGCAACGAGATTCGGCAGGCTGGCCGCTTTCACCTGCAGCGGCGATTCGAAGATCTTCGCGAGCGTTCCGGCGATGAACGCGAACGCCGTCGCGTCCGCACCGCACGGTTCGTTGCCCATCAGGTACCTGTTGTCGCCGAGCACCTGCGACAGCGCTTCGAAGGCGCGGCTCGCCATCGCGGTCATCTCCGCTTCACTGTGGCGGCCGAAGCCTTGTCCATGCAGCCGCGCGCGTACGCGCCTGCGCACCATCCTCGTGACGATGGGCCGGATGATCGCCGGCGCGCGATCGAAGAATTTCTGCGGGCCCCGATCGAAGTTCGCATCGATCAGCCAGCGCCAGTACACCACCGCCCAATAGACGTGATCCTCGAGCATCTTTTCGACCGCCCAGGCGATGCCACGATCCCGCTCCGAGAGCGTGCGATCGAAGTTGATGGAATGTTTGCGCTCGAGGTGCAAGCGGATGAGCGTGGAATCAGCCACGATCGTGCCGCCGTCGTCGATGTACGGCAGCTTGCCCTTCGGCGCCTTGCCGAAACCCCGGGTGTTGGTCTGGTATGGAAGCTTCGAGAGCTTCAGCAACATTTCGCCCTTCATCACGAAGGGGCTCGGGTCAGGCAGGCCGAAATGCGGGCCAAACGTGAACAACGTGATCATGTATCTCAGTCCTCGAGTGTGACCAGTTTCATCCGGCCGCCGGCGCCGCTCTTGATGCTCACCTGCGCCTTGCGCAAACCGAAGTGCGCTGCGATGAGCGCGATTACCGCGGCGTTCGCCTTGCCATCGACAGGCTGAGCCTTGACGCGCGCCAGCCACGTGCCGTCGTCACATTCGGTCAAATCTTCCTGGCGCGATCCGGGTTTGACTTTGAGTCGAATGGTTCTCATATCCGCGCGACATTATGCGTGAAATCGTGCCGGCTGCTCCACAGCCGCGCGTGTCACGGCGCGCGTGGGAATTTGGCGGTGCAGCCGCTGTTTGAAATGCGCACGGAGGGAGTTCGCCCGGGTGCGAAGTATTGGCTCAGCGCTTGCTCCTATCCAGTGAAAGTCGGAGAGCGCAATGACGAGCGAAGCCATTCTGTTAGTGCAGCGGAACCGGCTGGCGATCACATCTTTGAAGGAGCTGCGCGCCCCCATGGTGCTGGGCGCGCAGGCCGCCTGATCGAACTACATCGTCTTGCCGGTCTCGAGCAGTGACTTGAGGTCGCTGAGAATCCAGTTCCATCCACCACCGCCCTGCATGCTGAACCTGCTGGTGATCGCGCCTCTCATCATCGGCGCGTTCGCGGGGATTTCGTGCGTGATGGTCAGGCGGCAGAAATCCTTCTCCGTCTGCGCGATCTCCCACGTGATGCGCGAGAAGCCTTCTTCGCGGTGCGCGTCGTTGAAGAGAAAGCGATACGTCTGCACGAGTTTGTGCGGCGGATTGGCCTCGATCACCTCGCCATCGACCACGACTTCGGGCAATCCGAAGCTGCGCATCTGCTCATTGGCCTTGGTGCGAAATCTGCCGCCGGGCTTGAGTTCGTACTCCGACATGCCGCGATAACCGTACTTCGCGGTCCACTCAGGTGATGTCACGGCATCCCAGATCGCGGCGGGCGTGGCCTTGATGTAGATCTCGTGAATGTGCGTGGTCGAATTCAGGCTCTCTTGCGCTGCGGTGGGCATTTCGCGTTCTCCAGGGATTTTTTGAGGTCCACGAGCGCGGACAATTCGCGCTCCTTGTATTTGTCGATCCAGCGGTCGTGGATTAGACGAATGGGCACGGCATTCAAGAAATGAAGTTTCTCGCGGCCTTCGCGCCGCGTGATCACCAGGCCCGCTTCTTCCAGCAACTTGAGATGTTTCATGACCCCAAAGCGGGTCATCTCCAGTTCGCATTCGAGTTCGCCGAGTGTCTGCCCGTCGCGCTTGTGCAGCAGGTCGAGCAGAAACCTGCGGGAGGAATCGCCCAGAGCCTTGAAGACCAGGTCGTCACTGTGCATGCCGCGACTATATGTGACCTTTTGGTCACATGTCAAAAGCGCGTAATTTTTGCCGCTGTCTGCGACGCGGATGCGGCGCGGCGCATCCTGTCAGTCTCGACCTTCACACGATGAGAACCGCCATGAGAAAGTTCCTCCCCGCCGCGATCGTCATCGCCGCAATCGGCAGTTCGTTTGCGTCGGCGCAGGTGGCGGTTCCGCTCGATGCGGACGCGCGCAAGGAGGTCGTCGAGCAGTTGGCGAACGCCCTGGCGGACTCTTATGCGTATGAAGATATCGGCAGGAAGCTGGCGCAGCACTTGCGCACCCGGTTGGCGGACAAGAACTACGCCGCCATCAATTCCGGCGAAGAGTTAGCCACCGCGTTGAATGCCGATCTTCATTCCGTCGTGCCCGACAAACATCTGAACGTCAGTTTCGACGCGCGACCGGGTCCGCAACGAAGGCCGCCGCGGGATTCGCGGGCGTCAAACGGCGACATCCGGTCCGCAAAAATCCTGGCAGGCAACGTCGGCTACCTCGAGGTAAACGCGGTGCCCGATCCCGACTCCGCCAGGGAGGTTATCGCCGCGGCGTTTTCGTTCCTGAAGAGCACCGACGCGCTCATTCTCGACTTGCGCGCCAACTCCGGGGGATGGCCCGCGACGTGCGCGCTCTACATGAGTTACCTGAGCGAAGGGGCGCCATACGTCTTGAATACCTTTCACGGGCGCGGTGAACATGTCGTCGAAACGCGCACGACGGATTTGGGCGCGAACTCCTACGGCGCGAAGAAACCCGTTTTCGTGCTCATTTCGGCGAATACGTTTTCCGGTGGCGAGGAACTGGCGTACGACATTCAATCGTTCAAGCGCGGTCTGATCGTGGGCGAGGTCAGCGGCGGCGGCGCGAATCCCGGGGCCTCACTACCTTTAAGTCGCGGCTTCACGGTCTTCATGCCAACCGGATACCCGGTCAACCCCGTGACGGGCACCAACTGGGAAGGCGTGGGCGTGAAGCCGGATGCGGAAGTGCCACCCGGCCTTGCGCTGCTCGAGGCTCACCGGCTGGCGTTGACCCGGCTGCAAGCCGATGCGACAGATCCTCTCGACCGCGACGCGTTGCAGGCGCTGGCTCGCGGTCTCGCGCAGGAGCTGCGGGAATCCGCCAGCCGCGCTCCTAACTACAAGGCGGCGCAGATGCTGGTTGGAACATACGGCCCGCCGGAGGGTCTCTTCGGCCCGCGCCTGACGGTTTCACGAGACGCGGGATACCTGGTGCTGCAGCTGGCGAATCGCCCGGCGAACCGTCTCATCCCGTTGAGCTCGATGTCGTTCCGGCTCGACGGTCTGCCCGAAGATTTCACCGCGACTTTCGAGACCGACCCGGAGGGTCGGTTGCAGGTCTGGCTGCACATGGGCGATTGGCCGCCGCAGCCGCCGCTCGTGAAACTCGCCAGGACTAGCCGCCCACGGTGAGGACGAACCCACCGCGGCCGCGCAGCTCGATGTCGCCCGCGGTCGCGCTCTTCTCGGCTGGAAACGCGCTGCTCTCGAAACCGAGCGGATCGAGGCCGTTGATGATCAGTGTGCCTTGGCCTGAAATTCCCAGCGCCTTGAGATCGAGCTTGATCTTGCGCAGCTGGTCGTCGGCGTTGATGCCGGCGATGTACCAGGTCTTTCCCGCGCGGCGCGCGAGCACGACGTATTGGCCGGGGAAACCTTCGACGAACTTCACGTCATCCCACACCGCGGGCACGTGCTTCAGGAAATCGCGCACGTACGGCGGAGCCTTGCGCATGCCGGAGGGAATCTCCGCGTAGTGCTGGATGCCGGAGGTGAACAACACCGAGGTCGCAAGCTCGAAGGCGGCCGACGTGCGCCGCTCGGTGTGCGGTAGTTTGTCGAGCACCACGGGCGTGAAGTCCATCGGATCGAATACATTGCGCGCGAACGGCAGCATCGCGGCGTGCACCACGCCCCGTTCCGCGTTGCTCTGCTCGAAGGTGTTGTATTCCATGCCGCGCACGGATTCCATGGTCATGAGATTCGGATACGTGCGTTGCCAGCCGCGCGGCAGCGTCGCGCCGTGGAAATTCACCGCGAGCCCCACGCGCGCCGCATCCGCGAGGATGTCGTGGTAGTAGGAAATGGTGGATTGAGCATCACCCGCGAAGAAGTCCACCTTCACGCCGGCGATGCCGATCTCCTTGATCTTCTGCATCTCCGCGAGGCGCGTTGCGGGCAACATCCGGTCGCGCGGCGTCAGCGGCGTGGTGTTCCACTCGCCGGCGGAGTTGTACCAGATGAGGATCTTGACGCCCTTCGGCTTGCCGTAGTCGACCAGCTCCTTCAGGCCGTCGTAGCCGATCTGCCGGTCCCAGGCGGAATCCACCAGCGTGTATTTCCAGCCCATCTCCGCGGCGTAGTCGATGAACTGTTTCTGCACCTTGACGGTGGTCTGGTCGTCGCCTAACAACGGCCAGCTCCAGGCGGATTTGCCAGGTAGTTCGGGCAGCAGCTTCACACCCTTAGCGGGCGGATCGGCGAGATCCGTGCCGAGCGTCGATTCGACGATGGTCTTGAGACTGCCGATGACGGCCAGGCGCCACGGCGTGATCCACGGCAGCGTGGATTCCGGCGTGACCGCGCCGCCGTTGCTGGTCTCGAGCGCGCCGGGAAAATCGATGAAATATTCGCTGCTGCGGCGCGCGGCCAGCAGACGCGAGCCGCAGTAGGTGCGGCGCAGGCCGGCCTCGCTGATCAGCAACCACGTATCGCCCGAGCGGAACAGCGCGGGGAACACCCAGCCCCCGCCCTGCAGCGATGGCTGGCCGATGGGGATATCGCGCTCGTAGTACTCCTCATACGAGGGGTTTGTTTCATTCCAGCCCGAACGCGGGGGCGCGATGGGTTGCAGGAAACCGCGCGTGCCCGCCAGGAAATTGAACGACGAGGTTTCGCGGCTGATCTTGTGGACCGTTTCGTCCTTGTTCGGGAAGACGTACCGAAAGGCGAAGCCGTCGTTCGACACCTGGAACTCGATGTCCATGCGGATGCCGGCCTGCGTTTCGAGCTCGAATACGCGGCGATTGGCGCGGTAGGAGTTCTGGCGGCGTTTGCTCGTCAGCAGTTCGTAGCGATCCTCGACCTTTTCGAGCTTGTTGGCGCGCGCGAGGTAGTTAGCGGTGATGTCCACCCCCTGCGAGAAGTCGGCATCGTCGCGTACCAGACCGAGCCGCGATTTCTGCAGGATCTCCTGCCCGTCGATGGTCACCGAATAGGTCGCCTGGCCATCGGCCACGATTACCTGCACCAGGATGTGGCCGTCGGGGCTCGCGATTCCGATGCTCGGAATCAGCGACACAGCGTTGGCCTGAACGGCCACGGCGAACAAGGCAGCAATCGTTGCCAGACGAAATCGCGACATGCACCACCCCCCTGAAAGTGGCACCAGCCTAACGGAAAAGGAAATGGGGGCAGCCCCCGTTTCCTAGCAAAAGGGGACAGACCTCTGAAGCTGAACGGGGCAGTTCGGCTTGCGGGGATGAGGCCTGTCCCCTTTTGCTAGGAAACGGGGGCTGCCCCCTTTCGAGAAGAAAAAGGGATGGACCTCGAAGGCTTGAATGGGGTTATTCGAGCTGCGGGGGTTGAGGCCCATCCCGTTAAATCAGACCAGGCGCGCGGCTCCGGCCTCCAGCAGCGCATGCGCGGCGTCGGCGAAAGTGCGGCCGAGATCGCGGTCCATCGCAATCACGGCGCACTGTTGAAACTGGGTGCCCATGACGATGAGGTCGGGGCCGTTGAGTTGTTCGGTAAACCAGACGGGTGCGGGCCAGGGAAACGGCCACTTCACCTTCATGCCATTGCCGCAGATCTCGTCGACGAAACGCGCCACGTGGCCGCCAACAATGATGATGCCGCGCTCACCGCCTGGACGCGGGATCAGGTCGGCCAGCTCGCCGACATTCGTCATGCGTTCGGTGAATTCCTGGACGATCGCGGCGAGGAATGCGGACTTCGGCGGCAGCGGCTGCGGATTGAGCGCTACCTGGGACAGCGGGTCGCCGCCAATGACATCCCAGATCTCGGGATGTTTCTCGGCGATGACACGCCACAAATGGGTGCCGGCCCCGATCCCCAGCACCGAGCGCTCCAGCGCCCGGCGGATATAGGGATCGAGCGGGCCTGGAGGATCATCCGGGCCGTCGGGGTTGGGGTAACCGGTCGTCAATTGGCTAACAAGCGCGGTCAGCGCGCGCGCCGAAAGATGCTTCGGCGGCGGCTTCGGGCCTGGACCCGTCTTGTCGGGCGTGGAAGCAGGAGCAATGCTGCGTTGCGCAGTTACGTTCATTCGTCCTCCGTAAGTCATTTTTTTCGCTTTGACGGGACCGAGATTCGCCCCGCGGCACCCCGGAGGCGATGGATGGACGCTGATCCGGCGCTGACTTGTCTATGATTCACCCCCCGGGGGCAGCCGGGGTACGCGGCGGGTGCATGGATAAGCGGGAAATCCGATTCGACGGCTGGAAGATCGACTTCAATTCGGGGGAAATCTCGAAGCACGGCAATACCCATCGCCTGCAGGACCAGCCGCTGCAGATTCTCGAGGAACTGGTCAAGCGGCCAGGCGAAGTCGTCACGCGCGAGCAGCTCATCGCCCGGCTCTGGCCCACCGGCGTGGTGGAATTCGATACCGGCCTGAACAGCGCCGTGCGCAAACTGCGCGTCGCTCTCGGCGACGACGCGGACACCCCGCGCTACATCGAGACCCTGCCGCGCAAGGGGTACCGTTTCGTCGCCGCACTCGATCCGGAGCCGACCATCCCGTCGCTCCCCGTTCTGACTTCGGACTACGTCCCCACGTCTTTCGAAACGGGCGCCGTCATCGGCCGCCGGGCCTCGGACCGGCGCGCGCCGATGAAGCGGCTCGCCTGGGGATTCGGCAGCATCCTGGTGGCCGTCATCCTCGCCGTCGTCGTGTGGCGGATGCCGGGCGGCTGGTTCCAGTTTGCGAAGGGGCCGGAGAACCTGCCGACGATCGTCGTTCTGCCGCTCGTCGACATGAGCGTCGATCAACGCGAACAGCCGCTGTGCGACGGTCTCACCGACGAGCTTTCCAACTGGCTGGCGCACATCCCGACGCTGCGCGTCGTCGCTCGCACCTCGGCCTTCGCGTTCAAGGGCAAGAACACCGACGTGCGCGAGATCGGTCGCACGCTCGGCGCGACACACGTGCTCGAAGGTTCACTGCGGCGTTCGGGCGATCAGCTGCGCATCACGGTGCAGCTCATCACCGCCGCGACCGGCCTGCACCTGTGGTCCAAATCCTTCGATCTCCCGATCGGCGACATTTTTCTCATCGAGGACACCGTCTCGCGCGCCGTGGCCGAAGCGCTGCACCTGGAATTATCGGCCGACATCGCCGAAACGTGGGCGCAACGCCAGCCGGAAAAGATGGAAGCCTACGAGCTCTATCTATTGGGCCGCGCCCGGCAGAGCAAACGCACCGCCGACGACAACGTGAAGGCGGTGGAGTTTTTCCGCCGCTCGATCGCCGCCGATCCGGGTTACGCATTGGCGCACGTCGGCCTGGCCGAAACGCTGCTCAACAATCTGTCCCTCAATCGCACGCCGCTCGAAGATGTGTCCGCCGAAGCCGAGCCGATAATCAACAACGCTTTGGCGCTCAATCCGAAACTGCCCGAGGCGCTGGCGGTGAAAGGCTGGCTGCTGAATGAGCAGTTCAAGACCGAAGAGGCCTTGCCGATTCTCAAGCGGGCGATCGCGGCGAACCCGAACGATGCCGCGAGCCATCGTTTTCTCGGCAATGCCTATGACCGGCGCGCGGATCCCGAAGAGGCGCTGCGCAATTACACGATCTCCGCGACTCTCGATCCGCTCGATTTCCTCACGCACGTGTACCGCTGCATGGGCCTGGTGGAACTCGCGAATTACGAGGAGGCGAACGCCGCCTGCGAGCGCGCGCGCGGCCTCCAGCCCGATCACTTCTGGGGCCCGCTCGCGACGTCATGGATTTCGCGCGCGCAGGGAGAGACACAGGACGCCCTCAAGTGGGTGGAAGCGGCGCAGGAACTTGCGCCCAATGACCGGCAGGTTGCCGATCAGAAAGTCGACTTGCTCCTGACCCTCGGCAGAATCGACGAGGCGCGCAAACTACTCGACGAGATGCCGAAGGACGCGACCTTCGCCGGTCTCTCGCGTCAGGGCAATCTGGTGTTCGCAGCCGGCGGCGCCAGCGAGTTGAAAACCTGGCTTGCACAGCGCGATGCACCGGCACTCGCGCAGACCGGCGCGGATCTCGCCGAACTCGCGCGCATGCAGCTCATGGCGAACGACGCAGTTGCGGCGCGCGCCACGCTCGCGCATGCGGAACGCACCCTGCCGATGCATGGCGCCGATCTGTACGACGGCAGCCAGATTCGTTATGAATATTCGGTGGCGTTGTTCCACGCGGCCATCGAACTGAATGGCGGCGGCAACCGTGACGAGGCGATGAAACTGCTGGCGGGCCTCGATCGCATGCTCGACACCTACGAAAAGAATGGCGGCCGGCATTTCGGCCTGTACCTGCTGCGGGCTGAATCGCTCAGCTTGCAGGGCAGGAAGGATGAAGCCACTGCCGCGCTGCAAACCGCATGGCAGCGCGGCTGGCGTGCCACGTGGCACGCGAGCCGCGAACCCTATCTCTCGGGCGTGAAGATCCCCGCTGGGAACTGACGCTTACTTGCCGGGCTTCGTCGCGAGGTTGAGGATGTCGATCTCGAGCTTCGGCGGCGGAATGGGCCCCGGGCCGACCAGCAGGTAGTTATAGCCGCCGTCGCCACCATAGGCTTCGAAGAACTCCTTGGTGACCGCATTCACTTTCTTGCGCAGCTTGTCGATTTCCGCCTTGCTGGGTTTTTTCTTCTTCGATTTGGCCATGTTTTTTCCTTATGTATCTGACCCGGGCGTTTTACCCCGGGTCAAACGGCCAAGCAAGAGTCCGAGCGCGGCTCCCGTGAACGAATACAAACCCAGTGCGCAGATATAGAGCGTATTCGCACGCGTGATCGACCATTCCGCCGGCAACGCGTGCTGACGCAGCTGATTCCACGTCACGACGCCGAGCACCATCGCCATCGCCGAGTACACCGGCCAGCGCCAGTACGCGCGCGCGTCGGCTCGCATGGCCAGCAGTCCGAGCAGCATCGCGAGCGCGGTGACGCCATAGGCGATGAACAACTCTCGCAGTTGCGCATTCATCGGGAGGTCTCCGCGATGCGGAAAGTTCGGCCACAACCCTGGTCGCGGCGCTCCACGGTGGCGCAGTCGAGCAGCGTGCCGGGCGCGCCGTTTGCCCCGTCGTCGTCGACACACTGGCGGATTTCGATCAGGAATGGCCGATTGCGCAGCGCCGCGGGTGCGTCGCGCAGCGTGCGGCACTGGAACACGATCGTGGCGCCGAGACCGGCGTGGTAGTCATCGGCCGCGGCGCGCAATTCCGCGGACGTCGTTTCCCGCCCGCCCAGACTAGTTAGCCTGCGGCGCAGCGCGGCATCCAGGTTGCGGGCGCGATCGAGTGCGCCCTCGAAGTACAGGTCGTCATCGAGCCCGCTGCAGCCACCATGGGTGCGCCACTCGTGTTCGTGCAGGTTCGACTGCATGCCGGGCATGTACTCCGCGAGTTCATGTGCGAGCGCTGGCGCGAGATCGAGGCGCGGCGCGCGGCAGTCGTGCGGGTAGGCGCCGGCCTCAAGTTTTTCGGGCCACAACCCGTGGATCGCGAGCGGGTGCGGCTGCGGGACCTGGCACTCGGGCTTGTTCTGGTGGCCATCGGCGCAGAAGGCGGGGTGCCAGCTCATTGCCAGCAGGTAGAAATCGAAATCGGCCCGCTCGACGTCCCCGGCGTCCGCCGCCACGTCGGGACGGGCCGGATTTCCAGAAGGGCCCGTTCTCTCATGGAGCTTTGCATAGAGCGCGAGAATCCCGACGATGACCACCGTCACGATTCCGGCCTTCCCCCGCATCCATTTTGGCTCTCGACGCATGCGCGGCAGAATTCACTCTATTAAGGTCAACTTCAAGCTCCGCACCGGCAGGCAGAAGCATCGCATCCGGATATCATCCGCCGTCCTGTAAGCCCTTTCAAAACTCCGGGATCCCATGAAACCTTCCGTTCTAATTTCCCGTCTCGCCGTTTTATTCATTGCCGGCATTTCGACCGTGTCGTCGCAGACGCTCGAACTCGAAAAGACCGAACGCGTCCCGACTCCGGTCATGGATGCGGCCACAGGCGACGCGACGCTCGCGCTCAAGCGCTTCTCGTTGCCGGCCGGCTTTCAGGCCAGGTTGTGGGCCGCCGAGCCGATGCTCGCAAACCCCGTCGCCATCGATTTCGATGAGAAAGGCCGGCTGTTCGTGTCGGAAACTTATCGATATCGCAGCAGCGTGCTCGATATCCGCGACTACATGGGCATGCTCGAACTCGACATGGCCTCGCGCACGATCGAAGAACGCGCGCAAATCCAGCACAAGGTGTTCGGCGCGCAGGCCAAGGATTTCGCCATCGAGAGCGAGGTGGTGCGGCTGGTCGAAGATACCGATCACGACGGCGTCGCCGACAAGTCCAGCGTTTACGCGGATGGCTTCAACAGCGAACTCGACGGCATCGCCTCGGGGGTGCTCGCGCGCCACGGCCAGGTCTGGTTCACGAATATCCCGAGCTTGTGGTTGCTGGAGGGTGAAGCGGGCGCGGTCAAGAAGACCGAGCTGCTGCGCGGCTTCGGCGTGCGCTTCAATTACACCGGCCACGATTTCCACGGCCTCGCGATGGGCCACGACGGCAAGTTGTACTACTCGATCGGCGATCGCGGCACCCACGTGAAGGGCAAGGAAGGCCAGCTCGTCGACTACCCGGATGAAGGCGCGGTGTTCCGGTCCAATCCGGACGGCACGGAGTTCGAAATGTTCGCGCATGGTCTGCGCAACCCGCAGGAACTGGTGTTCGACGAACACGGCAACCTGTTCACCGGCGACAACGACAGCGACCAGGGCGATCAGGAACGGCTGGTGTACCTCGTCGAAGGTGGCGACAACGGCTGGCGCGTCGGTTACCAGCACGCGCCGATGGGCAAAGGTGGACCGTGGCTGCGCGAAGCGTTGTGGAAGCCGCGTTTTGAAGGCCGCCCCGCCTATCTACTACCGCCGGTGTGCAACATCGAGGACGGCCCGTCGGGCCTCACGTACTACCCGGGCACCGGACTCTCGCCGGAATACGCCGGGCATTTCTTCATCACTCATTTCAAGGGCAGCATCGCGCGCAGCGGCATCCAGACGTACACCGTCAAGCAGAACGGCGCGACGTTCTCGCCCACCAGCAGCGAGCAGTTCATGGGCGGCGTATTGCCGACCGACGTGACGTTCGGACCGGACGGCGTGTTGTACCTGTCGGACTGGGTCGATGGCTGGCCGAAGTCGCATAAGGGCCGCATCTACGGCATCACACCCGTTAAACAGGACGCCGCCCAGGTGAAGGCCAGCGCCGACCTGGCCAAACTACTGGCGGAAGGGTTCAAGCAGCGCGGCGTGCCGGAACTCACCGCCCTGCTCTCGCACGCCGACCGCAGAGCACGCCTCGAAGCGCAGCTCGAGCTGGCGTCGCGCGGTGAAAGCAGCGTCAAGGTGTTCACAGCCGTGGCGAACGGCAAGACCGCCACTGCGCTCGGGCGCCTGCACGCGGTATGGGGACTGACTCAGCTCGGCCGCAAAGGATCGAAGGTGGCGCCGCTGTTCGTGAAGTTGCTCGGCGATTCCGACCCGGAAGTGCGCGCTCAGGCGGCCAAGGGCCTCGGCGATGTGAAGGCGGCGACGGCGCAGTCCGCGTTGGCGAAAGCTTTGACGGACTCCGAGCCGCGCGTGCAGTTCTTCGCCGCGCAGTCGCTGGGCAAGCTCAAGGATGCGAAATCCACGCCGGCGCTGCTGGCGTTGCTCAAGACGAATGACAACAAGGATGCGTACCTGCGATTCGCGGCCGCGCACGCGTTGGCTTCGATCGGCAAGAACGGCGCACTGGATGCGGCGGCGAAGAATTCTTCGGCGGCGGTTCGGCTGGGCGTCGTGCTCGCGTATCGCGAACTCAAGGACGCCGCGCTCGGCGGAATGCTCGATGACGCGGATGCGTACATCGCGCGCGAAGTGGCCGAGGCGATCAATGACGCGCCGGTCGAAGCTGCGTATGGCGCGTTGGCCGGTCGCCTGGCCAATGCCCCGGCGAAAGACGAGGCGTATGTCGAGCGCGCCATCAACGCCAACTACCGGCTCGGGCAGGCGGGCAACGCGAAGGCGCTGGCCGACTACGCGTTGCGCGACGCCGCGACTCCAGGCATGCGCGCCGAAGCGTTGTTGCAGCTTGGCTTGTGGGCCGAAGTGCCGCAGCGCGATCGCATCGTCGGCATCTTCCGTCCGCTGGCCAAGCGCGACGGCGCCGCGGCCGCGAATGCGGTTGCCGCGATCGCCCCGAAGTTGTTAGGCAGCGCGCCGGAGGCCGTTCAGCTCGCCGCGCTCGAAGCCATCGGCACGTTGCGTCTGCGCGCCGCCGCGCCCGCGCTGGTGGCGGTGATCGGCAACGAGAAGGCGCCGCAATCCGTGCGCACCGGCGCGCTGAAGGCGCTCGACGCCTTCGGTGGCGACGACGTGACGCCGGGCATCGAGGCCGCGCAGAAATCCAGCGTCGCCGCGCTGCGCTTGTCATCCATGCAGATCGTTGCGCATCGTTCGCCCGACAAGGCGTTGCCGGCGATCCGCAAGCTGGCGGCCACCGGCTCGGAAGCGGAGCAGCAGGCCGCCTTCCTGGCGATGGCGCAATTGAAGGGACCGGAAGCGGCCAAGCTGATGGTCGCTTCCATCGATCAACTCGCGGCCGGCAAGGTGCAGCCAGGCGCGCAAGTGGAATTGATCGAGGCCGTCGAGAAGAGCGAAGACGCGGCCGTGAAAACGCGCTGGCAGAAGCAGCAGGCGGCATGGGCCGCGAAGGGCGATCCGCTCGCACCGTATTCGTTCGCGCTGGCGGGCGGCGATCCGCGCCGCGGCGCCGGTCAGTTCTACGGAAACCAGGTCCTGCCCTGCGCGCGTTGCCACAAGGTGCGCGGCGAAGGCGGCGAGGCTGGGCCGGACCTGTCGCTCATCGGCAAGGAAAAGTCTGCGTCCTATCTACTCGAGTCGGTGATCAAACCGAGCGCGCACATCGCCACCGGCTTCGACATCGTCACGCTGGCGCTCACGAACGGTGAGACTGAAACGGGTTCGGTGGCGAGTGAGTCGGCCACTCAGATAGTGCTCAAACATGCGGATGGGACCACCTCGAACGTGGACCCGAAGCAAGTGAAGCAGCGCACGGTGGCGCCGTCGTCGATGCCCGAGATCTATGGCCAGGTGCTGACACGTACGCAGTTGCGCGATGTCGTCGCGTTCCTGCGCGTCCTCAACAGCCCACCGGCGCCCGGCGAAGAAGAGGCGGCGTTCGGTGTGAGCAACCGCGCCATGCAGTCGGTCGTCAAGGAAGGCGCCGCGGGCGGCCATCCTTGAAGGTCACGCGCCGCGGTGTCATCACTTCGGCGCTGGCCGCGGGCGTCGCCAGCGGCGTTCGCGGTGAGGTGAAGAAAATGGCGGGCACGAAACCCTGGGATTCGATCGTCATCGGCGCCGGGGTGTTCGGCGCCTGGACCGCGTGGCATCTGCGCAAGGCCGGGCAGCGCGTGTTGCTGCTCGATGCGTTCGGCGCCGCGCATGCACGCGCGTCGTCGGGCGGCGAGTCGCGGCTCACGCGCGGTTCGTATGGCGCCGACGAGGTTTACACGCGTTTCGCGTTCGACTCGTTGCCGCAGTGGAAGTGGCTGTCGGATCTGTCGGGCCTGCCGATCCTGCATCAGATCGGCGTGTTGTTCTTTTTCCAGAAGCGCGAGGCGTATGTCGACCAGTCGCTCGAGGTGCATCGGCGCCTGAAGCTGCCCACGGTCGAGCTCGATCGCGCCGCTCTCGAGCAGCGGTATCCGCAGGTTTCGTGGAAGGACATCGAGGTCGGGTTGCTGGAGCCGGAGTTCGGCGTGTTGATGGCGCGCCGTGCGGTGCAGATGCTGGTGACGCAGTTCGTGAAGGCCGGCGGTGAATATGCGGTCGGCGCGGTGAAGCCACCGGATGCGTCGAAGCCGTTGAGTTCGATCACTCTTGCGGATGGGTCCGCGGTGAGCGCGACTAACTACGTGTTCGCCTGTGGGCCGTGGTTGCCGAAGCTGTTCGCGCACCTGCTCGGGCCGCGCATTTTCCCTACGCGGCAGGAAGTCTTCTACTTCGGTACGCCGGCGGGTGATGCGCGGTTCGCCGGCGGCGCACTGCCCGGTTGGGCGGATTTCAACAACGGTGACATCTTCTACGGGATGCCGGATCTGGAAGGCCGCGGCTTCAAGATCGCGAATGACAAACACGGCCCGCCGATCGATCCGGATCGTGGCGATCGCGTGGCCTCGCCGGGATCGTTGGCGGATGCGCGGGCGTATCTGGCGAAGCGGTTTCCGGCGCTGGCCGGCGCGCAGCTCAACGAGGAACGCGTGTGTCAGTACGAGAACAGTTCGAATGGCGATCTGCTGATCGACCGGCATCCGGCCGCGAGTAACGTGTTGTTAGTCGGCGCGGGCTCGGGGCATGGTTTCAAGCATGGACCCGAAGTCGGTCGTTACGCGGCGGAGCTGGTGACGGGGAAGCTCAAGACGGTCGAGCCGCGATTCAGTTTGAGCACAAAGGCAGAGCAGCAGAATCGCGCCGTGCATTGAAGCCGATTGTTCGACGCCCCGTCGGCCGCGCGGTCATCGATCAGTCGTAAAAACCCTGTTGAAATCGAGTCCGAGAAGCTTCGCCGCTCTCCATTTGCTCACGAACATATCGCTCACGTACGTATGGCTGGCCCGTATCCCGGCGAGCTTGAAGACAGCCAGACCGTCGATGACTTCGGGCACGAACACATGCTTTTGAATGTGCATGATCGATCTGTCGTCGAAGCGGAGGATGGATGAGGCTTTCTCATCGAGGCCTTTGACTACCTTTGTCACATTGTAAACCAGCAATTCGGCCATTCGATTCTCGAGCGGCAGCAGTTCTCCATGGCTTTCCAGTATTGGCGCGAGTGCCTGGGCCGCGCGCTTCCGGAAGATCAATGCGTGGACACCGAGCCACGGAGAGTCCGACTCCAAGAGTGGTTTTCCCTGGTCCTCGCGCACGAGCTGCATCGGAATCGGCGTCCAGGTCGCCGCCCGTGGGATCCCATTGACATGCGATATGAAGGTATCGAAGTCACGTGGCGATACTGGATGACAGAGTTCAGAACCCTTGCTGAGAATCGTCGTGTAGATATTCAAGCTTCGGACAAAGCCTTCCATAGATCAGCGATAGTTTTATCGCTCAGGTACGGTGCCGAATCCCTGCACAGAAACTCCTCCCTCTGACCGTCGCGCGCGGTTTCCAGGAAAATATCGAGGTAGGTGAGGACGTTCCTCCGGAGCTCGGAGGCGGGACTTTCGACAAACGCGCGGCGAATCATGGTCAGCTTTCATTCGGCATCGGGAAGATGGAGGTAGCCGTCACCCACCGGGAGTTTCTGCAAACTCAGATCGACACCCTGACGAAAACTCACGTCGGACAACTTCATCGCGGAGAAATCATTTCCGCGGATTTCGTTTACCCGGCGTGTCGTGAATTCTGCATCGATGCCGACGACCCGCCCGTAGATGGCACCACCGCGCATGACCCCACTGAACTTGCAATCGACGAGTTCCGTACTGTGACAGAACAGGTTCCCGATCCTGACGTCGAGAAAACTGCATCGTTCGAAACGTGCCTGCCCCATCGACAAATGGCGAAATCTCGTTCCGTCGAAGATGCAATCGATGTAGTAAGACGTTTCCTTGCCACAGGCGAGCACGACGTGTGGCGCGGTCAGCTTGGCGAAACTGCAGCGTTCGAAGGTGCAGCCGGCCGAGCTGAAGCTCGCCAATTTCCTTCCGGAAAACTTTTCACCCGTCAGGTGTCGGTTTTCCAGGAGCAGGTGCTCACCCGCGGGGAGTTTTCCTCTCCTGGCTTTCGCTTCTATCGAATACATGCCGAAGATCCGTTGATAGGCCGCCACCCGGTTCCGGCTAACACTGTACTTCAGTTGTACTCCGCCCGATGGCCGACTCGCTCACCTCGGCAGCGGGAGATTCGCTTCATCGAGAGTGCTGTACTGCGGATTCCCCTCCGCACCTGCCGGCCGCGCGGCAATCGTCGACTGGCGCGTCAACACTGCCGGCGTCGCGTGCAACACATCCGACAATGCCCGTTCCAGCGCGCTGCGCAGGATCGATGCGTCGGGCGCCACATCGCGCAGCACCGCGAGCTCCCCGAGTTTGCGCCGCGACTCCGCTTCATCGTCCTGCCACCAATGTGGAAAGATGCAGGCGAGCGGCTCGCGTGTTTCCTTCGACACGGAGATGCTGAGCTGAAGACTGGCCGCGCCGCCTTTCGGATGCCGGAACAGGAACGTCCACATCGCGAAGCCGCGCTTGTAGCGTTCGACCAGCAGCGCGTGGCTGTCGGCAAAGTCCGTGAGCTCAGGCGTGAGCCGCTGGAATTCCGCGAGAGCCAGCGGATCTTCCAGTACGCCGTCGAGTCGTTCGTCGAATGGCATCGGACCGACTTTACCACGCTCGCAATGCGCGGAAGTTAGGGCTCCCCCGTCGGGCGATGGATTAAGATGCTCACGCGGAATCCGCGCCAGCAATAGATAGGGATCATGTCCTACATACCATTCGTGTTGTTGTCGATCGCCGTGCTTGGCTTGTGGCTGCATCGCAATATCTGGAGCGCGGCGCTGATCCTCTCGATCATCGCGGCGTATTTCACCGGCGCTCTGCAGGGTCTCGCGGCGGTATGGATCGCGATCCTGGCGGCCCTCGCGCTGTTTTATGTTCATGCCCGCGCGCGCGACGGGAAGCCGCTGCAGTTGTTCGCCGCCGGATTGCTGTTCACCTTTGCACTGGCGTTGGGACTGCTGCTGCTGCCGGGATTCCCGCGCACCGTGCTGGCCGAGCCGGTGGTGCTGTCGCCGGGTGCCGCGCCGTACGGCATCACGCTAGGTTTCCCCAAAGTCGTCGCCGGCATCCTCATCCTCGGCCTCGTCAACACGGTGCGGGCAAGTTCGCCAGGCGAACTCGCGGCAACACTGCGCCGTGCCGCTCCGATTTTCCTGCTGACGCTCACGGCCGTGATGGCCGGCGCGCTGCTGCTGGGTTACGCGCGATTCGATCCCAAGTGGACGACGCTGTTCCTGATCTGGGCGCCCATCAATCTGTTCTTCACCTGCCTGTCCGAGGAGGCATTCTTCCGTGGCTTCGTGCAGCACGAACTCGCGCGCGCCATCAGGCACCCAACACTCGCGATCGCGATCCCCGTAACCGCCAGCGCCGTATTGTTCGGTCTCTCGCATTTCGGCGGCGGCTGGAAATACGTGCTGGCAGGCACCGTCGCCGGCCTCGGTTATGCCTGGACCTATCAGCGCACCCAACGCATCGAAGCGGCGATGGCGGTTCATTTCGGCGTGAACGCCGTGCACTTCCTGCTCTTCACGTACCCGCGGCTCGCCTGAGGCGCGTTCCTCAGCACGTGCAGCCCGATTCATCCCGACGCAGCACCGGTAGTTTGGACCCTACGGACTTCGTCGCAATCGCGATCTTGCTTTGTTGCCGGGCAAAAAGGGGACGCGTTTTTGAGGCACGTCCCCTTTTGCTAGGAAATGGGGAGTGTCCCCATTTAGAAGTTCATGCGGAAGTTGACGCCAATCGTGCGCGGCTGGTTGGTCAGATAACCCACTCGCGCGCGGCGGCCGCGCTCGCGATCCACCGACAGGAAAGCGCGTTCATCGAACAGGTTGTTGATGAACAAGCCGCCTTCCCAGCGGTCGGTGCGGACACCCCAGCGCAGATTCGCGATGTCGTACGACGGCAGTTCCGGATCGAACTCGATGTCCGTATTCGCCGGGACGCCGCCGAAATTGATCAGCGACGCGGCCCCCTGCGGAACGGTCCCGTTCGTGATCAGCCCGAAGTTGGGCTCCTGGTCCGCGAGCTGTGTGAACGACGAGCCCACGTGCTGCGCGGTCAACCGCACGTAGCTGCTGAGCGAGGCGGTCAATGCCCAGTTGTACGCCATGGTCGCGACCGCCTGCAGCTGCGGCGAGGTGGGAAGGCGATTGCCGTCACGAATGCCGCTGATCGGAAAGCCGCTGTTGTCGAGCTGGGACTCGGTGATTTCCGCGTCCGCATACGTTGCCGACAAACCCAGGTCCCAATGTTCGTCGGGCCGCACAAACAGTTCGACTTCGGCGCCTTTCGATTCGGCATCGGCGTTCAGGATGATGCGCGACGAGCACGAGCCCGCGTCCGCGACCACCTGCAGTCCGTCGATCTTGCTCAGGAACACCGCACCGTTCAGCGTCACGCGCCCATCCGCGAAGCGGGTCTTGGCGCCCAGTTCGAAGTTGGTGACCTTCTCATCGTCCCAGGTGGCATGCCCGCCGTAGATATCGATGTCGTTGCCCTGGCAGAGCGTGGCGTTCAACGGGTCGTTGATGCCGCCGAGGCGAAAGCCACGCGCCACCTGCGCCGTGAACTGGGCGTTCTTGCTGGGGCTGAACGCGAGGATCACGCGCGGCGAAACACCGTCGGAGCTGGTCGTGCCGAGTTCATCGAAGTGCGGCAGGTCCGCGAACGCACCGGCGATCGTGATGACACGGTCCTCATCGAAGTTGTAGTAACGCAGGCCGCCGGTCAGCGCCCATTGCGGATTGAAACGCCAGGTGGCTTCGCCGAACGCCGCGAACTGCGAGAAGTCGTACGTCAGCCGTGAGTAGTAAGGTGTGTCGACGGGAGCGCCGGTGCCGCGCGGCAGGATGGCGTCGTAGCCCGGCGTAGGCAAGGTCTGCGAGTAGTCGCGGTCGGCGGACTGGTAGAACGCGCCGACCAGCCACTGGAACGGCCCTTCGCCGGAGGAGCCGAGTCGCAATTCCTGGCTGATCACCTGCATATCCGTATCGTCCACCAGCGGTGAATTGAGCCGTATCTGTGCGGGCGTGCCGCCCACTTGCGTCGTGACGCTGCCCGTGAGCTGGCTCGCGTCGCGCACCACCTGCACCTGGCGGTCGATGTAGGTCGAGACGCTGGTCAGGCCGACATTGCCGAAGCCGAACTCGAGCTTGAGGTCGGCCATGGTGAATTCGTCGGTGAGGCCTTCGTCGAGCTGCGTCACCTGACCACGTTCACCCGGATCGATCTGTGGCTGCGTGGTCGTGTAGGTGTTGCCGAGGATGTTGTAGAAGTCGACGCGCGGGTATCCGTCGGTCTCGAGCTTCTGGTAGACGACGCGCGGCGTGATCGTCACGTTTTCGGTGGGCTCGAAGCGGAACGCGAGGCGTCCGCCAGTGCGCGAGCCGCCGTTCACGTCTCTCTGCACTGCGCGATCCGGGTAGTAAGAATCGATGAAGCCCGGCAATTCGCTGCGATACGCGACGGCGCGCATCGCGGCTTTTTCTCCAAGAGGAATGTTGACCGCGCCGCGCAGACTGCCGCCCTGTTCACCATCGGTGGTGCTCGTGACGGTCAGATCGACCGAGCCGCCCGTCTTGCCGATGTTGGGTTGCGCGGTGATGTAGCGCACCGTGCCCGAGGATGAACCCGCGCCGAACAGTGTGCCCTGCGGGCCCCGCAACACTTCGATGCGATCGAGGTCGTACAGATCGAGGTCAGGTGTGAACAACGCGACCGAAATCGGCGACTCGTCTAGATAGATGCCGACCGATTCCTTCACGCCCGGCTGATCGCGGATGACCTGGCCCGCGCTGATGCCGCGAATCGCGACCTGGCTCTGGCCGGGCCCGAGGTCCGCGATGTACAGACCGGGGACATTGCGCGCGATGTCCACGATGTTCGTGGCGCCCGATTCTTTGATGCTTTCCGAGGTGAGCGCGGCGACGGAGAACGGCACGTCCTGCAGCGATGTCGCGCGCTTCTGCGCGGTGACGATGATTTCCTCGTTGATCTCATCATCGCTGGGGGTGGTCTTCGCGTCCTGCGCCGACACCGCAAATGGCAAACCCAACAGCAACGCGGCGGCACCGCGCACGATTTCCGATTTCATGGGAACTCCTCGTTTTGTGTGTGCCGGCGAGGAAGCGATGCGACCTTCCCTGCGACGCACTGGTGGTGCGGAGTGTAGCGGAAAAGGCGCGGCGCCCGGCTAGTGGCGTAGTTGCGCGCCCCAGCGCTGATGTTTGAATGCAACGAATGGTCACGCGAGTCAGACTTGCGTACATCAAAAGGTGAGGCGTGCGCTGACTGCGCCCGCGGCTCTCACGGCTTATCGTGCAAGGCATGAAATCCCAATACCTCGTTTCCCGCCTCGCGGCCGCTGCGCTGCTTTCCGCCTGCGGCCAGCGCGAGAAACCCGCAGAGACGGCGAACGTCCCCGCGACCACCACCACGCCAACACCTGCGGATGCTCTGCCGCCCGCTGAAACGCCGCCCGCGGCAGGCGCGTCCGCGCAGCTCGCGCCGACCAAAGGCAATACGGCGAACGGCGCACTGACGCTCACCGCCGATGGTGAAACCGTTCACGTGAGCGGCACGCTGCAGGGACTCAAGCCGAACGGCGAGTTCGGATTCCACATCCACGAGAAAGGCGATTGCAGCGCGCCCGACGCCAGCAGCGCGGGCGGACACTTCAATCCGACCAACGCACAACATGGCGATCCGCACAGCGGGATGCATCACGGGGGTGACATGCTCAACGCGAAGTCCGATGCGCAAGGCGTGGCGCAGGTGGATGTCGTCGCGAGTGGCGTGAGCCTGGGGAGTGGCGCACCCAACGACGTGCGCGGCAAGGCCATCGTGATGCACGAGAAACGCGATGACTACAAGACGCAGCCGTCCGGCGATTCCGGCGCGCGTATCGCCTGCGGAGTGATCAACTAACTACGCGGCCCGGGGAAGTTACTTCCCGGGCAGCGGGTCTTTCGCGGGCTGGGCCGGTGGAGCCGGGGTCGCCGTCTCCTCGTCCATCGCGACTGCCGCGAATTTCTGGAACTGGTAATAACCGGCGGCCAGCAGCGCCACCGCGACGACGATGAGCGCGACCTTCCAGACGCGGGGTTTCGAGGCCGGGACGAGCGCGCGCGAAACCCCGGATGAAACCGGTGGTTCCGGCGCGCGTGGCTCGAGCAGCCTCGAGATCCTTTGCGCGAACTCCGGCGCGGTTTCGCCGCCGGGCAGGCGCGTCCACTGCACGCTGCGAAACGCTTCGGGCACGTGCGCGCTTTTCTCAGGCGTCTCGTCGATGACGACCGGCACGAGGAAGGGCACACCATCGGCCATGTCCTGGGTGCGATCCACCGCCATGCGCCACTCGCGCCGGAAGTAACCTTCGAGGCGGGACTGCGTGTGCGCCGAGACGATCGGGATCACCAGCGAACACTTGCGAATCTGCTGACGGATCTTCTGATCCCAGACGTCACCGCCGCGCAGCTCGCTCTGGTCGAACCACACCTCGATGCCCGCGTCGCGCAGCGCCGCGCAGATCCGCAATGCCGCGGCGGCGTCCTGCGAGGCATAGCTCAGGAAAACCGCGGGACCCGTTGCGCTCATGCATGCCGCCCCTGACTAGGCGGGCGAATCCTTCGTCTCGCGCAGGAACAGACCGCCGATGACGAGGGTGATCGCGGCGACGATGATCGGGTACCACAAACCGTTGTAGATATTGCCCGTCGCCGCGACGATCGCGAAGACAGTGACCGGCAAGAACCCGCCGAACCAGCCGTTGCCGATGTGATAAGGCAGCGACATCGAGGTGTAGCGGATGTTCACGGGGAACAGCTCGACGAGCCACGCGGCAATCGGGCCGTACACCATCGTCACGTACAACACGAGGAGCGTGCACAGCAGGATGACCATCGGGTAGTTGAAAGCCTGCATGTCGGCCTTCGCGGGATAACCGGCGGCCGTCAGCGCTTCCTTGAGCTTCGCGGTCACACCATCCTGACCTTTCTTGTAATCGGCGGCGCTGAGCTCCGGATCGAGCCCGAGGATTTCGATCTGCCGATCGCCAATTTTCACCTGCGCGGGACCACTGTGATTGTCCTCGTTCGAGTACGACACTCCCATGCGAGCCAGCGCGCCCTTCGCCAGATCGCAGCCGCTCGTGTATTTCTTCTTGCCGATCGGATCGAACTGGAAACTGCAATCCTCCGCGTCCGCCACCACCGTGATCGGCGAAGTCTGCACCGCCGCTTCCAGCGCCGGGTTCGCGAAGTGCGTCATGCCCTTGAAGATGGGGAAATAAGTGAGAGCCGCGAGCAGACAACCTGTCAGCACGATCCGCTTGCGGCCGATCTTGTCGGACAACGAACCGAACACCACGAAAAATGGAGTTGCGATCAGCAACGCGGCGGCCATCACGAGTTGCGCGCTGGTCGAATCGACCTGCAGAGTCTTCTCGAGGAACAGCAGTGCGTAGAACTGTCCGCCATACCAGACGACAGCCTGGCCGGCGGTGGCTCCAAACAAGGCCAACAACACGATCTTGAGATTCGACCAGCGTCCGAACGACTCGGTCAGCGGCGCCTTGGACAATGTTCCCGCGGCCTTCATCTCCTGGAATACCGGTGATTCCTGCAATTGCAGGCGGATGTAGGTGGAGATCAGCAGCAACACGATCGACAGCAGGAACGGCAGGCGCCAACCCTGGTCCTCGAAGTAGCCCTCCGGCATGAACGAACGGCAGGCGAGGATGACGAGCAGAGACAGGAAAAAGCCCAGCGTGGCCGTTGTCTGGATGAAGCTCGTATAGAACCCGCGCCTGCCGGGCGGTGCGTGCTCGGCGATGTAGGTCGCGGCGCCGCCGTACTGACCGCCGAGCGCGAGGCCCTGCAGCAATCGCAACGCGATGAAAATGATCGGAGCGGCCACGCCGATCGTCTCGTAGGTTGGCAGACAACCGACCAGCGCGGTCGAGGCGCCCATGATGACGATGGTGATGAGGAAGGTGTGCTTGCGGCCGACGAGATCGCCGAGCCGGCCGAACACCAGCGCACCGAAGGGCCGCACGAAAAATCCGGCCGCGAACGCCAGCAGTGCAAACAGGAAAGCGGTGGTGTCGTTCATCCCCGAGAAGAACTTCTTGGTGATGATGGTGACGAGCGAGCCATACAGATAGAAGTCGTACCACTCGAACACGGTGCCGAGTGAGGACGCGAAGATCACGCGCTTGTGCGCCGAATCCATGGGCTGCGCCCCTGCTTTTACATCCCCTGCCACATCGACCCCCTGCTTCTTGTTGTTGCGGCATTTTAGGGTGCCGGGTGAGGAAAGTGGGGAGAAGCGGAGCCTCCCCCCACTTTCCTCACCCGGCACCCCCTTGACAGGCCCGGTACACTGTTCGATCCGCGACTTTGCCCTTCCTCCGACTACATGGATAAGCCCGTCATCTCCCGCAAGCCCAAGGCCAAAAAGGGGCATTCGTACGCCTGCATTTCGGTGCATGGCGCGCGCCAGAACAACCTCAAGAACCTGAGCATCGACATCCCGCTGCAGGAACTCGTGGTGGTCACGGGTGTTTCCGGCTCGGGCAAATCCTCGCTGGTATTCGACACTTTGTATGCCGAGGGCCAGCGCCGCTACGTCGAGACGTTCTCGCCATACGCGCGCCAGTTCCTCGACCGCATGGACAAACCCGCCGTCGATCGGATCGACGGCATTCCGCCCGCCATTGCCATCGACCAGACGAACCCGGTGCGTACCTCGCGTTCCACCGTCGGCACGATGACCGAACTCAACGATCATCTGAAACTGCTGTTCGCCCGCGCCGCCACTCTGCATTGCCGCAACTGCGGCAAACCCGTGCGCCGCGATTCCGCCGAGAGTATCTACGCCGATGCCACGGCGCGCGCCGCGGCGGCTGGCGACCCGCGCGTGTACATCTGCTTCCCGATTCCGGTGCCGAAGAATTTCAAGGAAGCGGAAGTGCGCGCGTTGCTCGAGCAACAGGGCTATACGCGCATCCATGAGCGTCACGGCGAGACACTCGAGGTGGTGCAGGACCGCTTGCGGCTCGGCAACGCCGAACGAGCGCGGGTCATGGAATCGATCGAGACGGCGCTGCGTGTGGGCCGCGGCCGCGTGAGTCTGTTCGTGGTCGATGACAACGACCCGCCAAAAACGGTAGTTAGCTGGAAGTTCTCGAGCGAACTTCACTGCGCGGACTGCGATCTGTCGTATCGCGATCCGGTGCCATCGCTGTTCTCGTTCAATTCGCCCGTTGGCGCGTGCGAGGCCTGCCGCGGCTTCGGCCGCATCATCGGCATCGACTATGGCCTGGTCGTGCCGGATGAAACCAAGACACTGGCCGGCGGCGCGGTCAAACCGTGGCAGACCAAGTCGTACAAGGAGTGCCAGGACGACCTGGTGAAGTTCGCGAACAAGCGCGACATCCCGCTCGACACGCCCTGGTACGCGCTGACCGACGCGCAGCGCAAGTGGGTCATCGAAGGCGAAGGCAAGTGGGAAAAGAAAGTCTGGTATGGCGCCAAACGTTTCTTCGAGTGGCTGGAGACCAAGGCCTACAAGATGCACGTGCGGGTGTTGTTGTCGCGGTATCGCGCCTACACGCCCTGCAACGTCTGCAACGGTTCGCGGCTCAAGCCCGATGCGTTGTTGTGGCGTATCGCAGGCCGCAACGTGCATGACCTCGTGTTGCTGTCGCTGGATAAATCGCGCGCATTCTTCGCGGAACTGCGCCTGCCCGCGCCGCTCGACGAGGCCGCGGACTTGTTGTTGGGTGAAGTGCGCTCGCGGTTCACCTATCTATGTGAAGTCGGTCTGGGGTATCTCACGCTGGACCGGCAGTCGCGCACGCTGTCGGGCGGCGAGGTTCAACGGATAAACCTGACTACCGCGCTCGGCACCTCGCTGGTGAACACGTTGTTCGTGCTGGATGAGCCCTCGATCGGCCTGCATCCACGCGACATGCAGCGCGTCACCCAGGTGATGCATCGCCTGCGCGACGCCGGCAACTCGCTGGTCGTGGTGGAGCACGACCCGCAGATCATGATGGCGGCGGATCGCCTGCTCGACATCGGCCCGGGCGCCGGCGAACGCGGCGGCGAAATCGTCGCTTTCGATACGCCGGAGGCGATTCGCAACAATCCGAAATCGCTCACCGGGCAATACCTTTCGGGCGCCAAGATTGTCGCGCCGCGCGCCGTTCAACCGAAGGCGCCGGACAACGAGCCGCGCGCGCGAATGGTGCCGGCGCAGCGCTCGATACGGCTGACGGGTGTACGCGAACACAATCTCAAGAACATCACGGTCGAGTTTCCGCTGCGGCGGATCGTGTGTATCACCGGAGTGTCGGGCTCGGGCAAATCCACGCTGATCGAAGACGTGTTGTACAAAGCGCTGCGCAAGGCGAAGGGCCAGCCGAGCGAGGCGCCGGGCGATTTCGACCGGCTCGACGGCGCGGAGCTGGTCGACGACGTCGTGATGATCGACCAGAGCTCGATCGGCCGGACTACCCGCTCGAACCCGGCGAGTTATGTCGGCGCGTTCGACGTGGTGCGCGAATTGTTCGCCAACGACCCGGTGGCGAAGGCGCGCAAGTACACCCCGGGCACGTTCAGTTTCAACTCGGGCACGGGACGTTGCCTCACCTGCACGGGTAACGGCTTCGAACACGTCGAGATGCAGTTCCTGTCGGATGTCTATCTACGTTGCCCGGACTGCGACGGCCGGCGGTATCGCGCCGAGACGCTCGAGATCAAGCGCGAAGGCGCGGACGGCACACGCAAGAGTATTGCCGACGTGCTCGACTTGACGGTGACGCAGGCACTGGCGTTCTTTCGCGGCAATTCGAATGTCGCCGTGCGGCTGCAGCCGCTGGTGGATGTCGGCCTCGAATACGTGAAGCTGGGCCAGCCCGTGCCCACGCTGTCGGGCGGCGAAGCGCAACGCTTGAAACTCGCCGGGCACCTGGCGGAAGCCGCGGCGGACGATACGCCGTCGATCCGCGGCAAGTTGTTCCTGTTCGACGAGCCGACCACGGGCCTGCATTTCGACGACGTCGCCAAACTACTGCGCGCGTTCCGCAAGCTGCTCAAGATCGGGCATTCGCTGCTGGTGATCGAGCACAACCTCGATGTGATCCGCTCGGCCGACTGGCTGATCGATCTCGGCCCCGAAGGCGGCGATGCCGGCGGCCAGGTGGTCGTGGCCGGCACACCCGCGCAGGTCGAAGCGAACGCCGCGTCGCATACCGGCCGCGCGTTGCGGGAGTACGAAGAAGTGGTGTCAGGCGGGGAAAGTCGGGATAACTCATACCGCAAGGCGAATCGAGTAGCAGACGAGGGGCGTGAGTTATCCCGACTTTCCCCGCCTGACACCACTCGCAATTCGATCGTCGTGCACAACGCGCGCGAGCACAATCTGCGCAACATCGACGTCGAGATTCCGCGCGACGCGTTCACGGTGATCACCGGCGTCTCCGGTTCCGGCAAGTCCACGCTCGCGTTCGACATCATCTTCAACGAAGGCCAGCGCCGTTATCTCGAATCGCTGAACGCGTACGCGCGCCAGTTCGTGCAGCCTTCCGCACGGCCCGACGTGGATGCGATCTACGGCATTCCACCTACCGTCGCGATCGAGCAGCGCACCAGCCGCGGCGGCCGCAAGAGCACGGTCGCTACGCTCACCGAGATCTACCACTTCCTGCGCCTGCTGTACGTCAAGCTGGGCACGCAGTTCTGCCCCACCTGTGATGTCGCCATCGAGCCGCAGACCGCCGCCACCATCGCCGAGCGGCTGCTGAAGCAGCACAAAGGCTCGCGCATCCTGCTGATGGCGCCGCTGGTCGTGGCGCGCAAGGGCTACTACACAGAGCTCGCCAAATGGGCCAACGCGCGCGGACACAAACAACTGCGCGTCGATGGCGAGATGCTGCCCACCGCCCGCTGGCCGCGGCTTAACCGCTTCAAGGAACACACCATCGAACTACCGATGAACCAGATCAACGTGCAGGCCGACAGCCGCGACTTGCTCGAGCGCAACGTCATCCGTGCGCTCGAGCTCGGCAAGGGCCTGGTGCACGTGCTCGATCTGGACTCCACGGCGAAGAAGCCCAAGGTGCAGGTACTCAGCGTCAAGCGCGCCTGCCCGTCCTGCGGCACGAGTTTCTCCGAGCTCGATCCGCGGCTGTTCTCCTTCAACTCGAAACACGGCTGGTGCGAGGACTGCTTCGGTACCGGCCTCGAACTCGAAGGCTTCGACGGAGAGCAGAGCGGCGAGGAGAACGCCTGGAACGACTCGCCCGAAGGCGAGCCGCACACCTGCGAAACCTGCGACGGCCAGCGGCTCAACCAGATCGCCCTGCACGTGCGCTTCCGCGACTTCAACATCGCCGACCTCACGCACAAGGCCATCGACGAAACCGTCGCCTTCGTCGCCAAGCTGCGGCTCAACAAGCGTGAAGCCGAGATCGCCCGCGATCTCATGGCGGAGATCAAGTCGCGCATGTCGTTCCTGCAGCGCGTCGGCCTGGGCTATCTACCACTCGATCGCGCCGCGCCGACGTTGTCGGGTGGCGAGGCGCAACGTATCCGGCTCGCGGCCCAGCTCGGCTCGAACCTGCAGGGCGTGTGTTACGTGCTCGACGAACCCACCATCGGCCTGCATCCACGCGACAACAAGGTGCTGCTCGACGCATTGGCGGAGCTGGCCAAGAACCGCAATACGCTGGTGGTGGTCGAACACGACGAGGACACGATCCGGCGCGCCGATCACGTCATCGATCTCGGGCCCGGCGCCGGCGTGCGCGGCGGCATGGTCGTCGCCGCCGGCACCGTCGAGCAACTCAAGAACAATCCGGATTCCATCACCGGCCGATTCCTCAGAAATCCGCTGCAACACTCCGCCGAACCGCGCCGCGCCACGAACGCGCGCTCGCCACACCTGCGACTCGACAAGATCGAGTTGCACAACGTACGCAAAGAGGACATCGGCATACCGCTTGGCCGGCTCGTAGTCGTTACCGGCGTATCCGGCTCGGGCAAATCCACCGTGGCACGCGACGTTTTGTATTCGAATCTCAAGCGGCTCACCACCAAACTACCGCGCGGCGCCAAACAACCCGAGCTCACCGGGCTCGCCGCGGTGCGTGGCGCAGAACTGATCGACCGCGTGCTCGAAGTGGACCAGACGCCCATCGGCAAGACGCCGCGTTCCTGTCCGGCGACCTACATCGGCTTCTGGGACGACATCCGCCGCATCTTCGCCAACACGACGGAGTCGAAGATCGCCGGCTACACCACCAGCCGCTTCTCGTTCAACACGGCTGGCGGCCGCTGCGAGGCCTGCCTCGGCCAGGGCATGCAGACCATCGAGATGAATTTCCTGCCCGACGTGAAAGTGCTGTGCGATACCTGCAACGGCCGGCGTTTCAACACCGAGACGATGTCTATCCTATGGCGTGGGAAATCGGTCGGTGATCTGCTCGAGATGAACATCGACGATGCGGTGGAGTTCTTCACCGCGCATTCGTCCATCCATCACGCGCTGCGCCTGCTACAGGATGTGGGACTGGGCTATCTGACGCTGGGGCAGCCCAGCCCGACGTTGTCCGGCGGCGAGGCGCAGCGCATCAAGCTGGTGACCGAGCTTGCCAAGGTGCGCGGCGAGGAGCGGCGCGCGCCACGCCAGAAGCAGCAGCACACCTTGTATGTGCTCGATGAGCCCACCGTCGGCCTGCACATGGCGGATGTCGAAAAATTGATCCACGTGCTGCATCGCCTGGTCGATGCCGGCAACTCCGTGGTGGTGGTCGAACACAACCTCGACGTGATGGCCGAAGCCGACTGGATCATCGACATGGGCCCGGAGGCGGGCAATGACGGCGGCAAGATCGTCGTGGCGGGGCCGCCGTCGGCGGTCGTCGCGAAGGCCGTGCAGTCGCACACCGGCAAGGTCCTGAAGGAATTCCTCACCGCCCGATAATTCGGAATGTCCCCTTTCTGGTGGCGCCGCGCAGGCCGATTCGCTAAGTTCGCGGCCCATGGCACACGGGCTTCTCTGCTGGAAATGTGGTGCTTCGCTCGAAGCGCTGTCGCTGCCATTGCGACGGCTCGATGAGTGCAAGATCTGCCACTCCGAACTGCACGTCTGCAAGATGTGCGTCGAGTACGACACGCGTGTTGCGAAGCATTGCCGCGAGCCCACCGCCGAAGAAGTGCGCGACAAGACCCAGGCGAACTTCTGCGATCACTTCAAGCCGAAGGTGGGCGCGTACGTGGCGCCGAACACGGGCGAAGTGGACGCGTCCAAGGCAGCGCTCGACGCATTGTTCGGCAAGAAGTAGCGAGTCGCCTCAGGCCGGCAGCGCCGCTCCGGCACACTGTTCGCTCAGCCGCGCCAATGCAGCCGAATCCAGCGGCGTGCCCGCAAGCCGCGCCGCGTACAACGCCGCGCCCACCACCGGCGGAAACAACGGCGTGCGGCATTCGTACGGTGTCGACTCGCCCGCCAGCGCCAGCGTGAAGGCATCCACCAGCCAGGGTGATCCGGCGAATGCACCGCCCGAGTACGAGACCGGCAACGTGAAAGCCGCCGGAACTTCGAGCGCGCGGCGCACCGCCCTCACCGCATCGACCAGCTCGGCGGCGGCGCGCAGGAATATCGCGCGTGCGCCGGCATCCGAACGCTCGGCGGCCTCGTGCACTAGCCGTGCAAATTGCGCGAACTCACCGCGTCCACCGCCGTCGCCGCCATAGATTCGCGCACACAGGTCGAGATCGTCGCCGAGCCCGAGCCGTTCGCGCACCAGCGCATGCAGCGGCCCGCGCGGCGCGCGTCCATCACTCATGCGCGAAAACAGGTTCATGCCCTCGCGGGCGATCCAGTACGCCGAACCTTCGTCGCCGATCAATTCGCCCCAGCCGCCCGCGCGAGCGGCGCGACCGCGATGTTCGCCGTACGCCATCGAACCGGTACCGGCGATCACGCTGATCCCGTCCGCGCAAGCCAG
The DNA here is from genome assembly GCA_039931065.1 of Pseudomonadota bacterium. Taxonomy (GTDB): domain Bacteria; phylum Pseudomonadota; class Gammaproteobacteria; order Steroidobacterales; family Steroidobacteraceae; genus CADEED01. The sequence continues at coordinate 23,054 of JBDTSP010000001.1, read as the reverse complement.
TGACCCGGCCCAACTACCCAACATGTCATTGCCGCAGCGGAACCGGCTCGAATCGAGCAGGCCGGCGGGCATGGTGTCGAGGCGCGGCGTAACCGCGCTGTCCTCGCCGTACGAACTCAGGCCGAAGAAGGCGAAATCCACTTGCGCGGCTGCGGTGACGCCGCGCGCCAGCAGCGCGCGAATGCCTTCGGCGAGCAGCGCGGTGGCACCGGCGACGCCCTGCGAGAGGTGGCTGACGCTGCCGGTGACGTGGCTGGCACGGATGCCGCCCCGTGCGTCGATCAGCACGAACGCGGTTTTCGTTCCGCCGCCGTCAACGCCGAGAAACATCGGCGAGCTCGCGCGACCACGGATGAATCGTGACGCCCTGCACCACGCGACTGACTACTCCGCTGACATTGGGGTTGTCAGGGGTGAGGCCGAAGCGCAGCGATTGAGCGAGACCCAGCAACTGCGCCGGGATCACATCGATCAGCGCGAGCTCCAGGTCGCTCAATTCGCGGGTGCCGGTCAACTCGAGCCGCTCGAACTCGCCCGTACCGGCTTCCGCGCCCACCGCGACGATGGCGCCAGCGCGCGCCTCGCGGCTCAGCTCTTCGAGCAGGTCGCGATCGTAGGCGCGTGTGTACGGGTCGTTCGAGACGTACACGACGATCAGGGTGCGCGCATTGACGATGGTTTTCGGGCCATGCCGGAAGCCGAGCACCGATTGCGATACGGCCACCGTGCGTCCGTCGGTGAGCTCGAGCATCTTGAGCGCGGACTCGGCCGCCAGGGACTGCAAGGCATTGCTGCCGAGGTACACCACGCGCTCGAAGCCCTGCGCGGCCAGCGCGCAGGCGAGCGCCTGCGCACGTGGCAACGCCGCATCGCCGGCCCGCGCCAGCACCGCGACGCGGCCGGCGGGAATCACGCCGAAGGCAAGCGCAGCCGCGAGCACCATCGACGTGAAACTGGACGTCATCGCGAACGCGCGGTCATTGGTCGCCTCGGGCAAAACGAGCACGCAGGCATTTCGCGCGCCGGCCATACGCTTCGCAAGCGCGCCCTCGCCATTACAGGTGATCACGAGATGAAACACGCGATCGAGCGCCCGCTCCGCGACATCCACCGCGGCGACACTTTCCGGACTGCCGCCCGAGCGCGCGAACGACACCAGCAAGGTGGGCACCGCGCGTTGCAGGTACAGGTGCGGTCCGGAAACGAGGTCGGTGCTCGCGATGGAATCGACGCGCCTGTCCAGATGGCGGGTGATGTCGGGAGCGAGACAACCGCCGATGTATGAAGACGTGCCGGCGCCGGTGAGGACGATACGAACACGCGCGTCGTCGAGCAACGGCGCGAGAAAGGCGTCGAGCCGCAGACGTTCCTGCGCCACCAGATCGGCGACGGCCAGCCAGACGGCCGGCTGCTGCGCGATCTCGCGCGCGGTCCACTCGCCACCGGTTGTTTTCATTTCCGCACTCATGCGCCACACGCCCGTAGGTAGGGTCGAATCGATTGCGCCACGCCATCGCGCAGCAGTGCGTCGACCGCAGGCTCGATCTCGCCTGTGCGGATCGCCGCATATTGGCGCGGCAGGTACTGACTCACCAGTGTCAACGGCAACGGACGGCTCCTCAGGTTCTCTAACAACTTTTTGCAGGCCCGCGTCACTTCGGGGTGCGGCCAGTAGTAGCGGATCCGGTCGCTGAGGCTGAAGGCCAGGTCCAGCGATTCGTTCGCCGCGTCATGATAGTGGCCGCGCCACTGGTTGGGGTTCTCGCGCATCACGCGCAGCGCAACTTCGGGAAGTCTGGACGGATTCTCGATGCCGGGCAGCGCGCCTTCGATGGCGGCGAGTGCCCACAGCGTTTCGCGCAATGCGAACGTGGCGCCCGGCCCGACCTTGAGAATGGCGAAATGGTCGCGCACCAGTGCCGCGAGGTTGTCCGGGGTCTGGTAGTCGGTCGAATGTGCCTCGAACACGAACTGCGGGTCGCGCTCGATGCTGGTCTTGAGTTCCCGGGTCTTGTCCGGCTGGTAGTCGACGACCTTGTGAAGATCGAATTCGACGCCCGGCTGCACGACCAGGGCAATGACCCGCGGCCAGGCGGCTTCGAGCTCCACGGCGGCAAACGCCTTGCGATGCGTTTCGATGGTCAATGCCGCGGCCTGCGGAGAGGTCACCGCCAGCTCCTGCAGCTCCTCCGCGGCGCCGCCCGGGATCGGGACTTCCGTGCCGATCACGTAGACAGGCGCCTCGCCACCGGCCTCCTGCCAGGCACGTTCGGCGATCAGTGCCAGCCGTGCGGCGCGCGCGGCGATCAACGCCTCGGGCAACGGCACCGGATCGTCGCTGCAGGCCATTGAACAATCGAGATGAATCTTGCGGAAGCCCGCCGCGATGTACTGCGCTACCAGTTCGTCGGCGCGCTTCATCGCGGTTTCGGCCGGCTCCTTCTGCCAGACATTCGGGCCCAGATGATCGCCGCCTAACCACACCCGCGCGCGCGCGAGGCCGGCACGATCGGCGATCGCATACACGAACTCGCGGAAGTCCGCGGGCGTCATGCCGGTGTAGCCGCCGAATTGGTTGACCTGGTTGCAGGTGGCTTCGATCAGCAACGGCGTCGCGGTGTTCTTCGCCTCATGCATCGCAGCTTCGATGACCCATGGATGCGCCGTGCACAACGAGTAAATGCCCACGCCTTCGCCGCGTTTGTGTCGCGCCAGGATGTCGACCAGCGCCTTCACGCCTTTTGCTCTTCGGGCTGCAGCGCCAGCAGCAACGCGGCGGCCAGCGCCAGCGCGATACCCGCGAGTTTCAGCGGTCCCGGCATCAGGCCCGCGAGGCCGAGAGAAATGCAGGCCGTCAGCAACGGCGCGCCTGCGTTCACCATCGGCGAGACGATGATCGCCTTGCCGTAGCGGAACGCGAACACCAGCGTCAGCGCGCCGACCGCATTCAACAACTGGATACCGGCGGCGAGGCCCCAGCCATCCACGTGTGTGTTGATGGGCTGCGAGAAATCCGTCATCGCCAGCGCGACCGGAATGAACAGCAGGCCGCTCAGCGTCATGTAGAAGAAAATGCTGGCGGCATCCATGGTCGCGTTGGCGAGCTTGATGAAGTACGCCTGCGCGCCCCAGGCGACCAGGATCCCGAGCGCCAGCAGGAACCACAGACCATAACCGGTGGGCTCACCATCGGTACGGTAGTCGAACAGCGGCAGCGACAGCAGCGCCAGCGCGATGCCGAGCAGCCCGAGTTTGCCGGTGCGTTCGCCTAACAAGCCGAACGACAATGCGATCGTCAGGGCCGGCGACAGGGAGATGATCGGAAAGATCAGGTACGGTGGACCGATACGCACGGCGTGGAACAGCAGCAGCTGTCCACCCGCGCCGAGTACGCCGATGGCGAGGCCCAGCCAGATCGAGCGCGCGTCGCGTTTGAGCGCCTCGCCGCTCATCTTCATCACGATCAGCGCGGGCGGGATCATCGTCAGCGCCCATACACAATAGTTGAGGGTCTCGGGCAGCCCGTGTTCGCCGGGCAATCCCGCGAATGCGCCCCACACGCCCCACAGCAGCATCGTGATCAACGCGTGAACCAACCAGTTGCGCATGGCTACCGCTTCAAAACTTCAGGCTGACGCTGGCGATCACCGTCCGGCCCCAGGATTCGAAACCCGCGAGGATGTCGGGGCGGCCGAGGTTGGAACGATAGTGCGCGTCGCTCAGATTGCGGCCTTCGAGCGAGAGTCCGAGCATGTCGTTGATCTGGTACTGCACCGACGCGGTGATCCACGTGATCGGCGCGCCGATCTGCGAGAGGCCGCCAACCGCGTCGGTGATTTCGGTGTATTCGCCGCTGTAGTCGACAGCGACCTGCGCATCCCAGGCACCCTGCTCGTACATCACCGCGGCCGAGTACGCCGATTTCGACACGCCTTCGAGCTGCCCCACGTGTACGCCGTCGATGTACGCCTTGGTGTCGGTGTAGGTATAGCTGGCGCGGAAACCGATGCCGCCCGGGAAGAAGTGCTGGCCGCCCAGTTCGAAGCCCATCACCTTCGCCTTGTCGCCATTGATGGGCCGGCTGACGTCGTAGAGGATCGGCGCGTCGGCGGCACCGCCCACGCTGCCGATGACGCCGATGTCCTGATTCTCCTGCAGCTCGTACGTGATGAAGCCCTCGATGTTCTTCCAGAACAGCGCGGCGTTCAGCACCGACTTCTCGTCGAAATACCATTCATAGGAGACATCCAGCTGGTCGGCGAACACCGGTTCGAGATCCGCATTGCCGTCGTAGAACACCGAGAATGTCCGATCGAGAGTGTTGTCGGTGCGCGTCGGCGCGAGCTGGTTGAGCGACGGACGCGCCATCACGCGCGCCGCGGCCACCCGCAGCACCATCTCCTCGTTGAACCAGTAACCCGCATTGAACGACGGCAGTAGTTTGCTATAGCTGCCTTTCTGCGTGAGCGGTTCGGCTTCGCTGTAGGTGACGTCGGGGCTCGAGGTCGGCACCTCAGGCGTCGGATCGTCGACGAAGACGATGTCGTTGATGGCGGTGCGCGCCGTGGTGTCGGTCGAGATCCAGCGCACACCCGCGCTCGCGTACCAGTGGTCCGATTTGAAGTCCGCCTTCACGAACAGTGCATTGGTGTCTTCCTCGACGTCGTACGACTGCACCGGGTTGAGTTCGGGCAGTGTGTTGTTGGCGTCGTAGACATCGCCGGTCGGGTCACCGTTCTCGTCGAGGATTGGCTGGCCGTCGAGCGCGTGCAACGCATCCAGGTAGGCCGGCACGTCGAAACGGATGAAGGTACGCGGGAAGTGCCCGCCCGCTCCATTCATGAAGTTGGGCAGCGAAACGCTGCGCACGACGTCGGCGCCGAGGCTGCCGAAAGTCGTCGCATACAGATTGCAGTACTGGCACGAGCCGCCGTTGGTGTCGTTCTCGACCGTGTTGCGCACCTTAGTTCGCATCGTGCGCGCGGCGCCAAAGGACACGGCTTTGAAAGCACCGGCGTCGACGTTGAACGAACCGCCGAGCGTGAAACCGGTGACGGTGTCTTCGACGTCGGTGCCCGAAAGCCCGACGTAATGCAGGCCGTAGTCGTCGTTGCCGAGTTCACCTTCGGCCAGCGCCGTCGCGAGATCGCGCCCATCTTCGAGCGTCACGGAGATGTCCGGCAACGCGTTGTTGTTCATGTCGACACGGGCCGTGTGATCGCCCGCGATGCCCGACACCACCCAGGTGTCCCGGCCGCCGGAATTGCGTACCGAGCGCGAGCGATAGGCATCGAAATTGAACGCCAGCTTTTCGGTGGCCTTCCATTCGGCGTTCCAGCCGAACTGGGTGGTATCGACCACGCGGTACTCGGTGATCGTGGAGATTTCCGGGACCAGCTCGGCGACGGTCATGCCGTTGATCCAGTGGTCGTCGATGCTGACGTCGCTCCAGCGATGCAGGCCGGTTCCCTCATCCAGAATCGAATCTTCGAGGTAGAAGGATTCGTGGTAACCGACGGTGGGTGCGTCCAGACGCGTGAACATCGCATCGATGCTGGTGCTGAAAGTGTCGCTCGGCTTCCACTGCCACACACCGGTGACACCGGTGCGTTTCTTGTTCTGGATGCGCGAACCGAAGCTGGTGCAGCACAGGCCTAACAAGTCGCTCTCGTCCGCCGAGATCACGCCGTCCTCGTTCGCGTCGAACGAACCCGGTGAATCCGGGTTGATCCCGAATTCCTGCACGGCATCGGAGCGATCGGTGACGTCCTGGTAGGTGGCCGTCAGCAACACACCCATGGTGTCGCCGGCGAAGGTGTTGCTGAACACGCCGCTGGCCTTGTAGCCGTTCTCCTCCGACATGTCGTTGTAATCGCCGTCGATCGAGAAGCGCATGTGCATGCCGGCCTGGTCGAGCGGCTTGGCTGAACTGAGGTTGATCGTGCCGCCGATACTGCCTTCGAGATGCGAGGCGTCGGCGGACTTGTAGACATCGGCGCCGTTGATGACTTCGGAGGGCAACACGTCGAACGCGAACTCGCGGCCATCGCCGTCGGTGGCGAGGATGCGGCCGTTGAGCGTCACGATGCTGTACTCGGGGCCAAGACCGCGAATGCTGACGTACTGGCCCTCACCGCCGCGCGTGCGCGAGATGGTGATGCCCGTTACGTGGGAGAGCGAGTCTGCGACGTTGGCGTCGGGAAAGCGGCCCAGGTCTTCGGCGACAATCGAGTCCTGCACGATGCCGGAGGACTTCTTGAGATCGCGTGACTCGACCAGCGCGGCGCGCGTGCCGACCACCACGACCTCGTCGAGCGCCTCGCCTTCGTCAGCGGCATGGAGTGTCGTGCTGCAGAGCAGCGCGAAAGCGAGCGTGGCGTTCTTCTTGTTCATGGCGGCGCGTCATCCCTTATGAGCGATTTCGAGACGATGCTAGTTGCCTATTTTCGTAAGAACAAATAACTTTCGTTTGCTTTCGATTTGAGGGGAAGGCTTTGAAACAGGCTCCTGGGCTCGAGGAACGGCGCCGCAAGATCCGCGGAATGCTCGAGGAACGCGCGCAGATCACGGTCGTCGAGCTGGCGGAGAAGTTCTCCGTATCGGCGGTGACGATCCGCGCCGACCTGGTCGCGCTCGACGAAATCGGCGCGTTGGTGCGGGTGCACGGCGGCGCGCTGCCGCGGCGCGAATCCGACGAGTTGCCGATCGACATCAAGCAGAACATGCATCGCGCGGAGAAATTGCGGATCGCCGTCGCGGCGGTCGCGCACATTCACGAAGGCGAAACGGTGTTGCTCGATTCCGGCACCACGACCGCCGAGATCGCGAAGCTGATCCGCGGGCTCAAGTTCCAGTCGCTGAACGTGATCACGAACGCACTCAACATCGCCGTGATGCTCGCGAGCGCGCCGTTCATCAACCTGATCATCCCCGGCGGCGTGTTGCGGCGGCGCTCGTGGTCGTTGTCCGGGCCGCCTGCGGAAAACGCGATGCGCGAGCTGCAGGCCGATACGTTGTTCCTCGGAGTAGATAGCCTCGATCCCGAGGTCGGCGTGATGACGCCGCACGTGCTGGAGGCGCAGCTCAACGCGCAGATGATCCGCATCGCGCGCAAGGTGATCGCGGTGACGGACTCATCCAAGCTGTTGCGCAGGAACCTGTCGGTGATCTCGCCGGTCGATACGGTCGATCTGCTGATCACGGACAAAGGGGCCGACGCGCGCGCGATCGAGGCGATCCGCGCCCGCAACGTCGAGGTGCAGCTGGTCTAGCTGCTAGCGGAAGGGTTCTTTCTTGCCGCCGGAGAGGCGTTCGATCAGGGAGGCGAACTTAGAGCCCTTTTTGTCGACCTTGACGCGCAGGTGCCGCACGCCGGTGTCGCCATTTCTGTCGTTCTGGATCTCGAGCGTGCTGGCGCCGAGAATCTCGAGGGTCTGGTCCAGCGTCTCTTCGTCGACCTGCGCATGCGCGTTGCGTCTGGAACCGGCGCCGAGCTTGCGCGCCTTGGAGGCCGGCGCGTGTTTCTTCGCTTCGGGTGCCGCAGGAGCGGCGGCCTTCGGCGGCGCAGCCGCGGGAGCCGGCACATTCGCCTGCTTGCTGAAACGCGGCGAGGTTTCGCCATCGATGTCCTGTTCGATCATCGCGGGCAGGTCGTCATCGAGCAGCTTGAATTGGCCACTCGCGTTCGACTGGGACATTGAAGCCGGCGTCGGCGCCGGACCTTCCTTGATGTTCGCCGCGCGATAGATGCCGCTGCGTGCGGCGTTGAGATCGTTGGCGCGCTCTTTCTCGATGGTCGTCACGGGCACGACGGAGACGGTCTTGAAGTCGGAGCGAACGTAGTAGGCAACCTGCTTCGCGGAGACCGCATCGCTGAAGAAACCCAGGCGCAGGCCGTACCAGGTGCGGCCTTCGCGGTTCGCTTCGGTGGTGTAGAGCGTATAGGCATTGAAAATGGCGAGCGGCGAGACCTTCGCCATGTCGAAAGGCGTGACGGACCAGTCGAGCTGCACTGCGAACAGCACCGGCGCGTTGCGCTTCACTTCGCTCTTGATCGCCAGCATCGACTGCGCGTCTTCGGGCTTGATGACGCGGATGGCTTCGTCGACTGAGGCTTCCTGCGAGCCTTGGCGATACGGCGAATGGCGCTCGAGCAGGCGGATGGTCTGCGTGTCGGAAAGATCGTCGAGTTCCTCGATGACCTGGCGAACGTTGGCGAGCGAAGGCGTCGCGGGCATCACCGGCATCTGCACCGTTGGTTCCGGCGGCGGAGCCTTCGGAGCCGCGTACGCGGCGGCCTGCGCCGGCGCCACGGGCTTACGGGCCGGCGCGGACGCGGTCAGCGCGGGAGCGGAAACCTTGGCGGCAATTTTCGGCGCGACGACCGGCGGTTTCGCGGGAGTGGCGGCTTTCGGCGCCGCGGCTTTGGCTGGTGCGGCGGGTTTCGGCGCCACGGCCTTGGCGGCCGGCTTCGCGGGAGCCACCGGCTTCACGGGCGCTGCGGCCTTCGGAGCGGCTTTGGCAACCGGTTTCGCGGGCGCGGGCCTGACGGCCACCGGCGGGCTAACTACCGGCTTCGCCACCGGCGGGTGCACGACGGGCACGTTGACCGTCGGCGCATCGAGAGGTGTGAATCGCGGTTCATCGTCGGTGAGCAGGAACGGCTCGGGTTCGAACTCCGCTGTCACCGCGGGCGCGGGCATCGAAGCGAACGGATGGCGTTCTTCCACGGCAGGTGCGGCTGGCGCGGCAGCCGGCGGCGCAACTGCGATTGGCGCGGCAACAGGTGCTGGAGCAGCCGCGCGCGGCGCGGCGGCGGCAACGGGGGCAGCAGGAGCAGACGTGGCGGCGCGCGGCGGCGGCGCGCTGCCTTGCGGCAGCGAGGGGTTGTTAGCCCGCAGCTTCTTGCCAGGCGCTTCGCCGGCCCAGGCCTGCGGATAAATTTCGCGCACGATCTGCAGCATTTCTTCGGCGGCCTGCTGGGATTCGAAGTAACCCATGTGCAGGCGGAATCGCTCGCGGCCGTCTTCACGGCGGCGGCTGACGAAAAAAGTGTATTGAGCGAGTGTTGGATCTTTCGGCTGTGACAACGCCATCGGCGTCGTCGACGAGGTCAGATTGATCACGAAACCGCCCGTGGCGGCTCCGGCGACGGGTCGCGTCAGTGTGTTGACGACGAAATCTGGCTTTGCGCTCATGTGGTCGATTCTTTCCCCGGATGTCCTGATGGAACCGCGACCCTTCCCGGACGCGACTCTTTACTTACTCGCCTCGGAGTGTGCGAACCATCCCATATACGGTCAACGGCGAAACTGAGCACGCTGTCGCAGAACGCAGACCGAAATATTCATTCCATTAGGAGAAATACGACATAAGCACTGGATTATCTTGCGTCGCAGTATCAGTGCGGCAGTCGGTCCCAGTAACGCCCCGCGGAAAAAAAAGTCTCCGCATAGAAGTCATCGTCGAGAGAATTTATCGCCACGGGCTTGCCGGCGCCGGGAGCATGCACGAATTGATGCTTGCCGATGTAGATGCCGACGTGATTCACGCGGCGGCTATCGATCTTGAAGAACACCAGGTCGCCGCGGCGCAATTTGCGCGGCTTGATGTTCTCGGCATCGTCTTCTTGCTCGCGCGACGTGCGGGGAACGGTCAATCCCAGTTGCCGATGCGCATAGAAAACGAGCCCGCTGCAGTCGAAGCCGTCGAGAGACGCGCCGCCGTAACGGTAAGGCGTGCCGCGCAGGCGCAGCGCGAAGTCCGCGAGGATTTCGCCGCGATTGCGCATGTTGAGTGCGCCGCCACTGCCGTCCCAGTCGCCTTTGGAGTGCGTGTCGGCGGCGATCGGTGGGACTTCCGACTGTGCTGAGGGTGCGGGTTGCGGGGGTGGGGCGGAGGCGCAGGCCGAGATGAGCAGGACCGCCAAGGCAATGAAAATGTCGAAGGGGTGCAGCCCCCATTTTTTCGGGGACGAAAAAACGGGTGCAGCCCCCGATCTACGATGCGGCTCTTGCATCCCCGATCTCCGACCCGGGCCGCCGCGATTCCAGGATTTCGGTCAACGCGGACGCGGACATCGGCCGGGCAAGGTAATAACCCTGCGCCGACTCGCAGCCGCGCGAACGCAGGAATTCGAGCTGCCCGCTCGTTTCCACGCCTTCGGCCGTCACACGTTTTCCAAGGGTATGGGCCATGGTGATGACGGATTCGACCAGTGAACCGGCCGATTCGTTCTGCGGGACTTCTTCCAGGAAGCTGCGATCGAGTTTTACCGTGTGCACCGGATAACGGCGTAAATAATTCAATGACGAGTAACCGGTGCCGAAGTCGTCCAGCGCGAGCTTTACGCCCAGCGCGGCGATCGCGCGCAGCGGTTCTTCGACCTCCTCGTCCGCCAGCACCGACTCGACGATCTCCAGTTCCAGCGACGCGGGCGTGATGCCGTGCTGATGCAGCGCGGTCTGCACCATGCGCACGAAGTTGTTGTCCTTGAGCTGCTGCACCGACACGTTCACCGAGAACATGCGCGGCGCGACGCCGGCGCGCATCCATTCGGCGTATTGGCCGCAAGCCGAATCCAGCACGAAACCGCCGATGTCGGTGATGAGACCGGAATGCTCGGCGGCGGGGATGAATTCGCCCGGTAGTTTGATGCCGTCGTAGCGCGTCTGCCAGCGCAGCAGCGCCTCGACGCCGCACATGCGGTTGTCGTTGAGCGAGAACTGCGGCTGGTAGAACAGCGACAGTTCGCGCCGCCGCAGCGCCCGGTGCAGGCCGCTGTCGGTGAAACTCGCGCGCCGTTGCGACATCTCGCGCTCGAAGAAGATCGCGCGGCCGCGCCCTTGCGCCTTGGCGCGGTACATCGCGAGGTCCGCCTGGCGGATGACATCTTCGAGATCGGTGCCGTCGTCGGGGAACAAGGTGACGCCGACGCTGGCGCGCATCTGGTAGTCGCGGCCGCCGAGACTGGCCGGCAGCGCGAGCGAGCGGATCACGCGATCGGCGATGTTGCGCACGGTATCGACGTCACCTACGTTCCGCAGCAACACGGTGAATTCGTCGCCGCCGAGGCGGGCAACCGTATCGCCCTCCTTCGTACAGGCCTTGAGGCGATGCGCGACGATCGACAGCAACTGGTCTCCGGCGCTGTGGCCGAGCGTGTCGTTGACGCGTTTGAAATGATCGAGATCGACGTACATGAGCGCGCCACGGGTGAGTCCGGTGGTGGCCGCGGCGAGCTCCTGCGCGAGCCGGTCGCGGAACAACGCGCGGTTCGGCAGCTGCGTGAGCGGGTCGTAGTGCGCCTGACGATACAGGCGCTCGTCGCGCGCGCTGTTCGACAATGCCGCGCGCAGCCGTTCGGCAAACGCGGCGCCGTAGGTCGCGACCGCCGGATCGCGCGCCGGTTCGCTGTGGTAACCGACGACGAGCATGGCGCTCAGCCGCTCCTCGTCGACCACCGGCCAGAGCCAGAAGAATTCCGCGCCGCAGTCGCGCATCGAAGCCAGGAAGGCGTGCCGCGACTCTTCGATGCGCGCGATGGTCAGACCGTCGGGCGCTTCGCGCACCGTGGCGATCATGGCGGAATCGAAGGTCACGCGCTGGACCGGTAGTTCGTCCGCGCCGAGCGCCGCCATGAACATGCGGCCGTGCGCGTGCGCGGTGGGATCGAGCAGGATCACGCCCACGCACTGACTGCGGGTGAGCTCGCGGAACTTCGGCAGCACCACGTCCAGTGCGCGATCGATTTCGCTGGCGGCGAGCAACGCCCTGTCTACTTCGCCGAGCACCTCGAACGCGCGCCAGTCGCGCTGCAGGGCGAGCGAGGTGAGATTGAACTCGCGCTCGAGCGGCGCGAATTCGTCAACCGTGCTGCGCGGCAGCGATTCGAAGCGGCGTTCGCGCAGGCGCGCGAGGCCACGCTGCAGCGAGCGCAGCGGCGGCAGATAACGTTCGCTGATGATCGCCGCAACCGCGAATGCCACCGCGAAAGCGAGCAGCACCAGGCCGAGCGAGATCGAGGCGAGTTCGCTGAGTGCGGCGCCGAAGGTCGCTTCGGGCGCGAACACGATCACCGTGTTGGCCGAGAGCAGATCGCCCGGAGTGTCCGGCGGCACGTAGGTCATCGCGCCACGCCATTCGCGCCCAGACGCATACCACGCAAGGATGGTGGTGCCGCCCGGCGCATCGACCGCGTGTGGCGCGCGCCGGCCAAACAGCTGCACGAGATCTTCGGGTACCGGGCTGCTGCTGAAGCGCGCATTCCCGGTGCCGTCGAGCACGACCAGGTAACGGCCTTCGAGACCGCGCGCGTAATCGTCCGGCGTGCCGCGGGAATTGAAGAGCAGAGTCGAGGCCTTCTCGCGCGACAGCGTGATCAGTCCCTGATTCTGCTGACTCGCGCGGCGCTCCTCGGCGTCGAACCAGCGCGACAACACCGCGAGCCCCACCGGAATGAGCATGGCAGCGGAAATGATCACCCACAGCCGACGCGTGAGACCGCTGCGCAAGACCGAACTGTACGGATTGCCGCTCATCAACTTCCCGTGGGCAAAGGTTGCGTCCATGCAACGCATCCTGAGCGTCCCTGATATCGCCCTGACTTTACGAAATGTGGGGCAGTGCAAATGCGTGCCGCGTCACGGTTGCGGCTGCACCGGCTTCAGGCAGGCTTCTTTTTGGCCATTGGGACGAGATTGGGCTGGCTCGACTTGATCAGCGCGAGCTGCTTGATGGCCCCGTAGGTGTAGCGGTAAATACCACGGCCGCCGCGCCGCGCCGCACCCACCATTCCGTGCGCCACCGTCTCGGCCGAAATGGCGCGGTACTGTTCGCGCGTACCGGTGAGCAGAGGATTGACGAGCGGAGCGAACACTCGGCCCGTGATCTCGAGCGGTCGCATCGCCTTGCGAGGGCCTAACAACAAGCTGGGCTGCATGATGTCGACGGAGGCGAACCCCAGGCCCGACACCGCTTCTTCCATCTCGCCCTTGGTGCGCAAATAGAACTTCCTCGATTTCGAATCCGCACCAACGGACGAGACGACCACCAGGCGGGTCGCCTGCGCGGCGCGCGCCGCCTGCGCGAACAGCAACACGGCATCGACGTCCGCCTCGCGGAATGCTTCCTGCGACCCGGCATCCGCGATGGTAGTGCCGATGCAGCAGAACGCATCGTTCGCGGTCAGGCCCTTGAGCTGCTCGGTCATGCGGTCGAAATTGACGATGCGAATGGCGAGTTTCGGGTGTTCCTTCAGCATGGGACGGCGCGAAAGGGCGAACACGCGCGCGTATTCCTGCGCTTCGATCAGTGCGTCGATCAGGTAGCCGCCAACGAGTCCGGTGGCGCCCGCGACGAGCGCGATTTTTGGTTTTGTGCTCACGCGTCAAAGCTTAACAAGAAATATTGAAGGCCCGCGAAGCTCTGTGTTCACCTCATAAATGCCGGCTGGTCACCCGATCGGGTGATGCGGCGGAAAGCCCGGCGAATAAGCTGCGCGGTGGGAAAGGACTTCCATTCACCAACACAGGAGTGAGATATGAATTCATCCAGTTATTGCCAAGGCCGGCGGCGTCTGCGGGCCGCGGCGGGTTTCATGCTGATGTTCGCGAGCCTGGCGGGTAACGTCCAGGCCGCGGAGTTCGACCAGAAATTGAGCGCGCCGCTGATGAAGGATGCCGGCACGTTGCGCACCCAGGCCCAATCCTATTCGACCCGCTTCGTTGCCTTGCAGGGCGCGGGCCCGGAACAGCTCATCACCAATCGTGCATTGGCGAGCGAGCGGTTCGATCTGGCCTGGCAGATCCAGCAGTCGATCGACGTGCATCGGCCACTCGGCGACCTGTCGGCAGTCGGGTTCGTCGATCGGGGAGACGGCAGCTTCTCCATCGATCTCGAAAAATTTCCGCAATGGGACCGGCTCGACCAGGCGCTCTCGGGCCTGTTGCCTCAGTTGGAATGGGAAGCCTATTCCCGGGAGCTCATCAATCGGGGCATGGCAAGGAACGAAGCCGTGAAGATGGGAGCTTACGTCGCCTCTCACAACGTGCGCGCCGCGGTGGGCGCGAAGACGTTGCCGATCTCCCTCGGCTTCAGCCGGCTCGTGCGGAAATTCGACAAACTCAAACGCCCCGTTCCGGACGCCCTGGTGTTGTCGTACGTGTACCAACGCGAACGTGCTGCCGCTGAGGCGACCCGTGAGTGGACGGCCGGATTGCTCGAATCCGTCGATGCGCAGGGCGCGCGCGTCCTGCTGTCGGTGGCGGCGGAAGGTCAGCCTACCTACATCTGGGGGCCCAGCGATCAACCCGGGGGAATCGCCGACATTCTCGCCACCGTGCGGCAACCGAACTTCGAGCAACTCGTGACCGCCAGCGCCAATGGAGAAGCGCCATGACTGAACAAGCTTTTTTTGTCCGCCTGATTGCGCTGTTCGGTGCGGCGCTCATGCTCGCAACACCCCACGATGCCTCTGCGGTAACGCTCAGAACAATCGTCACGCCGATTCACCAGGTTGGTGTGGGCGCAGGAGTTTCCCTCGGTCATGCGGTCTCGGCATCCACCAACTACAACCGGATAACCGCCGGTGGCACCTTCACGGCAACGTGCGCTCACCCCGCAATGTTGCCGACCGGCGGCCAGCGCACCCTCTCGGCGGAAAATGTGGCGGGAGGTCTCAGCCTGACGACAACGGTGCCTTACTGGATACCGACCATCGTAAATATGCCCGGCTACAACGAGGTCCCCGCGGGAACGACGCTCAGCTGCACTTACAACTGGACCGCGAAGGCAGTCGAGGGCGGATATTCCGTCGGCGCCGGCGGAATCTCCTTTCAAACCGGGAACGGCGAACGCGCCGAAGGCAGCACGCAGCTCTTCATCATGATCGTCCCCGGCACCTCGGATGACTCGGACACAGGCATGGGCTGCTTTCCGTAACAGACTTTCTCGCACAGTTTCATCACTACCAAGGACGGTACCCATGAAAAATCTCAAACTGACTTTCCTCACGGGCGTCGCGCTCGCGGCGCTCGGCGCCGGCAACGTCTGCCACGCCCTCTCCAACTGCGACCCAATCGTCATCGATCTCGGCAACGACGGCTTGAATCTGGGCGCACCCGGGGTCGGCGTGTATTTCGATGTCGACGCCGACGGCGTTCGCGATCACGTGCAATGGCTGCGGCGCGGCGGTGACGAGGGTTTCCTCGCCATCGATCGCAGCGGCAACGGTCTGGTCGACGATGGCGCCGAGTTGTTTGGTGTCGGCACACCGATGGTCATCCGGGGTGGCTTCGCGCCCAACGGCTTCGTGGGCCTGGCGCAGTACGACGCGCGCCAGCTCGGCGGCAACGACGACGGTTTCATCACGGCGGCGGATGCCGTCTGGCCGCAGTTGCGCATCTGGGTGGATGTCGATGCGGACGGCGTATCCACGTACGACGAAATGCGCACACTCAGGAGCTACGGAATCTCGTCGCTCGAAACGATTCCGAAGTTGCGCAAACACTTCGACGCCGCGGGCAACGTCATTCCCTACTGGGCCTGGGCCATGCAGCGCGGAAAGCCGGGACGCGTCCTGATGGTGGACGTGTTCTTCCGGCACCTGCCTAACTAATGGAACGAAGGCTGGCGCCAGGCAGCGGTGGTGCCAGCCTCGCCCAACCCCCTCGGACCTTCAGGGGCACAACCTGCGCACCAGCGCTACGCGTGACTCGACGTTGAGCTTGCGGAAGATCTGCCGCACCTGCGACTTGACGGTATTCACCGAAACGCCGCGCAGCTGCGCGATCTGCGGAACAGTCCGGCCATCGCACAAATGCCCGGCGATGGCCTGCTCCGCACCCGTGAGTTCCGCGGCAGTCGGGTAATGGAGCACGCAGGTGAGTGTGAATGCGGGTGCGTCCGCGCCCGCCCGCGCCTCGACCGAATGCAATCGAAATGCGGTGCCTCCCAGGCGCTGTTCGATGGCCACCGTTTGCGAAGCGGTGAGCAGGCGTGAAATGAGGTGCGCCACTTCGACGACTCGGGCGCGTCGAAAAGGCGCCGAGCCGAGACGGCGCAGTTCGATCAATGACTGGTTCAGGGTTCTGGCGAGCGGCATCGCGGCGTTGTGCCACGAGTGCCACCCGCGGAGACACTTATATATCTACCCGAAACTGGCAATTACTCGCGGGACGGCGGTTCAGTTCGCCAGCGTGAGCCGTTTCACCCACGCGACGTACTTGTCCATCCACGTATGCAGGAATTTGCGGGTCTCCGGGTTGGCCACGTTGCCGGCCTCATCGAAGAATCCCTCGTTGACCTGAATGTATGCCTCGGGTTGTCCGAGCGTCGGCATGTCGAGAAACCCGAGACACGTACGCAGATGTCCCTGCGCCACCGCGGTTCCGATCGCTCCAGGCGATGCACCGATGATGCCCGCGGGTTTGCCGCTCCACGCGCTTTGCCCATACGGCCGCGATGCGTGGTCGATCGCGTTCTTGAGCACGCCGGGAATCGAACGGTTGTACTCGGCGGTCACGAAGATCACCGCGTCGCAGGCGCGCAGTTCGCTCTTCAGACGCAACACTTCCGGCGCCTGCGCCTTGTCGTCGTCCTGGTTGTAGAGCGGCAGGTCGCCGATCTTGAGCTCCTTGAAATTGAAATCCGGTGGCGCCAGCTTGACGAGCGCGGTCGCCAGCTTGCGATTGATCGAATCCTTTCGAAGGCTTCCGACGACGTAACCGATCTGTTTGGGCATTCACCACTCCTGTTGCGCTGATCATCGCAAATTCCCTCGCCCGATCTGTAGGAAGGTGAGCAGCCCTGCGCCAGTGCATCCAACGCCCAGCGCCTTCCGTATCATCGGCAACCTCACCACCCCAGGGCTCCGCGATGCACAAACGCACCCTCCAGTTCCTGTTCGGGTTCATCTGCCTCTCGCTTGCGGCCTTCACCGCCTGGGCGAGCACCCGGCAATCGGTGTTCGACTGGGGTGGACTCACCACCGCGCCAGACAACCTGTGGACCATAGCCACCTTGATCGACGCGTATTACGGGTTCCTGACCTTCTACGTCTGGGTCCTGTGGAAAGAGACGCGCGCGTTGCCGCGCGTCCTGTGGTTCGTCGCGATCATGGCGCTCGGCAACATCGCCATGTCGGCCTACGTCCTGCGGCAGTTGGCGCGCCTCAAAAGGGCCGACTCGATGGGGACTCTGCTGTCAATGCGCAACGCCTGACATCCCATGCGTGATTTCCTGCAACGCAGACTGGTCGCGCCGCTGCTGGCGCTGCTCAAGCAGGGCGTGACGCCGCGCCAGCTGGCGCTCAGCCTCGCGCTCGGCATCGTCATCGGCCTCGTCCCGGTGCTCGGCGTCTCCACCGCGCTGTGCGCCCTGGTGGCACTGGCGCTGCGGCTCAACATGCCCGCCATCCAGCTGGTGAACTATCTACTTACGCCGCTGCAACTGTTGCTGATCATTCCGCTGCTGCGATTTGGTGAATGGCTGGCGCAGGCGCCGAAATACCCGGTCACGCTCGAATCCGGCCTCGCGTTGCTGTCGCATGGGCTGATCAACGCCGTCACCGTTCTGGCGACCGCCATCGTGCACGCAACGCTCGGCTGGCTGGTGCTCGCGCCGCTCGCCGCCTTCGTCCTGTTCCGGGTTCTCGAACCCGTGTTACGTCACCTCACCCCGGCACCCCGCAAAGGAGCCCGATGACTTCGCTTTCCATGCGCCTGCTCGAGCGCGACATCGTTCCGGATTTCCTGATCCGGCGCCGAATTCGCTCACTGCTGGCCGCGCGCCTGCGCGAAGAAGACCAGCGCGATCCCGAACGCCAGCAGCAACGCCTCATGGAATTCATCCGCAAACTCGAACAAAGTCCGGTAGCCATCGAAACCGCGGCGGCCAACGAGCAGCACTATGAAGTGCCGACGGAGTTCTACACGCGGGTGCTCGGCAAAAACCTCAAGTACTCCAGCGCCTATTACCCGAACCCGGGCGCGCCGCCCGCCGAGAACCTCGACGCCGCCGAAGCGCGCATGCTGGCGCTCACCTGCGAGCGTGCGCGGCTGGCGGATGGGATGCGCATCCTCGAGCTCGGTTGCGGCTGGGGATCCTTGAGCCTGTGGATGGCGGCTAACTACCCGAAAGCGCGTATAACGGCGGTTTCGAACTCGCGCACGCAGAAGGAATACATCGACGCGACGGCGCGCGCCCGCGGTCTTGCGAATCTCGAGGTGATCACCTGCGACGTCAACAGGCTCGAGCTGCCCGCCGCGGAGTTTCAACGCGTGGTTTCGGTGGAGATGTTCGAACACATGCGCAACTACGAGACGCTGCTGGCGCGGGTGGCCTCGTGGATGGCCCCGGGCGCCACGTTGTTCGTGCACATCTTCACGCACGTGAAATACGCGTACCCGTTCGAAGTCCGGGATGAAACCGACTGGATGGCCAAATACTTCTTCACCGGCGGGATCATGCCGAGCGATGACCTGCTGCTGTATTTCCAACGCGACGTGCGCCTGGTCGAACACTGGCAGGTCCCCGGCTGGCACTACGCGCTCACCAGTGAAGCATGGCTCCAGAACATGGATCGTCACCGCGCGGAACTATTTCCCCTGTTCGAGCGTACCTACGGTGACGCCGCGGCATTGCGCTGGTGGGTGTACTGGCGAGTGTTCTTCATGTCCTGCGCGGAACTGTGGGCCTATGACGGCGGCCGCGAGTGGCTGGTATCGCATTACTTGTTTGAAAAGCGGTAGAGTCGGGCGCCATGGCAGCACGAAAATATTTGGGCGGTCTCGCGGCCGTGGCATTCGCGTTGGCGGTCGCCCCGGCCGGCGCGGTCAGCGATACCGAGCGCGTCACGATCTACAAGCAGTTCCTCGCCGATTACCAGGCGAAACGATATGCCGAAGCACAGCCGCTGGCCGAGCAGCTGGTCAAGCTGACCGAGGAACAATACGGGCCGGACGAGCTGCAGCTCACCAATCCGCTCACCAACCTCGCGACCATTCACTACAAGCTCGGCAACTATCCCGCCGCCATCGAGAACTACCAGCGCACCTTGCGCATCATGCAGGCGAAGTCGACGAACGCGGACAAACAGCAGATCCGTCCGTTGCATGGCCTTGGTGTGAGCTTCCTCGCCGCGCACGAACCCGAAGCCGCGGTGGTCGCCCTCAAACGCGCCGCGGACCTCTCGCGCAACAACGATGGGCTGTTCAACATCGGCCAGATTGAATTCATCGACGCGCTGATCGATGCCTACGAAGCAACCGGCCGTTACCCCGAATCCGAAAAGGAAGCCGGGTATGCGTTACGCGTCGAGGAAGCGGCTTACGGCCGCACCTCCGTCAAGTTGCTCGATCGTCTCGACAAGCTGGCGCGCTGGTTCGAAAACGACCGTCGCTACACCAGCGAACGCAATACTTACGAGCGCTCGCTCGCCATCCTGCAGAAGAGCGGCGCGAACGACGATCTGCGGCGCATCCCGCCGTTGCGCGGCATCGCCCGTTCCTTCCGGCTCGAGGCTTTCTACGGAATCGAAGGCGCGGACAATGGCGCCACGTTCAACGCCGGCAACAACGGTGCGCCGGTGTTCTCGGATGGCAGCCAGCAGCGACGCGGCGAATCCTCGTTGACCGCCGCCCTCGCGATCATCGATTCCGTCCAGCCCACCGACAATTTACTGCGCGGTGAAGTGCTCACCGACCTGGGTGACTGGTACCTGGTTGCCAACAACACCCGCCGCGCGTACGACACTTATGCCGAGGCCTGGAAGTCGCTGACCGATGCGCGCGACACCAAACTGCTCGAGTGGCCGCGAGTGCTCGCCTACCGGCCGTCGGTCAGTTCGGTGGATCGTTCGCAGCTCGACCCGAAAGAGGCCCAACTCAAGGCGGTCGAGTTGCACTTCACGGTCACCCGGGATGGCCGGCTCGACAACGTGAGTTCACCGACCACGGATGTGCCCGAAGGCATCGTGCGCAACTCGGTTGCTTCGATGCGGCGGTCTCGTTATGCGCCGCGCATCGAGAACGGCGCGGCCGTCGCCACCAATGACGTGGTCTTCATCGAGCGTGTGCTGATCAGAGTGACGTCGTCGGAAAGCGGGACGTCATCTGGGAAGGCGGAGGAGAAACCTCCGGAGCCGCCGGCGCCTGACCCGAAGGAAGAGCCGAAGAAGTAGCGGCTGCCGCGACCGGCGAATCGTTGATCGGCACCGCTTCGATCGTCACGTCGGCCTCCGCGGCCACGGCTTCCACGGATCCCGGCAGCGGCTGGGCCTTCGGCGTCAGAGGCTGTGAAGCCAGCAGGGGCTTCGCGACGTCGAGCCCCTGGAATTGTGTCAGGAATTTCGCGGCCGCATCGCGCATGGCCGCGTACGCCGCGATGCCCAACTCTTCCTCACCGTTGCCGATCTTGGGCGCAGGTCCGCTGCCGTAACCCGTCAGCGACAAGGTGTCGACCAGTTCGCCGGTCGGCGCGTAGATGAGGATCTGGTAACGGATGGTGACCGCGCAATACACGCCGCCGGTTTCCTTGGCGTTGGCGAACGAAAACTGTTCGATTCGCGGTTCGAAGATGGCTAACAACCCGGGCTCGCTGCGCGCCTTGTCGACGCTGTCGAACAACTTCACCTCGGCAAACTCGGCCTTGAAGATCTCCTCGACGATGTGTTTGTGCGAGGCGCCGAGCTGCGCTTCGTAATCGACGCTGGCGCGCGATTCCTTGTGAACGTAGTTGCTGGTCTCCGGCGTGACGACCAAGCCGACCGTGGCCGGCGTCGCCACGATAAGTGGCTTGGGCAGATCGCCCTCGGGCCGCACCGCGACCGTGGCGCAACCGGTCGCGACTACCAGCGCGGCGTACACGAAGATCGGCGAGAGACGGCGCATGTTCATTTCTTGTCCCCTGTACCCGTTCGGTCCAACTGATGCGGTCCGTCTAACTGATGCAACGGGGCGAACCGAGCACGTCGACCTTGATGGAGCAGCTCGGACCGCCGGTGGTGAGACCGACGAAGGTGCCCTCGTTGTCGTCGCACATGGCACGCATTAGAGCAGCAAAACGCGCATTGATAAACGGCGGAGAATTCGGACCGTCGGGCATTCCGATCGCATGAATCCGCACGCGGTGGCGCCCCTGGCGATCGACCGGATTGTATTTGCGTACCGCTGCCAGCGCCGCCTCGATCGAGCCGCCGGTGAAGTCGTCGCCGATGACGTACACGCTGATCTTCTTGTCGGCCGACCACCAGCCCTGCACCGCGGCGCCGATACCCTCGACCGGGCTCGAATTGCTGTACGGCTTCCAGTTGACCATCGTCGACATGATCTTGGCGCGCTGAACCGGCGAATCCTGCAACCACTGCCCCTTGGTGCTGGCGAACATCGGCTTGCCCTCGTCATCGAGCACCTGGATGCCTTTGACCTTGGGGTAGATGTCGAGAATCTCTTTCATGACGTTCTGGGCGTTTTCCCAGTTGTCGGTCTGCATGCTGCCGGACGTGTCGATGCAGAAGATGATGTATTCGCTGTCGACCGGGATGCCCCCCACCGCGGCCACCTGGTCGATGCGCTTCGGCGCGTTCTTGAGCAGGCGCTGCATCTCCGCGGTCAACGTCTGGTGCGCGGCGACCAATTCGGTTTCGACGATGTTGGTCACCGACGCCTCGCCCTTGCTGGCCTTGAACTCGCCGCGGATCTTGCTCAAGTCGCCGGCCAGCGCGGAGATCTTCAGCTCTTCGGTGGTCTTCACCTTGATGCGGCCCTGCAGCTCGCGATTGAGCACGTCGGTTTCGCCGCGCAGGTCGAACAACTGCCGTTGCAACGCGTCGATTTGTCCCTTGAGATCCTTCTCGCTGCGCTCGATGACCTTGGGCTGACCGACGTCGGTCAACACCAGCAGCAGGATGATGGCGCCGAAGCCGCAACAGATGCAGTCGAGGAACGACAGCGTGAAGACTTCGAATTCGCGGCGTTTATGCATAGTCAGGGCCAGTCACGCGAAGGGATGACATAAGAGCCGCCGGTGCGCCGCGCGAGGCGCCAGTACGCGTGCGCCGCGAGCAGGTCGCCTTTCATCGGCAGCAGCACCACGTCCATCGGCATGTCTTTCGTCACCGTTTTGGCGGCATCGTCGAACAGTTTTTCGCGCTCGCGTACGTTGATGAACTTGCGCGACGGCGCCACGGATCCTTGAGTAGGCAGGCCGTCGGTGATGAGGATGATCTGGTCGGGCTGCGGGTTGATGGTGCGCGCCGACAGCAATGCGTTGACGAGACTCGTGCCGTCGCCCGGGGTGATGTTGCGGGTGGCGGTCAGCACGTTGTTGATCACGCGCGGATCGTTCGACGCGAGCCACTTGCCCTGCGAGTCGCCCTGCACGGCCCTGGCTTTGACGTTGAAGCCATAAACCTGGAACTGGCTGTTGTCCGGCAACTGCGCGGTGATCCACTCGACCATGTCGAGCGCGCGGCGCCACTTGGGTGCGGCGCGGCGCGCGGCCTCGGGCTGGTTGCGCAGCCGGATGACCTTGACCACGTCGTCTTCCATCATGCTGGCGGAGGTATCCAGCAACACCAGGATACGTTTGCCCTTCACGCGCAGCGCGCTGATGTACTTGCGGTCGCCGCGGCCACGGAACGCCTTGACGCGACTGCCCGCGGGGCCTTTGTCGAGGGCCCCGCCCTGCAGGCGCTTCATGCCCTCTTCCATCGACTTGATGTCGGCTTTCAGCTGATTGATGTGCGCGCGGCGCGCCAGGCTTTCGTCGTCGAATTCCGTGGACTGCTCGCGGCGTTCTTTCAATTCCTTCGCGACGCGCAAAGCGCGCGCCTCGGCGCTGGCCGCGTCTTCATCGGTCTTCTCGAGCGTATTGCGCAACACCACCAGGTTCCTGGTGCCGTCCTTCACTTCTTCTTCGAGCTTGCGCACTTCACCGGTGAGCTTGTCGAGTCGCAGGATTTCCTGCGCGCCCTTCTGCGCCTGGACGATGGTGTAGAACAGCACCACCGCGCCGAAGCCGCAGCAGATGCAGTCGAGGAACGACAGCGTGAAGAC